>CAKQRD010000006.1 GCA_934271275.1 uncultured Clostridia bacterium | reverse complement strand
CGGGTATAGCAATCGGATCCGTAGCGGTTACGGGACTCGGAGGATTTGCGATTTTCTGGTTCGTCGTAAAGAAAAAATCGTTTGCGGATTTAATCGCCGCGATTAAAGGACTGTTCGCCAAAGGTAAATAAGGCGATATAATAATACTATATAATACGATCGGAGTCTTTCGCTTTTTCCGCGGGCGGCTTCGATCGCAAAAAAGGAACGGAAAGTAAAAAATCTTTCCGTTCCTTTTTTTGTCTAAATAAACCGCGCGTCTTTTATCGGAATGCGCCGCCGAAGCGTTAGCCTTACAGGTAACTCCTTTAAAGCTACCTTATGGCACACGAGCCTTTCCGTTTAGTGCTGCTTCGTTCCCGATCTGACACGGTTCGCGGGGGCGCGTTGCATAAGACCTTAAAATCAACGTCCCTTATAAAACGCAGCCAACCACGACGTAAGCCTCTAAAAGCATTCTGCTCCGCTAAGCGAATTGCGGACGACAGGGCATCGCTAACTCCCCGCATAGCGCGGTAAATATATTCTATATCAATTTAAGAATAATTGCAAGAAAAATTCGGGCAAAAACCGTTTTTGATAAAAATTAACTTTACAAAACCGACAATTATAGCTATAATATCCCTATAAGATTTTATCGTAGGGCAGTATAGCGAACGGGCAGTACGCGCTTTTTGCGTTTACGGTTCGCGTCGGCACGCCGTCGGTGCGGGTTGTATTCCGCATAAACGGGCGGTTTTGCGGATTCGGCTGCCCGCGTGATTATTTTAACGCCGATATAATAAAAAGGAGCGAAACTTATGTACAAGAAAGTAGACGCGTCGCTTAACTTTCTCGACAGGGAAAAGGAAGTCTTGAAGTTCTGGAAAGACAACGATATTTTCGAGAAAAACGAAGAGGAAAACGAGGGAAACAGAGAGTTTACATTTTACGACGGTCCGCCGACCGCCAACGGCAAGCCGCATATAGGGCATATTTTAACCCGCGTTATCAAGGATATTATACCGCGCTATCACGTTATGAAAGGCGAACATTGCCTTCGCAAGGCGGGCTGGGATACGCACGGACTTCCCGTAGAACTCGAAGTGGAAAAAACGCTCGGCATAGACGGCAAGCAGGAAATCGAAAAATACGGCATCGAACCGTTCATTAAAAAATGCAAAGAAAGCGTCTGGAAATATAAATCCGAATGGGAAAAGATGAGCGAACGAGTAGGTTACTGGGCGGATATGGAAAATCCGTACGTCACCTACGACGACAAGTATATCGAATCCGTCTGGTGGGCGGTAAAGACCATTGCGGAAAAAGGGCTTTTATATAAAGGTTATAAAATAGTGCCTTATTGCCCGCGTTGCGGAACGGCGCTTTCTTCGCACGAGGTGGCGCAGGGTTATAAAGACGTGAAAGAGGTTTCCGTAGTCGCGCGGTTTAAGATAAAAGGCAGAGAAAACGCGTATTTCCTTGCATGGACTACCACTCCGTGGACTCTTCCTTCAAACGTTTGCCTTTGTATGAACGCAAAAGAGGACTACGCGGAAATTAAGGCGGAGGACGGCAATACTTACGTTCTTGCCAAAGCGCTCGTTCCCAAATATTTTGAAAATTACGAGCTTATCGGCGTTAAAAAGGGCGCGGAATACGAGAACGCGGAGTACGAACCGCTTTTCGATTTCACCGCCGCTGCGGTAGAAAAAAACAAAAAGTCGTTTATCGTTATTACCGACGACTACGTTACCATGGACGACGGCACGGGCATAGTTCACAACGCGCCCGCGTTCGGCGAAGACGACGCGAGAGTCTGCAAAGAGTGGAACGTGGGATTTGTGTGTCTTGTCGATACACGCGGCAAAATGACCGAAGAAACGGGCAAGTTTGCGGGAATGTTCGTAAAAGACGCCGACAAGGCGGTTATAAAGGATCTGAAAGAGCGCGGACTTCTTTTTGCGGAAGTTCCGTTCGAGCATAGTTATCCGTTCTGCTGGCGTTGCGACACTCCGCTGATTTATTACGCAAGAAGAAGCTGGTTTATTAAAATGACCGCCGTAAAAGATCAGCTTATCGCGGCGAACGATTCCATAAACTGGATACCGGAAACGATTAAGAACGGCAGAATGGGGAACTTCCTCGAAAACGTTATCGACTGGGGCATTTCCCGCGAGCGTTACTGGGGTACGCCGCTCCCCGTGTGGGTTTGCGATAAGTGCGGAAAAGTTCACGTTATCGGCAGCAAACAAGAGCTGAAAGACCTTTGCCGTATAGACGGAGATATAGAGCTTCACCGTCCGTATATAGATAACTGCACCTTCGGGTGCGAGTGCGGCGGCACGTTCCATAGGGAAAAAGAGGTTATGGACTGCTGGTTCGATTCGGGTTCTATGCCCTTTGCGCAGTTCCACTATCCTTTTGAAAATAAAGAATTGTTTGAAAAGCATTTCCCCGCGGATTTTATTTCGGAAGCGGTGGATCAGACGCGCGGTTGGTTTTATACCCTTATCGCGATTTCTACCTTGCTTTTCGGCAAAGCTCCGTTCAAAAACTGTATCGTTTTAGGTCACGTTAACGATAAAAACGGTATTAAAATGAGTAAACATAAGGGCAACGTCGTAGATCCGTGGTCCGTTCTCGATAAGCAGGGCGCAGACGCGGTGAGATGGTATTTTTATACGGGTTCCGCACCGTGGCTTCCTTCGAGATTTTACGAAGAAGCCGTTTCCGAAGCGCAGAGAAAGTATATGGGTACGCTCTGGAATACTTACGCGTTCTTCGTTCTTTATGCGGAAATCGACAAGTATAATCCCGCGGAATATAACCTTGCGGACTGCAAGCTGACGCTTATGGACAAGTGGATTTTATCCAAGCTCAACACGCTTATTCTGGCGGTCGATAAGGGACTCGGCGAATACGACATATACGGTGCGGCGCGCGCGCTTTCGGAGTTTACGGACGACCTTTCCAACTGGTACGTTCGCCGCGGCAGAGAACGCTACTGGGGACACGACATGACGGAGGATAAGGCGGCGGCTTATACCACGCTTTACACCGTACTCGTCACTATGGCTAAGCTTACCGCGCCGTTCACCCCGTTTATGGCGGAGAGTATATACCGGAATTTAGTTCCCGCGTTCTATAAAGACGCGCCGATTTCGGTACACCTTTGCTCCTTCCCCGCAGCGGACGAAAAGGCAATCGACAAAGATTTGGAGAGCGGTATGCAGAACGTTCTCGACATCGTCGTTTTGGGCAGGGCGTGCAGGAACACGGCGAACGTTAAAAATCGTCAGCCGCTTTCAAAGGTTTTCGTTTGTTCCGAACGCGACGTAAAGCTTTCGGAAGAAGAGCTTTCGATTGCGAAAGAAGAGCTGAACGTTAAGGAGATAGAACGCGTTGCGGATGTTTCCTCTTTCGTTTGTTATAAGCTTAAACCGCAGCTCAAAACGCTCGGACCGAAGTACGGCGCAAAGCTCGGCAAGGTTAAAAAATTCCTTGAAAGTTGCGACGCGGCGGCGGTTGTCGCGTGCGTTAAGGCGGGAGAAACGTATAAAACGCAGTTCGAGGGCGACGAGTTCGAGTTCGCGCTCGAAGATTTGCAGATTTTCTCCGAGAGCATGAAGGGCTACGTTTCCGCAAGCGACAAGGGTATGACTGTGGTTATGGACACCAACGTGACGGACGAGCTTCGTAAAGAAGGAGTAGAGCGCGAACTTATTTCCAAAATTCAGTCGCTCCGTAAAGAAGCGGGCTTCGAGGTCGTTGACAGAATTACCGTAAACTACCTTACCGATGACGACGAACTTAAAGAAGCGTTTGAAAAAGGTTCGGAACTTCGCAAAGTAGTGCTTGCCGATTCCGTGACGGAAGGCGAAACGACGGGGTATAAAAAGGATATAGATATTAACGGCGCGGCTTGCACCGTAATTCTTAATAAGAAAATATAGCGGCGCGTCTTGCGGCGGCGTGCTTTCAAACGCTCGATTGCGTACGAAAATAGTACGCGCACTTCGCGTTTGTCGCCTGCTATCGCAATCCGCACCACTCTCTTTCCTTATTGAAAGCGAAAGAACGGAAAATATAGCGGCATATCTTGCGGCGCGTCTTGCGGCTGCGTTCTGCGGCGGCGCGTTTGCGACTGCGCGAGGTCAAACGCTCGGTTGCACGTATAGGCGCGTTAAATTTAAGAGGTTATTATCAATGAAAGTCGCCGAATGGAAGGACTACTCCGTAATCGCCACGGGCGACGGATATAAATTAGAACGCTGGGGCGGAGTAACTCTTCTTCGTCCCGATCCGCAAGTCATCTGGAAAAGTTCCGTCGACATGGAAGGTTACAAAGGGCTTTGCGCAAAGTATCTTCGCAGCGAAACGGGCGGCGGTAAGTGGCTGTTTAAAGGCAAAATGCCCGAAGAATGGACGGTTTCTTACGGCGATCTTAAATTTAAGGTGAAGCCTATGGGGTTTAAGCATACGGGGCTTTTCCCCGAACAAGCCGTAAACTGGGACAGAATGCGGGAGCTGATTAAGAACGCGGGCAGGGAAATAAACGTTCTGAATCTTTTTGCCTATACCGGCGGCGCGACGGTTGCGTGCGCTGCGGCAGGGGCAAAAGTCTGCCACGTCGATTCCGCAAAAGCGATGGTCGAACGCGCGGGAGAAAACGTAAGGCTTTCGGGACTTAAAGACGCGTGCGTAAGATACATTATAGACGACTGTAAAAAGTTCGTCGAGCGTGAAATCAGAAGGGGCAGGCGTTACGACGCGGTGATAATGGATCCGCCCTCGTACGGGAGAGGACCTTCGGGCGAAACGTGGAAGCTGGAAACGGAACTGTTTCCGTTCGCGGAGCTTTGCGAAAAGGTGCTTTCGGACAATCCGCTGTTCTTTTTGATAAACAGTTATACGACGGGATTGCAACCGCAGGTAATGAAGAATATTCTGGAAATCGCCGTAAGAAGAAAACGCGGCGGAAGAACGGAAGCTTACGAAGTCGGACTGAAAACGGAGGAAGAAGGCGTTATTTTGCCCTGCGGAAACAGCGGGCTTTGGATAAACGAGTGATATTTATGGAAGAACTTACGATACTTCACGAAGACAATCATATAATCGTGGCGTTAAAGCCGCAGAACGTGCCTTCTTGCGAGGACGCGAGCAAAGATCCCGATATGCTCTCTATCATAAAAGAGTACATAAGGGAAAAGTACGATAAAAAGGGGAACGTGTATTTAGGACTCGTTCACAGGCTCGATCGTCCGACGGGCGGAGTTATGGTTTTTGCCAAATCTTCAAAGGCGGCGGCAAGGCTTTCCGAGCAGATGAAAGCGGGCGACTTCGAGAAAAGGTACTACGCCGTTCTCGTCGGCGAGCCGAGAGAGAAAAAGGCAACGCTGACGCATTATATGAAAAAGAACGCCGTAAACAATATGGTATACGTTTGCGCACCCACAGAATCGGGTGCAAAGTTTGCGGAACTCGAATACAATATATTAACCGAAAAAAGCGGGCTTTCGCTTGCGGACGTAAGGCTGCACACGGGCAGAAGTCACCAGATACGCGTGCAGATGAACGCGATAGGCTGTCCCGTATACGGCGATATGCGTTACGGCGGAGAGAAGGCTAAAAAAGGTTATCTTGCGCTGTGGGCTTATTATCTTTCTTTCACTCACCCCGTGAGCAAGGAAAGAATGGTATTCCGCGTGCAACCGCCGGAAGACGTTATGCCGTGGAAGCTTTTCGATACCGAATCGGCGGTTACCGTGATAAAGCCGGGGCTTTACGATTTCGGCAAAAAGTAATAAAATTATAAATTACGGTATAAACACGTGGGCGAAGCCGAAAGGCTTCGCCTGTTTTTCGTTTTGAAATCCGCAAAGAGATAAATAAAAGTAATATACGGGAAAACTTTTGCTTATATAAGCGCGGTTGACTTTTTCTTTCGTTTATGATAGAATATATTCATATTTTATTCAAAAAAAGGAATAAGAAAAAATGGAGAGTACGAAGAAAAAACACAACGGCTTTGCAAGCGGCATAGGTTTTATTCTTGCCGCGGCAGGCTCTGCGGTAGGACTCGGCAACCTTTGGAGTTTCCCTTATAAAACGAGTGCGAACGGCGGCGCGGCGTTCGTGTTCGTTTATATTTTGAGCGTTATCGTGATAGGTTCAATCGTTATGATTGCGGAAATTTACCTCGGTAAACGCGCGCAGGCAAACCCCGTTTCCGCATACAAAAAGGCAAACAAAAATCTCGGTTGGCTGGGATTGTTTGCAATTATAATTCCGCTTCTGATAATTTGTTATTATGCGATTCTCGGCGGGTATACCGTTAAATTTACGCTTAACTCTTTTGAAAAGAATTCAGAAATACTCGGTTCGTTTGCGGGGAATATCGGAGAAGTTATTTTATATACCGCTATATTTTTAATGCTTTCGCTCGTAGTAGTTATGGCGGGCGTTAAAGGCGGTATAGAAAAAGCCAGCAAAGTGCTTATGCCGGCACTCTTTATTATCCTCGTCGCGATAGTGGTTTATTGTCTTTGTTTGGGAGAAGGCGTTTCGGACGGGCTTAACTATTATCTCAATCCCGATTTCGGCGCGCTCGGTTTTAACGGAATACTTGCGGCAATGAGTCAGGCGTTTTTCTCGCTTTCACTCGGAATGGGCATAATGGTTTCTTACGGTTCGTATGCGGGCAAAAAAATCAAGGTCGGACAGTCGGTTCTTATGATTTGCGTGTTCGACACGCTCGTCGCGTTGCTTGCGGGACTTGCTATTTTCCCCGCGATATACCATTATAAAGCCGTATACGGCGACGATTTGAAGATAAGCGGAATAGTGCTTATGTTCCAAAGTTTGCCGCTCGTGTTCGACCATCTCGGAACGCTTGGCAAAATCGTTTCGTTCTTCTTTTTCGGAATGGTGGTTATTGCCGCGCTCACTTCCGTTATATCTCTTTTAGAGGTGGTGACGCAGTTCGTTATTCAGAAGTTCAGGGTGCATAGAAAAAGAGCTATTTTAATCGTTTCCGCGATTTGTTTTGCTATTTCCGTGCCGATAAGCATATCTTTGGGGTACGCTATAACGGGCGAGGAGAAAATGCTGATTTGCGGAATGAACTGGCTTGACTTTTTCGATACGGTTACGAACACCGTGCTTATGCCCGTGTGCGCGCTCGGTTCTTGTATCGCGCTCGGCTGGCTCGTAGATAAAAAGTTTACCGCAAACCCGATGAAAACTTACGAAACTCTCGAAGCGGACGGCTTAAAACTCGGCGCGTTCGGTAAAGTTTTTGCGATTATGGTTAAATACGTTACGCCGCTGCTTATTCTTGTGGTGGAAATATTCGGCGTGAAGGAATTGCTGTTTACGAGCGAAGGTTTTAATGCGAACGGACTCGGCGTGGTTCTTACCGCTTACGGTTTGCTTGCGCTTTCAATCGCCGTGTATTATACGTGCTTTAAGAACAGGGACACCGGTTGCAACGCAGACGAAATCGATATAGCTCTTGCCGCGAGTTTAGACGCGGACGACGAAGACGACGACGAAGGTTGCGAAAAAGGCACGTGCGCGAATTAAAACGAACGGAATTATAAAATTAAGGCGAAAATTTAATAAAAATACGTTCAGCCGCCCTAAAATCGTTGACATTTTCAGGCGGCTATTGTATACTTAATAGGCTTTGAAAAACTGCCGCGGGGCAAAGGAAGGTGAAAGAGAATGAGTACCGTAAGAGTAGGCGAGAACGAAAACCTCGACAGCGCGTTAAGACGTTTTAAGAGAAAATGTTCCAGAGACGGAATCATAGGCGATCTCCGTAAAAAAGAATTCTACGAAAGTCCTTCCGTTAAGAGAAAGAAAAAATCCGAAGCGGCAAGAAAGAGAAGCATTAAAGGCTGATCGAAGGAAAACTAAAACCTACCGAATTTTTTTCGGTAGGTTTTTTCTTTGTTACGTTTTTTACGTGCCGTTTCGCGCATATTAGTCGTTTACGTTCTGTATAATCCTTTTGTTTGGAAGCGTCTGCGACAAAATATTCCCGCGATTTTATTCTTGCGATTGCGATATTTCGTTTTTTTATACGAAAAATAATAATATGTAAAAATTTTACCGAGAAAAAGCGCGAAGTTTGTCGAAGGTATTTACAAACCGAAAAAAATAATGTATCATATACGAAAATAAACGCGAACGGCGCGATTACGGGAGTTTTGCCCGCAAGTACACAAAGGAGGAAAGGAAAGATGATAAAATCTTTCGACGGAAAAGAAATTTTTACGAGGGAATGGGCGGACGTAGAAAAACCGCGCGCGGTCGTACAGATTTCTCACGGAATGAACGAATATTCGGGCAGGTACGAGGATTTTGCGAAAAGGCTTAACGAAAAGGGGTATATAGTCGTTGCGAGCGACCACCGCGGACACGGGGAAACGGATAAAGACAGTCTCGGTTTTTCCGAAGGCGATATGTTCGATAATTCCGTAAAAGACCTTGCCGTCGTGACGGATTATTTTAAGAAAAAATATTCGGGGCTTCCGTACGTTCTTTTCGGATTTTCCTACGGCTCGTTTTTAACGCAGAGATATTTACAGCTTTTCGGCGATAAGCTGGACGGTGCGATACTCGGCGGGAGCAGCAAAAACGGTTGGCAGCTTGCGGAAACGGGGTACGTTTGCGCAAAAATAGCCGCCGCGTTTAAGGGTAAAAACGCCCCCGCAAAGTTCGTGAATAAAAAAATTTTCGGCAGTTACGACAAAAAGATGCCGTACGGCGAGTTTTTGAGCGTGGACGAAGAAAATAACGCCGTATATCACGCGGACAAGTATTGCGAGTTCGTGTGCAGCAACAATTTCTTTATAAGCTTTATGAAGAATATGAAAAAACTTTATTCCGCAAAGCGGGCGGCGGGACTTAAAAAGGATTTGCCTCTTTTAATCATTTCCGGCGCGGACGACGCGGTAGGTAACATGAGCAAGGGTACGACCGCGCTTTACGAATTTTATATCAAGAACGGCGTAAAGGACGTTACGCTGCATTTTATAGAAGGTTCTCGGCACGAGTTCCTTAACGAAAAAGCCAACCGCGAAGAAGGATTTTCGGTAATTACCGAATTTTTAGACCGCGCGACGAAAAACGCAGACTAACGAAAGCGATTTTCACGGCTTTTGCGAGATTTAACGGAGCTTTGCCGAGCGTAAATAAAAACTAATAAAGGAAGAAAGAGAAAGACAAAATGGAAGAAGTTAAAACGCTCAAAGACTATGCAAGAGAAGCCAAAATGCGCTTAAAGCACGGGTTCTGGCAAAACTACAAGAAGGATCTCGAAGAAAAGCTCGAACAGGCGGAAGCCGCGGGAGTTTCCGTTTCCAAGGTGAAAGAGTATTGCGCGAGCCGCGTTTCGGAGGATATCAAAAGCACGGACGAATCTCGCGAGGATTTTTACCGCAAAGTTAAAAAGCTTTTAGATGAGGAAGGCGAGGTTTCAGACGCGATAGGCAGGCTTACGGATAAAGAGCTTTTGCAAAAGCTCCCGTACGAAGAGGGACAACGTTACGTTATGTCCGTTTCCGAAAGGTATTTGCAGGCGGTCGAGCGTTATAGAAAAGAGAAGTCTTTAAGTCTCGGCGGCTGAAAAGAAAAATTTTAAGGAATCGTTTCAGAGATAAATTAAATAATTTTTAACGTAAAAGCTATAAAAAGCCCTTCTTTTTTGCGGTGCAACAAAAGAAGGGCTTTCGATTTTCGGTTTAATCGGGCAAGAAATCAATGTTTTTTGTCCGATTGTTTAACCCTTTTATAAAAGAAGAAAAAGATTATTAAAGCCTGAACGGGAATGCCGATAAGGAAAATTTCCCATAAGGTCGGCGGGTACGGCGACGGTAACATCGTAAGACAGGATAAAAATACCGCGAGCAGCGTCGTCCACACGAACAGCGATGAAAAAATCGTGTTAAGCACTTTGTTTTTCCACACCGAAGCAAATATAAATATCACGACCGAGGAAACGGGCAGTGCGTATATGAGCGCAAGCCAGGTCGGCCAGACGTGCGACACGGGCGGAATCATATCGAGAAAAACATATACGCAAATAGCGACCAGCCAGATTGCCCCCATCGCGATAAGGTATAAAATAGAACGCCTTTTATTAGTGAATACCGAAATTTTAGGCTTTTCGGGGGTAGGCTCGGCGACGAGCGCGTCTATCGAAACGCCGAACAGGTCGGCAATTGTTTTTACCACGACGAGATCAGGAAGCGATTCGCCGCGCTCCCATTTAGATACCGCTTTGTCGGAATAATTGATTTTTTCGGCAAGCTCCGCCTGCGTTATCCCCATCGCCTTTCTGTACCGCGTGAGGTTGGCGGCAAAGTTCTCTTTTATATCCATAATTCAATTTTATCATAAATTTCATAATAAATCAACCCTTTTTGCCTTAATTTCGTTTAATTCTATCGCCGGTAGAGTCGCAATTCGGCAACTCTACCGCGAAAAAACTCATTTTAGAGGAGTTTTTCCTGCGGAAGAGAGAAAAAGCGTTTCGGTAGCTTCGTTTTTCGGTTTAGTAGCGGTGCGGAATGAAAAGGTAGGTTGACCTTTTGCGCGTTGCATTATATGATAATCTTAAAAAGAGCGGCAAGAATCGTTTCGCAAAGTCAAGGCGAGGCACGAATTCTGCTCAATCGGAAAATTGAAACGTTGCAGACGCGTTGCGGCGCGCAGAAAAGGAGACTATAATGAAAATTGCGATTTCCGCGGATTCCGCGATAGATTTGACGGAAGAGCTTAAAAAGAAATACGACATAAAAACGGTGCCGTTCACGGTGACGATGGGCGATAGAACGGTGAAAGACGGCGACGTGACCATTGAAGAACTGTTTGCGTTCGTGGATAAAAACAAAACACTTCCAAAAACCTCCGCGATAAACGAGGCGGAGTTCGGCGAGCATTTCGACGGGCTTTTGAAAGAATACGACGCGGTAGTGCATTTTTCGCTGTCTTCGGGGCTGACTTCGGCGTGCGGAAACGCAAAATCCGCCGCGAAGGCTCGAAAAAACGTATTCGTCGTCGATTCGTTAAGCCTTTCGGCGGGCATAGCTCTCCTTGCTATTTACGGCAGGGAACTTGCGGAAAGCGGCGCGACTCCCGAAGAGATTTGCGAGAAATGCTTGGCGCGAGTGCCGTTCGTTCACGCAAGCTGCGAACTTGAACGGGTGGATTATCTCTATAAGGGCGGAAGGTGTTCGGTTCTTGCGTTTCTCGGCGCGAATATCCTTAAAATTCACCCGCAGATTTTATGTAAGGACGGCAAGATGATCGCGGGTAAAAAATACCGCGGTTTATATACCCGCGTTACCGAAAAATACGTTGCCGACGTCCTTGAAGAATACGACAATCCCGATCTTTCCCGCGCGTTCGTGGCGTATACCGCCGCGGACGAGAAAATCGTTTCGGAAGTCGTTCAAACGCTCAAAAATCGCGGCTTCCGCGAGGTTTTCGTAACGCGTACCGGCGCGACCGTTTCTTCTTATCTCGGGGAGCATACCGTGGGCGTGGCGTTCATCAACGACGGCGGAAGCAAACGGTAAAAAAATCTTTGCGTATCGTTCGGGAAAAACGAACGGAACTGCGCACCGCAACGGAATTATACGCCGCAACGGAACTGTGCGCCGCGCGGAGCAAAATAATTTTGGCATAAATTCGGTAAATAATGCGCGAGCGATTAAAACGGAAAGGAAAATATTTGCGTAAAGTTTGCGCCGATAGCGATTTTTGCGCTTTTATAATGAGTACGGAAGTTCGGTAAGACGTCGGATTCCGAACGCAAACAATTTGACAAAAGGCGGGATTTCGTGTATTTCTCGCCGTTTTGTTTTTGATTTTTTTGCAAATTCTACAGCGGGTAGAGAATTTTCGGACTACTCTACCGAAGGATATTAAACAGTAGAAACGCGCGCGCGTAAAGTAGGTTGATAGTTTACGGTAAGTTTAATAAAATAATAACGTGATTAACGTGGAAGCGGGGCGGCGGATAATAACCGCCGGAAGCTTTTGCCTGAGCGGCGAGCGCGGTTGTGAACGCGGCGCTTAAAAAAACGGTCGAAGGCGCTTATCTCAAAAGCCATTACTTCGGTAGCGACCGAAAGGCGTTCGCTCCGGAAACGGGCGGTACGCTCTCGTTTCGGAAGCGTGATAAAAAAGGGCAGGCACGGCTCGCCGCGTTGAAAAAGGTCTGCATAAGGCAAGGCGTGGCGCATAAAGAACGCGAAAGGGCGAAAGCCTTAAGGAGTTCCGAAAAATCGCGCCGACGAAAAATGCCGACAAAACGCTTAAAGTCCGAATCCGCAAAAATTACACTCGAATAAAAAAGTTATCGTTTGGAGATATGATATGAAAATTGCAATTTCCGCGGAATCTACCGTAGACCTTACCAAAGAGATTTTAGAAGAATACGAGATTAAAACCGTACCGTTCACCGTTCTTCTCGGCGACAAGGCGGGGCTTGACGGAGAAATTACATCCCGCGAGATTATCGACTACGTTACGAAGAACAAAATTCTTCCCAAAACTTCTGCCGTTAACGAAAGCCAGTACGACGAGCATTTTGAAAATCTTTTGAAAGATAACGACGCGATAGTGCATTTTTCGCTTTCTTCGGAACTTTCCTCCGCATATAACAACGCGGTAAATTCGGCAAAGAAATTCAAGAACGTTTTCGTGGTGGATTCGCGTTCGCTTTCCACGGGTATAGCTCTTCTTGCGCTGTATGCGAGAAAACTTGCCCGCCGCGGCGAGGACGCGGAAAGCATTTATAAAAAGTGTCTTTCGAGAGTGCCTTCGGTGCAGGCGAGCTTCGAGCTGAAACGCGTCGATTATCTCTATAAAGGCGGCAGATGCTCCGCGCTTATGTATCTCGGCGCAAACCTTCTCAAAATTCGCCCGCAGATTCTTCTTAAAGACGGCAAGATGGTTTCGGGCAAAAAGTATCGCGGCAATTACGAACACGTCGTCGTGAATTACGTCGACGATATTCTGGAAGAATTCAACAACCCCGACCTCGAAGAGGTGTTTATAACGTATACGACCGCCGCGCCCGAACTTGTTGAAAAGGTTAAGGAGACGCTTGCGGCGAGGGGCTTTAAAAATATTCACCCCACCACGGCGGGCGGCACGATAACCAGCCATTGCGGCGAAGACTGCCTCGGTATTCTTTATATCAACGACGGCGGCGAAGAAAATTAAAAAGAAAATAAAGAAAACTAAGAAGTGAATTTAAAAAATTAAGACCGTATAAATAAAAGCGGAGCCGCTGAATAAAAAGCAGAACGGTTAAGTAAAAACGGAATAAAATCGATTTCGGTACGTAAGCCGCAAATCCTTTCGACAGGGGTTGCGGCTTTTTTATATCGGACAGATAAATACGTTCTCGGTAAACAGCATTATAGCCGAGTTATACTCAATCGACAGTGCGAATTTCTGCCCCCCCGAACACCCGAAACGAATCGCACCCCGCATCGTTTCGAGGTTTTTAAATAGGTTTGTAATTTTATACAGCTTGTCATAAACTCAATAAAGTCGTGCAGAAACATATAAACACGCCAACATTATTCAATATTTCAGCGATTATGCACGCAATTATTCATATATATAATAAAAATTGAAAATAAATTGAAATATTTTACAAAATGTTGCATAAAACAGTTGACATTATTCGATTCGGATAGTATAATAACGCCATAAACGAAGACAAACGGGCGATAGCTGTCGCCGAAAAAGGAGAATTTTATGAAAAAACTGTTCACCGTTATTTTAGCCGCGCTGACGGCGGTCGCCGCGTGCTTTTCCTTCGCCGCCTGCGGCAACAAGGCCTCCAAGGTTAAGGTTATCGCTTACGAGCTGACGAGCGAAGAATACGTTTATGCGGTCAAATCGGGAGATACCGAAACGCAAACCGCGCTTAACTCGTTTCTCGACGAGATTAAGGCAAACGGTCGGTTCGATGACGTCGTAAATTCATTTTTCGACGGCAACTCGACTTTTGCTTATGAAAACCCCGCGTCGAAGGACGGTTGTCTCGTCGTTGCGACGAGCGCGGATTTTCCCCCGTTCGAGTATAAGGAAGGCAACAAGTTCACGGGAATCGATATGCAGATTGCAAAACTTTTTGCGGATAAGCTCGGCAAAACCCTTTATATAGACGACATAGGCTTCGATCAGGTTATTCTTTCTATGGGGCAAAGCACTTCCGAATACTCGGTCGGAATGGCGGGCATAACTTACAGCGAAAAGCGCGACGAAACTATGGATTTCACCAAGGGCTACTACACTTCCGCGCAGGTGATTATCGTTAAAGAAGGCGATACTTCGTTCGACGGTTGCAAGAGCGCGGCGGACGTGGAAGAAGTTATCAAGGCGAAGTCTCAGGGCTATAAGATAGGCACGCAGAAAGGCACGACGGGTTATATGTATTCGGGCGGTAACGCCGATTTCGAGTACGAAGGCTTTTCCAACGTGAACACGATAGCTTACGACGCGGGCGCGCTTGCGGTCAAAGACCTTTCAAACGGCAAGATAGACGCCGTGATAATCGATGAGCAACCCGCAAAAATGATAGCGAAAAGCATTAACGACGGCATTAAATAAGCCGATTAGCCGATTAAAGGCGTACTGCGATTAAAAACGCGTTGCGATTAAACCGATTAAGAAATCGCGGGAACAAAACCGATTTAAATCAACTTAAAAAGATTCGGTGCAAGAATGAAGTTTGAAAGTTTTACAAGAGAATTTATAGAGAGGGAGGGGTATAAGCTTCTTCTCGAAGGACTGAAAAACACCGCGCTTATCGCGGTGTTCGGTCTGTTGATAGGCTTGGCGATAGGTTCGCTTATAGCCGTGGTAAAGCTCGCGCCCGTAAAAGGCGCGGCGTTTGCCGTTTTAAAAGGAATAGGAAACGTATACGTCGCGGTATTCCGCGGAACGCCGATAGTGGTTCAGCTTCTGCTGACGCATTACGTTTTGTTTCCGCTCCTCGGCATAAATCTGTCGCCGCTCACGGAAGGCATAATAACTTTCGGAATGAACAGCGGGGCGTACGTTTCGGAGATTATGCGAAGCGGAATACTTTCGGTAGACGTCGGGCAGACGGAAGCGGGCAGGTGCATGGGGCTTTCGTACTCCAAAACTATGCTGAAAATAGTGCTTCCGCAGGCGATAAAAAACATTCTGCCGACTCTCGGCAACGAGTTCATTTCGCTGATTAAGGAAACCTCGGTAGTCAGTTTTATCACCGTTACCGACATATACAAGGCGTTCCAGAGTATAGCGAACAGCACTTACGAATACGTCGTGCCGTATCTTATGCTCGCGCTCGTGTATCTCGTGCTGGTGCTTCTGATAACTTGCCTCGTAAAGCTTTTGGAAAGGAGGCTTCGCGCAAGCGATAAACGCTGATATGAACGAACTCATTTACGTCAATAATTTATATAAATATTTCGGCAAAACGGAGGTTTTGAAGGGCGTTTCCTGCAAAATCGAAAAGGGCGAGAAGGTGGCTGTAATAGGACCTTCGGGCAGCGGAAAAAGCACCTTTTTAAGATGTATGAACCTTCTCGAAGAGCCGACATACGGCGAAGTGTGGACGGACGGAAGGCTTCTTACTCCCGTCGATCCCTATCTGCATTTCGATATTATAAGACTTTCCGATACCTATAAAAGACTCGTTAATGAAAAGCGCGAGGAAAAACTCGCCGAGAAAAAAGCGGGACGGCTCGCCGAGACCGCGGGCGCGACGAAAACAGCCGAAACGGTTGCGGCGGCGGAGTCTGAAACGGCTGCGGAAGTAAACGGAACAGCGACAGGCGCGTCAAGGGCGGTCGGAAATGCCGAAAGCGAAAAGGCTTCGACGGCGGGGGCGGAGAGCTTCTGCGGCGTTCTTACGAAAGAGGAAGAGGCGGCGATAGATAAAGAGGTCATATCCGACATAAAAAAGAACGACCTTCTCAAAAACCGCGAGGGTGCGGAATATGCAAAAGCGATAAAGAAATTCTATAAAGAAAACGTGCAGAACGTAGACCTTGCGAGAAGAAGAATCGGAATGGTTTTTCAGCATTTCAATCTTTTCAACAATCTTACCGTTATGGGAAATATGATTCTCGCGCCGACCGAATTGAAGATTAAAACGAAAGAGGAAGCCGAGAAAAAGGCTATGGAATTGCTCGGCAGGATCGGGCTTGCGGATAAAGCGGGGGCGTACCCCTCAACTCTTTCGGGCGGGCAGAAACAGCGTATCGCGATTGTGCGCGCGCTTATGATGGAACCCGAAGTCATTTTGTTCGACGAGCCGACTTCCGCGTTAGATCCCGAAATGGTCGGCGAGGTTCTGGAACTTATGAAAAGCCTTGCGGACGAGGGAATGACAATGGTTATAGTCACGCACGAAATGGGGTTTGCGAGAGAGGTTGCCTCGCGCGTGCTGTTTATGGACGAAGGAGTTATAAAAGAAGAAGCCCCGCCGAGCGAGTTTTTCTCCCGTCCGAAAGATCCGAGACTTAAAGAATTTTTATCGAAGGTACTTTGAGTTATCGAATAGATTTTTTTCCTTTAATTTTTACACGGGGAAGCCCCGCGGCGCACGCGCCGCGGGGCTTCCCTTAATGCATTGCAATGGGATTGCGAATGAGAACCTTATTTTAATATATTTATTCCTGAACTCTGTTCTTCTCTTCCTCGAACGCGGCGAAAATGGCTTTGATGAGTTCTTCGCGCGTTTCGGACTTTATGGGGTGCGCCACGTCTTTGAACTCGCCTTCGCCCGTCTTTCTGCTCGGCATAGCGATGAAGTAGCCTTCGTTACCTTCTATTATTTTTATGTCGTGAACGACGAAGCATTCGTCGAAGGTTACCGAAGCGACGCCTTTCAGTTTGCTGTCTTCTTTCTTGACAAGACGTACTCTAACGTCCGTGATTTTCATTTTCTGTTACCGTCCTTAACATTATTAATTGTATTTTATCACACGCGGAAAGGAATTTCAACCCGTTTTTAAAAATTTTTCCTTAAAATATCTAATTTTTTTAATTTCGTCATAAAATATGGTATGAAAAAAGACTTTATGTTGTCGGCACTCAAAAAAATACACTTTATCGGCGCGGGCGGCGTTTCTATGAGCGGGCTTATGAAATGGTGCCTTTATAGCGGTATAACGATAAGCGGCTCGGATAAAGCGCGCTCGGAGGAAACGGATATTTTAGAAAAGCTCGGCGCAAAAATTTATATCGGACATTCGGCGGAAAACCTCGGCGACGCGGAAGCCGTCGTTTATACCTCCGCCGTGGCGGACGAAAACGCAGAACTCGTTGCGGCAAAAGAACGCGGACTGCCCGTTATAAAAAGGAGCGAGTTGCTCGGGGAAATTCTCGCGCTGTATCCGCGCTCCGTCGGCGTTTCGGGAAGTCACGGAAAAACCACAGTTACCGCTATGCTTTGGGAAATTCTCGAAACGGCGGGGGAAGCTCCCGCGGTTTTCCTCGGCGGCGAATACGGCGAACGCGGAAACTTTTGCGCGGGCGGAAGCGGCAACGGCGGTAGAGTTACTAAAAACGGCAGCATCGCCGGCAGAGACAGCCTCGGCGCGGGGAAAAAATTCGCGGTGGCGGAAGCTTGCGAGTATAAAAGTAATTTTCTGGACTTAAAACCTTATATCCGCATTATATTGAACGTGGACGACGACCATCTCGAAAGCTTCGGTGGAAAGGCGGCGGAGATAGCGGCGTTCAGGAAGTTCGCGGCGGGAGGAATTTCGGTAGTGAACGCGGACGACGAGGGCGCGACGCTTGCGGCGGGGGAGAACTCGGCGACTTTCGGAATAAATTGTCCCGCGATTTTTACGGCGAAAAGGGTGCGGCGAAGAGAAGGGGCGACGGGGTATTCGTTTACCGCGTACGAATACGGAAGAAGGCTCGGGCGAATAACGCTTAAAGCGAGCGGCAGGCATAACGTTTACAACGCGCTTGCGGCGCTCGCGGCGGCAAGGCTTTGCGGCGTGTCCTTTGCCGCGATAAAGACCGCGCTTTCCGCGTTTTCCGGGGTGAAAAGAAGAAACGAAGAGATAGGCGAGATTTTCGGGCTTAAAGTTTACGCCGATTACGCGCACCATCCGTCCGAAATAAAAGCGACGCTCGCCGCGAAAAGAGAACTCGGCAGGTCGCCGATAGTAGTGTTTCAGCCGCACACATATTCGAGAACGCGGCTTCTTAAAGGGGAGTTTATCGAAGTTCTCGGCGGCGAGCCGCGGCTTATAATCTATAAAACCTATCCCGCGCGCGAGGAATACGAAGAAGAGGGCGACGCGAAAACGCTTTACGGCGAGCTTTTCGGGCTTGCGGAAAAACGGCGGCAGAATCCGACAAATCCTTCGGAAACAGAGAAAGGTTCAAGCGACGGAGGGCGTGCGGAATGTCCGGAATACTCGGAATGTGCGGATTGTATCGCGCCGTTATACGCGGAGACGGAGGAGGAGCTTATAAAAGCGATAACCCTTCGCGCGGGCGGCGCGGGCGAAGCGGTCGAAGCGGGTACGGCGGGCAGAGCGGAAAAGAAGGGCGTTCCGAAAGAAGCGGAGGAAAGAGATAAAGAGGGAAAGACTGCGGCGAAAAAAGCCGACGAGATACTTTTCGTCGGCGCGGGGGATATATATTATATAGGAAAGAGACTTTGCGAAAAGTTCGGAAAACTTCGTTCCTGAAAGTTCTTGATTATCCTTTAAAGGGTTTGAACTGCGTGTTCGTTGAGTTTGTTTCCGACTTGAGCTGCGGGTTCGTCGGGTTTGGCGTATTTGTCTCGTTCGTCTTGTGCGCCTTGTTCGTCGGGCTTGTGTCGGATTTCGGTGTATGCGGCGGCGCGGATGTTTTCCGCGCCGCCGCCCGCGTTCCCTCAAAAAAATTTCCGAAAAAAATTTTTTTAAAATAATATTAAAAACGGTTGCAAACGGAAAAATAAAAGAGTAGAATATAAACCGTAAAAATTATAATAGGAGAGAATAGGCAAAAGATGAATAAGGCAAGAAAAATATCCGTCCTCGGCACGGGTAACGTAGGCGCAACCATAGCTTACACTTTAACGCTTTCGGGCATCTGTTCCGAAATAGTACTCGTAGACATCAACAAAGAAAAGGCAGAGGGCGAAGCGCTCGACCTTTCCCAGTGCGCGGCGGTAGTTCCTTCCGTTTCCGTTCGCTGCGGCGAATATGAGGACGTTGCGGGTTCGGACATCGTAGTCGTTACTTTCGGCGTAGGCAGAAAGCCCGGTCAGACCAGACTCGACCTCGCTAAAATCAATATCGGTATCTTAAAGAGCGTTATGCCGAACGTTTCCAAAATCGCTCCCGACGCGCTTTACGTTATCGTCAGCAACCCCGTGGACGTTCTTACTTACGTTACGCTTAAATGCACCGACCTTAAACCTAATCAGGTTATCGGTACCGGCACGCTTCTCGATTCCAACAGACTCGTTAAGTTCGTAGCGGATTACTGCAACGTAGACGCTTCCGCGGTGAACGCTTACGTTCTCGGCGAACACGGCGACGCTTGTATGGCTCCTTGGTCGCTCTGCACGGTCGGCGGCTACAACGTTAAGGAATACTGCAAAAAGTTCCTCGGCAAGACCGAAGAAAATATCGACACCGAACTCGACACCCTTTACGAAGATATGGTTAAGTCCGGCGCGAAGGTCATCAAGGCGAAGGGCGCAACCTTCTACGCTATCGCGGCTTCCGCGGTAAGACTTATCAAAGCTCTTCTTTCGGATACGCACACTCTTCTTCCTCTTTCCACCATGCTTCACGGCGAATACGGCGCGAACGATATGTGCATGGGCGTTCCCTGCATAGTCGGCGGAAACGGCTTTGAAAGAGTAGTAGAGCTTCCCCTTCCCGAAAACGAGAAGAAGCTTTTCGACGAGAAGATCGCTTCCTTGAACGCTACCTACGACGCTTTGGAGATCAGATAATTCCAAATAAAAGCTTTGTAAAAGCGTTTCGGCGTTATAGCGTTCTGCGGTGAGCTTTGAGTTCTGCAAGCAGAAAATAACTAAGGATTTTGCAACAAGACTCTGCCTGCGCCCGTTGCGCGAGCAGAGCCTTGTTTCGCTATTGAAAGGCTTTTTCGGAACGGGTAAAAAAACGAAAGCGGAAAGCAAAACGAGTAAGATAAAAACAAGACGAATACAAACGAAAAAAGGCGAACGAGCGACGAAATACGGCGGAAAACACGAATGAAGATTTTTATACTTATACTATTCATACTGACTTACGTTCTGATAATCGCGCTGCCGAAATTTAAAGCGTACGTCACGGGCGCGGCGGCAGTCGTTGCCGCGGGCGCGCTGCTTATATTCGGCAAAACGGATTTTAAGAGCGTGATTACCGCGGTGGATTATAACGTGGTTATGATGCTCGTGGGAATTATGCTTACCGTGGGGCTTTTTTCGGAATCTGGTATGCCGAACAAGCTTTCTGAAAAGCTGATTTCAAAGATGCCGAGCGCGATGGCGGCGATAGTTCTGCTTTCGGTGATGAGCGGACTCGTTTCCGCGTTCGTGGATAACGTGGCAACCGTTCTGATGCTTGCGCCGATAGGGCTTGCCGTCGCGAAAAAGACGGGGGTTTCGCCCGTACCCGTTATGATAAGCATAGCGGTTTCCTCTAATTTGCAGGGCGCGGCGACGCTCGTCGGCGACACTACCTCTATAATGCTCGGCGGCTTTGCTAATATGAGCTTTTTCGATTTCTTTTTCCTCGACGGAAAGCTTTCGATATTCTGGGCGGTGGAGCTGGGCGCGCTTTTAACCGTTCCCGTCCTTCTTTTCATATTCAGAAAGGACAACAAAAAGCTGGAATACCACGCGGAAGAGGTGAAGGTTACTTCGATAGTTCCGACGGTGCTTTTGCTCCTTAATCTCGCGCTCCTTATCGTGTTTTCTTTCATCAAAGAAAAAAGCGCGTACACGAACGGCATAATCTGCCTTGCGATAGGCGTTTTCGGCGTGATTTATTACTGTCTGCGCTTTAAGGGCGATTCCTTAAAAAAAGCCGTCGCTTCTATAGATTTTGAAACTACCTTCTTCCTCGTGTTTTTGTTCGTAATCATATTCGCGGTGGAAGAGGTCGGCATAATAAACGACATAAGCGAGCTGTTTATAAAAGTCGGCAACAAAAACGTGTTTCTTTTGTATACGCTCATCGTGTTCGGCTCGGTGCTGTTCTCGGCGTTTATCGATAACATTCCGTACGTTGCGACGATGCTTCCCGTTATCTCGGGGCTGTGTGCGGGGCTTCCCGAAGTCTCGCCGTATCTTCTTTATTTCGGACTTTTATGCGGCGCGACGCTCGGCGGGGATTTAACGCCCGTAGGAGCTTCCGCAAACGTGGTCGGAATAGGCATTCTGAGAAAAGAGGGGTATGAGGTTAAGCTGAAAGATTTTTTAAGAGTAGGCTTGCCGTTCACTCTCGTGGCGGTACTCGGCGGCTACCTTTTGGTGTGGTTCGTCTGGGGAATGTAAGATTGACAGAAAATTTTTAAGATAAATTTTATAAATATTATTAGTAAAATAAATAAGGTAAAAGAAATAAATCGCGCCGCCGAGAAAAATCTCGGCGGCGCGATTTTTGTGCGGCGAAAGTTAGCGGCTGATACGGCGGCGCGCTTTTTTTGCGGTAACCGCGCACGTTTTTACTTTATTCGGTCGCACTTCGTCTTTATTATCCTTATACTATTTTTGTCCCGTTACCGTGACGGTTATATTTTCGGTAAGGTGAGATAGGTATGAATCCTTAAACCTTGCGAAATATTTATGGTTTTTGCGGAATAGCTCGCGCTTTATCCTTAAAAAATCGCATTCCGTTTGTTTTTCGGTTTCTATAAGCTCTTTAATCGCGGACGTGAACTTTTCTTCCGCCGCTTTTATGACTTCGGGCGGGAGCGGCACGTTTTTGCTGAACGAGGAATCGGAGGCCTCCGCATTGCGGTCGCTTATTTTGCAATAAAGAGTAAGATTAACGCTCGCGGTAACGCCGTTTTCGTCCGCGCGTACGTTAAAGGAGTGCTTGTTTTTTATTATCGTCAGCAGGAAATTCCTCGGTTTTTCAAACCCGACCTTAACTCCGTCGAGTTCTATCGTCGTTCCCGTAACGTTTTGCCGTATCGCGTTGAACGCAAGCGTTTGTTCGGGCGTCAGTTCTCCGACCTTTCTGCCTTCCTTAAAAAGCGCGGTGGCGAACGCCGAAAAAACCTTCTTTTCCTCCGCACCAGCAGTTCCGCCCGCTCCCGCGCCGCCCGAACTACCCGAACCGCCCGAGCCGCCCGAAGAACCGCCTTCTTCTTCCGATCCGCCCGAGCTTTCGCCGGAGCTTCCTCCCGATTCGCTCCCGCCCGAACCTCCCGAATTTTCGGGGAACCGGCTTTCCGCGCCGACTATCGGCATAAAAGAAGAGCTTCCCACGTCGTAATAGTGCAGGCAAAAGTCCTTGACGTCGGTAGAAGCCACGTCCGCGTCGAAGCCTTTCGTCTTAAAAAGCACTTTCTGAATGGCGAACGAAGAGATTTTGTCGAGCGGAGTGGTTATTTCGAGCAGTTCTTTCGCGGTGTTTTCGGCAAGAACCACCATCGCGGAATCTTGAAGTCTTAACGTTTTGGAAAAATAGTCGAGCGTTTTTATAACGTTCGTTTCCGCCATACTGCTTCCGAGAATTATAAGATTGCAGAACGAAAGATGCGGATACCAGCCCGAAACGTCGCCTATCGCTTTTATCGCCGCGCCTATCGTGCCGCCGCTCCCCGATAGCTCGGTGCG
Organism: uncultured Clostridia bacterium; assembly: GCA_934271275.1. Lineage (GTDB taxonomy): Bacteria > Bacillota > Clostridia > Christensenellales > Borkfalkiaceae > UBA1259. Next base: position 134,488 of record CAKQRD010000006.1, on the reverse strand, counting down.
GGTGTTCTCCGAATTAGTGTCCGTCGCTTCGGGTACGGCTATCTGCGCGGTTACTATATAGCGTTCGGTTTTGTTTTTCGCAGAATTTTTTTCCGAGGAATCGCCTCCCGTTGAATTGCGCTCTGCGCCGCTCGCTTCGCCGCCGTTTTCTGCTTTCGAGCCGCCCTGATTGCCTTCTCCGCTCGTGCCGTCCGAAACGCTTTCGGATGGGGAAACGCCTTCGTCGTTTTCCATATCTATCGCCACGGCGGTGATGATCGCGGTTTTTTCCACGTCGATGATGTCGTAATCGTCGAAGAAGAAAATCAGAAACACCGCCGCCACTAATACGAGTACGATTTTAACTTTAAGAAATTTCATTTGTCTCCTTTTTTCGGGTTTTTACGCCGTTTTTTATAATCGTTATTACGGACAGCGCGAATGGAAAAACGTTGTTCGTTAAAATAAACAGCGCGCTCCCTGCGGTAGTCAGAAATTTTTCCATACCCGCGTAGTATTCGGTGAGAAAAAGCACGGGTACGACGCTCAGAACCGCCGCCGCAACAGGGCATACCCACCGCTGTTTTATATTAAAAAGTTTTTCCGCAATCCGCGCCGCGAAATACAGCGGCAGAATCGCCGATATAACGCCCGAAGAAAGAATCATAAATATGGCGAGGTAGTCGAGCCTTCCGACGTTGTTTATTACCGCCGAATATTTGGACATTTCGGTAAGCGCGAAACGCTGTCGGAACGCTATCGCGGAAAACGTTCCGTAAAACACGGCGAGGAATATCAGCACTCCGAGAGCCGCCGCGGAATACGCGAGCGTTATTTTAAGCGTTTGCAGTTTTTCTTTTTTCTCGTTGCCCGTTATAAGCGCGAGATACACGCAGTCGCCGAACCATGGCACGGCTCGATAAGCCCCCGAGAAAACCGATTTCGCGCCCGAAACGCCCACGGGCAGAAGCGCGCCCGCGTCGAAGTTCGGAACGGCGAGAACGATTATAAACGTAAGTCCCGCGAGAGTTATTATGAAAAATATTTCCGCGCACCGCCCGAGCGCGCGCAGCTTTTTTGTGCAGAGATAGAACGCTATTATAAAAAACGGCAGAAATATCCACAGGTCGGGGCGGGTGACGTACAGCGTTAAATTAACGTAGTCGCGTTGTTCGGTTATCGGCAGAATCGCTTTAAGCAAAAACGAAACGAGGTAAACGGAATATATTATTTTAAGTCCGACCTTGCCGAAGTACCGCTCGCAAAGAGTCGGAAAGTCCGCGTTTTCCTTTTTCATCGCAAGCGCGATAAAAAACGCCGTCAGCACGTCAGTTGACAATACGACGAGCGCGGAAAGCCACGAATCTCTTCCCGCCGTTTCCGCAAGCACGCTCGGCAGGGTAAAAAGCTTCGTTACGGGCAGAAACGCTATAAAGAAAAGGCAGATTTGCCTTATGCACAACGGTTTTTTCGTTTTAAGCGGCGCGTTAAACGTCGTCTCGGAATTCGATTGCACGTTCGCTCCTTTGCTCATACGTTCGTTCATAATCATTCTCCTATCCGTTTGTCGTTTTTGTGCGGAATAGACATAGGTCTCGTGCCTTGTTCCACTAAAAAGCCCTTGTAAAATCCGTCTTTAAGGTCTGAACGCACTATCGGCGAAAAAGGCGCGGTAAGCGGGGTGTCGAACGTCTCGAATGAGACGAGATAAATAATCAGTCCCACGCTCAGAAGTATCAGCCCGTAAGCTCCTATGCTCCCGCCCACGATAAGGTATAAAAGCCGTATGACCGAAAAGGTCTGTTCGAGTTCGGGAACGGTGTAAAGACATATTCCCGAAAAGGCGACTATCATAAGCGTCGGCGCGGAAATTATCCCCGCGGTAACCGCCGTCTCGCCGAGAACGAGTCCTCCGACTATCGAAACGACCATTCCGACGTACTTCGGCATTCTCACGCTCGCTTCGTTAAGCACCTCGAATATCATCAGCGTAAAGAACATTTCGTAGCTCGGCGAAAGCGGGATTCCTTTTATGCTGTTCACTATCGTAAGCAGGAACGAAAGGGGGATAAGCTGTAAATGGAACAGCTCCGCGGAGACGAAAAACGCGGGCAGAAGCACCGAAATCACCACCGCGAAAAGCCTTAAAAACCGAGCGAACGTCGCGCTGTACGCGGAGTTGTAATAATCGCTCGGACTTTGAAAATCCTCTATGAGAAGATACGGAACGGTGAGAGCGATGGGCGAGCCGTCCACGAACACCGCGACTCTGCCTTCCAGAATTTTCGCCGCGAGAATGTCCGGCTTTTCGGTGTTGCCGACCTGTTTGAAAACGGAAGCCTTATGTTCGCCCAAAAACTTGGTAACGTAAGATGAGTCGAGAGCGGCGTCTATGTTTATCGCGGAAATTTTTTCTTTCAGCTTTTTCACGAGTCCGTCGTCCGCAATGCCTTTGAGATAGCATATGGAAACGGGCGTTTTGGAATATTTTCCGACCGTAAGGTTTATGAATTTCAGCGCGGGCGTTTTAAGGCGACGGCGCATCATAGAAACGTTTACGGGCAGGCTCTCGACGAAACCCTCTCTCGGACCTTTGAGAACGGTAGACGTGGGCGGCTCGCTTATCGCGCGCTTTTCAAATTTCTTTAAGCCGAACGAAAAAGCCGCCGCAGTGCCTTCCGCCATAAGCAGAACGTTGCCCGAAACTACCTCGTTTATCGCTTCTTCGGTGGTTAAAACCGTTTTCTTTTCGGGCGCGGGAATTTCGTTCTGCACGAACTCTTCGCTGAATTCTTCCGTCGCCTCGGAAAGGGGCTTTAAAATAAGCTCGCCCGCGCTCTTTTTGTCCGTAATGTCGTTCACGAAAACGAGTACCGCGTTCTTTCCGCAGGCGGAAAACTCGGTAAACGTAACGTCGTCGGAAAAAAGTTCGCGCTTTATCGGCGCAAGGTTTTCGTTTAATACTTTGGTAAGTCGCATACGGGTAGTATTTTTCCAAACGGAAAAATTATTCGGGAAATGCGGGGGCGGGGCGGCGCGAAAAGCGGAAAAGAAAGCGGAGAGAGGGCGAGTGCGACGCGCGAAAAGTCGGGCGGCGGGCGAAAACGGCGCGGAAAGCGGAGATGAAAAACAAAAAAACGTGAATATTCCGAGAATATTTTCGGAAAAACGTCAAAGTAAATTGACAAAGCTTGCGATTTAATGTAAAATACATAAGAGATTGTGTAGCACAAGGAGATTTACGGCTAAAATGAATAAGGCTAAATCCTGCAAACTTTTGATTTTTATATTAGCGTTCGTCCTTATGATTTCGGCGGCGTTCGCGCTCGTTCCTGCGTTCGGCGGCAAAGCCGTTTCCGCGGACGAAGCGGCTTCGGACGTAACCGTTACCGAAGAGGACGCGCTTAAAAGCTTCTCCGGTTCGGCGGAGCTTAAACTTGCGGAAGACAAGCTCGTTGCGAGCGTTAAAAATTCCGATACGTTGATTTTCGATAATCAGCTCGTGGTCGGAAGCGGACTTTCTTTAAGGCTTTCCGTTCCCGCGGAAATTAAAACCCTTAAACTTACCGCGAGAGGCGATTCCAAAATCGCTACCGGTAACAAAAATTCGGAAGGAGAATATCTTCTCGACGTCAAAAACGAACTCGTTCTCGATTTCGAGAGCGGTAAGGCGACTTATAACGGCGTGGAACATTCCTTTGTTTCGGAAGGCGAGTTCGATATTCGTTTCATCGAAGACGGCGATTTCCTCGCGGCGACCTTCGCGAACGTCGAAAACGCCGTTGCGGAAGATTCTTACTACGCCATGAGCGACGACGAAAAAATAGCCGTTTCGCTTTCGTTTACGTTTACCCTTAAAGACGGCAAGGAAAGCGCGGAATTCGGCGTTATCTCCGTTTCGCAGGAAGGACGTACGCAGTCCTTCGTCAAGAACGGCGATGGTAAAATCGTCGTTGCAGTTCCTTCCGTAACGATGGGCGGAGATTTCCTTTTCAGAGAGGGCGCGGACAAAATCAACGCTTATAAAGGTTATCGTTATTCCGCTTCCTTAAAGGCGTATTCGCTCCTCGGCGGAATAGCTTCTTCCGATTTGTATTTCGCGCTTAACGACGAGGCGGACAAAAAAGATATTCTTCTCGCAAACTCCGCGAAGCCTTCTAAAATTCTTTTCAGAAACGAAGGCGAATATTCGTTCAAGGTAGTTTATAACGGCAAAAACGCGGCGGGCGAAAACGAAACCGTAACCGTCGGCACCTATACCGCGAAAGTTATCAAAGAAGATACCGAAGCTCCCCGTTATATAGAAATTGCGGGCGACAATAACCCCGCTATCGAGAGCTTTAAGGCGTCTTTGAGCGAAGCCATTATGAAGGATTACGACGGCAATAAAACCTTCGTTCGTCTCGGCGACAAGATTACCGTTCCTTCTATGAAAAGCCTCGTTACCGACGACAACACCGCGTACGCGAACTTAAAACACACTCTCTATTACAAAACTCCTTCTTCGGACACCAAGTCCACCACCGGTTGGGATATTACCCTTACCGAAACGGGCAAATACGTTTTCTGGGTGATATTCGAGGACGTCGGCGGCAACAAGATGACCGAGGATCAGTTCTTTAAGATAGACGAAGAAGATTCTAATAACATTATAATAAACGAAGAAGTCTACGGCGCGTTCCTTTTCGATTTCGTTATCGGCAAGAACGACGCTCCCGTATACGTCACCGCGGCTTCGCAGGGTACGGGCTATAAAGGCGTTAAATACACCGCGACCGCGTTCAAGTTCGAGTCCACCGACCACAAAGCGGAATACACGCTTTACTACAACGCGAAAGCGGACGCGACTATCCCCGACACGCTTAAATGGGAAGAAAACGGCTGGGTAGCGATTCCCAAAGCTTCCACCGTTAAAGAGGGCGGCACGATGCCGAACGGCTTTACCTACGACGAAGTGAAGAGCATAGGTTACGACGGCTCGCTTACCTTTACCCCCGACAGAACGGGAACGTACGCGATAGAATGTCACATCACTTCCAACACCTCCGCGAGCAGAGACGAATCTGCGGCGGCGCTTATCAGAGTGAAAGAAAAGACCGCCACCGTTACGCCTTACAGCAAAACGTTTGCGGCGTGGGTTAAAAACAACGTCTGGTCGGTCGTGTTCTTATCTATCGGAACGCTGTGCCTTATCGCGATAATCGTTCTCCTCTGCATAAAACCGAAGGACGAACCGGTTAAAGCCTCCGACGAGGAAATAAAGAGAAAGTAAACTTAAAGAGGCTTCGGAAAAAACGAAGCCTTTTTTAATGCGTTGCAGTGTCTGACAAACGCGGTGCGAGGAAAATATTCGATTATGGAAAAACTGACTTTTGTTGCGGATAAGGAAGAAAGACTTATAAAAGCCGCGCTCGAAAAGGGCGATGGGCTTTCTTATGCCGCAATCAATAAAAGTCTGCGGGAAAAGGACGTGAAGGTGAACGGCAAGCGCATCTCTTCCGATATTCGGCTTGCACACCTTGATAAAGTGGAAATTTTCTATCTTCCCGTAAAAGCGCCGCAATGTTTTTCGGTTATTTATAAAGACGAAAACGTTCTCGTCGTCGATAAGAAAAGCGGCTTTACCTCGGAAGAGGTTTTTGCCGCGATAAAAAAGGAGTACGGCGGCGCGGCGTTTATTCACAGGCTGGACAGGAACACTTCCGGCATAATGATTTTCGCGCTTAATTCCGTTGCGGAAGCCGCGCTTATCGCGGGCTTTAAAGAGAGAGACTTTGTAAAGGTTTACCGCGCGCGCGTGAAAGGCGTTCCCAAGGAGAAGAAAGGCGTGTTTTCCGCTTACCTCGTTAAAAATTCCGAGAAGTCGGAGGTGAAAATCTATTCATCGCCCGTCAAAAATTCCGTTCCCATAAAAACGGGATACGAGCTTATCTCTACCGACGGAATAACCAGCGAGCTTTCCGTAAGGCTTTTTACGGGCAAAACGCACCAGATTCGCGCGCACCTCGCGTACCTCGGCACGCCGATAGTCGGCGACGGGAAGTACGGAGACAACGCGTTCAATAAGTCGGTCGGGGCAAAAACGCAGGAGCTTCGCGCGGATTCGCTTACGCTTAAATTTCCCGAAGCCTCGCCGCTTTTTTATCTTTCGGGAAAAACGTTCGCAAAGGAGGAACGATAATGCCGCAAGACGCGTTTACTTTAAGATTTTTGTGCGAAGAGCTTAACGGGCTTTTTGCGGGCGGAAAGATAAACCGCATCGTTCAGCCGTCTTCCGACGAGCTGATTTTTACCGTTTACACGGGTAAACGCACCGAAAAGCTTCTTATAGACGTCAACCCCGCGAGTCCCAGAATAGGCGTCGCGGAAACGGATAAGGAAAGCCCCCTTACCGCGCCGAATTTTTGCATGCTTTTAAGAAAGCACCTTCTGAACGCTCAAATCGACGAAATTTCGCTCGTGGGATACGACAGAATCGTAAGGATAGATTTAACGCCTTCCTCGGAGTTTTTCGAGCAGCAAAAAAAGACGCTTTTTATAGAGCTTATGGGCAGGTACAGCAACGTGATTTTAACCGAAAACGGAAAAGTGCTCGGCGGGAATCGCGGAATAAACTGTTTCGATAACGGCATTCGCCCGCTTATAGTCGGTCACGAATATCGCTTTCCGCCCGTCGGCGAAAAAAAACTTCCGAACGATTGCTCGCTTGCGCAGACGTTCATCGGTGCAAACGAAAATGAGCTTCCCGCGATTATCGCGGGTGCGGTTCAGGGCGTAGCGCTTTCTACCGCGCAAGAGCTTGCTCGGGAATATTTTGAAAATAAGCACGCCGAAAACGAAGCGGGCGGCGACGAAAGACGGATAACCGACGGCGAAGGTTTTTACGATTTTTTGAATAATTTCCTGTATTTTCATGAAAAAACGCCCTGCGTGGTTTTTTGCGACGGGGAAGTTAAAGACGTTGCGGCGTTCCCGTACGAATGCGTGAAAGCCGACGAAACAAAGCGGTTCGACAGTCTTTTGGAGGCGGAAAGCTTTTATTATAAAGAACGCGGAAGGATAAAAACGTTCACCGCGCTCAAAGAACGGCTCGTTTCGGTGACTGCCGCCGCGCTCAAAAAGGCTCAAAAAAGGCTTAGCGCCGTTTCCGCAAGGGAAAAAGACGCTTCTTCCGCAGAGGAAAACAGGTTAAAAGGCGAACTTATTCTGGCTAACGTATATAAGTTTAAGGGCGGCGAAAGCGAAGCCGAACTTCTCAATTATTACGACGGGAGCGAGGTGAAAATCACGCTCGACAAGAATTTGTCGGCTGTCGCAAACGCCGAAAGATATTATAAAAAATACAACAAGCAAAAGCGTTCTCTTGCCGCGCTCGCGCCCGAAAAGGAACGCGCCGAAAACGATATAGAATATTTAAAAAGCGTGCAGAGCTTTATTGAGCTTGCCGAAAGTACGGAAGACCTCGTCGCCGTAAAAGAAGAGCTGATTGCAGCGGGACTGCTTAAAGAAAAAACCGCTTTTAACCCGCAGAAGAAAAAACTCGCGGCGAAAACGCGCGGCAGGGAGTTCGTTATAGAGGGCTTTGCCGTTTGCGCGGGGCGCAATAACCTCGAAAACGACGCGCTCGTTTACGGCGCGAAGGCGGATGACGTTTGGCTCCACGCAAAGGATTATCACTCTTCGCACGTTATAATTTCCGCGGAAGGAAAAGAAGTTCCCGAACGGGTGATAAAAGCCGCGGCAAAAATTTGCGCGTATTATTCGCGCGGCAAAGGCGGCGGAACGGTGGAAATCGCATACACCAAAAGAAGATTTCTTAAAAAACCGCCCAAGGCAAAAGCGGGCTTCTTTATTTATTCGGAATACAAAACGGTCGCGGTTGAACCGAATAACGGCGAAAAATATCTGAAATTGACCGAAAAATCCGCCAAATAGCTTATTCGCGGTATTTTGAGCTTAAAAAACCTTGCCTTTTAACGCGGGTTGTGATAAAATATTTTAAGTATTTAACGGGAAACCGACAAGATAGGAGAAAACTATGAAATATACGTTTGAGAAAGCGGAAAAAAGCACTGTAAAAATAGATATAAAGCTTACCGCGAGCGAATGGAACGAAGCAATCGACAAGGCTTACGAAAAGACCAAAGGCAGATATTCTATGCCCGGATTCAGAAAGGGTAAAGTTCCAAAACACCTTCTGGAAGGCGCTTACGGCAAGGGCATTTTCTACGAAGAAGCCATAAATCAGGCGTTCCCCAAATATTACGGCGAGATTCTGGAAAAGGAAACCTCTATCGAAGCGGTTGCCGCTCCCGAAATCGACGTTAAAAAGGTCGACGACAAAGGTCTCGAACTCATCGCGATAGTCGCGGTAAGACCGGAAGTCAAGCTCGGCGATTATAAGGGTATAACTTTCAAAAAAGTTGAGTATAATGTAAAGGACGAGGACGTTGAGGCAGAACTCAAACGCTTGCAGGAAAGAAATTCCCGTATGGTGGAAGTGACCGACAGAGCCGTGGAAAACGGCGACACCGTTATCATCGACTATTCGGGTTCGGTTGACGGAGTTAAGTTCGAGGGAGGCACGGCGGAAAAACAGACGCTCGTTATCGGCAGCGGCACGTTTATTCCCGGTTTCGAGGAGCAGCTCGTCGGTATGAAAATCGGCGAAGAGCGCGACATCAACGTCAAGTTCCCCGAAGAATATCACGCGGAAAATCTTAAAGGCAAAGATTCCGTATTCCACATAAATCTTCACGAGATAAAGAAGAAAGAGCTTCCCGAGCTTACCGACGACTTTATTAAAGATTCCGTCGGCGAGGAAAGCCTCACGGCTTATAAAGACGAGGTTAAGGCAAGACTCGAAAAACAGAACGCCGACAGAGCGGAACGCGAAATCGAGGACGCGATAGTTAAAAAGATTTCCGAAAACGCTACCGTGGAAATTCCCGACGCGCTCATCGAAATGCAGGTAGACAGAATGGTAGAGGAAATGAGCTATCGCCTTTCTTATCAGGGACTTAAACTCGAAGACTACTTAAAATACGTCGGCAAAACCGTCGAGGATTACAGAAACGAATACAAGCCGCAGGCGGAAAGCATCGTTAAATCTCAACTCGTTATAGAAAAGATTATTTCGGACGAGAAGATAGAAGCGACCGACGCGGACGTAGAAGCGAGAATAGAAGAAATGGCAAAGGCGCAGGGCAGAGAAGTTCCCGACCTCAAAAAGAATATGCAGGCTCGCCAGCTCGACTACGTTAAGAACGAAATCGTCATCAAGAAGCTTTTCGATTTCTTGAAGAGCGCGAACGTTATTGCGTAACGTGTTGCCTATTTATTAACGGCTTGCCGCGGCGACTTGTATACTTATATAAATGCTTTTATATAAGTTTTGCTTTGACCGGCGCAGAGATCGGAAAACTTAAAACAAAAATAATGCAACATATTGCATAATTCGACATAAGCAACTTATTACCTATTTTCCGCGGCAGATTCGGTCTTCCGCGGAAAAAATGAATTTACGGGGAGATATTAAATGGACGTAAAGAACACCGTCGTACCCTACGTTATAGAGAACACGGGCAAAGGGGAAAGAAGCTACGACATATATTCGCGGCTTTTGGAGGACAGAATAATTTTTCTCACGGGCGAGATAACGGACGCGGTTGCCGATACCGTCGTGGCACAGCTTATTTACCTTGAAGGGAAAGACCCCGAAAAGGATATATGTCTGTACGTCAACAGTCCGGGCGGAAGCGTTACCGCGGGGCTTGCGATTTACGACACTATGAACTATATCAAGTGCGACGTAAGCACTATCTGCATAGGGCTTGCCGCGAGTATGGGCGCATTCCTTCTGTCGAGCGGCACGAAGGGCAAAAGATACGCTCTTCCCAACAGCGAAATTATGATACATCAACCGCTCGGCGGCGCGCAAGGGCAGGCGAGCGACATCAAAATTCAGGCGGACCATATTCTTAAAACGAAACACCGCCTGACGAAGATACTTGCGAAAAACTGCGGAAAACCGCTTGAACAGGTAGAGAAAGACACCGACAGAGACAATTATCTGTCGGCGGAAGACGCAAAAGAATACGGGCTTATAGACGAAATTTTTATCAAACGCCCGTAGACTTTATCGGAGAATTATGAATAAAGACAAAGATCAGTTGTTTTGTTCCTTCTGCGGTAAGCCGAAGGAGCTTGTGAAACGCCTTATCGCAGGACCTAACGGCATTTACATTTGCGACGAATGTATAGAGGTTTGCCGCGAGGTAATGAAAGAGGACGAGAAAAAAGAAAACGGCGGCGCGGAGAAGGTCTCTCTTTTGAAGCCTGCCGAAATCAAAAGCCGTCTCGACGAGTACATTATCGGGCAGGAAGAAGCCAAAAAGGTTCTTTCCGTGGCGGTTTACAACCATTATAAGAGAATAAACACCGCGGCGGAAAAGGGCGACGTGGAGCTGGATAAAAGCAACATATTGCTTTTAGGACCTACGGGAAGCGGCAAAACTCTTCTTGCGAGAACGCTTGCCAAAATTCTCGACGTTCCCTTTGCGGTCGCGGACGCTACCACTCTGACGGAAGCGGGCTACGTCGGCGAGGACGTGGAAAATATCCTTTTAAAGCTTATTCAGTCCGCCGATTACGACGTTGAAAAGGCGCAGAAGGGCATAGTTTATATAGATGAAATCGACAAAATCGCGAGAAAGTCGGAAAACGTGTCCATAACCCGCGACGTTTCGGGCGAGGGCGTTCAGCAGGCGCTTTTGAAAATTATCGAAAGTACGGTTGCGAGCGTTCCCCCGCAGGGCGGCAGAAAACACCCGCAGCAGGAATGTATCAGGATAGACACCACTAATATATTGTTTATATGCGGCGGCGCGTTCGTGGGACTCGACTCCATTATCGCAAAGCGCGAAAAGAACGCTTCTTTGGGCTTCGGCGGCTACGTCGAAAAGGCTAACGCGGAAGATAAAGATATGATTCGCGACGTTCAGCCGCAGGATCTTATCAAATACGGTCTTATTCCCGAATTCGTGGGGCGCGTGCCGATAACCGTGGGGTTGCATCCGCTGGACGAAAAGGCTCTCGTAAACATTCTGACCGTTCCCAAAAACGCGCTCGTTAAGCAGTATAAAAAGCTTATCGGCCTCGATAACGTAGATCTGGAAATAACCGACGGCGCGGTGAACGCGGTCGCAAAACGCGCGATAGAGCTTAAAACGGGGGCGAGAGGACTGCGCACCATTCTCGAAAACCTGATGATCGACACTATGTACGACTTGCCTTCCGAAGAGGGCGTAGAAAAGGTTATAGTGGACGAAAACGTCGTGAACAAGGGCGAAAAACCCAAAATCATAAAAAAGAAAATCGCCTGACCTTCGGCGGACGGCTCGCGGAGAAGAGGGAACGAATTTTCTTCTTTTTAAGAAAGTTATCCCCGCCCGCGACGAAAAGCTGGCGGGGATTAAAACAGAACGAAAGGCGGTTTTTGACCGGAGACGGCATAAAAACTGACAGGATATTTCTTTTCGTCGGCGTTAAAAAATATCGAAAAAATATTAAAAAATTTCATAAAACCGTGTAAAATCGTTTGACAACCTATTGACACGTAGTATATAATATGTAGGCTGTGTAATCTGGGTTGATACGGGAAGTTACTGAAATTCGTTGGTGACGGCGACAGATAATTTCCGTTGACAAGTGTGGAGACTCGATCTCTGCGACTAACTTCAAACGAAGAAAGGGTAAAGTCATTCGCAGCGACTTAAAAAATTAAGTATCGGCGAATGATTTTTTTATTTACTTTTTCAGGACACGCACGGCGGAGTTTACAGCGACACGGCAGAATAACAAGTTAGGTAGAAAAAGGAGTTACGAACAATGGCAAGTCAGAAAATCAGAATCAAGCTTATGTCTTACGACGTGGAAATGCTCGACAGCGCGGCTTCTAAAATCGTTGAAACGATGCAGAAATCGGGCGCGAAGATAAGCGGTCCCATTCCGCTTCCCACCGAAAAGGAAATCGTTACTATTTTGCGTTCCCCGCACAAATATAAAGATTCCCGCGAACAGTTCGAGATCAGAACGCACAAAAGACTTATCGACATCTATTCCCCGAACGTGAAGCTTTTAGACAGCATTCACCTTCCCGCGGGCGTAGACATCAAAATCAAGCTCTAATAAACATTATATATATTACGGAGGTGAACTTTATCTATGAATAAAGCAATCATTGGCAGAAAGCTCGGAATGACGCAGGTCTTCACCGAGAACGGCAAGGTTATTCCCGTAACGGTTATCGAGGCAGGTCCTTGTCCCGTCGTTCAGGTTAAGACTTTGGAAAGAGACGGTTATTCCGCAATCAAGCTCGGCTTCGACGAGGTTAAGGAAAACGATCTCAACAAGCCCGAAGCGGGTCTTTTCAAGAAAATCGGCGTTGCGCCCCAGAAGGTTCTGAAAGAATTCAGAATGGAAGATTCGGGTCTCGAAGTCGGCGCGGTGGTTACCTGCGAGACGTTCGCGGCGGGCGACAAAATAGACGTTTCCGGCGTGTCCAAAGGTCACGGATTCACGGGCGTTATCAAAAGATGGAACAATCACAGACTGAAAGAAACCCACGGCGTAGGCCCCGTACACAGAGAAGTCGGTTCTATGGGCGCGAACAGCTCCCCTTCGAGAGTCTTCAAGGGTAAGAGAATGCCGGGGCAGTACGGTCACGAAAACGTAACCGTTCTCAATCTCGAAGTCGTTAAAGTCGATAAAGAGAGAAACGCGATTCTCGTTAAGGGCGCGGTTCCCGGTCCCGTCAAGGGCATAGTTACTTTAAGAAACAGCGTTAAAGCGTAAGGAGAAAGAAAATGCCAAGCGTTAAATTATTTAATATGAAAGCTGCCGAAGTAGGCAATCTCGATCTCAACGACGTTTTGTTCGGCGCGGAATACAACGAAGCGGTTATTCACCAGGCTGTGGTAACCCGCCTCTCCAACGAAAGACAAGGCACGAAAAGCACTCTTACCCGCAGCGAGGTTCGCGGCGGCGGCGCAAAGCCTTGGAGACAGAAAGGCACCGGCAGAGCAAGACAGGGTTCTATAAGGAGTCCGCAATGGGTTAAGGGCGGCGTGGTTTTCGCTCCGAAGCCCCGCGACTTCTCCAAAAAGATGAACGTTAAAGCGAAAGAGGTTGCGCTTTTCTCCGCGCTTTCGCAGAAAATCAGAGACGACGAAGTTATCTTTATCGACGAGATAAAGGTGGAAGCTCCCAAGACGAAAGAAATGGCTGCCTTCCTCAAAGCGTTCAAGCTCGATAAAAGCGTACTCGTGGTTATGGATAACGCGGACGAGGCCGTTTTAAGAGCTTCTGCGAATATTCCCGAAATCACCACGATTCCCGCGGATCAGATTAACACCTACGACGTCGTTAAAAACGCGAAGATAGTCATTTCCAAAAAGGCTGTCGAACAAATACAGGAGGTCTACGGAGAATAATGGCTGCACACGACATCATTATCAAACCCCTTCTCTCCGAAAAGAGCTATGCGGGTATCAAGGATAAAAAATATAGTTTTATAGTGGCTAAAAACGCTAATAAAACCCAGATTAAGCTTGCTATCGAAGAAATCTTCGGCGTCAAGGTCGCAAAGGTCAACACCGCGATCGTCGGCGGAAAGCTTAAAAGACAAGGCAAGTACGAAGGTTATACTCCCGACTACAAAAAGGCGATCGTTCAGCTTAAGAGCGACAGCAAGTCCATCGAGTTCTTCGATTCGTTGTCCTAATTCCCGGAGGAAATTAAAATGGCTATAAAAAGATATAAACCGACTTCGTCCGCTCGCCGTTTCATGACGGTCAGCGCATACGACGAAATCACGACGACGAAACCCGAGAAATCGCTTCTCGAAGATCAGAGAAAGTCGGGCGGCAGAAACGCGCAGGGTAAGATTACCGTTCGTCACATCGGCGGCGGCAACAGAAGAAAATACCGTATCATCGACTTCAAACGCGCGAAAGACGGTATCCCCGCAACGGTTAAGACCATCGAATACGATCCGAACCGCAGCGCGAACATCGCGCTCCTTCAATACGCGGACGGCGCAAAGACTTATATCCTTGCTCCCGTAGGCCTCAAAGTAGGCGACACCGTTATTTCCGGCGAAACCGCGGATATCAAGGCGGGCAACGCGTTAAAGCTTAAAGACATTCCCGTAGGTACTATGGTTCACAACATCGAGATGCAGCCCGGTAAAGGCGGTCAGATCGCGAGAGCCGCGGGTATGAGCGCGCAGATTATGGCGCGTGACGAAAAATACGTTACCCTCAAAATGCCGAGCGGAGAAATGAGATACATTCTCGCAAACTGCAAGGCGACGATAGGTCAGATAGGCAATCTCGAACACGAGATTATAAGAGTCGGCAAAGCGGGCAAAACGAGACACTTCGGTATTCGTCCTTCCGTCCGCGGCGTGGTTATGAACCCGTGCGACCACCCTCACGGCGGCGGCGAAGGCAAATCTCCCGTCGGTATGCCGGGGCCTGTTACTCCTTGGGGTAAACCTGCTCTCGGTTATAAGACGAGAAAACACAAAAAGTCGTCTGACAAGCTTATCATCACGAGGATAAATTAAGGAGAACGGTATGTCAAGAAGCGTTAAAAAAGGTCCTTACGTAGAACCTAAACTCTTGAAAAGAGTGGAAGAATTAAACGAGAAAAACGAAAAGAAGGTTTTAAAAACCTGGTCGAGATCGTCCACGATATTCCCGCAGTTCGTAGGTCATACGATAGCGGTTTACGACGGCAGAAAACACGTTCCCGTATATTGTACCGAAGATATGGTAGGTTGCAAGCTCGGCGAGTTCGCTCCCACGAGAACGTTTAAGGGACACGCCGGTTCGGAAAAATCCACGGGTGCGAGATAGGAGATTTCAAGATGGCTAAGAATTTAAGAGAAAAAACCGCGAGAATCGCGGAGAATAAAGACAGACGTCCGAGAGCGGTCGCAAAGCACGTCAGAATTTCTCCTTATAAAGTGAGAATCGTGCTTGACGTTATCAGGGGCAAGAGCGTGAGAGAAGCTGCGGCTATCCTCGACAACACCCCCAAGTCCGCGTCCGAACCGATTAAAAAGGTACTTATGTCCGCTGCGGCTAACGCCGAAAACAACAACAATATGAACAGAGACGATCTCTACGTCGCGGCTTGTTACGCAGATCAGGGTCCCACGCTTAAAAGGGTTATGCCCAGAGCGCAGGGAAGAGCGTTCAGAATTTTGAAGCGCACCAGCCACATCACTATCGTGCTGGACGCGAAGGCATAGGAGGCAGAGTATGGGACAGAAAGTTAACCCGCACGGATTAAGAGTCGGTATTATTAAAGATTGGGATTCCCAGTGGTTCGTCGATAAGAAAGACGTTGCGGCGAACGTTAAGGAAGACAACGAGATAAGGACCGCGTTAAAGAAAAAGTATTATCAGGCTGCAATCTCCAAGATCGCTATCGAAAAGGTCGCAAGCAAGATTATAATCACCATTTACACCGCTCGCCCCGGCGTGCTTATCGGCAAACAGGGCGCGGAAATCGAAAACATCAAAAAGACCGTTGCGAAAATCTGCAAGGGTAAACAGATTTCCGTAAACATCTCCGAAGTAAAGAAACCCGACGCGGACGCACAGCTCGTTGCGGAAGGCATCGCTTCCCAGCTCGAAAAGCGCGTAACTTTCAGACGCGCTATGAAGCAGGCGATTCAGAGATGCACGAGAAGCGGTATCAAAGGCGTTAAGGTTTGCGTAAGCGGAAGACTTGACGGCAGAGAAATAGCAGGCTCGGAGCAGTATCACGAAGGCTCCATTCCGCTTCAGACTTTGAGAGCGGACATAGACTACGGCTTTGCGGAAGCTCACACCACCTTCGGCGTAATCGGCGTTAAATGCTGGATTTACAAGGGCGAGGTAATCGGTTCCGCCAAGAAGAAAACCGTTCAAGGAGGCGAGAATTAATTATGTTAATGCCAAAACGTGTTAAGAGAAGAAGAGTACACCGCGGCAGAATGACCGGTAAGTGTACCAAAGGCAATAAGATAGCTTACGGCGAGTACGGCTTGGTAGCGACCGAACCCGGCTGGATCAAATCCAACCAGATAGAAGCGGCGCGTGTCGCTATGACGAGATTCGTTAAACGTGGCGGTAAGGTATGGATAGACATATTCCCCCACAAGCCTGTAACCAAAAAACCTGCGGACAGCCGTATGGGTTCCGGTAAAGGTTCGGTAGAGTTCTGGGTAGCGGTCGTTAAACCGGGCAGAGTTTTGTTCGAGATGGGCGGCATCACCGAAGAACAGGCAAAAGAGGCTATGCGTCTTGCGGGACATAAGCTCCCCGTAAAAACGAAATTCGTTAAAAAGACGGTAGCGGAAGAAATTAAAGAGGAAGGCGGTGAAGGTTAATGAAAACGAAAGAACTTCACGAAATGACGGTTGAAGAACTCAACACCAAGCTTAAAGAACTTTCCGAGGAACTATTTAATCTTCGTTTCCGTCACGCAGTAGGACAGCTTGAAAACTCCGCGTCTTTAAACACTTGCAGAAAAGACATTGCGAAGGTTAAGACGATTTTAAGGCAGAGAGAACTCGGCGCAAAATAGGAGCGATTAGATTATGGAAAGAAATTTAAGAAAAGAAAGAGTGGGTATAGTCGTATCCGATAAGATGGACAAGACCGTGGTCGTTGCTATCGAAGAAAGATATAAACACCCCTTGTATAAGAAAACTGTTAAGAAAACTCACAAGTTCAAAGCGCACGACGAACTCAACGCGTGCGGCGTCGGCGATAAGGTTCGCATAGTCGAAACCAGAAAGCTTTCCAAGGACAAAAACTGGAGAGTCGCGGAAATCGTCGAGAAGGCGAAATAAGGAGGCACTTAAATGATACAACCTTTTACGAGATTAAAAGCGGCGGACAACTCCGGTGCGAAAGAATTGATGTGTATTAAAGTGCTGGGCGGATCTTTCCGCAGAACGGGCAATATCGGCGACGTCATCGTAGCGAGCGTTAAAACCGCTACCCCCGGCGGCACGGTTAAAAAAGGCGAGGTGGTTAAAGCGGTTATCGTTCGTTCCACCAGCGGCGTAAGAAGAAACGACGGAACGTACGTCAGATTCGACGAGAACGCGGCGGTTATCATCGACGCGCAGAAACAGCCGAGAGGCACTCGTATCTTTGGACCGATCGCAAGAGAGCTTCGCGATAAAGATTATATGCGTATAATCTCGCTCGCGCCCGAAGTGTTATAAGGAGAATAGAAATGAAAGTTAAAGCTAACGATACGGTTCTCGTTCTCACGGGTAAAGACGCAGGCAAAACCGCGAAGGTTCTCGTCGCGCTCCCCAAAGATAACAAGGTAGTCGTAGACGGTATAAACGTTCAGAAAAAGCACAAAAAAGCGAGAAGCGCGCAGGAGGTCAGCTCCATTCAGAGTCAGTCCGGTCCTATCGACGCTTCCAACGTTTTGGTAGTTTGCCCCGCTTGCAACAAAGCGACCAGAGTTTCCTACAAGGTCGAAGGCGACAAAAAAGTGAGAGTCTGCAAAAAATGCGGCGCGAGCTTAGACGCCAAGAAAGAGGTTAAGGAAGCAAAGAAACCCGCTACCAAGAGAAAGACCAAAAAAGAAAACGCGGAAAAGACCGCGAGCGCCGAGTAAGGCGGAGGTAAACTTAAATGGCAGAAAAGAAAGCTCAGGTTGCTAAGGCAGCTGCAACCGAGAAAACTCCCAACAGAATCAAAGTTTTGTACGACCAAACCGTCGTTCCCGCTTTGGTTAAAAAGTTTAACTATAAAAACGTTAATCAGGCTCCGAAGCTCGTTAAAATAACGATCAACTCCGGTCTCGGCGACGTTAAGGACAACGGCAAAAGCGTTCAGCTCGCTCAGGAAGAGCTTAAACAGATAGCGGGACAGAAGCCTATCCTTACCACCGCGAGAAAATCGGTCGCGAACTTCAAGATAAGAGAAGGTATGAACGTCGGTATGAAAGTAACTTTAAGAGGAACGAGAATGTACGAGTTCTTCGATAAGTTCATCTCGATAGCTCTTCCTAGAGTAAGAGACTTCCGCGGCGTATCCACCAAGTCGTTCGACGGCAGAGGCAACTACTCGATGGGCGTTAAAGAACAGCTCATCTTCCCCGAAATTTCTTACGATCAGGTAGAGAAAATCAGGGGCTTCGATATTTGTTTCACCACGACCGCGAATACCGACGAAGAGGCGAGAGAATTGCTTGCAATGCTCGGAATGCCCTTCGCGAACAAGTAAGAAGGAGTTACGTTATGGCTAAAAAGTCTATGATAAATAAGCAGCAGAAGCCTGCTAAATTTTCCACCAGAGCATACACGAGATGCAGCATCTGCGGTCGTCCGCACGCGGTTATCCGTAAATACGGAATCTGCCGTATCTGTTTCAGGAACCTTGCCTATAAAGGTCAGATTCCCGGCGTGAAGAAGGCAAGTTGGTAAAGGAGGACAGAGAAAAATGACAGACGTTATTGCAGATATGCTCACGAGAATCAGAAACGCGCTCGCCGCAAAGCACGAGACCGTGGAAATTCCCGCGTCTAACACTAAAAAAGCTATTGCTAACATTCTTCTTAACGAAGGTTACGTCGAGAACGTCGAGGTTATAGACGGCGTTCAGGGAACGATTAAAATCACCCTCAAATACGACGGCAACAATAAGGTCATCTCGGGGCTTAAAAGAGTAAGTAAACCGGGTCTCCGCGTATACGTCGGAACGGACGAAGTTCCGCAGGTACTCGGCGGTCTCGGAATCGCTATTCTTTCCACCTCCAAGGGCATTATGACCGGCAAAGAAGCAAAGAAATTGCATCAGGGCGGCGAAGTACTCGCCTACGTTTGGTAGGAGGCTTAAAATGTCAAGAATAGGTAATGAAATTATCACGTTGCCCGCAGGCGTAACCGTCGAAGCGAAAGACAACGTAATAACCGTTAAAGGTCCGAAAGGCACGCTTTCGCAGAACTACGATCCCGTTATCACTCCTCACATCGAGGGTAACGTGGTTCACTTCACGAGAGCGAACAACGATGGCGACGTTAAAGCGAAGCACGGTTTATATCGCGCGCTTACCATGAATATGGTAAAAGGCGTGACGGAAGGTTATAAAAAGTCTCTTATCGTAAACGGCGTCGGTTGGAAGGTCGCAAAACAGGGCAAGAAAATCGTTCTTAACGTTGGATTTTCGCACCCCGTAGACGTTGAAGAGATAGACGGTATCACCCTCGATTGCCCCTCCGCAACCGAAATCACCGTTTCCGGCATCAGCAAGGAAAAGGTCGGTCAGTTCGCGGCGATGGTCAGAGGCATCAGAGAACCCGAACCTTATCACGGATACGGTATCCGTTACAGCGACGAAGTTATCGAGCGTAAGGTCGGTAAAGCCGCGGGCGGTAAAGGTTAATAAAAACATTAAAGGGCTTTTAGTCGGCGCGTTCTGTTCGACGCGTCGGCCGAGTGCGCCTTTCGGTAAGAACGTAAGATTAAAGTTTTCGGTTGCGCGGCTTGCGTGACCGAAGCGAAAAAATCTTGCGGGGCGCGAAAAGCGATTAACAGGAGAATTTAAAATGATTAGCAAAATCAATAAAAATCAGGACAGATTAAAAAGACATAAAAGAGTCAGGGCAAAGGTGAAAGGCACAGCCGAAACCCCCAGACTTTCGGTTTACAGAACGTTGAACCATATTTACGCGCAGATTATAGACGACGTTAAGGGAAACACCTTGGTTACGGCGTCTACGCTCGATAAGGATATAAGAGATACCCTTGCGGGCAAAGACAAGAAGGCGCAGGCGTTCGCTGTAGGCGAACTTCTTGCGAAGAAGGCAAAAGCCAAAAAGATAGAAGCCGTGGTTTTTGACAGAGGCGGATATCTTTACACGGGCAGGGTTGCTAACCTTGCCGACGGTGCGAGAAAGGGCGGTCTTCAATTCTAATAAATCAAGGAGAAAATCAGCATTATGGCAAGAGATAACAACAGACCCGCTAAAAGAGCGGAAGAAAACGACGGTTTAATCAAAAAAACCATTGCTATCAACCGTGTTACCAAGGTCGTTAAAGGCGGCAGAAACATGAGATTCGCGGCGTTCGTCGTGGTAGGCGACGGTGCGGGCAAAGTCGGCTGCGCTATGGGAAAATCCACGGAAGTTCCCGAAGCTATCGACAAGGCTACCGCGAGAGCGAAGAAGAACATGGTACCCGTATCCCTTCTCGGAACGAGCATTCCTCACGAAGTCCTCGGCAAATTCGGCAGAGGCGCGGTTTTGATGCTCCCCGCTGCGGAAGGTACCGGCGTTATCGCAGGCGGTCCGGTTCGTGCGGTTATGGAAGCGGTCGGAATTACCAACATAAGAACGAAATCTCACGGCACAAACAATCCCATCAACTGCGTAA
The DNA here is from genome assembly GCA_934271275.1 of uncultured Clostridia bacterium. Taxonomy (GTDB): domain Bacteria; phylum Bacillota; class Clostridia; order Christensenellales; family Borkfalkiaceae; genus UBA1259. Next base: position 114,053 of record CAKQRD010000006.1, on the reverse strand, counting down.
AAGCGGCTATCGAAGGGCTTAAAGCTTTGAGATCTGCGGAAGAAGTCGCGGCTATTCGCGGAAAAACCGTAGAAGAAATCAACGGTTAAGGAGGTAAACTTTAATGGCAAAGGCAAAAAAGACCGAAACGGGTAAGATTAAAGTTACTCTCGTGAAAAGCACGATAGCGATTTTACCGCAACACAAGAAAATCGTAGAGGCTTTGGGACTTACCAAAATCAATTCTTTCAGGATTCATCAGGAAAATCCCGCTATACTCGGTATGATAGACAAGGTTAAATACCTCGTTAAAACCGAAAAAGTTTAACGATCGACCGTTTAAGGAGTATTAACAATGAGATTAGGAAATTTAAGCCCCGCAGAGGGCGCGGTAACCCCCGCAAAAAGGCTCGGTCGCGGCATCGGTTCGGGACTCGGCAAAACCAGCGGTAAAGGTCACAAAGGTCAATGGGCAAGAAGCGGCGGCGGCGTTCGTCCCGGATTCGAAGGCGGTCAGATGCCTTTGGTCAGACGTATTCCGAAGCGCGGTTTCAATAATCATTTCAGAAAGGTTTACAGCATAGTCAATCTTTCCGTTCTTGAAAATTTCGAGGCGGGCGCGGTAGTAGACGTGAACGCTCTCAACGAAAAAGGACTTATCAAAATAGTTAAAGACAGCGTAGGTCTTAAAGTGCTGGGCAACGGCAGTCTTACCAAGGCTATCACCGTAAAAGCAAACGCTTTTTCCGCTTCCGCAAAAGAAGCTATCGAAAAAGCGGGCGGCACGGCTGAACAAATTTAACCCCGATTAAGGAGGGCAAAATGTGGCAGACAATAGTAAACGCGTTTAAGATTAAGGAAATAAGAAACAAAATTCTTATCACCATAGCTCTCTTATTCGTGTACAGACTCGGTTGTTATATCCCCGTCCCCGGCGTTCACGTATTCGACGGATTGCAGAATTACACTTTCCTTCAAATCATGAGCGCGGTGTCCGGCGGCGCGTTGGGACAAGGCACACTCTTCGCTATGGGTATCGGACCGTACATCAACGCGTCCATTATCATTCAGTTGCTTACCGTGGGTATTCCCGCGCTAGAAAGATTAAGTAAGCAGGGCGAAGAAGGTAAAAGAAGACTCAATACCTATACCCGTATTTTAACGCTCGTTCTCGCGATAGTTCAGGCTATCGGTATTCTGGTAGCGTTCAGCGGTTCGATTCAGCTCGGCGAATTATTCGGCGAAAGCGGATTCGGCAAGGCTATGAGTTATATCTTCCTTGTAGTGGTATATACCGCGGGCGCGGCGTTCACTATGTGGCTCGGCGAGAGAATAACCGATTACGGCGTTTCTAACGGTATATCGCTTCTCATCTTTGCGGGTATCCTCGCAACGGCGGGCAACGCAATTATAGGACTTATCGAGAAATTGTTCGTTCCGGAAACGGCGGGCAGCGCGGCGTGGTCGCTTATCGGCTTCATTATCGCGGCGGTAGTGATTTTCGGCGCGATCGTCCACGTAGACAGCGCGGAAAGAAAGGTCCCCGTTCAGTACGCAAAACAGGTTAAGGGCAGAAAAATGTACGGCGGTCAGTCCACGCACATTCCGATCAAAATCAACGCGGCGGGCGTTATGCCGCTCATCTTCGCGTTTGCGATTCTTTCTTTCCCCGACCTTATTATGAACTTATTCGGTCTTAACACCGAAACCTCTGATTTTTACAGATGGTGGAGCACTTATATGGGCAGCGGCAGTTATTTGTATATGGTAGTTCTTTGCGTGTTCATTCTGTTCTTCGCATATTTCTACAATCAGATACAGTTTAACCCCGAAGACATAAGCAAGAGTATTCAGTCTAACGGCGGTTTTATCCCCGGAACAAGACCGGGAAAACCGACTACCGATTTCTTAAAGAGGGTGTCCAACAGAATAACGCTTTTCGGAGCGATATTCCTTGCGCTTCTCGCGCTTATACCTTCGCTCATATTTAAAGCGATAGATTCTTCTCTGGTCAACGTGTTCAGCGCAACGGGACTTCTCATTATAGTGTCCGTCGCTCTCGAATTCGATCAGGCGCTTCAATCGCAAATCATGATGAAAAACTATAAGGGCTTTTTGAAATAGCCTCAAAAAACGTGAACTTACCTGCGGCGGACGCAAACCGTGCGCCGCAGATGAGAAAATCGTTATCGGGGCATTCTTAAAACAGGTACGACAAGATGAAAATAGTATTGCTCGGCGCACCCGGTAGCGGCAAAGGCACGCAAGCTTCTCTCATTTCCGAGCGTTACGGTTTGCCCCATATCTCGACGGGGGATATCTTCCGCGAGAATATAAAAAAAGGCACGCCGATAGGGCTTAAAATAAAGTCTATAATCGACGGCGGAGATCTTGCTCCGGACGAACTTACGATTGAGATTGTTAAAGAAAGGCTTTCGCAGCCCGACTGCAAAGACGGGTATTTGTTAGACGGCTTTCCGAGGAACGTAGTTCAGGCGGAAGCTCTCGAAAGTTTTAACGCACCCACCGCGGTGATAAATATCGATATTCCGCTTACCAAGCTTGAAAGAAGGCTTACCGGCAGAAGAAGTTGCGAAAAGTGCAAAAGTTCTTTTCACGTGGATTTCATAGGCGAAACGGACGTTTGTCCCGAATGCGGAGGAAAGCTTTTCGTCCGTAAAGACGATAATCCGGACTCCGTTAAGGAAAGATTTGCCGTTTACGCGGCGCAGACCGAACCTCTCGTCGCCTACTATACGGAGAAAAACAGACTTCTCGCGGTAGACGGCGACAAACCGATAAACACGGTGTTTGAAGAAATTACGAAGGTTCTTTTATGATAACCATAAAAACTCCCGCCGAAATCGCGCTGATGCGCGAAAGCGGAAAGCTCACGAGAGACGTATTGAATCTTTTAGGCAGTTCCGTCCGCGCGGGAATGACGACGAAGGAGCTTGATAAAATCGCACACGATTTCATCAGAGACAACGGCGCGTATCCTTCATTTTTAGGTTACGGCGGCTATCCCGCGTCCACCTGTATTTCGATAAACGAAACGGTGGTACACGGTATCCCTTCGGACGATATCGTAATAAGAGAAGGCGACATAGTGAGCGTGGACGTCGGCACGATTCTTAACGGTTGGCAAGGCGACGCGGCGAGAACTTTTATCGTCGGCGAAACCACCGAAGAGAAGAAAAAACTCGTAAAAGTAACCGAAGAATGTTTCTTTAAGGCTGTTTCTTGTCTTAAAGACGGAACGCCGCTCGGAGACATAGGGTACAGCGTTCAGAGTCACGCAGAAGCGAACGGTTTTTCGGTGGTACGCGCGCTCGTCGGTCACGGTATCGGCAAAGAAATGCACGAAGATCCTTCCGTTCCGAATTACGGCAGGAAGGGTACGGGCGTAAGGCTTAAAAAGGGCATGGTTATCGCGATAGAACCGATGATAAACGCGGGCGTGTATCAGGTAGATTTTATGCCGGACGGTTGGGGCGTGAAAACGCGCGACAGAAGACCTTCGGCACATTACGAAAATACCGTGGCGATCACGGAAAACGGCGCGGAAATACTCACTTTATAGAGGTGAATATTTTGAACGTCGGAGATATTGTAAAAAGCCTTTCGGGGCGAGATGAAAACGGTTATTTTCTCGTTGTCGGAGCGGAAAACGGTTACGTTACCGTTGCGGACGGCAAAACGAGAAGAATAAATAATCCAAAGCGGAAAAACTTAAAGCACGTCGAAACGGTTATGGAAAACGCCCTTCCCGAAATTGCGGAAAGGATAAACCGCGGCGAACCCGTCGGAAACGAAGTTTTAAGAAAAGCGATCCGCGACAAAATTAAAAACGGGAGGTAATAGTTTGTGTCAAAAGACGACGTAATAGAAACCGAAGGCGTTATAGTAGAAGCGCTTCCGAACGCTATGTTCAAAGTAAAACTATCTAACGGACATATCATAACGGCGCATATTTCGGGAAAGCTTCGTCAGCATTATATAAAAATAATACTCGGCGACAGCGTAAAACTCGAAATGAGTCCTTACGATCTTACGAAAGGCAGAATAACGTGGCGTAGCAAATCTTAAAGCATAAATTATTATCCATAAGGAGAAGAAAAATGAAAGTCAGACCTTCGGTCAAACCCATGTGCGACAAGTGCAAAGTTATCAAAAGAAACGGAAAAGTTATGGTTATTTGCTCCAAAAACAAGAGCCATAAACAGCGTCAGGGCTAACAGCCCGATTATCCGACGTTCAGTCGGAACGAAAACGACTGTCCGCGACGAATAAGGTTTGTCATTCCAAAACCTAAAACGTTTCGGGCGTTTATATACAATTACATCAAATATAAGGAATACGGAGGTATTTATCAAGTGGCACGTATAGCCGGCGTTGATTTGCCGAATAACAAAAGAGTCGAAATCGGTCTTACCTATATCTACGGTATCGGACTTACGACTTCTAAAAAAATCATTAAGGAAACGGGCGTAAATCCCGATACGAGAGTAAAGGATTTAAGCGACGCGGAAGTCGCTAAATTAAGAGAGTACATCGAACACCACCTCCACGTAGAGGGCGACCTTCGGAGCGAAGTTTCTCTTTCAATAAAGAGACTTATCGAAATCGGTTGCTATCGTGGCGTTCGTCACAGAAAAAATCTTCCCGTAAGAGGGCAGAGTTCCAAGAGAAACGCGAGAACGAGAAAAGGTCCGCGTCGTACCGTCGCCAAGAAGAAGACGGCAACGAAATAACGGGAGGTAGACTAATATGGCAGCAATAAAGAAAGTCGTTAAAAAACGTAAAGACGCCAGAAAGGTCGATAAAGGACAGGTGCATATTCAGGCTTCCTTTAACAACACTCTGGTTACGATAACCGATATGCAGGGCAACACCGTATCGTGGTCGAGCGCGGGCAGCCTCGGCTTTAAGGGTTCGAGAAAAAGCACTCCGTTTGCGGCGCAGATGGCTGCGGAAGCCGCAGGCAAGGTTGCAAGAGAACAGGGTATGCGTTCCGTAGAAGTGTTCGTAAAAGGACCGGGCGCGGGCAGAGAATCCGCGATAAGAGCGCTTGCTAATTGCGATATGGAAGTAACCCTCATTCAGGACGTTTCTCCCATTCCCCACAACGGTTGCAGACCGCCCAAGAAACGCAGAGTATAACGGAGGATAGAGAAAAATGGCTAAATATACAGAATCCAAATGTCGTTTATGCAGACGCGAGGGCGCAAAGCTCTTCCTTAAAGGCGAGAGATGCTTCAAAGGCGTTTGCGCTTTTGAAAAGAGACCCGTTGCCCCCGGTCAGCACGGTATGGCAAGAAAGAAAGTTTCCGAATACGGCTTGCAGCTCCGCGAGAAGCAGAAATGTAAGAGAATATACGGCGTTTTAGAAGGTCAGTTCAGAAAGTATTACGAACAAGCCGACAGAATGAAAGGTATTACCGGCGACAACATGCTTTCGCTTCTCGAAAGACGTCTCGATAACGTTATTTTCAGAATGGGTATCGGTTCTTCGAGATCGCAGGCTCGTCAGCTCGTAACGCACGGTCATTTCACCGTAAACGGCAAGAACGTCAACATCGCTTCTTACTGCGTTAAAGCAGGCGACGTCATTGCCGTTAAGGAAACCAAGAGAGATAACAAGTATTTTGCGGAAATCAAGCAGATGAAAGTCGGCGCGATGCCCAAATGGCTTGAATTCAACCCCGAAACGTTAGAGGGCAAGATTCTTGCGCTTCCGACCAGAGAAGACATCGACATCACCATAAAAGAACACATGATCGTCGAGCTTTACTCGAAATAATTAAATCGTTAAATAAATCGAAAATTTATCCGTTGGGATTAGGCGGGGGGAAAGCTGTGGTTTTCCACGCCGTGGCAAGAATTCCCGCCCTATCCTTTATCGGAACTATTTTTTAAGGAGGTAAATTTCTTATGATGGAAATTGAAATGCCGAAAATAGCAGTGGAAGAAAACGAGGACAGAAGTTACGCGAAGATAGTCGTAGAACCTTTGGAAAAAGGCTTCGGACTGACGCTCGGCAACGCTCTGCGCAGAATTCTTTTATCCGCGCTCCCCGGCGTAGCTATTCAGAACATTAAGTTCTCGGATGATTTAGGTATCAAGCACGAGTTCTCCGCAGTCCGCGGCGTAAAAGAGGACGTTACGGAGATAATTCTCAACTTAAAATGCGTTGCACTCAAATCCGCTTGTCTTGACAAAGACTACAAAAAGACCTTAAAGCTTTATAAAGAAGGTCCTGCGGTAGTCAAAGCGGGCGATATTTCCTGCGACGCAGAAGTGGAGGTATTAAACCCCGACCAGTATATCTGCACCGTAGACGAAGGCGCGAAGCTCGATATGGAGCTTACCATAGGAAGAGGTCGCGGCTATCAGGGTGCAAGCGAACACAAAACCGATATTATCGACAATATCGCGATAGACAGTATCTACACGCCGGTCAAAAAGGTGAGCTATAACGTAACCGCCACCCGCGTAGGGCAGAGCGTAGACTTTGATAAGCTTACCCTTGAAATCTGGACGAACGGCGCGTTCTCCGGAAGGGACATCGTGTCGCTTGCCGCAAAGATAATGGAAGAACACATCAAAATGTTCGTTTCGCTTTCCGAAGTCGGCAATATAGGAATACTCGTTCCGCCGGAAGAGGACAAAAAGACCAAGATACTCGAAATGACCATCGAAGAGATGGATTTATCCGTGCGTTCGTATAACTGCTTAAAGAGAGCGAACATTCACACGGTAGAAGATTTGACTAAAAAAACCGAAGACGATATGCTTAAAGTCCGTAATCTCGGCAAGAAGTCGCTCGACGAGGTTATTTATAAACTCGAAAGCTACGGCTTGAAGCTTGCGGACAAGGAGGATTAAGGAAATGGCAAGAAAATTAGGAATGAACGCCACCAAGAGAATGGCGCTTATCAAAAATCAGGCTTCCGCCCTTTTATGGCACGGAAAGATACAAACGACCGAAGCGAGAGCGGAAGAGGTGGAGGCTTACGTTGCCAAAATCCTTACGCTTGCTGTAAACTCTTATGCGGATACCGTTGAAAGCGAAGTTACCGTTACGGACGCAAAGGGTAAAGAAACCAAAAAGACGCTCGTTAAAGACGGCAACAAGAAGCTTAACGCGAGAAGAAAAATCATGACCATGGTCAACGACCTTCAGGAAGTGAAAGGCTTTAAGGAAAGCAAACCCGACTTTAAAAAGAGGACGAAAGCAATCAAGAGCCCGCTTATCGAAAAGATTTTCGACGAGTACGCTCCGAAATACGCTACCCGTAAAGAAGAAAAGGGTAACGGCGGCGGCTATACGAGAATTTATAAGCTCGGACCGCGTCGCGGCGACGCTGCGGAAGTAGCGATTATCGAACTCGTAGACTAATTAAGTCGGAAACGAACAATAAAAACACCCGTTTACGGAACGCGTTTGACTATAAACGCAAAAGTAAGCGGGTTTTTTATTTTAAAGATTATCGAGAAAGTGAATACGGGTTGCCGAAGTCGTTCCTTGTATGTTCGACGGACATACTTGACAAACGACGGTCAAACGCAACGGATAGGTGACGCGCGGAGAATGGACGAACGGGCGAGGAGTGGAAGACGGGCGGAGGAAGAGCGGAGAATGGGCAAACGATGGGCAGAGTTTTTTTGTTTGTGTAAATGGAAAAGCCGTAGGCGATGAAAAACTCGCTTACGGCTTTATTTTTTTGTAAAATCTTTTCCGTTAATCAAAAAATCAATAGAAACGTTAAAATAATCGGATAACGCGCGGAGCATCTGAATATCTGGACTGCGTTTTCCGTTTTCGTAATGAGAAAGAGCTTCTCTGCTGATATTCAAGTCCATTGCGACTTTAAGCTGGTTAAGCCCTTTTTGCTTTCTTATTATGGCTAACCCGACAAGACCTTCCGTTTTCATAAATTTTCCGTTACGTTGTATTTTTCTCTTGACAATATTGTAACATTCTGTTACACTAAAAATGTTACATTTTGTAACACAAGGAGGTTTTAGAAATGTTGTACGAAGAACAAATGGAAAAAGCTAGAAGTAAGCTTGAAAGACTGCGAAAAGGGGAGGAATTCAAGTTGAAAGAGCTTTTCGACGGGGTTGAATGGACAAGAATGTCAAAAGGAGATAGGCTGAATTTCGGAAAATATTTTAAGACATGCGTTTGTAGAGGAGATGTTGAAGGCGTTGAATATAAGTGTAAAGCCGCAGATAACTCCGCAATATATATTAAAAAACAGGAGATATAAAAAATGGAAAACAATATGAATGCACAAATTAAGTTTAAACCCAAGCCTGCGATGATAATATCACTTGCAATTTATATAGTTGTAATTTCAATATTTATTTTTGCGGGAATGCACGAATACCATTATAGCGGAAGATATTCATATGGGGATAGTAAGAATTGGCTTGGTATACGGTATGCGTATAAGAGCTATTACGCATCATCATATAGTTTAGAACCAATTTTTTGGCTTTTTTTGTTAATATGGATACTTTTATATATTATTCCCATTACAGCTCTATTATTAGATTATAGAAGAAGTAAACTTTGCGAATTGACTGTTACAGAAAGGGAAGTTAGCGGAGCTTATACCACTATAATACCGATATTTAAAAAGACGTTGAAAATGCCGATAGAAAAAATAGATAATATCGTCGTTATGAACGGGTTGCAGGAAAAGCTTTCCTTTGGGAAAAGAATAGTTATAAGTTCGACGGCAGGAAAAATCAGCTTTCCTTACGTTTGGAACGCAGATGAAATCGTGGAAAAAGTTCTTGCTTCTATGGGAAGAAGCGTTCAGGATACTGCAATTTCTGCACCGAGGGAAGAGCAAAATTCCGCTTCGAGCGTAATCGGCAAGATAAAAGAACTTTCCGAATTGAAAAATGCGGGAATTATTACGGAAGAGGAGTTTGAGTTAAAGAAAAAAGAGCTGCTCGGTAAGATGTAGGAAAAGTAGAATAATATCAGCGAGCGAGACGGAAAAAGTTTTCCGTCTCGCTCGCTTTTTTGTACTTATAATGTATGCCGTCGCTTTGTAAGTTTTTATAAAACGGGTAGCTTCGCTATAAATAATTATAAAGTCGATTTTATCCGATATATTATTATGATTCGTTGGGAAAAATCGGAAATTTTGGGGCGGGGCGTGCATAAAAGCCGTAAGCTTTAACAAAATAAGGTTATAAACAGGAGGTTTTATGCAAGAACAAAAAACGGGAATCGTAAGAAGGTTGGATTACCTCGGCAGAGTGGTGCTTCCCAAGGAAATGCGCAAAACTTTGCGCTGGAAGGATAACGATCCTTTGGAAATGTACACGGTAAAAGACGAGCTTGTCATACGCAAATATTCGCCGACGGGGGCGATTTTACCTTATGCCGCGGACGTGGCGGAGGGCATTTGCGAGCTTATCGAAAAGCCCTGCTTTATTACCGATACCGACGAAATTATTTACGTCACGGGCGGCAAATACAAGGAGCTTGTCGGCAAGAAGATTTCCGACGAGTTCGATAAAACCATAAGAAGCGGTAAAAGCCTTTTGATTTCGCGGTCGGACGGAGGAGAAATCATTTCGCCCGCTAAAAACGAGATTTTTAACGCCGAAAACGAGGTCGTCGTTCCCATTTATCAGAACGGTTACGGCTACGGCGCGGTGGCTGTGTTCGATAACGAGAAGGAACGCACCTTCAACGCCAACGACGTTAAAATCGTCAGGCTTGCGGCTTCCGTTCTCGCAAAGCAGTTCGGCGAATAACGGACGGGCGGCGCATTATGCCTTTTTTTATCCGTAAAAACGGCAAAAAACTTAAAAGCATTGCGGACGGGGAAAGCGGTTTGTTTATAGGTGACGGCGACGAACGCAAGGTCGAAAGCGCGGCTACGAGTGTGGCTGCAAACGCGTCGGAGAACGTGGTTTTGAGCGCGGAGACAACCGCGGCGGCGGACGGTCGAGCCGAAAACTCGGCGGTGAATTGCGGTATAGAGGATAACGGCAACTTAAAGGTGAATGGCGATGCTGCGGAACGCGCGACCGAAAACGCGGTTCTGAACGTGGCGGACAGCTCCGATAAAGGCACGATAGAGGAAAATTCGCAAGCGAAATTTTCGAGAGTGAAAGGCTCGTCGGAAAAAGCGGCGGCAAGCTCCGAGCGGAGAAGGATATTTTCGGGTGCGGCGATACTCGGGGCGGGAACGTTTTTGGCAAAGCTTCTCGGTGCGCTTTATCGTATTCCGCTTACCGCGCTTCTCGGCGGGGCGGGAATAGGGCTGTATCAGCTCGTGTTTCCCGCGTATACGGTGCTTCTCGATTTTTCGGGGGCGGGCGCGCCTTCCGCGCTTTCCAAACTGATTGCGGGGGGAGACGCGGAACGAAAAGAACGGCGGGCGTACGACTATCTCACGGTCGGATTGAAGCTTTTCGCTTCGCTCGGCGCGATTTTTTCGCTGTTTATGTTCGTGTTTTCCAAAACTCTCGCGCGGGCGCAGGGCGACGAAAACGCGTTTTTATCGTACGCGGCGATAGCCCCCGCGGTTTTTCTCGTTTGCCTTATAACCCCGTTCCGCGGGTATTTTCAGGGGCTTATGAATATGAAGCCTACCGCCGTTTCGCAGATTACCGAACAGCTTTTTAAGCTCGCGTTCGGGCTTCTTTTCGTCAGACTGTTTATGCCGAACGTGCCGCTTGCGGCGGCGGGCGCGGCTCTTGCCATAACCGTTTCGGAGGGGGCGGCGGCTTTATACCTTTGTTTTGCCTACAAAAGGCGAAAAAACAGGCTCGGTCTGCGGTTCTCACTTGAAAAAACGGAGGTTTTTCCGCTCGCAAAAAAGCTTATAAAAACCGCCGTTCCGATAACGCTCGTCGGGGTGATTCTGCCGTTTTCGGCAGTCGTTGACAGCTTTATCGTCGTGAACTTTTTAAGCGCGTACCGCTCGGACGCAACCGCGTTGTACGGATTGTTTTCGGGCGTGGCGACGACGATAGTCGGGCTTCCCGTGGCGGTGTGTTACGGCGTCGCGGCGGTGGCGATTCCCGCGGTTTCGGGCGCGAACGACAAGGAAAGCAAGAGGAAGAACGCAAAACGGACGATTATATTAACGCTCGCGCTGTCGCTTCCGTGCGCGGTCGCGCTGTATCTTTTCGCGCCGAATATAATAAATATGTTGTTCCGTTCTCTCTCCGAAGAGGAACGCGGAATTTCGGCGACGCTTCTTAAAATTATTTCGCCCGCGGCGGTGCTGTTATCGCTTCTGCAAACGCAGAACGCCGTGCTTATCGCGAAAAACAGGCTTTACGCGCCCGTCCTGTCTATGGCGATAGGGGCGACGGCGAAGATTTTAACGGAAATCGCGCTCGTAAAGAACCCGACTTTTAACGTTTACGGCTGCGGGGTAGCGGTAATCGCTTGCTATTTTATCGCCGATTTGGTAAACTTTATAGCGTTAAAAAGAGAAAACGCGCCGAGAACCGCGGCGCACGGGTTACTTAATGCAGATAAAGCCGATACGAATAGGAAAAATTACCGCACCGAATAACGTTTTTCTCGCCCCGATGGCGGGATACACCGACTACGCATTCAGAACGCTTGCGCTTTCGCTCGGCGCGGGCTTTTGTTTTACCGAACTCGTCAGCGCGAAAGGCACGGTCTATAAGGCGGGCGGCACGGCGGAGCTTTTATATTGCGGGAACTGCGTGACAGACTTCGACGGGAAAACGGCTTGCGAGAACGGTGAAAAAGGCTTCGACGAAGAAGTCGTCGCGGATAATAAAGCGGATAATAAAAAGGACGGCGAATCCGTTGACGAAGCGGAAAACGCCGCCGGAAACGGAGTTCCCGATATAAAGCGTACCGCGGCGCAGCTGTTCGGGAGCGATCCTTATTATATGCGCGCCGCCGCCGAGAGCGATGAGCTTAAAGCGTTCGACGTTGTGGATATAAATATGGGCTGTCCCGTGCCGAAGATTTATAAAAACGGGGAGGGAAGCGCGCTTCTCGGCGATATACGCCGTGCGGAAGCAGTCGTTAAGGCGGCGGTAGCTTCGGGCAAGACCGTTACGGTGAAAATCCGCACGGGGTTAAAGCGCGGCGACGACGTAGCGACGGAGTTTTGCAGAATGGCGGAAGCCTCGGGCGCGAGTCTCGTGACGATTCACGGCAGAGTTCGCGAAGATTATTACTCGGGCGAACCCGACTACGCGGCGATTGCTCGGGCTAAGGCGGCTGTGAATATTCCGATTATCGCGAACGGCGGAATTTTTACGGAAAACGACGCCGATTTAATGATGAATAAAACGGGCGCGGACGGCGTGATGATAGCCAGAGGCGCGATAGAAGATCCGCTTATTTTTGCGCGGCTTACGGGAATTCCCGCGAGTATGACGAAAAAGGAGTTTATTTTGAAACAGTTAAAGCTCGCGGCGGAAAGAAAAGGCGATAAAAAGGCGGCGGTGGAATTCCGCAAATTCGCGCCGTATTATTTGAAGGGTATGATAAACGCGAAAAACGCGCGGATAGCTCTTTCCCGCGCGGAAAGCGTTGCGGAAATTGAGAAAATTATAAATTCCGTCTTTATTTAATAATATTTGGGTATTTATCGTTTCTGCTTCGGCGGGAGGAGCCTCTCCGCCCTGCGGCGCATACAGTTACAAACTGTATGCAACGTTTTAGCGCATAGTCAATTCTGTTATTTTGAGACGTCGGGATAACGGCGAACCGAATAGCGAAGTGTTTTAACGAATAGTAATTTGCGTCATTCTGACTCGTCAGTTACCTTCGTGTAGAGATTCTTCGTAAGAAGGCGCAAGAAGCTTATCTCAGAATGACAATTATGGGCTTTGCGCCGAGATTCTTCGTAAGCCTTCGTGCGGTTTGCTTTCCGTCGGCACGGCTTTTCGTCGAGATTCTTCGTAAGAAGGCGCAAGAAGCTTATCTCAGAATGACAATTATGGGTTTCGTGTAGAGATTCTTCGTAAGTCCGTCAGGGCTGATAGGTGTTTCTCCACTACGCAATAAAGCACCTATGACTGTTAAAGACGACAAGACAAATGCGTGCAGAATGACAATCGGGGCGATATGGCGACGATTCCACAGTGACGTTGAGTTTGTCGACGGATTCGGTTTGCACGGCTTTGCGGCTTGGCGGCGGGTTTTGTTTGGCGGAGAGGTACTGCTTCTCGGCGCGGGTTTCACACTTTTTCTTTTCGCAAAATATAATGTTACCGATAACTTTTTCGGGAGAGTGTGAATGAAAATAACCTTCGCGACGACGGATACCGTGAACGGCGTATGGCAGGAACGACTCGATAAAATCGGTAAAAGCGATCTCGTCGTGTTCGGTTTCAACGGGCTGGGGCTTGTGAATTACAAAAAGGAGCTGGGCGGCGAAACGGAATATTTTCAGGACGTGGCGCGGCTTTCCCGCCAGCTTTCTTCGGTCGTCGTGTGCGGGTGCGATACAGATACTTACGGCGTTTTCCGCCACTCCGCGGTGATTGCGGATAAAGGTCGGATTCTCGGCGTGTCCGATATGGCGCACTCGATAGACGACAGCGAATTCGTCGCGGGAGGAAGCTTTCGCGTATACGACACGAGCGCGGGCAAAATAGGGCTTATCGTTGCGGAAGATTTATTTTTTCCCGAATCGGCTCGCGTTCTCGCGCTATGCGACGCGGACGTTATAATCTGTCTTTTTAAGTCGCTCGAAGATTTGATTCCGCAGATAATGCTTCGCGCGGGGGCGTTTGCGAACGGCGTCGCTATGGGGCTTTGCGCTAAAAACTACGCCGCTTTGGCGGACGTGCGCGGAAATATAGCGGCGGCAAGCTCCGCGGACTTTTTGCGCGTGAACCTGAAAATAGAAAAAGATTACAGACTTATTAGCTCCCGCCGTCGCGGTCTTTACAGAGATTTCGGCTCGGGTTATTGAAAAAACGAAAGAGGTACATAAAAATGGCGTTTAATATAGTTCTGGTAGAACCCGAAATCCCGCAGAATGCGGGTAACGTTGCGAGAACGTGCGCCGTCACGGGGAGCGTTCTGCACCTCGTGCGCCCGCTCGGCTTCGAGGTGACGGACAAGCAATTGAAGCGTGCGGGACTCGATTACTGGCATTTTCTCGATATTCGCTACTACGACGGCATAGAAGAGGTTATGGACAAGTTCTATAACGGCGAAAACTTCTGGTTTTTCTCTACAAAAGCGAAGCATATACACTCCGACGTGAGCTATAAAGACGGGGATTTTCTCGTTTTCGGCAAGGAAACGAAAGGGCTTCCCGAACCGCTCCTTAAAAAGTATTACGACAGGTGCGTGCGCCTTCCGATGAAGGACGAAACGCGCTCTCTCAACCTTTCCAACTCGGTGTGCGTAGGCGTTTACGAAGCGCTCCGTCAGAACGGATATAAAGGGCTTAAAACCGAGGGCGAAATTCCCGAAAGATAAAAAATATTTATACCGTACGCCGCCGTTTCGGGAAAAAAACGAGACCTTTTTTCGCCCTAAAAAACCGTGCCGGCGTGTCGGTTGTGTTTTTTTGAGCTTTTCGCCTAAAAAAAGTTGACTAACTGCGGGCGTATGGTGTATCATAAAAACGCTTGCTTTTTTACGCAGGAAAAAATTATAAGGAAATTTTATGGGCAACGGAGTATTAGAAAACGTTTTCTTTCTGCTCGGCGGAATGGCGATGATGCTTTTCGGTATGCACGTTATGGGCAACAATCTGGAGCGCGTAGCGGGCAATAACCTTAAAAAGCTTCTCGGTAAAATGACGAGTAACCGTTTTGCAGGAGTCGGCGTCGGCGCGACGATGACCATTATAATGCAAAGCTCTGCGGCGACGACCGTTATGCTCGTAGGTTTCGTGAACGTCGGGCTTATGACGCTCGCGCAGGCGACTTCGGTCATAATGGGCGCGAATATCGGCACGACGGTTACGGCGCAGTTTCTGTCGCTCGTGGGCGTAGGCTTCAACGCGGCGGCGTATGCCTGCGTTATCGCGGCGGCGGGCGCGGTTATGGGCTTGTTCGTCAAAAACGACAAGATAAACAAGATAGGCTATATTCTTCTCGCGCTCGGAATGATTTTCTTGGGACTCGAAGTCATGAGTCTTTCGGTAAATCAGATTATTTACGAAGATCCCGCGACGAAATCCGAATTAAAACCGTTTTTCGATAAGCTTTTCCGCGGCGAACATTTCCCGATTATTTTAATTCTCATAGGCGCGGGCGTTACCGCGCTGATTCAAAGCTCGACCGCTATCACGGGTATTCTGATAGTTCTCGGTTCGAGCATCAGTCTTCCCAACGCGGTATTCATTATTTTAGGCTCGAACATAGGCACTTGCGTGACCGCTATGATTTCGAGTATCGGTACTTCCACCAACGCAAAGCGCACCGCGCTCATTCACCTTTTATTCAACGTTTTCGGCTGTCTTATAGTGCTTGCTCCGCTTTGGATTTGGCAAAAAGAGTTCATAAGCTTTATGGAGGCGATAAGCGGTGCTTCGAGAGAACGTCAGATTGCAAACTTTCACACCCTTTTCAACGTATTTACCACGATAGTTTTGTTGCCGTTCATAAAGAGCATAGTTTATCTCGCGACGAAGATTATAAGGCCGAAAAAGAACGAAGAAGAAAACGCGATGCGGTTTATGTTTATCGACGAAAGACTTCTCGACACTCCGCCGATAGCGGTTAATAACACCAAAAAAGAAATCGTCAGAATGTGCGGCATCGCGAAAGAGAACATAAATCTTTCCGTCGCTATGCTGATAGACGGTAAGTACGAAAACGCTTCCGAGGTTCGCACCAACGAAGAAATCATAAACTTCCTTAACAGAAACATAACCGCATATCTTACCGCTCTTTCGGGCAAGGATTTGACGCTTCAAGACGAAAAGAAGGTCGGCTCGTATTATCACGTCGTGACGGACGTGGAAAGGGTGGGCGACTACGCGGAAAACATTATGGAATACGCGCTCCGATTAAAAGAGGAGGGCGTGGACTTTTCCGACACCGCGAAAGAAGAGCTTAAAGAGGTCGTGGAAACGGTCGATAACCTCTTCGACGCGGCAGTCAAGGTTTTCGACGAGCGCGATTTAACCCTTCTTCCCAAGGTGGACGAGCTGGAAGAGATGATCGACCAGTTCAACGTGGACCTTGAAACGAAGCATATAGAAAGGCTCAAAAAAGAGGAATGTTCGGCGCAGGTCGGCTCTGTGTATCTGCAAACCGTCTCTAATCTGGAAAGAGTCGGCGACCACATAACGAACATCGCGTTCAGCATAAAGCAATACGTTCATTCTTAAACCGCGCCGCGCTGAGAAGCCGCGAAAAAATGAACCGCGGACTTTGACGGCAAAAGCGGGCGGCGTGCGTAATTTGCGCGGGTATCTCGCGGACGATAGCGCGTATACGGATAACGTGCGGGTGCGAAACGTTTCCCCCCGCGAATAAAGGCGTGTTTTTTTGTTAAGAGTTGTTAAGACTTGACAAATCGGATTATATATATTAAAATACATAAAGACAATCTACTTATACAAAGGGAGAGGGTATGGAAAACGAAAAGAGCGGAATGAGTCTCGGCGACGTCTGGTATATTGTAAAGAAATACTGGGTGCTTATGCTTGCCATAATCGTGGCGGCGTGCGCGATCGGCGCGGCGTATTCCGTCGTAAGAAAGCAGGAATATAAAGCCGCTACGAAGGTTATGATAAAAGCGGACCTCGGCACGAATAACGCGGAAAAAAGCGATATTCAGTACAGCAGTCTTTATACGCCCACCATTCTGGAAGTTATGGGTTCTGCCATTATTATGGACAGAGCGAGCGCGACTCTCGGCGAGGACGAAAAGGTTTCGGGCGTGAATTTCACCGCAAAGCAGAACAACGAAGAAGCGTGGGTTGCGACTCTTACGTATCAGGACGAAAAAAGCGAAGCGGCAAAGGAAAAGCTTCTTGCAATCATAAGCAGCTTTAACGATTACGCGGCGGAAAAAGACGGCAACGCTTATAAAAATTTCCAAGGCAGGGTAGAGCTTGTAGTTTTAAGCGAAACGCCTGCGGTGGCTCCCGTATATTCGGCAACCAAAACCACCCTTATCGCGGCGGTTGCGGGTATAGTCGTTGCGGTTGCGGTCGCGTTTATAATGTATTTCGTGAACGACAAAATCACCACGGTAGACCGCGTGGAGGCGATAAGCGGCAAGAAGAATATTTTAAGCATCGTTTCCGTTAAGGGCAGAAAGAAGGATAGTACCGACCTTCTCCGCATGAATCTCGAAAAGCTTGCCGATACTCTCGTGTTCCTGCACGAAGGGGATAACGACAAGGTTTATCAGATACAGTCGAGCATACCCAACGAAGGTAAAACCACCATCGCGACAAACCTTGCGATTGCGCTCGGCGAGATAGGCAAAAAGGTCGTCGTTTTAGAGTGCGATTTCCGTAAGCCTAATCTCCACAGAGCGTTGGGGCTTAAACGTCAGGTCGGTATGACAGATTTCTTCAAGGACGCCAAAACCTTTGAACAGGTGACCAAAAAGACGGCTTATGCGAACGTTTCCGCCGTAACCTGCGGAAGCACGGTCGATAACCCCACCATTCTGTTTATGTCCGGCAAGTTCGGCAATATGATAAACAAGGCGAGAGAGAGCTACGACTTCGTTCTTCTCGATTGCCCGCCCGTCGGCAGAGCTTCGGACTTTATAAGCATCTCCCGCGTTGCGGACGCGACCATTCTCGTCGTCGGCTGCGACAAGGTGAGCAGTCAGCAGCTAAAGAGTACCGTTTCCGACCTCGAAGAGAGCGGCGCGAACGTACTCGGCACGGTGTTCAATTTTACGGGAAGACGTAAGCACGACGATTATTATTACTACGCTTATAAAGAAGAAGCCGGCGCGGAAACGAAATAACGATTTTGCCCTGAAAATTTTGCTGCAATGCGGCGCGGCGAGGTTATGCGGAAACGGCGGCGCACGGACGCAACGCGGCGCGGCGATAAAGACGAGTTCGCGGGCTTTTATGGCGAATCGCCCCGAACCTCGGCGACAAAGCGAACCGCACTCGCAAGATTTTTAAGAGAAAAAACGGGAATTTTGATTTTAGCAAAGAACAAAACCCCGAAAAGTATTGACTTATAACGAAAATAATTATATAATAAAACGGTGAAATCTCGGGTTTTACCGTTTTTTTGTCGGTCAATCCCGAACTGATAAAAATATAAATCGGAGGAACGATTTTTATGGCAAACAAAATTACCGAAAACACTACTATTTTCGAGGCTATTCAGATTAACCCCAAGGCGGGCGAAATCCTTATGAAATACGGTATGCACTGTCTCGGTTGCGCGCTCGCTCACGGCGAAACCGTCGGCGAAGCGGCGGACGTTCACGGCGCGGACCTTGCGAAAATGCTCGAAGAGCTTAACGCTCCCGAGAACTAATCGTACTTTAAGAAAACCGCTGTAAAAAGGATTAAGGCGAGATGGGCGAAGAAGCCGGCAAAAGGTTTGAAGAAATAGGCACGGAAGGTCGCAGAGTCGGCACGGAAACGGAAAAATGTCCGTCCTGCGGCTCGAATATGGTTTTTGATCCCGAAAACGGGTGTCTTTCGTGTCCGCATTGCGGCACGAAGGTAGAATTTCAGAAAGACGAAACGGCGCAGGAAATCGATCTGTCTTCCGCGTTCGGAAAAGACAGACAATGGAACGCCGACGAAGCAGTCGTTTTTTCCTGCGATAACTGCGGCGCGAAGGTCGTGCTGAAAGCGGGGCAGACCGCTAAAATCTGCCCGTTCTGCGGCACGGCGCACGTTCGTAAAACGGAGGAGCTTGCGGGGCTTAAGCCCAACGGGCTTATTCCTTTCGCGTTCGGGGAAGAAAAGGCCGTGGAATATTCCAAGGCGTGGGCTAAAAAACGCTTTTTCGCGCCGGGGAAATTCAAAAAACGTCTGACGGCGGAAAACGTGAACGGCGTTTACACACCGTGCTTTACGTTCGACAGTAATACCTCGTCGGTTTATAACGGCAGAATAGGCACGACGCACACGCGTACGGTAGGTTCGGGCAAAAACCGCAGAACGGAAACTTACGTCGTGTGGAGAAACATAAGCGGCGCTTACTACTATAATTTCAACGACGTGCTGATAACCGCGGGTTCGAAGCTCGATCAGAAAAAGCTGGACAAGCTCCGCCCGTACGATACCGATTCGGGCAAGGTGTACGAAGAAAATTACCTGCTCGGGTTTATGGCGTATCAGTACGACGACGGAATAGAGGACTGCTGGAATAAAGCCAAAGCCGTTATGGACAAGGAGCTTGAACGGGGGATTCTTTCGCAGTATACCTACGATCGAGTGGATTACATCAACGTTTCCACAAGGCACGAACGGGTGACTTATAAATACGTTATGCTCCCCGTATACGTCGGAAATTACAGCTATAAAAAGAAGCTTTTCAATTTCTACGTCAACGGCGAAACGGGTAAAACGTGGGGCAAGTATCCTAAATCCGTTCCGAAAATTCTTTCGCTCGTACTTCTCGGCGTCGCGATAGTCGCGCTCGGCGTGTGGCTGTATCTTTCTGGCGGCGGCTCGTGACGGGTGACGGCGGCGGGAAAAATCTCGCGCATAATCGAAAAATTCAATAAAAATCGTCGTAAAACGGTTTTTTATGAAAAAAATTCCGAAATATCATTGACCGCAGGGGCGGAAATGTTATATAATTTTAAGTAGGCTTGTTTAAAGAGTATCGCAGGGGCGAAAGTTTCTGCACGGAGGCAAAAATGAAGAAAGGAAAGTCAATTACGTTACTTACGATAGTTTGCGTTTTAATGGCGCTTCTTATCGCGATGACGTTCGCTACCTTTTCCGTCGGCGTAAAAAATTACAACGGCGTTATAGGTGCTATCGAACTCGATTACGATCTTAAAGGCGGCACGGCGTATACCTTAACGCTCGCCAAAGACAACGTAGAAGAGGTAGAGGATATAGACGAGGTTATAAAGACGCTCGAAAAAAGAATGAACGCCCTCGGCTATCAGACTTATTCCGTGACCGCGGTGAAAAGCACCGACGAGGCGGTTAAAGATTACGACATCAGAATAGAAGCGAAAGCTTCTACCAACAAATACGGCGAACCCGATACCACCGCGCTCACGCAGGACATAAACGTTGCGGCGGCTTACGGCGAACTGAAATTCTACGGCGGCTCTTCTTCTAACCCCACCGACGAGATTTTAACGGACGGCGCGGTTATAAAGAACGCGAAATACGCGGGCATAGACGCGGGCAGCGGCAGCGCGTATTACAGGATAGAGATAAACTTTACCGATTACGCTACCAAAGAAATCAAAAGTAAAATGAGCGAGGGTACGTTCTATCTTAAAGTTACTCTCGGAGACACCACGCTTATGAACTCGGAGCTTTCGTCGAACAGCTTTTCGGGCAGCACCCTTTCTATGTGGCTCGACGGCTCGCAGGGGGCGACCGAGTCCGACGCGAGAAGAAACGCGCTTCAGATAAGCTCGGGCGGTCTCGCTTATAAATACGACGTTTCGGACGGCGTCGATGTTTCCGCGCCGTACGGCGAAAACGCCGCGCTTATCTCTGCGGTTGCGATTTATGCGGTCGCGATACTTATCGTCGTCGCGTTCTTCGTACTCGGCAAGGGTTACGGCTTTATCTCGGGGCTTACGCTTATTCTGTTCCTTTTGATAGAAGCGCTTATGCTTATCGCAGTCCCCGGCGTCAAGCTTTCGCTCGGCGGAGTGTTCGGAATAATTCTTTCGACCATACTCACCGCGGACGGATTGATGATAATTTACAGAAGAATTACCGAGGAATTCAAAAACGGCAAAATGACCAAAACCGCGGTCAAGAACGGCTTCCGTCGTTCCACTTTCCCGATACTCGGCGCGTGCGTCGCGGCGGCGGCGGTCGCGCTCTGCCTGTTCCTTTTAACTACGGGAACGGTCAAGGGCTTTGCGATAACCTTCGGTATCGGCGCGGTCGTTTCTTATATCTCGACTATGCTCTTTGCGAGAATGTTCGCTTCGCTTATTCTCCCGATAACGGGCTACGGCGAAAAGTTCCTCAATCTTAAAAGGGAGGAGGCGTAAACAATGAAGAATATCGTTTCCAAATGGAAAACATGGGTAATAATCGCGCTCGTCGCAGTACTCGTCGGAATGGTTATGCTGGGAGTGTTCGGACTTAACAATTCCGCGGCTTATAAAAACTCTTACGAAATCAAAGTAACCGTCGCAGGAAGCGTGAACGGCGTCGAAAAAACGGCGACGGACGGCGCGGAAAAATATTTCGCGGACGTTAATTGTAAGTATTCCTCCAAACAGACCTTGGAGGACGGCGCGATTTATCGCTTCGACAAAATAGACGGCATAAAGGCGGACGCGCTCGAAAACGCGGCGAAAGCTCCCGAGGGCTACGAGACTACCGTGACCATCGGCGAAACCGTGGCGGAAAAAGGAAATAAAACGGCGATCGCGTATACCGTGCTTGCCATAGCAATCGCTGTCGTCGTTACCTTCGTGTACGCGCTCATCGCGGAAAAGCTTGCGAGCGGCATTGCCGTACTCGTTTCCGCAGTCCTCTCCGCGCTGTTATACGCTTCTTTGGTTGCGATAACCCGCGTTCCCGCAGACACGTTCTTTGCGACGGGGCTTGCGGCGGCGGCAACGCTCGGCGCGGTGCTTTCGGTGGTTATGTGCAACAGATTCAGAGAAACCGCAAGAATGGTTACGGACGAAAAATTATCGACGGCGGACGTTGCGGCAAAAGGCGCGGCTTTGAGTTTTGAGAGATTTAACTTCGCGTTTTTCGCTTTGGCGGTTGCTGCGGTATCTTTCGCGTCGCTCGGACTTATCCTCGGCGCGACGGGTATGCTTTTCGTCGGCGTGCAGATTCTGATTGCGGCTGTCGTTTCGTATTTTGCGGCGTTCGCTTTCACGCCCGTAATTTACACGGCAATCAAGAAAGATAAACGTTAATTCGCTCCGCGAATTTATGAGAAATTACAAAAATTATTAAGGCATTACGGCTATAAGGCGGAAATTTTCCTTCCGCCTTATCGTCTTATTAAACGGGAGAAAAAATATATGAAGCTTTTATACGGAAAAACGCCCGACGGACAGGAAACGCTCGCGATAAGAAATCTCGCGGGCGAACTCGGCGTGACGTTCGACACCGCGCGGCTTCTGTATTTCCGCGGCGCGGACACGAAGGAAAAAGCCCGCCGTTTCCTTTCTCCCGATAAAACAGCGTTCGGAGATCCGCTTCTTCTTTCGGGAATGAAAGAAGCCGTTGCGCGCATAACCCGTGCGAGAGACGATGGTGATAGCGTACTCGTTTTCGGCGATTACGACGCGGACGGAATCTGCGCGACGGCGATACTCACGAAAGCTCTTGCGGAATTCGGGATAAATGCGGAAAAAATCGTTCCCGAGCGAGAGGACGGCTACGGGCTTAACGTTTCGCTCGTGGACGAGGTGCGAAAAAATCGCCCGATAAACCTTCTCATAACGGTGGACTGCGGCATTTCGGACGCGGAAAAGATAGAGGAACTGAAAAAACGCGGGATAGACGTTATCGTTACCGACCACCACGAGCCACCCGAAATTTTGCCCGACTGCGTGAGAATAGATCCGAAAATCGCGGGGCAGGAATATCCGTTTAACGGGCTTTGCGGGGCGGGCGTCGCGTATAAGCTTTCCCGCGCGCTCATCGGCGAAAAGGCGGACGATTATTTAGACCTTGCCGCGCTCGCCACCGTTGCCGACAGTATGGATTTGATAGAAGAAAATCGTTCGATAGTGGCGGAAGGGCTTAAACTTATCAACGCGCCGAGACCGAGAGCGGTTTTTAAAAATCTTCTCGGCGACAACAAAAAAGCGACGGCGCAAACGCTCGCGTTTCAGGTCGCGCCGAGACTTAACGCCGGCGGCAGAATGGGCGACGCGAAAGCCGCGCTCGAAGCGTTTACCTCTGACGACGAGAACGTCGTGTTCGACAGATGCGTGAAGCTTTCCGCTTATAACGTTCAGCGGCAGGTCGAGTGCGACGATATGTATAAGGAAGCGAAAGAACTTATTCACCGCGAAAATTCGTTCTTCGATCCCGTTATTCTGGTTGCGAGCGAAAAATGGCGTACGGGCTTTATCGGCATCGTCGCGGCGAGGCTTTCGGAAGATTTTTCACGTCCCGTTATAGTGTTCGCGGGGGTGGACGGCGGCTATAAAGGCTCGGCGAGAAGCGTTCCCGAAGTCAATATTTTCGAGGCTCTCTGCGCCGTTAAAGATTTGACCGTCGAGTTCGGCGGACACTCGCAGGCGGCGGGCGTTGCCGTTACGAAAGAAAATTACGAGTTGCTCCGCGCCGGTATCTGCGCTTACGTTAAAGAAAGAAAACTCCTTGCAAAAGCGGAAAAAACCGTGTTTGCGGAGTGGAATATACAGGGAAAAATAGACGCGCGTTTCGCAAAAGAATTAGATATGCTCGAACCGTTCGGGGTAGGCAATCGCCGCCCGTTGTTTACGGCGGAAGAGGAAAGCGGCGTTATTTCGAGACCTCTGAAAAAGGGTTCTCCGCATTATACGTTTAACCTTGAAGCGGGCGAAATGCTCGATTTCGGCGGGGGCGGGAACGTGGAGGTTCTGGCTCTTCCCGTAAAAAAGACCGTCGTGTTCGAGATAAACCGTTCTATATTCGGCGGCAAAGAATACGTTAAGGGCTTCGTGAAAAACGTGCTTACCGATAAGTCCGATTTGTCCGCAATAGATCCGTTCGTTTTGAGGAACGAGCTGAAAAAGCTTCTCGGAACGGGCGAGAACGGTAAAAACGGCGCAACCGCGACGACGGCGGCCGGTGGCTTCGGCGCGTCGGCTTCGGATACGGCGGCTATCCTCGACGACTCCTCTACGGCTTGCGATACCGCCACGGAAGCGTTTGATACCGCGGCGACTTCGGATACCGCTTCTGCGACTTTCTGTTTTGCCGCGGCAACGTTAGACAATGCGGACGATTTCGAGGCACGCCCGATAGAGAAAGGACTCGGCACGCTATACGCCGTTTCCGATTATAAAAACCTTAAATATTACGGCTACGGCGAGAACGGAGAGGACGAGAGCGGCAAAAGACCGGAAATCTATTTCTTCCGCCCGCCCGAGCGCTCTGCCGCCGATTGCGTCGTCGTTTCGCTTTCTGAGGCTTGCGGCGAACACGGCGAGATAGTGTATCTCGATAAGCCCGTGGCGGTAAAAGATTTCGGGCTTCCCGTATCTGCGAATAAAACGCTCGACGGGTATTCTCGACTGCTTTCGGGCGCGAGCGCGGACAGGGGCGAATTCGCAAGAGTTTTTTCTTATCTGCTTTCTTTGAACGGCAAGCCGTTCATCGGTACGGCGGAGGCTTTCGTAGAATATAAACCGAGCTTTTCCGCGGCGCAGTTTATTTTCTCTGCGGAAACGTTTTTGGAACTCGGGATATTCACGATAGAAAACGGCAGACTTTTATTCGACGCGCGGGTAAAATCCGCGCTCGATAACTCGACGATATATAAAGCGGTAAAAACGGCGGTAAAATTATGACGGAAATTTACGAACGTTTACAATCGACTTATACGGGCAAGGATTTGGAGCTTACAGAAAAGGCTTACGACTTTGCCAAAAAGGCGCACGAAAACCAGAAGCGCGCGAGCGGGGAAGAGTATTTCATTCACCCGTGTACCGTCGCGGGTATTCTTCTCGATTTGGGACTCGACGCGGCGACGGTCGCGGCGGCGTTTCTTCACGACGTCATTGAGGATACCCCCGTTTCCGAGGGCGATATAAAGAAAGAATTCGGCGACGAGGTTTTGCTGCTCGTTCAGGGCGTAACCAAGCTCGAAAGGATAGAATTTACCTCGCAGGAAGAGGAACAGGCAGAAAACTTCCGCAAACTTTTCGTCGCGATGGCAAAGGATATAAGGGTTATAATTATCAAGCTTGCGGACAGACTGCACAATATGCGTTCTCTGAACTTCCTTTCGGTCGAGCGTCAGCAGCGTATGGCGCGGGAAACTCTGGAAATTTACGCGCCGCTCGCGGGCAGACTCGGCATTTCGCAGATTAAGTGCGAGCTGGAAGATTTGTGTCTTAAATATCTCGAACCGGATTTTTACGAATATATTTCCACCGAACTCGACAAGCGTTTTAAGGCGAGCGTAGGGTTTATAGACCACGTTATCGCGGACGTAAGACAGATGATGGAAGATTCGGGAATATCTGGCGAAGTTTTCGGGCGGAGAAAGCATCTTTACAGCATTTATCGCAAGATGAAAGAAAAGGGCAAAACTCTCGACCAGATTTACGACACGGTGGCGATAAGGGTTATAGTCGATACGGTTGACGAGTGCTACGAGATTCTCGGCAAAATTCACAACAAGTGGAAGCCCGTTCCGGGGCGGATAAAGGACTATATCGCAACCCCGAAGCCCAACCTATATCGTTCGCTCCATACGACGGTAGTCACGAATTACGGCAGAACGTTTGAAATTCAGATACGAACTTACGAGATGAATCACGCCGCCGAATACGGTATCGCGGCGCACTGGAAATATAAGGAAAAGAAAGAAGGCGACGACCTCGACCAGCGGCTTTCGTGGATACGGGAGGTTATGGAATGGCAGGGCGGCTTAAAGGACAGCAAGGAATTTCTGACCTCGTTAAAGGGCGACCTTTATAATTCGGAAGTTCTCGTTTTCACCCCGAACGGGGACGTAAAAAGTCTTCCCAAAGACGCCACGCCCATAGATTTTGCATACAGCATTCACTCCGCGGTCGGCGACAAGTGCGTCGGCGCGAAGGTGAACGGCAAAATGGTGCCGCTCGGCAGCACGCTCAAAGTCGGCGACGTCGTTGAAATAATCACTTCTCCGCACTCGAAAGGACCTTCGTGGGACTGGCTGAAAATAGTCAAAAATCCGAGCGCGCGCGTTAAAATCCGTCAGTTTTTCAAGCGCGTGATGAAGAGCGAGAACGCGAAAACGGGTAAAACGATGTTGGAGGACGAGGCGAAACGCCGCGGCTACAACCTGTCGGAGCTTCTTACAGAAGAATCGTTTCTCGTGCTTTCCTCCAAAATGTCCTTTAACAGCACGGAGGAAATGTTCGCTTCGATAGGCTACGGCGCGGTAAGCGTCAATCAGGTAATCGTAAAGCTTCTCGATTTCTACCGCAAGAAACAACCGAAACAGGAAATTACCAAGTATTTTTCGCTCCGTCCCGAAAAGGCGAGCAGCGTAAAAGTAAAGGATATGACGGGCATACTCGTCAGGTTTGCGGGGTGTTGCAATCCCGTGCCGGGCGACGCGATAGTCGGGTTCATTTCCCGCGGACACGGCGTAACCGTACATAGAAAGGATTGCCCGAACCTTAAAAACGCAGAGCCGGAGAGGCTTATCGAGGTCAGCTGGCTGGATAAAGCCGCAAGCGTTTATAACGCGGGCGTAAAGGTTATCGGCGACACGCAAACGCAGATACTTACCGAGGTCGCGGCGGCGGTCGCGGAGCTTAAACTCGAAATCGTTTCGACGAACGGCAGAACGGACGCGAAAACGGGGCAGGTCATAGTCGATTTCAATATTCGCTTAAACGGCAAGGACGAGCTGGACAGACTTATCAACAAGCTTGCCGCAAACCCCAAGATTACCGACGTATTCAGAACCACGACCTGATTTTCCGATTTTTCCGCGTTTAACGTTGCTTAACGTTTTTGCGTTTGATATTTCGGGCTTAATATTTAATTATGAAATTATATCACTTATCTTCCGGACCGCTCCGCGTGAACAGCTATTTTCTCGTGGGCGAGGACGGGAACGCCGTGCTTATAGACGGCGGAGAAAACTATAAGCTTATAAAAGAAACCGAGGAGAAGAACGGCTTTAAGGTGAAAGCCCTGCTTCTTACTCACGCGCATTTCGACCACGCGGGCAACGCCGCAAAAATCGCGGCGGACGGCGCGACCGTTTATATAAGCGAAAAGGACGGGAAAAAGCTTGCCGCGGGCGATACGCTCGCTTCGCGCTTCGGAAGAACCGCCGAACCCGTTACCGACTACGTTACGATAAAAGACGGCGACGTGCTTAACCTTTTCGGAATTAAAATCGAAGTGCTGGAAACTGCCGGGCATACGGACGGCTCGTTGACGTTCAAGGTCGGCGACGCGCTGTTTACGGGCGACACGCTGTTTTGCGAATCGGTCGGCAGAACGGATTTTCCGACGGGCGATTTCGAGGCTCTCGTGCGCTCGGTGCAGAAGCTTTTCGCGCTAAAAGGCGACTACACGGTTTATCCCGGTCACGACGAGTTTACGACTCTTTCTCACGAGCGCGCTTTTAACCCTTTGAAAGAATATGAACGATAATACTTCGACTAACCTTACGACGAACCTCGCGTTTGCTGAAAGCGAGCTTAATGAAGTCGTCAGGCTTTTTCCGAAAGACGAAAGCCTTAAAATAAACCATAAATTCACCGAAACGGAAGGGAAATATTCCAACCTCGTGCTTATAAACGGCAAAGCGTACGCGTTTTGCAATCTTTCGCATAATCCCGAAACGGAAATTCTCAAAAAGCGGCTTATCAAGCGGTATGCAAAGCTTTCGGTATATCGCGCGTTATCGTCCTTTTACGGCATAAACTTGCCTTGGGGCGCGCTCACGGGCATAAGACCTACCCGTCTCGCTTATACCGAAGCGGACGAAAACGGGAATTTCGAGGAATTTTTTACCGACGTTATGAAGGTGAGCAGGGAAAAAACCGAGCTTACCCGCGCCGTTTTAGAAGCGCAGAAGGACTATTACGACCGCGACCCCGATAACACCGATTTTTTCGTGTTCGTGCCGTTCTGCCCCACGCGCTGTAAGTATTGCTCGTTCATCACGCAGGATTTGAGAAGCTCCGCGAATCTTATGGACGAATATACCGAAGCTCTCGTCAAAGAGATAGAGCAAAGCGCGGCGTTCGTGAAAAAGCTTCGCAGCATTTACGTTGGCGGGGGAACGCCCGTAGCTCTTTCAGACGAAAACCTTATAAAAATACTGTCCGCGCTTGATAAAATCAACACGGGCGTGGAATTTACGGTGGAAGCGGGGAGACCCGACCGCATAACCAAAGAAAACCTGAAAATCTTAAAGGATTTCGGAGTGACTCGCGTATGCGTGAATCCGCAGACCTTTTCGGACGAAACGCTTAAAAGAATAGGGCGGGAGCATACGGCGGCGGAGGCGGTCGAAAAATACCTGCTCGCAAAAGACGATTTCGTAACGAATATGGACTTTATAGCGGGGCTGGAAGGCGAAACGGCGGAGGTTTTCGCCGCGAGCATAGAAAAGGCGATAGAGCTTTCTCCCGACGATATAACGGTGCATACGCTGTGCGTAAAGCGCGGCTCGTATCTCGCGGAGGAAACGGACAGAATAGAGTGCGGCGAGATAGAAAAAATGGTGAATTTCGCCGAAAAAAGCCTGTCCGCGGCGGGGTATCGCCCGTATTATCTCTACCGTCAGAAATATATGGCGGGCAACCTCGAAAACGCGGGTTACGCCAAAAAAGGCAAAGAATGCGTTTATAATATAGACACTATGGAAGAAATTTCCTCCACCGTGGCTTGCGGGGCGGGAGCAATCAGCAAGCGCGTGGATTTTTCGGGCGGGAGAATAGAACGCTTTGCCGCACCGAAGGACGTCAAATCCTATCTTTCGGGTTTTGAAGAAAGGCTTGCCGCAAAGCGCGCTTTTTTCAAAGAACGGAGATAAGCTTTCCGAAAATTCGTAAACGGAGCGGCGGCGCGCGAGAGAGAGAACGAGCTTCTGTAAACCGAACGCCGCGGTTTTTGAACGCAACCCGAAAAATAACCGAAAAATGATTGACAAATCGCAGAAAGGC
Organism: uncultured Clostridia bacterium; assembly: GCA_934271275.1. Taxonomy (GTDB): domain Bacteria; phylum Bacillota; class Clostridia; order Christensenellales; family Borkfalkiaceae; genus UBA1259. The sequence goes on along the minus strand of CAKQRD010000006.1, from coordinate 85,114 downwards.
TTAAAAAACAGTTTACAAACGCAGATATTTTTGATATACTTAATAATGCTTAAAATACTTTACGCAAGGTTTTGCGGATTCTCCACCCGAGGCTTTGCTTAAAGCGGACTATTCCATTAAATAACAGGAGGTAAAACTAATATGGAAAAGGCAAGAAAAGAAGAGATAATCAAGAAGTTCGGTCGTCACGAAGGCGATACGGGTTCGGCGGAGGTGCAGATAGCTCTTTTAACCGAGAGAATCAATCACCTTAACGAACACCTCGCAGCCAACAAGCACGACAACCACAGCCGTCGCGGACTTTTGAAAATGGTCGGCGAACGCAGAGGTCTTTTGAAATATTTACAGCAGATCGACATCGAAAGATACAGAAAGATTATCGCAGACCTCGATCTTAGAAAGTAAGAATTCAAGAAGGGGCGGTCTTTTCCGCCCTTTTTTACTTAAAAAAGACGGTTTTATTTCAAAATACGCGCGGTTTGGCAAAACTCCGCGCCGAAAGTCTGCCGCTACGGATATACGAATATATGCAGACAGATATATGCAAATATGCGGCAAAAAGACTATGCGGCGAAGCGATGGGCTTTGCGGAAACGCTTCGCGATAAATTCGCGAAATGCGCGATAACGGGGAAAAACTTATAAATTAAAAGAATTTTGTGCGGCGGCGCGGGGTGCGAAGCCGTTTCGGAATAATAAGAGTTAAGGATCAGGAGAAAACAATGACCAAAAATTACAGAGAATTCAGAACTACCGTCGGCGGCAGAGAACTTATCGTCGAAACGGGCAAATACGCGGAGCAGACGAACGGTTCGTGCGTGCTGCGCTGCGGAGACACCGCCGTTATGGTAAACGTAACTATGGCGGAAAAACCGAGAGACGGTATGGATTATTTCCCTCTCGGCGTAGATTTTGAAGAAAAGATGTACTCGGTAGGCGCAATCCCCGGCGGATTTAAACGCCGCGAGGGCAGAGCTTCCGACAAGGCGATTTTAACGAGCCGCCTTATCGACAGACCTATCCGTCCGCTTTTCCCGAAAGGACTTTTCAACGACGTTATAGTCGTTGCGACCGCTCTTTCGGTAGAACCGGATATTCAGCCCGAACCCCTCGCAATGCTCGGTTCGAGTATCGCGATAAGCATTTCGGACATTCCGTTTGCAGGACCTACGGGCAGCGTAGTCGTCGGCATAGTGGACGGCGAATACGTTATTAACCCCGATTGTGCCGAGAGGGCGAAAAGCACGCTTACTCTTAACCTCGCGGGTACGAAAGACGCTATTATGATGGTTGAAGCGGGCGCAAAAGAAATTTCCGACGACGAAATGGTCGGCGCGATTTTGTTCGGTCACGAAGAAATCAAACGTCTTTGCGCTTTTCAGGAAGAAATCATTAAAGAAATCGGCAAGCCGAAGAGAGAAATGGAACTTTATCACGTTCCGGAAGAAATCGATGCGGCTGTAAGAGAATACGCAAGCGAAAAACTCGACAGAGCGCTCGATACCTTCGACCGTCACGAAAGACAGGCGGGACAGGACGCGGTAGAAAAGGATTGTTTAGAACACTTTGCGGATATTTTCCCCGCGAAGGAAAGAGAGATAAAAGACTCCTTATATTATCTTACCAAAGAGAAGGTGAGAGCTAAAATTACCAACACCGGTATTCGTCCGGACGGCAGAAAGCTCACCGAAATCAGACCTATCTGGTGTGAAGCGGGCGTTCTTCCCAGAGTTCACGGCTCGGGCGTATTCACGAGAGGTATGACGCAGGTTATGTCCACTTGTACCCTCGGTATGCTTTCCGACGCGCAGAAATTAGAAGGTCTCGACGGCGAAACCGCAAAGCGTTATATGCACCAGTACAATATGCCGGGTTATGCTTCGGGCGAAGCTAAACCGCTCCGCAGCCCCGGTCGTCGCGAAATCGGTCACGGCGCGCTTGCCGAAAGAGCGTTAGAGCCGGTTATCCCCTCGGAGGACGAGTTCCCCTACGCGATAAGAGTCGTTTCCGAAGTCCTTTCTTCCAACGGTTCGACCTCGCAAGGCAGCGTTTGCGGTTCTACCCTCGCGCTTATGGACGCGGGTGTTCCGATAAAAGCACCCGTCGCGGGCATTGCAATGGGACTTATCAAAGACGCGGAAACGGGCAAGGTTTCTATCCTTACCGACATTCAGGGACTCGAAGACTTCCTCGGCGATATGGACTTTAAGGTAGCGGGTACTGAAAAGGGTATCACGGCTATCCAGATGGATATAAAAATCAAAGGTATAGACGAGAACATTTTAAGATCCGCAATCGCGCAGGCGAACGTCGGCAGAAAGCATATTCTCGGCAAAATGTTAGAGGTTATCGACAGCCCGAGACCCGAACTCTCCGTATACGCGCCCAAGATTATTTCGTTTAGAATCGATCCCGAAAAGATCGGCGACGTCGTCGGCAAGCAGGGTAAGGTCATCAACAAGATTATCGAAGAAACGGGCGTTAAGATCGACATCGAGGACGACGGAAGAGTCAATATCGCGTGTGTGGGCGACATTGCGCAGGCTGAACGTGCGAAAGCTATCGTTCTTTCTATCGCGAAAGATCCCGAAGTCGGCGATATGTTCATTGCGGAAGTCGTCAGAATTTTACCGAAGGTCGGCGCGTTCTGCGAACTCGCTCCCGGAAAAGACGGACTTATCCACATTTCCAAAATGAGCGAAAGAAGAATCGAAACGGTTGAAGAAGTTCTCCATATCGGAGACAAGGTGAAAGTAGAAATCATCAAAATCGGCGAAAAGGGAATCGACTTAAAACTTCTCGAAATCGTAAACGAAGAGTAAAAGAATACAGACGCTTGTCCCGTGCAGGACGGTTATACGTTGCGGGCTGTCGGGCGTACGGCACAACTAAAACAAAAACCTACCGAAAGGCGGCGGATACGCCGCCTTTTAGTTTTAATCCTTTCAAAAAATAAGAGTTAAGGTCTTTAAAAAAGGTCGGCGCGCCGTTATTAGTCGTCATTTACTTATCCTTACCCGCATAAAATAGCGAGTAGGAGAAAAGAAGATGAAAACGAGTAAAAGAGTGTCCGTCGTTACGAATTTTGCGTTGATTCTGATACTTGCCGCCGTGTTTTCGGTCAGTTTTTTTATTGAGCCGCTCGCCCCGATATACGGCGGCAAGGCTCTCGGCGCGATTTACGGCGGGAATAAAAGCGGCGTAAAAGTGTCTTTAATGTTTAACGTTTACGAAAATGCGGAGATTGTGAACGCGATTATCGATGAACTTGACAAGTCCGGCGCGAAAGCCACTTTTTTCGTGGGCGGCTGTTGGGCGGACGATAACGCGCAAACCCTAAAACGCATAGCGGAAAGCGGTAACGAAATAGCAAATCACGGCTACTTTCATAAAGACCACAAAAAACTTTCGCTTGTCGAAAATAAGAAAGAAATAGCCGCCGCAGATGCGGTGATAACCGCTCTTTCGGGTGTTAAACCCAAACTTTTCGCCCCGCCTTCGGGCAGTTTTTCTTCCGCCGTATTAGAATCTGCGGAGGAACTCGGTTATAAAGTTATAATGTGGTCGAAAGATACGATAGACTGGCGCGATAAAGACGAGAAAAAGATTATTTCACGCGCCACTAAAGACCTTGCGGGCGGCGATTTTATTCTTATGCACCCAAAGCCGCACACTCTGAAAGTTTTGCCGGAAATTATAAAAATCTGTAAAAATAAGGGTTTTTCGCTCGTTACGGTAAGCGAAAACCTGAAAGAAAATATTACGGACGGCGCGGCGTAATTGCGGATAGCAGCTATAAAAACGAATAGTATGCATAGAAAAACCGAAAACCGACGGCATAGCGTAACGGCGGCGCGGCGTAATAGCGGGTAGCGGCGGAGTTATAAGCGGCAAAAATAACGCGCGATAGCTCGGCAAATATGCGGATAACGCGGCTAAAACAGCGCAAAATAATAAACGATAAGATAAATTCTATAAGAATTTCAGAGAAAAATTGAAATTCGGGAGAAACGAAAATGGTATACTACAAGAAATTCGATAACGGCTTGCGGCTCGTCGTGCATAAAATGGCTGGGCTTTTCACCGTGTCGTGCGGGGTACTCGTCAAAACGGGAAGCGTCAACGAGACCGATCCCGAACACGGAATATCGCATTTTATAGAACATTCGCTTTTTAAGGGTACAAAAAAGCGCACCGCGTTTGAAATTTCCGATTTTATAGACAGAATAGGCGCGCAGATAAACGCGTATACCTCCAAAGAAACCACTTGCTTCTACACCAAATCGACGGCGGAGCATTTTGAAGATTCTTTGGAAGTTCTTTCGGATATTTTCTTTAATTCCGCGTTAAAGCAGACGGAGCTCGATAAAGAAAAGGGCGTCGTGGTGGAAGAGATAAATATGTGCGAGGACGAACCTGAGGACTTGTGTTTAGACCTTCTTGCAGAAAGCTTTTACGGTAAGGACGGACTGGGCAGAACCATTCTCGGCACGGCAAAGAACGTTAAGAGTTTTTCCCGCGCGGACCTTTTGCGCTATATGGACAAGTATTATACCGCGGACAACGTGGTCGTTTCGGTTGCGGGCAACGTGGACGAAAAAGAGGCGGAGGAGCTTGCCGAAAAGTATTTTGCGAGTAAATTCACCCGTTTTACTTCCGTGCCGCAAAGGAAAGCGGAGTGCGGAATTCCGCAGAATTTATATAAAACCAAGCGCACGGAGCAGTCGCACATAGGCTTGTGTATGCCTGCGGTAAGCGTTAAAGACGAGCGCGGAATAGCCCTCAATATCGCGAACACCGTGTTCGGCGGCGGTATGAGTAGCAGACTTTTTCAGCGGATAAGAGAGGATATGGGGCTTGCGTATAGTATTTATTCCTATATGTCTACCTATAAAGAAAGCGGAGTTCTGGAAATTTACGCGGGCGTGAATACCTCTGCAAGGGAAAGCGCGGAAGCGGCAATCGCGGAAGAGATAAAGAAAATCGCGGCAAGCGGCGTGACCGAGCAGGAGTTTTTGCGCGGGAAAGAGCAAATAAAATCGGCGTTCATAATGGGGCAGGAAAGCACCGCTTCGCAAATGCTTTTATACGGAAGATACCTTTTGATGCTCGATAAGATTTTCGATTTCGACGAGCGCGTGGCGAAAATCGAAAACACGAGCATAGAAGAGGTGAACGCTATGGCGAAAGAGGTTTTCGATCTCGGAAAGATTTCGACCGCGACCGTCGGACCGAAGCGTTCCCCGCTTAAAATTGTTTAGTTTTTTGAAAGCGTAAAGGCGTAGAAAAACGGTTTTCCGCGACTTGTTAGTGTGGGAAAAATTGCCGAGGGAAAAGAAGCGTCGAGGAACAAAATCGTCAGGTAACGGCGCGGGCGAAGCCGAAATTCGGCTTCGCCCGCGTTCCCGATTATACCACAGAGAGCATTAAAAACGATTATAAAACGAAAAAAGAGAAAAGTCGCCAGCCGAAATGCTTATAAGTCGTTGACATTCGGTCGGCAAGTTGATATAATAACCGCAAACAAAATAAAACGGAAGAAAGAATTTTATGGATAAAGTATCGGCATACATAAAAGAAAACTGGACGAAAACCTTTCACCCCGCGGAGGAGCTTGCAGGAAGCGTTAAGGTAGACCACCCGTACGTTTCGCCCTGCGCGGTAGACGTTTATACCGAAATATTCTACTGGGATACCTATTTTATAAACAAAGGGCTTATGCTCGACGGGTATTCGGAGCAGGCGAGGTATAACGTAGACAATATCGCGAAATTTATAGATACGCTCGGGTATATGCCCAACGCGAATTATATAACGGACAGGTCGCAGCCGCCGTTTTTCACTCGTATGGTTTACGAGTGCTATAAAGAAAACGGCGACGTAGCGTTTATAGAAAAATATATCGGAACGATTCTCAAAGAACACGAGTTCTGGGAAAAGAACCGCAAAAACCCGATAGGTCTCAATTCTTACGGCAACAGCGGCAGTGACCGAGAGATTATGAACAATTACCTTTGGCATCACGGACGCGTTCAGGAAGAAAGCGACGTGCCCGAAGAGTAAATGCAGATAGGTCGCGACATAATGGCGATAGCGGAGAGCGGGCTGGACTTTAACATGCGCTTCAAAACGCCGAAGAGTAAGATAGCCGCGCACGAGTTTTCTCACCTCGACCTCGACTGCATATTATACGACGCAGAGATAAAAACCGCGGAGATGCTTAATATTTTAGGTTGCGGCGAGGAAGCGAAGGAATTTGCCGAAAGGGCGGCGAAGAGAAAAGAGCTTATAAACAAATATTATCTTACCGAGGACGGAATATATCTCGATTATAATTTCGTCACGGGGAAACATTCCGTGATATTGTCGGCGGTTTCCTTGTATCCCTATACCTTCGGGGTATCGGACGATAAAGAGGGCGCGAAGAAGGTTTTAAGCCGTCTTGAACTGCCGTACGGGCTTTCTGCTTGCGAAAAGCGGGAAGATAAAGTATTTTATCAGTGGGACTATCCGTGTACATGGCCTGCGGCGACCTGCCTTGCGTATATGGGCTTAAAGGAAATAGGGCTTAACGAGGACGCGGCGCGAATTGCGGAAAAATACGTTTCCGTATTGAAAACGGTGTTTGAAAAGACGGGCAGAACTTGGGAAAAGTACGACGGTTTAACGGGCGAAATCGCCGTTACGACCGAATACGAAACGATGCCTATGATGGGTTGGACTGCCGCCGTTTATCGCTATTTCGTCGAAAGCGAAAAGTAAAAGCGTAAAAGCGGAGAACGCGGAACGCACGGGAAAATAAACGCGTGGAAAAAATTAAAGCGCGGAAAAATTGTAACGAAAAAAACGGCGGTTTTATAACGTAGCCGCAAAAACGTGAAAAAACGCGAAAAAACGGTGAAAAACCGCAAAAAAACGGTGAAAAACATAAAAAAGGTGCGGGGCGATTTTATCAAAAATCGCCCCGCACCGCACATTTTAAACTAAATTCGTCTTTTAAGTCGTTTATTTCTATTTTTGATATTTACGGTATTCGTTCAAACGGTAATTTTTACGACGACTGCGTTACGGTCACGTTCTAAATTTCCGAATATCTGGCGCGGTATTCCTTCGGCGTTAAGCCCGTATATCTCTTAAAAAGGTGATTGAAATGGCTTAAACTGTCGTAGCCTAAAATTCCCGCGATTTCGAGAATTTTTTTATCGGTGGAACGGATAAGCTCCGCCGCGTATTCGGTCTTTTTTATCTGAACGTATTCGATAATCGTGTAGCCCGTGTATTGCTTGAAAAGCCTGATTAAACTCGAATAGCTGTAATTCGCGTTTTTCACGAGTTCGGTTTTTATCGAGCCTTCCTCGAAAAACGGATCGGACAGCTTGATTAAAAGCGTTTCCAGCCAGTCGGGGTAAGGCTTTTCCACGAGGACGTTCTGCCTTATATACTCCGAAAACACTTCGCCGAGCAGAATTTTACAGCTCATAACCTTTTCCTCTTCGGGAACGTTTTTCTGTGCCTGAATGAGTATCGTTTCGTTGGCGATGCGGCGCATAGTCGTTTCTTTAAGCGTAAAAGCAAGCTTTTCGGGAAAAGTATTTTCGGGGCGCGAAGCAAGGTCTATTCCGTACAGCGCGCAAAGCTTTTGCATATATTCCTTTCGTATAACGAAATTCAGCTGTTTTATGGGGGTAGAGGGGAGCGCGCAAAGCTTATGCTCGTCCGTGGGCTTGACGATCCAGGCGTCGCCGACGTTCAGAACGTATTTTTTGCCGTCTATGAAATGGTTAAGCCTTCCCTCAATCATTATCATAAGCTCCCAGTATTCGTGGGTATGAAAAAACGGGTAGTCGAAATTCGTCCAGGTGAACGCCACTTCCGCGTTTTTCCAAGGACTCGTGCGCTCGAAGGTAGAAACCTTTTCTATATTAAGCAGCGAACCTAATTTGGAATATTGCGGTTGATTGTTGCCGTCCATAACGCTCGCCTCCGTTTGTTTTTTATAAGATTATATAATATCGCGCGCGGTTTGTCAATACCGTTTTGCGACTTTTCAGCAAGTTTTTTAAGACAAATTAAAAGTAGAAAACCTTTCCGCCGTTTGTCTGCGGAAAGGTTTTCTCTGTTTTTAGTTGCGGTTAAAACCGTTTCGGCTTCCGCGCGTATGCTCGTTTGCAAATATGCGCGATTAAAGCTTATTCGTTTTCTTATTTGTTTTCGGAAGCTTCCGTCGCGGGATTCTCGGTTTTTGCGGAGACTTCCGCATTTTCGCTTGCGCCTCTTTCGGTAAGGGAGGAAAATTCCGCGGCTTCCGTTGCAGGGACTTCCGCGTTTGCGGCGGAGAAGGTGGCGGATACGGCGGCGGGAGCTTGGGGAGCAAGCTTGTTCATTTCCGCGTTGAAGCCCTTTGAAGAGAAGAGTATCACGCCGACGACTATGACTATCGCAAGGTCGATAAATACGAACGAGTTATACGCAAGGCTGTACGGCAGAGGGGGGATGTTTTTGTCCGCGGCGTACGCTCCGAACGCGAACACGCCCGAAAAAACGTGGGAAACGAAACGTAAAATCGCGCCGATTGCGGAAGAAACGGCGAATTTGACCTGCGGAAGCTTTTCGCAGAATTTAACGTTTCTTAAAATTCCCGTCATTCCCACAAGCCCGAACGCTATCGGATAATCGAGCAGGAACTGCGCGGGGTGAACGATATACGGGTCTTGCACCGCCTGTAAAAGTCCGTACACGAAGCCAACGAGCAAGCCCTTTTTTGCGCCGTAAACGTACGCGAAAATCATTATCGGAAGCATAGAAGCGAGGGTTATCGAACCGCCCTGCGGCATTTCCCACATTTTAACGTAAGAAAGCGCGAAAGACATCGCAACGGAAACGCCCGCAAACGCAAGGGTGCGGGAATCGAAGTCGCTTTTATCCTTTCTTTCGACGATAAACGCCGTCGCTATCGCCGCCGCAACCAGCAATCCTGCGGAAACGTACAGTGCCGCGCTGTTAAGGTAGTTATCGTAATATCCGTCGCCTTTAATGTTGTTTTTAAAGAAAATGCCTATCATAACGAGGGTAACTATCACCGCGACTGCGGAAACCGCGCCCGTTATAAGGCGCAGAACTTTAAGCGTTTCGTTCTGCTTTTTATAAGACGTAAAAGCCGTTACGGCAAAAACGAGTATCAGCGCGAGGGTTATTACGATAGGAATAAAAACGTAAGAGGCCACGTCTTTGCCCGTGTATTTACCGTCCGCGCCGTAGTATTTCGCTATATTCAGCGAAAGCATGAATATGCCCGTTACGAGCGCGTAGACGAGAAAGCCGAACAACTCGTACTTTGCGAATTTACCGAACGATTTTCTCGCGCAGAAATACACGATGAGACCGGAGGCGATAATCGCGCCGAGTATTGCCACCGTAATCCAGAGGATTACGGGTGCGGAAGCGTCTAAAAGATCTCCCGCGGGGGAAAGTAAGTTGAACATAAAACTCCTTTTATTCGCTATTTAAAGATGAACGCGCACCCGAAAGCTCGGGCGCGCGGCGTTAATTTTTCTGCATTTTCCTACAAGCATTATCCTGCGGATTCAATGGTTTAATCTCAGCCTTTCGGCACCCATAGCGAATATTTAATTTTTGATATTAGTATAATAACACGATTATAGCCTTGCGTCAAGCGTTTTTTTGTGGTACAATAATTTTCGGTCGGGTTTTGTTCGGACTTTATCCGAACCTCGGGTTGACTTCGATTATATTTACGGGGGACGAAATGTTCAAGTTCTTTGCGTTCATAAACAGAATGAAATACATAAAGCGTTGGTCGCTTATGCGTTCCGTAAGAGAAGAAAACATTATGGAACACAGTCAGCAGGTCGCGGTAATCGCGCACGCGCTCGCGCTTATAAAAAACAAGTTTTACGGCGGAACGCTCGACGAAAAACTCGTCGTTATGCTCGCGCAGTATCACGAATCGGGGGAAGTCATCACGGGCGACCTTCCCACTCCCATAAAATATTTCAATCCCGAAATAAGGGATTCTTATAAGGATTTGGAAAAGCTCGCCTGCAAACGCCTTCTCGCGATGCTTCCCGAGGACCTTCGCCACGAGTACGAAAAATACGTTTTACCCGATACCTTTTCGGAGGAATATAAGATCGTGAAATACGCGGACAGGCTCGCGGCGTATCTTAAATGCGCCGAAGAGGTGAAAGCGGGCAATTCGGAATTCAAAAAAGCAAAAAAGAGCATAGGGGACGAGCTTAAAGAATGCGATGCTCCCGAGGTTCGCTATTTCCTTAAAGAGTTCGCGCCGGCGTACGAACTTACTCTGGACGAACTCGATTAAACCCCGTATAGCTTATAAAAAGCCTGTCGAAAACCCGCGAAAAACGTCGTTTGTGCAGTTTATACAATATTGATATGTAAATTTATAACATTTGACGAATGTATTTAACGCCCGATTGTTGTAAAATATAAGAGTAAGATAATATGAAAACAGACGGAGGAAATTATGTCAAGTCTGAATCTTAAAAACATTTACAAGGTATATCCGTCCGGAGTAACCGCCGTAACGGACTTCAACCTCGACATCGAGGACAAGGAATTTATCGTTTTCGTCGGACCTTCCGGCTGCGGTAAGTCCACCACTCTTCGTATGATCGCAGGTCTTGAAGAAATCTCGTCCGGCGAACTTTATATCGACGGAAATCTCGTAAACAACGTCGCGCCGAAGGACAGAGATATAGCGATGGTTTTCCAGAACTACGCTCTTTATCCGCATATGACCGTTTACGACAATATGGCGTTCGGCTTGAAGCTCCGTAAAATGCCCAAGGATCAGATAGATCAAAGGGTTAAAGAAGCCGCGAGAATCCTCGGTATCGAAATGTACCTTTCGAGAAAGCCGAAGGCTCTTTCCGGCGGTCAGAGACAACGTGTCGCGTTAGGCCGCGCTATCGTCCGCGAACCGAAGGTATTCCTTCTCGACGAACCGCTCTCCAACCTCGACGCGAAGCTCCGTTCCCAGATGAGAACCGAGATAACCAAGCTCCATAACCGTCTTGCGACTACCTTTATTTACGTTACTCACGATCAGGTAGAGGCTATGACGATGGGTACGCGTATCGTCGTTATGAAAGACGGCTTTATGCAGCAGGTAGATACTCCTATCAATCTTTACGATTATCCTATCAATCAGTTCGTCGCGGGCTTTATCGGCACTCCGCAGATGAACTTCTTCACCGGCGTTTTGACCGGCACGAAGAACGAGGTTTCCATCGAGTTCGGTATGGAAAAAATCAGACTTCCCAAAGAGAAGGTCGCTCTTATCTGCAATCTCGATAAATACCTCAACACCGGCAGAGAAGTCGTTTTCGGCATCAGACCGGAAGACGTTTCGGACGAAGCGGAAGCAGTTGCCAACGCGAAAGGCGGCGTTATCGAAGTTAAGGTAGACGTCGTGGAAGCTCTCGGCTCGGAAACCTTGCTTTATTGCAAAACGAGAAGAGAAGACAGCGGCGAAGAAAAGAGTATCGCGGACGACGTATCCGACCTCGTTGCGAAGGTTGACAGCAGATCCGCTACGAAGCGCGATATGAACGTTAAGCTTGCGCTCGATCTCGACCACTGCCACCTCTTCGATAAAGAAACCGAAATCACCATTCTTGCGAGAAGCGAAGAGGGTAAAGCGGAAATAGAAGCGTTACAGCTTAAACGCGAAGAAGAAGAAGCGAAGAAAGCTGCGGAAGCTGCCGCTAAACTTGCCGAGGAAGAGGCCAAAAAAGCCGCCGAACTCGAAAAGAAGATGGCTAAGCTTGCTAAAAAGAATAAGAAAGCGGACACCGTCGTAGAAGAACTCACGGTTGAAGAGATCACCGTCGAGACCGACAAGAAAGAAGAGTCGGAAAATAAATAATTCTCCGATTTTTCGAGATAGTTAACCAAAGAAAAAAGCCCGTCGTGCCGATTTAGCGGTGCGGCGGGCGTATTTTTTAGCCAAAATAACGCATATCGCTTGCGTTTTTCTTTTTTTATGGTAAAATATAACGGTAATGAAGGACGTTATCATAGACGCGCTTTTAGACAGCTTAAAGGTTTTTCCTTTTCTGCTCCTCATTTACGTTCTTATGGAGCTAATCGAAAGCGCGAAAAGTAAGGTTAAAATAGAAAAAACGCTTTCGGGCGGGGCGGCTCCCGCGGTGGCGGGGCTTCTCGGCGCGATTCCGGAGTGCGGCTTTTCGGTGATGTGCGCCAAGCTTTACGACAAAGGACTGATAAAGCTCGGCACGCTTATCGCGGCGTTTATTTCCATAAGCGACGAAGGACTTATCGTGCTTATATCTTCGGGGGCTTCCGTAAAGGATATTCTGCTTCTTCTCGGCGTGAAAATCGTTTACGCGATACTCGCGGGCGAGATTATAAACCTTATCGTAAAGCTTGTCGGCGATAAAAACGCACACGTTTGCCCCGAGGAGGGCGATTGCATAGAGTGCGGCGAGCATATAGAAGAATTCTGGAACAAATTTTTGTTCCACCCCCTGTTGCACGCCTTAAAAACTTTCGCGTTCGTTCTCATATTCAATTTCATGTTCGGTACGATAATTTATCTTATCGGCGAAGAAAACGTACTCGGGTTTATGGAAAAAAGCACGGGGCTTCAACCGCTTTTCGCGGGGATAGTGGGGCTTATACCGAACTGCGCTTCTTCCATAATAATAACGCAGGCGTTCACGCGCGGCGCGATAAGCTTTTCCGCTCTCGCGGCGGGACTTTCGGCAAATGCGGGCGTAGGCTATCTGATACTTTTAAAAAGCGCGAAAAAGGCAAAGCGCAACGCGCTGATTTTAGGGCTTCAATTCCTGCTCGCGGTGCTGCTCGGCTATATTCTTTTGGCGTTCGGTCTATAATAGTTGCGGGAAATTATATATAAATAGAAATTTATAGAAATCGACCGCCGCTTGCGCGGCTTAAACGCGTGGCGAACGCGCGATTAAAAAAGCGCAATATAATACGCATATAAAACGGCAGATTAATCTTTCGGGGAGAAAAATGTATACCGATATAAAAATTTTTGCAGACGAAATAATAGAAAAAACGGGCGTAAAGTTCGCGGTGTTCGACGAAAACGGGGAGTTTTTGACGGGCAGCGCGTCAAACGTCGATAAAATTTCCACAGATTTCGAGGGGATAGTTTCTTCTTCGCAATACAACGCCACGCTGTTTAAGATGCGTTTCCGCTCTAAAAACTACGTCGGAAGCGTTGCGGGCGCGGGTAAAACGGAAAGAAATTACGCATACCTTATTTCGGAGCTTGCCGAAAAGGATTCGTCGAAGAGCGTTCAGCTTTCCCGCGAGGAGTTTTTCCGCGCGTTGCTTCTCGGCGAAGCGAGTTATTTTCAGATTTCGAGATACGCAAGTAAATACGGTCTGACCGATAAATCGGCGTGCGTGATGATTATAACGGTGGAAAAGGGCAGTCCGAAGGACGTTTTAGACGTTATCACCAACTACGGCGGCGATTCGGACTACGCGTTTTTTCTCGGCGACGACCAGTGCGTGCTGATAAATTTCACCGAAGAACTCGGCGGGGAATACCGTTCGAGTACCGAATACGCCGAATTTCTCGTTCAGTCCATATACGAGGAAACGGGCGTTGCGGTGAGCGCGGCGGTTGGCGGCACGGTTAAGTCCGCTTCAGATCTTAACACCTCGTTTAATCAAGCGGCTACCGTAAAGCGTATGAATAAGTCGCTTGGCTCAAAAGGCAGAGTTCATTCTTTTAAGGAATACGTTCTTATAAAGATGCTCGAAGATTTGCCGAAACATAAACTCAACGAGTATCTGGAACTTCTGATGGACGAAAGAGCGCGGGAAATTTTCGACGACGACGAAATGACTTCCACCGCCGAGGAGTTTTTGGAAAACAATCTTAACGTGAGCGAAACTTCGAGGAAAATTTATCTGCACAGAAACACGCTTATGTACCGCCTCGACAAGATCGAAAAGGCTACGGGGCTGAATATCAGAAAGTTTTCCGACGCGGTGACGTTCAGATTTATTACCATATTAAGTAAGCTCGTGAGATAGGGGACTATGAAAAAAAACGATAAAAATTTGAATAATACCGAGAATCAAAAGCCTTACGAAAGCGACGGCTTTTTCGACGACATTCCGGATAACGGCGGAAATTACGGCGATAGTTACGGCGCGAACGGCAACCGCAATAGCGGCAACGCAAACGGTGCGGAAGGCTTCGGACACGGCGGAAACCACGATAGTCGCGATAACGGCGGGACGGCGAGAAAGAGGACGACGGCAGGTAAAATTATGTGCTTCGTGCTTGCCGTGCTTATGCTTTTCGTCACGTTTTTCGCGGGGTACGTTACCTATCATTTTACCGCGAGAGACGAGGTTAAAAACGTAGACGAAATTCTGCGGCTTATAGACGCGGTTGCGTACGATTATACCGAAAAGGGCGTGGAGAATCCCGATCTTGCGGTAAAATATTTCGTGCGGGGGCTTCTTGCCTACGACGATTTCGCCGAATATTACGGAAAAGACGAATTTGAAGAACTTATGCGCGAGAGTGAGGGCAGTTACAGCGGCTTCGGTATGACCTTTGCGTATAATGCGGAAGGCAAGGTAGGTAGAGAGATTTATACCGTCGTCGGGAACTCTCCGGCGGCGCGCGCGGGCGTTAAAAGCGGAGATATTCTCGCGGCGGCGCGAAAGGTCGGCGACGAAGAGTTTACCGAACTCCCCACGGGCGAAGCGGCTTTCGGCTTTTTGCAAAAGATAGCCGAGGGCGAAAGCGCGGAATTTACCGTTCTTCGCGGCGAAACGACCTTTAACGTTACGATAAAGCGCGCTTCTTACGTCGCGACTTACGTTTTCTATCGCGACGCGGAGGGCGAAATAATCTTTAATTACGACGGCGAGGGCGGTTCGCTCGATTTTACCGAAAACGCGGAGGGTAAAGAAACGCTTGAAAGCGATACCGCTTATATCGCGCTTGCTTCCTTCGAGGGCGGCGCGGCGGAGCAGCTTAAAGCCGCGCTTGCGGAAATGAAAAAACGCGGCAAAACCAAGCTTATTTTCGACCTGCGCGCGAACGGCGGCGGGTATATGGACGTTCTTAAAGAGATAGTTGAGCTTCTCGTAAAGGCAGACGGGAATATAATTTATTCCTACGTTAAGGAAAAGGGAAAGGACACGACGTTTACCACCCGCTCGAAATACGACGATTTTCTTAAAAATATAGTCGTGCTGGCGGACGGCGGCACGGCTTCCGCTTCCGAATGTCTTATCGGAGCGATGTTGAGCTACGGAGAAAAAGAGGGCGGAAACGGTTTTTCCGCGTCCGACATGCTCGTCGGATACAACGAGAGGCGCGGGGATTACAGCACCTACGGCAAGGGCATTATGCAGACTACCTATATGCTCTCGTCGGGCGGGGCGTTAAAACTTACCACCGCCAAAATTTTCTGGGCGGACGGCAAAACGTGTATTCACGGCGTAGGGGTTACGCCCGTTTCGGAGGAAAACAAGATTACCAAGGAAAACGCGATTTTCCGCGCGCGGGAAATTCTTTTGGCGAAGAACTAATTTTCGCCGCTTTCAAAATAATTATTAAGGGCTTCCACGACCTTTTTGTCCGCGATTTCGGATATAGGAGAAACGCCGAAGCCCTGCCCGCTTTGCCCGCCGAAAGGCGGGCTTTCTTTTTGTCCGTTAAACCCCGCAAACGCCGAGGAAAACGCGGGAGATTTTATAAATTCCTTTAAAATCGGCGCGACTTTTTCGGGCGAGAGCGAAGAAAGGGTGCGCTTAATATCGAAATTATTTTCGGCAAGCAGTCCGACGATCGAGCCGAGCGCCTCTCCGCCGTACTCTTTCGCAAAAAATTCGGTCAAAGTTTTCAAAATATCCATAATCTTTCCCCAAAAAAATTCAAAGCTCGTTCTGTCACAATACAGTATATGAATATCGTATAATACGTTGAACCTTGCGCGCGCCGAAAATATATAAAAAGCCGCGCGGGAAAATTTTAAGGAGAGGAAAGGGGATATGGAAAATTTTAACGATTACGTAAAAAACGCGAATAATGTGAATAATGCGGGTAAAGACGGCGGTGCGGGGCGTGCGGGCGGCGGAAACGGTTTTGGCGGTACGAACGGCTCCGGCGGCGCGGGAAGCGGGGCGCAGCAGGGCAATCTTTTCAGAATGGTAAACGACATTGCGAGAAAGTTCGAGGGGAAGGACCAGAACGAGCTTCTTAAAGCCATTTTCGACGAAGCGAAAAAGAACAAAAAGAACGGCACGCTGACCAACGCGGAAATAGATAATTTTGCGGCGATGCTCGCGCCCGTGCTGGACGATAAAAAACGCAAAATTCTCGATAAAATCGTCGCCGACCTCAAAAAGATTTAACGTTTTTTTCTTCGTTCGGAACGGGGAAAATGTAGAGTAAAACGGTAGAAACGGGCGCGGCAAAAGCGGAAAAACGGTGAGGGAAACGGGAAAAGATAAAAAATCCGCCCCGCCGAAACGGCGGGGCGGCAAATATAAACCATAGACTACAAATCATAGACCGCAGACTGCGCTTAAAAAGCGCGTCTCGGCTAATGAAAAATCGGTGTAAAAGAGAAGTCTTAAAGAGTTTGTTCGGCACGACTATCTGTCGAGAATTTTGCCGTCTAACGACAGCGTGACGACCTGCCACGGAATAAATTTGCCGCTTTTTTGAAGCGCGGTTTTGGCATAGTTTTCAAGCCCGCCGCAACACGGCACTTCCATTCTTACGACGGTTACGCTTTTAACGTCGTTATTCTTTATGATTTCGCAAAGTTTTTCGGAATAATCTACGTCGTCAAGCTTCGGGCAGCCTATCAGAGTAATTTTCCCTTTCATAAAGTCGGCGTGCATATTTGCGTAGGCGTACGCGGCGCAATCGGCGGCGATAAGAAGCTTCGCGCCGTTAAAATACTCGGCGTTCGCGGGTACGAGCCTTATCTGGCACGGCCATTGATTAAGCTCGGAAACCGCTCTGCCGCTGTTTTTCGGTTGCTCGGAAGCGTTTTCCTCGTGCTTGAATTGCATCATACGACTGCCGGGGCAACCGGCATGGTGTATATGCGCGCCTTGCTCGCGCATTTTCTTCCGTTTGTTTTCGAGAACGGCTTTTTCGTCGTAAGCCTCGGCTTCTCTTTCCGTAAAGGTTATCGCGCCCGTGGGGCAGGCGGGCAGACAATCGCCCAAACCGTCGCAATAATCGTCGCGAAGAAGTTTCGCCTTTCCGTTTACCATACCGATCGCGCCTTCGTGGCACGCCTCTGCGCACGCGCCGCAACCGTTGCATTTTTCTTCGTTGATCTCGATAATTTTTCTTTTCATTTTATGTTTCTCCCGTAATGAATTTGTAAAGGTTTTTTTCCGCCTTCCGTCGCGCGGCGGCAAATTTATCCGCGCCCGTTGACTTTGTGGTTAAAGTATAGTATAATTAAATCGAAAAATCGGTTGTCATAACAACGAAAAAAGAAAATTATGGAAAAATTTTTAGAAAAAACCGCGTTGTTTTCGGGACTTTCTTCGGCGGAAGCGGCGGAGGTGCTGAAAGAAACGGGCGCAACCCGTAAAAGCTTTTTTAAAGGCGAAACGGTGCTTTCCGCGGGCGAAGCTGCGGGAAAATTCGGACTGGTGACGAAAGGCTCGGTACTCGTGGAATATTCGGACGTATGGGGGAACAATTCCGTTCTCGGGAAAACGGGCGAAGGCGACGTTTTTGCGGAAGCTTATGCTTTTTCGCAGAGCAAAACCGTTCCCGTGCGCGTGATTGCCGCAGAGGATTCAGAGGCGATATTTTTCGACGCTAAAAAGATACTTTCGCTCGGAAACGACGGGCGCGCTTTTGCGGTCATAAAAAACTTGTTGACGATTTGCGCGGACAAGGCGTATAAGCTTTCCCGCCGAATCATTCACACCTCGTCAAAAACCATTCGCGGCAGACTTTTGTCATTTTTCTCGGAACGCATACGCACCGAAGGAAGCTTCGTGTTCGAGATCCCCTTTGACAGGAGAAGACTTGCGGAATATCTCGGTGTAGACAGGAGCGCGTTAAGCGCGGAGCTTTCCGAGATGCAAAAAGAAGGGCTTATAAAATACAAAAAGAACAGGTTTGAAATATCCGAAAAAGCGGGTATAGAAAAAGAATAAAAGGAGTGACGACGATGAGAAATTTACCACAAAAAGCGATAAAGAGAATATCAGCCGCAATTCTGGCGTTTCTTTCTGTCGCTTCGATATTTACGGCAGTTATTGCGGCTTCGACGGCTTTGTCGGCTCATACGGCTTTGACGGGCGAAGGTCTGTTCGGCGTAAAAGCGGCGTTTGCGAATTCCGCGCAAAGGTATTACGAAGGCGTGGATTCGGGCGGCGTCGCGATACGGTATAAAGGAGGACTCGTTTCGGTAAAAAGCGAAGAATTGACCTTCGATATTTATAACGAGCAGTCGAAAAATTATTATCCGCAGGGAAGCAATTTCGGCAAGGTTACCGCGAAGTATGAATTTCTGAACGAGGGAGAGACCGCCGCGAAGGTCGGGTTTTTGTTCCCGATCGGAGCGACCGCGATTTACGACGTAAGACGGACTTTTCCCGAAAGCGTCGTTAAAAGAAACGGTGAAGAAATACCTTCGACGTTAAGACATTCGTATTATCGGAAAGCTTATTCGGAAAATCGGAGTTTTGACGTTACCGAAGCCGTTAAGTATCTTTCAGACGAACTCGTCGCGGACGAGTTTTATACGCCCGATTTAAAGGTTTATAAGTGCGATTACGTGATAAAGGGAATCGATTATCCCGACGTAAAAGCTTTGCGTGTGGATTGGAGCGGACGGGACGTGCGAACGATAATGCCGACGTCCGGTTCTTTGGATAAGGACGGCGAGCGTGCGATCGTGAATATTTGGCTGGAAAGCGAAAAGGTAACGATATATTTCTTGGGCGAGCCTTGCGCGGACTTTACTTCGCTTTTGAGCTTTTTTACGAAGGATTACGGTAAAGGTTCTGCCGAAATCAACGCCTCAGTAACCCTTATCGAAACCAAAGAAACGACTTTCGGCGAGCTTGTAGACGGCGTGCGTCATCTGCGCAAGATGACGGAGGTCTCCGCAAACGATTGGTTTAACGCGGTACTATATTCTTCTTTGGCTTTTTCGGAGAATACGAGCGGGAGTCACGTCGTGCCGAGCATAGAACGTGGTTTGATAGATTATACGTCGTTAGACGTTAGCGGTTTGCTTTATCGTTGGTACGAATACGAACTCGATTTTGCGGCGGGAGAAACGGTTACGAACGAGGTAGTAGCTATGCTGTATCCTTCCGCGGATATGTACTTCGAGCCTGCTAAATATTCCTTTACCTATCTTTTGTCTCCCGCAAAGACATGGATGTCATTTGAAAACCTTACGGTAAAAATCAATACCGACATGTTTTTGACAGACGTAAACTCTTCTGACGATAAAAAAATTTCTGCTGCGGCGAAGTCGCTTGTAAGAACGGAAACGGGTTACGAGGCGAGCTTCGATAAGCTTCCAGAGGGCGAGCTTGTTTTTACGCTCTGCGCTTCGGAAAATCCCGAATACAGAAGATGGAACGAGGGGTGGGGAACGGTAGGAATAATACTCATCGTGCTTATGTTCGTTTCGGGTGTTGTAATTCTTGCGCCGATAGTGACGGGCGTCGTTCTCGTGGTTATTTATAACAAGAACAGGAAAAAAATACGGGAAGCCGAGGCGGCGGAGAAAGCAAAAACGGAAAACGTTACGGAAAGAGTGACGGAAAACGCCGACGAGACGAAAGATAAAACGGAATAAATTTTGATTTTGCGATATTTGAAATATAGAGGGGGCGACCGCGTGTGCGGTCGCCCCCCTAAGTTTTATTTTTATGCGTTTTTTCTTTTCTATTCTTTCCGACGACTTTATTCCTTTGCCGTTTCGGTTACGCGGCGTTTATACTTATGCCGTTTTTATTCTTTTGCCATTTCGCGCATTGCTTTTATAAAGTAGTTGATTTCTCCCGCGGTGTTCTGTACCGCAAGGCTTACCCGCACGAGTCCCTCTTCTTTCGTTCCGAGATATTCGTGCAAAAGCGGTGCGCAATGCAGTCCGCCGCGTACCGCCACGTCGTAACGGGCGTTAAGAATATCGGAAGCTTCCGCGCTCGGAAAATTTTCAAATTCGAGCGCGACTATCCCCGAGGGGTTCGGCTTTGAATAACACTTTACGCGCGGGGTGGCGTTTGCCGCTTCTACAATTTTTTCGGTCGCGGAAAAAAGCTTTTCCGCAAAAATATCCCCGTTTTTGAGCGCGTAACTTGCGCCCTCCTTAAAAGCGGCTATCGCGGGCAGATTAAGCGTTCCCGCTTCCAGCCGTTCGGGGTAGCAGGACGGCTGTTCGAGGTTAAAGGATTCGTTGCCCGTTCCGCCGAAAAGGAGCGGTTTTATATCCTGATCGTCTTTAAAAATAAGCGCGCCCGCGCCCATAATTCCGTATAACCCTTTGTGCGCGGGAACGGCGAGCATAGAAATATTTTGTTTTGAAAGAGATAGCGGCAAATGCCCCGCGCCCTGCGCGCCGTCCGCAAGGAAGGGTATATTTCTTTTTTTGCACAGCGCGCCGATAAGCCCGACGGGCAAAGCCTTTCCCGTTACGTTGGAAACGGTCGTCGCCACGACAAGACAGGTTTTATCGGTAATTTTTTTTGCTATCGCTTCCGCGATATTTTCGTCCTTTTCGGGGAATACTATATCGAGCGAAATTTTGCCCTCGTTTTTCAGGTGAGTTAAAGGTCTTAATACCGAGTTATGCTCGAAGCAGGTCGTGACGACGTGACCGCCCTCTTTAACCGTTCCGAAAATAGCCACGTTAAGCGCTTCCGTGCAGTTTTTGGTAAAAATCACGCGGTCGGGGGAGGCGGAAAACCCCTCCGCAAGCAGCTCTCTGCACGCGGAAATCGTTCGCTCGCCGGCAACGGCAAGGCGATGACTGCCGCGCCCGGGGTTGGCGGAAAGGTATCTTATAACCGTTTCCGCCGCGTCGGAAACGGCTCGCGGCTTGAATCCACCCGTGGCGGCGTTATCGAAATATATCATAATTTCACCCTTTTAAGATTCTTCGTATATACTACTATATAAAGGAAATTTTCCTTTTATGCAAAGGAGGAAGAATTATGGAGTACGTTGCGGTGACTTACCGTTCGCGGGCGCAGACGGTGAGGTTTTACGAATATCTTGCGGGACTCGGCGTGCGCGGTGAAATTATAAACACGCCGAAAGAGGCGGGCGTAGGCTGCGGGCTTTCCGTAAAGGTTTCCGTGTCCGTTTTTCCGATGGTTCGTCGGGCGGCGAAAAGCTTTAACGGCAGCAGCTTCGCGGGGTTTTTCCTCGTTAAAACGGTTTACGGAAAAAGAACGGTGCGGAGCGTTTGAATATTTCGCTCGGCTACTCTTCCCGAACGTGCAAACGGAAGCGGCGGTTTTTGGCTTCAAGCCTTGCGCCGTCTCGTTTTTGCCCTTTAATTAAACTATTTAGGGTAAAATCGCTTGTAAAATATCCCCGTTTTGTGTTATTATTTCATTATACGGTTTGCGAAAATAAAAGAACGGAAAATAATATGAACGCAAAAGAAGCAGAAGAAATAGTGAATATTCTGGCGGGGGTATTTTCGGACAAGCCCGCTCTCGAATTTTCTTCCCCGTACGAGTTGCTCGTGGCGGTTATTTTATCCGCGCAATGTACGGACGAGAGAGTGAATAAGGTTACGAAAACGCTTTTTAAAAAGTTTAACACGCCCGAAAAAATGCTTACCCTTTCGCAAGAGGAGCTTGAAAAATATATATTTTCGTGCGGGCTTTATAAGACGAAGGCGGAGCATATTTTGTCCGCTTCCCGCGCTATAACAGAAAATTTCGGCGGGGAAGTGCCGAATACCTTGGAAGGGCTTCGCTCGCTTGCTGGGGTAGGCAGAAAAACGGCGAACGTCGTGTACAGCGTGGCGTTCGGCGGGAACGCGATTGCGGTCGATACGCACGTTTTCAGAGTGGCTAACCGTATAGGTTTAACCCGTGCAAAAGACGTGCTTTCCACCGAAAAGGGGCTTATGGCGATTCTTCCCGAAAAGGACTGGTCGCGCTCGCATCACTACCTTATATATCTCGGCAGAAGCTTTTGCTCTTCGAGGTCGCCGGATTGCGGAAATTGTCCGATAAACTCTCTTTGCGAGAAAAATATCAAAAAACAATAAAAAATCGAAAAATAATTCGGAACGAACCGATATAAATCGTATATTATCCGAAATTAAAAGAAAACGCCGCGACGGCGGCGGGCGAAAATTTAAATATTATAAAAAACGACGAAAAACGCCGAAACGAAAAAGCGAAAAATCTTCGGAATAGGAAAAGGCGTTTTATCCCGTGGGTGAAAAATGTTTATAGACAGAGCAAAAATAACGGTAAAAGCCGGGAACGGCGGCAACGGAATAACCTCTTTTCTGCACTTTAAAGGAAAAGTCGGAGGCGGTCCCGACGGCGGCGACGGCGGCAAGGGCGGAGATATAATCTTCGTTGCGGACAAGCACCTTTCTTCGCTTGCCGATTATTATTATAAAACCAAATTCGTTGCGGAAAACGGTATGCCGGGCGAGCCGAAGCAGTGCTTCGGAAGGTCGGGAAAAGACCTCGTTCTTAAAGTCCCGCTCGGCACGGTTATACGCGACAAGGAGACGGGAAGCATCGTCGCCGATATGTTTTACGACGGACAGAAAAAAGTCGTGCTTACGGGCGGCGACGGCGGTAAGGGCAACGCGAGGTTCACGAACGCGCGGCGGCACGCTCCGCATTTTTCGCAGACGGGCGAAAAGACCGAATCCAAACAGCTGCTTTTAGAGCTTAAAACCATTGCGGACGTTGGACTTATCGGCTTTCCGAACGTGGGAAAATCCACTATTTTATCCCGCATAACGCGTGCGAGACCGAAGATTGCGGACTATCATTTTACCACGCTTTCGCCGAATCTCGGCGTGTGCGATTATTACGACAATCAGTTCGTGGTTGCGGATATTCCGGGGCTTATAGAAGGCGCGAGCGATGGCGCGGGACTCGGTACGGAATTTTTGCGGCATATAGAGCGTACGAGAATGCTCGTTCACGTCGTGGATATTTCGGGCGTGGAGGGCAGAGATCCTTACGACGATTACCTTAAAATCAATTCCGAACTTAAAAATTATAATAAAGAACTTGCGAAGTTAAAGCAGCTTATCGTAGCGAACAAGTGCGACGCGTACGGCGCGGAAGAAAAGCTTGCGGAGTTCAAAAAGAAGCTCGGGAGAAAGAAGGTCGTAGAGATTTCCGCGCTGACGGGTAAAAATTTAGACGGCTTGAAAAAGGCGATTTACGATATTTTATCAAAGCTTCCGCCCGTCAAACCTCTCGAATACGAGGAATTCAACTACGTTAAGCCCGAAAAGCTCGATTACGAGATTTATAAAGAGGGCGAAACATTCGTTATAGTCGGCACGCTCGTGGACGTTTTGAAGCGTAACGTCGTGCTTGACGATATGAACTCTCTCGCGTATATGCACAAGGTGCTTCGCGACCGCGGGATAATAGACGAACTGCGCAAAATGGGCGCGACCGACAAGAGTACGGTTATAATCGGCGGCGAAGAGTTCGAGTTTATAGATTAAAAACGGGATAATTTACAGACAGGAGAAAAATAAGATGATAAATTCAAAACAAAGGGCGAATCTTCGTTCGCTCGCGCAAAATATAGAACCCATAACGCAGGTAGGGAAGCTCGGCGTGAACGAGAGTTTTTTGGAAGGGCTTGACAAAGCGCTCGAAAAGCGCGAACTCGTTAAGATAACCGTCCTTGAAAATTCGGGACTCGAACCGAAGGACGCGGGCATTGAAATTGCGGAAAAGCTCGGCGCGGAATTCGTTTGCGGGACGGGAAGAAAGCTAGTGTTTTACAGAAAAAGTAAGAGCGATAAAGTTAAGCATATAGAATTTTAGAGAAAAAAATAACGCCGTAGGTCAAATTACTTACGACGTTATTTTTTATAATATCGGCGATAAAAAAGAGTGGACTTTTGCCGAAAAACTTTTTGAGCTATTAAATATCGTTAAATAATTGTCAAAAACACCGCAAGCCGATTGTCTTGCGGCGTTTTTGACGAAAAAGTAATTAACATAAATCGAATTATTTAGACATTTCAATGTTGTCTTTTAACGCATCAAATTTCTTTTTGCGTTCATTTTGTTCTATATCTAAAAATGCAAGTAAACACATTTGATATGTTTCATCATACCATTCTTCAATTTGCTCGGATGTCATTTCGCTAACATATTTTCTGTAATTGCCTTTATCATTCCAATCAATATTATTATGCCGTAGATTAAGGTTATTAAATATGTAAAACAAATCTTTTTTCAATGACGGGTTGATGCTATATAATATCTTTTCTTTAGGTTCTAATAAACTTCCTGAACTCGTTTTAATTTTATTTTTTATATTATATCATATTTTTTGAAATTTTTCAACCGCTGTTAAGTTTAGATACCTAAAATTTTAAAAACTTCAAATGGCACTTTGGCGAGTGGGGGTATAGTCAAGCACCCGCCATATAACTCGCTTAATCACGAAGAAAAATGTTCAATTTAAGAGTTAGCGTAAGGACTATTAGCGGCGTGGTAACAATTTAGGGGTAAAAAAAGAGGTATGCGCGAATTGCATACCTCTTTTTGGCGGAAAAGATGGGATTCGAACCCATGTGCCCGAAACCGGACAACCGCATTTCGAGTGCGGCTCGTTATGACCACTTCGATACTTTTCCGTCAGTCACCCGTATATTATACACGAATTCGTTTATAATTGCAAATAAAATCGTACGTCAAAAATTTTTTATTGACTTTTTTTTCGCGCGGCGGTATAATGTAACCGTAAATAACGAAACGAACGATAGTGAAATATTATAACTAAAGAACGGACGAGGAGTACGAATGTATAACAAAGCATTGTTTCATCTTTTCGGCAGGGGCGTATATCTTTACGGAGTCTGTATAGCCATAGGGATAATCGCGTGCCTTATCGTTTATTATCAATATACAAAGCGCAAAAATATGCCCGCGGACGTGCAGGATTTCACGTTCGTCGTGGCGTTGATTGCAATAGCGCTCGGTTTTTTGTTCGCCAAGCTGTATCAGGCGATTTACGACTG
The DNA here is from genome assembly GCA_934271275.1 of uncultured Clostridia bacterium. Lineage (GTDB taxonomy): Bacteria > Bacillota > Clostridia > Christensenellales > Borkfalkiaceae > UBA1259. The sequence goes on along the minus strand of CAKQRD010000006.1, from coordinate 59,844 downwards.
GATAGACAACGGGTTTAAGAATTTCGATTTCTACAACGCGGGAATAACCTTTATGGGCGGCGTGATAGGCGGCGCGGTGTCGTTTTTGCTCGTTTATTTCCTCGGTGGCAAACTCGTATTCAAGGGTTCGAGGGAAAATTTGCACGTTAAGGAGTTCAATAAAACGCTTTTGTGCGCGCCTTGCTGCATAACGATAGCGCACGCGTTCGGAAGAATAGGCTGTTTGTTTGCGGGGTGCTGTCGCGGCGCGTATCTCGGAAGCAGCTATAACGGCAGTTTTTTGGGCGGAATTTATATGGAACCGTTTGGAGCGACGAATGGCTATTACGTTCCTACGCAGCTGTACGAAGCGGTTTTCCTGTTCGCGTTGTTTGCGGTTTTGTCCGTTCTTTATTTCAAACGCAGTAATATAACGATGCAGGTTTATCTGATTGCTTACGGCGCGTGGAGAATGTTTATAGAATTTTTCCGTGCGGACGACAGGGGAGCGGTCGTTTTGGGATTATATCCCTCGCAATGGCAGTCGATAGTGTTTATCGTCCTCGGAATCGCGCTTATCGTCTTTTATATAATAAGAAAAATTCCGCTTAAACTTCCCGAGGAGAGCGTGGGGGAAGTTTTGGAAGGGGAAACCTTGAAAACGGAAGCTGACGAGATTGACGATACGGAAACGGAAGAAGTAAAGACGGAAGGCTTAAAGTCGGAAGAAAATAGTTCCGAAAACAAGGAAAAACAGGATAAGGTTAAAAGATAAATTTGAATGCGGCGGCGCAGCGAACGATGCGCCGCCGCAAAATTTTTTTAAAATATGTTTTAAATGATTATTCCGCCGAGAGAAACGATAAATGCGAAAGGGGCGAAAAGTCAAAAAAGACGATAAAGACAATCGCGCTGGCAGTCGGCTTTTTGCGGGTGAAATATCGTTTCGATGTCTAAAAATTTAAACGAAAAAATTCCCCCGCGTAAAACGGGGGAATAATTTTATCCATTTAACCGAAAGAATTATTCCGCGTCGGCTTCTTTTTTCTTGGCAGTCTTTTTAGCGGTCGCTTTTTTGGGAGCGGTTTCACCGTCAGCCGTTTTTTTAGCCGCTGTCTTTCTCGTCGCGGGCTTTTTAGCGGGAGCTTCCGCTACGGGTTCAGCCGCAACGACGGGTTCAGCCTTAACTTCCTCTACGGGAGCGGGTGCTTCTTCTTTTGCGGGAGCGACCTTTTCAGCCGCGGAAAGCTTTTTCGCGAGCTTAGCTTTTTTGTTAGCCGCATTGTTGGCGTGAATAACGTTTTTGGAAGCCGCGGAATCTATAACCGCGAACGCGTGGGGAAGAGCCGCTTTGGCTTCCGCTATTTTGTTCTCGGCGATAAGCGCTTCTACTTTTTTGACTTCGGTTTTAAATTCGGAACGGATAGCTTTGTTCTGTTCCGTTTTTTTGTCGGTAACTAAAACTCTTTTCTTTGCGGATTTAATGTTAGGCATATCGTATGCACACTCCTTGGGTAATGGTTATATATTTGATACTTCGTATATTTTAGCATAAAAAATTTTTTAATGCAACTACATTTCGGGAGAATATCTCTCTTTTTATCATATTTTTACCTGATTTTTCCGAAAACGCTCTTAAAACTTTACGGAAAGCTTTACCCGTACGCGGTTTAAGCGGCTTTTCGGCGCATAAGCTATCCCGCCTTGCGTTACTTTTTGCCGACGCTTTCGCATAAAATTTATCGTGAACGATTTATTTTATTTAAAAAGCTTGGAAGAAGCAAAAAGCGAAGCGGACGTGGCAAACAGGGCGGATAGTTCGGATAGGGCGGGCGGTTCAAACGAAAAATATATAGCGGTGATAGACAGCGGACTCGGCGGAATTTCCGTTCTCGCGCCGCTTTGCAGAGGGTTACCCGAAGAAAAATTTTTATATTTCGGCGACAACGGCAACGCGCCTTACGGTTCTCGGACGGAAAGCGACCTTTTATCGCTTACGATGCGTAATCTCGATTATATTCTTTCGTTCGGTGTTAAGGGGATAGTCGTTGCGTGCAACACCTTGTCGGCAACTCTTTTAAAGGATATAGAAAATTATTCGGGCGTGAAATGCTTCGGCGTGTATCCGCCCGTTTTTCCGCCGCTTCTTGCGGGAAAGAAAACTCTTCTTTTCGCCACGCCGTTCACCTCTTCGAGATACAGAGCCGTGCGCGGGCTTTATATAGCGGAAACGGCGGGGCTTGCCTCCGCGATAGAGAAAAACGCTTTTCATTTAAATAATATAAATATAGAAGACGAGCTTAATAAGTGCCGCGTTTATTTCTGTACGGGCAAATTTGCCGTGGGCGGCACGCCTGTCGCCAAAAACTTGCCGGCTCGATCTCTTTTGTCCCCGTCTGACCACCGCGCGCGTTTCGACGTCGTGATTTTGGGTTGTACGCACTATTTGTTCGTAAAAAATAAAATCGTTGACCACTTGCAACCCTCTTTGACGCTTTGCGGCAACGATTTTACCGTAAAAGCCGTGAAAAATTTTTTTGAAAAACGTAAATCGTCAGTATTTAAGCGGGGAAACGCCCCGTTGTTTATCGGAAAATACGCAGATTTCAATGAAAAATTTTATCGCGAAGTGGTTATGGCCGCGCAAAATTTTCTTTAAAAATTTTAAAATTTGTTCAAAAAAATTTAAAAAGTGGTTGACAGTGGTCAAAAGTTGTGCTACAATAATCGTACCTTAAACGGGAGGAGTGTTTTTTGTGGCCGGTAAAAATTACTCGCATCAGTTAGACGCGAAGAACAGAATGAGAATACCGGCAAAGCTCCGCGAAGAACTCGGCGACGGGTATTGGATTACCGTCGGCGCGGGTGGCTGCTTATACGTTTACACGGACGAGCAGATGAAAGAAACGGAAAGACTTCTCACGGGGGTGAACGGTTTCAGAGAGAATCAGCTGAAAGCCGCGCGCTTTCTGAAATTTAACAGCTGGCAGGCGGAAGAGGACAAGCAGGGCAGAATTCTTCTCCCCGAAAACCTCAGAAAATACGCCAAAATCGATAAGAACGTAATCATTTACAAAGGTCCTACCGCCGTAGAAATATGGAGTGAGGAGGTCTGGAACGATTACTTTAACGACGTGAACTTCAACGACCTTGCGGACGCTCTGGACGCTTTGAAAAATGCCTGAACTTAAACACGTTCCCGTTCTTCTCGAAGAGTGTATGGAAGGGCTTAACCTCAGAAGCGGCGGGATTTATTTCGACGGCACACTCGGCGGCGGCGGACATTCTTACGAAATTCTCAGAAGAACCGCTCCGAACGGACGGCTCGTTGCGACGGATCTCGACGATTACGCGATTACGCGCGCGGGCGAAAGGTTAAAAGAGTTTGAAGGAAGATTCACTCTCGTAAAGGATAATTTCAAAAATTTCCCCGAAATAAAAAGCTCGCTCGGGATAGACGGGTTCGACGGAATACTTCTCGATCTCGGCGTTTCGAGCTTTCAGCTTGACGACAGAAGTCGCGGATTTTCTTATATGGCGAAGGACGAGCTTCTCGATATGAGAATGGGGAAGGACAACCCGCTCACGGCGGAACGCGTCGTAAACGAGTATCCCGAAGAAAGGCTTAAAGAAATTCTTGCGGAATACGGCGAAGAAAGATTTGCGGCGGGCATTGCGAAAAACATAGTCGCGGCAAGGTCGGTTGCTCCGATAAGAACGGTCGGAGAGCTGAACGCGATTATAGAGAAAAGCATTCCCGCAAAGTTCAAAAAGGACGGACACCCCTCGAAAAGAACCTTTCAGGCTCTTCGCATAGAGGTGAACGGAGAACTCGAAGGGCTTAAAGAAACGGTGACTGCGATGGCGCGGGGACTGAAAAAGGGCGGCAGAATAGCCGTGATAAGCTTTCATTCTTTGGAGGACAGAGCGGTTAAAAGAGCTTTTAAGGAACTCGAGCAAGACTGCATTTGCGATAAAAGCCTTCCCGTGTGCGTTTGCGGACACAAGCGGGAAATAAATCTTATCACCAGACACCCGATAACGGCGGGAGAAAAAGAGCTTGCCGAAAACGGGAGAGCCGCCAGCGCGAAGCTGCGGATTGCCGAAAAGGTTTAGAAAAAGGTAAACGAAGGCTCGGCATCGAAAATACAAACTCATCAAAATACAAAACCTTCGTAAACGAACAAGCTTAAAACCGTGCCGAAAAGCGCGGATTAAGATATAAAAAGCACGAAAAAGAAAAGTTTTTAGCCCCCTGACGGCGGGGGCGACGACGGACGGTCGGAAAAGGAAATCGCGGGAAAGGTCTCGCAAAAGGCGGCGCAAAAAGGCGCGCAAAAGGCAAAGAGCCGAAAAAGGAATCGCGCGTTCCGACGGAGAACGCAAAAAGGCGGGGTTGCCCCGCAGAAGAAAATCGAAAATTCGATAGGGCTGAAAAAGGAATCGAAAAACGCGTCTCGGACGCAAAAAACGGGAGGAGCTAACTATGTACACGACGAGAAAAGCAGATGAAAGCTATTCTGAACGCACGGCGGGCGGAGTAGGCGTTCTTGAAAGAAACGCGCCGAGCGCGCAGGATGCGGAAGTCCGCACGACTTTGCATACGGAGAGCGTGGACGAAGCGAAAGCCAGAATGCAGAAAAATCTCGATTTGCTCCTTCATTACGACGAGGCGGAATATTCCGATAACCGCGCCGTAAGCGAAGCCGCGGAAAAAGCTTCCGCACCCGCTCCCGCATATCCCGAATTCGACGGACAGGTATACGACGTGCAGACCGCGCTTCAATACGCGGCGCAGGTTAAAGAAGCGCAGAGACTTGCGGAGCTTCAGGCAGAGGAAGAGGCGAAAGCTGCGGAACAAGCCGCTATCGCGGAAGCGCAGGCTCAGGCTCAGGCGCAGATGCAGGAGGTCGTTCCCGAAGTATACGAAGAGGACGACGTTCATCCTACTTCCACCACGATGCAGTTCGGCGTGGGCGAAACGGAAAGCGTTATAAAAGACCTTACCAAAACCCGCGAGAGCGAGAAGAGCAGCTACAAGCTGAACGCGAAGGGTAAAATCGTCGTCGCGCTGTACGCTGTTGCGGTTATGGTGATACTCGCGCTCATAGTTCTGAATACGGGCGTGCTTGCATCGCTTAAGAGAAGCAACGCCGCGCTTGCAGACGACGTAGCCGCGGTTGCCGCAGAATACGACAGACTTATAGCCGAAATAGACACCGTTTCTTCCGACGATTACGTTATAAACGCCGCGGAAAATATTTACAATATGGTTAAGCGGTAAAGCATAAAACGCAAAAGCTTAAAGGCTACCGATAAAAATCGCGAAAGCGAAAACGCCGCAGAAGTAAAAAACAAGGCGATTGCGAAAGCGTGGCGACGCGAAAGCGGAGCGAAACGGTCGGATTTTTTGCCGATTAAAGCTTATCGGGAATGAAGGGAAAAACCGATAAAAAGCGTAATAAGCCGAGCCTTTCCGTAATACAATATAAACGGAAGGGGGCGGAGAAAAATTAAAGATTATTCGATAACTGTTTTACGAAAGAGGTTATTCGCGATAACGATCGCGGTAGCCTTTTTATTTTTATTCGTTTTCGGAAGACTTCTGTACGTTCAGGTTATTTGGGGCGACAAGCTTCAGGAAAAAGCGATAGACCAGTGGACGAGGGAAATTCCCGTAGTCGCCGCGCGCGGAAAAATCACCGACGCAAACGGCGTGGTACTCGCTTCCAACGCGGACACATACACCGTGTTCGTGCGAAAAAGCGCGGTGAGAGAAAAGGAAAAGCTGATAAAATCGCTTTCGGAAACGCTGGGGCTATCCGAAAATTTCATCGTAAACAAGCTCGATAACACCAAATCGGGCGAGGTTACTATAAAAAAGCAGGTGGAAAAAGCTAAAATAGATAAGCTTATTTCTTACGGTTTTTCGGGCGTGTATTATTCGAGGGACAATTCCCGCGTATATCCTTACGGCGCGCTTCTTTCTTCGGTTCTGGGCTTTACCTCCACCGACGGCAAAGGTCAGGCGGGACTCGAACTTTATTACGACAAATACCTTTCGGGACTTAACGGCGAAATTCTTTACGAAACGGACATAGTCGGGGTGGAGATAGAAGGCGGCAAAGCTTCTTATATCCCCGCGACGGACGGGCTGAATCTTAAACTGACGATAGATTACGAGGTGCAGGCGCTTTGCGAGGAGGCTATGGACGAAGCGATAGAGCTTCATTCCGCCAAATCCGCCGAAATGCTCGTACTCGATCCGCAGACGGGGGCGATACGCGCGCTTTGCGTAAAGCCGTCGCTCGATCTCGGAAATATTCCGCGAGACGACGTGCCGCTACTTAATTCTCTCGCAAGAAACGGACTTATAAGCGACTCTTACGAGCCGGGTTCGACGTTCAAGGTTCTGACGGCGGCGGCGAATATAGAGGAATACCTTTCGGGCAACAAAGCGGCGTTTTCCGCCTCGCACATATTCAACTCTTCCCGCTATCGTTACGTTGACGGGCAGAAGGTGAAGTGTTGGAGCAATCACGCGAACGGCAAACACTCCGCGCTGAATCTCGCGGGGGCTTTGAACAACAGCTGTAACCCGATTTTCGTCGATATAGCAATGGCGCTCGGCAAGGAGACTATGTATAAATATATAGAAGCCTTCGGCTACGGAAAGGCGACGGGGGTGGACTTCGGCGGCGAGGCGCAGGGAATGGTTCTGCCCGTTTCGGCGGTGCATAACGTGGACCTTGCGAGAATAGCTTTCGGGCAGACGATTGCAGTGACGGGTATTCAGCTTGCGGCGGCGACCGCGGCGGCGATAAACGGCGGCAATTATTATACGCCCTATCTCGTAGAAGAGATTTACGCGGATAACGGAGTCGTGGCGGAACGGATTTCGCCGAAAAACAAAGGTCGGGCGATAAGCGAAAAGGCTTCCGAAATACTCGCCTCTATGCTCGAAAGCGTGGTAAAAGACGGTTCGGGCAAGCACGCGTATATAGAGAATTACCGTGTCGGCGGAAAAACGGGTACGGCGCAAAAATACGAAAACGGAAAAATCGCGGTCGGGAAATACGTTTCTTCGTTCGTCGGTTTTTTCCCCGCAAACGATCCGAAATACCTCGCGCTCGTTATAGTGGACGAACCGCAGGGTAGCTATTACGGAAGCACGGTCGCCGCGCCGTACGCGAAAAAGGTGTTCGAGGGAATTATAAGGCTGAAAAATATGCCCGTGCCGCCGACTGATTGAAAACGGCAATAAGCTCGGGCAAAACGGACTGAAAGAAAAAATATATGAAAACGGGGGAGAATATGGAGCTGAAAAAACTTTTGAAGGGAACGGGCGCGATAATAGAGGGCGACGAGACTACTGACGTAAAAGACGTGACTGCGGACAGCAATTCGGTAGGCGAAGGAAGCCTTTTCATCTGCATAAACGGCGGAGAAAAAGACGGGCACAGGTTTGCGGCGCAGGCGGAAAAATACGGCGCGGCGGCAATAGTCTGCGAAAGGCGGCTCGACGTTTCCGTGCCGCAGGCAATCGTAAAGGATTCTCGCGCGGCGATGAGTTTAATAGCTTCTAACTTTTACGGCAACCCCGAAAAGAGTCTGCGGCTTGTGGCGGTGACGGGTACGAACGGCAAAACGACCACTACGCATTTTATCACTTCGGTGCTGATGAACGCGGGGGTAAAGTGCGGGCTTATCGGCACGCTCGGCACTTTTTACGCGGGGAAATTTTTGCCTCCGTCGCTCACCACGCCCGACCCGCTCGTGCTATACAAGATTTTCGCGGAAATGGAACGCGCGGGGGTGGAAACGGTGGTTATGGAGGTTTCCGCGCACGCGGCGTATCTGCGCAAGACGTTCGGATTAAAGTTCGAGGCGGCGGTTTTCACTAATTTAACGCAGGACCACCTCGACTTTTTCGGGGATATGGAAAGCTATAAAAAGGCGAAGCTCGATTTTTTCAGGAACAACGAGTGCAAATACGTCGTTTCCAACAGCGACGACGAGACGGGCAGAGAAATTGCGAATATTAACGGGCGCACTCTGTTTTACGGAATAGACAATCCCGCGGACGTTTTCGCGATAGATATTAAAGAAGAGGACGAGGAAACGAGCTTCGTTCTCAATCTTTTCGACAGGGTGTACAGAGTGCGGCTCGCGCTTATCGGGAAATTCAACGTGTACAACGCGCTCGCGGCGGCGACGGCGTGCGCGCTTCTCGGCGTTTCCACCGATAAGGTTGCGGAAGGACTGTATCAGTTAAAGGGCGTTGAGGGCAGGCTCGAAAACGCGTATTCGGGCAGATTTTCGGTGTACATAGACTACGCGCATACCCCCGACGGGCTTAAAAACGCGCTCTCCGCACTGCGCGGAGTCGCTAAAAAACGACTTATCTGCGTGTTCGGGTGCGGCGGGAACAGAGACGAGAAAAAGCGGCGGATTATGGGCGAAATCAGCGGGAAATACGCGGATTTCACCGTGATAACGAGCGATAATCCGCGCTACGAAGAGCCTATGGACATAATCTGGGAAATAGAAAAAGGGGTTTTGACCGAAAGTAAAAGCTACGTCATAGTCGAGCGGCGGGAGGAAGCGATAGCTTACGCGCTGAATATGGCGAAAACGGGCGACGTGGTGCTTATCGCGGGCAAGGGCGCGGAAAGGTATCAGGAAGTTTTCGGTATAAAACGCCCGTATAATGACAAAGATACCGTAGAAGAACTGCTCGCATGCGGGCTTTCTGAGGAGTAAGCGTGAAAACTTTGGTTATCTCGGGACTGTGTTCGCTCGTTTTGTCGGCGGGGCTGGGAAGAATAGCGCTGCCGATTTTAAGAAGGGTGAAAGCGGGACAACCCGTACTCGGTTACGTTAAAGAACACGAAAGCAAAAACGGAACGCCGACTATGGGCGGGCTGTTTTTTATTCCCGCGGCGGCGATAGCGTTTTTCGCGTTCGGCGGGGCGGGTTCGCGCACGGCTACGGTCTCGCTCGCGATAGGACTTGCCTTTCTCGCGGTGGGTTTTCTGGACGATTTTCTGAAAATAAAGTTCCGTAAAAACGAGGGGCTTAAAGCGTATCAGAAGATAATATTTCAGACGGGCATCGCGCTCGTCGCGGGACTGTTCGTGTATAAAAACGGGCTGACCTCCGCGTATATCCCGTTTTATAAGGGTACTGTTCGGCTCGGCGTGTTTTCGGTGCCGCTTGCGGCGTTCATATTCGTGGCGATAACGAACAGCGTTAATCTTACGGACGGTCTCGACTCGCTTGCGGGAGGCACGTCCTCGGCGTATCTTATTTTCATAGCCGCGCTTATCGGTATAGAAAGCGGGTTCGGCGATATTTTCGCGGGGCAGACGGAAGGGAGGGGCTTGCAGCTTCTTTCGGTTTCGCTCGTCGGGGCGATTGCTGGGTTTCTTATATTCAACGTGCCGCCCGCAAAGGTTTTTATGGGCGATTCGGGTTCGCTGTCGCTCGGCGGATTTATCGGAGCGATAAGCGTTTTTTCGGGTAACTCGCTGTTCGTGCCGATAATAGGCGCGGCGTTCGTCGCTTCTTCGGTTTCGGTAATAATTCAGGTACTGCACTTTAAAAGAACGCGGCGGCGCGTGTTCCTGATGGCTCCTCTTCATCATCATTTTCAAGAAAAGGGGTATTCGGAAAGCCGAATATCTTATTGCTACTTTCTTATAACCTGCATAACGGGTGCGCTCTCCGTCATATTCTATTTGTGACGGAATGAAAGCGCGAAAAGACCTACGAGTCGCCGAGCGGTAAATCCGCGGCGGCTTTTTCTTTTTCGTTCGTTTTTAAGCCGTAAGTAAGGAGGGAAAAATGTACCTTAAAACCCAAAGCTTTTTCGTACTCGGCGTGTCTAAAAGCGGCTATGCGGCGGCAAGCTTTATATTAAGCCGCGGCGGGAAATGCTGTATTTACGAGGAACTCGACAGCCCGAAAATCGCGGCGGCGATTGCGGAACTGACTGCGCGCGGGGCGGTGCGGGTAACGCGCGAGCGGGCGGAAGAATTTATAGAAAAATCGGACGTCCTCGTGATAAGCCCCGGCGTTCCGATAAATCACGAAATAGCCGTGGCGTTCAAGTCTGCGGGGAAGCGTATCGTCGGCGAACTCGAATTCGGGTTCGAGTGTCTTATGCCGCCGATTATCGCGGTGACGGGAACTAACGGCAAAACTACCACCGTGTCGCTGATAAAGGCGATTTTAGACGAAGCGGGCGAGAAAAGCGAGCTTCTCGGAAACGTTGGCGTACCCGTTTCTTCGCGCGCGGAGCAAATAGACTGCAAAACGGTGTGCGTGGCGGAGGTTTCGAGCTTTCAGCTGGAAAGCGTTTCGGATTTCAAGCCGCATATCGCCTGCGTGACTAATATTTCGCCCGACCACCTCACCCGTCACTATACTATGGAAAATTATATCTACTTAAAAAGACGGATTCTGAAAAATCTTAAAGAAAGCGAATACGCCGTTCTAAATTACGACGACGAAACGGTGCGTTCCTTCGAGGAAGGCTTGCGGGCGAAGGTCGTGCGAGTCTCCGTGAAAGAGCGGGTTGCGGGCGCTTATTCTTTCGGCGGGGCGTTTTATTTTTACGGCGAAAAGATTATGGAACGGGCGGAGTTTCCCCTTCTCGGCGAGCATAACGAATACGACGCGCTGTTCGCGATAGCGGCGGCAAAGCTTGCGGGAATAAATACGGAGACGATTGCCCGCGCGCTCGGCGGGTTCAGGGGCGTGCCGCACAGGGTGGAGCTTATCGCGGAGGTCGGAGGCGTGAAGTATTACGACGACAGCAAATCGACTAACACCGCAAGCGCGGTTACGGCGATGCGCGCGATGACCGCGCCGACGGTGGTCATTCTCGGCGGGAGCGAAAAAGGCGAAAAGTACGAATCGCTGTTTGCCGCGATGAAAGCTTCGCCCGTTAAGCACGCGGTCATTACGGGGGCTTCGCGGTTTTCTATGTTCGAGGCGGCAAGAAACGCGGGCTTTACCGACGTGACGGTGACCGCCGATTTCCGCTCGGCGGTGGGAATCGCCGCAATGCTTGCGGGCGGCGGCGACGCGGTGTTATTAAGCCCCGCCTGCGCGAGCTTCGACGAATTTTCCTCTTACGAAGAGCGGGGAGAGGTTTTCAAAAAAGAGGTGAAAGAGCTTTGCGGAAGGCTTGAAAAATCTGCCGAAGAAAAGGCGAAATCAAACGAAACGGCGGAGGAGAAACCCGAAGAAAAAGCGGAAACGAAAACCGACGGAGAAAACTCCGATAAAAAAGAGGAAGCAGAATGCCCGCGAGCCTGAAAAATACGCTCGCGGCAAATGCGGCAAACGCGGCAAATAAGGCAAAATCGAATAAAAGAGAAAAACGCGCGAAAGGGGATATATTTCTCGTTATCGCGGTATGCCTTCTTGCGGTTATAGGAACGGTTTTCATATATTCCGCAAGCAGTTATTCGGCGCAGAAGACCTACGGCGATTCCTTTTATTTCGTCAAAAAACAGGCGATAGGGGTTGCGCTCGGCGGCGCGGCTATGCTTTTCACCTGTTTTTTCGATTACGAAAAGCTTAAAAAATTTTCCGTTCCGCTCGCGATAATTTCGGTAGTGCTGCTGCTTTTAGTGTTCGTGCCGAAAATCGGGGTGGAAAATTACGGCGCGAAGCGTTGGATAGGACTCGGCGCGTTCACTCTCCAACCTTCCGAAATAGCAAAGCTTTCGCTGATACTTTTTTCCGCAAGCTACTTTTCTTCTCACCCCGAAAGGGCGAAAAGCTTTCTCGGCATACTCCCCGTTCTCGGTTACGGGCTGATACTGTGCCTGCTCATTATTTTAGAGCCGAACATGAGCATAACGGTGTGCGTCGCGCTCCTTCTTTTCACTATGCTTTTCGCCGCGGGAATGAGGATAAAGCATTTTATATATCTGATAATTCCCGCAGTCCTCGCGGGGGTTGCGCTTATGATTTCCGAGCCGTACAGGCTTCGTCGGTTCACGGCGTTTCTTAATCCGTGGTCAGATCCGAAGGGCGAGGGGTATCAGCTGCTGCAATCCTTATACGCCTTGGGTTCGGGCGGGTGGTTCGGCGTGGGGCTGTTTCGTTCGCGGCAAAAATACGCCTTTCTTCCGTTTGCGGAATCGGATTTCATAATCTCCGTGATAGGCGAAGAAATAGGCTTTATAGGACTTGCGGCGTTTTTCGCGCTCGTCGCGTTCATAGTTTTCCGCGGAATACGCGCCGCGAGACGGGCAAAAAATCAGTTCGGATTTATGCTCGCGCTCGGCGTTACCATGATTTTCGGGATACAGGCGATAGTGAACGTTCTCGTCGTTACGGGCAGTATACCGCCGACGGGGCTTTCTATGCCGCTCGTGTCCAGCGGAAACACTTCGATTATAATTTTTATGGCGGAAATGGGGATAGTGTATAACGTGTCTAAAAGCGGTTCTTTAACCTTTTAGCCGCGCCTTTCATAAAATATCGTATCAGCGTTTTCGGGAGGCGAAATGGACAGATACGTTATAAAAGGCGGCAGACCTATAAGCGGCTCGATAAAAGCGGAAGGCGCGAAAAATTCCGCGCTTCCCGTAATCGCCGCGGCAATATCCTGCAAAGGCTCGGTCGTTATAGAAAATTGCCCCGATATTTCGGACGTGAGAAATATGTACGAAATAGCGAAATCGCTCGGGGCAGAGGTTTTCTACGGAGAAAACGTCCTTGAAATACGCCCCGAAACGCTTTATTCGTGCAGCGTGTCGAGGGAATTATGCGAAAAAACGCGGACATCCGTGCTTACGCTCGGCGCGCTCCTTTCACGAGAAAGAAAGGCGCGCGTCTTTTTCCCCGGCGGCTGCGAGATAGGCGCAAGACCTATCGATATGCACCTTTCCGCGTTTGAAAAAATGGGCGCGACGGTGACCGTTCTCGGCGACGAAATAATCGTTTCGGCGGAAAATCTCGTCGGCGCGGATATATATCTTCCGTACCCTTCCGTCGGCGCGACCGAAAACGTTATGCTCGCGGCGGCGACCGCAAGCGGCAGAACGCGTATTTTCGGCGCGGCGAGAGAACCCGAAATAGCAGATCTCGCGGCGGCTCTCAACGCTTTCGGCGCAAAAATTTCGGGCTTCGGCGGCGACACCGTGGAAATCGAAGGGGTAAAAGAGCTTAAAGGCGGCAGAGTAAAACTCGGTTTCGACAGGATAGAAGCGGGAACTTTTCTCGTTCTAACGGCTAGCGCGGGCGGAGAAATGGAAATTTCCGGTATAAAAGCGGAAAATATTTACTCTTTGCTCGTTAAACTTTGCGAGAATAGTTGTAAAATCAAAATAAAAAATGATATAATATATCTAAAATCGGGAAAACCGAAGAAACCCTTCGCGCTGACCACCGGTCCGTACCCGAATTTCCCGACGGACCTGCAACCGCAGATGACCGTGCTTGCCGCGGCGTCTCTCGGCAATTCGGTCATAAAGGACGAAGTGTTCCCCGCAAGGTTTTCGCATGCGGCGGAGCTTAAAAAAATGGGTGCGGATATTTCGGTAAAGGGCGGCACGGCTATCGTGAACGGAAGGGGCAGACTTTTCGGCGCGACGGTCGGCTCGCACGACTTGCGTTGCGGCGCGGCTCTCGTTATCGCGGGGCTTATCGCGGAAGGCAAAACGGTCGTGAAGGACGTGCGTTTTATAGAGCGCGGCTACGCGAATTTCGTAGAAAAGCTTTCGTCGCTCGGCGCGGATATAAAGGCTGAATAGCTTTCGCTCGGCGAGAAGATAACGCGGAACGTAAACGGGCGTGGCGTACGGCGGTGTAAAAGCCGAAAAATTGCAAAAACCCACGCGCGCGGGCGCGTGCGTTTCGGATGTGCGCGGGCGCGCCCGCGCGGGACGGAAAAAAACTTTTCCCGAAGCGAGAGGGAAGAAAGCGTTTTCCGAAAAAAAGGGGAAAGACAAAACGTTTTCCCGAAAGAAAGGACAAGCCCGAGAAATCGGGCGCTCCCATAAAGAAAAAACGACAACGATTACGGACGGTAGAACTACTGATGAAGCACGGAAAAATTTACGCGATACTTATAGCGGCGGCGTTTTTTGTCGCGCTCGTTTGCTCGCTCGTGCTTTTGTTCAACGTTAAAGAAGTGGAAATAAGTTACTCCGCGTTCGGCGTGGCGGAAGAAAAAGCCGCGACCGAAGCTCTGGAAGGATTGAAGGGCAAAAGCCTGTTGTTCTTAAACGAAAAAGAAGCGGAAGAGCAGCTTGCGGCTTATCCACGTTTCAAGGTGTCTAAGGTAAAGAAAAATTACCCGAATCTGCTTAAAGTTTCGGTGGAAGAACGGCGCGAGGTTTATAGATTTTTCGACGGAAAAAAGACCTTTTGCCTCGACGAAACGGGCTTCGTTTTAGAGATAGTAAGCGGCGAGCTTTCCTACGAAAGAGATAAAATCAAGCTCACGATTTCTTCCCGCGAAGAGGAGAAAATCGAAACCGAGGTTTACACGGAAAACGCGGGCGAGCTTATAAAAACCTCTTGCGACGACCTGCTTTATTCGGTCATAAAAATGGCGCGTTCTGCGAATTTAACCGACCTTATCAAAGAAATTTCGATAACGGACAGTAGTGAAAAAATACTGAAAGACGCGGTGTTTTCGACGTATACGGGCGTAAAAATAATCGCGTCCGATCCCGAAACGCGCGCCGTGGACAAGATGAAAAAAGCCGTAGAGGTTTACGACGAGCATACGATAGACTATTATAAAACCTTTTCGGAAATAATAGTGGTTCTTGCGGACGACGGCGAAATTACGGCGACGTGGATAAGAAAGGATTAAACGGTGAGCGCGATGAAAAAAAGACAGGTAGCCGTTTTAGACTTCGGCTCTTCAAAAATTACGGCGGTCGTCGGCGAGCGCGGCATAAACAAAACCTTCGTGATAAAGGCAAGAAAAGACTTTTTATACGACGGGTTTGCGGACGGCGAATTTTTCGATACCGACGCGCTCAAAGGGATTCTTCACGATTGCGGAGAATTTATAAGAAATTCTTCTTCGGAAGACCTTACGGTGTACGTCGGCGTGCCGGGGGAATTTACCTCGGTGACGATTAAAGACAGTCAGATTTCCTTCCCGAAAAAGAAGAAGATAGACGATAAAGACGTGGACGCGCTTTTCGACGCGGCGTTCGTTCTTTCTTCCGCTCGGAAGGTACTTATAAACCGCTCGGCTGTGATATTCGAGCTGGACGATTACAGAAGACTGAATAATCCGATAGGCGAATACAGCGAAATACTTAAAGGAAGGCTGTCGTTCATCACCTGCGACAAGTATTTTATAGAGACGGTGAGACCTGCTCTCCGCGCCGTCGGCGTGGAAAGTTGCGAGTTCGTTTCTTCCGCGCTTGCGGAGGCGATGTATCTTTTAGAACCCGAAACGCGCGACCGCGTAGCGGTAATTCTGGACGTGGGGCATATAACTTCGACGTTTTCGCTCATTCAGGGCGACGGAATTCTGTATCAGTATTCGTTCGGATACGGCGGCGGGTATATAACCGCGCTTTTGATGCGTAACCTCGGCGTCGGCTACGACGTTGCGGAAGCGGTCAAGCGTAAGGTGAATTTAAGCAGATTTACGGTGGGCGGCAACAACGACCTCGTGAACGTCGGCGCGGGCGAATATTACAACGCGGAAAAGGTGCGAGAAACTATAAAGATAAGTCTCGACGACCTTTGCGAAATGGTTACCGACGCGGTGGACAACTCCGGCTACGTCATTCCGGAATACGTTTCCATATCTCTCACGGGCGGCGGAATAACGCATATCCGCGGCGCGAAGGAATTCGTTTCGGGAAGGCTCGGTTGCGTTATAGAAACTCTCGCTCCCAAAATTCCGTTGTCGGGTAAACCAGAAGAAGCTTCTTTATATTCTCTTCTCGACTTGACTTTGGGATAGAAAATCGGCAATGATTTTCGGGAATAAAGGGGCGGCGAAACGGGGACGGCGCAAAAATACGAACGAGCGAAAGCGGAATAACGAAGAAAGCTCGGGCGAGACGCGGAAAATGCGCGCAAAAACGCGACGAATAACGTGATAAAAATGCGGCGGATAACGCGACGCAACGTGACAAGATGCGGCGGCGACGCGGCAAAAACGCTTGCTTAGCCCGCAAAAAAACAATTCAATTCAGACAAAAACCTAAAAATAAAAAAATAAAAAAAGAAATCGGAAAGGTTTTTACTTCCACAGGAGGACAAAAAAATGTACGGACAAGATAACTTTAAGGTAAGCTCTGCGGTAATCAGAGTTCTCGGCGTAGGCGGCGGCGGTTGTAACGCGATCAACAGTATGATAGAATCGAACGTTACGAGCGCGGAATTTATGGCGGTCAACACCGATAATCAGGCTCTTCTTCTTTCCAAAGCGGAAAGATGTATTCAGATAGGCGAAAGGCTTACCAAAGGACTCGGCGCGGGCAGCGATCCCAACGTGGGCGAAGCGGCTGCGGAAGAGAGTAAGGACGAAATAGCTTCGCTCCTCGAAGGAACGGATCTTCTTTTCATAGCCGCGGGTATGGGCGGCGGTACGGGTACGGGCGCGGCTTCCGTTATAGCGAGAATCGCGCGCGAAATGGATATTTTAACCGTTGCCGTTGTAACCAAGCCCTTCTCTTTTGAAGGCAGAGTCAGAGGCGAAAACGCCAACAAAGGTATCGCAAATCTTAAAAAATACGTCGATACGCTCGTAATCATTCCTAACGACAAGCTTTTGCAGTTTTTACCCGCGCAGATCGGTATGCTCGACGCGTTCAAGGTAGCGGACGATATGTTAAAACAAGGTATCGTAGGCATAGTTGACCTTATCGCTACGCCGTCTCTCATCAACCTCGACTTCGCGGACGTCAACACCGTTATGAGGAATCAGGGACTTGCGCATATGGGCGTAGGCAGAGCGAAAGGCGAAAACAGAATTATCGAAGCGGTGAGACAAGCAGTTTCCAGCCCGCTTCTCGAAACGACCATCGAAGGCGCGCGTTCCGTCATACTTAACGTTACCGGCGGCAAAGACCTTATGCTTAACGAAGTCAACGAAGCGGCAACCCTCGTTCAGGGCATCATAGACGCTTCCGCGAATATAATTTTCGGTACTACGCTTGACGAAACTATGGTAGACGAAGTTAAGATAACGGTAATCGCGACGGGCTTCTGCTCGGAATCGAACGAAGAACCGGAAGCGAAGGCAGAGGAAAAAAAGCCCGAACCCAAACCGCAGGCAAGACCCGTCGTCAGACCTACCATCAGCTTTAATAACGGCAGAGCGGAAAGCAACGTGCCGCCGCTTCTTCGCGAACTCGAAAACGAAGATAAACACGAGAGAGTAACTCTCGATATGAACGGTATGCAGAGAACCGCGAGCGTCTCCGCGCCGGTAAGCGCGCCGCAAGCGCCCGTATACCCCAAGGCAGAATCGAGAGAAGCCGCTCCCGCAGCTCCCGCGCATACGGAAGAAACGAAGAGCAGCTTGCCGCCCTTTATGAGAAAGCTTTTCGGAAAGAAATAAAAACCGAAAAGAAAGCTTTGGAATAAGCGAACCTCGGAAATGCGCGTCTTTACGAAAAGGCGAAGTTTTTATTGACGACGCGGCTATTTGAGAGGGCAAAGAGCTGAATAAAAAATTAAAGCTAATAAGAACGCCTGTATCGCCGAAAATCGGCGATACAGGCGTTTTGTACCTTAAAACAGCCGTACAAATATTCTTGCGTACGGTTTATAAGCATAAAAAGAAGAATGCATACAGTTTGTAACTGTGTGTGAATTTATAATTTATAAAATAGTGCGCCATTTTTGAAAATTGTTGACTTATTTTTTCACAAGTGCTATACTTATTTCGCAAAACTAATCACATTCTTATTTTTACAGGTATATTTTTTAAATACCAAAGTCATATTTACCTATATGGTAGATATGTTTTTCGCATTCAATATGACTTTGGCGTACCTATGGTAATAAGAGTGTATTGGTTTTGCAATTTGCGAAACACATTCTACAAAACGTCGCTTCGCAAGGAGCGGCGTTTTATTTTTTAGTCTACAACGGTAAACCCTTGACTAAAAATCATACAAATGTTATACTAATATCGCAAAACTAATAATCACATAATAATAAATGTTTAAGTTCCTTTTTTAAGGGCATATTTACCCATACGGTAGATATGTTTTTTCGCATTCAATATGTCCTTGAATATCGGAACGAAATAAAAGGTGACTATTGGTTTTGCAATTTGCGAAACACATTCTACAAAACGTCGCTTCGCAAGGAGCGGCGTTTTATTATTACCAAAAAGTGAGGAACATATGGAAAAAGAAGAGAAGCTGTTAGAACAAATGCAACGGGAAAAAGAGGAGCTTAAAGCGAAGTCGCTTTTTATTTTGAGAGTGATTGGTAAGGACGTAGGAGTAAAAAGCCCAACGTCGATGAGAAAGGACGCTCTTATAGAAGATATAATCGCGATAAAATATTTAGGCAAAAAGCCGCACTATGCTACAACGGGCAGAAAAGGAAAATTAGACGTCGATTCTTTTATAGATACGGCGAAGAAAATTTCCGCTGATGGAAAAAAGTCGATTTCGGAGGAAGAAGCGGAGGCGTTACGTCTTTCCGTGCCGAAAGTGACGGCGCAAATAGCGTCGAAGCTTCCTCGTACGATGTTTGATATGATGAAAAAGCAGTTAAAGGCGAACATTAACGACGAAATAGATAAAATTTTTGAAAACTATCTTATGCGAGAGATATAAAAATAAAAAAATAAATACGCCCGCAAATTTGCGGGCGCTTTCGCCTTCCGGTATAATCTGTTTAACCTCTTTGAAAAAGGTGCGTAATCGCGGTGACGACCATTCTTTCCAGCGCGGCGTAGTCGATATAATCGTGTTTATCGAAAACGTATTCGTGACTGTAATCCTGTATCGTTCCCATCGCGAAATGTATCTTCTCTTTAAGATATTCCGTGCTTTCCCCAAGGCTTGCAAGTCTTTCGTATATGCGGGTGGTGAGCTTATCTTCGAGCGCGATAAACGCCGCGTTTACTTCCGCGTCCGAACCCGCAAGAGAATGTAAAGCTTCGTGTATCTTGTATTTCTTTTTGTGCATTTTTATCGTTGCGGCAAGCACTTCCGGCACGATTTTTTTATAATCTACGGGAGAGACAAGCTTATCGAATAATTCCGAAACAGGATCGTAAACTTCGTTCAGATAAATATCAAGAACGCAGATAAGTATGTCCTTTTTATCCTTGAAATATCCGTACACTATGCCCGTGGAAACGCCGGCGCGTTTTGCGATTTCCGCCGTGTTCGTGCCGTAATACCCGACTTCCGAAAACAGCTCGTAGCCCGCTTCCACTATTCTTTTTTTCTTTTCGATAGACCGCTCCTGCCGCGGCTGACGTATCCCGTTTTTCATAGTACCTATATTTTACAATATCGCAGAAAAAAAAGCAAGAAAAATTTTTAAAAAAATGAAAAAACTTTCACATTTTAGTTGACAACGCAGAATATTAGTGATAATATGATAGCGTTAAAAATGAAAGAAGTTTCATATTTGATTTTACGGAGGCGAAGGTTATGCCGATAGTTATAGCACCGACGAATAAAGAACTTAAAATAGTGAAAATACTTGCGGACGACAAGACGAAAAAGCATCTTGAAAGTCTCGGGATAGTGGTGAACGGCGAAATAACCGTTCTCGCCGCGGCGGGTAGCGTTATCTGCAAGATAAAGGACGGCAGAATCGCCCTCGATCGCGAGCTTGCGACCAAAATTTTTGTAGCGTAAGTCGCCGCAAATAAATTTTCGCGGATAAGCGGAACGGAAAACGGATCGCGGAAAGTTTAAATTCAGTTATCATTATAAATTTATATAAGGAGAGAACCGAAAAATGCAAAAAACACTCGATGAATTCCGAATCGGCGAGAGCGGCATCGTAAAAGCCGTCGGCGGTGAAGGAAAAATCAAAAGACGTTTGTTCGATATGGGCATAACGAACGGCGCGGAAATCTTTTTACGCAAAAAAGCTCCGCTCGGCGATCCTATCGAAGTGACGATCAGAGGCTACGAGCTTACGCTTCGTAAAACGGAAGCCGCTTGCGTGACGATGGAGGTGAAAGCCTGATGAAAAGATTTGCTTTGGCGGGTAACCCTAACTGCGGTAAAACCACGCTGTTCAACAACCTTACGGGTTCTACCGCGCACGTCGGCAACTGGCCGGGCGTAACGGTCGATAAGCGCGACGGCGTTTATAAAAAATGCGCCGAACCGATTAACATAGTAGACCTTCCCGGTATCTATTCGTTATCGCCGTACACTCCCGAAGAGGTTATCGCGAGAAATTACATACTCGACGAAAAACCCGACTGCGTAATCAATATCGTAGACGCGACGAACTTAGAGCGTAACCTTTATCTCACTACGCAGATTATGGAAATAGACGTTCCCGTAATCATCGCGCTCAACATGATGGACGCGGTAGAAAAGGCGGGCGACAAAATCGACGAGAAAGAGCTTGAAAAGAGACTCGGACTTCCCGTCGTAAAAATTTCCGCTCTTAAAGAAAAAGGTCTCGACGAGCTGATGAAGCGCGCTTACGAAGCGAGCAAAACCCCGAGAAAGGGCGTAACAGTTTTAGAGGATTCCGCGCTTACCCATTTAATCGGCGACGTACGCATAGCTCTTGCGGGGCAGGGCGTAGAAAACCCCTTGTTCCACGCGATAAAGCTTGTGGAAATGGACGAAATCGAAGCGAAAGCGCATAAAGAAACCGTTCCGATGGTGCAGGAGTTCAAGAAAACCTTTAACGACGAGGTTTTCGGCGACGACTTCGAGGCTCTCGTTGCGGACGCGAGATATAAATACATATCCAAAAAGTTCGCTCCGGTTTTAAGCAGAAAAGAGAAAGAAAAATTCGCGATGTCAAAGTCTGATAAAGCGGATAAGGTTTTAACGCATAAGGTTTGGGGTATTCCGATATTCCTCGTGATACTTTTCGCGATATTCCACTTAACGTTCAGCGAAAACCTGTTCTTCCTTAACGGGTTTAACGACGATCAGGCATGGATGCCTTCTCTTTCGGACAACGAATCATTCCTCGAACACGATAAGGACGGAAACATAGTTTACGAAACGGACGAAAACGACGCGTTCATACTCGAATACGTCGCGGACGAAAACGGCAAATACATTACCACTTCCACGGAAGGCGTTGTCGATAACGGCAACGGCACCTATACCTATGAGGAAGAAGAATACTTTGCGGACGAAGACGGACGTCTCGGCAGCAAAATCCCCGTACTTACCTACGGCGCGAGATGGCTTGCCTGCTTCTACGACGGCACGGTATTCTCGCCGGGCGTTATAGTAAACAACATCTGGAACGATATGATAGTCGGCGAAATTACCGGCTGGATAACGGGCGCGGTTGACGGCAGTCAAATGGCCGACTGGGCGAAAGGCTTTATCAACAGCGGCGTTATAGAAGGTCTTGCGGCAGTGCTTTCCTTCCTGCCCCCGATACTCGTACTGTTCCTGTTCTTCTCGATTCTGGA
The DNA here is from genome assembly GCA_934271275.1 of uncultured Clostridia bacterium. Lineage (GTDB taxonomy): Bacteria > Bacillota > Clostridia > Christensenellales > Borkfalkiaceae > UBA1259. The sequence continues at coordinate 38,261 of CAKQRD010000006.1, read as the reverse complement.
AGACTCCGGATATATGGCTCGTATCGCGTTCATTCTCGACAGAATGTTCAGAAAATTCGGTCTTTCCGGCAGAGCGTTTATGCCTATGATAATGGGCTTCGGCTGTTCCGTTCCGGCAATGATTAACACGAGAACGCTGGCGGACGATAAAGAACGAACCGCTACGGTCAGAGTAATTCCGTTCTTCTCCTGCGGCGCGAAGCTGCCTATCCTTACCGCTGTTGCGGGCGCGATAGTATGGGGAACGAGTACCAACGCAGACCTCATTACCTACGGTATGTACCTGCTCGGTATAGTTGCGGCGATTCTTTCGGTAATCATAATGAGAGGCACTACCTTAAAGGGTGAAACGCCTCCGTTCATAATGGAGCTTCCCGCGTACCACGCGCCGCAGTTCAAGAACCTTATGATTCACCTTTGGGATAAGGTAAAACACTTCGTAAAGAAAGCGTTCACCATAATCCTTGCTTCCACGATCGTTATCTGGGTACTCACTCACTTCTCGTTCACATGGAATCTCCTTGCGGACGAAGAAATTAACCAAAGTATCCTTGCAAACCTCGCTTCGCTCGTTCAGCCTATATTCACCCCGCTCGGCTTCGGCAGCCAGCTCGGCGTATTCGGTTGGGTGTTCGTTGTAGGTATCATCGCAGGTCTTATCGCGAAAGAAAACGTTATCGCAATGTTCGCTACTATCGGCGCGTGCATACTGAAAATGGTTGCCGCGGGTAAGTTTGCGGACGGCGGCGAATATGCGGGACTTATCAGCGCAGATCAGCTTGCTATCCTCGAAAACCTCGTTATCGGTGCGGAAGACGGTATCGGTTCGGTTCGCGCGATGATAATCGTTGCAAAAGCTACTAATCCCGCGCTCCTTGCGTACATAGCCTTCAATATGACGACTATCCCGTGCTTTGCGGCGGTTGCGACTGCTAAATCCGAAATTCAGAACAAGTCGAGATACCATTGGACGCTTCTCTTCTGGCTCGTTGCTTCTTACATAGTAGGCGCGGCGGTATACACTATCGGCAGCTGGTGGTGGACCGCATTCATCTGGGTTGCGGCTCTCGCGGGCGTGCTTTGCCTGATATATTTCCGCAATAAAAAATTCAGAGAGAATATGGAGTAAAAACTTATGGAATGGGTTATTGGTATAGCCGCGGCGGCGATAGTTATCGGAACGATAATAGCCGCTGTGGTAAGAAAGAAAAAAGGTAAAAGCTCGTGCGGGTGCGATTGCTCGTCTTGCTGCGGGTGCTGTAATCAGAAAAAATCAAAACCCGAACAAAAGTAAAGCGAAAAATTTCCGCAGGAACTGTCCTTGCGGAAATTTTTTCTTGTAAACGGGAACAATATGTGTTAAAATACTAAATAGGTGATACTATGACGGACAAAAAATATTCGGTCGGCGGAATGACCTGTTCTGCGTGTTCCGCGGGCATTGAAAAAGCCGTGAAAAAATTAAACGGCGTAGCCTCGGTTTCGGTTTCGCTTATGGGTAAGTCTATGGACGTTACCTTTGACGAAAGCGTTACCTCCGACGCGGCGATTATCGGCGCGGTGGAAAAGCTCGGCTACACCGCAGGCGAATACGGCGAAGAAAAAGAGGACGACACCGTTAAAAAGCTTAAAAAACGCTTTTTCATATCGCTTGCGTTTCTGCTCCCGTTAATGTACTTTGCTATGGGCGGAATGGTAAATCTGCCCGTACCCGAGCATAAAATAAACTTCATAATTCAGGCGGTTCTCGCGCTCGCTATAATCGTGATAAACTTCAAGTTTTACACGAGCGGAGTGCGGTCTGTACTTAACGGCTCGCCTAATATGGACGCGCTCGTAACGCTCGGCTCGGTGGCGGCGTATTTATACAGCGTCGCGCTGACGGTTATGGTGTTTGAAGGGAAGGCGCACGACGCGCACCCGTTCTTCGAGGCTTCCGCAATGGTTATGACCTTGGTCACGCTCGGCAAGTGGCTGGAAGAAATTTCAAAAAAGAAAACGGGTAGCGAAATAGAAAAGCTTTCCACGATGATACCTAAAATCGCAACCGTCATAAGAGACGGCAAGGAAACGCAGGTACTCGTCGGCGAGATAGAAAAGGGCGAAACGGTTCTTCTGAAAGCGGGCGACTACGCGCCGATAGACGGAGTAGTTACGGAAGGGCTTGCCGCGGTCGATAAGTCCGCGATAACGGGCGAAAGCTTGCCCGAAGAAGCAACCGTCGGCGGCAAAGTCGTTTCGGGCAGTATAGTCAGAAGCGGATACTTAAAGGTAAAAGCGGAAAAGGTCGGCAAAGACACGCTGTTTTCGAGCATTATAGAAATAGTGAAAAACGCGGGAACGAGTAAAGCTCCCGTGCAGAAGATCGCCGATAAAATTTCGGCGGTATTCGTGCCGATAGTAACTCTGCTTGCGATAATCACTTTCGTTATATGGATCGTCGCGACGAAGGAAGCCTATCCCGCGTTCCGCCACGCGATAAGCGTTCTCGTGATTTCCTGCCCGTGTGCGCTGGGGCTTGCAACCCCCGTGGCGATTATGGCGGTGACGGGCAAAGCCGCTTCGGTCGGAGTGCTTTTCAAAAACGCCGAAGCCATACAGAAAATCGCGGAAGTGAACTGCGTGCTTCTGGATAAGACGGCGACGCTCACCGAGGGTAAGCCCAAAGTGACCGACTTCGACAACCTTTCGGATAAGTCTGACGAGGAAATTAAAAATATAATCTCGTCGCTCGAAAGAAATTCCAACCACCCGCTTGTGGAAGCGGTCGTAGCTTTTGCGGGAGAGGGCAATGCGGAAACAGAGAACTTCGAGTACGTCGTGGGCAAGGGCGTTAAAGGCAAGGTTGGCGGAAAAGAGTATTCGCTCGGCAACTTCGTTCCTCTCGCGGCGGAAGAGGCGGAAAAGTACGACGGAAAAACGGTGATCGCGTTATCTTCCGAAGGAAAGGTTCTCGCCGTTCTCGCGCTGTTCGACGAGCTTAAAGACGGCAGCAAGGAAGCGATAAAGCTTCTGAACGCGGACGGCATAAAGACCGTTATGATAACGGGCGACAACGAAAGCGCGGCAAAGCTTATCGCGGAGAAAACGGGTATAGCGGAATATCGCGCTTCCGTCCTTCCCGAGGGCAAGGCGGACGCGGTTAAAGAGTATAACGACGCGGGCTATAAAACGGCGTTCGTGGGCGACGGAATAAACGACAGCCCCGCGCTTGCCACGGCGGACGTAGGCGTTGCGATAGGCACGGGAACGGATATTGCGATAGAAAGCTCGGACGCGGTGCTTGCGAGCGGCAACGTTTTGTCGCTTACGGACGCGATACGGCTCGGCAAAAAGGCGAACGGCATAATAAAAGGCAACCTTTTCTGGGCGTTCTTTTATAACGTGCTGTTTATCCCCGTGGCGGCGGGAGCGTTCGCGCCGCTCGGCTTCGATTTTTCGCCGATGATAGCTTCGGCGTGTATGAGCGTAAGCTCGTTGTTCGTGGTTCTGAACGCGTTAAGAATAAGAAAATATAAAAAAGCGGCGGAAAACGCCGAAACGGGAGCAGATATGAAATTCAAAGTAGAAGGTATGATGTGCAAGCATTGCGAAGCGAAGGTGACCGCGGCGGCGGAGTCCGTCGAAGGCGTTAAAAAGGTTAAGGTGAATCTTAAAAAGAAGATAGTGGAAATTAAAGGCGAACCCGATCCCGCGAAGATTATCGCGGCGATAACGGAAGCCGGCTACGACGCCGTACAGATAGAAAAATAAAATTTTAACGGAGTTTTCGGGAGAGGGCGGCTTTTTCGCCGCCTTTTTTCCGCATAAGGTATGGACAAGATATTCGCCTGTATAGATCTTAAAAGCTTTTTCGCCTCCGCGGAGTGCGCGGACAGAGGCTTGGATCCGTTTACGACGAATCTTGTCGTCGCCGATCCCGAAAGGAACGACGGCACTATCTGTCTTGCCGTAACCCCCGCGATGAAAAAGCTCGGCGTTAAAAACCGTTGCAGATTGTACGAAATTCCGAAAAATATAAAATATATCATCGCAAAGCCGCGAATGAAGCTTTATATGCAGAAATCGGCGGAAATTTATTCGATATATCTCAAATATATCGCGCCCGAGGATATTCACGTTTACTCGGTGGACGAGTGCTTTTTCGATTTTACCGACTACCTTAAAATGTACGGCAAAACGCCCGAAGAGCTTTCCAAAACGCTCCGCGACGCGGTGTACAGACAAACGGGCATACGCGCCGCTTCCGGAATAGGGACTAACCTTTTTCTCGCAAAGGTCGCGCTCGATATAACCGCAAAACATTCGGACGATTTCACGGGCTATCTCGACGAAGAGCTGTTTAAAAAGACCATCTGGCGTCATCGCCCGATAACGGACGTGTGGAACGTGGGCGCGGGGATAGCCGCAAGGCTCGCTTCTTACGGCATATACGACCTGTACGGCGTGGCGCATTGCAACGAAGAGCTGTTGTATAAGGAATTCGGCGTGAACGCGGAGCTTCTTATAGACCACGCGAACGGAATAGAGCCGTGTACCATTGCGGACATAAAGGCTTATAAGGCGAAATCGGCTTCGGTATCCAACAGTCAGATACTTTTTTCGGACTACGAAAGAGCGGACGGTTATACCGTTCTGAAAGAAATGGTTTACGGACAGGTTCTCGAAATTACCGAAAAGGAGCTTTTAACTAATTCGGTTTCTTTTTACGTCGGGTTTGCGGATAAAACGGCAAAATCCGCGGGCGGCTCGGCAAAGCTTGCGGAATACACCTCGTCTTATAAAAAGATTATGGAAAAATTTACCGAGCTGTACGATAAATTCGTTCCCGAAACCAGAAAAATCCGTAAAATCACGGTGGGGCTTAACAACCTCGTTCCGAACGAATACACGGTGTACGACCTGTTTTCCACTCCCGAAAAGGACGAAAAAGAAAACGTTATGCAGAAAACGGTGATAGACATAAAGCAGAAATTCGGCAAGAACGCCATTCTTAAAGGGACGAGCTTCGAGCCGAAGGCGACGGGGCGGGAAAGAAACAGAATGATAGGAGGGCATAACGGCGGTGAATAACGTAAAACGCGAAAAAATGCCCGTTTCGGAGCGGGCGAAACAGTTCGGCGCGTTCGCCGCGCTTCGCGGGTACGAAAAAATGGTAAAGGAAAAGGAAAGCCCGCCCTGCGAAAAAGAAGAGCTTTCGGAAGAGCGCGCGGAGAACCTTTCCGCGGTGATGCGCGGGCTTAAAAAGGGCGACGTAGTTAAGATAAGATATTACGACGGCGAAAGATACGTTACGACGAGCGGCAAGCTTACCGAAAAAAACGAGGCGTGCGGATATATAAAGGTAGTAAAAACACGGGTTGCGTTCGGCGACGTTGCGGAGCTTACGAAAGAAGAGAACGAAGAGGAGTAAGAGGAACACGAATGAAGCTGATACTTGCAAGCAATTCGCCCCGTCGCAGAGAGATACTGAAAAACGCGGGTTACGATTTTAAGGTGATAGTCTCGGACTTTTCGGAAGTAGAGGAAAAGGGCGATCCCGCCGCCACCGCGGAAGAAAACGCGCTCGGCAAAGCGAAAGACGTTTTCGATAAGCTTACGGTGAGCGAAAAACGGGAATGCGTCGTTCTCGGCGCGGACACCGTGGTGTTTATCGACGGCAAAATTTTAGGGAAGCCGAATGACGAAAGAGAGGCGAAAGAAATGCTCCGATACCTTTCCGCGAGAACGCACGAGGTGGTGACGGGGTATTCGCTTCGCTATCGCGGCGGCGAAATTTCCGATAAAAGCGTTTCGCGCGTGAAATTCAACGCGCTGACCGAAAAGCTGATAAAGGAATACGTCGCAAGCGGAAAGCCTATGGACAAGGCGGGCGCGTACGGTATTCAGGACGGTTTTCCCATCGTAGAAAGCTATTCGGGCGAGTTCGAGAACGTTATGGGACTTCCGATAAAGGATATAAAGCCGATACTCGAAAAACTCGGGGTATAACCGACCGCATAAATAAAAAGAATAAAGAAATTTGCCGAACGGATATTTGCGGTAAAAGCAGAAAATTTTTTGCCCGCGATAATTCGTTCGGTTTTTATTTGTTTTTTCGGCGCAAATATTGTATACTTATCTATAAAGAGTTATGTTTACAGGAGAAAAGGTTTGTTTCATCTCGGCGAAAAAATGGATAAAAGCAGGGCGATAAACGTAAGCCCCGTCGTTCTCGCGTTCGTAGGGGACGCGGTGTATTCTCTTTTCGTCAGGGAACGGCTTACATTTACTTCGGACAAAAAGGCGGGGGAGCTGAATAAGCTTGCAACCGCGGAGGTTCGGGCGACGGCGCAGGCGGCGTTTTTCAAAAGGATAGAGCCGCTTCTCACCGAAGAGGAACTCGGGGTTTTTAAGCGCGGCAGAAACGCCAAAAAGACTACGCGGGCGAAGAGCGCGAGCGTTTCGGAATATAACGTTTCCACGGGCTTCGAGGCGCTCCTCGGCTATCTGTACGTCACGGGCGAAACGGAAAGGCTCGATAAGCTTCTTAACGAAGGAAAAACCGATTAAAAGGAATATATAAAAATGAAAGTAGAAGGAAGAAACGCCGTTTACGAGCTTCTCAAAACGGATAAGGAAATAGACAAGGTACTCGTGCAGAAGGACCTTAAAGACGAGGCGAGCAAACGCCTTATCAACGTTATGCGTTCGCATAAGGTAAAGGTCTCTCTCGTGGATAAATACGTTATAGATAAGGAGAGCGAGAGTAAAAGAAGTCAGGGCTTTATCGCGTATACTTCGGATTATAAGTATTTTGACCTTTCGGAGCTTATAGAAGGCGCGGCGGATAAGGACGGCTTTATCGTTATTCTGAATGAGATTTTAGATCCGCATAATCTCGGCAGCATCATAAGGGTTTGCGAATGTGCGGGCGTGGACGGGCTGGTTATCTCGAAGGACAGAAGCGCGTCGGTAAACGACACCGTTATGCGCATTTCCGCGGGCGCATTAAATCATTTCAAGGTAGCGCGCGTGACTAATATAAACAACGCCATAGACGAGCTTAAAGACGCGGGCTACTGGATATATTGCGCGGAAACGGGCGGCGAAAACCTTTATAAATCCAACCTTACGGGCAAGCTTGCGCTCGTTATCGGCGGAGAGGACAGCGGCGTTAAAAGACTTACCAAGGAAAAATGCGACGGCGTTTTATCCATTCCTATGTTCGGTAAAGTCAATTCGCTTAACGCTTCCGTTGCGTGCGGCGTCGCGGTTTACGAAGCAGTGAGACAAAGAAGCGAGAAATAAGCGGGCGCGAGTTCCGAAGAAATAAACGGGCGCGAGTTCCGAAGAAATAAACGGGCGCGATTTTCTAAAAACAAGCGGAAAAAGCGAAATTCCCGAAACACGAAAGGGTGCAAAAGAGGAAATATGGACTATTCGGCGATGAGCGACGAAGAGCTTCTTGCGGCGTGTAAAAACGGCAAAGAAAACGAAGAAGCCCTCGGCGTACTTTTAATGCGATATAAGCACACCGTTAATATGGTTGCGCGCGCCTATTTTCTGTCCGGCGGAGATACGGACGACCTTTTGCAGGAGGGAATGATAGGCGTTTTTAAGGCTATTTCCACCTATAACGGAAAGTCGAGCTTTAAAAATTACGCCTATAAATGTATAAAAACCACTATTCTTTCGGCGGTGAAAAAGTCCGGCAGGCTTAAAAACAAGCCCCTTTACAACTATATCTCCCTTTCTTCGGAAGAGGGCGACGACGATAAGAACGCTTTTTTATCGGACGACAGCTTCGATCCCGAAGAAAAATATATAAACGACGAAGCCGAAAAAGAGCTTAAAGCCCGCATAAAGGAAAGCCTGAGCGAGCTTGAATATAAAATTCTGAACCTCTATCTCGCGGGTTATTCTTACAGGGAGATTGCCGAAAAAACGGATAAGAGCGTGAAGTCCGTGGATAACGCCGTGCAGAGAATAAGAAAAAAGATTTTAAGAGCGACCGAAGCCGCAGAGGCGGAATAACAAGGCTAAAAAAAAGAGAGGTTAAAGCTGGCGAGAATAGCCTTAAAACCTTAAATCCTTAAATCCGCAAAACCTTAAAGCGGTAGCCGTATAAAAATAAAGGAGAGAAAATGTCTTATCTTGCGCTATACAGAAGATACCGCCCCGATACCTTCGATAAGCTTATCGGGCAGGAGCATATAGTAAAAACGCTGGTCAATCAGATAGAGAACGACAGGCTCGGTCACGCGTATCTTTTTACGGGAACGCGCGGCACGGGCAAAACCTCCGCGGCAAAAATCTTTGCCAAAGCCGTCAACTGCGAACACCCCGTAAACGGTTCGCCGTGCGGAAAATGTGCGGCTTGTCTTGCTTTGAGCGATCCCTCCAACATAGACGTTATGGAAATAGACGCCGCGTCGAATAACGGCGTGAACGAGATAAGGGAGCTGCGCGCAAAGGTGCAATACCCGCCCGTCGCCGTAAAGTATAAAGTGTATATCGTAGACGAAGTGCATATGCTGACGGGCGCGGCGTTCAACGCGCTTTTAAAGACCTTGGAAGAGCCGCCCCGCCACGCGATATTCATTCTCGCCACGACCGAAGCGCATAAAATCCCCGCAACCATACTTTCAAGGTGTATGCGGTTCGATTTCAAGCTTATTCCTACCGAGCGCATTGCGGAGCTTATAGAAAAAATTTACGACGAAGAGGGCAAGAAGTACGAAAAAGAAGCGGTTTTCGCCATTGCAAAGGCGGGCGAGGGCAGTATCAGAGACGCGCTTTCCATTGCGGACATAGCTCTTTCTTACGGCGAAGGCACGCTTACCTATAAAGACGTTACCGAAATTCTCGGTTCTTCGGGAACGGAGCTTATCATGGATTTTACCGAAAAGCTTCTCGCTTCCGATACTGGCGGGATTCTGGAAGAGGTCGATTCTCTCGCTTCTCTCGGCAAAAGTATGGGCGTTTTAACCCGCGACGTGACGGCTTATCTTCGCGACCTGCTGGTCGTTAAAACCTGCAAAGAACCGAACAAAATTTTAGGACTTCCCGAGGATAAACTCGAAGAGCTTAAAAAGCTCGCGACAAATACCAACGATTCGAGAATACTCCGCGCTATGGAAGTTTTTGCAGACGCCGAAACCGCGCTGAAATACACCACACATCCGCGCGTAGTGTTCGAGACGGCGGCGATAAAAGCCGCGCTCCCGCAGGCGGATCTGGATACCGAAGCTCTCGTTGCGAGAATTAAGGCGATAGAAGATAAATTAAAAAGCGGCGCGTTTACGACGGCCCCTTCCGCTCCTTCGGGCGCGGACGGCGATTATGCTTCCGCCTCGCCTGTCGGCGGATCGGCTTTCTCGTCGGCTGCCGTTGCGGCTTCCGCACTTGAAACTAACGGCGCGCCCGTTCGTTTCGATACGGCGACCGTCTCGAAGAGCGAGGTTGCGACTTCGGAAGATAAACCGCGCATATTTGAGACGGACGAAGAGACGGTTAAGGGCAAGCTTCTGACGGGGCTTCGCAAAAGCTCCGAAATGCTTTGGAGCGTTATGCAGAACGTGCCGATAAAGGTTAAAGGCAGCGTCCTCTCCTTGCGCCCGCAAAACGCGGGGGATTTCGGCATACTCGATATGAAGGTGAATGCCGAAAAAATCAAAGCCGCGTTGTCTGAGTTCGCGCCGTTCGAGCTGGTCGTTGAAGAGCCGAGCGCGGAAAAGAAGCTTTCCGAGGTGGACGAGGCGAGCGAAAAGCTGAAAAAATTATTCGGCGAAGATATAGTGGTTATAAAATATTAAAATCAAAAATAAAAATATAAACGAATAAAGGAGATAAAAAATGGGATACAGAGGCGGATTCGGTGGCTTCGGCGGCGGAAATCAGATGCAGAATCTTATGAAACAGGCGCAGAAGATGCAGGAAGAAATGCAGAAAGCGCAGGCGGAAATGGAGGAAACGGAGATTGAGGGCAGCGCGGGCGGCGGGCTGGTTAAAGCGGTGATGTCGGCAAAAAAAGTCGTTAAGTCGATAAATATTTCCGAAGGAGCTGTCGATACGGAAGATTTAACCATGCTCGAAGATTTGATTATTGCCGCACTCAACGACGGCTACGCAAAGGCGGATAAACTTTATAACGAGAAAATGGGTGCGTTCGGCGGTCTCGGCATTTAATTGCGGGAAAAATCGTCGCGCGCTCGTTGGTCAATTTCGTAAAACGATTCGGAAAACGATTTTGAAGTCGATTCCGTAAAGCGATTCGTGAGGCGCGGTCGATAGATAGCGGCTTAAAAAGGCTTAAAGATGAAAGTATTTATAGAACCGATAGGGAGGCTTATCAACGAGTTTTCTAAGCTCCCGGGGGTAGGCGCGAAAACGGCGCAACGCTTTGCTTATAAGGTCATCAATATGTCCGAAGAGGAAGCGCAGAATTTTGCGGAAGCGATTATAAACGCCAAAAAGAAGGTGCATTACTGCACTATTTGCGGCAATTTTTCGGAAGACGAGGTTTGCGACGTGTGCAAAACCCGTTCGGCGGAAACCATTTGCGTGGTAAAAGAGCCGAAAGACGTTATAGCGATAGAAAAGCTGAACGAATTTAACGGCGTGTACCACGTTCTGCACGGCACGATTTCGCCGCTCGACGGCGTGGGACCGGACGACATAAACATAAAAGGGCTTTTGGAACGCATAAAGGGCGGCAACGTTAAAGAAGTCATAATGGCGACTAATCCCGACGTCGAAGGCGAAGCGACCGCGATGTATATTTCGGGGCTTATCAAGCCGTTCGGGATAAAGGTCACGCGGCTCGCGCACGGTATTCCGATAGGCACGGATCTCGAATACGCGGACGAAGTGAGCCTTGCCCGCGCTTTCGTAGACAGAAAGACGCTTTGATTTTCCGTCTGCAAAAGAGAAGCGGTCAAAACGGCGAAATGCCGAAGGTTAAAATCGACTTTAATACTGAATTTAACTTGGTATATAAAAAAACGCGTGTCGGAGGGAAATTATTATGAATATATCCGTTTTAGGTTGCGGCAGATGGGGTTCGTTTATAAGCTGGTATCTGGTGCGCGAGGGGCATACCGTCACCGAATGGGGAACGGCGGGAAACCGCTCCTTCGAGGTGCTTAAAACCACGGGGCGGAACGAGTACGTCGAGCTTGATCCGCGAATAAATTTAACGAGCGATTTAGGTTACGCATTGTCCGTTTCGGAAATAATCATAATTTCCATAAGCAGTCAGGGACTTCGCGGGTTTATGGAGCGCATTACCGAATTTCCGGTGCAGGATAAAACCTTCGTGCTGTGTATGAAGGGGCTTGAACAGGACACGGGCAAAAGACTTTCCGAAATTATGCGGGAAAGCGGCATCGCAAGCGATAAAATCGCGGTGTGGGTAGGTCCGGGGCATATACAGGCGTTTACACAGGGCAAACCCAACTGTATGGTGATTGATTCCGAGAATAAAGAACTCGTCAAAAAACTGTGCGACGGGCTTCGCAGCGACCTGATAAGGTTTTATTATGGCGACGACCTTATCGGCAGCGAAATAGGCGCGGCGGCGAAAAACGTTATCGGCATAGCCGCGGGTATGCTGGACGGCGCGGGATATACCACTCTTAAAGGTCCGCTTATGGCGCGCGGCGCGAGAGAGGTTGCAAGACTTATAAAAGCGATGGGCGGCAACGAGCTTTCCGCATACGGCTTGTGCCATCTGGGCGATTACGAAACCACGCTTTTTTCGGAGTATTCCAACAACAGAAAGTTCGGGGAAATGTTTGTGAAAAAAGAGCCGTTCACGAAGCTTGCGGAAGGAGCTTCCACCGTCAAGGCGTTAAGGCTTCTCGGCGAAAAGTATAAGGTCGATATGCCCATAACGGGCGCGGTTTACGCGATATTATACGAAAACAAAGAGCCTATGTCGGAATTTTTGAAGGTTTTTTCAAGAAGTACGAGAAAGGAGTTTTAACTATCGGATTTGTTTAAGCGCACGGGCGAGAGTGCCGAACCGGATGCGGCGCACGGTCGGGAGCGGAGCGAGAGGATCGATAAGAAAGACTCGGCGCGATAGATACGGCGAGCGATTGCGGAATGCATAGCTTTTGCAAAAAGTAAAAAAAACGAACAAGCGGGTAATAGAGGAATAATATAAATAGTATAAAAATTATTAAATAGCGCGGGGCGGCAATTTTGCCGCCCCGCGCTATTACGTTTTTAACTCGTTTTCGTCTCGCGTTATAATTTTTTTGACTTGTATTCGCTTTGTTTTCGTATGGCGCTATGATTTTATACGCTACGGTTTTATTTTTCCGCGCGGCGAAGCTTTTCCATAATGAATTTTTTCAAAAAGTAATAAAAATCCAGAAGATGCTCGTTATCGGTTTTATTTAAGTTTGCCGTCACCACGATTTCGCGGATAAACGGCGCGTCCGTGATTTCGAGAAGCTTAACGTGTTCGCTATGCGCCTTGCCCCAGGAAAATTGCGGATAAAACCCTACGCCCATATTAGCGCCGATCATATTGATGACCGCGGCGGGGTTGTCGCTTTCAAAGATAACGTGAGGCTTAAATCCGACGTGACGGCACAGCCTGTCGCACACGGTTCGGAATTGTTTAGAGCCGAAAAGACAAATAAAGCCTTCGTCCACAACCTCTGAAAGAGAGATCTTGGTTTTGTCCGCAAACCGCTCGGAAGCGGGAACGGCAAGAAAAATTTTTTCCACGCAGGAAAATGATTTTTTATGCTCGGTATTCTGCTCGATTTCCGTCGGGTGATAAAGCTTCGTCGATATTTCAAGGTCGTAATTTTGAGTAGAACCGCTCTGCACCAGCTGAAAATTCAGTTCTTTTTTGCTTTTGCGGTATTTTATAATGGCTTCGGTCACGAGCGCGGAAACGGCAAGCACGTTCAGGTGCAGCGTTTCGTTGCCGAGTTTCGCCGCCTTTTGAAGCTCGTAGGGGATAGCGTCGATTTCTGCGACGATAGGCTCTAATTTATCGTATAAAATTTTGCCGTATTCGCTTAAAAATACGTTGCGCCCCTTATGGACGAAAAGCGGCACGCCTACGTCCTCCTCGAAGCGGTGCAAAGACTGCGTTAAAGAGGGCTGCGAAACGTGGAGCTTTTCCGCGCTTCTCGTAACGTGCTGACTTTTCGCCACTTCCAAAAAAAATCTCATCTGATTAAGTTCCATAATAATCTCCGTAAAATTTCACGTTTTCTATTGTATTCATAACTTTCAAATTATGAATACAATAGAAATTATATATTAGACAAAATGGGTTTGTCAAGAGTATAATGGTGGAGGTAAATCAAAGAGATAAAAATATTTTGGAGTTAAAAGAAAAATGGCAGAGATTTGTGAAACGATAATGCTTATATGCTTCGGTCTTTCGTGGCCGGTATCCCTTATAAAGAACATAAAACTTAAATCGGCAAAGGGGATGAATCTTCAATTCATTCTGCTTATAACTTTCGGATACGTCGCGGGAATTACCGCAAAAATCTTAAATAAACAGTTCAATTTCGTATTCGCGATGTACATAATAAACATACTTATGGTAAGCGGCAATATCGTCGTTTATTTCATCAACAAGAGGTTAGACGCGATACGCGAAGGCAAAGCCATTAAAAACGTAAAAGCCAAAGCTTCCGTTTCCCAACACGCAAAACTCGCATAAGTGCGAAAAGGCGCGAAAAATTCGATAGGGCTTTTATAAAGCTTGGTACGGTTTAATATTCGGATTTTTTTTGAGTTAAGAGTTGTTTTTACGGGAAACGGTTAAATACGCTCATTATATTCAACAAACTCCAAAATACGAGAAAAGGCACGAACGATTTAGTCCGTGCCTTTTCCCTTTTTATCGGTTTTCTTTTCCTTTTTCGTAAAGTTTTATAAAAATTTAGGCTTTTCAAAAAACGTTACGAGACTTATTATGCGGCTTGTAAAAATCTTATTAAACGTTCCAGCAAACGCCGTCGGCATTGAGCGCGGCAGATGAGCTTGAAGAGGAGGAAAGACTTGCCGACTTATCTCCGAGGAACACCGCAAGCGCGTTCATAGCCCTCGGCATTTTAAGAGTGACGTAGCCCGCCGCTGTGACGAAAGAGCCTGCCGAAAGATTGAACGTTTTTGTAGTGCCTACCGAGCCGAAATTCTGCGCTTTCGCGGATTCGTCGCCGTTCATTCCCGCGGAAAGTCCGATAGCCAGAACGTATCCGCCCGTATACGAATACCCGTTTTCGGTATCAATTGCGGAATCCGCCTGCCCGTAAGAGACGACGACCGCCTTTCCTCCCGAGAAAACTATCCCGCCGTAGCTCGTGCGGCTGTTGGAATCGAGCGCGTCGCCGCCTGCCAGAACGAACAGTTCGCCGCCGGAAATCTTGATGGAAGCTCCCGAAACGCCCGTGCCGTTAAGTCCGTCGTCGGAGGAGACGACCGAAACGTTTCCGCCCGCAATCTCCACCGTTTCTCCTTCCAAGCCCTCGTAGCAAGCGGTGACCGTAATCGTTCCGCCCGAAACGAGAACGCTTCCGTCTGCGTGTATGGCGTCGTCGCCGCTCAGAAGGGTGAGCGAGCCGCCCGATACAGTCACGTTACCGGTCGAGGTCTCGCCGTTTTCAAGCTCTTCGCCCGAATTTGCGTGAATAGCGTCGTCGGTAGCTTTAACGGTTACCGTTCCGCCAGAAACGGCTATATCGTTAGCGGATTTGATGCCCTTTGCCGAATAATCGGGTTTGTTCGTATTGCCGCTCCCTTGACCGCCCTGTCCGCCGTTCGGGAAACCTCCTTGACCGCCTTGTCCGTTGTTCGCGCCGCCGTTCGGGAAACCTCCCTGACCGCCGTTTGGAAACCCTCCTTGACCGCCTTGTCCGTTGTTCGCGCCGCCGTTCGGAAAACCTCCCTGACCGCCTTGTCCGTTGTTCGCGCCGCCGTTCGGAAAACCTCCGAATCCGTTTCCGTTTTTTGCACCCTGACCGTCGAAGCTCTGTTCGATTACGCCCTGCGCGTTCAAAAAGGTTAAAGAATCCGCGCTTTGAGTGCTTGCACCGCCGTTTTTCGCGTAGTCGTCGGTATAAATATTAACAATCGCGTCGCCCTTTATAACCACGTCGTAAGCGGCGTCGATGCCGTCGCGTGCGGCGTAAATCGTAACCGTTCCGCCGGAAACGGTCACGATTCCGCGCTGATTGCCTTTGGAAGAAACGTCGCTGTTTTTTGTTTTAATGCCGTCGCCCGCGTTGGCGGTGAGGGTGATTACGCCCGATTCTATGGTCACGCTATCGTTGCCTTTCAGCGCGTTGTCGGAGCAAACGACCGTAAGGGTAAGGTTTTTAATTTTCAAATCGTCTTTCGTGTGTACGCCGTTGTTGTGAGCGGAAATTACGGTAAGTTCGCCCTTGCCCTGAACGTTAAGATCGCACGCGGCGTATACGGCGGAAGAAATTTCGTCGTCGGAAGTCGCTTCGTCGCGGTAATCGTAAACGAAATTTTCACTGCCTTTTTTAGCGGAAACAGACAATTTATCGCCGCTTGTCGCCGCGATAGGGCATTGTTTGTAAGAGGTAATCGTAAAGCCGTTTAACTCCAAGCCGAATTTATAATCGTCGCCCGCGTCTATAACGATATTTCCGTAAAATTCGCCCGAAAGCGAATATTCGGAATCCTCTGTAATCCCCGAAAAAGTCAGTTCGTCGCCGCTAAGCGAGTACGCGCCGTCCGTTCCGCTCGTAAGAGTAACGGTGAAGGACGTCGTTTCTTCGCAATTCGCACACTTAAAGGCAAACGTGCCGCCGTCTTCAGAAACAAGCTCGTATTCGTGTTCGTTTTCGGGAACGGTAACTTCGCCTATCGTTCCGTCGCCGTCGCTGTTGCCGCCCGAGCTTCCCGAATCTCCCGTTTCGGAAGAACCGCCGCTGCTGCTCCCGCCAGCACTGCTCGTGCCGCCCGTGTTTCCGTTCTCGTTGTTCGTTCCGCCGCACGCAAAGAGCGAAAGAGCGAGAACGAACGCCAAAATGACAGCCAAAAGTTTTTTATAAAGCATTTTCCGTATCCTCCTTTGATAAGAAAATTTCAAGATTTCCGTTTCTTACGCGAAGTTTATCCGACGTTTTTGTTGAACATTAAAAGCTTCGCAAAGGCTGTACCGTACTCCTTTTGCCTTTGTTTACCGCAATTATAAACCGCGAACTTAAAACGAACTATAAAATTTCGACGTTAGGAAAAAATTTTTAAATATTTTTCAATAATTATTACGGAAACGAAAAAACGCCCGCGAAGGTCGGCGGAAAGTCCGACCTTCGCGGGCGTGATAAATTTAAGCTTATATTATAGCGGTAAAAACGATGCGGTTGCCGTCGGGGGAACAGACGGAAATTTTGCCCTTATGGCGCAAAACGATGGCTTGCGCGACGGAAAGCCCTATACCGCTTCCGCCCGTTTTACTGTTTCTCGAAGCGTCTAACCGATAAAACCGCTCGAAAAGCACGTTAAGATCGCCCTTCGGCACGCCGACCGCGTCGTTCTCGAAAACGAATTTACAATTTCTGCCCGCTTTTGAAAGGGAAAACGAAATTTTTCCGCCGCCGACCGCGTCGTCCGCGTATTTCACGGCGTTATCGAGCATTATTTCTATAAGCTGTTTTATCGCGGCGGGATCGCCGTTTGCTGTGAGTGCGGGTGTAATATTCAAAGAAAGCGTTTTGTTTACCGCCTTTGCCACGGCAATATAAGGACGAGCAGCTTCCTCCGCTACTTCGGAAACGGGAAAGTCTGCGGTCACCGTTTTTTCGCTTCCTTCGTCGAAACGAGAAAGAAAAACGAGCTTGTTCGTAAGTTCCGTAAGCTTTTGCACTTGTTCTTTAATCGTTTCCGTCCATTCGTTTACGCCGTTTTCCATTTCGAGAACGGTGCGACTCGCGTCTATCACCGTGAGCGGGGTTTTAAGCTCGTGGTTCGCGTCCGTTATAAAGCGTTTTTGTTTTAAGTATGCTTCCGCCGCGGGCTTCGTAACGAGTCCCGAAAGCACGGCGATAAGAATTGTCACCGCCGCAAAACCGATTGCGGAAATTATCGCGCTTGACCTTAAAAACGCACGAAAATTATCCAAATCTCTCGAACAATCGAGGAAAATATACCGAACTCCGCTCCCGTCCGAAAAGCTTGCGTATTTATAATCGTCGGAATAGCCGTTCGTTTTGTGCGCGGAAAAAAGCGTTTCCGCAAGCGATTTCGCTTCGTTTTCGTCAAGCGCGGCGATAGAGGAAACGTCCGCGGAAACCGCCGCGCCGTCCGCCCTTAGCGTAACGGTAAAATATCTCGTCATAAACGGGGCTTCGGGAGAAAAGTCTCTGCCATTCTCGGGTATATTAGGCTTTTTAGAAGGCGTGCCGCCCTCGGGCTTTTGCGGTGGAACTTCGCCGCTTTTACTATTGCCGTTATCGTTTACGCCGCCTTTATTGTCGCCGTCCGTATTATCCGTGTCGTCGCTTTTATTGTCGTTGTTCGCATTACTCGAATTGTCGCCTGTGTTGTTTGCACTGTCCGTTTCGCTCGGTTTTCCGCCCGAAGGCAAAGAGGGGAATTTACCGTCGTTTTCGGCGATAAGGTTTATCGTGCGTTCCGCGGCGGAATTTACGTTTAAGTAATTTTTAAGATTTATGCCGCCCACGATGGTAAAAAGAACGAGTGCGGTTGCGGCGACGGAAATCGCTATGAATTTAAGTCGAAGTTTTTTAATCACATTAACCCTCCAAACGATAGCCTGCGCCGCGTACGGACTTTATTTTAGCCGAAGAGCCGAGTTTTTTGAGCTTGCTTCGGAGATATGAAATATACGTCCACACGACGGTAATTTCGGTTTCCGAGTCGAAGCCCCACGCCTTTTCCATAATGCTTTCGGCGGAAATCACCGTTTCGGGAGAACGCATAAACAGCTCCGCCACCTGAAATTCTTTGGAAGTAAGAAGAATTTCCGCGCCGCCTCTTTTCAGCTTGAACGACTTTTTATCAAGCTCCAAATCTCCGTAGTAAAGGGAGTTTTCGGGCGCTGCCGTCTGCCTTCTCGTGACGGCGCGAAGCCTTGCTAAAAGCTCGGTAGCGGCAAACGGCTTTGTAAGATAATCGTCCGCGCCGAGGTCGAGTCCCAAAACCTTGTCCTCGACCTGATTTTTTGCGGTGAGAATAATGACGGGTATGGAACTCTTTTTTCCGCGCAAAGTTTTAAGAACGGTCAGCCCGTCCGCTTTCGGCATCATAATATCGAGAATTGCGGCGTCGTAAACGCCCGAAGAAAGGTAATCGAGTGCGGCTTCTCCGTCGTAAACCGCGTCTACCGAATAGTTTTCGTGCTTTAATATTCGGACGAGCGCGGCAGATAAAGCCCGTTCGTCCTCCGCAAGCAATATTCTCATATAATTCTCCTTTTTAAGCGCTAAGTCGCAAAGCCTGTAAACGCGTCGTAAACGCCTTGCGTACGATTCGTAGAACGATTCGCGCGCGTATTCATTATATATAATAAGAGTAAAACTTTAACCGAACCTTAAAATTTTCGGAAAGGTTACATAATTTTTTATAAAAAGCCGAAAGGGAGCTGAGTTTGACTCCTATTCTTATATCGTCGTGAACTTTAATTTTTTCCTTTGCCGCCGCTGCCGCCGCGCCCGACGGAAGAAGTTCCGTAAGAAACGCCGTAAATATCGAGAACTTCTTTTGCGGCGGCACAGAGTTTGGTTTTAAGTTTTTCGGGATATAAAACCTTAACTCCGCTGCCGAAGCTCATAAGCTTTGTGATAAGCCCTTCGTCTACGGGGAGAGTTGCCCGCGCGATAAATTTATCTCCGAGTTTTTCCACGTTTTCTATGCCGAGCCATTCTTCCACGTCCGATAAAACGCGTTTATTCACCTCGAATTCCACCGTTTCGGCAATTTTAACGTTGTGCCAGAAGTCGAGCGGCAGGTCGGATTCGGTAAAGCTTTGTTTAACGAAGCTTTCTTGCGTGGCGGTTGCGCTTTCTATTCTGCCGAGCTTAAAAAACCTGAATTCGCGGCGGAGCCTGCAAAAGGCGTACAGATAAAAAAGCCCTTGTTTAAACACTATAACGTGCGGTTCTACGGTACGCTCGGTCACTTCGCCGTTGCGGTCGTGGTAACGAAGCAACAGACATTTATCGTCTTCTATGCACTTCATAACGACGGCGAGCTTGCTTTTGTAGCCGTGCGCGTCGCCCCAAGGCGCGGCGTCGATGATGAGACCGCCGCTTTTTATTTCAAAGCCGCTGAATTCGTTCTTTCTTGTGGCTTTAAGCTTGCTTACTGCGCCGCTCAGAATCGGATCGGGAACGCTGTTTTCTATGGCGGTTAGGGCGTTTATCGTCGCCTCGAATTCCTTAACGGTCATAAACGTGGAAGAAAGACGGTATGTATCCATAACCGAAAACCCGCCGTTTTTACCGCGAACTGAATAGAGCGGCACGCCCGCCCGTTCCAGACATTCGACGTAGCGGTAAACGCTTCTTTTGCTTATTCCGTATTTTTCGGCAAGGTACGTCGCGGAAACCGTTTTTTTCGACATCAGGTCGAACAGTATTCTTATAACGTATTCGAGCTTCATAAGTATTTCTCCTCGTTTTTTTGAATATATTTTAACATATAAAAAAACTTTTGTAAAGCTGACAAGCATATGGCAACAATATTTTGTAAAATATAAGCGTAAACAATCCGAAAAGGAGAACGAAACTATGACTGAACTATTCACGGGCGTTAAAGGCGCGATAAAAAGACTGCTTGCCGAAAAGAAAACGGCGGAAGAAAAAGCTCTCGTCACGTTTTATATGACGAAAGAAACGGAGTCGTGCGCGGCAGAGGGACGCATGGCGGGGAGAAGCGCGTCTCGCGGGCGCGCGGGCGGCGCGGCGTGCGGAAACGGTCGCGGCGTTACGGTTATGCGCAAGAAATCGGAATCGAGCTTTTTGCCGCCCGAAAGAACGACGGCTTTAAGGGAGAGATCGTTTGCCGCCGCGTTTATGGAAAAAGTAAATAAGCCCGCCGTACCGAGGTATTCCACGGAAAGCGAGCTTTGGGCGAGGGAGACGGTCTGCCGCGCTATTTTAGCGGCTTGTAATCCGCTATAACCGCCGCGATTTTTCGGCTTGCGTCCTTGACGGGGTGGGCGAGAAATCTGCGCGAAATATTTTTTCTGTCCGCATACACGGAGTCGATTGCAAATAGCAAGGAATCTTTTGTGAGGACGTTTTGCGGGAGAACCGCGCACAATCCGAGTTTCTGAAAGTATTCCGCATTAAGCACCTGATCTCCGCGGGAATTGCCCTTCGGGAGAGGTACGAGAACGCACGGAATATTTAAGGCGAGCAGCTCGAAAACGCTGTTCGAGCCTGCGCGGGAAACGCACACGTCCGCACAGACGAACGCATCTTCGACGCGGCTTAAAAACTCGGTCTCGAAATAACCTTTTTGCTTGATCATACCCGAAAGATTGTTTTTGCCGCAAAGGTGAATAACGTTAAAGCGCGGTAAAAGGTCGGGGAGAGCCGCGCGCAGGGCTTCGTTCAGGGCTTTTGCACCCTGACTGCCGCCCGTGACCAGAAGAACGGGTTTGCCGTCCGTAAAGCCGAAGCTTTTAAGCGCGGCGGTTTTGTTTGCCGTAAATAATTCCCGACGTATGGGCGCGCCCGCGTACTCGCCGTTTTTAACGTTTGCGGCGGTTTCGGGAAAGGCTGTTAAAACCTTTTTGCAATAGCCCGCGGCGAGTTTGTTTGCAAGTCCCGCGGTGTAATCGCTTTCGTGCGAGACGACGGGAATACCGCGTTTTTTCGCCGCCACGACAACGGGAAGGGAAACGTATCCGCCTTTGGAAAATACCACGTCTGGGGAAAGCTCGTCTAAAATTTTCCCCGCTTTTTTTATGCCCGAAAAAACTTTGAAAGGAATGGAGAAATTTTTTAGCGTAAAGCTTCTCGCAAGTTTTGCGCAAGGAACGCCGTAGTAGGGAATACCCGTTTTTTCCACGATGCCGCGTTCTATGCCGTTTTCGCTGCCGATATAGTAAATTTTATCGAAATCGTTTTTAACGTACGGGAGAAGTGCGAGACAAGGCGTACAATGTCCCGCCGTGCCTCCGCCCGTAAAAATTAAAGTCGCCATACAATTATATATATGCGTAAAAAGTAAAAAGGTATACGGAGCGGACTTTATAGCCTTATCGTGGTCGGGTTTACAGATGACGCGATTTTTTGTAAAGAGTAAAAATGTATAAGAAAAAGAGTTCTATAAAGGTATCGGGGTGGGGAGTTCGCTGGGTACAAGTTGTTTTAGAAGAAATGAAAAATGATATACGAAAACAGCTGTTCGTTTTGTCGCGTGAGAAATTATTGAAACGCAAAGCTGTTAAAAAACGCTGAAATAGACCGTTAATTAAAAATAGAAAGAGGAAAGACGACAATTTTTCTTCATTACTTTCAACGGTTTTAGGCAGCTGCTTTCGGCGAATTTGTCATCGCTCCATTTATGGATAGTAAAAAAGAAGCCTCTGCGCGAAATATTTCGCGCAGAGGCGGTTCATAATTTTTTCAAATTATTCTCAAAATTACTTATCTTCTTCGGAATCGACTTCCTTATCTTCGTTTGTTACCGCGTCGCCGAAATCCTGAACGTCGCCGTAAACGTAATCGTCAAGATTCTTGTTTTCCTCGCCGTTTTCTTCGTTTGCACCGTTTTCTTCGGTCGCTTCCGCAGTTTCCGCGGGTTCTTCCGTTTCGGTTTCGCCTTCTTCTTCGGGTTCGACAACCTTTTTCGCTTTCGGAGCTTTCACGCTCTTTCTGTCGGAAGTCTGAATACGGCTCTTAACGGTGTAGTGCGATTTAGCGTCGCTCTTGTTCGCCTTTCTCTTTGCGTGGACGTTTTTAACGATGAGCGCGACTATCGCAAGTACGAGAACGACAGCAAGAACGATGGTGGAGAACTGCAACCAGAAGGTAGAGGAATCTGTTTTTGCGTTGCAACCGCTACCCTTATCGTCGTCGTCCTTAACGTTATCGTAAGGATTCGTTTCGACGGGGTCTATGGTGTTGTAAATCGCGTATACCATAGAATTCGTTTCCGCCCAGATATAATTTTCTTTATATTCTACCTTTTGGTCGGGATATTCTTTGTTGAATTTCTTTTCCTTATCGGTAAGCGCTCTCGTGCAGGAAACCTGCTTGCCGTTTTCGATAGCGATACGCCCTGCCGCGCCGAGCGGGTTAGAGGAGTCGCTGAACGCCTGAGCTATACTCGCGGGTTCGGTGAATGCGGAGGAGGTGGAAACGCTTACGCTCTTTATAAAGACGTAGCCGTTGCTTGCGGTACGGGTGGAGTTATCTCTGCCGCCGTTCCATATCTCTACGCGGAAGTCTTTGGAAGAAGCTCCGGTCGCGACGTAGAACTCAACGGTGAGCCAACCCTTTTCCATCATATCGGAAGTGATGGCGCGCTGTAATTTATGAGAGGTCGCAACAGGTGCGCCGTTCACGTTTTCGGAAAGCTCCATAACCTCTTTGTGCTTGCCTGCAACGTCTGCGAGATAAACGTACGCGGTCGCATTGCCGACAACGCGAAGAGTTACGGTAACTTTTGCATAAGAGCTTGAAGAAACGGTGTTTTTAGTACCGATAAAGCCGTAGTGTTCTGCGCCCGCGTTGTAAATAACGATAGGCTGAATATCGTCGTCGCCTTCTTTAAGACCGAGCGCGGCGGTAAGTTCTTCGCTGCCGTAAGCCGCAAGGTACTTGCTGTTGATAAGTCCCGCATAACTCTTGCCCGCTTCGATTGTTTTGCCTACTCTGTCGTTCACCTCGGTATCAAGTACTTCGGTACCGTTATCTTCTTTAACGTAGATATGGTTTGCGGTGATGCCGTAGAAGCCCTTGGGCGCGGTGGGGTGGAAGAGTATTTCGCCGATATTGCCGGGAGCAACCGAAATATCGTAGCTTTCGTTTTTGGATGGTTCGGAATAATCCGAATTATAACCCGAGTAAAGCGCGACGGTCGCGTCCGCTTTGGACGAGAAGAAAGAGTAGAGCTTGTACGCGGGGGTATCGCTGCCGTCCTCGTAATCGTCGGAATCTATTTTGCCGGTGACTACTTCGAGATCGGAAAGGGTAATTTCGCCGCTTGCAAGTCCCGCAAGGTTAGCGGTCGCAACGTCCGCAGGACCGACAACGATGTCGAAATAGAATTCTCTCGCGCCGTCCGTGAAGTTGTTTTTGAATAAAAGTTCGCACTTAACCGCGTCTTCACCGACCGCGGAATAGGTGGCAGCCGCCGCAGTCTTTTTGTATTCGCCGCCGGAAACCTTGTCGAACACGTCTACGGTAACGGTAGTCGAACCGAGCTTGTTCAGGAGGTTGGTGAGATTAAAGGTCGCGTAAAGATAAGATTTCGCGCCGAGGGTGAAATCGGCGGAACCGTCTTTAACGGAAACGGTCGCGCTCGCGTTTTTGAGTGTAAGAGTAAGACCGCCGTTGTTTGATGCGTTCGCGGTAATCGCGCTGTCCGCGGCGATGGTTTTGCTGGTGATGTATTCTCCGTTTTCTGTCACGTTGGACTTGGTGAATTCTGCGGAGGAGGGGAAGTCAACCGTTCTTCTTTCTTCCGAAAGGTTAGCTTCTACGGAAGCTTCGAGATCCATAGAGTAAGCGTACTCTTCTGCGGAAGAAACGGTCGCGTTGCCGACGATTGCGTCTTTCGAGCCGTAAGCCATAACGCTCTTGACCGCGCTTGCGGGAATCTGTTCGTTCTTTTCTAATTTAGAAACGATAACGTCGTCGAAGTAAACGGAACCTTCGGCGAAAAGTCTTCCGTCGTCGGAGTCCTTGCCGCCTCTGCCGAGTGCGAGAACGATGCCGAAAGTCGAATCGTAATCGGCGTCGCCTTCAATATATATAGTATATTGCTTCCATTCGCCGTTCGTGTTTATGTTTTCGATTCTGTATTCGGACTGGCTGTTGCCGCCGACGGAGTTCGTAAAGCGAACGTTCGCGAGGGGGGACTCGTCGGTCGTGGCGGTAAGGTTAAGCGTTTTAACCCAGAACGTAACCTTATAGGTTTCGCCCGCTTTGACGGTGACGGTGGAAGAAGAAGTGACCTTCTGCGCCGTGCCGTAGCCGTAGTCCTCGGACTTCGCGTAGTTGTTAAGCATATAAACGTACTTGTCGCCGTCTTTTCTCGCGGGGTTCGCGGGGAAGACGTTCGTTCCGTCATAGCCTTTTTTCTCTTTGATGAAGGTGTTCATCTCGCTGTCGGTGGGGTTATCCTTGCCCATAGCGGCGATAACTTCGCTTCTGTAAGCGTTTCTGACGTACGAGACGAAATCGGAATCCTTGTAAAGCGTGTTAAGAAGCTCCGTCCAGCCTTCGTCGGTGGTATCGACTACGCCGGAATTGACGGTAGAACTCGTCGAATTCTCGGTGGACTTTGACCAGCCCGAAGGGGAAGCCACGGGGAAATCCGTGAAAAGCTTGGTAGTCAGATTGTAGGAGAACCTGGAGTTAGTGATAAACTCGCTGTCGTCCTTATCCGAATAGGTATAGGTAGGATCGGTCACGCTTTCGCTCTTTTTGCCGCACGCGGTGAGCGTGAACAAAGACGCGCTTAGCGCGCACAGGAGAGCGAGCAAGACTACAAGTCCGTGTTTGAGTTTGTTTAAGCGATCGTTTCTTGTCATAAAATCACCCTTTAAAAGTTTTCGGTTTCGTTTTTCTTGCGCGGAAAAACCGATTTTCAAATCGGCTTATACCGTTTACCAAACTATTATATAAGATTTTTCGATAAAAATCAACCGTAAATTGCTATTTAAGAAAAAAGATAATGAAAATTTTTGTTTTGCAGACAATATTTTTATGAAAAATACCGCAGTCGTCGAAAAAGAGCGGAAAGCAGCTTCAAGATCCGCTTCTGAACGCGAGGAAAACGAAAAGAAAAAAAGAAGCGAAAAGCAAACGGTAAAGAAGGCGGAAAAGAGCGAGATCGGGCGCGTTAAAAGTCGCGGGGAAAAGCTTGGCGGGAAGCGCGCCGATACCGAAACGTTGAATAAAGGAACCCGCCGCGCCGATACCGAAACGCCGACAGCCGAAAACAGAAAACCCGTAAAGCACGAAAAGCTGTATTCTGTGCTGACGGGCGCGAGCGCGGGGCTTATAAACGGGGTGTTCGGCGGCGGCGGGGGAATGATAGTCGTGCCGATGCTCGTGTATCTTCTCAAAAAAGAACCGAGAGTGGCGCACGCCACGGCGATACTTCTGATACTGCCTATGTCGATAGCGAGCGGACTTTTATACGCTTCGTTCGGTTCGTTCCGCTGGCAGACGGGGTTGCCCGTAGGAATAGGCGTTGTTATAGGCGGCGCGCTCGGCGCGGTGCTTCTCGGCAAGCTTTCTTCAAAATGGATAATAGCGGTGTTTTCGCTCGTGATGGCGGCGGCGGGTGTTAAAATGCTGTTTTTTTAAATGCAAAAAGAAAGCGGCGGCAAGAAGGTGCAGGGAAAAACAAAGAAAAACGGAAAAGCGTATCGAAAAAATAAAAAAAGAAGAAAACGCGCGGGGATTTCAATAAAGGTTTAAGTTTGGAGGGATATTATGTTCGTTGAATATTTGTGGTATGCGTTTGCGGGCGTACTCGGCGGGGTGCTGGGCGGAATGGGTATGGGCGGCGGAACGGTGCTTATACCGCTACTCGGCATATTTTACGACGTTTCGCAGCACGCGGCGCAGGCGATAAACCTTATCAGCTTTATACCTATGGCGGCGGCGGCATTGTTCGTGCATATAAAAAACAAGCGGGTAGATTTTCACGGCGTGCTGTACGTTATACTTTCGGGCGTATGTACCTGCGTGATAGGCGCGTATATCGCGAGAGCCGTTCCGGGCGCGGTGCTTAGGAAATGCTTCGGCGGTTTTCTGCTTCTTCTTTCCGCATTCCAGCTCGTGACGGGGTTAAAGAAACAAAAATAACTTCGTAAAAAGTCTTGCGCCGTTTGTGCAGTTTGCCCAAGCGCGGAGCGACTTTAAATTGCCGCGTTTTCGGGCGGAAACTGATAAAATTTCACAAAAACAGCTAAAAAAATACGGACGTTTTGAACCTTTCGTACATAAAATAAAAAATCGGCTAATCGTGCCGAAAAATATGCACAAATTTAAAAAAACGTATTCACAAACACAATATGTTGTGGTATAATGTATCCGTCGAAGAAAATGCAAACGATTAAAAAGGCGCGAGGAAAGCGCGGAATCGGGAAATAAAAATCAAGGATTTGTTAAAATAAAACAAAAAGGGTGACACAGTGGAAAGAATAGCTATCATAGACCTTGGCTCAAACACCGCAAGATTGCTTATCGTGGACGTTTCGGAAAACGGACACTATCAGATAGTTGATCAGCTCAAAGAAGCTCCGAGACTCGGAGAAGGTATGGAAAGAGACGGGTTTTTAAAGCCCGCCCGCATACAGGAAACGATTCGGACGCTCAAAATGTTCAGAAAGCTTTGCGACGTGAACGGAATAGAACGCGTAATCGCGGTGGCTACCGCGGCGGTCAGAAGAGCAAAGAACCAAAGAAGCTTTTTAGACGAAGTTTCCGCGACGTGCGGAATCAAGCTTCGTGTACTCAGCGCGGAGGAGGAAGCGATTTACGTTTACCGCGGCGTTATCAACACGATGGACGTGCCGCGCGGACTGATACTCGAAATCGGCGGCGGCAGCACTAAAATCATTTATTATAACAGAAGAAACCTTCTGCACTACGAAACGCTCCCGTTCGGAGCGATAACGCTTACGGAGCTTTTCGCGGGCGACGGGCTTACCTCGGAACAGCAATGCGAAAAGGTAGAAGAATTTTTTACCGAACATTTGAAAAACATAGAATGGCTTAAAGACGTAGATCCCGATACGCAGTTTATAGGCGTGGGCGGCTCGTTCCGCAATCTTTGCAGAATGACCAAGATTATGAAGAAGTACCCGCTCCGCACCATACATAACTACGTCGTGCAGGACAGCGACTTCGGTCACGTTTACGATCTTTTGAAGAGTCTCGACCTCGACAGAAAGAAGAAGATAAAAGGCTTGTCGAGCGGAAGAGCGGACATTCTGCCCAGCGCGCTTGCGGCAATCTCGGCATTCAAGAAGTATATGAATCTCGGCAACGTGATAATCAGCGGGAGCGGACTTCGCACGGGAATAATGTTCAACTACGCCGTGCCTTCCACGGTGGACAAGCCCGTTTCGGACGTTATGGGATTCAGTCTTAACGCTCTTCTCGATTATTACGGAGAGGATAAGGAGCATATAGAACAGGTCGTTATGCTCGCGATACAGCTTTTCAAGCAGCTTCGCGTTCTGCATAAGTTCCCGAGACAGTATCTGAGAATATTGAAGGTCGCGGCGTATCTCTACGAAGCGGGCAAGAAGATAAGCTTTTATAACTTTGAAAAGAACAGCGCGTATATGATACTCAATTCGCCCATAAACGGCGTAAGCCACAGAGACCTCGTTATGGCGTCGTTCGTGTGCAGCTGCACGGGAATAGACGACGTAAATCCGCAGGAATGGGCGCGTTATCACGACCTTGTCGGCGACGAGGATATAGACGCGGTGAGAAAGATGGGCGTTATGCTTAAAATAGCGAGCTGTCTCGACAGAAGCCTTTCTTCGATAGTTACGGGCATCAACTGCGATATACTCGGCGATTCGGTCATAATGAAAACGGAGCTTGCGGGCGACGCTACGCTCGAAATCAACTCCGCAATGGAGATCGGCGCGGACTTCCGTAAGATTTTCAAAAAGAATCTCGAAATACTTTAACGGAGAGAAAAAAGAAAACGCCGTGAATTGCCGCGGCGTTTTTATTTAAAGAGGTGAATTATGGCGGCGGTAAAGCTTGCGATAGATTTTGACAGCGCGTGTACGAACATCTACCGGATAGGCAGCGGAATGGTTTTAAGCGAACCTACCGTGGCGGCGGTGGAGGACGGCGACCGCGGCGAAATTAAGGCGATAGGCGAAGAGGCGAGCAGGCTTATAGGAAAGACGGGCAAAAACACCGCGATAGTCTTTCCCGTGTTCGAGGGCGAAATAGTCAGCGAAAGAGTCGCGGCGGGTGTTCTCGGCGGTTTTTTGAAAAAACTCGGACTCGGCGGCGCGTTTAAGGACGTTTCCGCTATTTTTGCCGTGCCGTGCGGCGCGGATTATCAGATGATAGAGGCTTATCGGCGGGTAGCGAAGGCGGCGGGGATTTCCAAAACGCATTTTGCAGAAACTCCGATGCTTTCCGCTTTGGGACAGAGAATTCCTTTTACGGACAGCAAACCTTGCTTTGTCGTGGATATGGCGGGCGGAACGACCAACGTCGCCGCGCTTTCTCTCGACGGGATAATCGCGGGAATATCGGTGAATATCGGCGGCAATAAAATAAGCGCGGACTTAATCGATTTCGTTGCGGAACGCTTCGGACTGCAAACGGGTTTGCAGACTGCGGAACGGCTCAAAAGAGAACTCGGCAGTTTGGAGAGCGGAGACGCGCTTTCGGGCGTTATCAACGGCAGAGACGTGCAAAGCGGCTCGCCGCGCGCGATTGCCGTAAAAGCTTTCGAGATAGCCGAGCCTATAAAAAATTATTTCGATAAAATAGCGGAGATAACGACCTCGGTGCTAAAAAAGCTTCCGCCCGAGGTGTCGGCGGAAATTCATCGTTCGGGCATATACGTTTCGGGCGCGGCTTCCTGCGTGTACGGGCTTGGCGACTATTACGAAAGCAAATTCGGTATGCGCGTTCACGTTGCGGAAAACGGCGCGTCCGCGGTCGCTCTCGGCGGCGGAATTGCCCTTTCGGATAAAAACCTTCTCAAAAAAGTTGAGCTTGACTGTAAGTAAAAAAGATTAGATAAACAGAAAATCTTAATAATTCGCGTTTTAACGTTCTCGTTTGCGAAAGCGCGGAACGGAAAATTTCAAATTCGACCAAATACCGCTCGTTTCGGCTTAAAAAGTCAAAACGGGCGGCGTTTTTTAGTATATAATCTTGACAATCGGTAAAAAAGGAAAAGGGGTGGAATTTTGACGAGGCGTATCGTAATAACGTCCGGTAAAGGCGGCGTGGGAAAAACGACCGTAACGGCTAACCTCGGCGTCGCGCTTTCGGAGCTGGGGGCGCGCGTCGCGCTCGTGGACGTCGATTTCGGACTGAATAATTTAGACGTCGTTATGGGGCTGGAAAACAAAATAACGTACGATTTTTTAGACGTGCTTGAAGGCAGGTGCAGGGCAAAGCAGGCGCTCGTCCGCGCGAACGGAAAAAGAAATCTTTTCGTTCTACCGTCGGGAAGCGTTTCCGCCGCCACGAGAATAACGGGGCAGCAGATAAAGCTCGTTATAGAAAGCGTCGCGCCGCTCTTCGATTACGTCCTTATAGATTGCCCCGCGGGTATAGACGCGGGCTTTCATCGCGCGGTTTCCTGCGCGGACGAAGCGATAGTCGTTGCAACGCCGTCGCTTCCGAGTCTACGCGACGCGGATAAGGTTTTAACGGTGCTGCAAAGCTATAAGCCCGACAGGACGGGTGTGGTGGTAAACCGCGCCCGCGGCGACCTTATTATGAGCGATAAAATGATGATGCCGTCGGATATTCAGGCGCTACTTAAAACCGACCTTATCGGAGTGATTCCGGAGGACGACGCGGTGATGCTTGCGGGCGGGGAATTGCCGAGAAAAAGCGACTCTTATAAGGCGTATAAAATGCTTGCCGCAAACGTTCATAAAAACGCGAAAAGGATATTCGACGTGACGGCGAAATACAGCGGTTTTTTCGGCAGTATCAGAAGGAGTATAAAACGGAGCGTATGAAAAAGAAAAACGGCGAGCTTTTAAGAATAGAACGGCTTATAAAAAACGACAGGCTTTCGGTTAAGGACGACTTCTCGCAACTTCTTAAATCCGACCTCGACAGGGTGCTTAAAGATTACTTCGATTACAAGGGGCTTCCGCTGCTTTCGATAGAACGTACGGGGGATACTTATACCGTTAAAATTCAGATTTCGGCAAGCGGCGTAAAACCTTTTTCCGTCGTTCCGCAGGAAGGCTGTAACGAATAGTGTTTTGCTTATGATTTGCGGTGTGATTATGTCACGCATAACGATAGGTTTCGATAACTTTTTTCGGACTTTACGAATAAAATTTATAAAACGGTCGATAATTTATCGGGAGGGATAAAAATGCTTTTCGGTTTAGCGATAGGAATAGTCGTAGGTGCGAATTTGGGACTCGTTATATTTTCTCTTCTGGCTTCTTCGAGAAGAGGAAAATAGAAGAGTTCGCGGAGAGCTTTCGAGGGGATAATCCGGTAAAAATCCGTCCCTTAATCGAAGCCCGAAAGCATCTATAAAATAGGGCGGAAATCTGCCGCCTTCGGACGTGCTTAAAGCTCGCCCGTTTTTTTATTTTTAAACCGAAAAAATCGCGTTTTAGTTTGACGATAAAGATTATTTAGTGTATAATAAAACGGTAAACGCTATATATAGGGAGTATAGGCAATGGCAAACGAATATTTTCTTGCGGTAGACATAGGCGCATCGAGCGGCAGACATATCCTCGGACACGTCGAGAACGGTAAGCTTGTTTTGGAAGAAATTTACCGTTTCAAAAACGGCGCGGAAAACAAGAACGGCAAGCTCGTATGGGATCACGAAGGACTTTTTAAAAGCGTCGTAGAGGGGCTTAAAAAATGTAAAGAGACAGGAAAAATTCCGGTAAGCGTCGGCATAGACACTTGGGGGGTGGACTACGCGCTTCTGGATAAAAACGACGAGCTTATCGGTGAGATTTATTCTTACCGAGACGAGAGAACGCTTGCGGTTATGGACGAGGTTCATTCGCTCGTTTCAGAAGACGAGTTGTATGCCGCGACGGGTATAAAGAAACAGGTTTTTAACACCGTATATCAGCTTTATTGCGACAAAAAATCGGGCAAGCTAGACAAAGCGGAAACCTTTCTTATGATGCCCGATTATCTGCATTTCAGGCTTACGGGCGGCAAGAAAAACGAGTTCACCAACGCTTCCACGACGGGGCTGATGAACGCCGTCACCCGCGAATGGGACGAAAATATCATAGAAAAATTAGGACTTAAAAAGAGCCTTTTCAAAAAGCTTGCGCCCACGGGTACGACCGTCGGAGAGCTTAAAGAAGAAATCGCGAAAGAGGTTGGATTTACGACGAAGGTCGTTCTTCCCGCCACGCACGACACGGCGAGCGCGGTTATGGCTGTTCCCGCGGAGAAAGGAACTACCCCCTTATACATATCGAGCGGCACCTGGTCGCTTATGGGAATTGAAGCGGAGGAGCCGAACACCGAAAAGCAGACGAACGAAGAAGGGTTCACCAACGAAGGCGGCTACGGCAAGACGGTAAGACTTTTGAAAAACATAATGGGGCTTTGGATGATACAGTGTATCAAAAAGGAGTACCACGATAAATACAGCTTTACCGATTTCGTTACCGAAGCGAGAAAGGCGACGGACTTTCCTTCGCGAGTAGAGGTGAACGACCTTTCGTTCTTCGCTCCCGACAGTATGATAGAAGCGGTTAAAGCGTATTGTGAAAAGACGGGGCAGAGAGTTCCCGAAACGGTGGGCGAAATCGTGTTCTGCGTGTACGCGAGCCTTGCGGAAAGCTATCGCGAATCGGTTATCGGTATAGAAAAGCTTACGGGCAAAACCTTCCCCGCGATAAATATAGTCGGCGGCGGCTGCCAGAACGTACTCTTAAACGAGCTTACCGCCAAAACGACGGGCAGAAAGGTGATTACAGGACCTGTCGAAGCTACCGCTACGGGAAATATTCTCGCGCAGATGATAGCGGGGGGCGCGCTTAAAGACCTTGCGGAAGGCAGAAAACTCGTCGCGAACTCCTTCGATATAGAAGAAATCGTAGGCTGAATTTTTTCGGAAAAAGCCGCAAGTTTAGGTTGAAAGAGACGGACGAAAAATCGGGCTAAAAAGGCGGGCTAAAAAATAACTGCCGCAAGTTCAGAAAAAGCGGGATAAAAACGAGCGCCGCAAGTTCAAAAATAGTAAAAATAAATAAAGAGACGACTAGGAAATACATTAAGGAAATATATAGATGAAAAACGTATTCGACGTACTTAAAGAAAGAGGATTTATAAAGCAGACCATATACGAAGACGAGCTTGTAAAGCTTTTGGGTAAAGAAAGCGTGCCGTTTTACGTCGGGTTCGATCCGACGGCGGACAGCCTTCATATAGGGCATTACATTCCGATAATGGCTATGGCGTGGATGCAGAAATACGGACATAAACCCGTCGCGCTCATCGGCGGCGGCACGGGCTTTATCGGCGATCCTTCGGGCAGAAGCGATATGCGTTCTATGATGACCAAAGAAACGATTCGGCACAACTGCGATTGTTTCCGCCGCCAGCTCGGCAGGTTCATACGTTTCGAGGGCGATAACGCCGCGATTATGGTGAATAACGCGGACTGGCTTTTAAATTTAAATTATATCGACTTTTTAAGGGATATAGGCGTGCATTTTTCGGTGAACAAAATGCTTACCGCGGAATGCTTTAAAACGCGTATGGAAAAAGGACTTTCCTTCCTTGAATTCAACTATATGCTTATGCAGGGCTACGACTTTTTGCGCCTTTACGAGGATTACGGCGTGAAGCTCGAAATGGGCGGCGACGACCAGTGGAGCAATATGATTGCGGGCGTGAACCTCGTGAGAAAGAAGGTCTCGGGCGAAGCTTACGCGATGACGTTTACTCTTCTTTTAACGAGCGAAGGTAAAAAGATGGGCAAAACCGCCAAGGGCGCGCTCTGGCTTGACGAAAACAAAACCACTCCTTACGAATTTTATCAGTATTTCCGTAACGTAGAGGACGTTAAGGTTGAGGAATGTATGCGCCTTCTGACCTTTATGGATATGGAAGAAATCAGAGAGCTTACCGCGCATAACGACGAGAGAATGAACGCGGCGAAAGAACGCCTTGCGTTCGAGGTTACGAAGCTCGTCCACGGCGAAGAAAAAGCTTTTGCGGCAGAAAGGCAGGCGCGCGCGGCGTTCGGCGGCGGTTCGGAAGAGGATATGCCTTCGGTAAAAGTTTCAAAAGATACGGAATTCGTGTCGGAGCTTCTCGTTGCGGCGGGCATCGCTAAAAGTAAGGGCGAAGCTAAACGCCTTATCGAGGGCGGCGGCGTCGCTATCGGCGAAGAAAAGGTGACGGACGCGTTTGCGAGAATTCCTGAAACGGAAAAGACGAAAGGCGAATTCGTTCTGCATAAAGGCAAAAAAGTACATGTTAAAATAATACTCGGATGAGCGGGTATTTCTGCGTTTCGGGCGAATGCGAAAGAACGGAAATTATAGAGCGTTCTAAATTTATCTGCTATCTTAAAGGGATAGAAAACGAGGAAGAGGCGAAAGCTTTTATATCGGAGATAAAGAAAAAACATTCGCTCGCAACGCATAACTGCTATGCCTACATAGCGGACGAAAAGGGACTCGTGCAGAAGTTTTCCGACGACGGCGAGCCGCAGGGAACGGCGGGAATGCCTATGCTTTCCGTTCTTAAAAACAGAAAAATTTATAAGACGGTCGCGGTCGTTACCCGCTATTTCGGCGGAATAAAACTCGGCACGGGCGGGCTTTCGCGGGCGTACGGCGGCGCGGTTTCGGAGTGTCTTAAAGAGGCGGAAATTTCCGATATGCAGTCCGCGGATTTGTATTCGGTGACCACCGATTACGAAGGGTATACGAAGCTTTTAAAAGCAAAGCTTCCGGAGGGGATAAAGGCTTGCGGAACGGTTTTCGACGAGAAAACCACGACCGATTATATAGTTAAAAACGAAAACGATAGTCTTGCCGCGGATTTTATTTCAAAG
The DNA here is from genome assembly GCA_934271275.1 of uncultured Clostridia bacterium. GTDB lineage: Bacteria > Bacillota > Clostridia > Christensenellales > Borkfalkiaceae > UBA1259. Next base: position 4,319 of record CAKQRD010000006.1, on the reverse strand, counting down.
GTTTCCGAAATATTAAAAGGTAAAGCCGATATTACAAAAAAATCAAGCGGATACTATCGATTTTAGGTGTGATTATGTCTGTCATAACTGCGATTTCCGTTCAGGAAAAGAAGAAGGAGCGTTGCAATATATACGTTGACGGAGAGTTTTTTGCGGGGGTTCCCGCCGAAACGGTCTATTCGTTAAGATTAAAAGCAGGACAGGAAACCGACGCGGAAAAATTGAAAGAAATTCTCGAAATCGCGGAGAAAACGGACGCGGTAGGAAAAGCCGCGGACTACGTTTCAAAGGCTATTAAAACCAAGCGGCAGGTAAAGGATTATCTCATAAAAAAGGGGTATTCGGAGACCGCCGCGTATCACGCCGTAGACAAGCTCAAAGAGTACGGATATATTTCGGACAAGGACTATTCCTCGCGGTTTATAGATTCCACTCATAAAACGCAGGGCAGAAAGCTTATAGAATACAAGCTGATGATGAAAGGCGTGAAAAAAGAGGATATAGGCAGCGCGTACGAGGATAAGGAGTACACGGGCAAAGAGGACGCCGCGAGACTTGCCGAAAAGCATATCCGCAGAAAGGAACGCACCAAAGAAAACGTCGCAAAAACTTACAGGTATTTAATCGGCAAAGGCTTTTCTTACGAGGAAGCGGAATGCGCCGTGAAGCTTTTAAGAGGCGACGACGAGCAGGAAGATTAAGAGGACTGAAAGATTAAGACGATCGAAAGATCAGATCGTGGCGATAAAAAGGCAGTAAAAATGGCGGTAAACGCGATTGTGTCGCCGATAATCGATAATATTAAGGACTGACGATGGAAAGAATTTTATCCGTGGAACAAATGCGCGCGGCGGACGAGTATACCATAAAGGGCTTGGGGCTTTCGCGCGAGATATTAACGGAACGCGCCGCCGCGGCGGTAGCGGACGAGATACGAAAAAGATTATACGGCGGCAGGGTTCTCGTCTGCTGCGGCAAGGGAAACAACGGCGAAGACGGCAAAATCATAGCGAGAATACTTTCGTCCTTGCACGGCTTCACCGTGGCAACCCTTAACGTATATAACGGAATATTCAAGCTCCTCGATAAGAAATTCGATATAATCGTCGATTGTATTTTCGGCACGGGGCTTAACCGCGAGGTTGAGGGAAAATATAAAGAAGTTATCGAAAAAATCAATTCGAGCGGCGCGTTCGTCGTTGCCTGCGATATAGCGAGCGGGCTAAACGGCGATACCGGCAGAATTATGGGCGCGGCGGTAAAAGCAGACCTCACGGTAGCGATTCAGGAATATAAACTCGGGCATTTTCTTAACGACGGACCGGATTATTCGGGCGAAGTCGTTGCGAGAGACATAGGCATAAGCATCTGGGGCGACGATTACGCTAAACGCTTAAACGACGAGGACGCGGCAAAGCTTTTTCCGAAACGCTCGCGGAACGTGAATAAAGGCACGTTCGGCAAAGTCACGGTAATGGGCGGAAGCAAAAGCTTTGCGGGGAGCGCGATACTTGCTTCGGGGGCTTTGGCTGCGCTTAAAGTCGGTGCGGGATACGCGAATCTCGCCATACCCGATTGCATTTATAACGTCGTCGCGGGCAGAGAACCCGAATGTACGACCACCGTTTTCCCGAGCGACGGGGAAGGCTTTTCGTTCGACGAAGAAAAGCTTAAAACCATTCTCGTCGCGCGTTCGATAGCGGTCGGCGCGGGAATGGGCGTTTCGGAAGAAAATTATAAAATAATAACCTGCCTTATCAAAAATTATAAAGGCAGGCTGGTGATAGACGCGGACGGGCTTAATACCCTCGCGAAATACGGTAAAGAAGTTCTTAAAGAAAAGACCTGCGAGATAATTTTAACGCCGCATATCGCGGAATTCGGCAGACTTCTCGGCAAGGATAAAGAAGAAGTCGTAAAAGATCCCGTGACCGCGGCGAAAGCCTTTGCGAATGAATACGGAGTCGTGCTTGTGTTAAAGAGCGCGGTCACCGTGATTACCGACGGAAAAGAGGTTTATGTAAATACCACGGGCAACGCGGGGCTTGCAAAAGGCGGCAGCGGAGACGTTCTGACGGGGCTGACGGCGGGACTTAACGCGATTGCCTGCAAAGAAGAACCGCTTTTTATCGCCGCCGCGGCTTGCTATCTTTTCGGCAAAGCGGGCGATATCGCGGTAAATGAAAGTAACGAGTATTCCGTCGTCGCTTCCGACGTTATCGTTTGTATTCCGAAGGCGATAAACGCCGTCACGAAATAAAAAACGAAACGGAAGACGAAATAGAAAACGAGCGAAATCGGGCGGACGAAAGAGCGTTCGAGGGCGATTTGCGGAGATTTCGTAAGGTCGTTTCGCGGCATAGATTAGCCGACGAACAAGCCGAAGCCGCTCGACAGGGCGAGAACTATAAGATACACGTTCACGGCGATTAAAACGGGCATAAAGACCATAAGGAACAGACTTTTGAGCCGATATTTAAAGATAAACATAAAAACGAAAATTCCCGTCGCGCCGCCGAGAATCGCCGCGAGAAAAAGCTTTGCGTCGCTGATTTTCGGCGTTTCGCCGCTTTCGTCCTCGCTTGCTTTTTTCTGAAACCGCAGCATAAGCACGCCGTAAAGGTTGACGGCGACGAGATAAACTATAAAAACGATATAAAAGAGCGCGGGCATAATTATCACCTTCCGTAGCTGACGAAAAAATTTTCGCAGTAACGGTGATAGTATGCCGCAAAACGCCGCTTTTTATAAAAATTTACCGAAAGAAAATAAAATAAGGAAACTAAAATATGAAATGTATGTATTGCGGCTGTCCGGACAGCAAGGTCGTGGATTCGCGTTCGGCAGAGGACGGCACTATAATTCGTCGCCGCAGAGAGTGTATCAACTGCGGAAAAAGATTTACCACTTACGAAACGGTGGAAAACACGCCTATTTTCGTCGTTAAGTCGGGCGGGGCGAGACAGGCGTTCGATCCGAACAAAATTCGTACGGGCATAATCAAAGCGTGCGAAAAGCGCGCCGTTCCCGCAAGCAAGATAGACGAACTCGTGAACGATATAACGAAGCGCGTTTATAACTCTATGGCGCAGGAAATTTCCAGCAAGGAAATAGGCGAAATGGTCTGCGAAGGGCTTAAAAATCTCGACGAGGTTGCGTACGTCAGATTCGCTTCGGTGTACCGCTCGTTTACGGATACCACTTCGTTTATGAAAGAACTTGAAAAGATGGTCAAAAAGGGCTGACGAGAATTTGCGGTCGTTACGATAGGCGTAAAGTTTGCCGTCGTTGCGGATTTTCGGCGGAGCGGGCTTACGAGCGGCGCGATTTTACGACCGTGCGCGAGAGTTTGCGGGCGAGAAACAAAACGGAAAAAAGAGGAGATTACTTATGAATAAGTGGGACGAAAGATTTATGCAGATGGCGGAAACGGTGGCGGGGTGGTCGAGCTGTTATCAGCAAAACCGCCACGTCGGCGCGGTTATCGTCAGGGATAAAAGAATTCTTACGACGGGCTATAACGGCGCGCCCGCCGGGCTTAAAAGTTGTGCGGAACGCGGCAGTTGTTTAAGAAGAGAACGGAACATCGCGAGCGGAACTATGCAGGAAGTATGTTACGCCGTCCACGCGGAGCAGAACGCCATTATACAGGCGGCGAAGCTCGGGGTAAGCTTGGAGAATTCGGTTATGTACGTCACGCACCAACCGTGCGTTATTTGTACGAGAATGATAATCAATTCGGGCGTGAAGAGGGTAGTGTATAAAAACGGCTATCCCGATGATTTTGCTTTGCAGCTTTTTTCGGAATCGGGGGTAGAGCTGGTAAAATATTGCGACCTTGAAAAAGAGTAAAAGACGAGTAAGGTAAGAGCGGAAGAAAACTGCGGAAAACTTTGATAAAAAAAGCCGGGCGGAAGAGAAACGAACTCCGCCCTTTTCGCTTGACAAACTATAAAACGTTTGATAAAATGTACGGGTAATTGCGGAGGCTTATCGAAGCGGTCATAACGAGGCGGTCTTGAAAACCGTTTGGGTGCAAGCCCACGGGGGTTCGAATCCCTCAGCCTCCGCCATAATAAGCGAACAAAAAAGATGCTTAACGAAAAAAGCCTGTAAAATACAGGCTTTTTTCGTATCATAATGGCGAAATTATAATAATCATTTTCGTAGATGCTTTTGGGTTTCGGACAGATTTGAACCCCTGCGAACAATTAAATACATAAAAATAAGGCGCGTAGCGATAATGAAATGCACCCCAAAAGTTGGACAGAAAAGAAAAACTTTTGGAGGTGCATTTTTTATGGCAAAAAAGGGACAAA
>CAKQRD010000005.1 GCA_934271275.1 uncultured Clostridia bacterium | reverse complement strand
AACATAGAAAGAAAAGTGGAAATAGAAGAGGTATGTAAGGTAGTAAATTACAATAAATCGTACGTTTTCCGCACGTTTAAAAAGCAAACGGGAACGACGGTTATGGGGTACTTTACCGAACTTAAAATTGCGAGAGCGAAACAACTTTTAAGAGAAAACGCGCTTAACGTGAGGGAAATTTCCGAAAAACTCGCTTTCGACACGCCGAATTATTTTACGAAAACATTTAAAAAAGCGACGGGCTTTTCCCCGACGCAATACAAAAAAGTATACCTCTCCTCCGGTTGACGAAGAACGAGGTATACTTTTATAAAAATTTTACGAAATAATATAATAGTTATGGTTGCTTATTAAAAAAATTATATTTACATATTAAAACTTTAATAGGAATTATATTATTCCGTTTTACGATAAAAACCGTTACAATTAAATAGAAAGAATAAACGGAGGGCGTTGTATTTTTTCGCTCTCCGTTTTGTTTTTCTTTTCGCTATCGTAATTTTCGGGGCTTCCAAAGTAAAGGATCGCAAAATCGGTCACGAGTATTAAAACATTACTCAACATATCGATTTTGCTCGTCGATTCTCTTTCCCCTTGACTTTGCTCGCTCCCTCGATTACCCCTTTTGCTCAAAGAAAAAGCAATCGGAGGTCGATAGTGAAATGAAAATAAACACTAAATTCACTTAGCTTTTCGGTAAAAGCACTGAAAACTTACGCTTAATTAAAAGTCGAAAGCGTTAAAACTCACAAAAAACAAGGCTTTATGATTACTGAAAAAATAATATACGGCACAGAAATCACAAAAATAGTCAAAGCAATAAAAGCCGTGAGCACACTCGAAGATCACGAGGATATTATGAAAGACATTATTTTTAAAGCCATTCAAAAATATTCCTCCGGAGAATTTTCGTACACGACGGACAATAAAAAACCTATTCTCAAATTTACCGAAAAGGAATTAAATCAAATGCCCAAATCATTTAAAAAGGAGTTCAGAGCCGACGGATGTACAGCTCATATTTTTTTACAAAAGATCGGAAAACGCAAGGTTTACAGAATTCAGTACCGCAGAAACGGCTATTGTATTCAAATTTCGTCAAAAAACCTTGACAATGCAAAGCAAAAATTTATAGAAGCGTTAAAGACCGCTCGTCCCGTTGACAAGAAAAATACCGTTCCGAACATTCTTGACGATTTTACTATGTATTATTATGAAAAATTCAGAAAAAAGAAAGTATGCGCAGAAACTTATAAAAAAGATGTTTACCGTTATAAACAGTATATTTCACCCGCTTTCGGGTTCAAAAAATTAAAAGACGTCACACCGAGTGATTGCCAAAATCTACTCGACGAAGTCGCTGCAACGGGTAAAGGTCGAGTCGTCGAGGACTTAAAGAATAATTTATCAGTCATTTTCAAAGGAGCTATTTTACACAATCTTATCACAAATAACCCGATAAGTATTGTACAAATAGACAAACATCAGCGAGAACACGGCACTGCTCTTTCAAAAGACGAAGAAAAGGTTTTGTTAAACGCATTTACGAACACAAAATATATTTATTCTTTTGCCCTTATGTTATACGCTGGGCTTCGCCCGAACGAAATCAAAACAGCAAGAGCGGAAGATAAATTTATTATAGCAGTCAACAGCAAACGTAAAAACGGAAAAATCGAATACAAAAAGATACCCATTTCATCTATGCTCAGACCTATTCTTGAAAGATATCCGCACGTTCCCGCATACGACGAAATGTTACGCAAAAAGCTAAAAGAAGTTTTGCCTAATCACATTCCGTATGATTTAAGAACTACGTTTTATACAAGATTAAAAGAATGTAACGTTGCGGACAACGCTATAAAAGCTTTCGTAGGTCACTCGCTCGGCGCGCTCGGAAATACATACACCGACCTTTCCGACGAATATCTTCTGAAAGAAGGAATAAAATACGTTTATTGAACTTAAAAGGTGAAGTGTCGCTGGTTTTGCGACGCTTCACCTTTTTTTGTATAAAGAAAACTTCGTACCTGACACGGGGTTTTCTTTATACAAAAAATCGCACTCATATTGAATGCGATTTGTGTCTACATCGATTTCTTATATAAAGTCTTTTTATTAAAAATTTTATAAATCCAAAGAATTTTCTTCCAACAAAAATTGTTCGATTCCGATATTAAAAGGTAATCGACCTCCTCTCGGTAATACTTGTTGCCGTTTTACGACTTATTGAATTATAAAACAGCGTCCAAATCATCTTCGAACGCCGTAATTATGAATTGTTATCTGCTTAAAAGTTTAAAAACTCGCTGATTCTTCTCTGCAAAAATTTCTCGATTGCCAACAATCTCTCTTTCGGTAAGTTGTAACGCGAATTTCTTTTGAATTTGAAATTGATTAAATGTCTCAATTCCGCCTTTTGCCTTTCCGAAATAAACGCTTTTGCCACGTCTTCAAACGTAACGTTATCGTAAGCGGGATAACGTGTCTTTGCGTATTCATCCAAGTTTGCAAAATCTTCGGGCATCGCAGAATGAAACAGCGATAATCCGTTATCGAACACCGGAGCAAACTTTATCGGCTTGTTCGTTCTGTTGTCTACTAATAAACCGTAATTGCCGCCGTGCCTGTCAACGTTGCATACAAGCGCATCGAAAATCATCATATCGGCAAAGGCGTCGTAAAAATCATTGCCAAGAGATTTAAGATACACCGCTATCTCAGACAAAGTAGTTCCGCAATTAAACTTGTAAATAGGAACAAAACTCGTATTTATATCGGTAAACAACTCGCAAGTCGAACACAACTGTCCTTTCCATTTGGATAAGCCGTATTCGACATGGTTTATTCCCATTGTTTCGGCAATCTGCGCAGCATAATACTCCGAATACGGTTCATTACCCGTATTAACGCCACCTGAAGAACCGCCTTTATACAAATATATCTTACCGCTTTGCCTTCTCCAACATTTTTTAAGCGCACCGTTCGTTGTATACTCGGGTGACGAAGTAAAACCTCTTTTACTGTTACTGCCATACCCCGTATAAGCAATTAAAGCCAACGTTCTCGTAAAATTGTTCTGATACAAATTATAATCTTCAAACTTTCCTTCAAACCCGTGTTCTACTACCCAGTAACTATCGTTAAGAGATAAGCCTTTACAAACGTTTATGATTCCCATAACGTCGTTTCGAGCCAAGCCGCTTTTTGCAAGTATCTGATCGACGAATTCACGATTTTTAGGAACGACTCTCGTCTTTAACCATTTGGATAAACCGTCGGAGTCAGCCGTCATACCTATGGGCAGTAAATATTTATTTTTTTCATCTACCCAATTCACGTCAAATACGAAATTATCCAATTCCTTTCGTTCAACATTAAACGTAAGGAGAGGTGTATCGTATTGTCTTAATTCATATAACATAATGCCTCCACACGATTTCACGTTAATCGTTGCTGTTATTATATAGTATTTTTTTAAAAAAGTCAATCCGGTTTATAGCATTTGCTTTTAAAGACAACAGCCTGTATATCGCTTTTATATAACGTTTTTACGCTTTACTTTTAATTTTTTCTCGTTTTTATACTCCTCATACAAAAAAATCGGCCGACAGCTTTCTTTGTCAACCGATTTGATTTTTGAATAAGTTCGCCTTACCGTTACAACTTTTTTTCAACCTGTTTTAACACCTGCAAACGCTTAAAAAACATTTCCTTTATAGCTATATCGTAAAACAAACTCTCGTCAATTTTATCAAATTGATTTAACCCGATTTTTTCAACGGCTTCTATCGCTGCCTGTTTTTGAGTTTTAACGTTATTTTCTGGCAAGCACCCCGCCCCCTCGACCGTATCATACGAATTAAACGCTTTATTAAAATCCATCAACGGGTACAAGTACAAAAGTTCGTTGGTGTCGTTATTAACCCAAAAACCCCAGTTTCCCCAGTGCCTGTCCGTATTACCGACAAGATAATCTATGATATTCATCATATAATATCCGTATTCGTCCTTGGACGCCACAAATTTCATCTTATCAATATCGTGGTTGACGCAGTATATTTCAACCGCTTCCATCGTAACTATGCTTCGCTCCGTCGAGGTTATCAATTTCGATTCGCTCACAAGCTCCCCGTCGTATTCGGAAGCTTGATAATGGACGTGACTACACTTAAAGCAATCGCATATTTTGCTCGCCAAAAGCTCCGCTTTCACCTCTTTTTCGTCGCCGTCTTTATAAAGATAAATTCCGTCGTTTTTCCTGACCCAAGCTTTCGGCGCGACGCCCGACGTGGAAACGTCCCCCGCCACTTCTTTTTGAACAAGCAGTTTACTGTTTTCCAATGTCGGATTTTTACCCCTTAAACACACGTCTACAAACGCATTTGATAAAGAGTTCACGTACAAATTTATCGCTCTGAAACACAAATGTTCGCCCTGCTTCCTGACCCAAAAAACGTCGTTAAGAGAAAGACAGTGATACGAAATTGCTATTTCCGCCCTGTCCTTATCCGTAACAGCCTGTTTTTTATTCAAAGCGTTCAGAATCTCTTTTGCATACTTTCTGTCGAGAGAAAGGACTCTGGACGAACACCAGTAATAAAAATTATTCAGATTATTTATTCCTACGTCTACGCTGAAATCTTCTTCGGAGTTTATATAAAGATTATACGGCATTAAATCGGGATTATAAACGGTGCCTCGCCCATCTTTCCCTATTGACGCAACCAAGTTGTCCGCTTGCATTATTTCGTATGTTTCATTAAGACTCATTTATTTCTCCGAAAAAATTCTTTCCTTTTATTTTTTATATATTATACCCTACAATGCACGAATTGTCAAATATCAAATTTCGAGCAAATATCGATTCATATAATTAAATTTTTACAAGTCTTAATTTCTATATAAAAGTTTATTTTGTTTTTTATATTGTTACTTAAACGAGTGTGGTCAAATAGAAATATCAGATAATTACGATAAGTTTTTTCTCCTCTTTCAGGTTCGAATCCTCTCTCTCCGTCAATTGACCACTTTTAATCGAAAAATGCGATTAAAAGTGGTTTTTTCTTTATCTTTTTGTCTTTTGGCACCCGATTTTTAGGAGGCTTTGACCACCATTTTAAAAGCGGTAATTGAATTTGAACTTTTCAAGTTCCGTTACCCGAGCTATAATGAAAGCGTATTTACAATTTAGTCTGAGAAAAGGAGTGCTTAGACAATGAAAAAGAATGAAAAGAAAAACAAGCATATGACACTTGATGATCGAATTGAGATTCAAGAATGTTTAAGCAAGGAAATGACTTTTAAGGCAATCGGAGAACGGATAGGAAAAAGCCAGCCAACAATCTCCAGAGAAGTGAAAATCCATATAGAGCGGTTGCTCGTTGACAATATCGTGATTCACGAAAGCGACGGAAAGCTGTCGATCAATATTGACCTCAAAGCCGCCTTCAGCAGTCACCTTGATATTTACGATGAGGACGGCATACTTACCGCGAAAGCCTTCGCCGCGAACTGAAAATCGGCAGACGCACCGCCTATGGCGGTGCATCCCCTGAAGGCAGTGTACCAACGGAAAAAGAAAAGCAAAAAGCCTTGAAAACACTGAGTTTTCAAGGCTTTTTGGTGGTGCGGGTAAGAGGACTTGAACCTCCACTTCCTTGCGAAAATTAGAACCTGAATCTAACGCGTCTGCCAATTCCGCCATACCCGCTTATTAGGTTGGATCGTCAATTTTACTCGGAGCGATCTCTCCGAGGGCGGGACACTCTCTAAATCAGATGTTATCACCGAGGTGACATCGCCTGAATCTGGCGCGTCTGTCAATTCCTCCATACTAGCGTTTTTCTGCGACTCCGCAAAACCTCGTTTCCCGAAGTCGCTTTTATTATTATACTATCTTTTTATCTCAAAGTCAACCGCTACGCTCACATTAGTTACCGCGTGCATATATTTTTTTACGACTCCGCAATGATATGCATCTTTCTGATAGCTTTCAAGTGCTTCTTTATCCTTAACCACGACAGACAGAAATACGTCGTATGACCTTGCCGAATGTAAAAAATCCGTTCCGACTTCCATTTCTATAATTTCGGGTACGTTCCCTCTCATCCCGCGGAGAACTTCTGCCGCTTTCTCTGCATTTTCGCCGTCGTTTAACTTAAAACAAACTATATGCTTTATCATTTCTCTTCCTCTTTAATTTATCTGTTTTGAAAAAGGCACGACCGCGCTTGCGTTGAGCGTTAAATCGGCAAAATTGCCGCGTTTGTACTGTATATACCCTTCCGCGCCTATCATAGAGCCGTTGTCCGTACAAATTCTCTTTTCGGGAATAACGGATTTGAACCCGTTCTTACTTGCGGCCTCCGCAAGAGTTTCCCTCAAATACCCGTTTGCGGCAACACCGCCCGTAACGGCAATGGTTTTATAACCGAAACGTTTCGCCGCTTTTATCGCTTTATCTACGAGAACGTCTATCGCCGCGTGCTGAAAGCTCGCCGCAACATCCTCCTTTTTCCATTCTTCGCCCTTTTGCTCCGCGTTGTGGACGTAATTTATAACCGCGGTTTTTAACCCGCTATATGAAAAATCGTACTCCCCGCCCTCGTAATGCGAAAGCATTTTAGGCAATTTGACCGTATTTTGCCCTTCTTTTGCGAGTTTTTCTACCGAAGGTCCTCCGGGATAAGACAACCCGAGGACTCTCGCCACCTTGTCGAAAGCTTCTCCTGCGGCGTCGTCTATGGAACTTCCGAGAACTTTCATTTCGGTATAACTTTCTACAGCTATAAGCGCGGTATGTCCGCCGCTTGCCAAAATATTCATAAAAGGCGGTTCAAGCGCTTTATCGGCAATATAAGCCGCCGAGACGTGTCCCCTGATATGGCTGACAGGAACAAGCGGAACGCCGAGCGAATAAGCAAGCGCTTTTGCAAACGAAACGCCTACGAGAAGCGCGCCCAAAAGTCCCGCGCCGTACGTTACCGCAACCGCGTCTATATCCGCAAGTTTTTTCCCCGCCGTTTTGAGCGCGCGGTCGGTTGCCGTTAATATCGCCGTAGTATGCGCCCTCGAAGCGATTTCCGGCACTACGCCGCCGAACACCGCGTGAGAAGCCGCCGAGCTGATGATTTCGTCTGCAAGCACTTCCCGTCCGTTATACACAAGGGAAACGGCAGTTTCGTCGCAAGAAGTTTCTATTCCGAGAATAAGCGGTTTTTCTTTAACGGTAAAATTTTTTATCTTTTCCGAATACGTCATTGTGATTTTTTAAGATAATCGTTGATAAAGCCTTGAATGTCGCCGTTCATAACGGCTTGCACGTCACCCGTTTCGTATCCCGTTCTATGGTCTTTTACGAGCGTATACGGACAGAAAACGTAGCTTCGTATCTGACTGCCCCATTCAATCTTTTTTATCTCGCCTTTTATATCCTGATCACGTTCCATACGTTCGGCTTCGCGGCGTTCGGTGAGCTTACTTATAAGCATTCTCATAGCCATTTCGCGGTTTTGAGTCTGACTTCTTTCGTTCTGGCAGGAAACGACTATCCCCGTGGGCAGGTGCGTTATTCGTATTGCGGAATCGGTTTTGTTAATATGTTGTCCGCCCGCACCGCTGCTTCTGAAAGTATCTATACGAAGCTCTTCGGGATTCACCTTGATTTCCTCGTCGTCAACGATTTCCGGCATAACTTCGAGCGAAGCAAAAGACGTGTGACGACGTTTGTTCGCATCGAACGGCGAAATACGCACGAGCCTGTGCACGCCCTTTTCCGCTTTCAGATACCCGTACGCGGAATCTCCCTCAACCTTAAAAGAAACGCTCTTTATCCCCGCCTCGTCGCCGTCTAAACGGTCGAGTTCCGTTATGGCGTAACCGTGTTTTTCCGCATAACAAATATACATACGATAAAGCATTTCCGTCCAGTCGCAGGCTTCGGTCCCGCCCGCGCCGGCGTGCAACGTGAGTATTGCGTTAAGCTTATCGTATTTACCTCGAAGAAGCGCGGCAAGACGCATCTCCTCAACCGTGTTCTCAACCTCGGAAAGTTCGCCGTCGAGTTCGTCTAAAATGCTTTCGTCGTTTTCCTCCTCGGCAAGCTCTACCATACCCTCCGCGTCGTCAACCGTTTTCTCCGCTTTATCGAATGCCGACACCTTGTTAGACAGCGCGGCTATTTCTTTTGAAATCTGTTGAGATTTGGCTAAATCCAAAAATATTTCGGGCTTTTCGGATAGCTCCGTCTTCTCTTTTAATTCCGTCCTTAACTTTTCGACGTCAAAGAGAGTGTCCTGCCTCTGTTAAAATTAAACGGAGATCTTTGATTCTCTGTCTGTACTCTTCGGTCTTTATCATATACCGTCCTCGACTTTTATAATTATTTTTACTTTACGCGTGCTTTAAGGTTATTTACCCTGACCGCAACAGTTTTTATATTTTTTGCCGCTTCCGCAAGGACAGGGATCGTTTCTGCCGATGTTCTGTTTAGCTTTACGGATTACGGGAGCAGCGCCTTCCTGATTAGTCGCTAAATTTTTAGGCTCTTCCTTCTGCTCCTGCGGAACTCTGCGAAGCTCCGCCTTCAAAAGCAGCGTAACCGTATCGTCCTGAATGGAAGCCGTTAAATCCTCAAACATTTCGTAGCCCTCTTTCTTGTATTCGAGGACGGGATCGACGTTGCCGTAGCCGCGAAGAGATATGCCCTTACGGAGCTGATCCATAGCGTCGATATGGTCTATCCACTTGCTGTCGATATTTTTAAGAAGCACGATTCTCTCTACCTCGGAGAAGTTCACGCCCTCTTCTTTGTAGCGCGCGATCTTCGCTTCGTAAACGTTTATCGTTTCTTCCGTAAGCTTTTCGATAAGATACTCGAAATCCCAGTTTTCCGCTTTTTCTTTGGTGATAAAGTTGCTGTCCTTGGGAAGGAGCTTCATTTCGATAGCGCTGTTAAGCGCTTCCAAATCCCACGTTTCGGGCTTGTTTTCGTTGTTCACGACCGTGCCGACCGTATAGCGCACGAAATCGGGTATAAGCTTTAATATATCTTCGTGAACGTTTTCGTCCTTGATGACTTTCATACGCTCGGCGTACATAACCTCGCGCTGTTTGTTCATAACGTCGTCGTACTCTAAAACGTGTTTTCTTATGCCGAAGTTTCTGCCTTCGATAGCGCGCTGCGCGTTCTCGATAGATCTCGAAAGCATTTTGGACTGCATCGGCTGATTTTCGTCGATTTTGAACATTTCGTAAACGCGAGTCATTCTTTCCCCGCCGAAGCGTTTTGCCAAATCGTCTTCGAGAGAGATGAAAAATACGGACGAACCGGGATCGCCCTGACGTCCGCTTCGACCGCGGAGCTGGTTATCTATACGGCGCGATTCGTGACGTTCCGTGCCGAGAATATGAAGTCCGCCCGCCGCTACGACTTTAACCTTTTCCGCGTCGGTCTGTTCTTTATATTTCGCGTAAATTTCGCGATAATGGTTTCTTATCTCCTTAACGTCGTCGGGAATTTCCGAAATAAACGAGGTCGCGAGGTCGATGGTTTCTTCCGGAACGCCTTCCTCGCGGAGTTTTCTCTTTGCCATAAACTCGGGGTTACCGCCGAGCAGAATATCCGTTCCGCGCCCCGCCATGTTCGTTGCTATGGTGACTGCACCGAAACGACCTGCCTGTGCGACTATATCAGCCTCACGAGCGTGGTTTTTAGCGTTAAGAACGTTATGCTTTATACCCTTTTTAATAAGGAGCTTGCTGATTTCTTCCGATTTTTCAACCGTAACCGTACCGACGAGGACGGGCTGTCCTTTTTCGTGACGGGCGGCGATTTCTTCTATAATCGCGTGATTTTTGCCGTTTACCGTTTTATAAATAATATCGGGCGCGTCTATTCTCGCGACGGGTTTGTTCGTGGGAATTTCAAGAACGTCGAGACCGTAAATCGCGCGGAATTCCTCTTCTTCCGATTTCGCGGTACCCGTCATACCCGAAAGTTTTTTATAAAGTCTGAAATAGTTCTGGAAAGTAATGGTGGCGTAAGTTTTGTTTTCGTTACGAATCTTAACGCCTTCTTTCGCTTCGATAGCCTGATGCAAGCCGTCCGAATACCTTCTGCCTATCATAAGACGACCGGTAAATTCGTCTACGATGATGACTTCGCCGTCGGAAACGACGTAATCGTTGTCGCGCTTAAAGATATAATTCGCCTTTAACGCCTGCTGAATGTGATGAGACAACGAAGCGTTTTCTATATCGGCAAAGCTTGCAAGTCCGAAGAACTGCTCGGCTTTTTTCGCGCCCGATTCGGTTATCTGCACCGTCTTTTCTTTTATGTCTATCGTAAAGTCTTTGTCGAGAACGAGCGTTTTTACAAACTTGTTGGCGGTCGTATATTTCTCGCTCGATTCCTGACCTCTTCCCGATATTATAAGCGGGGTTCTCGCTTCGTCGATTAAAATCGAGTCAACTTCGTCCACGATTGCGAAATTGAGCTTTCTCTGAACCATCTGCTCCAAACGGCTTTTGAGGTTATCGCGAAGGTAATCGAAGCCCATTTCGTTGTTCGTGCCGTAGGTAATATCGCAGGCGTAAGCGGCTTTCTTGTCCTCGTCCTCCATTCCCGAAACAGCTACGCCGACGGTAAGCCCCATAAACTTATAGACTTTTCCCATCCACTCCGCGTCGCGGGAAGCGAGGTAATCGTTTACCGTAACGATATGAACGCCTTCGCCCGAAAGCGCGTTAAGATATGCGGGAAGGGTTGCAACGAGCGTTTTACCTTCACCCGTTTTCATTTCCGCGACTCTGCCCTGATGCAGACAGATGCCGCCGATTATCTGAACTTTATAATGCTTCATTCCGAGAACGCGGAACGCGGCTTCTCTTACCGCGGCAAACGCGTCCGTCAGAATATCGTCGAGCGTTTCGCCGTTTTTAAGACGATCCTTTAAAACGCCCGTCTGCTTACGCAGTTCCTCGTCCGTCATAGCCGAATAAATCGGCTCTTTTTTTAAGACTTCTTCCGAAAGTCTGTCGAGTTTGCGAAGATTTTTTCTGCTTTCTCCGCCGAGAATATAACGAAATAATCCCATTTTCTGCTCCTTATTTTTTCACGGTTCTTTTATTTTTCAAAAACGACACTGCGGCAACCGTCAGCAAAAGCACGGAACTTGCTCCCGCTTTCTTTAACGCTTCCGCAACGGCTTCTCCCGTCGCGCCCGTAGTCGTAACGTCGTCTATTATAAGCACGGTTTTGTTTTCTGCCGCGCGCTTATCGGTCACTTTAAATGCGCCGATAAGATTCTTCTTTCTGCTTTCCGCGTTAAGCTTTGCCTGACGCTTCGTTTCCCTCGTCTTTTCGAGACAATCGAGAACGGGAACGCCCACGATTTCTGAAGTCTTTTCCGCAAGGACTTTGCCGTGGTTATATCCGCGTTTTCTCTCCGCTTTCTTTGTCATCGGAACGTAAACGATTACGTCCGCGGCAAAATAGTTCTTGAAATAAACGAGCGAAAGATATTCGGCAAGCGCGGTCAGAATATATTTTTCTCCGCCGTACTTTGCGCGCTTTATAAGTCCGCTTATCGGTTTATCGTATTCAAACGCGCTTCTCCCCTTGTCTATCGCGGTAAGCCTTCCTTTGCAGGTGTCGCAATATTCGACAGGTGCAACGGTTTCTCTGCCGCAGTGCGCGCAAATCGCGCCTTCTCTTATCGGAAGCTTTTCCTTACACGCCTCGCAAAAATAAGAATTGTCGTCGAAAATTTCCTTTCCGCAGGATATGCAACGCCATTTCGGATTGTACAAAAACTTTTCTAAAAACGCGCCGATACGCGAGAAAAGATTCATATTTTACAGATACTTTTTAAGGCGTTCCGCCGCGTCCGTTTTCTCCCAGGCAAAGCCATCTCTTCCGAAATGCCCGTAAGACGCGGTTTTGCCGAAAACGGGCTTTTTAAGTCCCAAGGTATCTGTAATCGCCGCGGGACGGAGGTCAAACTCTTTGACTATTATATCCGCCAAAACTTCTTCCGATACCTTACCCGTGCCGAAAGTGTTTACGAGAACGGAAACGGGTCTCGCTCTGCCGATCGCATACGCAAGCTGAATCTGACATTCTTCCGCAAGCCCTGACGCAACAACGTTTTTAGCTATATAACGCGCCATATAGGTTGCGCTTCTGTCTACCTTCGTAGCGTCCTTTCCTGAGAACGAACCGCCGCCGTGCGGACATCTGCCGCCGTAGGTATCGACGATTATTTTTCTGCCCGTCAACCCCGAATCCCCCGCAGGACCGCCTATCTCGAAACGCCCCGTAGGATTTATATAATATTTCGTGTTTTCGTCTACGAGATTTGCGGGCAACACCTCGTCTATAACGAATTTTTTAAGGTCTTTTCTCAAATCTTCGGTAGAAACGTCTCCGTCGTGTTGAGAAGAAAGCACGACCGCTTCTATTCTTTTAACCTTTTTATCGTCGTATTCAACCGTTATCTGACCTTTCCCGTCGGGACGGAGATAAGAAAGAGTGCCGTCTTTTCTCACATCTTCAAGCTTTTTGCACATTTTATGCGAGAGAATTATGGGAAGAGGCATAAGCTCTTCTGTCTCCTTGCAGGCGTAACCGAACATAAGCCCCTGATCTCCCGCGCCCGTTTTATCGTAGTCGTCGCCCGAAACGCTTTCGGCGGAATTATCCACTCCGAGAGCAATATCGGGGCTTTGACGGTTAAGCTTCACCTCGATTTTTACGTTGTCGGCGGAAAAACCGATGCCGTTTTCCGTATAACCTATTTCCGCAACGACCTTTTTCGCTACCGCTTTAACGTCTACTTTCGCATTCGACGTGATTTCGCCGAAAATCATCATAAAATCGGTGGAAGCGCAGACTTCGCACGCTACGCGCGATTCGGGATCTTGTTCGAGATACGCGTCGAGTATGGCGTCTGCGACCTGATCGCAGACTTTATCGGGATGCCCCGCGGTTACGCTTTCGCTGGTAAAAAAATGCTTCATCTTAATCCTTCGTTTTTCGTTCTATAACAATACTGAAATATTTTATCATTTATACCGTTTGATGTCAATGAAAATGGAGCGGTTAAATCGTTGACAACTAAATTTTATTGAGTTAAAATATACAATAACGCGTAAGCATATATAATGTTTGAAATAAATACGTTTTTCAGTTGGTTTTCAATATTCATTCAAGTTTTGCGGCGTAAATTAGTAGCGTTTACTTTTACAAGAATTTATTGATTATAAGGAGCGAATTAAATGGAAAAAGCTGTTAAAAGCGAAAAAAACAAATTCGGCTTAAAGTCGATTTTGAAAACGCTCGGCGGTTCTGTAAGGGAATATAAAAAACCTTCGATTCTCGCGCCTCTTTTCGTTATGATGGAGGTTGTTTTCGAGTGCCTTATCCCTTGGCTTATGACTCTTTTGCTTAACACCATAGAATACGTTTCGGGACAGAATCCCTCTCCGAATCCGTTAGTTCCGAAAATCGTGAATTTTCTTACCGGCGGAAGCGAAAACCCGAATCTTCTCGTCATCATAGTAGATTTCGGTCTTATTCTCATCGCTCTGGCGTTTTTATCGCTTACCTGCGGCGTTCTTTCGGGTAAGTTCTGCGCAAAGGCTTCGAGCGGGTTTGCAAAGAATCTGCGCAAAGATATGTACGGTAAAATTCAGGACTTCTCGTTCTCTAATATCGACAAATTCTCTACTTCGAGTCTTGTAACGAGATTAACTACCGACGTCACCAACGTGGAAATGAGTTATATGATGATTATAAGGACGGCGGTTCGCGCGCCGTTTATGCTTATTTTCTCTATGGTTATGGCTTTTTCCATAAACTCGACTATGGCGCTTATCTTCCTTTGCACCTCGCCTATTCTAGCCTTGGGACTCTTCTTTATTATGACGAAGGCGATACCGTTCTTTAACCGCATTTTCAAAAAGTACGACGCCATGAACGAATCTGTGGAAGAAAACGTGCGCGGTATGCGCGTCGTAAAGTCGTACGTCAGAGAAGATTACGAAAAGAAGAAATTCAATAAAGCGTCTTCGAGCGTTAAAGAGGATTTCGTTAAAGCCGAAAAGCTCGTCGCGCTCAACACCCCGCTCATGAATTTCTGCGTATATTTCGGCATCATCGCCATTTATATAGTCGGCTCTTACCTTATAATCAGTTCCGACCAGTCGCTTTTGCAGCTCACCGAGCTTCAAAGCTTTATGACCTATTCCTTCCAGATTCTTATGAGCCTTATGATGGTTTCTATGATTATGGTTATGGTTTTAATGTCATACGCTTCGGCGCAGCGTATTACCGAGGTGCTGAACGAACAAAGCTCTATCGTTTCTCCCGAAAACGCGGTCGAAGAAGTTAAAGACGGCAGCGTTTCTTTTAAAAACGTAAGCTTCAAATATTCCGAAAAAGCGGAAAAATTCGCACTGTCGGATATAAACCTCGATATAAAAAGCGGCGAAACGGTCGGCATTATAGGCTCGACGGGTTCGAGCAAAACTTCGCTCGTTCAGCTTATCCCCCGTCTTTACGACGTTTCGGAAGGCGAAGTCGAAGTCGCGGGCATAAACGTAAAAAATTACGATCTCGAAGTGCTGCGCAATTCCGTCGCTATGGTTCTGCAAAAGAACGTTCTTTTCTCGGGTACGATTAAAGAAAATATGCGCTGGGGTAACAAAAACGCCACGGACGAAGAGATTGTGAACGCTTGTAAATCAGCGCAGGCGGACGAGTTTATTACGGGCTTTCCGCAGGGCTACGACAGCTACATAGAACAAGGCGGCGTGAACGTTTCCGGCGGACAAAAGCAGAGACTTTGCATAGCTCGCGCGCTTCTCAAAAAGCCGAAGATTCTTATCCTCGACGATTCGACCTCCGCGGTCGATACCAAAACCGACGCGCTTATAAGAGCCTCGCTTAAAAAATATATTCCCGAAACGACTAAAATCATTATCGCTCAAAGAATCGCTTCCGTGCAGGAAGCCGATAAAATTCTGATAATGGACGGCGGAAAAATTATCGCGTGCGGCACGCACGAAGAGCTTCTCTCCTCCAACGAAATTTATCAGGAACTTTACTATTCTCAAAACAAGGAGGCGAAATAATTATGCCGAGAATGCAAAGAGGTAACGCGCGCGGCGGTTCGATCGCCCTTTCCGGCGCGCCGAAGAGTGCGAAAAAAGGCACGGTCAAACGCCTTCTTTCGATGCTTCTGAAAAACAATAAAAAACTCGTCGCGGTAATACTCGTCTGCCTCGTTTTAAGCGCGGTCACGAGCGTTATGTCGTCTAAATTCTTATACAACGTTTTAACCACGGTAGGCGAAGCGTTAAAGCTTATTCCCACGGAAGGCACAGCGGGAGCGTGGAATTCTGCCTTCCCTGCTCTCCTTAAAATATTCATTATTATGGCGTGCGTGTATTCGGCGGGTATTCTCGCTTCGTTTTTCTACACGCGACTTATGGCGATTCTTACGCAGACATTTTTGCATCAGGTAAGAACCTCTCTTTTCGACAGAATGCAATCGTACACCATTCACTTTTTCGACACTCATAAAACGGGCGACATAATGAGCGTTTATACGAACGACACGGACGCGCTCCGTCAGCTCGTTTCGCAGTCTATACCTAATCTTTTGTCATCTGCAATTTCAATCGCCACCCTGCTCGTGCTGATGCTCGGTTACAGCATATGGCTTTCGCTCGTCATATTCTTCGGAATATTCCTTATGGCTCTCGTGACGAAATCCATCGGCGGAAAAAGCGCGAAATACTTTATGCGCCAGCAACAGTCAATCGGCGAAGAGGAAGGCTACATTCAGGAAATGATGAACGGACAAAAGGTCGTTAAAGTGTTCTGCCACGAAGAAGAATCCAAGGCGGGTTTCGACGAGAAAAACGAAAGACTTTTCGACGACGCGCACAAGGCGCACACTTACGCGAACGTTCTTATGCCTATTATCGGGAACCTCGGCAACCTTTTATACGTTCTCGTGGCGTTCGTCGGCGGAATACTAGTCGTTTCGGGCGCGCCGAACCTCACCATAACGGGCATTCAGCACCTCGACACGGCAAAATACGTCGCGACGATTATGGCGTTTCTGCCTATAAGCAAGCAGTTTGCGGGACAGGTTTCGCAGACGTCGCAGCAGCTCAATTCCTTCGTTATGGGACTTGCGGGAGCTTCGAGAGTTTTCGAGCTTATGGACGAACAACCCGAGACGGACGACGGCTACGTTACGCTCGTCAGATGCAGAATCGACGAGGACGGAACCATTCACGAATGCGAAGAACGCACGGGACACTGGGCGTGGAAGCACCCGCACAAGGCGGACGGCTCTATCACCTATACCGAGCTTAAAGGCGACATTCAGATGTTCGACGTTGATTTCGGTTACGTTCCCGAAAAAATCGTACTCCACGACGTTTCGCTGTACGCGCACCCCGGTCAGAAGGTGGCGTTCGTGGGAGCGACCGGCGCAGGCAAAACGACCATTACAAACCTTATAAACAGATTTTACGACATTGCGGACGGCAAGATTCGCTACGACGGCATTAACATAAACAAAATTAAAAAAGCCGACCTTCGCCGTTCGCTCGGAATAGTTTTGCAAGACACCAACCTGTTTACGGGTACGGTTATGGATAATATCAGGTACGGCAGGCTTAACGCCACCGACGAGGAATGTATCGCCGCCGCAAAGCTTGCGTATGCGCACGACTTTATAACCCGTCTCCCCGACGGCTACAACACTATGCTGACCTCGGACGGCGCAAACCTTTCGCAAGGGCAAAGACAGCTTCTTTCCATTGCGAGAGCCGCCGTTAAAGACGCGCCCGTTATGATAATGGACGAAGCGACTTCTTCCATAGACACCCGTACCGAAGCCCTCGTGCAGAAAGGCACGGACAGACTTATGGAAGGCAGAACTGTGTTCGTTATCGCGCACAGACTTTCTACCGTGCAAAATTCGGACGTCATTATGGTTCTGGAACACGGCAGAATTATCGAGCGCGGCTCGCACGACGAGCTTATCGCAAAGGGCGGCAAATATTATCAGCTTTATACGGGAGCGTTTGAACTCGAATGAGCGCGGATTTCGGCTCGCGAAAATGCGAGCTTTGCCCTATCCGATGCGGCGCAGACAGAACGAAAGTTCTCGGCAGGTGCGGAGCGAAAGACACGATGCGCATTGCGCGTTACGGCTTGCATTTTTACGAAGAGCCTGTTATTTCCGGCAAAAACGGCAGCGGAACTATCTTTTTTTGCGGTTGTTCGCTTAAATGCGTATTCTGTCAGAACTACGAGCTTTCGAGAAATTTACGCGGCAAAGATATTTCCGCGGAGGAGCTTGCCGAGATTATCCGCGAACTCGAAAACCGCGGCGCGCATAATATAAATTTCGTCAGCCCCACGCAATACTCAGACAAGATAATAGAAGCGTTAAAGCTTTATCGCCCGAAAATCCCCGTCGTATACAACACTCACGGTTACGAACGAACGGAAATTATTGAAGAACTTTTCCCCTTCGTAGACATATTTTTGCCCGACTTAAAATTCTTCTCCCCCGCGCTTTCTTACAGATACACGGGGCTGAAAGATTATTTCGAGAAAGCGTTTACCGCGATAAAGCTTATGGCGGAAAAACCGCTGTCGTTCGATGCGGACGGCATGATGAAAAGCGGAACGATAGTCCGGCATCTCGTTCTTCCGCAATGCGTTTCGGACAGCTGCAAGGTTCTCGATAGTTTTTCGGAAATTAAAGATAAGGCGTATATAAACGTAATGAGTCAATACACCCCGTTCGGAGACGTGAAAAACTTTCCCGAATTACAAAGAAAAGTCACCGCACGGGAATACGAAAGAGTTATTGATTACGCGCTTACTCTCGGAATCGAAAATATGTATTATCAGAAACGAGAAAGCGCAAGCACCGAATATATTCCTCAATGGGATTTCTGATGAAAAAATTATATAAACAAACCGCGCCCGAGCAAGACTTGCTCGGGCGCAGCTTTTATTCAGATATTTAATTGTTTACGCTATAACGTCTATCCACATATTCGTTATGCGCTCGTTTGCCTGATCCGAAAAATAATTCATAACGACGCAACGATCCACGACTTCTTTTGCGGGATATTGCGCGAAAAGCGAAAGGCTGTCCGACGTTAAAGAATAATTTCCGTTACCGAAGAAATAAGAGAGATCTGTATTTTCGCCTTCTTCCGTACCGTAAGTTTCTTTAACCCAGTCGAAAACGTCGTCTCCCGCGATACAGCTTACGTAACCTATATATTCCATATTTTTTATAACGTTTTTCGGTTCGGAAATGAAATCTATAAACTCAAGCGCGAGTTCTTTGTTAGCCGCACCCTTCGGAACGCACCAACCGTCAAACCAGACGTTAGAACCTTCCTCCGGCACGGAATAATCGAGATAAACCTTTTTGTCTTCGGCAAGCTCGTTTCCTTCCTCGTCGTATAAGCCCCTGTCCATCGCGTAAACCGCGTCCCCGCTCCAAGCGAAGTAAACGTCGATATTACCTTTCAATATATCGTCTTTTCCGCTGTCTACTTCTAATCCCTTACTGCGGTTTTTAAGGTCGTTAAGAATACCCTTTACGGCGTTCACGGTAGCTTCTTCGGTATCGTTGAACGCGGCTTTAAGCTTGCTTGCGTATTCCGTTTTGTCCGCGATGGCTTTGTATTCTTCGAGCTTATCTTTATAATACTCCGCGAGACCTATAAAATAAGTATCTCTTACGCTGTTTTTTATTGTAAATCTGCCTTTTATTTCGTCTTTCCAAAGGTACGACCAGCTTTTCATATTTTCGGATTTGACGGTTTTAGTGTTATACACAAGCCCCAAAGTTCCCCACATATAACCCGCGGCATAATCGGAAAGGCTTTTATCGCCCCAGCTTATTTCTTCAAACTTGTTTTTTATAAACGACGAAACGTTTTTATTATACGCGCCGTCTGCGGGAAGCGTAATTTCTTCCAGCATATTCTCTCTCGCCATTCTCTCTATCATATAATCGGACGGACAGACAAGATCGTATGCAGAACCGTCGATTTTCAGAGAATTATAACAATCCTCGGGCGTATCGAAACAGGAATACTCGATTTTTATGTCTTTGCCCGTTTTATCTTTATAATAGCTTACGAAATCGTCTATAAGGCTTTCGTCTATATAATCGTAACAATTATAGATACGAAGGTCAGCCGACTTTCCGCACCCCGAAAACGTTGCCGCGGACGGTACGGCTACGAGTGCCGCAAGGGAAACCGCAAGAATCTTTCCGTTTGTCTTTTTCATTTTTATTTATCTCCTTTTTATTTGTTTATCGCGAGTTTATTCTTTTTAGCCGCTCTCGAAACCTTGAAATCCATAGCGAGAACCGCAACGATCATTATTATAAATATCAGCGACGAAAGCGCGCGAAGTGCAGGTAAATACGAAGTTTTCGGTTTTTTAAGCGCGCCGAAAACGTAAGTGCTTATCGTTTCAAGCTCCGCGGGTTTCGTGTATGCGGAAATCATATAATCGTCGAGAGACAACGTTATCGCAAGCATAAATCCCGAAAATATTCCCGGTAAAATTTCCGGCAAAATAATTTTCGTAAGAGCCTGAAAGGGCGTTGCGCCGAGATCGAGCGCGGCTTCGTATAGGCTGGGATCTAACTGTTTAAGCTTGGGCAAAACCGATAAAACCACGAACGGCGTGCATAAAACGATATGACCTATTAAAAGCGACGCATAGCTTCTGCCCATACTTACAAGCGCAAATACGAGAGCGAGTGAAATCGCCGTAACTATTTCCGCGTTGATTACGGGGATTTGCGAAGCGGTCTTGGTAAATTTTCCGAGCCATTTTTTATTGTAAAAAATTCCTATCGCGCCCAAAGTACCTATTATCGTGGAGATTGTCGCCGCAAGAAGCGCAAGTACTACAGTATCGACTATCATTCCGCGAAGCTTCGGTACGGTAAAAAGCTGTCTGTACAATTCGAGCGAAAAGCCTTCCCACCTGCCGATTATTTTAGACGGCGTAAAACTATAAACGAATAAAAGTATGATAGGCGCGTAAATAAAACCTATCGCAACGGCTATCACAAGCCCTTTTATGACTTTTTTCATAACGCCGCCCCCCTGACGTTTTCCTGTTCGGAGAAACCGCCCGTAAATATCGTGCATAAGAACATAATCACAAGCAAAATCAACGCGACGACCGAGCCGTAATGCCAGTTACTGCCCGAACCGAACCACGTTTCTATAAGCTTGCCTATAATCGTTACTTTTCCGTTGCCGAACGTATCGCTTATAACGTAGCACGTCATAGACGGCAGAAAAACCATAGTTATTCCGCTCGTTATTCCCGCCGCGGATAACGGCAGCGTAACCTTGACAAAAACTTCCGCTTTATTCGCCCCGAGATCCGCCGCGGCTTCTTCAAGACTTTTATCCATTTTGATAAGCGTCGTATAAAGCGGAAGAATCATAAACGGCAGATAATCGTATACCATTCCTATCACTACCGAGATATAGTCGTGCTTTCCGTATATACCGAGAAGTGCCAAAAGCTCTTTCATAGCCATTGCGCGAAGAACGAAATTTATCCACATGGGCATAATGAACAAAAGAAGAAGTATCGTTCTTCTGTGCGACTTTATCCTTGAAAGAATGTACGCCACGGGATAACCTATAAGAAGGCACACCGCGGTAGTTATAAGCCCAAGAAGCATACTCGAAAAAAGATTTTTAAGCGACGCGGGATTTTCAAAAAACCAACGGAAGTTTGCAAAGGTAAATTCGCCCGTTTTCGCCGTAAACGCATAGTATATGATAAGTAACAGCGGAAACACAACGAAAAGCAGCAAAAAAACCGCGTACGGCAAACAAAGCTGTTTTCTGGAAAAGAAAACGCCTTTCGTTTTATGGGAAAAATCTTTGATTTCCGATTTTTCCAAAGCGTGAAGCTCTTTCATTTGCTACTCTCCTATCTTTGCGGGCTTTAACGAAAGCTTGATTTTATCTTTCGGAATTATTATCGAAACTCTGTCGTTTTCGTTCCACGCGTCCTCGGTATCGAAAACGTAGTCCTCTTCGTTTTCGTCCGTGCGAACGATAAGCTGATAATGGTCGCCTTTGTATATTATAGAAACTATGTTGCCTATCGCTCCGCCCTTTTCCGCGTCGTCGGAAATCTCAATATCCTTTAAGCCCACCTCGACGTTTACGTCCGCGTCGGTAAGATCTATTTTCTCGCCTTCGGCAGTGATTAAATACCCTTCTTCGTCAAGATGCGAGCCTTGATAAAGCGTCGTTACGTCGCACTCAAACTCGCCGTCACCGAAGCAAACGGTGTTTTTCTTCGTGATATATCCGTCGTAACGGTTTACGGTAAACTCTTTCGCCATAATGTGAATGTCGTCGGGTTTGATGAATATGCTCGCTTTTTCGCCGACTTTCCTTTCTACGGTGTCCTGAATAACCACTTCGCTTTTTCCGACTTGCATAACCATTTCGTAATGCACGCCCTTAAAAATCGAGCTGGCTATAACTCCCTTAACCTGTCCCTTGTCCTCGTCCATAAGGAACACGTCCTCGGGGCGAACCACGACGTCCACCTTTTCGTTTTTGGCAAAATCGTCCACACAGTCGAAAACGTGACCGATGAAACGCACTTTTCTGTCTCCGACCATCGTTCCGCTGAATATGTTGCTGTCGCCGATAAAGTCCGCAACGAAAGCGTTTTTCGGCTCGTTATATATATCGGTCGGCTTGCCTATCTGCTGAATAACGCCGTCCTTCATTATGACTATCGTGTCGCTCATCGTCAGAGCTTCTTCCTGATCGTGAGTGACGTATATAAAGGTTATGCCGAGTTTATCGTGCATCTCTTTAAGTTCGAGCTGCATATCCTTTCTCATTTTAAGGTCGAGCGCGCCGAGCGGTTCGTCGAGGAGAAGAATTTCAGGCTCGTTTACGAGCGCGCGGGCTATCGCGACTCTTTGCTGCTGTCCTCCGGAAAGAGTCGAGATGCTGCGCTTTTCAAAGCCTTCGAGGTCTACCATTTTAAGTGCCTTTTCAACTTTTTCGGAAATCGTCTTACGGTCGAGCTTTTCGACTTTTTCGTATCTTTTTCCGTTTTCGTCCTCGTAAACGGCTTTGTACTTTTTAAGTTTAAGACCGAACGCGACGTTATCCTTTACGTTAAGGTGCGGAAACAACGCGTAACGCTGAAAAACTGTGTTTATAGGACGTTTGTTCGGAGGGAGATTGCTTATATCTTGTCCGTTAAGTAAAATTTTGCCGCTCGTGGGCTTATCGAAGCCGGCAATCATTCTCAAAGTCGTCGTTTTGCCGCAACCCGACGGACCTAAAAATGTGACGAACTCGCCCTTGCGAACGTATAAATCTATATTGTCGACCGCAACCACGCCGTCCTCGAACGCACGCGTCAGACCGACGAGCTCTATGATTTTTTCTTCCTTTACGTTTGACATTATAACTCCTCCCGAACCTTCGTGTTTTTCTGTTTGATTTCGTTCAGCCGCTTGTTGCCGTCGTTTCGTTTTCCGCAAAAGCCCGCTTAAAGCCTTTTATACAAACTTTTCAAAAAGACGGCGGAGACGATACCCAGATAAAAACCGCTTTTTCGTTCTTTTTGTTTTCTATTTTATGTACCAGATTCGCCGTAAAATAAAAGCTTTCCCCTTTTTTAACCTTAACCTTTCTCTTGCCTAATACAATCTGAACTTCACCCGACAAAACGTACCCGAACTCTTCTCCCTCGTGCGGGAAATCCTCGTCCGTAGAGGAATTCGGCAAAAGCACGATATGAACGGGTTCCATGGTATTTTTCTGCGCGTTGGGAACAAGCCAGTTCAGCGTATAGGAATCGGTAACCTTTTCTATAAAATCGTTTTTTCCGAACACGATTTTCTCTTCCTGCTCGTCGTCCGAAAAAAACTCTTTGAGATTCGTTCCGAGCGCGGACAAAATATCAATAAGCGTCGCGATTGAAGGACTCGTCACGTCGTTTTCAAGCTGCGAAATATACCCCTTCGTCAGTTCGCACCTGTCCGCGAGCTCTTCTTGCGTCAGCTCGCAGGAAAGCCTTAATTTCTTTATTTTTTCGCCTATTATCATTATTTAACCTTCCCGCTTGTCGCGGTTTAGACATTTTAAGCAGAAAGTTTACTAAATCTAAACCCGCACAACGTTTTACATTATATAAAATCGGAAAAACATTGTCAACCGTTTTATATATATTTTTTTAATTTTTTCGACAAATTTTTGCGGTAAAATTCGGCAAATAAAAATTCTGCCGCAACACGCGATAAAATTTAATATAAACCGATATGCACCTCCAAAAGCAACTGACTTTTGGAGGTGCATATCGGTTTGCAATAATAGAACTTTTTTCGTAATACGTTATTTACCTTTTTAACGGAGATAATTTTTGAGAGAAGCGAGACCGCCGCGGGCGGTTTCTTTATAGTCTTTGCTCATATCTTTCCCCGTTTCGTACATTACCTCGACTATCTCGTCAAACGCTATTTTATGCTTCTCTTCAAGATATTTCGCAAGAGTCACCGCACTGACGGCTTTGTTCGCAGCCATCGCGTTCCTCTCTATGCACGGTATCTGTACGTACCCCATAACGGGATCGCAAGTTAATCCCAGATTATGTTCGAGCGCGATCTCCGCGGCGCATTCTATCGTTTCGGTATCAAGCTCGTATAAATACGCCAGTGCGGCGGCAGCCATTGCGCACGCCACGCCTATTTCCGCCTGACAGCCGCATTCCGCACCGCTTATCGAAGCGTTTTGTTTTACCACGTTGCCAAGAACACCCGCAACCGCAAGCGCGTTCAGAATTTTTTCTTCGCCCACGTTGTTCTCTTTATACATATAATACAGAATCGAAGGAAGCACGCCTGCAGAACCGCAGGTCGGTGCGGTAACCACCGTTCCGTTATCCGCGTTCTCCTCCGCAACCGCAAGCGCGTATGCGGAAAGTATTCTGTTTTCACGCGTTATGGCGTTCTCGAACACCGATTCTTTATCGAATAACGCTTTCGCTTTACGTTCGAGTTGGAGCTTTCCGTTAAGCACGCCCTCTTTTTTAAGCCCGTTTTCCACGCTCTCGCGCATTACCCGCCACATCTCTTTCAGGTAATCGAAAACTTCCGATTCGTTCCGCTTGACGTACGACACGAGATCTCCGCCGCTCGCGGCAACGTTTTCTTTTATTTCCGAAAAATTCTTTTCCTTATATACTTCCGCGCCGTCCGGATAATGCTTGCCGTTTATAACGACCGCCCCTCCGCCTACGCTTTGCGCCGTCGCGACGAGCCTTTTTTCGTATCCCTTTTTACCCTCTTCCGCGATATAAATTTTCATCTCGTTGGGGTGCGAAAGCTCTTTTTCGTTCTCGTCGAAAATAATTTCGGTATTTTCACCGAGAACCTCCCTTATAACCTTGTCCGTTCCGTGACCTTTGCCCGTAAGCGCGAGCGAACCGAAAAGCGTTACCGAATAGTTTCTCTTTCCGTATTCTTTGAGAACGGTTTCCGCAATAAGCTGCGGTCCTATCGTATGCGAGCTGGAAGGTCCTCTGCCCGCTTTGTACAATTCTTTTAAGGACTTCATTTTATATACCCGTATTTCCTTAAACAATCCGAAAGGGACGACCGCTTTCCGCGACTGCCCCTTTCCGTTTTTTGGTTATTCCGTCTTTCGGCGATTATTTTATTGCGGGAAGAGATGCCGCCGCGATACTCTGACCGACGCGTTTATTAGATTCGTCGGGCATCGTAAGGTCTATATCGGCGTATTCGGGGAATTCCGCTTTCAGAACTTCTTTCGCTCTTTCCATAATTATCGCGCCGCCCTCGCCGCTCGTAACTCTGCCGAGAAGAAGAAGATGCTTGATTTTATAAAATTCCGAATAATATGGAATGGCGTAGCCGAGATAAGTTCCTATATCCTCGTAAATCTGCTTCGCCATAGCGTCTCCGTTTGCCATAAGCTTCTGAATTTCTTTAAGCTTTTCGGCAGGCGACGCGCCTTCCGCAAACTTATGTCCTGCGCTTTCGGCAAGCTTTATTACGCCGTCCTGCGAAAAATACTTGACGCCGCAGCCGTAATCGCCGCTCCATTCGTCAACCATAGCGTTTTTGTTGAAATCCACGGGTACGAAAGCGACTTCCGAAAGCCAGCCGTTCAAAAGCCCTTTATCGTTGATGTAGCCGACCGCTTCGCTCGTTCCCATAGCAATGCCGAGTACGCAGTCGTCTTTTAAGTCCATAGCTCCCGCAAGCGCGGTCACGTCGCCGTCGTTCGCTACCTCTACGGGCGCGCCGATTTCCTTCGCTACGTCTATGTACATATTCTGAACGTGCGCTTTATAATCTTCCTTCGGAACTTTAAGGAAAAGCGACGCGACCATTATTTTATTGTTTATATAAACGCCCGCGCTGGAAACGCCTATCGCGTCTACCCTCGGCATTTTGGAAGCCGCCGTCTGCATTGCCGCCTTTATTCCTTCATAATGATAATGCCAGTCGGAATTTACTTTCGGAAACCAGACGACCTCTTCGCTGTATACGACTTTACCGTCTATCACGGCAGAAACCTTTCTGTCGCTGCCGCCCGCGTCGAAGCCTATACGGCAACCTTCCAGATGTCCGCCGATAGATACCGAGCAAGGGTTATATTTCGGAAAATCGTTTTCGGTGCTTTTTATAACCTCGAACGGCGTTTCGTATACAGTCTGCATAAAATCGACGTCGAAAGCGCGCGCGCCGCTTTTCGTGTAGTCCGCCTTAATTCTGTCAAAAACGTAATCGTCGCCGCAAATATAAATTTTGTAGCCGCCGACCACCCACAATATAGACTTTATGATACGCTCTGCTATCGCATAGTTTTCTTCGCGTTTTTCGGGCGCGGCGAATACGTCGAGCGCGTATATATAATTGTACGCGTCGTTTCTCTCTACGCAGATTTTAAGAGTTTTATGCTCCGCGCCTTTTACCGCGGCTTTATAATCCCTTAAAACAACGCTCATAGGTCTGAACTCTTTTTCGTATACGGGTGTGAATTTCATTTTTCTGCCTCTATTTTATAATATATTTTTATTCTTTTCGATTTCGTTTATTTATTCGTCGGATTACTCGGCGTTTTTTGCGGTTTTGAGCTATTTACGCGTTCTTTACAACCGCCTGCACGGTCGTTTTGCGCATTTATCGCGATTTAAGCGATTAGTTTTTTTTTGCAAAAACACCAAAATTAAACAAATCTTTTTGAAATTCGTTCGACGTTACAACGAGCCGCTGCCAACAAGCGCCGCCGCGCCTATAATTCCCGCGTCGTTTCCAAGCTCCGCGCATTTTATGACGGGCTTAGGACTGTTTTTATATCCGTAGTCGAATTTCTCGCAATAGGCGCAAACTCTGTCCGTAAGATTATTACCCTGTTTGCTTACTCCTCCGCCGAGAATGATTACGTCGGGACGGAATACGTTCGTCATCGTCATAATCGCTTCGGACAAACATTTGACGTAAAAATCCACGACCTTTCTCGCCGCCGCGTCGCCGTTCTTTTCTTCCTCGAACGCCGTTCTGCCGTCTACCTTTTCTATATCGCCGCCGACCGCCTGCCACATAGAAGAGCTTTTATCCGCCTCCATAGCCTCGCGGGTTTCCCTTATTAAAGCCGTCGCCGAGACGTAGCTTTCTATGCAACCGTTTCTGCCGCAGGAACAGGGATAGCCGTCCATAACGAGCGTCGCGTGACCAAGCTCCGCTCCTTTGCCTTCCTTGCCCTCGTAAAGCTTGCCGTTTATGATTATTCCGCCGCCTACGCCCGTTCCGAGCGTGAGCATTATACAGTTTTTATAACCTTTCGCCGCGCCGTGTAACGCTTCCGCAAGTGCCGCAACGTTCGCGTCGTTAGACAATCTTATTTCCGTATCGAATCTCTTCTTAAACTCTTTTACGAGCGGAACGTTCTCCCACCCGAGATTAGGAAGAATATCCACGACTCCGCTCTCCGATGAAATCGCCCCGGGACACCCCAAACCTATTCCCTTTATATCTCGTACGGTAAGCCCCGATTCCTTTAACAGCTCGTTTATGCCGCGAGCCGTGTTTTCTATATCCGCCTCGGCGTCTCTTGCCGTTGCGACGACGTTTTTATAAAGTATCCGCCCCCGCTCGTCAACCACGCCTGCTTTTATACTCATTCCGCCTATGTCTACGCCTATGGAATAACTCATTTCTCTATTTATCCTCGTTTTATCATCGAGCGGTTTCCTTTTCCGCTTCTTTTGCCTTTCAGTCCGCTTAAATTATATATTAAATGCGTCCGGTAGTCAAGCGATTTTCCGTTTTCCGAAAACAATATATAACTTGATATAAACGGATATAAGCGCGGCAAAACCAAAGAGCGATTTCGTTTTTCGGTTTATTATATAAAGATACCCCGCAACCGACGGTCGGCGTTTTCCGAAAGCCGTTTGCCGACAAATACGCGAAGTGGAAAATCGTTTTTCGCGCACGAAAGCACGCTTGTCTCGCATAAAATATACCGTGAAAAAAATTTTTAAGAAATTTTAAAAATCTCCTTAAAAACACTTGCCTTTTCTTTTTAAATTTGGTATATTATATCAGCAATCGCGAGTACGGGAGCATAGCTCAGCTGGGAGAGCATCTGCCTTACAAGCAGGGGGTCATAGGTTCGAGCCCTATTGTTCCCACCAAACTCCTTTTGTTTAATTCGATATGCGGGAATGGCTCAGTGGTAGAGCGTTGCCTTGCCAAGGCAAATGTCGCGAGTTCGAATCTCGTTTCCCGCTCCATTTTTTTATTACGGGCTTTTTGCCCGTCGTGCGGCGCCATAGCCAAGAGGTAAGGCACGGGTCTGCAAAACCCTTATCCCCAGTCCGAATCTGGGTGGCGCCTCCAAATAACGCCGAAGTGGCGAAATTGGCAGACGCAAGGGACTTAAAATCCCTCGATGGAAACATCGTACCGGTTCAAGTCCGGTCTCCGGCACCAAATTGGTCCCGGTCAAACCCATAAGGTTTGACCGGGTTTTTCTTTTTGCCTTTTTACGTAGTATTGCAACGATTTTAATGTCAGGCGATTTTAAGTACATAAAAAATCGAATATTTACCGAAGAGTCAAATTTGAAACGAAGTTCGGCTTATTTTTTATTTCTACGATTCTTTTTTGTTACGGCTTTAACATTGTTGATAAACGGAAAAAACAGCGATTATTATCGTTTAGAGTACATAAACGAATTTTTTCGTAAAATCGTCAATTTTTTCTAAAAAATCACAGAGAAAAAAGCCGCAGGCATAAATCCGCGGCTTTTAAACAAGGAAAATTATAAAAATCAATTGACTTTAAACGCAATCAAGTAGAAACCCGTTCCCTCTTCCTTTCCTCCAACATTGCGCTGAATTTCTTTTGAATATAAAACTTCGATAGAATAATCTTGTATCGCGTTAAACACAATATTTACATTGTGTTTACCTTTTCGCAAAAAAGAAACAGCACCCTTTTTAAATTCTTTCAAACTCGTGTTGACCTGCGTAAGAGCATCTTTGTATTGAATTTTTTGTTTCAAATAATTTCCGGCAAAAAGAATCGAATTAGCGGCGTTATCCCTATAATAATTTTGCATTTCTTGGTCAAACACATAAATAAAATAACGCTCTTTATCTTTCAACATAGAAAGTTTATTAAGATTCCCGAACGCTCTCCCCATATTAGTAGTTTTGCATGTTGCGCTCGTTTTTATCCCCTTATGAAATTCAAACTCAATCACCGCGTTTTCGTCGTAAACAAGATTAGCCCTCGCTCGACTTGCAACGGTTTTAATTCCCGTTTCTATTCTTTTATAGCCCTTCTCAATTTCAGCCTTGCCCAAATCTAAACCTTGACTTTGTATAAACCAGTATCTGATTAAATCTTCCGTCACTAAATGAGACATATCATCAAACTTTTCAGCCAACTTATCTTCAAATTTCTTAAAATCAATATTCATAATTTTTTCTCCTTTGATTTATATTTTTTATGCTTCGTTTTTTGTTAAATCTCCGTCTGTGCAATGCACCGTAAAGTTACCCGTATTCCATTTCCATCCATCTCCTTTCGTTATTTTTTGCCATTCGGCTTTTGTCCCGTTATAAGTAATATCAGTGAGCGAACTACAATAAAAGAACACAACACTTTCTATGCACATCACACCGTCGGGGATCGTTATACTCGTAAGCGAACTGCAACCATAGAACGCACTACTACCTATACTCGTCACACCATCGGGGATTGTTATACTCGTAAGCGAGCTGCAATTATAGAATGCACTACCACCTATATTTGTCACACTATCGGGTATTGTTATACTCGTGAGCGACCTGCAACCACTGAACGCACTATACGCAATACCAACCGTATCGGCTTTTAATTCTACTTTCGTTACAGAAGTATCACAATCTATAACCCATTTATCAACGTAGCCAACGCCTTTTATTGTTTTTATAAGTTTATTGCAACCGCTAAATGCTTCATTACCTATGCTCGTCACACTGTCGGGTATAGCTATACTCATAAGCGAAGAGCAACAATAAAACGCATCCTCGCCTATGTTCGTCACACTGTCGGGTATCGTTATACTCGTGAGCGAATAGCAATCACTGAACGCCCACCCCCCTATACTCGTCACACCGTCGGGGATATTTATACTCGTGAGCGAACTGCAACAATAGAACACTCTCCGACCTATACTCGTCACACTGTCGGGGATTGTTATACTCGTGAGCGACCTGCAACCACTGAACGCACTATCACCTATCGTTTGCAAAACATTTCCGAGATAAATCACTCGCAAGCTTGAACATCCGCTAAACGCACCGTTACCGATTTTCTCTATGCCGTCAGGCAAAACAACTTGTATAATATCGTTTTTCTGATAAAACACCATTTCACCTATTTCCTTCACAGGCAGACCATTATACGTTGCGGGTATTATAAAATGTTTACGGGTACATTCACCCAACTCAGTCACAATATAATAAGTTTTATCGTCACTCAAAGTATATTCAAGCCCCGTCGCTTCTATAAGCTCCACCTTTCCGCACATAGAGCATATTTCGTCAACGTAGTTATGGTCGATAATCGGAACTTCCGTTTCGTCGGTTTTAGCTTCGCAACGCGTGCAATGGTGAGATTTTATACCCGTTTTTTGACAAGTAGCTTTTTTATCAACCGTCCATTCGGTAGAAAAATTATGTCCGAGGGCGGTTTTCTCATCCGTTACCGTGTCTCTCTCATCACATCTGTCGCATTTAGCCGTTTTCGTTCCGTCTTTCGTACAGGTCGCGTTTCCGTCAGAAATGTAGTTAGTAAAGCTATGTCCCAAAGCTTCCGTTTCGTTATCTTTATACTCGTCGCCGCAAGCACATTTATGTAAAGTATAGCCCCTTTCGGTACAAGTCGGTTCTATAACCGTTTCCACATATTTATGCTCGTGAGTTTTGGCGGGGATAGATTGCTCTTCCGTTTCTCCGCAACGCGCGCAGGCACGCTCTTTCAAGCCGTCCTCTTCTTCCGTCGCAGGCTTTATCTCTTTCCATTCCCCGAAATTATGTCCGAAGGCGGTTTTCTCGTCCGTTACCGTGTCTTTCTCGTCACACCTGTCGCATTTAGCCGTTTTCGTTCCGTCCTTCGTACAGGTAGCGTTTCCGTCAGAAACGTAGTTAGTAAAGCTATGCCCTAATGCGGGTTGCTCGTTATCTTTATACTCATCTCCGCAAGAGCATTTATGTAAGGTATAACCCTTTTCGGTACAGGTCGGCTCTACAACCGTTTCTTTATAGTCGTGCGTATGCTCCTGTGCGGGAATTTTTCGCGTTTCAAAATAATCGCAGTTTTCGCGCGTGCAAGCTCTCGTTTCCTCGCCGTCTTTACCTTCGGTCGCGGGCGTAGTTACCTTCCATTCGCCGAGATTATGCCCCAAAGCGGCGGTAAGGTTATCCAAAAATTCATACCCGCAAGCGCACTTATGTAAGGTATAACCTTTTTCCGTACAAGTCGGCGAAATCACCGTTTCGACGTACGAATGGGTATGCCCCGAGGGGTTATCTCCGCCGCCCGTGCCGCCGTTATCGTCCGAACCGCTTCCGTTGTTCCCGCCACAAGCCGCAAAAAACCCGAGCGAGAAGCACACCGTCGCGATTATCGCGACAAAAAACAACAAACTTCTTTTTCGCATTATAAAATGCCTCCTCTGATAAAAGTGTTTTTGCGCAAATAAAAAATGCGCAGCCTTTCAAGCAGGGCTACGCACCGTAAAAATGCACAGCTTCGCTTGTTGCCACACAATCGTTATAATACTAGTTTTTATAGTACTTTATATAACGCGAAAAGATAGTACACTTCTACCAAGAAGATGCACTATAAAAAACTAATATACAATTGTATGGCAGATTATATTTTAGCACTTTTCTATGGAATATGCAAGCAACAGGCGGATTTTTTGCGCATTTTCCGCTTTTTTTATCAATAAGCGAGTGTTTTTCTTTATCCGCCGCCGCGGCAAACCGCACAGAGGTTCGGCGCGCGAAGGTTCTGCACACATATAATACACACAGGTTTTGAACGAAGGTTTTGCGCAATGCTTCGGCTACGGCTATCGCAGAGGCTTCAGGCTATCTTATAGCGGGTATACCGCCTTATATCGCTTGACTAAAAGATTCTTTTATTATATAATGTTTCTGTTTGAGATATACTTTGTATTTTACGGAGGCTTATTTTACTGTATGGACATTAAAAAAGTAGAAAAAAAGTGGCAGGCGATTTGGGAAAAGGAAAAGCTCGGCACGTTTAACCCCAGAAACATTGACAAAAAATATTATTGTCTGGAAATGTTTTCTTATCCTTCCGCCGCTAAGCTGCATTTAGGACACTGGTATAACTACGGTCCTACCGACAGCTTCGTGCGTTATAAGAAAATGAAGGGGTTCGAGGTGTTTCAGCCGATGGGCTTCGACGCCTTCGGGTTGCCCGCCGAAAACTACGCCATTAAAACGGGTATTCACCCCAAAGATTCCACCGAAAAAAATATCGCGAATATGGAAGAAACCCTCAAAGAAATGGGCGCGATGTTCGACTGGAATGCCGAAATCAAAACCTGCAACGAGGATTACTACAAATGGACTCAATGGCTCTTTTTAAAGCTTTATGAAAAAGGGCTTGCTTACAGAAAAGAAGCCCCCGTCAACTGGTGTCCCGGCTGCAAAACCGTACTCGCCAACGAACAGGTCGTGAACGGCGTTTGCGAAAGGTGCGGCACTCCCGTAGTCAAAAAAGACCTCACGCAATGGTTCTTTAAAATCACCGACTACGCGGAAGAGCTTTTACAGGGCTTAAAGGATCTCGACTGGCCCGAAAAAACCAAGCTTATGCAGAAAAACTGGATAGGCAAGTCTATCGGCGCGGAAATCGAGTTCACCTGCGAAAGCGGCGACACGTTTAAGGTGTTCACCACCCGTGCGGACACCTTGTTCGGCGTTTCGTTTATCGTCCTCGCGCCCGAACACCCGCTCGTGAAAAAGCTGACTTCGGAAGACAGGCGCGCGGAGGTAGAGGCGTACGTTTATCAGACCTCGCTCGCCAACGAGATTGACCGTCTCTCCACCACCCGCGAAAAAACGGGCGTTTATATCGGTCACAACGCGATTAACCCGATTAACGGCAAGCTCGTACCGATTTACGTTGCCGATTACGTTCTTTATTCTTACGGAACGGGCGCGGTTATGGGCGTTCCTTCGGGCGACGAAAGAGACTTTGAATTCGCTAAAAAATACGATCTCCCCATAGTTCGCGTAACGAAAGGCATTAACTGTCCCGACGATCTCCCCTTCCACGAGGAAGGCATTATCGTGAACAGTATGGGCTTTGACGGAATGACTTCCGCCGAGGGCAGAAAGGCTATCGTCAACAAGCTTATAAAAGAAGGCAAGGCGGAATACAAAACTAATTACAGGTTGCGCGACTGGCTCGTTTCCCGTCAGCGTTACTGGGGCGCGCCTATCCCCGTCGTTTACTGCGACAAGTGCGGCATCGTTCCCGTTCCCTATTCCGACCTGCCCGTAAAACTCCCTTACGACGTGGAGTTTAAGCCCGACGGTGAATCCCCGCTCGCAAAGCATAAGGGCTTTATGGAAACCACCTGCCCCGTCTGCGGCGGTCCCGCGCACAGAGATCCCGACACGCTCGACACCTTCGTGTGTTCCAGCTGGTATTATCTGAGATACCCCGACGCGCACGACTCGAAAGAGCCTTTTAACCCCGAAATCATAAATAAAATGCTGCCCGTAGACAAGTACGTCGGCGGCGCGGAACACGCTTGTATGCACCTCTTATACGCAAGATTCATTACGAAGGCTTTGCGCGACATGGGTTATCTCACCTTTGACGAACCGTTTAAGTCGCTCGTGCATCAGGGCGTTATTTTAGGTCCGGACGGTATGCGTATGAGCAAAAGCAAGGGCAACATCATCGCCCCCGACCCCTACGTCGAAAAATACGGCTCGGATACTTTGAGACTTTACCTTATGTTCGGCTTCTCCTATACCGAGGGCGGCCCGTGGAACGACGACGGCATTAAGGCTATTACTAAATTCCTCGACAGAGTGGAAAGACTTGCGGCAAAGGTGAACTCGCTCGAAACGGATAAGACTCCCTGCGAAATCGGCAAGAACGAAAAAGAACTTTTGTACGCGACGAACTATGCAATCAAGTGCGTTGACAGAGATATGGAGAATTTCTCCTTTAACACCGCGGTCGCAAGGCTTATGGAACTTCTTAACGCACTCGCGAAATACGATGGCGAAGAAAAGAAAAACGTCGCGCTGTTTAAGGACTGCTTTAAGAAATTCATTCTGCTTTTAGCACCCTGCGCGCCGCATTTTTCGGAAGAAATCTGGGAAAGCCTCGGCGGAAAAAAGTCGATTTTCTTCTCTAAATATCCCGAATGCGACGAGTCTGCGCTCACCCTCGACGAGGTCGAAGTCGCCGTTCAGATTAACAGCAAAATGAAAACCAAAATCAATATTCCCTCCGACATCGACGAAGCGGGAATCAGAGAAATTATCGCAAAAGACGAAAAAATTACCGCCGAACTCAACGGAAAAGAGATTAAAAAACTCATAATCGTTCCGAAAAGGCTTATAAATATAATAGTCTGATTTTTGCGATATGGTTGAAAAAGAGAAAAATATTTTAAATAAAAGCGACTCTTCGGCGGAAAACACCGAAAACATGAAAAAAACAGACTCCGTTTCCCACGCAGAACTTTCTGCAAATGCAGAAATTAAAGAACGTGCGGAAGGAGTATCGGAGCGTGCGGAACAGGTAGGTTGCGCGAATACGCAGTCAAAAAAGTCTGAACCGATTGTTCGGGCGGGAACGGATAAGCCTTCCCCCGCCCGCGACGAAACAACGGGACTTTCCGCCGAAGAGGTAAACGCAAGAATAAAAGACGGTTTGACTAACGCCGTCTCTAAAAAAATTTCAAAGTCGTACCTCAGCATTTTTGTCGGGAACATTTTTTCCGTGTTTAATTTGCTGGGGCTTATCGTTTTTATTGCTCTTTTAAGCGTTCACGCACAGCTTTTCGACTTTTCGTTCGCCGTGGTTTACGCTATCAACATCACTATCGGTATATTACAGGAAATCCGCGCGAAGCGTTGTATAGATAAGCTTTCCCTCGTCGCCGCTAAAACGGTAACCGTTATGCGCGAAGGCGAAGAACGCGAAATCGCCGTTTCGGACGTGGTACTCGGCGACGTTATAAAGCTTTCGGCGGGCAGGCAAATTCCCGCCGACTGCACCGTTATCGAAGGCATCGTTGAAGCTAACGAGTCGCTCCTTACCGGCGAATCCGTTCCCGTAAGAAAAAAAGCGGGCGACGAGCTGTTATCCGGAAGCTTTATCGTTGCCGGCAGATGTTTCGCAAGAGCGGAAAAGGTCGGGAAAGAAAGCTATTCCGAAAAGCTTTCCGCAAAAGCTAAAAAATATAAAAAACCGCACTCCGAGCTTATGAGTTCGCTGACGGTTTTTATCCGCACGATAGGAATTATAATCGTTCCGATCGCCGCGGCGTATATAATAAAAGCGACCGTTTTCGGCGGAAAAACGGTTGCCGACGCAATTCACTACACGTCAACCGTGGTTTTGGGAATGATTCCTTCGGGGATGTTTATGCTCACCAGCCTTGCGCTCGCAGTCGGGATCATCAAACTCGCAAAGCAAAACACCCTCGTTCAGGACCTTTATTCCCTCGAAATGCTCGCAAGAGTGGACGTTATCTGTTTCGATAAAACGGGAACGATAACGGACGGAAAAATGACTTTCGTGGAAGAAATTACTGTTACCGACGACGAAAACGGCGCAGAACTCGTAATCTCCTCTATGCTCGCCGAACTTAAAGACGCAAACCAGACGGCAATCGCGCTTTGCGACAGATACGGTGACAGAGGAACTCTCAACGCGATTTCTTCTCTCCCTTTCAATTCTACGAGAAAGCTTTCCGCCGTTACCTTTGAAGGGAACGTTACTTACGCGTTCGGCGCGCCGGAATTCGTTTTGACGGAGAACGAGTACGGAAAGCTGAAAAAACAGATTGAATTACACACAAGCAACGGTTTGCGGGTTCTCGTTCTCGCGAGAAGCGAAACGCCGCTCGACGGAGAAAACGTTCCCGATGATTTTACGGCGATTTCTCTGCTTCTTATCGCGGACAACGTTAGAAGCGACGCCGCAAAAACGATAAGCTGGTTCAAAGAAAACGGCGTCGCCATAAAGGTTATCTCGGGCGACAACCCCGTCACCGTTTCAGAAGTTGCCAAACGCGTAGGAATCGTGGGCGCGGAAAAATATATCAGTCTTGAAGGTCTTTCCGACGAAGAGGTGGAAAAAGCCGCGAACGAATACGTCGTTTTCGGCAGAGTTTCCCCCGAACAAAAAGCCGTTATCGTTAAGGCGTTGAAAAACAACGGACACACGACGGCTATGACGGGCGACGGCGTAAACGATATTATAGCATTAAAAGAAGCGGATTGCGCGATTTCGGTTGCTTCGGGCAGCGAGGCTGCAAGGAGCGTTGCCCACCTCGTTCTTATGGACGATAATTTTTCGCATATGCCGCAGGTCGTTCACGAAGGCAGAAGGGTTATAAATAACGTGCAAAGCTCTGCCTCTCTGTACCTGATGAAAACGTTTTTTACCATAATACTTGCGCTCACGGTATTCTGGATTCGCTCTATCCCCGGCTACCCTTTTACTCCGAAACAAATGACGCCGCTGGAAATGGTTGTCATAGGCATTGCCTCGCTTGCGTTATCTATGCAGCCGAACGACGCCCGAATCGAGGGCAGATTTATAAGCAACGTAGTTGCCAAGTCGTTACCCGCCGCGCTTTTAATGGTTATCAGCGTCGGAGCGGTCGGAATAATAAACTTTTTCGACAGGACGACGGATTACAAGGTTTATACGACGATGGCGACTCTTGCCCTGACCTTCGCGGGGTTCGTAAACCTTTTGCATATTTGCAGACCTTTTAATAAATTCAGGGCGGCACTGTGTTCAGTTATATGCGTTATGCTCGTAGCCATACTCGCCGTCACCGTAGTTCACGGAATGAAGTTCATAGGCTTAACCAAGCTTTCACCCGCAAACGGACACCTTATTCATTTGATAGAGCTTTTAGCGATTATCGTTATAGATTTCCCGCTTTCCGTACTTTTGAACAGGCTTGCAAAGCACGTTTCGGATAAGCTAAAAAAAATTAAAGAAGCTCGTAAGCAAACAGGCAAAGTTTCGTAAAAACGCGTCGTTATAGCGTCCGTAAAGCTGTGGCGGCATTATTAAACGATAAAAGCACCGAGATCTCGGTGCTTTTCCTTTTACTACTATATTAACCGCTTATAAACCATTAGAAGTCGCTATTTTGCAGCCTTTGCTTTGATAATAATCGAGCATTTCGGGAATTTTGATTTTATCGTAGCTAGTTATGCAATCGGAAAGCACGCAAACGGAAAATCCGAGCTTTACTAAATTATAACAGGTCGATTTTACGCACGCAGTAGCGTCCGCACCCGCAACAAAAATTTCTTTAATTTCGTTATCCTTAAAAAACTTAACGAACTCTTCGTTAGTGGTCGCGCTCGCCTTCGTTTTAACAAAAACGTTGTTGGAAACGATTTTCATTTCGGGTACGAAATCCGCGCCGCGCGTTCCTTCCTTAAACGTTCTCGTCCCCGCGGTCACGCTATTATGTCTGACGTAAACGACGTGCATTTTGCCTTTTACCGCGCGGTCAATAGCGCAATTTACGTTTCCTATAATATCCTTGTAATTTTTGGTAATATCGTTTTGCAGGTCGATAACCACCAACGCCTTATCATTCATTTTTCTCCGTCTCCTTTTTATTTTCGTTTAATTTTTCAATCTTTAATATTTCTGATTTTTGTCAAATCGCCGCTGCACAACGCCTCCATATTGCGGAAGATTTTATCGGCTTCCCAATTCCACCATTTGAGATTTAAAAGGTACTCTGTAAGCTCGTCGTCGAAACGCAGACGGATAACGCGGCAGGGATTTCCGCCCGCAACGCAATACGGCGGAACGTCTTTCGCAACGACGGAATTTGCGGCAATAATCGCGCCGTCTCCTATATGCACTCCCGGCATAACGGTTACGTTCTGCCCTATCCAAACGTCGTTTCCGACGACCGTATCCCCCTTGAAAGGTAAATCTTCAATCTTAGGCGCGTACTTCTCCCAGCCGTTTCCGAATATATTGAACGGATAAGTAGAAACGCTTTTCATTCTGTGATTTGCGCCGTTCATAACGAATTCGATTCCTTTGGCAATAGCGCAGAATTTGCCTATAATCAGCTTATCTCCGAGAAACTCATAATGATGAGTAACGTGACTCTCAAAATTCTCCGCCCCGTTCACGTCGTCGTAATACGAATAG
Source organism: uncultured Clostridia bacterium (assembly GCA_934271275.1). Lineage (GTDB taxonomy): Bacteria > Bacillota > Clostridia > Christensenellales > Borkfalkiaceae > UBA1259. The sequence goes on along the minus strand of CAKQRD010000005.1, from coordinate 129,444 downwards.
TCGCCGACTATTACGTTCGGGCGGGTAACGACGTTTTTGATATATACGATTTGCTTAATTTTGTCGTTCGGATATACTTTATCAGGATCAGGTCCTATCATTTCTCTTTACCCCCGTTCTTTCAAAACTTCCCTTTTTATCTAATTGCCCGTCGTAAATAATAGCCGTTCGTTGTAACCCGAAACCCCAAAACCCATAAAACGGAGTTTCTCGCTTTTGATAAAAACGGAGAAACGAAACAAAATAGAATTTTGTCGACAACTGCCGTTGCCTTGCGCTTCGTCTTCGCCAAATCGCCGTTTCCGTTGAAATATCGCGCTCGAAAACACTTGCGAGAAAGTTTTCTCGCTTCTATTATAACACGATTATTTTTCCTTTTCAACACTTTAAAGCCGACGATAAAAGAAAACGATCTGTAACTTTTTACAGACCGTCTTTTTGGAGCTGCTAACCGGATTTGAACCGGTGACCTCGTCCTTACCAAGGACGTGCTCTACCTGCTGAGCCATAGCAGCATCGTTCAGTTTTGCGCCTCTCTCCAACGCGCTATACTATTATATAAAAACTATTTGCTTTTGTCAATATAAAACACGCGAATTTTGTAATTTTTATTAAAAAATTTTTATCGGAGAAGTCCGTTCTGACTTCTCCGATAAATACTGTGTTTATTTAACGTTTTTAAGCTTAGCAAGCATTACTCCTCGAAATTTTCGAGGGATTCTTGTTCTACTCCGCTTTCGTCGGTCGCTTCCCCTGTTTCGCTTTGATTTTCGGTTAAAGCTTCGGCTTCCGCGCCTTCGGAATTTTCGATTTCCGTATCAACCTCCGCGCCTTCTTCCGACGCTTCCTCGTCCTCTTCGTGCGGAGCAAGCGCGATTTTAGAAACAGTCGAATCGTCTATTCTCATAATTCTCACGCCCTGCGTCGCTCTGCCGATCGTGCTTATATCCTTTGCCGCGACTTTGATTATCGTTCCGTTTGCGGTTATAATCATAATGTCTTCGTCGCCCGAAATAAGCTTTAAGCTGACAAGCTTGCCCGTCTTGTCGTTAAAGTTACCCGCTTTTATACCTTTGCCAGCGCGGGACTGTAATCTGTAATCTTCTATCTCGGAAATCTTGCCGTAGCCGTTCTCCGTCATCGTAATTACTTTAATCCCTTCTTTCACGACAGCCATATCGACCACGGTATCGCCTTCCGCGAGGTCCATACTTCTTACGCCTTGCGTATCTCTGCCCATCGCCCTTATGTCGTGTTCGGAGAATCTTATGCACTTACCGTCGTGAGAAGCCGTTATAATTTCATCGTCGCCGCCCGAAAGCGCAACCGAAATAAGTTCGTCGCCTTCTACGAGACTTATGGCGATTTTTCCGACCTTCCTTATGTTCGCGAACTCCGAAAGCGCGGTCTTTTTGATAAGTCCGTTACGCGTCGCAAGCACTATATAGCCTTCCGCACCCGCGTGGAGCGGCAACATTGCGCAAACCTTTTCGCGTTCCGAAAGCTGCAACAGATTGACGATAGCTCTGCCCCTTGCCGTACGTTGCGCTTCGGGAATAAAGAAGCCCTTCATACTGTAAACCTTGCCTTTATCCGTAAAGAACAGCACGTCGTCGTGAGTGGACGTTACGAACATATTCTCGATAAAGTCCTCTTCCTTAGGCTTATGCGCCGTAACACCCTTGCCGCCGCGGCGTTGGGTTTTATATTCAGACACGGGAACGCGCTTGATATATCCGAAGTGCGTGAGACTTACCACGACGTCTTCTACGGGTATCATATCCGCAACGTCTATGTCGCCGTAGTCGTAAGAAAGCTCCGTTCTTCTCGGAGAAGGATATTTCTCCTTGATTTCGCGCATATCGGTTTTGATTATTTCCTTAACGCGCCATTCGTTCGCAAGCACGTCTTTAAGGTCGGCGATGATTCTGTCAAGCTCTACGAGTTCTTCGTTAAGCTTTGCAACCTCCATACTCGTTAAACGCTGCAAACGCATTTCGAGAATGGCGTTAGCCTGCTTATCCGAAAGAAGGAACTCTTCCATAAGAGAATTGCACGCGGTAACTTTATCGGAGGATTTTTTGATTATCTCTATAACCCTGTCGATATTCGCAAGCGCGATCACGAGACCTTTGACTATATGCTCGCGCTCTTCGGTTTTTGCAAGGTCGTATTTCGTGCGCCTTACGATAACCGACTCCTGATGCGCTATATACTGCTGTAAAATTTCTTTAAGGCTTAATATTTTGGGTTCGCCGTCTACGAGCGCAAGCAGAATTATGCCGTCTTTAACCTGCAAATTAGTATGCTTAAAGAGAACGTTTTTAACGACTTCCGCGTTCACGTCGCGCTTTAAGTCTATAACTATGCGCATGCCGTGTCTGTCGGACTCGTCTTTTACGTCGCTTATTCCCTCTATGCGCTTATCCTTTACCATATCCGCAATGTTCTTGATAAGCATTGCTTTATTGACCTGATACGGAAGCTCCGTCACGACGATTCTTTCTCTCGTGCCGTTCGCGAATTCTTCTATATCCGTTTTTGCGCGAAGCACGAAGCCGCCTTTACCCGTTCTGTAAGCCTGTTTGATGCCCGCCCTGCCCATCAGCACGCCGCCCGTAGGATAATCGGGCGCGGGAATATATTCCATAAGCTCGTCAACCGTGATTTCGGGATTATCGAGAAGGGCTATACACGCGTCGAGACATTCCGCAAGGTTATGCGGCGGAATATTCGTCGCCATACCCACCGCTATGCCGTCCGAACCGTTTACGAGTATATTCGGGAAACGCGAAGGAAGCACTACCGGCTGCATTTCGGTATCGTCGAAGTTCGGGTAGAAATCTACGGTGTCCTTATCTATCTCGCGAAGCATTTCGTTAGCGAGCTTTGATAGTCTCGCTTCGGTGTATCTGTATGCCGCGGCGGGATCGCCGTCCACCGAGCCGAAGTTTCCGTGACCGTCTACGAGCGGGAAATTTATGGAAAAGTCCTGCGCGAGACGAACGAGCGCGTCGTATACGGAGCTGTCGCCGTGAGGGTGATATTTACCTAAAACGTCGCCGACGATTTTGGCGCATTTACGATACGCCTTATCGCTCGTTAGTCCCGCCTCGTGCATCGCGTACAGAATACGACGGTGTACGGGCTTCATACCGTCTCTTACGTCCGGTATCGCGCGTGAAACGTTGACCGCCATAGCGTAAGCTATAAACGAACGCTTCACTTCGTTATTTACTTCTATATTTATAAGCTTGGTTTTTTCGAGCGTTTCTTTGAATTGTGCGGTAAGCTCCGCGCTCGGTTCTTTTCTTGCCATTTTATTCTCTCCTTATCCTTATACGTCGAGGTCGGTTACGAGCTTTGCGTTCTGTTCTATAAACTCGCGGCGAAGTTCGGGATCGCCGCCCATAAGACGGGAGAACGTGTCGTTTGCTTCTACCGCGTCTTCCATAGAGACGCGGAGCATCGTGCGGGTTTCGGGGTTCATCGTCGTTTCCCAAAGCTGTTCGGGATCCATTTCGCCGAGACCTTTATAACGCTGAACGTCGCACTTTCCCGCTACCGCAAGATATTCCTGCAATTCTTTATCGCTGTAACAATATTTATCGACTTTATTTTTTGTCGCTTTATAGAGCGGCGGCTGAGCTATATAAACGTGACCGTGTTCTATAAGCGGGCGCATAAAGCGGAAGAAGAAAGTTAAAAGCAGAATTCTTATATGGCTTCCGTCTACGTCGGCATCGGTCATACAGATAATTCTGTCGTAACGGAGCTTGCTTTCGTCGAAGTCGTTTTGAATACCTCCGCCGAACGCGGTTATCATACTCTTGATTTCCTCGTTTTCGAGAACGTGATTAAGTCTCGCTTTTTCGACGTTGAGAATTTTACCGCGAAGCGGCAAAATCGCCTGAAAGCGTCTGTCTCTGCCCTGCTTCGCGCTGCCGCCTGCGGAGTCGCCCTCGACTATGAATATCTCGCAGAACTGCGGATTTTTATCCGAACAGTCGGCAAGCTTTCCGGGGAGCGTCGTCGATTCGAGCGCGCCCTTTCTTCTCGTGTTTTCACGGGCAAGTCTTGCGGCTTCTCTCGCACGCTGTGCGGTTACGCATTTCAAAAGCACGTCCTTCGCCTTCACGGGGTTCTCCTCGAAAAACGCGCCGAGGTACTCGTTCATGGCTTTCGTAACGTAGTTTCTTATTTCCGAATTGCCGAGCTTGGTTTTCGTCTGCCCCTCGAACTGCGGTTCGGTAAGTTTAACCGAAACGACCGCGACGAGACCTTCTCTCACGTCGTCCGCCGAAACCTTTTCTTCGCCTTTAAAAACGTTCAGGCGTTTGCCCGTTTCGTTTATGATTTTGGTTAAAGCCGCCTTAAACCCTTCGAGATGCGTGCCGCCCTCTTCCGTATTGATGTTGTTCGCGAAAGAATAAATCGTTTCCGTATACGTTTCGGTGTATTGCAGCGCGATTTCTATCTCGGTATCACCGTAAAACACGTCGAAATACACGGGCTTTTCAAACATAGGAGTTTTACTGCGGCTTAAATCTTCCACGAAGTGCGAAATACCGCCCTCGTAGCAAAACTCGTCCTTATGCTCTCTCTCGGGGCGAAGGTCGATAAGCTTTATCGTAAGCCCTTTATTGAGGTACGCAAGCTCGCGGAGACGGGTTTTTACGGTGTCGTAGTTAAAGTCTACCGTCTCGAAAATTTCGTCGTCGGGCATAAACGTTACCCACGTTCCCGTAAAGTCCGCGTCGCCGATTACTTTCAGCGGGGCTTGCGGAATACCGCGGTTATAAATTTGCTTGTAATGCTTGCCGTTCTGATAAACTTCTACCTCCAGCCATTCGGAAAGCGCGTTGACGACGGAAAGCCCGACGCCGTGAAGTCCGCCGGAAATTTTGTAGCCGCCGCTCCCGAACTTGCCGCCCGCGTGAAGCTTTGTCAGAACGACCTGTACTGCGGAAACGCCTTCCGTATGGTGAATCGCGGTAGGTATGCCCCTGCCGTTATCCTTAACCGTGCAAGAGCCGTCCGCGTTAATCTGCACCGTTATGGTGTCGCAATAACCGGAAAGAGCTTCGTCGATAGAGTTGTCGACGATTTCCTGCACCAAGTGATGAAGCCCCCTTACGTCGGTAGAACCGATATACATCCCCGGTCTTTTTCTGACGGGATCGAGTCCTTCGAGAACCTGAATCTGACCTTCGCCGTAGTTACCGGTTACCTTGTTTTTCTCTTCCATTTTTCACCTTTGAAAAGTTTATTTTTTTACGCTTATATTATATCACTTTTAAACTTTTTTTTCAAGCGATATTCCGACTTTTTTAAACTATTATATAGTTTAAAGCGATTATTTTCCGCCGCTTTCGCGAACTATTTGCGGCGCATAATTTTTCTCGTCCGGAACATAATATTTTTAAACCGTTAAGGAGTGAATAAAACTATGTACGAATGTAAAAACTGCGGAAAAGAAATTAAAAAAGGAAACGTTCTGACTTGTCCGAACTGCGGAGCGACTATCTGCTCGGATTGCGCCAAAACGACGAAAGCGATTTGTCCTTATTGCTATTCTAATCTCGATTACTTCGGATAATAATTTCTTTTCTTAAAAAGCAAAAAGCATAAAGTGCGGCGGACAAAAGTCCGCCGCACTTTATGCTTTCGGTATCACCGAATAATTTATCGTATATTTTTTATTTCGACAATACTAACGCCGTCAACCGACGACGGCGTTTTTTAATCGGACAAAATATCGTCCTTCATTCTCGCAAGAAGCTTTTTCTCAAACGCGCCCTGCCCCGCGAGAGGGCATTTGTTGGCTTCTCTTATACCCCTGTTGTAAAAGGTATCGAGTCCGTCCTTTTCGCCCTTTATATACAGCTTATAGGCGATTTTAGCGCGTATCGTTTCCGAAACGTTGACCGAATTAAGAAATTTTTCAAGCTCAAAGGTCAGTTCGTCGGCTCTGTCGGCGTTTTTCTTAAAGGTACACGCCGCATAAAGCTCTTCCGTTTTGACAAGCCTCATAACAGGCTTCGAGAGATACTCTTCGAGCGAAGAAAGCCGCGAAAGCGTTCTTTCCGCGTTCTCGTAGTCCTCTTTATCAAGATAATATTCGTACCGCATAAAGAGAAGGCTCGCAAAATTTATAGAATCTTCCCTGATTTGCGGAAGGTCAAAATACAAATTCTCGTCTATCCCCGAGGGAGTTTTTCCCTTGTACAGCTCGGACTGCACGGACAGAATCGCAAGCGCGACCTTCGCCTCGTCGTCGCCGGTTTTAAGTCCTTTTATAAGCGCGCCGTCGTTCCTGACGCCTTCGCTTTCGGAAGGCAGGGCGTTACCCGAGAACGAATAAATTCCTATCGGGAAAAACACGGAGGTAAAAGCATACAGCCAAAGCGGCATTTTGCCCGCGAAAAAGAGCGGCACAATACCGAGAAGCGCGAGAACGAGAGTAACCGCAAGCGGCACGAGCGTGACCGTTTTAAGTCTTTTTGCAAGATCGTCGGTATCTTTCGGCACGATTTCGGTATACCCAGCCGCGTCGCCGAGCATTACGAACTTAAACGTAGTTTTTCCGCCGATTTTAGTCCATTTGAAAAACCACACCGTAAACGAGACGACCGCAAAGCCGTTTCTCTTCGCCGTCATAACGTGGCAAAGCTCGTGAAGCAACGTCGTTATAAACCCCGAGACGATTGCGCCCGCGATAACGAGAGACAAAACTTCTCCCATCGTCGCGCTTTTATACCCTTCGTTGCATACAAGCACGACTGCGAGCAGTGCGCCGACGGATAACGCCGTCGATACCACGGCGTTTATTATATTAGCTCTTCTGTTCATATATTTCCTTTTATTTTTCTCAAAAGATAGCCTTCCAGATTATCTTTATCGCTTATTTTTACAGATTTTATACCAAATTTCAAAAAAATCGCGCATAAAAACGCAAGTCCCGAGCCGATTATCTCTTCTCTGCCCGCCTGCAAGCCTTTAATACCCTTTCTTTCCTCGACGGACGTTTCGCATACTTTTTCTTTCAGAGAAAAGAGCGCGCTTCTTTCAAGAACGAATCCCTCTATTTTAGCCGCGTCGTAGCTTTCAAGCCCGAGAATCATAGCCGCCGCAGTCGTCGCCGTGCCGCCTATCGCGGTAAACTCGGTTCGCGGAACGTTTCCGAACTCGCAAACCTTGCTTTCGCAAAGCGCGTCGAGCTTTTTCTCGTCTTGACCGCACGCGTCGGTAAGCCGCACCGCGCCGACGGGTATACTTTTCGCATAAACCTTTTTGCCGCCGCAAACTACCTGTATTTCGGTGCTTCCGCCGCCGATGTCTATAATGCCGCCGTCTTTTCCGCAAAGCGCGCCGAGATGACCGAGCGCAGCCTCCGTCTCTTCGGAAGCGATTTCAAGCTTTACGCCGCAAGCCTTACTCACCCTTTCCGCAAACTCCGCGGAATTAGCCGCGGTTCTTACCGCGGAAGTAGCAAACGCGTATATTTTATCCGCGCCGTCCGCCTTTGCCTTATCGACGAAAAAAGAAACGGCGGATACGGTTGCATCGGCGTTTTTGCCGACCAGCGCGCCCGTCCCGTCCATTCCTTTGGCAAGCCCCGTTATTTCGGAAAGCTTATAAATTCTTTCAAGCTCGTCCGACAAAAGAAGTCTGACGGAATTAGATCCGACGTCTATCACTCCGTATCTCATCGCCGTTACTTCTCCCCGTCAATCGAGCGGTACGTCGTCCTCGTAGGTATAGTTAAGCTCTCTCGCGCGGCGTTCTATCCAAAGTCTCGTAGAGCGCAGTTCGAGCTTATCCTTACCTTCCGATATGAGCCGATTGTATTCCGCGATTTCTGCTTTTAACTCCTCTCTTTTTCTGTTTTGAACGCCTATTTCGGCGAGCTGATAAATCATCATTGAAAGCAAAAAGATTATCAGTATCACCGCCCCCGCCGTGAGCGCGACGACGAGTCTTTTGAATTTCGATTCGGGCATTTTTTCTCTCCCTGTAATTCTCGAATTTGCTTCTGTATACATTATATAGTATTTTCACGGGTTTTGCAAGCAATATATGATAACTTTTCGCATAAAGAAAAAGCCCGAGAAATACCCCTGCCGCCATATACGGGCGAAAGGACGGGAAATTAAGATAGTACGAATACGGCACGAACGCCGCCGCCGCAAGCGCGAACGCCGCCAAGTCCGCGATAGCCACGACGATTTTACTTTTTGAAACCGCTTTTATCGCACCCGATACCGAGAACAAAAGCCCTGTCGCGCCGCCGAACGCCACCGCCGCGCAAAAAACGTAGAACTGACCGCTCGAAACAAACATTTACTTAAAAATCTTCTTTAAAAGCGGCACGGCTTTTTTCGCGTATCTGATTTCGTTAAAGCTGCCGTCCGCAGAAAGCGCGCCCGTCGCTTTATTGTAGGCGGTTATTTTTATTCCCTCGCCCGAAATTCGCAGTTTACTCCCCGCAACCGTAAGATTCAGAAACTGCTCCGTAAACCCGTCAACCGATTCCACGCCCGTCATATTCAGTCTTTTTCTCTCTATAAGTTCTAATCTGTCGTTACAGCCGTTCGCACAGTCGGACATACCGTTAAACTCCTTTTTTATTTTAATCTATGATTAAAGTCAGGCGTTTAGCACGAAAGGAACAAAAAATACGGCAGAAAAAGCGAAATCGTTAAATAACTTCGATTTTATAAAAAACGCGGCATTTACGACCGCGCTTTTTTATGATTTTATTAAATTCAGGCAATTTTCCGAACAATTTTATACCGATTTTATTCGGGAAGCTTCATATCTCCGAATTTTATCCAACCCTTTTTTCTCATAAATTCGCTTATAAAGAAATTGAGAACCGCGGGAAGAACGAACATAAGAAGTATTATTCCTATTATTCCGAGCGCGTTTGCTTCCGTATAAGCGAATAAATCGAATACGCCGACAAGCCCGCTCGTACCCATTCCGCCGCCCGAAACGCCGCATTTAAGCTTAAACACACAGGTGGAAAGAGGTCCTAATATCGCGCTTGAAATTATCATCGGAAGCATTATGACGGGCTTTTTCATTATGTTGGGTATTTGCAGCATAGAAGTGCCGAGTCCCTGCGCTATAAATCCGCCGAACCCGTTTTCTCTGTAAGAAGCGACCGCAAAGCCTATCATATGACACGCGCAACCTACCGTAGCCGCGCCGCCCGCGATAAGCATCGCTTCCTGTTCAGCCGTCGCCGCCTCCGGCGAATACCCCGACAATACGGAACTTGCCACCGCAACCCATATTGCCGCGGAAGAGGTCGGCATAGTGAGAATTATTCCCATAAGCACCGAAACGACTACGCCCATAACGAAGGGCGCGGCGTTCGTCGCTAACGCTATAAGACCGCCGAGACAGTTTATGAGCCATATGAACGGGTAGGAAACGAACACGCCCGCGAACGCCAGAAGCATTGCGCCGAGCGGCACTATTATTATATCGAGCTTCGTTTTGCCCGCGTATAGTCCGACGACTTCAACCACGAGCATCGTAACGACGTACGCGCCTATCGGATTACCCGGCGCGCCGAGTTTAAGCGTTTCGAGTCCCGCGCCGTTCGGCATAAGCTTATCCGCAAACGCGCCGATAAAGCCCGCGACCGCGGCGGAAAATATAAGAAGCTTGTTTTTGCCGAGCGCGTGCGCGATGCCCACGCCTATCCCCACGCCCATCAGCGATTTTGCTATGTTCGCTATCACGTTAAGGGTTTTTCCGAAATAGTTATCCCCGAACCACCCCGCGATAAGCGCAAGAATCGTTCCCGCGATAAGCGTTACGAACAGCCCCTGCGCCATTCCCGAAAACGCCGTTATAAAATAGCGTTTGGGAAGCGTTCTGAAATAGTTTTTCGCTTTCGCTCCGAACGTTTTCCTTTTTTCGACGGTTTTTTCTGCGCTACATTCGGCGGTATTTATCGCTTTTTCGTTCACGCTCTTTACAACGTTTTCGGTTGCGCCCGTCTTTTCGTTTGCTTTATCGCCCTCGTTGACGTACGTTGCCGTCTCCTTTTCGGGCGATACCCTTTTCTCTTCCATACCGTTCTCCTTAAAGAATGATTTCAGTAAGCTTGTTATCCACCTGATCGCAGGAGGTGAGATAGTATTTTACGCCGTTTTTCACGACGAGCTTGTCCGATTTTACCCTGTTCCCGTGCAAATGCCCGTAAACGACGGAATCCACGCCGTAGCTCTCGAATATTTCGGTAAAAAGCGTGTCCTCCCGCCGCGCGTTAAACGGCGGATAATGAATAAGCGCGACAAGCTTGTCGCCCTCTTGCCGCAGCTTTTCCGCAGCCTTGAACGAGAGTTTGAGCCGCTCCGTTTCCCGAAGATAGATTTTCATATCCTGTTCGCCGAAATCGGGCGCACCAGGAACGTTCCAACACCGAGATCCGCACACGACCGCGCCGCAGTCGAGCCGCATAGCGTCGTTTTGAAGGGCGTAAAAATTTTCGGGAAGCGCGTCCCTAACCCTGCCTATCGCCTGCCACCAGTAGTCGTGATTACCTTTTATCAGAATCTTCTTGCCTTTCAGCGGCTTTAACAGTTCTACGTCCTCCATAGCTTTATCGAGCGTCATCGCCCAGCTCAAATCCCCGCCGAGAAGAACAACGTCGTCGTCCGAGACCTTTTCGTTCCAGTCCGCGAAAATTTTTTCGAGATACCCCACCCAGTTTCCGCCGAACACGTCCATCGGCTTATCCGAATTTGTGGATATATGTAAATCGCTGATAGCAAAAATTCTCATATAAATATGATACCACAACGCGAAAAAATATACAACAAAAATGCGGGCGTATTGCAAAACGAACGAATAAAAAAGAAACGGCGCATAAAAAAAGAGCGCGGCAGTCACGCTCCGCGCCCTTTTCGTTTAGCATAAGGTTTATTCCGGATACATAGGCAGTTCAAAGAAGCCCGCGCATACCTCCTGCGTGTATTCCTGACAGGGCGGTATTTGCGTGTAGCCGTACGAGGGTACTAAAAGTTCCACTTCCATAACTATTTTTAAGATTATAGAAGCGCAGCAGTCTATCGTGAACAGGTTCTCGCCCGTATACGAGCCGAGCGTCGATACCAGCGACACAACCGCTTCTACCGTGAACGGCATTATCGAAGCGGAAGGAATGTTTAAGATAACGTCCTTCGGCACAGTCACCGTAGCCGTAGCCGTGCCTTCGATACCCGCCGCGTCCGTATAAGCAACGGAAACGGGAACGGTTACGTCGCACTTAACTCTGGCGGCGTGCGGACGTTCCGCAAGCGGTTCTATAAGAAGATTGCTTATAACGCCCGTCTGCGTAGTGCTTTTCGCGCTTATAAAGGTAAGCGGGTATGTAGGATTAGACGGCGTAAGATTAGTGATATTTAAAACGATGCCGGTAAGCTGACTTTGCTGCATACACGCGTCGAAAACCTTCTTCGTCTGAATACAAACCTTTTCGCATAAGCCGTTTAACGGATTTCCGTTTATAGGTCCCGGACACTTATCCGATTGAAAATTACAGAAAAACGACATTTTATCCTCCTTTAATTTTATTCTAATTCAATATATGCCGCCAAAACCTTATTATGTCACATTATAAAAACTATCGGAACGACAAAAAACGGCGTACGCAGTCACCCCGCAAGCCGCAATAGGAAACAGTTTGAAAAAGCAGTTTTAGGAAACAGTTTTAAAAACCCCGAAAGGGCGGCACCCGCCGCCCTTTCGGGGTAAAATAACTTATTTGAAAAGCATTTCACTCTTAACTAAAAAACACATTTTTCAATCCTATCCATTCTTTTATATCTGCATAATTAACAGACCGTTTAAGTTCCGTAAATGCGGAATTAAGATTGTCAAAAACCGAATTAAGCCATGAAATTTCTTCATTTCTTACTAAAATTTCAGGTTTGACTGTCATGCCGCAATTTTTGTTCTTGTCATAGAAATCGGCACCGAAATCTTTCTTCATATCTCGTTGAACGAAAAGCATGGGAATACTTTCTTTTACTTTTTCGTATTTTTCGTTCTCCGCGTCGTAACGATAAAAGTACACGTCCTTCATTTCTATATCGAATCTGCGAGAGGGATTAGTTATTGAAATGATTTTTGTGTGAATTGTTTCCGAACTGCCGTTTATGAATATTTTATCCATATTCATTCCGTTCTGTTCATGAATAACCTTTATTGAATTTATACCGCTCACGTCACCAAGATTAAACCAGTACGTATCATAATCTTTTGCCTTAACCGTTTCCTGAACTTCCGCCGCAATAAGTTCTCCCGTCGAATTCAGGTATGTTTCCACATAACCTTTTATCGAAAGATCATCCGTTTCCCGTTTGTCAGATATGACCGAGGTATATTTGTCTTCAACATAAATCACCGCCGAATTTTTTATATTTTTGCTTTCTGTCCCCCAAAACTCCCTGACGTAGCCTACCGTTTTTTCGTCTTTTCTTTCAAACTCGATTTGCGTAGCGAATGCGTTAAGGGCTTTTACTGCTATTTTCGTTTTGTTTTCGGCTAATTCGTATTTTATCGCGATAGATTCGTTAAGTTGCACTCTGCCCGAACGCACTTTTGTTTGATCATTATAGTTGAGTTCAAGCGCGACCGTTCCGATTCTTGCAAGCAGGATATAGTCCTCACCGTTCAATCTGATTCCCAAATCGATTTTCGGCGTTCCGTCAATAGAAGTATCAAAGCTTTTATAGTCGTCGGGGTTATCGTTGATAAACTTTTGATACACAGAAGTTATCGCCCCGACAGAACCCTGAACTATTTTAACGTATTTAACAACGCCCTCAAACTCCGCAAGAGCATTATACATTACGTTAAGCTGTTTTCCTATACCGTGTCTCGTTATAACCGAAGTATGCACGAAACCACGAGAAAAATCCGTTTCGGGCTGATATTTCGCCGCGCGTTCCTTAATTGAAAATGAATTCGGCAAATATTTCCACGCGTCAGGTACGGAAATTATTTTCTCTACAATTTCTTTTGCCGCACCGACAAGTCCGGAAATATCGCGCTTTATCGTAAGCGTGGCTTTAAGAGTGAGATCAGAATAATTTTTATGCGATATCACCGCCGTAATATCGTACTTTCCCGCGTCGACAAAGCCGTCGCATTTTTCTCCGTTGCAATAATAAACTACGACTGCTCCGAATGGCGCGCCGTTTACGAAAATATTCTTTGAATTCCCGTCATATTTAAACTCTCCGTCCGTAAAGGAAACACCCTGCATAACAGCTTTGTTTATCGTTAGCTTTGCACTGAGAATCAACGTTTCGTATCCGCTTGCGGATATTACGGCTTTTGCGTCGTATTCGCCTGAATCAATCGCTTTTTCGTTTTCATACTCAACCTGCGCCGTGTCAGGCAATTTTCCGATCACTTCCAAACACTTTTCTGTCCCGTCGTATGTATAAACTGCATCGTTGAATGAAACACTATCAAACTTTTTTAATTCGGGTGTATCCGGTTTATCCGGCGTATCGGGTTTATCGGGTGTATCCGGTTTATCCGGCGTATCCGGTTTATCCGGTTTATCCGACGAATCGCCCTGCTCCGTCTGCGTTCCTCCGCCCTGCGCATTCCCCGAATTCCCGCCGCACGCAACAAAAGCTGCCGTCAACAAGCATAGCAATACCAAGCAAATCGTTTTAATAATTTTTTTCATACTTTTCTCCTTGAATTTTATTTTTTAGTATTTCGATTTTTCTTTTATCTTCTTTAAGCTCTCTCACTACCGAAGAACAACAAAACGGGAAAGTAAATAGTGATATTACAGCCGAAATCACGCAACCGATAAGAAATACAATCGCGGATAAAATCGCGCTTAATAAGCCTAACAAAAGTTTTACCGTAATGAACCAAATAATTCCGTCAAGATCAAGCTCGAATATAAGCCCCGGCATTCTGAATGAACGAACAAAAAAATCAAATATATCGCTCACAACACCTTCCCACAAGATTTGAGAAACGACCGTAAACCCGCAAATAAGCAAGGCAACCGAAGCACCGAAAGCAATCGGATAATTCTTTACTGTTATTCCGTAAGCGAGAACGGCGATAAAAAGAATCAGCCCCGTAAATACACCCCAAAAAATTCCGCGGTTAAACTCGCTTTTATTAAAACAGTAAACGTTTTCGTTATTTTTTAAGTCTTCTTTGTCTTTACACTTCTCGCAATACGGATATGCAACGTCCCTGCCGTTTTCATACCGCGTAACGTAAACGATTTTATCGTATATTTGTTCATTACAACACGCACAGACGCCGATAGGTATTTTAGCAGTTTTCGTTGCGGACGCGGTTATCGCCGCCTCGTCCGTTTCGTCTTTTTTCTTTTCGATAGGCTCTTCGCGTTTAGGCTTCTCTTTTCCGACAAGTCCGTCTAAAGAAACGTTGAAAATCTCACATAATTTCGTCATCGTTTCTATATCCGGCTCGGACAAACCGTTCTCCCACTTTGAAACGGCTTGTGCGGAAATGTTTAAGCGTTTTCCCAGTTCGGCTTGAGTTATGTTTTGCTCCTTTCTTAAATTCGCAATGCGAACACCCAAATCTTCCATTTATTTCTCCTTTTTTGTTGATAGCTATATTATACATTCCGCAAGTATTTTTTGCCCGTTTTTACACTCAACTGTTGGTTGTTTTTATAGATAAACGGTTGTTTTTACTCTTTTTTGCCTTTCTATTTTACCACTTTACGCCTTACTTGTCAATTTATAGGTAGGTATATCTACATAAAAATGAAAATGAATGGTGATACTATATTTTTACAACCAAAAGTTTAGCGGAGAAGAAATGACATTAATTGAAGCCGTTAAAACGAGAATAAACGAATTGCTCGTTGAAAAGAATATGACGCTCTATGCGCTTGAATGCAAGTCGGGAATTTTGCACGGAACTATGATGTGCCTGATGAACGGCAGAAGCAAAAATATTACTCTGAAAACTTTGATGATGATTTCGGAAGGATTTGGAATTACCGTTGCGGAATTTTTAAATGAAGAATATTTTTCTTACGATAAAATCGCTATCGAATAAAGTCGGCCGAGCGAAAGTAAACCGACAGACAGCAAAAAGCGACCGAACGAATATCTCGTTCGGTCGCTTTTTGCTTTTAAACGCTTTTCGGTTTTTATTTTCCGTACTTTTTCAAGTCGTTCTCACGAATTTCCGTTCGGCGGATTTTTCCGCTTATCGTTTTCGGCAGACTCTCCACAAACTCGACTACCCTCGGATACTTATACGGAGCGGTATTGCTTTTTACGAAATCCTGCAAATCTTTTTTCAGTTCTTCGCTCGGCTCGTACCCGCTTTTTAATACGACAGTTGCTTTCACCTTAAAGCCGCGCTTTTCGTCAGGCACGCCCGTCACGGCAACTTCTAAAACCGCGGGGTGTTCGAGCATAACGCTTTCCACCTCAAACGGACCTATGCGGTAACCGGAAGATTTTATAACGTCGTCGTTTCTGCCTATATACTTAAAATTACCGTATTCGTCGACGTAAGCGGTATCGCCCGTATGAAAATATCCGCCGCGCCACGCGTATTCCGTAGCCTCCTCGTCGTTATAGTATCCGTTAGTCACTCCGCAAGGCTTGTTCTCCCGCGTTGCTTTTATACAAATTTCCCCCGCCTCGCCCGCAAGACATTCTTTACCGTCCGCACCGATAACGAAAACTTCGTAACCGAGAACGGGTTTGCCTATGAATCCGGAAACGGGTTTTGAAAAGCCGTACAACGTTCCGAGACAGAGCGTCGTTTCCGTTTGACCGAATCCCTCGTAAATTTCCAGCCCCGTGCTTTTTTTCCAGTTGTTGAAAATATCCGCGTTAAGGGCTTCTCCCGCAGAACAACAATGAACGAGCGACGAAAGATCGTAGCTTTTTACGTCGAACTGCAACATAAACCGATACATAGTCGGCGGAACGCAGAAAGTTGTTACTTTGTACTTTTCCAGAACGCCGAGGATATCCGCGCCGTCGAATTTATCGAAGTCGTATACGAGAACGGCGGATTCGCCGAACCACGCGCCGTAAAATTTGCCCCAAAGCGATTTAAGCCAGCCGGTGTCCGAAATAGTGAAATGCAAACCGCCGTCAACGACTCTGTGCCAGAACACTCCCGTAACGATATGCCCCAAAGGATAGGTGAAATCGTGCATTATCATTTTGGGATAGCCGGTAGTACCCGAAGAAAACGCCATAAGCATCATATCTTTAGCTTTTACGGCGTCTTTTCCCGTAGGTCTTGTCCATTCCGACGAAGCTTTTTCAAGACCTTTCTCGAAATCGATCCACCCTTCGCCCGCGGCTTTATGTTTCGTCACGAAACGGAGCGAAACGGTTTTGCACTCGTCTTTTACGGCGTTAAAATGCTCGGTCACGTCTCCGTCTCCCGTTAAAATAACGGCTTTCACCCCCGCTTTATTGCACCGATAGGTAAAATCTTTACCTACGAGCATGTTGGTGGCCTGTATCGGAACTGCGCCGATTTTATGCAAGGCAAGCATACAAAACCAGAACAGATAACTTCTTTTAAGCACGAGAAGAACTCTGTCGCCTTTGTTTATGCCCTGACTTTTCAGGTAGTTGGCGGTTTTATCCGACCAGAACTTCATATCAGCGAAAGTAAAGCGTTTTTCTTCCTTTTTGTCGGAAAGCCAAAGCATAGCGAGTTTATCGGGTTTTTCTTTTGCGAGAACGTCCGTAACGTCGTATGCAAAGTTAAAATCTTCTGAATAGCTTAATTTAAAATTTTCGCGGGCGTCTGCAAGATCGGAAAAAGAGTCCCTGCTTCTCCCCGTGAATTTTTGGTATATCGTAGACATTTTTACTCCTTTTACTGTAAAGGCGTAAATCGTTATTTCATAACCACCGCAAGAAATTTGACGGGTTTGTCGCCAAGCACTTTTATGCCGTGCGAAAGTCCCGAATTAAAATACACGCTGTCGCCCTTATTCAGTTCGTAAGAGATGTTCCCGATTTTAAAGAGCATTTTTCCCGAAAGCACGAAATTAAATTCCTGCCCCGTGTGACTGTGCATTCCTATATCCTCTTCTCCCGGCATACATTCCACGAAGAAGGGTTCGGCTTTTTTATTCTTGAAAGTGTAAGCGAGATGCTTATAGTCGTACGCGCCCTCTTTTTTGATAAAGAATTCGTGACCTCTTCTGACTACCGCACAATCGCTTAATTTAGGCGAATTTCCCGAAAGTAAATTGAATACGTCCACGCCGAATATCGTTGCCACGTTGAACATAAAGCTGAACGAAAAATCCGTTTCTCCGTTCTCGTAAGCGACGTACTCCTCTTCGGTTATCCCGAGTTTCGTCGCAAGTTCTTTTGCCGACATTTCGTGTACTTCGCGAAGTTCGGCAAGCCTCTGTCCCATTTCTTTCAATTGTTCTTTCATAAAATTCACCCCTTATAATTATATCCTAACTCTATCGCCTTAACGTTTTTTTCTAAAAGTTCCGCTTTTTTTGCGGGTATCATTTGCGATAGACTGCTTTTTATCTGTTCCAGAGTAAGTATCCCCGTTTCTTTAAGAGTCTTACCCAGAATTATCATATTCGCAAGTCCTTCGAGTCCGTTATCACTTGCAAGTTTTGTCGCAGGTATACCGATGGTGATAACCTCGTCTCCGGTATCCTGCGGCATAATCAGCGAACTGTCGAATATAACGTATCCGCCCTTTTCCGTTTCGCCCATATACTTTTCAAGCGAAGGAAGGTTCATCGCGATAAGCACGTCCGGCTTATCGACTATCGGAGAGCCTATCGGTTCGTCCGCCACGGTGACGCTGCAATTTGCCGTGCCGCCGCGCATTTCCGGACCGTACGAGGGTAGCCACGACACTTCTTTACCGATTTTAAGCCCCGCGTACGCGAGAGCCTTTCCCGTAAACAGCACGCCTTGCCCGCCGAAGCCCGCAATGAGTATTTTCGTCGTACTCATTTATTTGTCCTCCTTGTATTTGTCCTTGTAAACGCCGAGCGGATAATAAGTTTCCATATTATCTCCAAGCCATTTTATCGCGTCTTTGGGAGAAAGCCCCCAGTTCGTGGGACAGGTAGACAGCACTTCCACTAGAGAAAAACCTTTGCCCTCTATCTGATTTTGAAACGCGTGTTTTATAGCCTTTTTCGCGTTCGTTATATTTTTTACGTTATTGACCGCAACGCGTTCCACGTAGGACGCCCCGTCTATTTCTTTAAGCATTTCGCAAACTTTAACGGGATACCCGACGACGGTCACGTCTCTTCCGTACGGAGAAGTCTGAGTAATCTGATTCGGAAGCGTGGTAGGCGCCATCTGTCCGCCGGTCATTCCGTATATCGCGTTGTTGACGAATATTACCGTAATATTCTCGTTCCTTGCGGCGGAATGTACCGTTTCCGCCGTGCCTATCGCGGCAAGGTCGCCGTCTCCCTGATAGGTGAAAACTATATTGTTCGGGTTGGCGCGTTTTGCACCCGTCGCAACCGCGGGAGCTCTGCCGTGCGCCGCCTGAATCATATCGCAGTTGAAATAGTTATAAGAAAATACCGAACAACCGACGCTCGCCACCCCGACGGTTCTTTCCAACACGCCGAGTTCTTCCAGGGATTCGGCAACGAGCCTGTGAATTATTCCGTGCGTACAGCCGGGACAATAATGAAGCGGATTATCGGTAAGACCTTTCGTCTTTTTGAATACTACCATTCTTTTACCTCTCCTTTTTCTATTTTTTCGAGAGTATCGACTATCTCTTCGGGGCGCATAAGCACGCCGCCGGTTCTGCCGTAGAAATATACGGGCTTTTTGCAGTTTACCGAAAGTTTAACGTCGTCTGCCATTTGCCCCATATTAAGCTCGACAGATAAAAACGCCTTGCATTTTTCCGCCGCTGCGGTAAGATATTTTTTGGGGAAAGGATAAAGCGTTATAGGACGGATAAGCCCCGCCTTAATGCCTTTCTTTCTCGCTTCCTTAACAGCGTTTTTAGCAATTCTTGCAACTATGCCGAAAGCAACGATAACTATTTCCGCATCGTCCGTCATAAACTCTTCTGCAAGCTGCTCGTTTTTCTCTATTTCGGCGTATCTTGCAAAACGTTCTCTGTTCCACACTTCGAGCTGTGCGGGAGAAAGCGACAGCGAGTTTATTATATTTCTGCCCGCGTGTTTGCCCGTACCCGTCGTCGCCCACGGCTTTTCGTAAACTTTAACCGCTTCTTCCTCTATTTCTACGGGTTCCATCATCTGACCGAGCGTCCCGTCGGCAAGTATCATTGCGGGGACTCTGTATTTATCGGCAAGGTCGAACGCCTTAAAACACATAGAATACATTTCCTGCACGGAATCGGGTGCTAAAACTATAAGGTGATAGTCGCCGTGTCCGCCGCCCTTTACCGCCTGAAAATAGTCCGACTGCGAAGGCTGTATGCCGCCGAGTCCCGGACCGCCCCTCTGTACGTTTACGATAACCGCGGGAAGATCGCACCCCGCCATATACGATATGCCTTCGCTTTTAAGCGAAATACCGGGGCTTGAACTGCTCGTCATTGCGCGAAGTCCGCAGGAAGCCGCGCCTATAACCATATTTACCGCCGCGATTTCCGATTCCGCCTGCAAAAAAGTGCCGCCTATTTTAGGCATACGCTTCGCCATATACGCGGCAACTTCCGTCTGCGGCGTTATGGGATAACCGAAATAGTGTCTGCACCCCGCCTTTATAGCGGCTTCGGCAAGCGCTTCGTTTCCTTTCATCAAAACTTTTTCGGACATAATTTACCTCTCTACCGTTATCACCGCGTCGGGACAAATCGTGGCGCAAAACGCGCAACCTATGCACGCGCCCGCGTCCGTCACGCCCGCGGGGTGATAACCCTTCTGATTTATTCTTTCTTTTTCGAGCGAAACGATATGTTTGGGGCAAACCGTTTCGCACAGTCCGCAACCCTTGCAACGTTCTTCGTCAAAAGTAATTTTAGCCATTACGTTTTTTCTCCTTTATATACAGTTATATCCAGTTTCCGTATTTTACGGGTTCTATTTCAAGCACGTTTTTAAGTTTTTTTAAGTTTTCGGTCAAAAAGTCTTTTCTTACCGCGGTGAATTTTACCAAAATTCCCGTCTTTTGCGAAAACTCTTCCGCGAATTTCAAGCCTTTTAATATATCGGCTTCGGTAGTCTGTTCGCCTAAATTAGCGTTGTTTACTATCCCGGTAAACGGAATGCGGGAAGTCTTTTCGATTTCCGTAAACATTTCGTACGCACCGAGGATATCTCTCGTTTCGGGACGGAACGGATTAAGAACGAAAAGCGCGTCGTAATCGTTTTCTTCTTTCAGCTTATCCGAAAATCTTCCGAGCGCGAGCGCGCCTCTGTCGTCCCCGCCGACGTCTACCACCGCAAACTCTTCCTTATCGTCCGTCATTCGGTAGCTTTCGGGATTCATGGCGGGTATATCTACGTTAGTTTCCGCATAAGGCGAAACGACAAGGTTTATCCCCGCCGATTTAAGCGTTTTTTCCGCGTCTACCGTACGGAAATACGGATTTACGATATCGAGGTCGTATACGCTCACTTTTTTACCGAGTTTTTTTAAGGCGAGCGCGTAGTTGACCGAAACAAAAGTCTTTCCGCTACCGTAATGCCCCATAAACAGCGTTACCCGTTTATCGAACATCAGACTTTCACCTTATAGCACCAGCCGCGCTTGTCCTCTTTTTTGCCCCATTGTATCCCCGTAAGCTCGTCGTAAAGTCTTTGCGTAAGCGCGCCGATTTTGTTCCCGGAAACGATATGATCTTTATCGCGATAGCAAAGGTGTCCTATCGGAGAAACGACCGCCGCCGTACCCGTTCCCCACGCCTCTTTAAGATTGCCGCTTTCCGCCGCCGCTATAAGCTCGTCCACCGAAAGCAGCCTTTCGTTTACGGTATACCCCCAGTCTTTTAGTATTTCTATACAGGACTTACGCGTGATGCCGGGGAGAACGGACCCCGTGAGTTTGGGCGTAACGATTTCGTCGCCTATCTCGAACATAACGTTCATCGCGCCCACTTCTTCTATATACTTTCTCTCTACGCCGTCCAGCCAAAGCACCTGCGTAAAACCCTTTTCCTCCGCACGCTGTCCCGCGCGCATACTTGCCGCGTAGTTGCCGCCGCACTTCGCATAACCCGTGCCGCCGCGCACAGCTCTCACGTCTTCGCTTTCTATCGTTATTTTAACGGGGTTAAGTCCTTCCGCGTAATAGCTTCCCACGGGCGAAAGAATTATCACGAAAGTTGCGTGATGCACCGCATGCACCCCCAAAGATTCGTCGTTGCCGAACTCGAACGGACGAATATATAACGAAGAACCTTCCGCCTTCGGTATCCACTCGTAATCGATATTTATAAGTTCGGTAATCGCTTTCACGAAATCCTCTTCCGGAATTTGCGGAAGGCACATTCTTTCCGCGGAATTATTAAAGCGTTTCGCGTTCTCGAACGGACGGAAAACGCTGTACCCTTCGGAGGTTTTATACGCTTTCATTCCCTCGAAAATCTCCGCGCCGTAATGCAGCACCGTCGACGCGGGGTGAATGGGAATATACCCGAACGGCACGATTCTCGCGTCGTGCCAGCCGCCGTCCGCAGACCAGTCCATAACGAACATATGGTCGGTAAAGTACTTGCCGAAGCCGAGTGCCTTTCCGTCGGGTTTTTCTTTTAACGTTTTTACTTTTTCAATCTTTATATTCATAACCGTTCTCCTTTACTTTTTAGCGGGAGCAAAACGTCCCGATTTGATTTTTTCCGCCGCGTCTTCGCGCATTTTGTATTTAAGAATTTTTCCCGCCGCGTTCATCGGGAACGACTCCGTAAAATCGAAATACCGCGGGACTTTGTGTTTTGCGATATTCTGAACGCAATAACCGCGAAGTTCCGTTTCCGTAAGCGTTTCGCCCTCTTTGACGATAACGAACGCGTAAGCTTCTTCTCCGTACTTTTCGTCGGGAACGCCGACGACCTGCACGTCCTTAACCTTCGGATTAGTGTACAAAAAGTCCTCGATCTCTTTGGGGTAAAGATTTTCTCCGCCGCGTATTATCATATCTTTCAGTCTGCCCGTAATACGATAGTTCCCGTCGGGAAGCTTCACCGCAAGGTCGCCCGTATGCAACCAGCCTTCTTTGTCGATTGCCGCCGCCGTTGCGGAAGGCATTTTATAATAACCTTTCATCAGGTTATATCCCCTCGCCACGAACTCTCCCACCGTATTTACGGGCAGTTCTTCGTTCGTTTCGGGATCTACTATTCTGCATTCGATATTCGGCAAACTTCTGCCTACGGTATTTACTCTTACGTCTATCGGGTCGTCCGTACTCGACATCGTACACCCCGGCGAAGCCTCCGTCTGTCCGTATACGATCGTTATCTCTTTCATGTTCATTTTATCGAGAACTTCCTGCATAACGGATACGGGACAAGGACTCCCCGCCATAATGCCCGTTCGCATACACGAAAAATCGGTTTTTGCGAAGTCGGGGTGAGCAAGCATGCCTATAAACATCGTGGGAACGCCGTGAAAACACGTTATGCGTTCCTGATTGATACACGCAAGCGCGTGCTTCGGAGAGTAGTACGGAAGCGGACAAACCGTCGCGCCGTGCGTCATTGCCGCGGTCATTGCAAGCACCATTCCGAAACAATGGAACATAGGCACTTGTATCATCATTCTGTCCGCGGTGGACAAGTCCATTCTGTCGCCTATACACTTGCCGTTATTAACCACGTTATAGTGCGTGAGCATAACGCCTTTCGGAAAACCCGTCGTTCCCGAAGTATACTGCATATTGCAAACGTCGTTTACCCCTACCGCGTTGGCGCGTATATCGAGTTCCGCCTGCGAAACGGTTTTAGCCTTTTCCATCATCTCGCGGAAGGTTAAAGATCCCGCCTGCTCGAAGCCTACCGTTACGACGTTCCTTAAAAACGGAAGGCGTTTCGCGTGCATCGGCTCGCCCTTTTTAAGCGTTTTAAGTTCGGGACACAGCTCGTTTATAATCTCCGCATACTCCGAATCTCTGTAAGACTTTATCATTACGAGCGTATGCGTATCGGATTGCTTTAAAAGATATTCCGCCTCGTGAATTTTATAAGCGGTATTCATCGTGACGAGAACCGCGCCTATCTTCGTCGTAGCCCAGAACGTTAAGTACCATTCGGGAATATTCGTAGCCCACACCGCAACGTGGTCGCCCGCCTTAACGCCTATCGCCATAAGCGCGCGCGCCGCTTCGTCAACCTCGTCCTTAAACTCCGCGTACGTTCTCGTATAATCGAGAGTCGTAAACTTAAACGCTATCTGATCGGGAAATTCTTCCGCTACTCTGTTTAATACTTCGGGAAAAGTGCGCTCTATAAGCTGCTCTTTCTTCCAGATAAACTTGCCCGTGCCGCTCTTGTTGTCGTACAGCTTGTTTTGCCACGACGGAACGCTTTCAAACGCAGAAGCGTACCCCGCAAACTGCGGAAGAACTATATCCAGAAGTCCCAGCGTGCCGAGCTGATTCTCTTTAAGTTCAAGCGACAAATACCCCTCGTAATTTACCGAGCGCAAACTGTCGAACACGCTTTGAAGCGGCAAGTCACCCTCTCCCAAAAGGCAGTATTCTTCTTCTCCGTTTTCGTATAAACTGTCTTTTATATGAATATGCTTAATATTTTTGCCGAGATTTTTTACCGTCGTTTCCGCACGTTCGCCCGCAATGCGTATCGTTTTGTCTATATCCCAAAGGGCGGAAAGATTATCGCTCGCAAACCCGCCGAGAAATTCCGCAAGTTTTTCGGTATCGGCAAAATATCCCGTAGACTCCACGAGCACGGTAACTTTTTTCTTCTCCGCCTTTTTAACGAGCGCGGGGAGAATTTTTTCAAGTCTTTCGCAAACGATTTCCGAACTTTCGCCAAGTCCCTCGTCGTACGCGCGGACTCTGACGTAAGAAGAATTGAGGGCAAACGCAAGCTCTATCGCACTTTCCGTTTCTTTAACCGCTTCTTCTTCCGCGTTTGCCGCCGCAAAGTTTGCGGTAACGTCTATACAGCTTATAAAAACGCCGTTTTCAAAAAGCATTTTACGCGTTTTTGAAAGATTTTCTTTTTCAAAAGGTTTTTCTTTTAAAAAACACGTCGCCGCGGGATTATGAATTTCAAGCCCGCTGATTTTATTTTCTTTAAGCAGAGAAACAATCTCCTTAAAAGAAACGTTCCAACCGTTGGTGGAAAAAGAAAGATTCACCTGTTCTCCTCCTCGTACGCCACCTTATTGAGCGCGGAAATATACGCCCTTATGCTTGCCCCGATTATATCCGTAGAAACGCCGCGTCCCGAATAAAGCGAGCCTTCGTGACGAAGTTTCACAATCGCCTGTCCGAGCGCTTCTTTACCTTCCGTCACCGCGCCGAGGTCGAAAGAATCAAGCTCGAATTTTCTGCCGATAACGCTTTCTATAGCAAGAAACGCCGCGTCCACGGGACCGTTGCCGAGCGATACGCCTTTAAGTTCTTCTTCGCCCTTTTTAAGGGTAACGCTCGCCGTCGCCGACAAAACGTTACTGCTCGTCACCCCGAAATTCACAAGGGTATACGTTGCGGGAACTTGCAGCGCGGAAGTGGCGATAATCGCCTCCAAATCTTTGCCCGTGACTTCTTTTTTTCCGGAAAGTCTTATAAATTCTTCGTAAACTTTTTTCTCGTCTTCTTCGGAAAGTTCGTAACCGAGTTTTTTTACCACGCGGGAAAGTTCTTTTTCGGTAAGCTTTTCGGGAAGTTTTTCTATAACCTCTTCACCGTTTTCCGCACCGACTGCTTTCCCGGAGGCTATGTTGCTTATGTTTTTTACGATTCTGCCGACCGCCGTTTTATTAAGCCCGCACGTAAAACCTTTTCTCGCACCGACGCTGTCCATAACCCGCACGAGGTTTTCCGCAGGGGGAAGCGCGCCTTCTACCGCCGCGGCTATTTTCAGTACGTCTGCCCCGGCGATAAGCGCGGACAGCGCGGAAGCCGTTCCCATAGAAAACATATCGCTCGGCTGAACGCCCGTTTTTACGCCGCTCGTTTCTTTCACGTTTCGGCGCACGTTTGTCAACAACTCCGCAAACTCCGCGGGAAGCATGGTTCCCGCAAGATCGGTTATCGTCACGGTTTTTGCGCCCGCGGCTATCGCCGTTCTCACGGCATCGTACAAAAATTCGGGTTCTGCGCGCGTGGCGTCTTCTAAAGAAACTTCTACGTCGTCGCAAAGCGAAGCGGCTTTTTCCGTCGTTCTTTTCAGTCTTTCTAATACGGCGGCGGGTTTGATTCCCGCAAAATACTCCATTTGCACGGGAGAAACGGGAACGGAAACGATAAGTCTTTTTTTATCCGCGCAGGATATAAGCGAATACGCCTTTTCCGCGTCTTCTTCCGTCGTTCCCGCGTAACACGCCACAACGGAATTTTTAACCACGGCGCAGATAGTTTTGGCAAGCACTTCGTCCGCCTTGTCCCCGATAACGGGAGAAAGCTCTATCGCGTCTACCGACAGTTCCGACAGCCTTTTTGCAATCTCTAACTTCTCCTTAAAAGAAAGGGCGGTTTTTCCCTCTTCTTTAAGAAGTCTTAACGAAACGTCGCTAATAAATATTTTCTTCATAAAAAAACTTCCTCCGGACCGTTGTTTGCGTACCGTTTTTCCTTTCCGCTATAAAAAAATCCCGACCGAAAAACTCGGTCGGGGACGATTTTTCTAAACCGCGGTACCACCCGTATTGCCGCCTTTTCGGCGACCGCTCTTTCTTTCCCTTAACGCGGGCAAACGAAAACGACTAATACGAAACGCCGAACGTCTTTTGTCGTATTCGCGTTCTTTTTCGCCGCTCCTGCCACGGAATGAGTAACGCCGCGCCTCTCCTTCGGCTTTCACCTGCCGCCGATTCTCTTTGCTCGAGATCGCTTCGTCTGTTTCCGTCGTTGCATTTACTTTTTATTGATTATACTATAAAAAAACTTTTCAGTCAAGCGGTTTGAGCCACCCTTTTTTTATAGTTTCAAAAAACTTTTTACGTTTCCCGCAAAAATCTTTTCTCTTTCCGAAGAGGAAAGCGGCACTTTCATAAACCGAGCCAACTCTTCTTTCGCTTCCCACATAGGAAAATCCGTTCCGAAAAAAAACCGTTCCGCGCCGCGCTTTTCTATCATTTTCTTCGCGTCGGCGGCGTCGATAAACGCGAGCGAAGAACTCGTGTCGAAATATACGTTATCTAATCCGTCGTATACTTCCGTTTCGTTCCAACACCTGTATCCGCCGAAATGCGCGCCTATAAACCGAACGTTCTTAAATTTCTTCGCGGCAGCGGCTAAACGATACGGCTTGGAAAATTCGTATCTGTTATCGCCCGTATGAAGGAGAAACGGAAGTCTGTCCCCGACCACGCGATAAAATTTTTCCGCGTTTTCGTCGTCGATATAAAAACGCTGAAAATCGGGGTGCAGTTTTATCCCCTTAAACCCGCTTTTTATGCAAAAAGAAACCTCTTCGTCGATCTCCTCTTCCGTCATGTCCTGATGAAGAGTCATAAACCCGATAAACTCCTCGTGCATAGCCATCTCTTCTTTTATGAACTCGTTTATGGGGCGAACCTGATTTGCCTTGGTAGCGCAGGAATGCACGACGAAACGAGAAATTCCCGCCGCTTTCCCCTCTTCCAGAAGAGTATCGGGACAACCCGTAAGTTCCATGTCGAGATGATAAAATTCACCTATCGCCCGCGTTGCTTTTTCCGCGATTTTTCGGGGATATACGTGCGCGTGCGCGTCTATTATTTCCATACTTTTTTGCCTCGTCCGTTAAAAATCTCCCCTCGGTTTTCCCTCTTATCCTATCTTTGATTTACGGAAATCTATTCTCCCGCAAAGCGTTTAAGCCACGAAATATCCGTTTTCCACTCCGAAACTTCGTTAAGCTTTTTGTGCCGCTCGTTAGCTTTTCCCATGTCCGCGCGCATTTCCGCGTACGAAATTCCGTTGACTTTCATATAATGCGCTTCCGCCTTTTCCGCGTCGCCTTTAAGTTGAGTCCTTCCGATATGTATCGCCGCGTGGCAATCGGGACAGACGGCGATAACGTCTTTAAGCTTCTGCACGCAGCTTTTCTCGTCGTAACTCCATACCTCGTGAGCTTCGAGTCTGCCGCTCTTTCCGCATATCGCGCACCTGCCGCCCGCGCGTTCTTTCGCGTCCTCTTTTATAAAATCCCATTGCGCTTTATTAAGAATACTGCGAAGATTAAAATACCAGCACCCGTCGGGAATAAGCTCGAATTTAAGCTTTCTTTTAGTTTTTTCCGCCATTTTTCGCCTTCTTTATCTTACGGATATCGCTCGTACGGATTAAGTTGCCGAGTCGGGCTTTGCTCTTCTCGATTCGTGACAGATAAAGTACAAAATCTGATACTCTTCGCCGAGCTTATTTAACAGCTCCGTCGCCGCTCTTATCTTTTTATCGTCTAAATTGCAGAACGGATCGTCGAGAACGATAAACGGTTTTTCCGCGGTAAACAGCACGTCCGTGAGCGCGAAACGCTTGCAAATTTCAAAAAGATTTTTATAACCCTTACTGAAATATTCGGTATCTCTCGCAAAGCCGCCGCCCGTTACCGAAACTTTTAAGTCCACGTCTATATCCGCGTGCAGGCTCTCGCCGTTTATAAGCGCAAGATATTTATTAAGACTTTCGGTAAGCGGTTTGCGATATTTGACTTTAAGATTTTCGTCCGCTTCTTTCAGGTATTTAAGAGTCGTAACGGTAAGATCGTAGTCCTTTTCGTATTCGGCGATTTTATCCGTAAGCTCCGCCTTTCTGCTTTCCAGATCGGCGGCTTCGTCCGCTTCCTTTTCGTATTCGGAAATCGTCGCTTTCGTCTTTGCCAGAAGCACGGTTTTGTTTTTATACCACTCGCCGACGGTGGCAAGTTCTTTGTTTATCGCCTGTGCGTTTACCGTTCCTTCCGTCTTTTCAAAAATCGCGCCGTCCTTTTCGAGTGCGGCGATTTCCGCGGATAACGCCTCTACCGTCGCTTTCGCGCGGCGTTTGTCCGCCGCGGCTTTTTCCACCAGAGAATACGCCGTAAAAACGTCCGCGTTTTGCGGCAACTCGAACGCAGAGAAAAACTCGCTTATTCTCTTTTCATATTCTTTTTCTATCTCCGAAAACTCTTCAAACGCTCTGCGTTTTTCAATAAGCTCGTCGTTTAATATCGGCTTTTCTTCCGTTTCGGGTTCCTCTTCGGAAAGCTTTTTTCTGTTTGCATTCGTGTTCGACACCGATATAATCAGCGATATAACTCCGCCGAGAAACAGCACGCCGCCGACTATCGCAAGCAGCATAATTTTAGTTATCAAACCCGTCGCCCCCGCGACAAGTCCCGCCGATAAAAATATTATCGCAAGTATAAAAGATACGGAAAGCTTTCCGCCGCGATGAGCTTTATCGGCGAGGGATTTTTCTTCCCGCAACTTTTCGGCGCGAAGCTTTTCCGCTCTATCCGCCTCTAAAAGTTCTGCCGAAAGTTTTGCCTTCTCGCTTCTTGCAAAGTTTAGTTCGGAAATGCAGTCGCGAAGCATTTTAAGCCTTTCTTCGCCCACGTCTTTGCCGCAAAGAACTTTATCCGCGCGCTCGATTTCCGCAAGTTGAGCCTCTTTTTCTTCGCCGACTTTTTTATAACGCGCTTTTTTAACGGCTACAGCTTCCGCCCTGCCCGCCTTTTCGGAAAGCTTGCGAAGCTTTGTGTCCTCGACTTTCAGCGTTTCTATATCCTTTTCAAGCTCCTCCGCTTCTTCCGTCATTTTTTTTGCCGTTTCTGCGGCGCGGGCAGCCCTGTCCAATCTTCCGCCGATATCGAAAATTTCGCGTCTGGCGTCCGCGATAAGACCTTTATCCCCTCTCGACGATTTATACGTTTTCGCTTTTTCTTCGAGATAGTTAACGGCTTGATTGAATTTTTCGGGGTCCTGAATTTCGCAAACCTCGTTATACTTTGCGGTTATACTCGCGTTGCTTTTTGCCTCGAAGTCCTTTTGAGCAAGAAATACGGTAGAAGAAAAGCCCTCTTCGTCTATACCGAAAATGCGTTTTCCCAAATTTTCCGTATCGGGAAATTCTTTACCCGTGTCTACGTCGAAAATACGCACCGTGTCTTCGGAAGATTTGTTGCCAAAAAAACGTTCGAGCTTATATTCTTTATCCTTCCACTCGAACACTATGCTTCCGCCGAATTTCTCCGTACTGTTCCACGGTCTGTATTTAAGCCGTTCGTTTTCTTCCAAAGAATGTTTGTTGCCGTTCGCAAGTCCGTAAAATACGGCTTTAATAAAAACCGAAAGGGTACTTTTGCCCCACCCGTTATCCTGTTTTATCGTGTTAAGCCCTTCGCCGAAATCACAGGAAAAATCTTTAAGCGTTCCGAACGCCGTTACGTTGCAACTTATAAGTCTCATGATTTCTCCCCTCTCAAAGCGTTTAATCCGAGCGTCAGCACGGCGGATTTTTTTTCTTCGGACATATCGGAGGCAAGCACCGCTCTCACGAACTCGCCGCGTACCGACCTGTCTGCGGCGTAATCTTCTTCGCTGATTTTAAGCCGCGTTTTATCGTAAGTCTTCGCAAAGAAAAAATACTCGTTAAGCCTTGCGGTAAGTCCTTCGACGTCCGCCTCGAAATCCGCGGGACGTTCGCCTTTAAGCACCACTTTCACAAGGCTCGAAGCGTCTATATTCTCTTTCAGCTCCGCCGTGAGCGCACGCTCCGCGCCGAACCATTCGTCGTAACCCGAAACGTCGAACTCGTACTCGTATAATCTGCGGGAAGAAAACGGCACGAATTCGCGGGTGAATTTCCCGTCCGTTTCGTTAATAAGCACAAAACCCTTTTCCCCGGTTTCGTCGAACCCGCGCCCGTCCGGGCAACCCGAATACGCATAGACTCCGCGTTCGTCTATCTTCCCTTCCGCATAAGAATGTATGTGACCGAGCGCGAGATAGTCTATTCCTTTTCCTTTCAGACGAGGTATGCTTATTACCTCCGCTTTGTCTTCGGCGCGATAGCCTGCAATCTGTCCGTGCAAAACCACGATATTCGCACCGTCTTCCGGCAAAGTCAGTCCGTCGTAAATATACTTTACGTTGTTTTCGTTAAGACAAATACCCGCGATATTCACCTTTCCGTAAGAATACCCCGTCCATTCCGAAGTAAATGCTTTCAGATTTTTGGGAAGCCGCGCGACGATTTCTTCGTCGGTAATAAAACTTTCGTCGTCGTGATTGCCGGAAAGGTATAAAAAATCAACGTTTTTCGCCGAAGAAATCGCGGACAAAACCCTCCCGCGCGTTTTTGCAGTTATTCTTTTCGCGTCGAACATATCCCCCGCGATTATAACCGCCGTAACCCCGTTTTTTTCCGCATAATCGCAAAGCCGTTCAAACGTTCTGACTATTTCGTCGCGGCGAACGCGACTTTTTTCGGGCGGAATCGTTTCTATTTTGGAATCGAGATGCAAATCCGCACAATGTATCAGCTTCATAACTTCTCCTTTCGTTCTTATAAAGAAAATTATAATACATATCCGAAAAAATGTAAAGCGCAAAACGCCCCGTAAAACTTTCGACGGCGGTAAAATTTAAATCGCCGCGAATTTGTAATTCGCGGCGTTCCTTTCAACCTGTTGTTAAAACTAATTATCTTTTACGAGGGATTCGGAATTATCGGGACTATCGGTGCCGTCCGGTTCTTCTGCCGTTGTTGCGGCGGCTTCTTCCGCCTTTTTCTTTTCAAGCCGCTCCCTTCTTTCGTTAAGTTTATAAAGCGTATGGAGTTTTGGCAGATTATACCTTAATATAAACAATGAAAGCGCGTTATACACCGCGTTGACTACTGCAACCGGTACTCCGATACAATACCAGTATTTCAGATTCACGAATACGACGGTAAACCCGAAGATTATGCACGCAATATGCACCGAAACGCCGTAGTTCGCTTCCTTTATATACCTCGCAACGTACTCGTTGTTTTTTGGATCGCGGATTTTATTCTTTCTGAAATTCGTAAGCTTGCCGAGTTCGGGAATTTTATCCTTCCACTTTTTTATGCCGAGCTTTTCGTAAAAACGACATTCTCCTTTACCCGCCGAAAACGACTTTTTATCCGGCGAAAAAAGCTTTGCGGGGAGAAGCCAGCGAACTATTCCCGCAAAAATAAGATCTATCACGATTACCGCGACGGTAGACAGGCACACGAACCCTATAACGTATCCCGCCGTTTCGGTAACGGCGGAAATCAAAAATATATCGACGACGGATATTATCGCCATACATATCAGTATAAACAAATAATATAACATCAATTTTTACCGCCTTCGTTTTCGCTTTTTTTCTCGTTTTGCGCGTTTTTATCTCTGTCCCCCGCCGCGTTTTCGAGCGTTTCCTCGATTTTTGCCGAATTTTCGGTTTCGTATTCGAGCGGAATTTTATAAAACTCCTCGTAAACCTTTTTCCACGCCTCGAAGTTTGCGTTCTTCATATATTCGGCGTTTTCTTTTTCGGAAAGACTTTCCTTCGGATAAATCGCGGGCAAGAACCATATGGTATAAGCCTGCACCGGCGCGCCGTCCGCATCGGGCTTTGCGGTATCTTCCATAGTGATGAATGCGGGTATTACGGGAGCTTTGCTCATCGCCGCAATCTTGAACGCACCGCTTTTCATCGGGCGGGGTTTACGGTAGTTCCACCACATCGCCTGCTCGGGATAAATAAGAATTTTTTCGCCGCGAGCGAGCAAAGTTTTGGTCGAACGCAAAAACTTCACCATAGTTTTCGGATTAGACGATAGCGGCAAAGTATTGCAATGACGAAAGAAAAAGCCGAACAAGCCCTTAAAGTTCGTATAATTCCCTTCTCTTATAACCTTATAAAGGTTCTGCCCCTTTTTAAAGTCGCCGCGTATCGCGCGGTATATCGCGTAATTATCAAGCACGCTGAAATGGTTGCAGGTTATCACAGCCCCGCTTTCCACCGCGCGATAATTTTCCATTCCCTTAATTTCTTTTATGACGAAATCGCCGTTTTTTATCAGCTTTTCGTAATAAGAAACGGCGGCGCGATTCGCTATTTTATTCATCACTCTCGAAGTAAATTTCTCTCCGAGATAGTCTATTTTGTCGGGCGCGAGCGGAATTGTTTCGGGATCGTCCTCAACGTCTTTATCCCAAAGCCCTTCCCTTTCGTACTCGGCGATCTTTTCCAAAATCTTTTTCCTGCTTTCAGATAGCATTAGTTTTTAACCCGAGCCTTAAATTCCTTATATAATTGTCTTTGCTGTTGATATAATCGACAGCCATTTTTTTGAGATTTTCAAATGCGACGGCGTCGCGCGTTTTTTCGTATTCCGAATACTCTTCGCGCATCGCTATAAGGTCGTCGTAAAACGGCGTTTCCTTCGCGTATTTCCAGAAATATTCTTCGTACCTTACGCCTTTATAATGCCACGGTTTGAAATTAAGCTTATAATGCACGAGCGAAACGTTTTTATCGGGGAAAATCTTATCGGGTATAGGCGTTTTGTTCCAGCCCACGTCCACGAGCTTCACCCTGTCCTTCAGTATTACGTTAAGATAGTCCTGATCGGGTGCGACCTCGAATTTGTGCGCGAGCATAAGGTTTATGAATTTGGTTTCCACCTGCTCTTTTCTGTATTCCGCGGTGTTTATCACGAGAAGTCCCGAATTAAAATATTCCATTCTCGGAACGCCCAAAAATTCTTCCGAATAGCTGCCGAAGCAATCGAACGACGACATCGCCTCTTCGTGTACCGCGGCGACGATATTTTTTCCGAGTTCAACGTTATAAAGCTTCGCAAGGTCGTCTATAAGCACGATGTCGCAATCTATATATATAACCTTTTCGTACTGCGGAAAAAGCGACGGTATGAATATACGATAGTATATGGCGTTCGTATAATAATCGCGAAGATGCGTTTTATCGTTGAGCGCGTCCATTCTGTCCGCCACGCTGACGTATTCGACGTCCACGTCTTCGGAATTTTCTTCCGCTATCTCTATTATGCGCGACATGTTCTTTTCGCTGAGTCCCGTGTTCAGGATATATACTTTAAGAAAATAATCTTCCGATAAATTATCGAGTATGGATTTCAGCGACACGCACAAAAACGGCGCGTAGTTATCGTCTGTCGCATATACGACGGGTATTTCTTTCTTCTTTTTTAAGTTGGTCATACGTTGTCCTTTATATAAATTTTTGGTAAATTTTCTTAAATTTCTTTCCGACGCTATTATTTTACCAAACGCCGTAGAGTTTTACAACCGCCTGAACTCTATTGATTTTGATATAAAGGTGAAAAACGCGATACCACACCTCTAACTTTCGGATAGTCTGCATTTTTTATCTACCGACGGTAGAATATTTGCAAAAACGCTTGATTTTATAACCGAAAAACTATATAATGAAGATATGGAAAGCGTCAAAGAGAACATTGCAAAAAATATAGCGAGACTCAGGACGGAGAACGGCATGACGCAGCCCGAGCTTGCGGAGAAACTTAATTATACCGATAAATCGGTGAGCAAATGGGAACACGGCATCGCCACCCCGCCGATAGACGTTCTTAAAGAGATTGCGGACATATTCGGCGTGACGGTGGACGATATGCTTAAAGACCTTTCGGACGAATACTACGACAAAATCTATACGGCAAAGGAAAATAAACCGAACAAAATCATAATTACCCTGCTCGCCGTCTCTCTCGTTTGGCTTATAGCGATCGTTTTATACGTTTACGGAAAAACACTCGCCGGGCAAAACATGTGGCAGATTTACGTTTACGCCGTGCCTGCGACCTGCGTCGTTTTGCTCGTTTTTAACTGTCTTTGGGGCAAACGCGCTTTGACTTTCGTTATAATCTCCGCGCTCGTATGGAGTATTCTCACCTGTATTTATATAGCGTTTTTGCCTTTTAACCCTTGGGCGGTGTTTTTTATAGGTATCCCCCTTCAAATCGCAACTATATTGTGGTCGCAGCTAAAACGCAACAGAAGAGTTAAAAAGAAAACGACTAACAATAAATAAAATCACCCGCCCGAAAGCCGTGCGGCTTTCGGGCGGGTTTTGCTTTTTAGTCTGCCTGTTTCATTTTATTTTTTGAATTTACTTTCGTTCCGTATCTCCGTTTTTATCTGTTTTTTATTTCGTTATTTTAGTTTTTCTCGATATTCCGCCATTCACAGCGACGGGCTTTACACGTTTTTTCGCGCGGTTCAAGCCTTCTCTCCTGGCGGATAGTTCGATAAAAAGTCGTTATCGGCTTTAATTCGATATTTCCCGCTGTTTTAATCGCGTTTTACGGCCGAAAGGGCGTATATGGAAAACCCCGAAGAACGGAATTTTCTTTCGTATTCGCTTTGGACGTTTTCAATCTCTCCCGAATCAAGCTTTTTGCTTATCTCCTCGGTATCGAAGCCGAATTTAACGAATTGCGAAAAAGAATAATCGAAAAACTCCTTATCGTCCGTCTTTTGCAAAACTTCGCCGCCGACTTTCAAAAACGATTTATAATCTTCTATAAGTTCGCTCTTCGTAAGCCGCCTGTTTTCGTACCTCTTGCCGTTATACGGCGGGGAAAAGTTAAGATATAATCTTTCTATGCTCTCTTCTTTTACGTATCTCGCAAGGTAATCCGCCCCGCAGGTGAAAAATTTAAGATTCTTAACTCCCGCCGTCGCCGCGTTTTCCGCCGCCATTACTATAATGTTGTCGAGAAGCTCCACCGCAAGGAAGTTTTTATCGGGATTTTGCTTTGCAAGCTCTATAATAAAGCCGCCCTTCCCGCAACCTATTTCCATTTCGACGGGATTAGCGTTATTAAACAGCTTTCCAAAGTTTATATAAGCCTTCTTTTCCCTCGCGGCGCGGGCGTCTAAAATTTCCGTATCCGCACGGAGAAGATATTCGCTCGCAGTATCGAGCCGTTCTTCCAGATTCTTTTTTCTTCTTATTCTCATAAACCGTTTATTGTTTTTATTATTCTTATCATTCCGAAAAAATTTGCGAATATTTTTAAAAGTGTTTTATTTAACCCCTTTATTTTTGTTGCCAAATCAAAAATATTATGATACAATAATATGCGTTGTCGGGGTATGGCGCAGTTGGTAGCGCGCTTGTCTGGGGGGCAAGAGGCCGTGAGTTCAAGTCTCGCTACTCCGACCAGATTTTTCCGAACGGTTATCCGTTCGGAATTTTTTTATTTATTATTCCGCAAAGTCACGTTCAATCTCTTTTACGCCGCTATATCTTTTTGCGAAGCATATCGCCCGCGCAAAGATGGACTGACGTATACAGTCTTACCCTTTGCTGAACGAGTTTTGCGTCAAGTATGATTTCGCCTTTTTCATCGGTCATTTTCAGGACTACGATTTTCTTATTGAACGATTTCGACGGAGACAAAACCTCTAAAACGTCGCCCGTAACGAAGCGATTTCGCATTTCTATAAGCGCGTACCCCTCTTCGCTCGTATCTTCCAAAACGCTTGCGATAAATTTATGAGTACCCACGCTCTGACTGTCCGAAAAATTCTCCGTCCTGTCGTTCTCTCCGAGGAGATATGCGGTGGTAAATTCGCGATGAGCGGTCTTATTAAGCTCACTTTTATAAAGCGGGTTTTTCTTATATTCCGCGCCTTTTTCGTACAGCTCGTCAAGCGCACGGCGGTAGGCGTTTATAACCGTGGCGAGATAGTACTCGGATTTCATTCGCCCCTCAATCTTCATGGAACACACGCCCGCATCGATAAGCTCTGCCAAATAGTCTACAAGACACAAATCTTTACTGTTCAGAATATACGTCCCGCGGGAATCCTCTTCCATTTCCATAAACGCGCCCGAAGAACCTTTTTCGCGGATTTCGTAATTCCAGCGGCACGCCTGCACACACTCGCCGCGGTTGGACTTTCTGCCCGTGCGATAATCCGACAGAAGACATCTCCCGCTATAAGAAATACACATCGCGCCGTGGATAAACGTTTCTATTTCAAGCCCCTCGTTCGTCTCCGCAATTTCCTTTATCTCTTTAAGAGAAAGCTCTCTCGCGAGGATAACGCGTTTTACGCCGAAATTCTTCCAAAGGCTTGCCGCCTTAAAATTCAACGTATTTGCCTGCGTAGAAAGATTTACGGGAAGTTCGGGCGCAACTTCCTTTGCAAGCGCAACGAGTCCCGCGTCCGAAATTATCGCGCCGTCCGCACCTATTCTTTCCAAAAATTTAAGATATTCCGCCGCTTCTTTTATATCGTCGTTTCGGGCGAGAATATTGACCGTAACGTATAACTTCTTGCCGAGTTCGTGCGAGTATCGCACCGCTTCCGCAAGCTCTTCGTCCGTAAAATTCCCCGCCTGCGCCCTTAAACTGAAATTTTTCCCGCCGACGTACGCCGCGTCCGCACCGAAATAAAACGCCGTTTTAAGCTTATTCATATCGCCCGCAGGGGCAAGTAATTCCGCTTTCATCATCTTATTTTCTCCGTTACGCTTACGCCGTCCTCTATTCTGTAAATCTCCGTTTTAAGATTTTCGCTTTCCGTTACCGCTCTCAAATAGTTTTCCATACCGTGCTTGGTCGTGGCAAATCTGTGCGGGGTTTTTACGCTCCCGTCAACGTACCCGCGAAATAAAACGTTATCCGCAAACAACGTTCCGCCGACTTTAAGCACTCTTAAAAGTTCCGGCAAATACTCGTGATAATGCCCCTTTGGTCCGTCCAGAAAAATAAAATCGTATTCGCCCGTGAGCGCGGGAATCACTTCGCCCGCGTCGCCCCAAAATATTTTCGCACGTTTCTCGACTCCTAAAAGCGCGTAGTTCTCTTTCGCTTTTTTTATCTTGTCTTCGTCGATTTCTATTCCCGTAAGCCGCGAACTTTCCGAAACGGAAAGCATAGCCGCGCCGGAAAGTCCTTCGTTCGTGCCGACTTCGAGTATGCGATTCGGTCGCTTTTCTTTAACGATTTTAAGCAAAAGCGCAAAAGACGCCTCCCTTAAAACGGGTTCGCCGCGCAGGGAGGCATTCTTTCTTAATTCCGCGATTTTTTTGAGCCGCGTTTTTTCGAGCAACGCTTTTTCGGAACGCGCTTTTTCGAGCCGCGTTTTTTCTTCCACGACTAAACCACCATTACGACGGGGAGAATCATAGGATTCTTTTTAGTCGCTTTAAACACAAAGTTTTTAAGATTTCTTCTTATCATCGCGGAAAGTTCGGTTTCGTCGCGCACCTTTTTAAGATCGGTTTGCTTTAAAAGATTGATGACGTTTTCTTTGGCTTCGTCTATCATTGCGTCGGTTAATACCAAACCTTTTCCTACTATCTCCACCGAAGAAAGTGTTGCGGAATACTCGTCTACGGCGACTACCGCGACTATCAGTCCGTCCTCCGAAAGGTGTATTCTGTCACGCAGAACGAAGCTGTCCGTTCCGTCTATTCCGACGCCGTCCACAAACTTCGAGCCGGCGGGAATTTCCTCGCCGAAGCGTATCGTTTTGCCGTCTAAAAGCACGGTGTCGCCTATATCGGCAATAAGCGTCTGCCCCTCTTTCATTCCGAGGCTTTGCGCAAGCTTTTCGTGCTTTTTAAGATGCCGATACTCGCCGTGTACGGGTATGAAGAATTTGGGGTTCACGAGCGAATGTAAAATACGAAGCTCGCTTCTGCAAGCGTGTCCCGAAACGTGTATGGGTTCGAGGGATTCGTATATAACTTCCGCGCCGAGGCGATACAGATTGTTTATAACCCCGTAAATCATCTTTTCGTTGCCCGGTATCACCGACGCGCTTATCACTACCGTGTCGTTAGGTCCTATCGTTACCTTGTTAAACTCCCCGCTCGCCATTCTCGTCAGCGCGCTCATGGGTTCGCCCTGCGTTCCCGTAGAAACGATAAGCATTTCTTCGTCGCGGTAATTTTTCGTTTTCTCCACGTCAACGATAAGCCCTTCGGGAATTTTAAGCTCGCCGATTTTAGAAGCCGCTTCCGCAATGTTTATCATACTGCGCCCCGAAAAAGCCACTTTTCTTTTATACTTGACCGCCAAATCCAGAATCTGTTGCAATCTGTGTACGTTGGAAGCGAACGTCGCTATAATAAGTCTTCTTTTAACGTTGTCGCCGAAAACGTGATCCAAGGTATCTTTAACTACCGATTCGCTCATCGTAGAACCTTCTATCTCTATGTTGGTGGAATCCGCCATCATAAGCAGAACGCCCTTTTCTCCTATCTCCGCGATACGGTTCAAATCCATCTTTTCGCCGTTTACGGGGGTGAAATCTATCTTGAAGTCGCCCGAATGGAACACTACGCCCACGGGGGTGGTGACGGAAAGCCCCACCGCACCCGCTATCGAATGGTTAACGTTGATAAATTCCACCGAAAAACAGCCGAGCTTTACCACAGACCCCGCTTTTACGCAGTTCAGTTTCGCGTCGTTTATTCTGCGCTCTTTAAGCTTGTTTTCGATAAGGGTTAAAGTAAGTTTAGTACCGTACACGGGTACTTTCAAATCCTGCAAAATATACGGAAGCGCGCCGATATGGTCTTCATGTCCGTGCGTTATGACTATACCCTTTATGCGGCTTTCGTTCTGCGTTAAATAGGTTACGTCGGGTATCACGAGGTCCACTCCCGGCATACTTTCTCCGGGGAAGGTAAGTCCCGCGTCTATAACGATAATATCTTTACCGTATTCCAACACGGTCATATTTTTTCCGATTTCGCCTACGCCGCCCAAAAATCTCACTTTCAGGCATTTGTCGGTTTTCTTATCTTTCGCCGTTTCTCCCTCACGAGTAAAACTAATCGGTTCCGCGTTTTTGTTTTCTTTTAATTCGGCAACCGCTTTTTTCCCGCTTTTGCCCGTTTTTGCCGAAACTTTTTCGTTTGTGCAATTCTTTTTTTCCGAAGCGGCAGTTTTGGACTTTTTATCGGTTTTGGAATTTTTCTTTAACTTATCCGTTTTCCCCGTGCCGATTTTCTCCTCTTTAACCCCGCCGAGCGAATACTCGCCGCCCTTTGCCGAGCCGAGGTACTGCGAAAAATGCGCGGAAGTCGTTTTTACTTTTTTCTCCTCCGTACGCACGCTTTGTATGCTTTTATTTTTACTCAAATTTTATCTCCTTAAAAACCTTTTCGGTTATTTGCTCACAATTTTTCATATTAAGTATACAATATTTTACAAAAAAAGTAAACCGTATTTTGGCGACGAAACAAATTATTACGCTTTTATACGGTTATTTTAGTTGAAAAAAAAGTCGTTAAATAGTATAATGTTTTAAACACTTTTGAATAATGTTCATTTTTAATGGCGGTTATTCAAAAAATATTCATTCGCGGCGTAAGCCCGCACAAAGACGGCGACACGGCAAAAGTTCGTAGAAGCTACCGCGGCGACTCGACAAGAGTTCGTCAAAGCTACGGCGGCACGGCAAACGTACCGCAAGAGGTATCCGACGATACGACAAGAGGTAGCCGACGGCACGGCAAGCGGGCGCGGAAAAAAGGAGAAATTTTATGCGCGTATACAATTTTTCGGCAGGACCTTCTATGCTGCCCCTCCCCGTTCTCGAAGAGGCACAAAGGGATTTTTTAGACTTTAACGGTACGGGTATGAGCGTTACCGAAATGAGTCACAGAAGTAAGGCGTTTATGGAAGTAAACGCCGAGGCGAATGCGGCTCTTCGCGAGCTTATGAATATCCCCGACGATTATTCCGTTTTATTCGTTCAGGGCGGCGCGTCGCAACAGTTCGCAGCAGTTCCCTTGAACTTGCTTAAAAACGGCAAGGCGGATTATATTCTGACGGGCAACTTCGCAAGCAAAGCGTACGAAGAGGGACTTAAATACGGCGATATGGCGGTAGCCGCTTCTTCCAAAGAATCGGGTTATACTTATATTCCCGATATGAAAACGGTTAAGTTCCGCGAAGGCATAGACTACGTTCACACGACCTATAACAACACCATTTTCGGAACGAGATACACCGAGCTTCCGCAAACGAGCGCAACGCTCGTAACCGATATGAGTTCCGCCATTTTATCCGAAGTCGTGGACGTTAATAAATTCGGGCTGATTTACGCCGGCGCGCAAAAAAACATCGCGCCCGCAGGCGTAACGATAGTCATCGTTAAAAAATCGCTTTTAGGAAACGCTTCCCTGATTTGCCCCACCATGCTTAACTACGCCGTTCAGGATAAAAACGACAGCCTATACAACACTCCGCCCTGCTTCTCGATTTATATTTCGCTCCTCGTATTCAGGTGGCTTAAAAGCCTCGGCGGCGTTCCCGCGATACAGAAAATAAACGAGGAAAAAGCGGCGTATCTTTACGATTTTATAGACAATTCCGCGTTCTACACTAATAAAGTCGCCCGCAAGGACCGTTCGCTTATGAACGTTCCGTTTATCACGCCGAACACGGATTTAGACGCAAAGTTCGTTGCGGAAGCCGCCGCGAACGGACTCGTTTCCCTTAAAGGACACCGTCTTGCGGGAGGTATGCGCGCTTCAATTTACAACGCCATGCCCGTGGAAGGCGTTAAAAAACTCGTCGAGTTTATGAAAAAGTTTGAAAAGGAGAACAGATTATAATGAAAAATATTCTTACGCTTAATGCAATCAGCCCGATTATCAACGACGTTTTCGATTCGAGTTATAACGTTGCATCGGACGTCGAAAAACCGATAGGAATACTTCTCCGAAGCTATAAAATGCACGACTATCCCCTTTCCGAGGAAACCGTCGCGGTCGCGCGCGCGGGAGCGGGCGTGAATAATATTCCGACCGACGAGTACGCGAAGAAAGGCGTCGTCGTGTTCAATACTCCGGGGGCGAACGCGAACGCGGTCAAAGAACTCGTTGTCGCCGCGCTCCTTTTGGGTTCGAGAAGAATTTCCGATTCCATCAAGTGGGCGGACGGACTGAAAGGCAAAGGCGACGAAATTTCCAAACTCGTGGAAAAAGGCAAGAGCGAATTTGCCGGCAGAGAAATTTTCGGCAAAAAACTCGGCGTAATAGGTCTCGGCGCGATAGGCGCGAACGTTGCAAACGCCGCGCTTTCGCTCGGAATGGACGTTTACGGTTACGATCCCTTCCTTTCCGTACATTCAGCACTCCAGCTTTCACGCGCGGTAAACGTGGTTAAATCTCTCGACGATATTTATAAAAACTGCGATTACATCACGATTCATATCCCCTATATTCCGGAAGAAAACAAGGGCTTTATCAACGCTGGCGTTATCAGAAGAATGAAAGACGGCGCGGTACTTATAAACCTTGCGCGCGGCGAACTCGTTAATAACGCGGACGTCGTTAAAGCAACCGAAAACGGAAAACTCTATCGTTATGTTACGGACTTCCCCGCCGAAGAACTTATCGGCGCGAAAAATGTTATCTGCACCCCGCACCTCGGCGCGTCCACGGAAGAGGCGGAAGAAAACTGCGCGGCTATGGCGGCAAGAGAGCTTATCGATTATATCGAAAACGGGAACATTTCTAATTCCGTCAACTACCCGAACTGCTCTATGCCGAGAACGGGTGCGTGCAGACTTGTGGTACTGCATAAAAACGCGAACAATCTGCTCGCCCAAATCACCGCGGCGGTGGCAAGCGAGGGCGTTAATATCGCAAATCTTACCAACCAGTCCCGCGGGGATTACGCCGTCACTATTATCGACGCGGACAGTCTCGTTTCCGAAAACGCCGTGCGCAGAATTTCCGAAATTAAAGACGTTATCAGGGTGCGCACGATTGTTTAATAAAACTCGCGCCCTT
The DNA here is from genome assembly GCA_934271275.1 of uncultured Clostridia bacterium. Classification (GTDB taxonomy): domain Bacteria; phylum Bacillota; class Clostridia; order Christensenellales; family Borkfalkiaceae; genus UBA1259. Next base: position 87,494 of record CAKQRD010000005.1, on the reverse strand, counting down.
TACTCCCGCACGCGGTTATAGAGCGGTTATGAAGCCGTGAACGGCTCACCGTAATAGCTCCGTTTTACGCCTACGTTCCTGTAATATAAATTGCGATAACGCGATTTGAACACTTTACACTGTACCGTGCCGCGCCGCTCGATAAACTTTTTTTTATAACGCCGCAATACCTCACCCCGTTCTTTGAATACTTTAAGGAAAAACGCAGAATTTTTTCAACCGTTATCAAAAACCTCGGTTCGATTTAATACTTCTTGCCTGCGTTAATCAGCCCGCTCTTGCTGTCGGAAGAGCGGGCTGATTCTTTTTATATCGTTTTTTTCGTTCATTCTTGCTTTATCGCCTGCGTTCGCTTCTTCGCAGACAATTTTGCCCGTTTTACGCTTCCGGATTTTTAGTCAAGCGCGATTATGGTAAGCATACAGTGAAGCGATTCTATAATAGTATTATAGTTTTCCTGTTCAAAATAGAATTTGAGAGTAACCTCCGTGTCCTTCGCGTTGTATATTCTGTTAAACGTGAAGGTCTGCTGATACCATTTTAATTTTTCGCAAGTGCCGACGTCGCTTATTCTCGTAAGGTTTTTACAGAGTTCGTCGTCGTAACCGTCGGTCATCACAACGCATATTTTATTATCGTTATTATTCGCGCTTAAATCTATCGAGCCGCTGATATTCAGGCTGTAAGTATGTCCCTTTTTGAGCGTAACCGTATTCTGATAACAGGATATAAGATCGCCGCTGCTTAACTTATAATTAAATCTCAACGCTATTTTGCCGCGCTGAAGCATCGCCGAGTACATACTGCCGATGCCGTAATACCAGCCGAGACTGCTGCCGTCTTTTCCGTCCGCGCCTTTTTCCCCCGCGTCGCCTTTCTCGCCTTTATCTCCCTTGTCGCCTTTCGCGCCGTTCGTTCCCGAAGCTTTCACTCCGGTGTCTGTCGTCCCTATCCACCAGTTTCCGTTTTCTCCTATAAAGGGCGTGTCGCCGTCTTGTCCGTCTCTGCCGTTTACACCGTTAGTTCCGTTTTTTCCGTCCTTACCGTTCAAACCGTCTTTACCGTCTTTGCCGTCAAGACCTTTAAGCGAGGAAAGGTCGTATAAATTCAGCCATATCCCGTCGCCTTCGTAACGCCATTGCAATATGCTTTCGTTTACGCGAAATTCGGGTGTTTTTCCGTTTACGCCGTTCGTGCCGTTCTGTCCCGCAGGACCTTCGAGGTCGGCAAGCGCAACGAGATTCAGCCATTCGCCGCCCTCGTATCTCCATTGTATATACGAATCCGTTCTTCTCACCTCAACGGTTTTACCGTTTTTACCGTCCGCACCGTTTACGCCGTCCTTGCCGTTCGTTCCGTTTTGCCCGTCCTTTCCGTCAATTCCGTCCTTGCCGTTTTGTCCGTCTTTGCCGTCTTTTCCGTTTTCACCCGCCGCGCCTTTAAGCTCTTCGAGAGAAACGAGGTCGCGCCATTCGTTCTCGTCGCCGTATTTCCATTGAATGGCATTGCCGTTATTTCTGACTTCGGGAACGCCTTTTTTCGCTCCGCCGCACGCAATGCCGAGAGCTGCGCTGAGTGCAAAAATAATACAGCACAGCACGGAAATCGTAGTTACAAACAGTTTCTTAGAGATTTTCATTTCTTTTCCTCCTGTTGAAATGACGTTGTATTATCGCGGTTCTCCTTGACGGAGCTTAACCCCGTAAAAAGCCGCAACCGTTCACGCTCGCTATTTTTCGTCAACGGCTTTGGTTTTAAGTTTATCTTTATACTTATCGGCAAACATAGCCACGCCCTGCTTTAGCACTCCGAGCTGACTTTTCAGATAGTATTCGTCCTCGAACAACGCGTAATGAACGCTTGCGCGCACAAAAACGAAGATAAGCGGCGTCAACGCGTCTTGCGGAATACCGAGCTTTACCTCGAGACTTCTCGCGTATTCCGCGTAACGGTGATTTACCCCTTCAAAAAAACGTTTGCCGTATTCGATATACTTCGGGTGAGTGTATACCTGATACATAAGCCTATATTTCTTTCCGTGCTTTTGCGCCGTCCAGTACGGAATTTCGTCTATAAACCGCATCGCTTCCGCAAAGTCCTTCGGGGCTTTGGACATAAAATCATCCTCTACCTTCGCCATACAATACGCCGTGGATTCTATAATCAACTCGTCTAAATTCTTGAAATAACAGTAAAGATTACCCGTCGTACAATCGCAAGCCATCGCAAGAGCCTTTATGCCCGTACCGTTAAGCCCGTTTTCTGCGTAACATTCAAAACACTTCTCCATTATTTTCTGTTTTTTCTCGTCGTGCTGCTGCTTTGTAGTTTTCATTTACGCCCTCTTTTTATAATAACTAATCGTTCGTTCAGCATTAGTATGACATAAGTATACCACACGCAAAAGAAAAATGCAACGGAAAAAAGATTTTAAAAATGCGAACATTTGTTTGACATTTTGATTTGTGGGTGATATACTTATAACCGAAAAACGAACATTCGTTCGCTTAATATTTTTAATAAGGTTTTCGAGTTCAAAAACATGATAGACGAAAAACGGCTTGCAATACTTGCGGACGCCGCTAAATACGACGTTTCCTGTTCCTCGTCGGGTTCTCGTCGGGCGTATAAAAAAGGCGAAATCGGCAACGCGAGCTTTGCGGGCATTTGCCATTCCTTTACGCAGGACGGGCGGTGCATATCTCTCCTTAAAATCCTGATGTCCAACGACTGCGTTTACGATTGCGCGTACTGCGTCAACAGGCGGTCTAATTCCACGCCGCGCGCAACAGCCTCCCCGCAGGAAATTTGCGAGCTGGTTATAGAATTTTACAAACGCAACTATATAGAAGGTCTGTTCCTCTCCTCCGCCATTTTCAAAAGCCCGAACGACACTATGGAGCTGTTATACGAAACGGTGAGGTTGCTCCGAAAAGTTTATCGCTTTAACGGGTATATTCACGTTAAAGGAATTCCCTCTGCGGACAAGCTTCTTATAGAAAAAACGGGGTTTTTAGCGGACAGAATGAGTTTTAACGTAGAACTTCCGACCGAAAAAAGTCTTAAACTGCTCGCGCCGCAGAAAAACAAAAACGCTATAATCACGCCGATGAAAATGCTTGCGACCGACAGATATTTCGACGTGGGTTTTAAAAGAAGAAAGGACTTTTTACCTGCGGGACAGACAACTCAAATGATAATAGGGGCTTCGCCCGAACCCGACTCGCACATTTTGAATCTCACCGAATATATGTACAAAAACTACCGCTTGAAGCGCGTTTATTATTCTGCTTATCAGCCGACGAATTTCGATAATTCGTTACTCCCCGTCCGCCCCGCTTCCAAAATCCGCGAAAACAGACTGTATCAGGCTGACTGGCTGTTGAGATTTTACGGCTTTACCGCGGAAGAAATTACAGACGGAAACGGCAATCTTTCCGAGGAATACGATCCGAAATGCGCGTGGGCGATGCGACATATGAATCTTTTTCCCATCGAAATCAACAAGGCTTCCTTTGCGGAGCTGTTGCGCATTCCCGGTATCGGCGTGCGCTCCGCTATGCGCATTCGCTCGGCGAGAAGGTATGCTCGCCTTACGTTCGAGGACTTGAAGCGTATGCGCGTAACTCTTAAACGCGCCGTGCATTTTATCACCTGCAACGGGAAATTTTTCGGGACGGAAAACGCGGAGACGGTTAAGCTTTCCCTTATCGCAGCTGAAAGCGGCGCGAATTACGAGCAGATTTCTATGTTTTCGCAAAAGGGGTTTTTGCCCGATTTTAACAAGAAAGCCGTTTTAAGCGAAAATGCTTTGATTTCGGAAAAACGTGAGAAGATTATTCGCGAAAATTCGGCAATTTCCGCACTTACGGGCGAATTGTAATTTAGGTTTTAACACAATATTTGAAAAAATCGGTGAATTATGAAAATTTTTATCATTGAAAACGATATAAATGCGTTGCTTTGCGCACTCTTTTTCAGCTTTGAAAGGCGCGCTATACCCGACGCCGTTTTTTATTACGAAGCAAACAGACAGCAAGGATTTGCGGACGAGGTTTTCGAGATAAAAACCGACGACAAAAAAGCCGAAAGAATCAGCGACGCTCTCGTAAATTACGGCGGTTACGGTATCATCTCTTCTCTTAAAACCTGCCTTTGTTCTTCCGACGAAAACGCCGCGCTTTACGCTTTTCGATTTGCGTATAAAACGCTTTTTCTGAAAAAGGACGTTAAAGGCAACCTTGCGGATAAAACCGTATCGGACTTTACATTTACCGTCAAAAAGGTCTGGACGGAGGCGCACAGGATAAAAGGTTTTTTGAGATTTTCGGAATCGCACGGCGGAGTTATTTACGCGCGTTTTTCGCCCGACAACGACGTTACGGCGCTCGTCGCCCCACATTTTGTCAAAAGACTTTCCGGACTTCCGTTCGTTATTCACGACGTTAAGCGCGGAACGATTGCCGTTTCTAACGGTTACGAACTTATTTTGGATAAAACAAAACTCCCCGCCTCTTTCGTTCCTTCCGAAAAAGAAACGAAATTCGAGGAACTTTTTAAAACCTATTATCGTGAATTAAATATAGAATCACGCAAAAATTTAAGACAACAAGACGGTTATATGCCGCGGCGGTACAGGCGTTTTATGCCCGAAACCTATGAGTAATCGCTTCTCCTAAAACTCTATTCAACCGATTTCGGGACTGTTCGCCGCGGCTTCCGTTTCGTTTGATTATTTATAAGAATTTACCAGAACTATTTTCTTACATTAAAAAGCCTTGCGCTGATACGAAAAAATCGTATCAGCGCAAGGCTTTTCTCTTTCCGGTTTTTCTCTTTCCGGTTTTTCATTCGTTCTTCGGTAAAAATTAAACGTTGCCCTGCGCCTTCATCGCTTCCGCCACTTTAAGGAAGCCCGCAATGTTCGCGCCCGCCATATAATTGCCCGGCATACCGTATTCTTTTGCCGCTTCGTCGCAAGCTTTGAATATGCTTTTCATTATGCCGTGGAGCTTTTCGTTGACTTCTTCAAAACTCCAAGAAAGTCTTATGGAGTTCTGACTCATCTCTAAACCGCTCGTAGCAACGCCGCCCGCGTTTGCCGCTTTCGCAGGTCCGTAAAGAATTCCGCTTGCAAGGTATTCGTCGATCGCCTCGGGCGTAGAAGGCATGTTCGCGCCTTCCGAAACACATTTACAACCATTTTTGATAAGTATTCTCGCGCTTTCGCCGTCGATTTCGTTCTGCGTCGCACAAGGAAGAGCTATATCGCACGGAATCGTCCAGATGCCTTTGCAGCCTTCGTGATATTCGGCGTCTTTATGATAATTCAGATATTCTTTGATCCTCTTTCTTTCAACTTCTTTAATCTGCTTTATCGCGGCAAGGTCTATTCCGTTTTTATCGTATATATAGCCGTTTGAATCGCTCATCGCAACGACTTTCGCGCCGTAGGTTTTAGCCTTTTCGCACGCGTAAATCGCAACGTTGCCCGAACCCGAAACAAGCACGGTTTTTCCATCGAAGCTTGAACCGTTTGCGGCAAGCATTTCGTTCGTGAAATAGCAAAGTCCGTAGCCCGTGGCTTCCGTTCTCGCAAGACTTCCGCCGTAGGTTAAACCCTTGCCCGTAAGCACGCCTACCCACTCGTTTCTTATTCTCTTGTACTGTCCGAACATATAGCCGACTTCGCGCGCGCCCGTGCCTATGTCGCCTGCGGGAACGTCGCAATCCGCACCGATATATTTACAAAGTTCGGTCATAAAACTCTGACAAAAACGCATAATTTCAGCGTCCGACTTGCCTTTCGGATCAAAGTCCGAGCCGCCCTTCGCTCCGCCCATGGGCAGAGTCGTAAGACTGTTTTTAAAAACCTGCTCGAAGCCCAAGAACTTTATTATGCCGAGATACACCGAGGGGTGAAGTCTTATGCCGCCCTTATAAGGTCCTATCGCGGAGTTGAACTGCACCCTGAATCCCCTGTTGACCTGAACTTTTCCGCTGTCGTCCGTCCACGGAACGCGGAACATTATCTGTCTTTCCGGCTCTACGAGTCTTTCAAGAACCCCGGCTTCCACGAGGTCGGGACGCTTTTCGATGACGGGTTCGAGCGAAGTGAATACTTCGGTCACTGCCTGTATAAATTCAGGTTCGCCCGGATTTCTCTTTTCCGTTCTTTTAAGAAGGTCGAGAAGATATGCGTTTTTTATTGCCATAATCGTTTCCTCCGAATTTTTTCGACAAGTATTTTTTTACTTTATCTTATTTTTTATTTTAACACACGGCGCGATTTTTCGCTCGCGTATTCTTTATATAAATATTTTATAACGAATATAATTATTATTTATTATTATTTATCAAACCGAATCGCCGCGCACACTTACTGAAAATCGGCACTACCATACTGCGAAAGGCGAATTTTATCATTTCAAAAACAAAACGCCGCGTAAAGCGCTTTAAAACGCTGCAATCAAAACGCCCCAAAAACGTTTTTTTGCTTTCGGTCACCGCCGAAAAATGCTCTTAAAAACAACGCTGCAAGTCTACGAAAACGGCAAACAGCAATATCGCGATAAAACCGACGGTGTGAATTATCCCTTCCACCTTGCGATTGAGCGGCTTACCCCGTATCCACTCTATCACCGCAAACAGCGCGCGCGAGCCGTCGAGCGCGGGTATCGGCAATAAGTTGAACACCGCAAGGTTGACGCCGATAAACGAAGCGATATTGAGAAATCCCCAGAATTTGCCCGTCTTTATAACGTTCGCCGCGACGGAAATCGTCGTTATCGTGCCGCCGAGAGATCCTATGCCGAGCTTACCCGTAAGCAGTTGATGCAATACCGTGAACACCGTCCCCGCAAGCCGCATCGAATACTGAAACGCGCACCCTATCGTCGTGAAAAAGCCTCGCCGCACCGAAGTCGTCGCTATTCCGTGCGCGGTCAGCGCGCCGCGTTCGTCCGTTTCGTATTTTATTCCGAGCGAACGGCAAAGCCCCGCTATATCTTCTACGCTCGTGAAATCAGCGTCCGCGCGGACAAGCACGTTAAGTTCTCTTGTTTCGCCGCTCCGCACTATATCGAATCTGACTTCTTCGCCCGCTCTTTTACCGTTCAGCGCAGAAATCAGGTCGGTCACGATAAACACGTTTTTTCCTTCAACCGCCACGATTTTATCGCGGGAAAGAAAAGAGTTTTCCTCCGTCAGAGTTATGCCCGAAGGATTTTCTTCCGAAACCTCGTACGCCATAAGCGCGGTAGTGCCGTAACCGCCGAACATAATGCAAATCATAAGCAGGGCGAACAGATAGTTCATCGTCGCGCCCGCAACGAGTACGATAAGTCTTTGCCAAGGCTTTCTGTTATTGAAAGCTTTAGGATCGCTTTCGTCCTTATCCTCGCCGAGAAACGCGCAAAATCCGCCGAGCGGCAGAAGCCTTATCGAAAAGACTTCCCCGTTCTTTTTCGTTCTGGAAAACAGCTTCGGTCCGAAGCCTATCGCAAATTCTTCTATGCCGAACCCCAGCATTTTGCCCGTGATATAATGCCCGAACTCGTGTACCGTTATGTTCGCGAGAAGCACCAGCACCGCTATCAGAACGTACCCCGCGTACTGCATTATTTGCGCAAAACTTGCGAGAAATAGAAACTCCATTTACACCCCGTATTTGTTTTTTACGAAATTCGCGCCGAATTCGTCCGCCGTTTTATACCCTTCGTAGTCGGTTATTTTTTCCGCGCGGTATGAGTCGAGCGCGCCGCTTATCGCGTTATATATATCGTTATACCCGATTTTATCCTTCAAAAACAGCGCAACAGCCGCTTCGTTCGCGCCGTTCGCCACGGCGGGATACCCCCCGCCCGCTTTTGCCGCGTTCAGCACGAGATCGAAACACGGAAAACGCTTTCTGTCGAGCGGCTCGAAGGTTAGTTTGCCTAATTTTTCAAAATCTAACCCGTTTACGTTGGAAACGAGCCTTTCGGGATAGGACAGCGCGAGCGAAATGGGGATTTCCATCGTGGGATAACTCATCTGCGCTATCACCGAGCCGTCCTTAAACCCGACCATTGAATGGACTATGCTTTCTCTGTGGACTATCACTTCTATTTTATCGAACGGCGCGTTATACAGCCATTTAGCTTCCGTCACCTCGAACGCCTTGTTTACGAGCGTGGCGCAATCCACCGTTATCTTCGCGCCCATATTCCAGTTCGGGTGCTTTAACGCGTCCTTCGCCGTCGCCGAAGAAAGCTGTTTTTCGGTATAATTTCTGAACGCGCCGCCCGAAGCCGTCAGTATAAGTCTTTCAAACGGACGGGTTACGTCGAAATCGAGTGCCTGAAATATCGCCGAATGCTCGCTGTCTATCGGTATGATTTTAAGCCCGCGTTTTTTCGCTTCCTCCGTGACGAGCGCGCCGCCGACGACGAGACTCTCTTTATTCGCGAGTGCGACGTTTTTATTCTTTTTCAGCGCGTCTAACACCGCGATTATGCCCTTAAATCCCACGAGCGCGACGACGACTATATCCGCTTCGTCTATAATCGCTTCGGTAAACGCGTTTTCGCCGTAAAAGCATTCCGCACCCGTCGCGACGTCACCGTAAGAAGGGCGTTTTGCCGCGGTTGCCGCGAGCGGCTTGAACTCGCGCGCCTGTTCTTTAAGAGCAAGTATATTATTCCCCGCCGCAAGCGATACTATCCTGAATTTATCGGGATTTCTCCTGACGACGTTGAGCGTTTGCACGCCGATCGATCCCGTACTGCCGATTAACGCGATTTTTTTCATTAGTCCCTCTTTTTTATATACCTTCCGAACGACGAAATTATGCCGATTTCCCGTTTTTTATCCAAAAAAGGCGAAGCGTCGCGCCCCGCCCTTTTTATCGTTAAAACAATCCGTCTATAAATTCGCGCGCGTCGAATTCCTCTATATCGTCTATCTTCTCGCCCGTGCCGACGAACACCACCGGCACTTCCTTCTCGTACGAAAGCGAGATTATAAACCCGCCCTTCGCCGTGCCGTCGAGCTTCGTCAGAACTATTCCGTCAACTCCTACGGCTTCTCCGAACGCTTCTACCTGACTGCTCGCGTTCTGCCCCGTCGTCGCGTCTAAAACGATAAGCTTTTTATAGTTAGCTTCTGGATATTCGCGCTTTACAACCCTGTCCATCTTTTTAAGCTCTTCCATAAGGTTGGACTTGACGTGAAGTCTCCCCGCCGTGTCGATTATAAGTACTTCGGTATTCTTCGCCTTTGCCGAAAGTATCGCGTCGTAAACGACAGCCGAAGCGTCCGCGCCCTCCGCGTGCTTTATTATCCTCACCTTCGCGCGCTCCGCCCAGACGGTCAGTTGCTCCGAAGCCGCCGCACGGAAGGTGTCCGCCGCGGCTATCGTCACGCTTTTTCCGTCTTTCACGAATTTATTCGCGAGCTTGCCGATGGTCGTGGTTTTGCCCACGCCGTTCACGCCGATTATCATCAGTACGAGCGGCGTTTTAAGGTCGATGGGATCGGCGTAGTTTATCGTGTCGTAAAGCTCGTCTTTAAGAAGCTTCGTAACGTATTCCTTGTCGCGGCACTTCTCTTTTATCGCCGTGTCCTTTATCTCTTCCACGATTTCGGTCGCGGTCGCCACCGATACGTCCGAGGAGATGAGAACGTCTTCCAAATCGTCGTAAAACTCGTCGCCGAGTTTGTTCTTGGCGAACAGGTCGTTAAGTTTTTTTGCTATTCCGTCCCGCGTTTTTGCAAGAACGGCTTTCAGTTTACCGAAAAAACCCATTTTTTATTCCGTTTATTATTCTATGCAAGATCTTTGCCTTCTATATCCGCAACGTCCGAAAGCTTGACCGAAACCAGCCTCGACACGCCCTTTTCCTGCATCGTTACGCCGAACAAGGAATCCGCAAGCTCCATAGTCGGCTTTCTGTGCGTGATGACTATAAACTGCGTCTCCTTGGAGAATTTTTGCAGGTATCTCGCGAATCTGTCTACGTTCGCCTCGTCGAGCGCCGCTTCGATTTCGTCCAGCACGCAGAACGGCATCGGACGAAGCTTTAATATCGAGAAAAGTATCGCTATCGCGGTAAGAGCTTTCTCTCCGCCCGATAAAAGCGACAGCTTTTGAAGCTTTTTCCCCGGAGGTTCGGCGATTATTTCGACGCCCGCTTCTAATCTGTCCTCTGCTTCCGTATAATCGAGTTCGAGCATTGCTCTGCCGCCGCCGAACAGTTCCTTGAAAATTCTTTGGAAGTTTTCGTTTATCTTCGTAAAGCCCTCGTCGAACTGCGTGAGCATTTCGCCCTTTATTTTATCTATCGCTTCGCGAAGGTCCTTTTCCGCCTTTTCGAGATCCTCTTTCTGCGTGGTCATCTCGTCGTAACGCTCTTTAAGCGCTCTGCAATCGTCTATCGCGGTGGCGTTTATCGCGCCGAGCGAGGAACGCTTTCTGCGGATTCTTAAAATTTCGCTCTCGCCGTGAGAAGCGTCGTAGTTCTCTTCCTTGAATTTAAGCGCGGTATCGTACGTTTCGCCGTAGTTTTCAAGAATAGACTGCCCCATATATTCGAGGTCGGAGTCGATTTTGGCAAGCGCGATTTCTTCCGCGTGCTTACGCTCCGAAAGCGCGGTAAGTTCGTCCGCGAGCCGCTCCTTTTTGGCGGAGTTACGTTCGAGCTTATCGCGAAGCTCGCCTTTTAACGCTTCCGTTTTTTCTATTCCGTCTCTGATTTCGTTTATTTTGTCCTGTTCTTCTTTGGAAAGGGCGACCTTTTCCTGCTCGCGTTTTAATTCTTCGATTATCGCGCGCGCGTTTTCGTTGCTCTTTTTAAGACCTTCTATCGCCGTTTCCGTTTCCGAAGAGGTTTCTTTAAGTCTCGCGTTATCCTGCGAAAGCGAGGATATTTTTCCGCGAAGCTCCGTGATACGAATCTGCGCTTCCGTGCTTTTTGAAGAAAGCTCGTCGCGTTCTTTGCGGAGCATATCGTATTCCTGCTCGCGTTTATCCGCGTCCTGCGCCGCGTTGGTTTTATCCTCTTCCAGCTTTTTGCCGCCGCTCGAAATACTCTCGAAGTCCGCGGTCAGCTTTTCGATACGCGCCTTTACCTCTTCCGTAACGTCCGAAATACTCTCTATTTCTCTGCCGAGTTCGGAAAGCGTTCTCTCTATCGCGCCCTGTTTTTCGCGTTCGACGAGTATCTGCTGGCGTTTGCCGTTATACGCGTCGTTACAAATCTGCAATTCTTCCAAAGCCTTGTCGCGTTTCTTTTCGAGGTCGGCTTTCTGCGTTTTTAAGGAAAGCATTTCCTCTTTTCTTCTCGCAAGCTCTTTCGCGTTGTCCTCTATTCTTCTGTCAGAAGAGAGAAGTCCCGCGTCCGAACGGCGCGAGCCGCCCGTCATTGCACCCTGAGTGCTGAACACGTCGCCTTCGAGCGTGACCATCTTGAACGAAAAACGATATTTCGCGGCTATTCTCGTGGCGTTTTCCAAGGTATCGACGATAAGCGTGTTGCCGAGAAGGTTGCTTATAACGTTCTCGAACTGCTTGTCGTAAGAAACGAGTTCGTTTGCAACGCCCAAAGCTCCGCGCTCAGAAAGCGCGCGCGTTACGTCCTGCGTCTGAAATCTCGGTTTAACCGAGCTTATCGGCAAAAAGGTTATTCTTCCGAATCTGTTCGCCTTTAAGTACTCTATAAGATATTTCGCGTCGTCGGGGTTTTCGGTAACGACGTTCTGCGCCGCCGCGGCGAGCGCGGTTTCGAGTGCGACGTCGTATTTTTTATCGCTCTTTATAAGCTCCGCGACTACGCCCTTTATGCGTTTTTTAAGCTCCGCGTTCTCCTTTGCCTTGCCCATTAAAAGCTTGACGGCGGGCGCGTAACCCTCGTAACTGTCTTTAAGTCCGCGGTAAAAATTATCTTTCGTGACGAGCGTGGTTATCACGGAGTTTAAAGAATAAATTTTGTTGTCTATCTCGGCGACGTTCTCGTTGCCGTTTCTTACTTCGTCCTCTTTGCTTGCGATGCGGTTTTTGAAATCGAATACCGACCGGTCGAGTTCGTCTATGTTTTTATCGATTTCCTCTTTTTCCGCGAACTGCTCGGCTTGCTTTGCGGAAAGACTTTCTTCTCTCTCTTTAAGCTCGTTTAACTTGTTAAGCAGGTTTTCCTTTTCTATGGACACCGCGCCTTTATTCATTTTAAGGTCGGAAAGCGATTCCAGAGATTCGATTATCTTTTTTCTGCTCGACTGCGCAAGCTCTTCGCCGACGGTTATTTTTTCGTTCAGCGTGAGAAGCCGTTTATAAAGCTCGTCCGCCTTTAAGGAAAGCTCTTTAAGTTCCTTTTCGGCTTTGCCCTTTTCCTCTTCGTTGGCGGCGGAAGTCTCCGCACACTCTCTTAAAAGCTTTTCATTCTCTTCGATTTCCTTTTCCGCGCGCTCTATCTGACTCATAAGATAGGAAATTTTCTGGTCGAAAAGCTGTTTCGCGCCCGTGGATTTTTCCATTCCGACGCGCTTTTCCAAAAGCTCTTCGTTATATTTTTTAAGCTTTTCGTCCGCTTCTTCTATATCGGAGAAAATTCTGTCGTACTCCTTCTGCGCGTTTTCCATTTCGGAATTGCGGAGCGCGGTTTCTTCTAAAAGTCCTTCGATTTTGACGTTGATTTTACCCTTCGCAGTCGCAACGCCGTCTACCTTGCAGATATACACGTTAAGCTCGTGCGTCTTTAATTCCGCGGACAGTTCGTTGAACTCTTTCGCTTTTTCCGCCTGACGTTCGAGCGGCGCGAGTTGATTTTCTATTTCGGTTAAAATATCTATGTAGCGAACGAGGTTTTCGTGCGTGCGTTCGAGCTTTCTTTCTGACTCGTTCTTTCTCGTTTTGAACTTGCTTATGCCCGTAGCTTCCTCGAAAATCGCTCTCCTGTCCTCGGGCTTTGCGGACATTATCTCTTCTACCTTGCCCTGTCCTATGATGGTATAGCCTTCTTTGCCTATTCCGCATTCGTGCAAAAGGTCCACTATGTCTTTAAGTCTTGCGGGCTGTTTATTTATAAAGTATTCGCTTTCGCCGCTGCGATACAGCTTTCTCGTTATTATTATCTCGTTATAATCGAGCGAAAACATTTTGTTGCTGTTGTCGAAGTACAGCGAAACCTCGCAATAAGAAAGCGATTTTCTGTTCTGCGTACCCGCAAAAATAACGTCCTGCATACTCGAACCGCGCAGCGTTTTTGCCGACTGCTCGCCGAGTACCCAGCGTATAGAGTCCGCAACGTTACTCTTGCCGCAACCGTTCGGTCCGACTATGCCCGTTATGCCTTCGCCGAATTTGATTTCCGCCTTATCCGCAAAGGATTTAAATCCGAATATTTCTACCTTTTCAAAATTCAAGCCTTTCTACCTTCCTCTTTTTCTAACGCCTCCAAAAGAGTCGCCGCCGCGCGGCTTTCCGCCGCTTTTTTACTTTTTCCTTCGCCTTCCGCAAAAATTTTGCCGTCTATCGTTACGAATACTTTGAAATACGGATCGTGATCCGGTCCCGTTTTCTCTTTTAAGCCGTACGAAATTTTGCCGAGCTTTTCTTTCTGCACGAACTCCTGAAGGCGCGTTTTGCTGTCTGCGGGAATTTCTTTCGGGAAAAACGCCGCTTTTGCACCCTTTGCGCCCGCAGTTTTCTTGTCCGCCGGCTGCCCGTCCGCATCTCGTTCTTCCGCCGATTCCCACGCGCGGATAAGGGTGCGTTCTATAAATTCTTTTGCGGGTTCGTATCCGCCGTCTATGTATATGCCGCCGACTATCGCTTCATAAAGGCTTGAAAACAGTTTTTCATCCGTTTTAGCAAGCTTTTTCAGTCCGTTGCCGAGCAGTACGAGTTCGTTCAGCCCTTTTTCCAAAACGAGCGCGAGAAGCGGCTCTTTGGAAACGAGCGACCGTCTTTTATCGGTAAGTTTCCCCTCCGCTTCGTCAAACCTCTTATACAGGTACTCGGTTACGACAAGTTCCAAAACCGCGTCGCCCAGAAATTCCAACCGCTCGTTTGAGGTCTCGCCGTTCTCGTACGCGTACGAAGAATGGGTAAAGCACTCATTTAACAGCTTTTTATCCTTGAACGAATAGCCGATTTTTTCTTCCGCCGCGCGGGCGTCGAATATCATACGTTCGCCCCGTCGCTTGCCGAAGCTTCCGGATTTATCGAATTCGCCGAATTTGCGGTTTTTTGCTCGTTTTCGGTTTTTTGTGCTTCCGCGATGGCGAGTTTTTCTTTAATTTTTTCGATTACGCCTATTTCGGCGTATTCAGCGGCTTGTAAAACCGCGCTTTTTATTGCTTTTCGCTTTGACGAACCGTGCGCTTTTATTACGATTTTGTTTACGCCGAGAAAGAGCGCGCCGCCCTTTTCGTTATAATCGAGCTTCTTTTTTACCGCTTTGAAAGTCGGTTTTAGCAACGCGCCGCCTATTTTGCCGCGAAGAGAAGAATATATCCCTTCTTTAATAGAATCGAATATCGCATTCACTGCACATTCGAGACTTTTTAGGCACACGTTCCCCGAAAAGCCGTCCGTCACAAGCACGTCGAAATTCCCCGACAAAACGTCTCTCGCTTCGGTATTGCCGACGAAATTCACGCCCTTTTCTTCCTTTAAAATCGGGAAAACCTCGTGGTTCAGCGCGTTCCCCTTTTCGTCCTCCGTACCGTTGGAAAGTAACGCGCAGGTAGGATTTTTTACGCCGAGAGCTTCCGCATAAGCCGTTCCCATAACCGCGAACTGAACGAGATTTATAGCCTTGCAATCCGCGTTTGCGCCCGAGTCCAACAGCAAAACGTTTTTGCCGTCCTTTACCGTCGGCAATATCGGGCAAAGCGCGGGACGATTTACTCCGCTTATTCTGCCGAGCTTTAACGTTGCGCCGACAAGCACCGCGCCCGTCGAGCCTGCGGAAACGAAGGCTTTCGCTTCTTCGTCCTCTTTGAGAGTTTTAAAGCCCACGCATATAGAGCTGTTCGGCCTTCTTCTCACCGCGACGGTCGGTTCTTCTTCGCAGGTTATAACGTCCTCCGCGGGCAAAATTTCCACGCGGTCTTTAACGCTTTCAAACTCCGTTTTTTCTGTCACCGTTTCGTCCGCGAAAAGTGTTTTTATCTCTTCTTCCTTGCCGACTAAAACCAGCTTGAAATTTTCTTTTTCTTTCAGCGCGGCAAGCGCGCCCGCGACGACCTCTTCCGGCGAATTGTCTCCGCCGAACGCGTCCACTAAAATCTTGTTCAAGTTTCAGACTCTCCTTTTTCTCGGGGTTACGTTTTTATCTCTTTTCTGTCTTTATTGCAGGCAAAACGCGAACTTTAACCTTCCAGCGTGCCGACCGTTCTCGGGAAAGGCAGAACGTCTCTGATATTGCCGACACCCGTTAAATACATAACCATTCTTTCAAATCCGAGTCCGAAGCCCGAGTGTACCGCGCCGCCGTATTTGCGAAGGTCTAAATACGACTTATAATCCTCGGCTTTCAGTCCGCATTCCGCCATACGCTTTTCGAGAATATCCGCGCGCTCTTCTCTCTGCGAGCCGCCGATAAGCTCACCGATTCCCGGAACGAGCAAGTCCGCCGCCGCGACCGTTTTTCCGTCGTCGTTAAGGCGCATATAAAACGCTTTTATCTCCTTGGGGTAATCGGTCAGAAACACGGGTTTTTTGAACACTTCTTCGGTGATATATCTTTCGTGTTCGCTTTGAAGGTCCACGCCCCAGTAAACGGGCGCGTCGAAGCGATCTTTAACCTTTTCGAGAACGGAAATCGCTTCGGTATAGGTAAGCCTTACGAAATCGCTTTCGCAAACGTTTTTAAGTCTTTCGATAAGTCCGTTATCGACGAATTTGTTGAGAAATTCTATTTCCTCCGCACAGGTTTCCATAACGCGGGAAATTACCGATTTTACCATCGCTTCCGCGCAGTCCATATCGTCCGAAAGGTCGGCGAAAGCAAGTTCCGGCTCTATCATCCAGAACTCCGCCGCGTGACGAACGGTGTTTGAGTGTTCCGCACGGAAAGTAGGTCCGAAGGTATACACGTTGGAATACGCCATCGCGAAATTTTCCACGTCGAGCTGTCCCGAAACGGTGAGGCTCGCCTTCTTGCCGAAGAAGTCCTCTTTATAATCAGCCGTTCCCTCTTCCGTTTTGGGAACGTTATCGAGATCCAAAGTAGTTACCTGAAACATCGCGCCCGCGCCCTCGCAGTCGCTGCCCGTGATTATAGGCGTGTGAACGTATACGAACCCGCGGTCGTTAAAAAATTTATGAATGGCGTAAGCCGCTTCGCTCCTTATCTTAAACACCGCGTTAAAGGTGTTCGTTCTCGGACGGAGGTGCGGAATACTGCGCAAAAACTCCATAGAATGACGCTTTTTTTGAAGCGGATAATCGGGGGTAGAAGTGCCGAGAACTTCTACTGCTTCCGCGCTTATCTCGAAGGGCTGTTTGTTCTCGGGGGTAAGCAAAAGCGTACCCGTGATTTTAAGACACGCGCCCACGTTCTGCTTTGCTATTTCGTCGTAGTTCGCAAGTTTTTCGCGCGCGAAAACTACCTGACAATTCTTAAAGTACGAGCCGTCGTTCAGCTCTATAAAACCGAAGGACTTGCTGTCTCTTATCGTTCTTGCCCAGCCGCATACGGTGACGGTTTTGCCCGAAAACGCTTCGGCATTCTTAAATATCTCTTTAAGCTCCGTTCTTTTCATATCGTTTACTCCGAATAAGTAAAATTATACTGATATAGTATATCATCTTTTTCTCTTTTTTTCAATCTTTTTAAAAGCAAAAAACCGCCCGAAAGACGGTTTTTTTGATATTTATGCGATATTCTTAAAAATTCTATTTATTTTTCTATCGTTACGCCCTCGGGCAGCTTATATTCGGTATGAATTTTACCGTTTCTCAACTCGTGGCAAACCTCTATAGTTCCGAACGCCGTCGGCACTTTTCCGCCAGCCTTTTTAAGCCCCATAAGGTTCGGCTCTATTCTGACCGTTCTGCCGCCGACCGACGTGAACCTTACGCCGAGAACTCTTTCCATAAGGAACGGCACCGGTCCGCACGCCCAGCCGTGGCAAAGGCTTAAACGATAGCCCGTATAGCAGTATTTACCGAACGAGCCGTGTATATCTTTCTTCCCTTCCGGGGTAAGCTCGTCTATTCTGCCGCTGTTTTCAAGCCAGCTCGGCTCGTAGCTCTCCCAAAAGGTCGTCGCGCCGCGGGATAACATTCCGCCGTAAAATTCTTTCATCGCGGCAATACCTTCTTCGCCTTTTCCCATATCCGCAAGCGCGTTCAAGATATACGAGCTTATAAAAGTGGAAAAACCGTTGCCGCCGCCCTCCGTCAGAAGGCGTTTCGCCTTTTCGTCGGGAGTATACCCAAGCGCGAAAAGCGAAGCCACCGCTTTGGACTCTCCCTCGAACGCGACGTTTTTCTCTAATTTCTTTATAATTTCGTCGGCGGGCGACGAGTCTTTTTTCAAATCTTTAAGCGTTTCCGAACACTTTCTAGCCGCAAAAAGGAGAAGACCGCGGAAGCCGGATTCCCTGCCTTCCTCTTCGCTCGTTTCCCAGTTAAGGAAATACCTGCAAAATTCGTTTCCGCCGCCCTCGCGCGTCATATCCACACGCCCGTCCTCGGTGACGAATTTGTTCAGGAGATTTAAAACTTCGTACATATACGGAAGCTGCGAAAGAGTAAATTCTCTTCGCCCCGTACGGTAATAATAATCGCAGAGTATCGCGAGCCACCACACGGAATACGACGGCATTCCCGTTATCCATTCGGGTACGGGGTTATGCTCCGCAGACTCTTTCAGTCCTTTTTCGACGAGCGGATTCGCACCGAAAAGGTTCAGTATTCCTTTGACCTCGGGGTGCATATCGCCTATCCACACCAGCCTGTCTCTCTTGATTCCGTCCCAAAGCCCGTTCTGCATATTGAGATACAAGGTATACGCCGCCACGTCGAAAATCTTATTGACCTCTTCGTCGTCGCAAGAAAAACTGCCGACGGGCGTTTCTTTTATATGCGTAAACGCGGCGAGCGCGGACACGAAGCCGTATGGCTTTTGCGAGAGGTTGTCTATTTTTACAAAGCGGAAGCCCGTCTGCCCGAACGTTAAATCGGAAATGCTCGGAACGCACACACGCATATCGCGCGGGCTATGGTCGTTGGTCGCGACGCATTCGCCTCTTTCGCCTGTTTCCGCAAAGCATTCTCCGACCGATTCGCCGAAACGGATTCTTATTTCCGCCACGCCGTTATCCGCGCCGAAACGCGTTAAAAGCCGCAAGCCGCCGTGCAGCTCCTTTCCGTAATCGAGGACGATATATCCGCCCGCCGCTACGGTGCAAACATTCGGTTCGTTTATATGTATCTGATCCCTTTCGCTTTCCGAAAGAAAGGCGGCGTTTTCCGCCCCCTCTTCTTTTACCACCCGCACGGGTTTCAGATATTCGGTTATTCTTTCCATACAGTCGCGCATAATTATGCTCCCGTCCGTTTTATATCCGTTTTTATCGGCAGTCGCTTAGTCGTTAATTTTTAGTCCTTAACGCCTTCCGCGTATTCCAAAAGACTTCCTATCGGCTTTTTATAGGTCTGGCGTTTTTTAACCACTTCGTTATCCGCAAACTTCCACTGCTGCTGAATGTTATAGTTCGTTTCGAGCATCGGGTTACTTTCCACGCGGGTGATACCGTCCTCTATCACGTTTTGCATAATGTGCGAGATAACGACCGCGTTTATTCCCGTGTTTTTGTATTCGGGTTTTACGCCGATAAGCGCCATTTCCAAAGCTTTCGGCTTCTTTATCGAGCTTAATATTCCTATAAAGCCCGTCGGAAACAGTTTGCCGCCGTGTTTCGCGAGCGGTTTTACGAGCGAAGGAAGAACTATTCCGAACGCCGCAACCTCGTCGTTTTTATCGACAAGCACGCTTATGTATCTCTTGTTTACCACCGTCGCGAACTGCTTTAACACGTTCTTTTCGGTCTGTTCGTCAACGGGAACGAAGCCGTCCAGCGGCGCATACGCCTGATTATAAGTTTCAAAAAGCTTTGCGCCGTATTGCTTTATTATTTCCCTTAACGGAAGCGTTATCGCCACGTCCGTAAGCTCTATTTTTTCTTCTACCTTTTTGGCTATATCGACTATTCTTTCGTAAGGCTTGTCGGGCAGAACGAACTCCCTTTCCAGCCACTTGGACTCGTCCTCGAAGCCGAGCTTTACCATATTTTCGCAAAAATAAGGATAGTAATAATTCGTGACGTAGGTCGCAGGTCTGTCGAAGCCGTAAGTCAGCATCCCCTCTCTGTCCGTATCGTTAAAGCCCCACGGTCCGTGAATAAGTTCCATTCCGTTATCTTTTCCGAACTTTTCCACCGCGCCGAGAAGAGCCTTGAACACGTTCATATCGTCTATGCACTCTATACGGGAAAACCTTATCGCTTTAACGCCCGTAAGCTCGTTGTCCGTTCTGTTGATTATACCCGCTATTCTGCCGACGAGCTTGCCGTCTTTATAACAAAGAAAGCCTTTTGCGTCGCACTCCTTCAAGCTGAAATTCTTTTTGGGATTAAAGGTATTAAGTTCGTCGCTCCTTAAACTCGGAACGTAATACGGGCAACCTTTATACAGCTTTAACGGATAGGTGGCAAAAAGTTTGAGATCTTTTTTTGTTTGCAGTTCTTTGATTTCTATCATAACGCTTTCCTTTATCGTTTGATTTGCTTTTAGCATTACGGAATGATTATACTACATAAAAACTAAAAATACAAACAAATAAAAAAAATTCTCGCGCGAGGCGGGAGAATTTTTTGTTTCCGTTAAAATTTGAACGGTTTTAAGCTTTTTGCATTATTTTATGCGCATTTATGCGTTATTCTTGTGTTTTTCTTACGAGAAGAGGCGGTTTTTCGTCTTTAAGCGACATAACGTAGTTGCCGTATTCCTCGTCGGTAAGCTTTTTTACCTTGTTTTTTCTTTTTTTAGACATTTATATATCCTCCAAAACTTGCTTTAAGGCTATTATCGGCTTTTTGCGGTATTTTTATACCGCGCGATTTTATCGGTTTTTAAGAAATCTCGTTTTTTGCCGTCTGCTTTTACGAGCTTTATTGCGGAATTTACTATATAACAAACGCCGAGCGCGCCGAAAATCGGATACACGAATTTAATTATTTTGTTTAAGCCCGCAAGCGAAAAGAGGTATACGAATATAAAAAGGACAGTCTTAAAGGACGAGGACTTTGTTTTTTTGCCGAGTTTCGGCAAGGCTCTCTCCGCTCCCTCCGACACGGCGGCAAAGCAAGTGAAAAACGACGTGAACGTTGCAAGAAACAAAGAGGTGAAAATTACCGTGCGAACGACCTTCCCTTGTCCCGCAAGCGCGCGGACTATCGGCTCGCCCGCGCCAGCCGTCCCCGCTCTTTCTATCGTGCGGAGAATAAGAAAGGCTTCCGCCGAAACGATGACGGAAAAAATCGCGGCGGCGACGGTCAGCCCCGAAACGCTTTTATTTTTTACCGTTTCCGTAACGGCGGGCGCGGTTATAAAAACGTTGAGCGAGGAAAACAACACGGCTTTCAATATCCCCCGCCACACAGAAAAGCTTTGCTCCGCTTTCGCCGTTACCGCTGTCACCCCGCCTGTTATGCTTGTTATCCCTATTATCCCCGCTCCGCCCGTTGCGCTCGCCGCGCCGAAAAATTCGCGGACTTTGCGAGCGACGACGCCGCCATTCCGGAACACATTGACTTCGCGCGTTTTCGCAAGGAAAATAACGAGAAAAATATTTACCGCGACGAGAGCTATCGGCATTACCGACGCACTCAAAATTTCCGCGCCGCGTTTGCCTTTTTTAACGCAAAAACAGCTTATCGTAAATAAGGCGAAAGTCAGAACGTACGACAAAACGCCCGCGCCCGCTTCCAAAAATATCTCGTTTACCCCCGCCAGCATAGCCGAAGAAAATATAAGCTCCGCCGCAAAAAACGCTTTTACCGTCAGACTTTCTTCTTTTTCCGAAACGGGAAGCTCCGATTTGCGTTTTTCACGCAGAAACACGACGAAAAAGCCTATGAAAAACAATGCGCCCGAAAGCGCGAGAAAAGGCGCGTAACCTGCCGCGCCGAAAAACTCCGCAAGCTCCGCGCCGCCTAAAAATCCCGCGCCGATTACCGCGCCGCACAATAAAAAAACCGTCTTTAATATCCCGAAAAGTCTTTTCACGCTATATCTTTACTGCGAAAAAACTCGGATTATGACGGTTTTTCAAAGTCGGTTTTATTAAATTTTTATAAATTTCTCGTTTTCCGCGCCGCCCGTGTTACGCGTTTTGTTCGTTTTTTGCGTATTTTTGTGTTCAAGGCGGCGCTCTTTTTGCGTAAAAACCTATTTTCTTTCGTGCAACGGCTTTCTTTTTATTCCGCAGATTTTTTTATAGGTAGGATCGAAAGTGAAATCGCGAGGCTCGTCGTATTCGCCGCCCAAGGCTTCTATGGCAAAGCGCAATTCCTCGAAATCCGAATACTTGATTTTATCCTGCTTTATCGCTTCGTAAAGCGCGGGCAGAGCGCGTTCGTCGCCGTATTTTGCGAGATACGACGAGTATAACGGCATGTTCTCCGTATGCTTTTTAAATTCGGAAAGCAGAATTTCAAACACCCTGTCGTCGCCCCTGACGTTTGATAAAACCTCCGTAAGCCTCTCCTCGCCTTTTCCCTCGGCAGCACCGAACGCCGCAAGCGCGCTTTCTTTAACCTCTTCCGCGCGTTCGCACAAAAACTCCGCGGCAAGCTCGCCCACGCTTTCGGGATATTCACCCGTCGCAAGAGTTATAAAAAGCTCCGCGGGGAATTTTTCCGCCGCAGAAGAAAACATATTCATTAAATACGCGGCATATTCCTCGCCCTCTTTAAGCGCGTCGCCATCAAGCTCTTTCGCGATTTCTTCGCCCGCGCCGTTCGCCGCGGTTATCGCTTCGCAAAGAAAATCCGATACCGGAACGCCGCTTTTTATATGCGCTTTAAGACAATCCAAAAGCTCCTTTGCCGAATATTCCCCGTAATAAGAATTCGGGGTTTTGCCGTCCAGCTCCTTCAAGCTCGCGTCGCCGAACTCCTTATACAAAACGGGGATTTTGTCCTCGATTTCTTCGGGCTTCACCTTTCCGACGTTCGCGTAAACGTAGCCCTCTATGTATTTGTCGAATAATTTGTCCAAATCAAGCGTCCGTACCATTTTCTATCATTCCCTTGAATTTTTTAAGCAACTTTTCGAGAAGGGCTTCGTCCCCCTTCGAGGTGCAGTGCATCACGTTTTCCATAAAACTTATTACGGGCGGATACCCCGCCTCGAACAGCGAACATATATCCTTTTTGCCGAGCGTCGTAAATAAGTCGGTCGTCGAAACCGCTATCGCCGCAAGCTCGAATTCAGCCATATTTCCGTCCTCAAAGAACTCTTTACGGTATTTATTGTAAATATCGGTAAGCGCCGCGCCGACCTTGCCGCCCTCTTCTATACCCGCAAACGCGAGCTTAACAAGCGCTTCCGCGTATGCCGTGCGGAAACAGTCGCCCTCGTCCGAAGGATCTTTATCGAACGGCGTTTTTACAGGTTTTATATTAACGTAATAATTCCCCGCGACTACGCCGAAACGGAATTTCGCCCCGCACATAACCGCCGTACGAATCAAAAGCCCCTTTGCGTCCGCAGGGAGGTCGGGTTTCAAAAGCGCGGTGAAAAATCTGCGGTAATCGCCTTTTTTTATGATCGCGCCCTTCGCCGCCGCCGCACGCATTTTGTTCATAGAAGGCAAAAGCGCGCTTTTTACCACCATCGCGTTAAGACAGTCCTCGCCGTAAACGGGTACTTCCTTTAAAATGAGCATACGCTCCGCGGAAACCTTTTTGCCCGAATAATAATCTTTGGTTACGCGAGTGTACGCGTTTATGGTTGTATCCTGCAAATCCCTGACGTACGCGAGCGGCAAAAGTTTTTCGGAGTCCTTATCCCCCTCCTGCAACCTTTTAACGAGCCGCAGATAAAACGCCGTCACCGAGTCCTCGGGATTGAGCCGTATAAGTCCGCAAAGCGTTTTTTCCGCTTTTTCGTATTTGCCGAGGTTCATCTGCGACATAGCGAGCATAAACCCGAGCGACAAATCAGCACGCCCGTCTTTTAACAACTCTTCCGCAAACCTTTCCACGTCCTCGTGCGCGCCGACGTCCATTGCCGCCGTCGAAAGCTTTATCATATCCTGCGTGGTTTTATTCGCGCAAGCCTTCGCTTTTTCGTAATAATACGCGGCTTTATCCGCGTCTTTTATCTCGTTATAATAGGTTACGAGATTGCAATAGGTCGAAACGCCGTCGCCGTTTCTCTTTATCGAAGAACGGCTTTCTTCCAGCATTTTATCGTCTCTTTTATCGAGAAAATAATAGAAAGCGAGGTCGCCGCTTATTTCCGCGTTTCTGCACTCTTCGGGAACTTCTTCCAAAATAGAGATAGCCGCTCCGAGATTTTCTTCCGCAAAAGCCGCCCGAGCCTTGGTAACGTACGAAGAATAATCCGCGCGGTCGAACGGATACACTATTCTGTATTCGTCCTTTTTCTTTTCCTCTTCCGAAAAATACGCCGTTATTTCGGGATCGAGCGCGTCCGGATTTATATACCCGTCGCGGGAAAGCTTCTGATGAAACCAGTACCCCGAAGCCCAGAGCCTGTTCATATAGAAAAAGTTTATCGCAAGCTCCTCGAACGCGACAGACTGCTTATCCTTCGGCGCGCGGTCTATATAATAAAACCAGTATTGATTAGAAAGCTCCAAAAGGTCGAGATCGGCGTACGCGTCCGCTATCGCGGCAAGCACCTCCGGAGAATTTTCGTCTATGCTTTTCGCCTCGAAAAGGTAGCCCAAAGCGGCGGCATAGTCGCCCTCTTCGGAACGCCTCTCCGCTAAATTCAGATACGTCTGCACGCTCGGCTCGAATTTTATTACCTTTTCTTCCATATCGTTTCGTTAAAACATCTTATCCACGTCCTCGTCCGTAAAAACGTACTCCTTACGGCAGAACTGGCAATCGACCTTGACCGCTCCTTCTTTTTTTATTATGTCTTTAAGCTCTTCCTTTCCGAGCGACCTAAGCACTCCCTCTATATAATCTCTGCTGCACAAGCATTTGTATTCGGGGTAGTATTCCTCGGGTTTTTCCGCGCCGAAAGGACGTTCCGCTCCGTACTCGCCGAAATATTCTTTCATCAGCCCTTCCGCGCCGAGTTCTTTTATTCTTTTACTCACGTCCGAAAGTCCGTTTATTATCTCTTCCGCTTTCGCGAGGTTTTCTTCGGTCGCGCCCGGCATCGCCTGAATAACCACGCCGCCCGCGCCCGAAGAACTTCCGTCCTTTTCTATAAGCACGCCGAGAGCCATAGCCGTCGGGGTTTGCTCGCTGTATGCGTAATACGCCGCGAAATCCTCCGCGATTTCGCCCGAAACGAGCGCGGAACTGCCCGAATACGGATCTTTAAGTCCCATACTTCTGACTACCGTGAGCCGACCTTCCGTCCCCACGAAGCCGCCTACGTCAAGCTTGCCGTTCGACTTTAACGGCAAATCCGCCTGCGGCTCGTCTACAACGCCGCGCATTGCGAGTTCGCCGTTGCCGCAAACCGTTATTTTGCCGCCGACTCCGTTACCCGCTATCGTTACCGAAAGCTTGTCCGTTTCGCTTTTTAAGTTGCTCGACATAAACGTGCAGGCGGTAAGCGTTCTTCCGAGAGCCGCCGCCGCCACGGGCGTAAGGTTATGTATTTTTATAGCGTCGTTTACCATTTCCGTAGTATCGAGTACGGAAAGGGATAACTGTCCGTCGAATATAAGCGTTTTTATTAGTTTATTCAACGTGTCCTTCCTCCGTTATTACCTTGGTGGGCGGCGGCAATTCGTCGTCGTGTTTATAAAGGAGCTTCAAAAGTATCGGCGCAAGAAGCGACGTTACAAGCACCAGCATTACCACGATTACGCGGTACTGACTTGCTATAAGTCCGCCCGCTATACCCTTTTCGGTAACGATAAGCGCGACTTCGCCCCTCGCTATCATTCCCACGCCGATTCTCACGCTGTCTTTATTGTTGAATCCGAGAAGCCTTGCGGAAGCGCCGCAACCGACCATTTTGGTAAGTATCGCAACCGCGACGAACGCGAGCGAGAACCACAGCACGTCCAAAGTGAGGTTCGCAAGACTTATCTTTATGCCTATGCTTGCGAAGAATATCGGCGCGAATATCATATACGAACCGATGCTTACGCGCCTGTCGACGTACTGAGCGGAAGCGTGGTTAGTTGAAAGCACGAGTCCCGCGCAATACGCGCCCGTTATATCCGCAACGCCGAACACCTTTTCCGCGACGAACGCATACAAAAGGCATACCGCGATCGACAGAATAGGTATTCTTCTCGTGTGCGGGCTTTTCTTTTCGATAAGCTTAAACAGTTTGGAAAAGCCTACGCCCGCGCCTATCGCGAACACGAAGAACGCGAGTATCCATAAAACCGATATCGCTACGTTGCCGTTCGGGTTTATCGCTTCGAGTACGGGTGACGTGGTGCCGCCTTCGCCCGCGATGCTCAGAACTATCGCGAGAACGATTATTCCCAGAACGTCGTCTATTATCGCGGCGGAAAGCACTACCGTGCCGACCTTCGTCTGGAGCTTTCCGAGTTCCTTTAATACCTCTACCGTTATGCCGACCGAGGTAGCCGTCATTATAACCCCGATAAACAGGCAGGAATGCCAGCCCCACTCGGGGTGGAAGGCGTACGATATGCCGAAGCCGCAACCGAGCGGAAGCAGTACGCCGCAAAGCGCGATGATAAACGCCACCACGCCCGTATCTTTTATGTCTTTTATACTCGTTTCCAGCCCCGCGCTGAACATTACGAAAATAACGCCTATCTCCGCAAAAGCTTTAAGATAGTAATTCTCTTCGCCCGTCTTCGGGTTCTTGGCTAATATCGGGAATATTCCGCCGCCCGAAACGTCGAAAAAAAGTTCCCATATAGCGGGACCTATTAAAAGCCCCGCGACTATAAATCCGAGTACCTGCGGAAGTCCGAGCCTTCTTGCAAGAAGCCCCAGCATTTTCGTCGAAAACAGTATCAGCGCGAGCTGAAATAAAAAATCGACTATATCCATATCCTCTTCCCGTTAAAGGACGCCGTTTTTACGCGGCGTCCTTCGTTGCGGTTTATTCCTCCTTGTTGCGTTTTGCGAGTTCTTTCTTCGCTTCTTCTATACGTTTTTCGCGTTCCGTTTTCGCTCTTTCCTCGTTTTCTCTCGCGGAGACGAATTCGGGATCGTTTTCGTGCTGTCTTATATACTCTTCGTTGTCTTCTATAATTCGCTGTTTGCTTTCTTCCAAAGCTTTCAAATCCTTTCTGCTGAACGCAGTCGGAAGCTCCGCAACCTGCAATTCGTCATCCGTTATCGGTTTTATCGGGCGGGAACTTAACGAAGATTTGGGCATGAGCGCAAGCTGCTCGCGGTATTTTTTGAGCGCTTCCGAATTGCTTTCTTTTACCTTTTCGTAAATACCTCTGTTCTTCTGCGCGCCCTCTACCTTGTCGTTTATGAATTTATCGTACGACCACTGGCAGAAATCCGTCCATATAAGAAGGAGCAGCGAGAACCCGAACAGAAGCACGAGTATGACGCCTATCGTTAAAAACAAGCCGCCGAACGTGCAGAGTATAAACGGCAAAAGCCCCAAGAACAGGAAGAATATATTATGCGGCAGAAGCGCAATCGTAAACAGGAACGAGTTCTTGATAAGCTGTCCGAATTTCAGATTATACGTCACCGACATCGTTATCATATGGAAGGTCATTATCGAGAAGAACGCCAGAAATCCGTACGAAACGATTTTGGACACCACGAATATCCACGACGCGCCCGCGCCGAGCTTCAAACTCTGATCCGCAAGGTCTACCGAGATAGTCGTGAGATAGAAAACGAGCGAATACAATATTCCCACGCCGAGAAGCTGTTTTATATTCTGCTTTACCCCGCGCCAGAAGTCGTTTGCGACGAAAATTCCTTCCGTCCAGACCATATTCCTTATAACGTACGCGCCGCCGGATACCCCCACCGCCGCTATCATAAGCGCGAGCGGCATAAACAGGTATATCATCGCGTCTACCGTAAACACTATGTTTTCCGCGTAACCCACGAGCGAAACGGGAGCCTGATACCCCGTGCCGAACGGCGCGGAAAACGGATACGCCGCGCCGAGGTTCATTATCGCGTTGCTCCTGAAAAACAAAAGCAATGCGAGCGGTATGAAAAAGAGAAGCACAAGAAGATTGATAAGCACAAGCTTCCAGAATCTCCCCTTGAAAATATCCCAGAACAGCTCCCATCTGTTGGAAGGGAGGCTTGCTCTCGCATAGCCTTCGGATTTCTCCGAACCCATCAGCAATCTGTCTATCAGTCCGCGTTTCTTTTTTTGCGCCATCAGTTTCTCTCCGTAATTATTTCCGCTTCTTTTCCCGCACCTTTATATCGCGATAATCGCGAACTTTTCTTTCTTACCTTGCGGGAATTTTCTTTGCGGTATATATTTCAAAAAAGAAGGAGTCGCCCTTCTCCGAGTTTTTCCGTATATAGTGTATACTAAAATCAATTTTTTTACAAACAAAAATAGCCCCGTTACGAAAAAAAACTTTACTTTTTCTCCTTTTAATGATAATATATATAATAACCTAAATCGTATCAGGAGTTTTGCGAGTATGAAAAAATATAACGTTGCGGTCGTCGGCGCGACCGGTATGGTAGGCAGAAAATTTTTGGAAGTGCTTACCGAAAGACAGCTTCCCGTAGAAAACTACTACCTTTTCGCTTCCGCAAGATCCGCGGGTTCTACCGTGGATTTTATGGGTAAGCCCTACGAAATCATCGAACTTTGCGAAAAAAATGTCGTAGACAAGAAAATCGACATAGCTCTTTTTTCCGCGGGCGGCGACGTCAGCAAAGAATTCGCGCCCGTTTTCGCAAAGCACGGCGCGCTCGTTATTGATAATTCCAACGCCTGGAGAAGAGATCCTCTCGTTCCCCTCGTCGTTCCCGAATGTAACCCGAACGACGTTTTATGGCATAGAAATATTATAGCGAACCCTAACTGTTCCACCATTCAGGCGGTCGTCGCGCTTAAACCTCTGCACGAGGCTTTCGGCATCAAACGCGTGATTTACTCCACATATCAGGCTGTTTCGGGCGCGGGCGTTAAGGGTTTCAACGACCTTAAAGGCGGAATCTGCGGAGAAAAACCGCAGAAATTCCCCTATCCCATTTTCGGCAACTGCTTGCCGCATATAGACGTTTTCCTCGACAACGGCTACACCCGCGAAGAGGATAAAATGATTTTCGAGACCAAAAAAATTCTCGGCGACCAAAACGTTAAAGTCACCGCGACATGCGTGCGCGTTCCCGTTTATTACGGCCACAGCGAATCCGTCAACGTGGAATTCGATAAGCCCTGCACCGCGGAAGCCGTGAGAGCCGTTCTCGAAAAGGCGGAAGGTGTTATCGTTCAGGACGATCCCGAAAAGCTCCTTTACCCTATGCCCGTTACCGCGGAAAACAAAAACGAGGTTTTCGTAGGCAGAATAAGAACGGACGACACCGTTCCTTCGGGCGTGAATTTCTGGGTGGTTGCAGATAACATAAGGAAAGGCGCGGCTACGAACGCCGTTCAGATTGCCGAAAAGGCGATAGAACTCGGCGCGGTTAAAAACAACTACGACGGAAGATTCGATAAATAACGGTTTTCCTTTCAAGTCGGGCGGGCGCGTTCGGCTCGCCCGCCCGACGTTCTTTTTCTTTGAAGTTCGTTTTTTTCCGAAGTTTTTTACAGAACGTTTTTTACAGAATATTTTTTACACGACTTTCTTTTTACCCGAGGTTCTTCTTAAAAGCATTTTCGGGCATAAAGTTTTTTCAGGAGGTTTTTTTATGAATAAAACCGTTTTTAAAGGCACTTGCACAGCCGCCGTCACCCCGTTCACGGAGGACGGCATAGATTTCGAGGCGTTCGGAAGGCTGATAGACAGACAAATCGAAGGTAAAATCGAGGCGCTTTGCGTTCTCGGCACGACCGGCGAGGCTTCTACCGTTTCCGAAGAGGAATACGAGCTTATAGCAAAATTCGCCAAAGAACGCATTGCGGGAAGGGTAAAGCTTATTCTCGGCACGGGCAGCAACTGCACCAAAAAAGCGATCGAAAAAAGCGTGCTTGCGGAAAAGCTCGGCGCGGACGGTCTTCTCGTCGTCACCCCCTACTACAACAAATGTACCCGAAAGGGGCTTGTAAAATATTATAACGATATTTGCGAAAACGTGGATATTCCCGTTTTATGTTATAACGTTCCCTCCCGCACGGGAGTGAATATCCTCCCCGAGACTATGGCGGAAATCGCCGAAAACCCTAAAATCGGCGGCATTAAAGAAGCGTGCGGAAAGCTTGATCAAATTGCGGAAACGGCTTCTCTGATCTCGGGCAAAACCGCGCTTTATTCCGGCGACGACGGGCTTAACTACGATATTCTTGAACTCGGCTCTTACGGGCTTATATCAGTCGCTTCCAACGTCATGCCGAAAGAGGTCGGCGACGTGGCAAGGCTTTACTATGCGGGCGACAAGGCGGGAGCGAAGGCTTTACAGCAAAAGCTTCTGCCGCTTATGAACGCTATGTTCTCGGAAGTTAACCCCATTCCCGTCAAAAAAGCCTGCGAGCTTTTGGGGCTTTGCCGCGGCTTCGTTCGCGCGCCGCTCACCGAACTCGAAAAACCGCACGAAGAAGAGCTTAAAAAAGTGCTTTCTTCTTACGGGCTTACCATTCGCGCTTGATTTAAGGGAGTTTTTATATGATAAACGTGTTGATTTACGGCGCAAACGGAAGAATGGGCAAAAAAGTTAAAGCGGCGCTTTCCTGCGAAAGCGATATGCGGGCGTTTTGCGGCGTGGATATAAATGAAGATTTTTCCGATTCATCTTTCCCCGTTTTTTGTAATATCGAAAAGGTTTCCGAAAAAGTCGGCAAGCCCGACGTGATTATAGATTTTTCTTCAAGACTTTCGTTAGAACAGCTTCTGCCCTATGCGGAGAAAAACGGAGTTCCCGCAGTGCTTTGCGCGACGGGCTATACCGAAGAAGATAAAAAGGCGGCCATCAAGTCTTCCGAAAAAGTCGCGCTATTCCGCTCTGCGAATATGTCCGTCGGCGTGAACGTTCTCGTTAAGCTCGTAAAGCAGGCGGCAAAGGCTCTTTCGGGCTTCGACGTCGAAATTATCGAAAAACACCACAATCAGAAAGTTGACGCGCCCAGCGGCACGGCGGTTATGATTGCGGACGAAATTAAAAATGTTCTTCCCGAAAAATTCTGCGTTTACGGCAGAAACGGAATCGTAGGCAAGCGCGATAAAAACGAAATCGGTATACACGCGGTTCGGGGCGGGAACATAGTCGGCGAACACGACGTGCTGTTTGCGGGCGAAAACGAGGTTTTGACTCTCTCTCACTCCGCTTCCGACAGGGCGTTGTTTGCGGACGGCGCGGTGAGAGCCGCGAGATTTATCGCGGGCAAGTCGCGCGGACTTTACGATATGAACGACCTTCTCGAAGAGTTGGGAGTTTAAGGCGGACAAGCGGTTTTTTGATTTATGATTTTATGATTGACGATAGTATTAAAATCGAAGAAAACGTTAAAAAAGTATTATCGGAGATTGCCGCGGGTAACGACAGAGGCGAAAAAATTACCCTCGTCGCGGCGACTAAAACCGTTCCCGCGGAACTTATCAACGTTGCCGTAAAGGCGGGCGTAGAAGTCGTTGCGGAAAACCGCGTTCAGGAATTTCGCGAAAAAACCGATCTTATCGCCTCGGCGCGGCAGGATTTTATAGGTCACCTCCAAACGAACAAGGTCAAATACCTCGTCGGGCGGGTGGATATTATTCATTCGATAGACAGCCTGCGACTCGCGGAAGCCGTTTCAGCCGAAGCCGAAAAAAGAAACGTTTCGCAGAAAATTCTTATAGAAATCAATATCGGCGGCGAGCTTTCCAAAAGCGGCTTCACCCCCGATAACGCCGAAGAAGCTTTTTTTGCGATTTCGGCGCTCCCCCGTCTGAACGTTTGCGGGCTTATGGCGATGCTCCCGAAAATCGACGACGAAAACTTAAAGGAAAAATTATGCTTGCAAATGCGCGGCATTTATGATAAAATAAATCTCGGCGGCGGCGGGCTTTCCGTGCTTTCTATGGGTATGAGCGAGGATTATAAAACCGCTATCCGCTGCGGAAGTAACGAAATAAGACTCGGCTCGGCGTTGTTCGGAAAGAGAGTTTAAGGAGTTTATTTATGGGCGTATTCGACCTGTTCGGTAAAGACAGAAGAGGCGGCGACCGCGACAGGCGCGGCGACGACGCGTTCGGCAGAAACGATTCGGAGCGCAGAGGCTCGGGTTCGGTTCTCGGCGACCGCGATTCTTACGGAACGTATAAAAGCGGCGCGTATACGGGCGCGTATTCTTCCCCTTCCGGCAGTTTGGGCAATTCCGTCGGAGAAAATCCCGCGGACGACAGAAACCCCGTTTCCGTTTTTATGCCCTCTTCTTACGACGAAGTGGAAAAAATTATCGACGCGCTTAAAGCGAACAAAACCGCCGTCGTGCATCTGACCGAACTTAAAACCGAAACCGCGCTTCGCATTCTCGATATGCTTTCGGGCGCGATTTACGCTTTGGGCGGCGGCGTTTACGAAATGCAAAAAAACATTTTTATGTTCTCCCCCTGCGGCGTAGAGGTTCACGAAGGTTGATTTCCTACGATTACTGAATTTTGAGATACGATAAAATCGGTTTTGATTGAGCGATAAATCCGTTCAACCGAAACCGATTTTTTACGTCTGTATTAGTTTTTCTCGTTTTTCCGTTTCCGATAATTTGCAACTATCGTCTTTTAATTGACTTTCGACTTTTAATCGTTAAAAAATACTTTAACGGTCGTGCCGACGCCGAGTCGGGATTTAAGCGAAATTTCCGCGCCG
This sequence comes from uncultured Clostridia bacterium, assembly GCA_934271275.1. Lineage (GTDB taxonomy): Bacteria > Bacillota > Clostridia > Christensenellales > Borkfalkiaceae > UBA1259. Next base: position 55,343 of record CAKQRD010000005.1, on the reverse strand, counting down.
TACAGCTCGCAGATATGTTTTGCTATCGCGAGTCCGAGTCCCGTGCCGCCCGTCGCTCTCGAACGGGATTTATCCACGCGATAAAACCGCTCGAAAATTCTGCCCTGATTTTCTTCGTCTATGCCGATGCCGTCGTCCGCGACCGACAAAAACTTTTTGCCGCCGCGCTCGCCGAGCTTTATTTCCGCTTTGCCTCCTTCGACGTTATACCTCACCGAGTTTTCCGCAAGATTTTTTATCAGCTCGTAAAAATGCTCGCGCTCGCCTTTTTCCGTCACGTCGCCGCCGACGGTAAGCATCACCTTCTTCTCTTTCGCTATCGGCTTTAAGCTTTCGACGACCTCTTCCGCCACGCTTTTTAGCGAAACCTCTTCCGACTTGTCGGGCGCGGAAAGATTTTCTAATTTGCTCAACTTCAACATATCGCCGATGAGCGTCAGCATTCTTTCCGTTTCCTTGTCGATTTTTGCGGAATAGCCCTTGATTTTTTCGTCCGAAACGCCCAGCGAAATCATATCGTTAAAGCCCTTTATGGCAGTGAGCGGAGTTTTTAATTCGTGCGAGGCGTTGGCAAAAAATTCCAGCCGCACCTTTTCTCCGTTCTTTTCTGCCGTCACGTCGGTAAGCACCGCTATAACGGTGTCGTTTTCGGTGTTTCTGACAGTAACCAAAAACCACTTTTCGCCGAGGTCGAGAGTGAATATTCTGTCCTTTTTATCGCTCGCGCAATGCCGTATCGCCGTCAGAAATCTTTCGTTGGCGGTCAACACGCTGACGTCCTTGCCCTCTCCGCCCGTCACGCCGAATATCGCCTGCGCGCTCCTGTTCGCCGCGACGAGTTTCAGGTCTTCGGAAGTAACTACTATGCCGTCCGAAACGTTGCTCAATATATAATCGAGCTTTTCGCGCTCCGTTCTCGCTTCCGCATAGCTTTTTTCAAGCTTTTCCGAAACGTCGTTTATATCGCTCAGAATTTTGTTAAGCTCCGCGTCGCCCGTGGTCGGCGGAAGATGTTTAAATTCTCCGCGTTCTATCTCCGAAAGTCCGTCCTTTATAGTTTCCAAAGGCTTTAACAGTCCGTTCGTGCAGATTATTCCCGCAACGCAGGATAAAAACGCCGCGAAAAACATTATGAAAATCATCAGCGGCACGCTTTTGCTGACGTACGAATTTACGCTCGCGACAGGCATCGCCACCCTTATATAACAGCTTTCCCCGCCGTAATCCTTCGTCTCCGCGTAGTACATCATCTCTTTTCCGAGCGACGAGCTGAAACGGACGACCGTTTTAGGACTGCCGTTCCTTGCGGCTTTTATCTCCTCTCTGTCCAGATGGTTTTCGGCGTTCTCGACGTTCAGCGCGTCGCTGTCCGCTATCACCTTGCCGTCCGCGCCTATTACAGTAATTCTCACGTCCTTCGGCGGCGAAACGACGAAATCTTCCTGTCCCGCGTAGTTTTTGACGTACACGGCGGTAAGCTCTTTAAGCCTTTCTTCCGTTATGTCTTTATAATCGCTTTTGCTCACGACGATACCGAGCGCGAACATCAACACGAGCGCAATCGCGGTTATTATCGCGTTTGCTATTATAACTCTCTTTTTCATTTTATTATATACCCCACGCCCCTGACGGTTGAAATTTCCGCCGAAGAGCCTTCAAGTATTTTCCGAAGCGACGCGACGTGTATATCCAGCGTTCGCGTTTCTCCGAAAAAATCTTCGCCCCACACCTTTGAAAATATCTCTTCTCTTTTTACAACCGTTTCGGCTTTCGACACGAGCAGCTTTAAGAGATTATATTCCTTTAAGGTGAGTTCCTTTTTTGCTCCGTTTATCCTGACCTCGTGCTTTTCTTCGTCTATTTCCACGTCCTTAAAACGCAGACTTTTTTGCGCTTCTACGGAGGTTCTGCGAAGCACCGCGTTTACCCTTGCGATAAGCTCCAAAACGCCGAACGGCTTTCCTATATAGTCGTCCGCGCCGAGGTTCAGTCCTTTTACTTTGCTTATTTCTTCGCCTTTTGCGGAAACCATTATTACGGGTATATTCTTCGTGCGCTCTTCCTCTTTAAGTTCCGCCAAAATCTCGTATCCGTCCGCGCCGTCAAGCATTATGTCTAACATAATCAGTGCAGGTATCGTCAGTTTTAATGCTGAAAAAAGGCTTTTTCCGTCCTCGAAGGTTTTTACCGAAAATCCCGCACCCGAAAGCGCGCAGGAATACAGTTCCCGAATGTTTTCCTCGTCGTCTACGGCGTAAATAAGCTTGCTTTCCAAAACGTTTTTCTCCTTTTTTATCCCTGCTTATGGAAGCCCGTCACGGCGTATTCCACCCACTCCCCGATATTCACGGCGTGATCCGAAATACGCTCCAGATACTTGGCTATCATCATAAACAGTATCGCCTGATCGGCGTTTTTTCCGTCCTTTTTTATAAGGTCGATTAAGTCCTGCTTTATCCGTTCAAACAGCTCGTCTACCTTATCGTCCGACTTTTCCAGACTTCTCGCAAGTTCTAAATCGCGATTGATATAACTCTGCACGCCGTCCTTTACCATTTGCACGGCGTACTTTGCCATCTGCGCGATATGCTCCGGCTCTTTGATATACTCTTCTTCTCCGAATTGAAGCGCGATTTCCGAAATGTCCGAAGCCTGATCGGCTATTCTTTCCAAATCGGTTATCATTTTAAGCGCGGCGGAAACGTCTCTGAAATCGCTCGCCACGGGATGCTCCATTAAAAGTATTTTCAGACAGTCCTGCTCTATTTCGTGTTCCAAGCCGTCGATATACTTATCCTCCGCTATGACCTCCGCGGATATTTCGCGGTTTCTTTTCACCAGCGCGGACACCGATTTTTCTATCGCTATTTCCGTCGCTCTGCACATACGGATAAGCTTGTTGAATACTTCCGAAAGCTCCGCTTCGTATTTTATCCTTATACTCATTATATACTACCCTCTTTTTTTTGTCAAAATTTTAGGCAAATCAACTGAAAAATTAACCGAATCTGCCCGTTATATAATTTTCCGTGCGCTTGTCGAAAGGCGTTGAGAACAACACTTCCGTCGGCGCGTACTCCACCAGCTCGCCGAGGTAAAAGAACGCCGTTTTATCCGCGATTCTCGTCGCCTGCTGCATATTGTGCGTTACTATTACTATCGTTATATCCTTTTTCAGCTCGGATATAAGCTCTTCTATTTTTCCCGTGGATATGGGATCTAACGCGGAAGTCGGTTCGTCCATCAGAAGAATTTTCGGATCTGCCGCAAGCGACCTTGCTATACACAGTCTCTGCTGCTGCCCGCCCGAAAGCCCGAGCGCGCTCTTTTTCAATCTGTCTTTAACCTCGTTCCAGATGCTCGCGCGTTTAAGGCTTTGCTCAACTATCTCGTCTATCTCCGTCTTCTTTCTTACCCCGAACGTTCTCGGCGCAAAGGCTACGTTGTCGTAGATGCTCATCGGAAAGGGATTCGGCTTCTGGAAAACCATTCCCACGTTTTTGCGAAGCTCGTTCACGTCGGTTTCTTTATCGAAAATATTCACGCCGCCTATAACGAACTCGCCCTCTATTCTGCAACCTTCGACCAGATCGTTCATTCTGTTGAGAATTTTAAGAAAGGTGCTTTTGCCGCAACCCGAAGGTCCTATAAACGCGGTCACCTCTTTGCCGCTTATTTCTATGTTTATGTTTTTTAATGCCTGAAATTCCCCGTACCACAGATTACAGTTCTTTACGGATATTTCCATTTCTTCGTTAAAGTTTTTCATACCTTTTCCTCCTTTTTATTTTTCGCCGCGTTTTTTCTTTATGGCTTTCCCCACGCCGCCCGCGAGGAGATTTAAGGCAAGCACGAAGAGGAGAAGCACCACGGAAGTCGCCGCCGCCTCGTTCGGATAGCCGTGTCCCGAAAAATAGTATATGTCGAGCGCGAGACTCGTTCCAGGTGAAAGAACGGAGGTCGGAACGAGATTCACGACCATTCCTATCGTAAGTATCAGCACCGCGCTTTCGCTCACCACCCTGCCTATCGCAAGGATTATAGACGTGATTATTCCGCCCGAAGCCGTGGGAAGAACTATCTTGAAAATCGTTCTCACCTTGCTCGCGCCGAGCGCGTACGAGCCTTCGCGAAGCCCGTCCGCCACCGCGAGAAGACTTTCTTCGGTAGAACGCACGATTACGGGCAATATCATTATCGCGAGCGTTATGCCGCCGCCGAGCAGCGAATACCCCCACCCGAACGACCTGACGAATATAAGATACCCGAACAATCCGTACACGATACTCGGTATTCCCGAAAGCGTTTCCGCCGCAACCCTGATGAGCTTTACGAGCTTTCCTTTATTGTTCATATACTCGACGAGGAATATCGCCGTGAAAACGCCTATCGGCACGGCTATAACCGCCGCAACCGCCACAAGTGAAAGCGTTCCGCAAAACGCCGGCAAAAGCGTAGGCATCTTCCACGAGTATTTTCCGAACAGAAGATTTAAGTTTATTTCGCCCACGCCGTCCTTTATTACGAATATTATAACCGCGAACAGGGCGACGAGCGACAAGACGGTGCAGAAAATGCTTCCGAATCTCAAACTTGTATAAAAGCCTCTGCTTATTTTGTTTCTGCTTTTACTCATCGCTTTTTTCCGCCTTTATTTCTTCTTTTATTTCGGTTTCTTTCGCTTCAACCCCGTCCGATTTTTCCGCTCTCTCCGTTTCCGGTTCGAGCGGCGCGCCGCCGAGGTCAGCCGCGCTTTCCGACACACTTCCCGCCGCGCTTTCCCCTGCCAAATCCGATGCGGTTAAAACCGTAGAAGTCGAATCCGCCGCGGGCGTCGAACCTGCCGCGAGCGAATCCGTTTCCGTCGCGTCTGCCGCGAAGGCAAGTTTTTTGAAGCTCCGCGCTTTTTTCTTTTCTTTCCTTTCCGCCGCCGCGACCTTATCTCGCTTCAATAACGAGAAGCTTATATTAAGAATCAACGTAAACGTGAACAGCACGACGCCCGTCGCAACGAGCGCGGTTACGGGGTCGTCCGACATTTCCGTCGCGCCCATCGCTATGTTCGCCGTCAGCGTTCTGACGCTTTGAAAAAGACTTTCGGGCATTTCGGGGCTTCCGCCGATTACCATTATAACAGCCATCGTTTCGCCTATCGCCCTGCCTATCGCAAGCACTACGCCCGCAAGCACCCCGCTTTTCGCCGCGGGAAGCATTATTTTGAACGTTGCGCGTTCCTTGGTCGCCCCGAGCGCGAGCGCGCCCTCGAAATAGCTTTCGGGAACGGCGTTCATTGCGTCGAGACTTACGCTCACTATCGTCGGAAGAACCATTATCGCCAGCACGACGGTGGAAGCAAGTATTCCGTAGCCCATTCCGCTCGGCGAAACGTAGTCGCGTAAAAACGGCACTATCACAGTCACGCCGAACAAGCCGTATATTACGGACGGTATGCCCGCCAAAAGGTTTATGAGCTGGCGTATCGGCGCGACGATTTTCTTCGGGCAGAATTTATACAGGCATATCGCCGTCATAAGCCCTATGCCCACGCCGACTATTACCGAAAGCGCGGTGACGTATAGACTTGCGACTATCATATTCAGTATTCCGTACGCGGGCGTATCCGCAAGCGGCGCCCATTCCTTGCCGAATATAAAGTTGGAAAAGCCGATTTTGGCTATGAACGGCGCGCCCGTCGCGAACAGATATATCGTTATCGTCACGAGTGCGAATACGGAGAAAAGCGCGCTTATCAAAAACACGCCTTTCATTACCCGTTCCCGCGCCGTTATAATTTTACGAGAAAGTTTAGTCATATTCTTATTTTTTGAAATCCGCTATCTGCGACCACGTTTTCACCGCGCTGTCGCCCGCGTCTTTATCAAAGATGTTTTTAAGTTCGTCCTTCGTGACGTTGTTCACGGGGTTGGCTTTATTTACTATAAGAGCTATTCCGTCGAAAGATACCGCGTACGATACGCAGGAGGGAGCTTTCGTCTGAGTGAACGCTTCCGATATCATTCCGAAGTCGCTTACGTCGCCTTCCGCGTTCTTGTAGCCCGTACCGCTGCCGCCGCCCGCTACGTTCACCGTTACGCCGCTTTGAAGTTCCATAAACTTTTCCGCAAGCGCAACCATAGGCGTTTCAAACGAAGTGCTTCCCGAAAGGTTTATAGTTCCCGTAAGCCCCGATTTTACCGTGTACGCGGGGGCTTCGTCAGCCGTCCAGACGTAACCGAGGTCGGTCATTATTTTAGAAGCTTCCGCACTCTTTAAGAACTCTAAATACGCGGCGTTCAGGGGTTTCTCTACCGAGCTTTCTTTATATACGACGCTCAAAGGTCTCGAAATTTTGTAAGAACCGTTCTTTATCGTTTCCGCGTTCGGAGCAACGCCGTCTACCGTCAATTTCTTTACGTCTTCGGTAACGTAGCCGAGGCTGTCGTACGCTATCGCGTATTTGTTGTTTTCCACTTCCACCATAACCGCCGCGGTGGAGCTTGCCACGATTACGCCCGATTTATCCGCCTTGCCTTTAAGTCCTAAAAGCTCCATTATCGCGGATTTCGTGCCGCTTCCGTCTTCTCTCACTACGACGCTTACGTTTTTAGCGCCGTCGAATTCCGCGGTTTTGTTGCCGCACGCGGATAAGCTTACCGCGCCCGCTACCGTCATTACCGCCGCGCATATTGCGGCTACAAGTCTTTTTTTCATACGTTTTTCATCTCCTTTTTTCATTTTACACCCGTATTATACCGCTTATTTTTTCTCTTAACTATCACGATTTATTTAAGTCTTTGTAAAGTTTATGTAAAATAACAAAAAGAATCCGCCCGAACGGTCTCTTTTCGACCGTTCGGGCGGATTGAAAGCGTTTTATTAAGTTTTATTATATTGTATCGAGCGTTATTAAGCGTTACTAAATTTTATCGGGCTTTTCGTTATCAGCTTCGGGGGAACTTTCGGATAAGCTTTCGGGAGCGAATACCGAATCGAGCGCGGCTTGCCACTCTTTTTCGTTAAACCGAGGGTTTGCCGAGCTGGTTGAGGGAAGATAAATCGTTTTTACCGAAACGTTTTTTACGGTTTCGAGAAAAACCGAATACGCTTTTTTGCCGTTGCAAACGATAAGCTTTAAATCCCTCGGCACACAGAGAACCGAATTTACGTCGGCGGGAACGCTGTTTTCTTCCGTTATATCCGCGTCGCCGCTGCCCGCTATCGCGCACTTTTCTATAACGTCCCAAAGCGCGATTTTATGCTTTTTCAGAAATTCGATTTTCCCGTTCGTATCCGCTTTTATAAGTTCCGGCTCGTTCGCCCATTTCGCAAGGGTTTTCCAGAACCTGTTTTGCGGATTGCCGTAATAAAACCCGACTTCGCGCGATTTCACGCTCGGAAAACTGCCTAAAATAAGCACTTCCGAATTTTCGTCTATAACGGGCGCGAAGCCGTCGTTAAATTCCGTCTCCGACGCCCTCTTATCTTCGTTCATATTCACCGCTCTTTTACCGCCCGCTGCTTTTTCAGCCGCTTTGCCGTCCGTTACCGTCACGCCGCCCACGCTTCGGGCAGTTTTCTGTATTTTTTAAACCATTCGCTGTCTTTAAGCGGCTTGTCGCTCGCGGAACATTCCACTTTTACCTCGTCCTTATCCGAAATGACTTTGATATTGCCGTTAAGAGAATATCTGTCTCCCACGGTATCTACGAGCTGTTCGCCCTTGGAATTAAGCTCGGTCTTTTGCATATCCATTGCCGTCGTAACGTATACTCTTACGGTATACACTGCAATTCTGTCTATAAACGCCTGCGACGGAAAAACGTTGTTGATATTGTGCGTATACTCGTCGCTACCCGCGCAACAGCAAACACATACTATTTTGGGCTGAATTACCGACAAAAGCTTATCCGTGGAAGAAGTAGGAGACCCGTGATGTCCCGCCTTAAAAAGTTCTACCTTCGGAAGGTCGTTCTTTTCGACGAGAGAGGCTTCCCCGTTCTTTTCAAGATCGCCCGTGAACAAAAAATTTCTGTCGCCGTGCGTTAAAAGAAAGCACACCGAATAATCGTTTTCGTCGTTCGTATCTTCTTCGTAAAAGCGCTGGTAGAGAATTTTCATCTTCACCTTTTCCGAAAGATCGTACTCCCTCTGCGCGCCGTTCTCTTCTTTATAACATTCGAGCGCGGTATAGCATTTCGCGCCCGCCGCAACCTCCGCGTCGCGTTTCGTTTTGAAATCTTTATATACGTTAGTCGGCGACTTTTCTTTGGTCGTACGCGCGAATTGTATTATCGTTTTACATTCGTAAAGATCGAAAATGCCGTCTTTCGCTGCGAAGCCCGCTATATGATCACGATCGGCGTGAGTCGCCACGACGTATTCTAAAATACCGTCCGTAACGTAGTTATCGAGGTAGCTTTTTATCGTGGGAACGCTGTTGGCGCGGCTGCCCGCGTCTACGAGTATATCCGTGTCGCCCGCTTTTATGTATATACAATCGCCCGTATAATTGTTGCCGAGTTCCAGAAAATGTATGGAGAGTTCGCCGTCGCCGATTATCGTGCTTCCGCCGCCGGTGCCGCCTCCGTTACCCGAGCCGCCGCTCCCGCCCGCGCCTTGGTTTTTATCGCCGAAAAGCTGTTCGTAATATTTATCGAATACGGGACGATTGAAAAAGTACAGATACCCCGTGCCGAGAATGGCGATAACGAGTATTATCGCAACTATCGCAACGATCGTTTTAGAAGCCGTTTTTTTCTTTCTTCTTGCCGTTTTAGCCATTTAATTTACCTCCGCGTTAAAAAGATTTTTCTTTCGGTTTTTCGTTCGCTTGTTTTTTGTGTTTTCGTTTACTCTTCCGCTCCGTTTACAGAAGCTTTTTGCGAAGTTCCGCGTCGCCGAGGGGCGAAAGATATTTAATCGGTATATCGAACACCGTCACCGCGCCCGTTCTGCCCTCTTTTGCAAGCCTTGCCACCGCTCTCCCGTACGCGGCGAGAACGCTGCCCGTAAATTCGGGATTGCTGCCGAGATTTAACGAAAGTTCCGCAACGTGCTTCGTGCCGTTACCAGTTTCTCCCGACCTTAAAACCATTCCGCCGTGAAAGAGCCGCGAATGGTCGCGTTTAAGCTCCTCTTCCGAAACGAAATTCACAGTCACGTCGTAATCCGAAAAATAGTTAGGCATGGTTTTTATTTCGCGCTCTATACGCGCTTTATCCGCGCCCTCTTCCGCCACGACGAAACATTCGCGGGTGTGCTTTTCCCGTGCGGTCAGCTTTGGCGTTTCCCCGCGCTTCACCGCCGCGAGCGCGGCTTCTACGGGAACTGTATATTGAATTGCGTCTTTAACGCCTTCTATTCTTCTTATCGCGTCGCTGTGTCCCTGCGAAACGCCTTTGCCCCAAAAGGTGTAGTCCTTGCCTTCGGGAAGAACGGAAGTAAAAATTTCCCTTGCGATAGAAAACATTCCGGGGTCCCAGCCGATGCTTATCGCACCGAGCGTTCCGTTTTCTTTACCGACCTTATCGAGCATATCGAAATATTCGGGAATTCTCGCGTGGGTATCGAACGAATCTACGGTGTTGAAATCTTTAAGATAGCCCGCGGTCGTCGCGGGAAGGTCTGTCGCGCTTCCGCCGCAAAGAATAAGCACGTCTATTTTCCCCTTAAAACGGGTAAGGTCTTTTACGCTATACACCTTATCGCCCGTTTCGGGGTGAATTTCATCGGGGTTTCTGCGCGTGAAAATACCCACGCACTCCATATCCTCCGCCTTTTTTACCGCAAGGCTCGCGCCCCTGCCGAGGTTTCCGTACCCCGCTATTCCTACTTTTATCATTATAAAACTCTCCTTTAATTTTTACGGTATAGATTTTTTACGTCAAGGATTCGCCGAAAATTTGCCTGCTTTTTTACAGCCACATGCGAACACTTTTCATTATACATTATTTTACTATAATCGGCGCAAAAAAGGCAAAAGATTTTAGGCGTTCCGAAAATATTTATACCTTATATAATAAATTTTAATAAAATTTTCTTTTTTCGCCCCCGCCCGACCAAATACGCCAAAATATTCCGCTTCGTTCGTTATATTATATATACGATTACAAAGCTACCTTAAAGCGAGGCTATCCGTATGAAAAAAAGAACCCACGCGTTCGACTATATTTCGGTTATCAAATACGCGTTCCTTTTCGCGGGATTTTTTCTTTTTAACCGCATCGACAAGGACGTATACCCCTTTTCCGCCGCACTTTTCTCCGCGGCGCTTCTTTACGGAGCTTCTCCCGTAGTCGCTCCCGCCCTCTTTTTAGGCTCTTTCGCCGCGTGCGGGGCGTTCGGAATGATGGCTTCCGCCGCCGTTCCCGCAGTCTTTCTCACCGTGACGCGGCTCGTTTATAAAAAGCTGAAAATCAGACCTTCGTACGAATTCGTATTATTCACCGCAATTTCGCTCGTGGGCTTTATCGTTATCGGCGACACGAACAAAGTCGTTTCTATGGAAAGGCGGATAATCGTTTCTATAATTACCACGCTTTTAACCCTTTTATCCATAGTCGCGATTCGCGCCGTTTCCGAAAAAGGCTTGAAATCCAAGCTCGGCTTCGACGAAAAAGCGGCGATCGCCGCGCTTCTGGTCGCTTCGGGACTCGGCGTGTCGAACGCCTTTTCGCCGTACGTCTGGAAAGCCGTCACCGTGTTCGCGGTTCTACTTTGCTGCTATCTTTATCGGTTCGGACTAGGGAGCTTTATAGCGGCGGTATTCGGAATAAGCCTTGCGGTTTATTATAAAAACGTCGAATACATTGCCGTTTCTTTGGTTTTCGGGATTGCCGCGGACACGTTTATGGGCGTTTCGGGTTACGTTTCCGCGCTCGCCGTGGTGCTTGCCGATTTCGTCGTCGAACTCGTTTTCGGCGTTTACGGCGGGTACTCGTTAAAAGAATTTATCCCCACCGTTATAGGCGCGGCGGCGTTCTGCGTGATTCCCTTTAAGCTCCTTACCGCACTCAAAGAAAAGCTGTACGTTTTCCGCGAAAAACAGCTCGTAAGGCAGACGATAAACAGAAATCGGCTTATGCTTTCCAACAAGCTTTACGAGCTTTCGGGAGTTTTCACCGAGATGTCTTGCGCGTTTACGGCGTTCGGGAAAAGTCAGCTTTCGGAAGAAAAAGCGAAAATTTCCTTCGTGGAAGAGGTTAAAAATTCGGTCTGCGCGAACTGCACGGGCGCGGCGAGGTGCAAACGCGCCGAAAAGGCGACCGACGAGGGGCTTTTTAAAATGCTCGACGTGGGCTTTGCCAAGGGCAAGCTTTCCCTCATCGACCTGCCGAAGGAAATCGGCGACCACTGTCTCCGCCCGAACGACGTGATTTACGGGCTTAACAGACTGCTTGCAGAGTACCGCGCCTATACCCTCGAAAAGGAAAACGCCGTTTCGAGCAGAGAGCTGCTTGCGGCGGAGGCTTCGGGAGTATCCGAAATTCTGCGCGACCTTGCGCTCGAATCGGGCGCAACCTTGAAATATCAGAGTCGCACGGAAAGAATTCTCGGCGAAAGCCTTATGCGGAAGGGCTTCAACGTGTCCGAGCTTCTTATTTACGGCGAAGAAGAACGCGTTTCGGTGAGTATGATTCTGACGGGCAAGGAGTTCAACGTAAAGCTTCTGGAAGCCACCGTTGACAAGGCGTTGGGGCAGAAAACCGCGCTCGTGGAAAAATACAACGTGACCGAGGACAAGTTCTATTTGTCGTTCCGCAAAGCCGCCGACTACGACGCGGTGTTCGGTATTGCGCGGGCGGTCAAGGACGGCTCGGATATGAGCGGAGACACTCACTCGGTGGTGAGAATAAGCGACGAAAAGTTTTTGGTCGCCGTTTCGGACGGTATGGGCAGCGGCGAAAACGCGGAAGCCGTCTCCTCCGTTTCGCTTTCGCTCATAGAAAGCTTTTACCGCGCGGGCATGGACAGCAACCTTATTCTTTCTACCGTGAACAAGCTTCTTTCCATAAACACCGAGGACAGCTTCACCGCCCTCGACGTTTCGGTTATCGACCTTAAAAACTGCTCGGCGGACTTCATTAAGTACGGCGCGCCGTACGGTTACATAATCAATTCGGGCGCGGTGCGGATTGTGGAAAGCAGCTCTCTGCCGCTCGGAATTTTAAGCGAAATGTCGCCTTCCGTCTGTCACGCGGAGCTTTCCGACGGGGATATGATTTTACTCGTGACCGACGGCGTTTCGGACGCGTTCGGCGGCAGTTCCGAGATGATTGATTTTATAAGAAAAGAACCCGCCTTAAACCCTCAGACTTTATCCGACAGGGTTTTAGGGAGAGCAATCGAGCTTTCGGGCGGAGAAAGAAAGGACGATATGACCGCCCTTTCCGTAAGAGTTTTCAAAAAACCGCAGGATATTTGCGCATAAATATTTTCGTTTTTAAGTTCTTTATGTAATCGGATTTTATGAAAATTGCAAAATATATATTAAACGCCGCGAACTCGTTCGCGGCGTTTTGCGGTTTTCTCATAAAATCGCGCTGCGCGTTTTTATGAAAATTACAAGTTTTAGCCTTTTTATAATTTTTTTTAACGTCGTTAAAAATTTCTTTGCGATTTTTCGGTAAAAGCGTGCCGAAATCTTTACCGCCGATAATTACAGGCTGTCGAGTTCTTCGCTCCAAAGCTTCGCTTCCGCGTCTGACGGCATACGCCAGTCTCCGCGGGGAGAAAGCGCGACCGTTCCGACCTTAACGCCGTCGGGCAGGCACGAACGCTTGAACTGCTGTGCGAAGAATCTCTTGAAGAACACCTTTAACCATTTGAGAACGGTTGCGCCGTCGTATACTCCCGCAAAGCTTCTCACAGCGGCGGCAAGTATCGCGCGCGGCGAGCTGCCCCTTCTTATAAAGTGATAAAGGAAGAAGTCGTGCAATTCGTAAGGTCCTACGATGTCCTCCGTCTTTTGCGAGATTACGCCGTTTTCGGGCGGGAGAAGCTCGGGGCTGACGGGTGTATCCAGAACGTCTTCAAGCACCGATTTAAGTCTGCCGCGCGAATGATCCGCGGAATACGACACGACGTGGCGAACGAGCGTTTTGGGAACGGAAGCGTTCACCCCGTACTTACTCATATGGTCGCCGTTATAGGTCGCCCAGCCGAGCGCGAGTTCGGAAAGGTCGCCCGTACCGACGACTATTCCGCCCGTCATATTCGCTATATCCATAAGCACCTGCGTACGTTCGCGAGCCTGCGCGTTTTCGTAGGTCACGTCGAGCGCGCCCTCGTGCTTTATATCTTTAAGGTGGCGGGCAACCGCTTTTTCTATTTTAACCTTTTTGAACGTCGCGCCGAGAGACGAAGCGAGTTTAGACGCGTTTTTAAGCGTTCTTTCGGTCGTGCCGAAGCAAGGCATACTTACCGCAATCACGTCCTTCGGAGACCTTTTCAGCTTCTTCATCGCGTTTACCGCAACGAGCGCGGCAAGAGTGGAATCGAGACCGCCCGAAAGCCCCACGACGACCGTTTTCGCGCCCGTGTGAGCTATGCGCTTTTTAAGTCCTTCCGCCTGCATATCGAGTATGAGCTTCGCCCTGTCTTCGAGCGCGTTTTTATCCGCAGGCACGAACGGAGTTTTATCGAAAGTACGGGTAGGCTCGGTCGTTTCGTTTCTCGAAGCGAACTCTATAAACGCATATCCGCCGTCCGTCGCGAACTGCTGGTTATAGAGTTTCGCGCGGTCGAAGCTCAGATAATCGAGGTCGATTTCACCTACCGTCATACCGTTCTCGAAAAGCTTGCTTTCCGCAAGTACGGAGCCGTTTTCCGCTATAAGATTATGTCCCGCATAAACGTTGTCCGTGGTCGATTCGCCGCTGCCCGCGTCCGCATAAACGTACGCCGATACGAGACGCGCCGAATGACTTTTTACGAGACTTCTTCTGTATTCCGCCTTGCCGACCGTTTCGTCGCTGCAAGAAAGGTTGACGATAATATTAGCCCCCGCGAGCGCGTGCGCCGTGGAAGGCGGAGCGACCGCCCACAGGTCTTCGCATATTTCCGCCGCAACCGTGAAATTCTTCTGCGATCTCTCGCGGAAAATTATCTTTCTGCCGAACGGTACGGGATAGCCGAAAAGGCTTATCGTTTCGTTCTCTTCGGGACAGGGTGCGAAATAGCGTTTTTCGTAAAATTCGTTATAATTCGGAAGATAGGTTTTGGGAATAAGCCCCAGCACCTTACCGCCGCTGACCGCCGCCGCGACGTTATATATAAGGTTGTCCTTCTTAAACGGCAAGCCCACGAACATAAACACGCTCTTGCCCGCCGAATAATCGACGATCGCTTTAAGCCCCGCAAGCGCAGAACCTAAAAGCGTTTCCTGATAAAACAAGTCTCCGCAGGTATACCCCGTTATGCAAAGCTCGGGGAAAACGAGCAGCTCGACGCGCTCGAACCTCGCCTTGTCCATACACTTTTTTATGGAGTCCACGTTGAACGCGACGTCCGCCACCTTGATTTCGGGCGTGCAAGCGCCCGCTTTTATATATCCGTACTTCATAGAATTCCTCCGTTTCGTTAAAAATCGACTTTCGTCATTATTTATTTTACACTATTTTTTAAGAAATTGCAATATTTCTTAAAAAATTTTAAAGCCCGATTTCGCATTTTTTGCAAAAATCGGGCTTTTCGTCTCGTTTTCAGTTTTTAAAGTCTGTCAAACTATGCTACTCGGTGCGACCACGTCTCAAAACGGTGCGCCTCGCGCGCCTCTATGCGTTGCCGTGCGGCTCGGTACGGAACAGAACGGCGCGATACAACGCAAAGCAAAACAGCACGGCGGTGCGGCGCGTTTATTATTCGCTTTTTATTCGCCGTAGCCGTCGGGGTTCATAGTCTGCCAACGCATCGCGTCTCTGACCATATCTTCGAGCGTCTTTTCCGCCTTGAAGCCGAGAACCTTTTCCGCATAAGCGGGATCGGCGTAGCACTCGTCTATATCGCCCGGGCGGCGCGGCATAATTTTATAAGGAATGGGTTTACCCGTAACCTTTTCAAACGCCTTGACCATATCGAGGACGGAATAACCGTGTCCCGTGCCGAGATTGACGATAAGAAGCCCCGGGTTTTCCGCAAGTTTATTGACCGCGAGGACGTGACCTTTGGCAAGGTCCACGACGTGGATATAGTCTCTTACGCCCGTGCCGTCCGGAGTGTTGTAGTCGTTGCCGAACACGCCGAGTTCCTTTCTCTTGCCCACCGCGACCTGCGTGATATACGGGCAAAGGTTGTTCGGTATGCCTTTGGGATCTTCGCCGATAAGCCCCGATTCGTGCGCGCCGACGGGGTTGAAATAACGGAGTATCGCGATATTGAACGAAGGATCGGCTTTGTACACGTCCTTAAGCATATACTCGATAAAGAGCTTGGTGCTTCCGTAAGGATTAGACGTGGAAAGCGGGAAGTCCTCTCTTATCGGCACGCTCTTCGGCTTGCCGTAAACCGTCGCGGACGAAGAGAATACGAGGTTCTTTACACCGTGGTCGCGCATCGCGAACATAAGAATAAGAAGTCCTTCTATATTGTTTTCGTAATATTCGAGCGGCTTTGCGCAGGATTCTCCCACCGCTTTAAGCCCCGCGAAGTTTATAACCGCGTCTATCTTGTTTTCTTCAAAAATCTTGTCGAGAATCTTTCTGTCGCGAATATCGCCTTCGTAGAATTTTACGCTTTTTCCAGTTATCTTCTCTACGCGCTTTACCGCTTCCACCTTACTGTTGACGAGGTTATCCACGCAAACGACGCTATGCCCCGCGTTTAACAGCTCCACCGTCGTGTGCGTGCCGATATAGCCCGCGCCGCCCGTTACAAGAACGTTCATCTTTTTATATCTCCTTTTTTATTTTTCTTTATTTATTTTATTCCGAAAAATCGCCTTTCGGCGGTCTTTTGCCGTAATAATAATAAAATCTGCACTCTTTGTTGGAATTAAACAGCTTCTTTTCCCTGTCCGCCTTTTTGCCGAAAACCCGCTCGAAATTCTTTGCCGCGGTGATAAGGAACAGCGACCAGCCGTCCGCGCCTTTAAGGCTTTTAAAAAGCTTTTTATAGCACGCCTCGGCTTCCTCTTTATCGTAAACCCTTTCGCCGTACGGCGGATTAGTCACGATCGTTCCGTATTCGCCGAATGGCTTGAATTTTGCCACGTCCGAAACGGCAAACTCTATTTTATCCGCAACTCCCGCGCGCGCCGCGTGCCTCTTTGCAAGCTTTATCGCCTTGGGATCTATATCGGAAGCGAAAATCTTTACGTCCGCGTTACGCGTTTCTCTGTCCTTCTCCTCTTCCTTGGCGAGTTTAAGCCATTTATCGTCGAAATTATCCCACTCCTCGAACGCGAAGCTTCTGCCCGCGCCGCCAGCGATATTAAGGGCGATTTTTGCCGCTTCTATCGCTATCGTTCCCGAACCGCAGAACGGATCTGCGAAAGCGCGGTCCTTATAATAATCGCTCATCAAAACGAGTCCCGCGGCAAGCGTTTCGCGTATCGGAGCGATGCCTACCATATCGCGATAACCGCGCTTATGCAGCCCCGCGCCGCTCGTGTTCAGCATTATTCTCGCCGCGTCTTTATATATTGAAAATTCCACTTCGTACGCCGCGCCGCTTTCGGGAAGCGTTTTTACGCAGTACTTTTTGCATAGCCGCGTCGCTATCGCCTTTTTTACGATTTTCTGGCAGTCGGATATGGAAAAAAGCTTGCTTTTAACGCATTTGCCGTTCACCGTAATCGCGCCGTTTTTCGGGATATAATCCTCGAATCGGACGGTCGATACGCCCTCGAACAGCTCGTCGAAGCTTTCCGCCCTGAACTCCGCGAGAACTATATACACTCTGTCCGCCGTGCGGAGATTAAGGTTAAGTCTCGCCGCCGCAAGCGCGTCGCAATTTCCTGCGATAAGCGTTCCGTTCTCGGCGGGAGGCTCTCCGTAACCGAGCCTTTTTATTTCGCTTTTAAGCGTTTTTTCCAGTCCCGAAGCGCAGGTCACGGCAAGCTTTAATTCGCCCGCGAAGCCCTGCCCGCGGCTCATATTTTCGTTCATTTGCTTTATTGTATATCAAAACCCGCCGAAACGCAAGCGTTTTTAACGAATTTACAGGGCTTTCCCTCCATTATTTTTCTTTGATTTTGCGCGCGGGGGCTTACGATATTTCTTTGCCCTGAAACGCGTAAAAATTTTTACGCAATAAGGCATTATGTAAGCTTTTACCCCCTTTCTTTCGTTTGACATTTTTTTAGCGTTAGGCTAAAATATTATATAAACAATATATACGGTGAGGGTAATGCGAACGGAAACGAGAAACACGCGGGACGAATTATCCCTCGGAAATCCTGACGAAAAGGTAAACGAAAAATGCGGCGGTTGCGAAAAAAAGGCGAACCGTCCGCCGTTTTTTGCCGCAAGGGATACGTTTATTTACGCTTTCGTTATAGTTCTCGTTTTCGCGCTATTTCTCGGCTTCGTGATTTTGCCGAAAAAAAGCGAAGCGAAGGGTTTTTTAATAACCATAGACGGAAAAGAAGCCTTTTCTCTCGAATACTCCCGCCCCGAAAGCTATTCGCTTTCCCCCGAGTTTTCGGAATTTATAGAGGTTTCTTTATCCGAAAACACTGTGACGATTAAGGGCGTTTCGGAAGAAAACGCGGTGAACGTTTTAACCTTCGACCGAGAAAAACGCACCGTCAAAATGACGGACAGCAACTGCTCTCATTCCTCGCCCTGCGTAAGCTTTCCCGCGATAAGCGGTTCGGGAAGCATTATCTGCGCGCCGAGGAAAATCGTAGTTAAGCCGACGGGCGGCAAATTTTCGCCTTCTTCGCCCTCTACGGGCTACCTCGTTTCGGGGAGGCTCTGTATATGAAAAAAACGGGCGAAAGAAAAGAATCGCGCGATACGAGAGAAGCGAGCGAAACGCACGGAACGAGAGGGACAAGCGCAACGAGAAAATCGCGCGGAACGAAAGCGACTTCTTTCGGAAAAGAACGGACGGTTTATAAAATAGCCGCGTGCGGGATTTTCTCCGCCCTCGCACTTATCGCGTTCGTTATAGAAAGCTTGTTTCCGCCGTTTTTTATCCCCTCCGCAAGAATGGGAATATCTAATATTTTCGTTTTGCTTGCGGCGATAACCATAGGCGTTCCTTACGGCGCGGCGGTGCTTATTATAAAATGCGGTTTGGGAAGCGTGTTTTCGGGGAACGTTTCCGCTATGATATACTCTTTACCCGCAGGGATAGTCGCTTTTGCGGCGGAGATTCTTACGATAAGGTTTCTTAAAAAAACGAGCGTCACGGCGGCGAGCGCGCTCGGCGCGGTTATAAATTCAATTTGTCAGAACGCGGTTTTCTGCCTCGTTACAAACGATTTCGGATTCTTCGTTTATCTCCCTTACCTTGCGGCGATAGGCGCGGCAAGCGGAATTTTAGTAGGACTCGCGACGGTTCTGATTTTAAGAATTATTCCGAAAAGATATATGAGCGGCGGGCTTTACGAAGTTATTTACGGCACGAATTCACGGTATAAATAAGCGCGGGAAAACGACGAGAATACGACAGGAACAGGACAAGACCGATTACTACTTAAACTTTTCTTACAAAAAAGGAGTGATTACTTTGGGTTTACAAAAAGCAAGATACTATCCGTACGGTAGCAGAATTCACGGCACGAAGCTATCGCGGAATATGCCCGTCAGGTGCGCGAACGAGCCGAAAATCGTTAAAATCAGTATGGCTCAACACATAGGCGCGCCCGCTACCCCCGTAGTCGCCGTCGGCGACAAGGTTAAAAAAGGTACGCTTATCGGCGCGGCAAGCGGCGCGGTTTCAGCTAACGTTTTCGCTTCCGTCGCGGGTACCGTTACCGCCATCGAGGACTTACAGAACGGACTCGGGCAGATTCAGAAGCACGTCGTTATCGAAAACGATTTCTCGGGAGATGAGGAGTTCTTCCCCGCGTTACCCGAAAAAACGCCGCAGTCGATGAAGCAACGCATCGCGGACGCGGGCATCGTAGGTCTCGGCGGCGCGGGCTTTCCCACGGCGATAAAACTTTCCCCGAAATCCCCGCTCGACGTTCTCGTTATAAACGGCGCGGAATGCGAGCCGTATCTCACCTGCGATTTCAGGCTGTTTTTAGAACGCACGGAAGATGTTTACAAGGGCATTAAAATCATCGCGGAAATTCTCGGCGTCAAAAATATCGTTGTCGGCATAGAGGTGAACAAGCCCGAAGCGATCGAAGCTTTCTCAAAATTCGACGACCTTACCGTCGTTCCCCTTCGCAAGCAATACCCTATGGGCAGCGAAAAGCACCTTATATACTGCACGACGGGCAGAAAAGTGCCGTGCGGCAAAATGCCGTTCGACGTGGGCGCGTGCGTTCAGAACATTAAAACCGCTCTCGCCTGCTACGAAGCGGTGGAGCTTAATAAGCCGCTCACCGAAACGGTGCTTACCGTCAGCGGCAGAGGCGTTAAACAGCCTTCCAACCTGAAAGTCCCTATCGGAACGAGCTTTGCGGACTTAATCGAGGAATGCGGCGGCAAGTCGGACGACACCGCGAAAATTATCGCGGGCGGACCTATGATGGGACGCGCCCTCGGAAGTCTTAATCAATATACGAGAAAAACCGATTCGGGTATTTTGTGTCTCACGAGAACGGAAACTTCTCTCGACGAGCCTTCTGACTGCATCAACTGCGGCGTGTGCGCCAAAAACTGTCCTATGAGACTTATGCCGATGTACATAGAAAGCTTCGCTATCGCGGGAGACCTCGAAAACGCGAAACGCTACGGCGCGATGAACTGCATAGAATGCGGGCTGTGCGCTTATAACTGCCCCGCTAAACGCGCCCTCGTGCAAAGCATAAGCGGCGTTAAACAAAAAATCAGGGAGGCGAGCAAAAGATGAACGACTCGACCGGTCAAAGCTTACTTATATGGTCGCCCTCTCCGCACGTCAAGAGAGCGAACTCCACTAAAAAGATTATGCAGCGCGTGTGCATTGCTTTGCTTCCCGCGTGCATTATGGGCGTGGTGTATTTCGGACTTAAAGCCCTTCTCATTCTCGCGCTTTCCCTCTTCTCCGCGGTCGCAAGCGAATTTATATTCCTTCTTATCGCGGGCAAAAGCTTTAAGGAAATCGCTAAAAATTTCGATTACACCTCGTGCGTTACGGGACTTCTCGTCGGAATGACTATCGGCACGAACTACCCTTGGTACGCCCCCGTTCTCGGTAGCGTTTTCGCGATTATCGTCGTTAAAATGCTCTTCGGCGGCACGGGCAAAAACCTCGTGAACCCCGCCATTGCGGGCAGAATTTTCATATTTATGTCCTTTCAATCCGTGGTCGGCGCGTGGCTTTACCCCTCGATCGGCGCGATAGGCGGCGAAACCGGTTCGACGATTACGACCGGCGCGACCGTTCTCGAAGGGCTTCTTAAAGGCAACGGCGTCGCGCTCTCCAACTGGGATTTACTGCTCGGCACGGGGCTTCAAGGCTGTATCGGAGAAACCTGCAAAATAGCTCTTATTCTCGGCGGAATTTATCTTGCCGTACGCAAGGTGATTAACCCCTTATACCCGATTATTTATATCGCGGTCGAAGGTCTTTTCGCCGTGTGTCTCGCGGGCTTCGACTTTAACGTGTTCCTCCCCTCTATACTTTCGGGCGGGCTTTTCCTCGGCGCGATTTTTATGGCGACCGACTACGTTACCACTCCGAATACGAGACTCGGAAACATTATCTACTTCGTGGCTCTGGGACTTCTGACTGCGGGGCTTCGCGCGGCGACGAAAATGGAAGTCGTATCGTTCGCAATACTTTTAATGAACTTAATCGTTCCGCTTATCGACAAATTCATCGTTCAACGCCCGTTCGGGTACGTTCGCGAGAAAAAGGTCAAAGCGGAAAAGGCGGCGAAAAATGGCTAAAATATTCAAAAACGTTTGGTTTCGTTGTATTTTCACTTTGCTTATAATCGCGGTCGTTTCGGGCGGACTGCTCGCGGTTCTCAACGACGTTTTATACGTTTCCGCCGCGGAACGCACCGAACGCGCCATCGCCAAAATTTACGGCGAGAAAAAATCCGTTGCGGACGACGATATTCTTATCGACGCCGACTCCTCCGACGAATCTAAAAACAAGCCCGTCGAATACGAGTTCGGTTCGATTAACAAGCTTTATAAAATAGAAAACGACCTTTTGTTCCAGACGACGGGCTTTAAGGGCTATAAAAACGGCACGGTTACGCTTTGGGTTCTCGTTTCCGAAAACGGCGGCGTTTATTCTATTACGAAAGTCGTTCTCGAAAGCTACGAAAAACAAACCCTTATGAGCAAGTTCGGCGCGGAATATTACGACGGCTTTAAGCTCGAAGACGTCACCGCGAACTATCAGGAAGGCGAAGGTTATTTTTCCGCGAACGCCTCGGGCGGCAATCAGCCCAACACGGGTGCGACCTACACCGCCACCGCGCATTGCAACGCCGTAAACTGCGTCGTTAAGTATCTGGGAGAATCGGCAAAATGAAAAACAATTATAAAAAAATAGCGACCGACGGTCTTATTTATTCCAACCCGACCTTAAAGCTCGTTCTCGGCACTTGCCCCACCCTCGCGCTTACGACGGCGGCTATGAACGGCATAGGTATGGGGTTAGCGGTTACGTTCGTTCTTATTTGCAGCAATATGATTATTTCGCTGCTCAGGAGGGTTATTCCCAAGGAAGTGCGTATACCCGCGTTCGTGCTTATCATCGCGACATTCGTTACGATCGTCAGACTCCTTCTCGATAAGCTGCTGCCCGACATTTACGCTTCTATGGGACTTTATCTCCCGCTTATCGTCGTGAACTGCATCATTCTCGCGCGGGCGGAAAGCTTCGCTTCCAAAAACGGCGTGCTTGCCTCAGCGTGCGACGGACTGTTCACAGGTCTCGGCTTCACGATTGCATTAACGCTTATGGGCGCGGTAAGAGAAATTCTCGGCTCGGGTTCTGTTTTCGGATTCAAGCTGTGGGATTTCAAAATCGAATTCTTTGCTAAAAGCGCGGGCGCGTTCTTTACCTTTGCGGTGTTTATCGCGATCTTCTCTATAATTATGGACGCGATAGCGAAAAACAAAAAAATCGCGGAATTCAAGAGCTTTGAAGAAGAAAAGCACGCGAAAAACGCTAAAAACGAAGAAAACGGCGGCTTGACGGTCGCGACGGTTGCGACAAAAGCAACGACTGCGGCGAACTCGACTGTTTCCGCAAACGCGGCAGGTACAACGGGCGTTGCCGATACGGCTGGTGCGGCGAATACGGAGGTAAAATAAATGACCGAATTTATACTTATAGTTATCTCGGCGGTGTTTATAAACAACTTCGTCGTGGTGCAATTTTTGGGAATATGCCCGTTCCTCGGCGTATCGAAAGACTTTAAAAGCGCGCTCGGAATGGGGCTTGCGGTTACCTTCGTTATGACGCTGACATGCCTTATCACCTACCCGCTTTATACCTACGTTCTCGTACCGCTCGGCATAGAGTTTATGGAAATTATCGTTTTCATATTCATCATTGCGGCTATCGTTCAGATGATTGAAATGGCGCTTAAAAAATTCTCGCCGACTCTTTACAACGCGATGGGTATTTACCTGCCGCTCATCACCACGAACTGCGCGGTTCTCGGCGTTGCCGAACTCGTTATAGACGCGGGACAAATCGCTTCCTTAATCGGCATTTCGGCTTCTCAGATGAATATGGGCTACGCAGTTTTATACGGACTGTTCGCGGGCGTCGGCTTTACCGTAGCTATCGTTATTATGAGCGGTCTGCGCGAGAAAATCGCGAGAAACGGCGTTACGAAGCATTTGAAAGGTTTCCCTATCGCTATGATTACCGCCTGCTTCATCGCTATGGCGTTCTACGTTTTCGCGCTGATTTAACGCCCGTTTAAGGAGACTTTTATATGACGAATTTATTACTTAATCCTATCTCGACGCAAACGTTGCTCGTCGTTATCGCCATCGTGGCGGTGCTTGCAGTCGTTTTTGCGGCGTTTATCGTTCTCGTTTCCAAACTTTGCGCCGTTCCCGTAGACGAGAAGGCGGAAAAAATTAAAGAACAACTTGCAAACGCAAACTGCGGCGGCTGCGGTTATGCGGGCTGCGCGGACTTCGCGGCGGCTCTTTCCGCAGGCAAGGCGGACGTAAGCTCCTGCGGACCTACCCCCGCCGAAAACAAAGCTAAAATCGCGGAAATTCTCGGCGTGCCGTTTTCCGCGGGCGGCGCGAAGGTCGCGGTCGTTAAATGCGCGGGAGGAAAGGTCGCGCTCGATAAGTTCGACTACGTCGGAAACGAAGGCTGCGCGGCGCAATCGACGTTTATGGGCGGCAGAAAGGTTTGCACTTACGGTTGCCTCGGCGGAGGCTCTTGCGAAAGCGTTTGCCCCTATCACGCGGTTTCGGTAAGCGACGAGGTTGCCCAAGTAAACGGCGCGCTGTGCGAAGCGTGCGGACTTTGCGTTAAGGGTTGCCCTAAAAAGGTTATCGAGCTTATACCGAAGTCTGCGGCGGTTTACGTTGCGTGTTCCTCCGAATGTAAGGGTAAAGCCGTTATGGACGCTTGCAAGGTCGGCTGTATCGGTTGCGGAATGTGCGCGAAGGTTTGCCCCGAAAAGGCTATCGCGATGGTAAACAATTTGCCCGTAATCGATTACGAAAAATGCGCGGGTTGTCTTACCTGCGTTTCCAAATGTCCCAGAAAGTGCATTAAAGAATTATAAAATCCGACGATTAGTTCTTATCGGGAATGCAAAATAAAAAAACGCCCGCGGCGGGAAAGCTACTTTCCCTCCGCGGGCGTTTTCTATTTAAGTTATATTTATTTAATCTTAAAAACAACTAAAAACGGCTTTTATCCATATTTTTAAGTTAATTTACGCTGACTTTTACAACATTTTACGGTTTTTTACAGTTCTTTGCTTTCTCTAAATTTTTATTCTCGCGATTTCTTTGCGGGAAAGAGTGTCTTTTAAAATCAGTTCGCCGCTTTCCAAGGTCATATAAGAGGACGGCGTGCCGTTTTTAGGTAAGGACAGAGAGCCTGCGTTCGCATAAACCGTTCCGTTTATCCGCTCTATAAATCCCGTGTGAAAATGTCCGTATATAACCGCGTCGAACTTCGTTTTCGGAGCGGCGTCTTTGTTATAAACGTGACCGTGCGTTAAAAGCGCGCATTTTTCGCCGCTCGTTATTACGAGATCCTCTATAAAATCGAACTCCGATATAAGCGTATCTACCTGACTGTCGCAATTCCCTTTTACCACTATAAGGTCGCTTTTCATCGCGTTGAGCGTTTCTGCGACCTTCATCGGCGCGTACCCTTCGGGAAGAGGATTTCTCGGTCCGTGATTATATATATCGCCGAGAAGAACGAGCTTATCGCCTTTTTCGTCTCTGAAAATTTCCGCAATCTTTTCCGCGTACACGCTCGAACCGTGCAGATCCGACGCTATAACGTATTTCATTTTCTGTCTCCTTTTTTATTTTTTGCTTTTATCGCTTCGTGCGGTGGTTGCAAGCGGCTGTTTTCGGCTTATACCGAGGGGCTTTTCTAAAAATATTCTTATCGCTTTTTTACCCACGATTTACCGTCTGTTTACCCCGCCGTTTATCTCTTTTCGTCTCGCCCGTTTATTATTCCGAAAACCGCTTCTCTTGCGAGAATCAGCCCCGCCGTCGCGGGAACGAATATCATAGACGGCGGCGAAGGTCTTCCGCATTTCACCCTTTCCGCGTTTTGCATCGCCGCTTCGTCTTTTACCGTCGGCTCGTCCGAATAAACGACCTTTACCCCCGTTATTCCGCGTTTTTTCAGCTCTCTTCTCATAACTCGGGCGAGCGGACATTCCGTCGTTTTAGTTATATCCGCGACTTTAAGTCTCGTCGGGTCCGTCTTGCCGCCCGTTCCCATACACGAGATTACGGGTACGCCCGCCGCTTTTGCGCGGGATATTATTTCTATTTTCGCCGCGACGGTATCCACCGCGTCCAACACGCAGTCGAATACCGAAAGGTCGTATTTATCCGCCGTTTCGGGCAGATAGAATTCTTTATGCGCGGTGAATTTCAGCGCGGGGTTAATCGATAAAAGTCGCTTTTTTATCGCTTCCGTCTTGTCCTCGCCGATATTTTCCGCCGTGGATATTATCTGCCTGTTCAGATTGCTTTCAGCTATCGTATCGTTATCGAACACGGTTATCTCGCCGACGCCGCTCCGCACGAGCGCTTCCGCGGCAAATCCGCCTACTCCGCCCACGCCGAACAACGCGACCGAAGCGCGGGAAAGCTTTTCTACGTTCTCTTTGCCGATGAGAAGCACCGACCTGTCCGTCGCGCCCATCAGAGTAAGAATATTCCCTTTTCCGCGTTTTTCTTTATCGCTTCTTCCGACCACACGGAGGACTGCACTTCGCCTATATGCGCCTTCTTCAAAAAGTGCATACACAGTCTCGACTGACCTATGCCGCCGCCGATCGTAAGGGGCAGTTCGCCGCTCATTATGCCTTTGCAATAGTCGTTGTTGAGCTTATATAACTCGCCGCTCGCGCGGAGCTGTTTTACGAGGCTCTTTTCGTCTACCCTGATTCCCATCGATGATATTTCAAAGCCGCGCTCTAACACGTCGTTCCACAAAATTATGTCGCCGTTCAGCCGCCAGTCGTCGTAATCCGCAGCCCTGCCGTCGTGGGTGCTGCCGTCTTTAAGCTTGCCGCCGATGTGATAGATAAACACTGCGCCGTATTTTCTTGCGACTATGTTTTCGCGCTCTTTGGCGGGCGTATCGGGAAACTCTTCCAGAAGCTCCTCCGAGGATAAAAAGGTTATTTCCTTAGGCAGCTCCTGTTTTAGCACGGGATACTCTCTGTTGACTGCGGAGGAAAGCTTTTTTATCGCGCCGTAAATCTTTTTCACCGTCTTTTTTAAGTACGAATATTTGCGCTCTTCTCTGGTTATTATCTTTTCCCAGTCCCACTGATCGACGTATACCGAGTGCATATCGTCCAGAATTTCGTCGCGGCGAATAGCGTTCATATCGGTATAGAGTCCCGTATCCGGCTTAAACCCGTATTTCGCGAGCGCCATTCTCTTCCACTTGGCGAGCGACTGAACTATTTCCACCTCTTTGCCGAGCGTTAATACGTCGAATTTTACCGCGCGTTCGTAGCCGTTCAGATTGTCGTTAAGCCCCGTTTCGGGAAAAACGAACAGCGGTGCCGAAACGCGCGTGAGTTCGAGCGCCTTTGCAAGTTCCCGCTCAAACCTGTCCTTTATGAATTTGATTGCGACTTCCGTTTCTATAAGGCTTAACGCCGATTTGTACTGCATTGCTTTTACCTTCCGTTATTTTTTCTTTCGTATAGTTTTTTCTTTACCTTCCGTCCGTATGACGATACGTATCGCGGACGATACGCCGATTCGGTTTTTATTTTTTATGCCGTCTCGGCGTTGTTCTCCGCGAACTTTTTAATTTTTTAACGATTTTTTAATGATGTTTTTGTTTTTACAGATATTTTATGAGCATATCGGAAAGCTCCGAACGGGTGGTTAAGCCCACTCTTCTTTCCCGTTCCGTGCCGCCGACGAAAAGCGCGAGCGTAGGTATGGAATCCACGCCGTATTCGCTTGCCGTTTCCGCGTTGGCGTCTACGTCGATTTTTATTATTCTCACTTTATCCGCCGCCGCTTCCGCAAACTCGTAAAGTATCGGGGATTGCATTTTGCAGGGCGCGCACCAGCTCGCGTAAAAATCCGCAAGCACGGGCGAATCGCTTCTTAACGCTTCGTCAAATTCCGCTCTCCCCGCTATCTCCTTTATCATCGTTTTCTCCTCCTTTCTTGATAATCTCCGCGACGCGCCAACTAAAACCTTTCGTTTTTTGCAGTTTTTTGTCGATCGCCGCTAAAATAGTATACCACGAAACAAGGAAAATTAAACTTAACAATAATATCCAGATTTCTTTCTTTATGACCGTGAGCGCGATGAGCGCGGCAAGTCCGATGAGAAGAAGCGGCACGGCGAACACCATAAGCGTCGCAAACAATCTGCCGTCCTTTTCCCGCTCGATTAAAACGGTGTCGCCGACTTCCGCGCCCGCAATGTTTTCCGCTTTCATTTCTATACTGTCCGCGTTTTTCGGGAACGCGCACATTCCGCACCCCGCGCATTCGGTCTTTTTATCGAGCTTTACGGTGGCGATTTTTCCGCCGTCATCGCTCACTTTGGTCACTATAACGTATTCTTTCATCATAGCTTTTTAACGTTTTTTTATGGTCTATTTTTTTCGCCGTCCGTAGGAAAAACAGGCTTTTCAAACAGCCTTCCGCCGTTATTTCCCGCGAGCTGCCGTTATTTGCGGAAAAATTCCGCAAGATTCCCGAACGGAACTTCCTTTTCTTCGCCGCTCGACATTTCTTTAAGCTTAACGACGTTTTTCGTCAGCTCGTCCGAGCCGATTACGCCGACGAACTTCGCCCCGATTTTATCGGCGTACTTGAACTGCGCTTTTATGCCCCTGCCGACGTGGTCGGTTTCTGCGGTCACGCCGAGCTTCCTTAAATTTTCGGTAAGAATGAACGCTTTTTCGCTCGCCTCTTCGCCCATCGGCGCGAAATAGACGGTTACGCCGCCCTCCTCGGGAATCTTGACTCCCGTGTTTTCGAGAACCAGAAGCAATCTTTCTATGCCCGCGGCAAAGCCTATGCCCGCCACGTCAGAGCCGCCTATCGAAGAAATAAGCCCGTCGTATCTTCCGCCGCCGAGTACCGTTCCCTGCGCCCCGATTTCTTCCGAAACGAACTCGAACACGGTGCGGGAATAGTAATCGAGACCTCTCACGATATTCGGATCTAAAACGAACTCCACGCCCGATTCGCGAAGAAGCTTTTCGGTTTTTTCGAGATGCGACCTGCAATCTTCGCAAAGATAATCGAGAATTTTGGGCGCGCCCGCCGTGATTTTTTTACATTCTTCGTTCTTACAATCGAGAACGCGGAGCGGATTCTTTTCCATACGCTCTCTGCACAGCGGACACAATTTTTCTTCGTGCGCTTTCAGATACTTCAAAAGCGCGGCGTGATACTCCTTTCTGCACTCCTTACAACCGATGCTGTTTATGTGGAGCGTTACGTTTTTTACGCCTATTCTGTCAAGAAAGTTCTTGGCGAGAAGTATCGTTTCCGCGTCCGCCGAGGGACGGGAAGCTCCTAAAAATTCCACGCCGAACTGGTGAAATTCGCGTAGTCTCCCCGCCTGCGGGCGTTCGTAACGGAAACAGCTCGTGATATAATAGAGTTTTGCGGGAAGCGCGCCGCCCTGCAAACCGTTTTCTATAAACGCGCGCGCGACGCCCGCCGTTCCCTCGGGCTTTAAGGTTATGCTCCTGCCGCCTTTGTCGAGGAAGGTGTACATTTCCTTATTAACCACGTCCGTGGTTTCGCCGACTCCGCGAAGAAAAACTTCCGTATGCTCGAAGGTGGGAGTGCGTATTTCTTTAAAATTGTATTCCGCGGCTATCTCGCGCGCAGTCTTTTCGATAAAATGCCATTTATAGGCGTCCTGCGGAAGCAGGTCTTTCGTACCTTTCGGGACGTTTAACATATTTTTCTTCCTTTAATTTTTCGGTAAAATATTAAATTTTACCGTTTTTTCGTTTTTTTAATTCTGAAAATTTTTATAAACCAGTCGCTTTGCCTGATTTTCGACTTGATTCTGTTTCAAAAACGTCAAAGAATATACTTCTTTAAGTCCTTTCCGTTTTTACCCGTACCGAGTTTAGTCTCGATAAAAGCTTTATCCACTACGACCTCTTTGCCCGTGCCGTCCGCGTTAAAGGAAACGTCTTCCAAAAGATTTTCCATAACGGTGTGCAGTCTTCTCGCGCCGATGTCCTCGCTCGTGGCGTTCATTTCTTCAGCTATCCCCGCAAGCAGTTCTATCGCTTCGTCGGTGAATTTAAGGTCTACCCCGTCTGTCGAAAGCAGCTTTGCGTACTGAATGGTGACGGCGTTTCTCGGCGTCGTCAGAATTTCCACGAAATCCTTTTTCGTAAGGCTCGTAAGTTCTACCATTATCGGGAATCTGCCTTGCAGTTCGGGGATAAGGTCGGACACCTTGGAAACGTGGAACGCGCCCGCCGCGATGAACAGAATATAATCGGTTTTTATCGCGCCGTATTTGGTCATTACGGTTGAGCCTTCCACTATCGGCAGAATATCTCTCTGCACTCCTTCTCGGGAAACGTCTTGTCCGCCCGAACCCGTGCCTTTCGCCGCGATTTTATCTATTTCGTCGATAAAAATTATGCCTTCCTGCTCTGCGCGGCGAATTGCTTCTTCGTTCACGGAATCGTTGTCGATAAGCTTGTCCGCTTCTTCCGCAAGCATAATTTCGCGCGCCTCCTTTACGGTGAGCTTGCGTTTTTTATGCTTCTTCGGCATAAAGTCGCCGAATATGCTGCCTATGCTTATCTCCGCGCCGCCCGGCACGAGTTCCATAGGCTTCGGCGTATCTACGATGTCGATTTCTATGATTTCGTTATCGTAATAGCCTTTTTTAAGCCCTTCAGCGATGTTCTGCTCGAATATCGCGTCGGGGGTTTCGCCTTTGTCCGCACGCCTTGCCGCGGCGATTATTTTAACGAGCTTGCCGTCTACCGTCGCGCCCGCTTTTTCGGTCACCTTTTTGAAACGCTCTTCCTTAACGAGGCGCACCGAACATTCAGCAAGGTCTCTTATCATAGATTCCACGTCTCTGCCGACGTAGCCTACCTCGGTATATTTGGTCGCTTCCACCTTGATGAAAGGCGCGCCGACGAGCTTTGCAAGTCTTCTTGCGATTTCCGTTTTGCCTACGCCCGTAGGTCCTTTCATTATAATGTTCTTGGGGGTAATTTCCTCCATATCCGCTTTGGAAAGAAGGCTTCTTCTGTAACGGTTGCGGAGGGCTATCGCGACCGCTTTTTTCGCTTCCGTCTGCCCCACTATATATTTATCGAGTTCTTCTACTATTTGTTTTGGCGTTAAATTCATCTTTTAAAACTCCTTTTTGCCGTTTTCTATATAACCTCGCAGGTTATGTGCGAGTTGGTGAATACGCAGATGTCGCTCGCTATTTTAAGCGATTTTTTCGCGATTTCTTCCGCTGAATAATCGGTTTCCGAAACGAGCGCGCGTGCCGCCGCCAAGGCGTAGTTTCCGCCGCTGCCTATCGCGCATACGCCGTCTTCCGGTTCTATCACTTCACCCGTTCCAGAGACGATAAGAAGGGTATCTTTATCCGCCGTTATCATCATCGCTTCGAGCTTTCTCACCTTATCCGAACGCCAAAGCTCCGCAAGCTCCACCGCGCTGCGCATAAGATTGCCCGAAAATTTGTTGAGCATTTCTTCAAACCTTTCGGAAAGAGTGAACGCGTCCGCCACCGAACCCGCAAACCCGAATATCACGTTGCCGTTATATATCCTTCTCACCTTTACCGCGTTGTTCTTGAATATTATCGACTGCGACATCGTTACCTGCCCGTCTCCCGCGATTGCCGTTTGCCCGTTTCTTTTAACCGCGCAAATGGTCGTTCCCATAAATTCCGTCATTTTTCGTCTCCTTTTTTGGTTTTATTTACACTCCGCATTCCTTTTTAAACCTTTCGATTTCCGAAAGGCTTCTTTCTGCGATTTTTCTCTTTCTCTCCGCCTTATCCCTTA
This sequence comes from uncultured Clostridia bacterium, assembly GCA_934271275.1. Taxonomy (GTDB): domain Bacteria; phylum Bacillota; class Clostridia; order Christensenellales; family Borkfalkiaceae; genus UBA1259. The sequence goes on along the minus strand of CAKQRD010000005.1, from coordinate 24,538 downwards.
TTCTCTCCGCGAGCGGCGGCATAATGCCGAAATTCGCGTTCATCGGCTGAAAAGAAAGGTTAGGCGTGGTTACGTATTTCAGAAGCGCGCCGAGAACGGTCGTTTCCGGCACGAGCTTTTCGGGTTTTCCGTTTATTTTTCGTTCGGCGTATATCGCGGCGAGAAGCCCCGTTCCCGCGCTTTCGACGTAGCCCTCGACTCCCGTTATCTGCCCCGCGAACAAAACGTTTTCCGCGTTTTTAAGCGACAGATTTACGTTAAGAGCCTCGGGCGAGTTGATAAACGTGTTTCTGTGCATAACGCCGTATCTCAAAAATTCTGCGTTCTTTAACGCGGGTATCATTGAAAACACACGCTTCTGCTCGGGAAATTTCAGGTTGGTCTGAAAGCCCACGAGGTTATACATACTGCCCGCTTCGTCTTCTCTCCTTAGTTGCAGGCACGCGTACGCCCATCTGCCCGTTTTCGGATCGGTAAGTCCCACGGGCTTTAACGGACCGAAACGGAGAGTGTCTTTACCGCGCGCCGCCATAACCTCTATCGGCATACACCCCTCGAATACCGCCGCGTTCTCGAAGCCGTGAAGCTCCGCGCGTTCGGCTTTTAAAAGTTCTTCGATAAAAGCCTCGTACTCCTCTTTGTTCATCGGGCAGTTCAGGTGGTCGCCGTTTCCTTTGTCGTATCTGTCGCCGATGAAGGCGCGTTCCATATCCACGCTTTCCGCCGAAACTATCGGGGCGGACGCGTCGAAAAAGTATAAGCCGCCGCCGACCTTTTCTTTTATCGCATTCGACAGCGCGTCCGTCGTAAGCGGCCCCGTTGCGATTATCGTAAGCTCGCTTTCGTTTATTTTTTTCGCTTCTTCCGAAACGATTTCTATATTGTCTCTCGACCGTATTTCTTCCGTAATCATGCGGGAAAATTCCGTTCTGTTTACCGCGAGCGCGCCGCCTGCGGGAACTTTCGTTTTGTCCGCCGCCGCCATCAGAAACGAACCGAGCCTTCTCATTTCTTCTTTTAACAGCCCCGCCGCGTTTCCGTATACGTCCGAGCTTTTCAACGAGTTCGAGCAGACGAGTTCGGCAAAATTTTTATCGGTATGCGCGGGCGTGAATTTATTCGGTTTTATATCGACGAGCGTCACCGCCACGCCGTGCGAGGAAAGGTACAACGCCGCTTCCGCGCCCGCAAGTCCCGCGCCGATTACTTTTACTTTCTGCATTTTAATTATTTTCCGCCGCGCCGCTTGCGCCGCCTGCGCCGTTCGTTTTTTCAACGCCGACTGTTTTCTGAGCGCCGCCCGTATTTCCTGCCGTATTGCCGCCCGCGTTTTCGACGTATTTACATTTTTTGTTGGAGCATTTAACCTTGCCGTCTATCTCCACGAGATATTCTCCGCACTCGGGGCAAAGCTTGCCCGTCGGCATATCCCAGCTCATAAACTTGCAATCGGGATAGCCCGAGCAACCGTAGAAAACTTTGCCCGTACGGCTCGTCATCTTCTTCGTGGGCTTGCCGCACTTGGGGCATACGCCCGCCGTTTCGGTAAGACTTATCGTGTTTTTACAGGTCGGATAGTTGGAGCAGGCAAGGAATTTACCGAACTTTCCTTCTCTTTCCACCATAGGCGCGCCGCACTTTTCGCAAATTCTGTCGGTCGGTATCGCGACCTTTTCGTTTACGGGCTTTATGTTTTTACATTCGGGATAGTTGGAGCAGGCGTAATAATTGCCGTATCTGCCGCTGTTTATTATCATAGGCGCGCCGCATTTATCGCACAGAACGTCCGTCACCTTGGACTTTTTAAGCTGCTCCTCGAACGGTCTGTAAAAGTCCGCGATAAGCTTGTGCCAGTCCTTACCGCCCTCGCCTATATCGTCCAAGCTATCCTCCATTTTCGCCGTAAAGCCCACGTTCATTATGTCGGGGAAATATTTTACGAGAAAGTCTATAAGCTGATAGCTCACGTCGTTCGGCACGAGATATTTTTTCTCTTTTCTGACGTACTCGCGCTTTTTGTCCGTAAGCTTCGCCATTATGGTCGCGTAGGTGGAAGGTCTGCCTATCCCCTTGTCTTCCATATTCTTTATAAGCGTTGCTTCGGTGAACCTCGTCGGCGGCTTCGTGAATTTCTGCTCCTTCAAAAGGTCTTTAAGGTCGAGGTTTTCACCGACTTCGAGCGGCGGCAGAAGCGCGTTTCCGCTCTCCTCGTCCTCTTCCTTTTTCGTATCGTCGTACACGGCGGTATAGCCCTTGAATATAAGCGTTTTGCCGCTCGTTTTAAGGGTGTAAGCCGCGGCGCACACGTCCACGCCCACGCTGTCGTATAAAGCTTCCGCCATCTGCGAGGCGATAAACCGCTCGTATATAAGCTTATACAGTCTGTACTGATTTTTGTCGAGTATGTCTTTAACGCTTTCGGGCGTTCGTTTCACGTCTATCGGACGAATCGCCTCGTGCGCGTCCTGCGCGTCCTTTTTGGAACGGTAGAAATTAGGCTTTTCGGGAACGTATTTATCGCCGTAGTTTTCCGCTATAAACGCGAGCGCGGCTTTCTGCGCTTCGGTCGAAATTCGCACCGAGTCCGTTCTCATATAGGTTATCAGCGCGACGTTGCCGTGCGGGGTTTCCACGCCCTCGTACAGTCTTTGCGCTATCTGCATAACCTGCGGCGCGGTTATCCCGAGCTTTATCGAGCCGTCCTGCTGAAGGGTACTCGTGATAAACGGCGCGGGCGCGTGAGATTTTACTACCGCCTTTTTCACGTTGGAAACGGTGAACTGCGAGCCTTTAAGCTCCGTTTCCACCGCCGCCGCTTCTTCCGCGCTTGCCGGCTTATACTTTTTGCCGTCCTTTTCTACGAGAAGAACCTTGAATTTAGCGGTTTTATCCTCTTCCTGCGCGCCTTTCTTTGCGACTTCCGCCTTTAAGTTCCAGTATTCCTGCGGCTTGAACGCCTGAATTTCGCGTTCTCTGTCTACGACCATTTTAAGCGCGACCGACTGAACTCTGCCTGCCGAAAGGTTTTCGTTAAGGCGTGAGCTTGCCGCGGGCGAAACGCTGTAACCCACTATTCTGTCGAGAACTCGTCTCGCCTGCTGGGCGTCCACGAGGTTCATATCTATTTTACGCGGATTATCCAGCGCGTGTTTTACCGCTTTTTCGGATATTTCGTTGAATTCTATTCTGTTCGCCGCGTTTTCGTCAAGCCCCAGAACCTCCGCAAGGTGCCACGAAATGGCTTCTCCCTCGCGGTCGGGGTCGGTTGCGAGATATACTTTATCCGCTTTCGCGGCGTCGTCTTTAAGGCGTTTTATGTCCTGCTTTTTATCGGGTGAAATTTCGTAAAACGGCTCGAAATTATCTTTGATTTTTACCCCCATTCTGTTTACGGGGAGGTCTCTGACATGTCCTTTCGACGCGTCTACCTTATAGTTGCCTTTAAGAAATTTTTCTATCGTTTTTGCCTTGTGCGGCGATTCGACTATTATTAAATTCATTTCCTTTTTCTACTCCTCCGAAAGATTCAGCGTTGCCGCGTATACGTTCGTTCCCGTTTTAGCGACCGCGCCCTTTATCTCCAAAGCCGAAAGTATCGGCGTAATTTCAAAAATTCGTTTGCCCGTTATTTTGCAGAGCGCGTCCGCGTGGAGCGCGCCGTTTTTCAGGGCTTCGAGAACCGCTTTTTCGTCCGCGGAAAGGTCTAACTCCCGTTTGTGCAGTTCTTTTCCATAGTAATTCAAAATATCGTCGGGCGTGTCGGTGAGAAGCGCGCCGAGCTTTATCAGATCGTTACACCCCGCGCCGGAAGCCACGTTCGGCGTATACGGAATTGCGAACAGGTCTTTACCGTAGTCCTCTGCAAATCGCGCCGTATGCTGCGTGCCGCTTTTCATACCTCCCGAAACTATCAGAACTCCGCGGCTCAACGCGGCGATTATTCTGTTCCTTACGGGAAACAAAAACGGTTGCGGCGAAACGTCCGGCGGTTGTTCGCTGACAGCAAGTCCCGTTTCCGCGACCTTTTCAAACAAAGCCTGATTGCTTTTCGGGTACACGTTGTCGAAGCCGCCCGCAACGACGGTTATCGCCCGTCCTTTATACCCCGCGCCCGCGACCTTGCCTATCGCCGCGCCGTCCACGCCTTCCGCTATGCCGGAAACGACGTTGAATCCCGCCTCCGCAAGGCGTTCGGCGTAATTTTCCGCGAGCTTGACCGAAAGCGGCAAGCTTTTTCTGCTCCCGACGATACCGAAGTTTTCGCCCTTTAACAGGCTTACGTCGCCCTTGCAATAGAGAACGAGCGGCGGAATCGGAATATTGCGAAAGCACTCGGGATAATCTTCGGAAAGCATCGTCACCGCGGTTACGTTTCTGCGCGAAAGCCCGTCCATAATATACGCAAAGTACGGGACGTTTGCGGAATTTACTATCGTCGAATATTGCTTTTCTCCGATCTCCGTCACGAAATATTCTCTGCCCTTCTCCAAAGCGTTTTTGATTTCGGGGCTGTCTTTAACGAGGTCGAAAATCGCTTCTTTATGGCGGTATTCGAGACCTAAAAAGCTATCGAGCCATATAAGAAGCTTTTCGCCTTCGGAATATTTCATCTCCGTTCCTCTTTTGTTAATTTTTTAATTCGGCAGACCACTCCTACAAGCGGAAATTTTAAGCCGTTTGTTTTATCGTTCGTTTTAGCGGAAAACGCGCCCCGTATCAGCAACCCGCAAGATATGCCGCTTACGCCGTTTAAACTCGTCCGTCGCGAAGTCTTAAAAGTTACTCCCGCGTCGAGATTCTTCGTATGTCCGTCAAGTAAGAATGACTCAGAATGACGATAACGAGTATGGTTAAGCAAACCCGACGGGCGTGTACAAAACGGTACACAACCGAGGGTGCGGAAGCACGCAGTGACAAGATATGCCGCTATACGCCGTTTAAGAATGGCGATAGCCGATTGCCTCCATTATATGCCCCACCCCTATTTCCTTCGATTCGCTCATATCGGCAATCGTTCGGGCTACTTTGATTATACGACTTCTCGCTCTCGGCGAAAGTCCTAAACTTTCGTAAGCGGTGCGAAGAGCCTTTTCGCAATCCGCGTTCAATCTGCAATACTTCGCGATATGCTTTTCACCCATATCGCTGTTCGTAAGTATATCGTCGTCTTTAAATCTTTCTTTCTGTATTTCGCGAACCCTGTTCACGCGGCGGCGCACCGTCTCGCTCGTTTCTTCCTTTTCGGAAGAGGCAAGCTCCGCGTATTTCACACCGTCAACCTCGACCTGTATGTCTATTCTGTCGAGAAGCGGTCCCGAAATTTTGGCTTTATACCGCGCTATCTGCGAAGGACTGCAAGTACAAACCTTATCTTCCGAGCCGTAATTGCCGCACGGGCAAGGGTTCATACTGCCGCAAAGCATAAAATTCGCGGGGTATCTTACGCTTCCCGCCGCACGCGTCACCGTTATCACGCCGTCCTCCAAGGGTTGACGGAGAGCTTCGAGAGTTGCGCGCGAATATTCGGGCATTTCGTCCAGAAACAACACCCCGTTATGCGCAAGGCTTATTTCACCCGGTCTGACGTGCGGTCCGCCGCCCGTCAGCGAAACGGTGGTTGCCGTATGGTGCGGCGAGCGGAACGGTCTCGTTAAAAGCAGTCCGTCGCCGTCCGCCAGAAGCCCCGCCACCGAATGAATTTTCGTCGTTTCCAAAGCCTCTTCAAACGTGAGGTCGGGCATTATCGTCGGTATACACTTTGCGAGCATCGTTTTGCCCGTTCCCGGCGCGCCGACGAACAATACGTTATGTCCGCCCGAAACGGCTATTTCCAAAGCGCGCTTTGCCACCGCCTGTCCTTTGACGAAGGATAAATCCGCGTCGTAAAGATTTTTGCCCTTTTCCGACCTGTAATCCCTTTTCTCTTCGGGAGCGATGGGATTTAAGCCCGAAAGGTGGTCTATAACCTCTTTGAGACTTGACGCGCCGTAAACTACCGCGCCCTCTACGAAAGAAGCCTCCTTCGCGTTGCCCGCGGGAACGATAAACTTTTTCTTGCCGTAGCTTCTTGCGGAAATCACCGAGGGAAGAACCCCGTTCACGCGGCGAAGGCTTCCGTCAAGCGACAGCTCGCCGATAAACACAGCGTCGTCCGTATCGCAGACGAGCTGCCCCGTCGCTTTAAGCACCGCGATTGCGAGCGGAAGGTCGAAAGACGAGCCTTCTTTTTTTACGTCCGCGGGGGCAAAGTTTGCGATTATCTTCTTTGCGGGAACGCTTCTGCCGCTGTTCTTTATCGCCGAACATACGCGCTCCTTCGCTTCTTTAACCGCGGTATCCGCAAGACCTACGAGGTCGAAGCGCGGAAGCCCGTTAGAAACGTCCACTTCTACCGTGACGGGTATCCCCGAAAGTCCTGTGAGTGAAAACGCTTCCGTTTTTGCTATCATTTGTTATCCGTCCCCTTTGATTTTCGTTCCCTATTCTAATGATTATATAATATTTAGAAAAAAAAGTAAAATATTTGACGGCGGGTTTACCGAAAAAAGGTTTGCGGAAAGATTGCGAAACTATTACGCCGCCCTTTTTTACCGCCGAACGGACTGCGCGAATTGTCGAAGATTTTTCCAAGCGACTATCCCTCGGCACGGGTGGCGAGGCGAACTCGACGCGGTTCTATAACCGCTATCAGGCGGCCGAATATAACCTGCTCGGAACATCGACGTCGAATCAGGACGACCGCGCCCGAATCGACCGCTGTCCGACGGTCGGGTTTGAATGAAGGCTACTATGCTCCCGAACTTCGGCGAAGGTTGAAAAGCAAAAGACAATCGGGCTTTTCCGCAAGAAAGAAAAAAGCCTGCACGGGGGATCGCCCTGCAAGCTCTTTCGTTTTTTCTTTGATTACTTATCCGCTCTTTCTTTAACTTTTGCGGCTTTACCGGTTCTTTCTCTCAGATAGTAAAGTTTCGCTCTGCGGACGCTACCCTTTCTGGTAACGATGATGTCCGCAACCTTGGGCGAATGGATCGGGAAGGTCTTTTCTACGCCTACGCCGAAAGACATTCTTCTTACCGTAAAGGTTTCGGAAATGCCGCCGTGCTTTCTCGCGATAACCACGCCCTCGAAAGCCTGCAATCTTTCTCTGTCGCCTTCGATAACCTTTACCATAACCTTAACGGTATCGCCGACGTTGAAAGAGGGAACTTCTTTCTTCAAATTTTCGTTGTTGATAGCTTCTATAACGCTGCTCATTGTGCTTATACCTCCGTAAATAACTAAACGTTCATTGCGGTTTGAGATTTTTTGTCGCAAGCGGAACGCCCGTAAGCTTATCTAATATATCATAAAAAAATTTATTTTGCAAGCGTTTTTCACGCCTGAAACGCGTTTTCTATATGATTTATTTTTCCGTTTTCTATTTCTATCACGTCGAAGCGACAAGGCACGTCCGTAAGCTCGTGCTTTTGCAGATATTCCGCCGCGACGAGTCTGTACTTTTCGCGCTTTTTATAATCCACCGCTTCCGACGGCGCGCCGTACGAATCGTCCGTACGCGTTTTCACTTCCACGAAAACGACGTATTCCCCGTCTCTCGCGATAACGTCTATTTCGCCTATCCGCGTTTTGAAATTTTTGTCCGTTATCTCGTAGCCCTTCTTTTTCAAAAACTCGGCGGCTTTTACCTCTCCCGCTCTTCCCAAAAGTTTTTTATAAAAGTTTTTCTGTGTAATTTGCAAGGTCCGATCTCCTTGATCGTTTCTATATGATTTTTCGTTCCGTAACCCTTATGTTTTTCAAATCCGTACTCGGGATATTCTTTCGCGTACTCCTTCATCAGGTTATCCCGATACACCTTTGCGACGATGGAAGCGCAGCCTATCGAATAGCTTAACGAGTCGCCCTTGACGACGTATTCCGCAGGGATCGGAAGGTGCAAATCCACCCCGTCCACAAGCGTTATGTCTGGCATAATCGTAAGGCTCTTTACCGCATTATACATACACTTTTTGACTGCGTTAAGAATATTTGTTTCGTCTATTTCCTCGCTCTCTATCCGGGCGACGGAATACGCTATCGCCTTACTTTTTATAAGCTCCGCAAGCTTCTCTCTTTTCTTTTCCGAAAGCTTTTTGCTGTCGTCTACGCCCTCTATAATATCGTCCGTCGGCATAATTACCGCCGCCGTGACGACGGGTCCGGCAAGCGGACCTCTGCCCACTTCGTCCACGCCCGCTATCAGCTTGTAGCCGCGACCTATAAGCTCTCTTTCGTAAATCAACTTATCCATTTTAGTTTTAACTATTCGAGACAGATTTTGCCGAGTCTGCCCTTTCTGAAGTCGTCTATAACCGCCTGCGAACAGCGGTCGTAATCGTAATCTCCGCCGCGCATCAGAAAGCCGCGACGCACGCAGATCGCGTCCATCATTTCTATCGTAGGTATTGCCGCGTTTTCGATGCCGTACTTTTCTTTGAGCAAAAGCGGATATTTTTCTTTCATCTCCGAAAGAAATTCAAAACACAAATCGCCCATATCTATATTCGCGTCGTTCATACAGCCGATATACGCAAGATGCTTTGCGAGCGTCTGATTGTCGAACGCAGGCGGCATCGTACCCGGTGTGTCGAGGAGTTCCAGCTCGCGAAGTCTCACCCACTGCTTGCCCTTCGTCACACCCGCCTTGTTGCCCGTGACGGCTTTTTTCCCGCCCGTCAGCGCGTTTATGATCGTGGATTTTCCCGTGTTCGGTATGCCCGCCACCATTATACGCACGGGTTTAAATACGCCTTTTTCCTTGTTTCTTTCGAGTTTCTCTTTTAACAGCGAAAAGATTTTATCGTATAAAAGGTCTACCGCACGCTTATCCATCGCGCTTACGCATACCGCCGTCTTACCCTGCGCTTCAAAAGCGCGTACGGTGCGGTCGGCGTCCTTTTTTTCGATAAGGTCGCATTTATTGAGAACGTACAGCACTTTTTTGGTCGAAAACAGCTTATCAAGCTTGGAATTTACCGAAGCCTTAGGCGCGCGCGCGTCGAGAACGACCAGAACGCCGTCCACGGCTTTCAGGTTATCTTCCATCATTCGCATCGCCGCGGTCATATGCCCCGGAAACCATTGAAGGTGCTGCATAGCTTCTCCTTTATTTCGTTATTATCTGAAAAGTTATTTATCGGACTTTACGCGCTCCGAATTTGCAGGTCGTTCGATCGATATAAGCTCGGGACGGCGTTCCGCGGTGATTTCCGCAGACTTTTGCGCCCGCCACTTATCTATTTCCGCGTGATTGCCCGAAAGAAGCACGTCCGGCACGCGAAGCCCCATAAATTCCTGCGGCTTCGTGTAGTGCGGATATTCGAGCATACCCGAAGAAAAACTTTCCTGCGATAAAGAGTCCGCGTTGATAACTCCGCCGACGTATCTGCATACCGCGTCCGCCACCGCCATCGCGGGTATTTCTCCGCCCGTCAGAACGTAGTCGCCGACAGAAAGCTCTTCGTCTATGCAAAGGTCTATCGCGCGCTGATCCACGCCCTCGTAATGCCCGCAAAGTAGCAACAGTCTGTCCTTTTTCGCGTATTCAAGCACGACGTTCTGATTAAAGGTTCTGCCTTTCGGGGAAAGATAAATTCTTCTCGCCGCGTGTTCGGGATCTATCGCCGTGATTGCGGAAACTATGGGTTGCGCGGTCATAACCATTCCCGCGCCGCCGCCGAACGGCGAATCGTCGCACTTTTTGTGCTTATCGAGCGTGTATTCGCGTATATCGTATACGTTGATTTCCACCTTGCCGCTTTCCGTCGCTCTGCCGATTATGCTCGTTTTCAGCGGCGCGAACATTTCCGGAAACAGCGTCAGAATATCAATCCTCATATAAAACTATCTCAGAAAAACGCTTCTTTTTTAAGGCTATAACGCCCGCCGCAACATCTACCGAAGCGACCGCGTCTTTAAGGAACGGAAATCTGAAAATCTTTCCGTCTGCGGTTTTTGCGGTGAAAATATCCGTTTTCGCGCTCGTAACGTCCGTAACCTCGCCGAGCGGTTCGCCCCTTTCGGTAACGAGCCTGCACCCGATTACGTCCGCTATAAAGTATTCGTCTTCTTTAAGCTCCACCGCGTCTTCTCTTTTGACGCACAAAAACTTACCGCGGAATAATTCCGCGGCGTTTCTGTCGTTTACGCCCGAAAGCGTTATTATAACCTGTCCGCCGAACGTTTTTGCCGAAAGGACTTTATAAACTCTGCCGTCTATAAGCACCTCTTTCAGCCGCGAAAAACGCGACGGATCGTCGGTTAAAGGTTGTATTTTAAGCTCGCCGCGCACGCCCTGCGGCTTTGCGACGATGCCTATCTTGAATTCTTCCGTCATATTTTACGAAAATTTTCGGATATTATCCCGCACGAAAAGTCCGCCCGATTATTTCGAGGGGCGCTCTTTGATTTCGAGATTATATTTCTTGTTTTCGTTAAGACCGCCCGCGCGGACGAGGGTGCGAAGAGCCTTAGCTATCTTGCCTTGCCTGCCGATAACCTTGCCCATATCTTCGGAATTCAAGGTCACCTTAACGGTAACGACGTTGCCGTTTTCCGTAACGACGTATTCCGCTTCGTCCGGATTTTCGGCAAACGTGTTTATAACGTATTTAATAAGCTCGACCATACTGCACCTGCCCGTTATTTAGATTTGCGGACTTTGGTTTTGGAAGGCGAAAGCTTTGTCGGTTTTGCAATGATGCCCTGATTGATGAGAAGGTTCTTTACGGTCGCAGTCGGCTGAACGCCCTTCGCAAGCCAGTCTTTCGCCTTATCCGCGTCGATGACTACTTCTGCGGGTACGGTTTTGGGATTGTAATGTCCGACCTTATCGACGTACGCGCCGTCGCGTGCGTTTCTGCTGTCCGTGATTACGATGCGGTAGAAGGGAGATTTATTGTCGCCCATTCTGGTAAGTCTCATTTTTACTGCCATTTTTGTGTTCTCCTTGGAATTTATTTCCTAAAATTTAAACATTTTATTGTTTTTCATTTGTTTCATCATCTGCTTCGTCTGCTCGAACTGCTTTAACACGCGGTTAACCTCCTGCACGGAAGTTCCGCTGCCCTTCGCTATTCTCTGCTTTCTCGAAGAATTGATGATTTGCGGGTTTTCCCGCTCTTTTTTCGTCATAGACTGGATAACCGCTTTCATAGAAAGAAGCTTCTTCTCGTCTACGCTGTTTTCGTTTATCTTGTACTTTCCGCCCTGCATTCCCGCGGGAAGCATAGAAAGCACGTCCTTGATTCCGCCCATCTTCTTCATCGCCTCGAACTGCGTTAAGTAGTCGTCCAGCGTGAACGAATTTTCGCGGAATTTCTTTTCGAGTTTTTTCGCGTCCTGCTCGTTTATCGCGTCCTGCGCCTTTTCTATAAGGGTAAGCACGTCGCCCATTCCGAGTATTCTGTTCGCCATACGGTCGGGATAGAACGGCTCTAAATCGCCGAGCTTTTCGCCCACCGAACAGAATTTTACGGGTTTGCCCGTCACCGCGCGGATAGACAGCGTTGCGCCGCCGCGGGTATCGCCGTCGAGCTTGGTGAGAACGAGTCCCGTAACTTCGAGCCGCTTATTGAACGTATCTGCGACCTCTACCGCGACCTGCCCTGTCATAGCGTCCACGACGAGCAGAATTTCCGCGGGATTTACTTCCGCTTTGATTTTTTCAAGCTCCCGCATCAGCTCTTCGTCTATTTGAAGTCTGCCCGCGGTATCTATTATCACGGTGTCGAAGCCATACGATTTTGCGTACGCGACGCCTTCTTTGGCGATTTTTACGGGGTTACCCTGCCCCTTTTCAAAGACCTGACAGCCCGCTCTTTCCCCTACGGTTTTCAGCTGACTTATAGCCGCGGGACGATACACGTCGCACGCGACGAGAAGGGGTTTTTTGCCCTGCTTTTTCAGGTACATTCCGAGTTTTGCAACGAGCGTCGTCTTGCCCGCGCCTTGAAGTCCCGCCATCATTATAACGGTCGGCGGAGTATCCGAAACGGCAAGTTTGCTGCCCGTCGTTCCCATAAGCTCGATAAGCTCTTCGTTGACTATCTTTATAACCTGCTGGGTGGGGCTTAAACTTTTTAATATTTCCTGTCCGACCGCGCGCTCGCTAACCCTCGCGACGAAATCCTTGACAACCCCGACGTTTACGTCCGCTTCTAAAAGCGCGATACGCACCTCGCGCATTGCGGTTTTGATTTCGAGTTCGGTAAGCCTGCCGTGCTTTGTCAGCTTGCTGAAAACGTGATTCAGTTTTTCCGAAAGTCCGGAAAAGAGTGCCATTTATTTACCCGTTTTTTTGAATTTTCAATAGTTTTTTAGCTTTTGCGGCGCAATGAATTGCGCGTTTTTATCGATTTTCGGCATTTTAGCGTTTCCGTTGTATGCGGCGAAATCTATCAAAAAATCTGATCGCGGCGTTTTACCCGCGTTCTGCAAATTCGGCTGCGGCGTTTTAGCGTTTTTCGACGATTTCTTCTATTTTTGCCGCCGCCCCCGCGTTTTCCGTTTTCAGACTTTCCGCAAGTCTTAACAGCGCGTCCGATTTTTCTTTCAGCTTCAAAAGCCCCTCGTACTCGTGCAGCTTATCTTTTACGCTTTTTACCGCGGCGTATACGTTCTGCCGCGTTTTGCCTTCCGGCTCGGCTATTTCCGAGAGAGACAGATCGAAAAGATAATATGATTCAAACAATTCGCGTTGCCGCGCCGTCAGAAGACAGCCGTATAAATCGAACAATTCGGTAAGCGAAAGATCTTTTTCCATAAAGAAACCCGTTCGTGTAAAGCAAATTTCCTTTACACCTTGATATTATATAGATTTTAAGCGGGGTTGTCAAGCGTTTTTTCATCATTTACCGTCGATTCGCAGACGTTTTACGGAGAATTTGCAGGTAATTTACAGACCGCTCCGACAAAACTAAGTACTCAGGCGTAAAATAGGTACAAATTAAATCCGATTGTTTTCATATTCTCTTATTCGTTTTGAAAAATTTGACTATTCGGGCGTTTTGTGATACTATTTTAGAAAACTGAATAGTTTTATAGAAAATTTTTACGACACGAAAAACGGAGAACGATATGAAAATCAAAAACCCGCTCACGCGCGAGCGCAAAACCATAGGAATGAGCGTTTCCGACGACGCGGACTTCCTTTCCAAATACTCGGAAATAGGCAAGCCCGTTATTTCCGAAGATGTGGCAGACTTTCTCGAAAACGCCGCGAGAGCCTTTCACCCCGACCAGTCTTTTACGCTCGATATAAAATCCGAATGCATCGACGAGGCGGAAAAACCGCGCTATCAGGAGGCAATCAAAAACCACTACGACCTGAAACTTTCGGAAATCGAACGCGAGCTTAAAAGAAAAACGTTTGTTTCCGTGCTTTTTACCGCGATAGGCGTTATCGCGCTTGCGGTTATGTTTATTTTGTCCGCCCTCCACGTCGGCGAAATCTGGACGGAGTGCGTTGATATTTTCGCTTGGGTGTTTTTGTGGGAAGCCGTCGATCAATTCTTCATAGAAAGAAGCGGACTTCTGATGAAAAGCAAGCGCTACAAAAATTTTACCGAAATGCAGGTCGATTTTATTTAACCTTTTATAATCGGATATTCAAAGAAAGCGCGGCGATACGAAAACGTATCGCCGCGCCGAATTTTATTTCCCCGCAAAAACCTGCGAACAGGTTTTTGCGGTATTTTACAGATTTTACGGTTTTTGCAGATTTTTACAAGTTTTTTCGGGAAGCCGCTTTTCGCCCGTTTACTAATTATCCAAAATCGTTTTAAGAAGCATAAACGCGGTGAAATAGTGCATTTCACGCGTGGGATGATTGAGCTTGTTTGCCAAAAGCTCGGTAACGTCTACGCCCGCCGCCAACATATTCTTCCATTCCGCGTATACGTCGCAAACGGGTACGCCCTCGCTTTTACCTATCTTGCGTATCCTTTCCACAAACTCGTCGAGCGTGCCGTCGTTCTGAAACTTTGCAAGATTCACTGCATGCCCTTTCATAAATTCGGTAAGATGCGGACTCGTTCCCGTACACATTGCGTTAGGAGTTAAAAGCACGCATTCCGAACCGAGTTTTTTAACTCGGAAGACAAGCTCTCTCATATTGTTTTCGTACTCGTCCGCATACCCTTTGCCGCACGTCGAATCGTTGAGCGCATAACCTATAACGACGAGGTCGGGCGAAAACCGCGCGACGTCGCGCTCGAATCTCTTTATTCCGCCGCTCGCCGAATCGCCGCTTATACCGCTGTCTATAACGTTTATCTGAACTTTGGGATAAAGCGTGTTCAGCATGTTTTTAAATCTTGCGGAATATGCGCTCGCTGCGTCGAAAATCGTATCAATCGATTCGCCCTTTTTATAACACTCGAAACAGCCTTGCGTTACGGAATCGCCCAAAAAAACTATCGTAACGGAAGCCGCGCCGTAAATATCTTTTTGTTTTTCGTTGCATTTATTAAGAATTTCCATATCAAACACCTTAAAATATCGTATTTTTTTCAATCTTTTATATTATTAGAAACGCGAAGAAAATAAACGCGCTTGCAAAGCTCATTCCGTCTATTCTGTCCATAACGCCGCCGTGTCCCGGCATTATTTTGCCCATATCCTTTATCCCCGCGCGGCGTTTTACAAAGCTCTCGAACAAATCGCCGATTTCCGTGAGAACGCTTGCGATTACGCCGATTATCGCAAACGCGAGTATCGGAGAAGCCGCCCTCACCGACGGATCGAATATCAGATACACGAGTATCGAACCGAGCGTTCCGCCGATAACGCCGCCTATCGCGCCCGCCCACGTTTTGTTGGGCGAAAGCTTCGGGCAAAGCTTTTTTACGTTCCCCTTTTTTATCTTGCCGTAAGTCATTCCCACGAGATATGCGAAGGTATCCGAAAGCGGGGAAATGACGAACACGAGAAGAAGGGCTATAAATCCGAGTTCGGAATGATTGTTCATCAGAAACGTTAGTATAAACAGCGACGGATATACCACGGGAAGGAGCGCGATCACGCCTTTTTTCGCGTTGTCCGCACCGCCCGCCACCTCGAAAGTTACTCCGAGAACGGCTATCGTAAGTCCGAGCATTACAAGCCAGCCGTAGCCGCTCCATAAAAAGCGTTCGACAATCATATAGACGGGCGCGTATATCGCGCCGAATATCACGCTTGGGATCAGCGCGCGCTTTTCGGTGAACGGCAAGACCGCGCGAGCAACCTCGAACGAGCCGACCGCGCAGAAAAACCATATGAGAATATCGAAAAGCCAAAAGCTTACGAATTCCCTCAACAAAAAGAAGCCCGTAACTATGGCGACGAAGCACGCGCCGGATATTGTTCTTATTTTCATTTTTTCCTTCGCCTCCGACACGACGATTTTACCGCCGACGACGCCCGACGCCGTCCGACAAAGCCGCTAAACAAAACGCCGCCCCGATACGACGCCGACCGACGATACCGACCGACGAAGCCGACCGCTTTCGCGTTCCGCCATGCGTATGTATGAGTGCAGGTGATTTGCGTTTTATCTTTTAGAGTTCTTCCCGTTCCGCGTCTTTACACCTTGCCGAAGCGGCGGTTGCGGCTCGAAAAGCTTGCAAGCGCTTTATCTACCTCTTCTTCGTCAAAGTCCGGCCACAAAACGTCCGTGAAATACAGCTCGCTGTACGCGCCCTGATACAGCATAAAATTAGAAAGCCTTATATCCCCGCCCGTGCGTATTATAAGGTCGGGTTCGCCGAATTCCGCCGTGTAAAGATTTTCGGATATACCCTTTTCCGTTATCTCTTCGCCCTTTGCGAGAAGCTTTTTCACGGCGTACACGACCTCTTGTCTGCCGCCGTAGTTTACGGCGATATTAAGAACGTGTCCTTCGTTTTTCCTGCTTGCATCCTCGTCCTTTCTTATGATTTCGCGAAGATTTTCGGTCAGCGCGGAAACGTCCCCCATAACGTTCAGGCGGACGTCGTTTTTAACTATTTTGCCTATGAATTTTTTGAAATAGATCTCTAAAAGCTGCATCAGCTCTTCGACCTCTTCTTTCGGACGAAGCCAGTTTTCGGAGGAAAACGCGTACAGGGAAAGCGTTTTTACACCGCGCGCGAACGCGTGGGTAACTACCCTGTCCACGTTCTTCGCCCCCGCTTTATGACCGAAAGCGCGCTTTTTACCGCGCGCTTTTGCCCATCTTCCGTTGCCGTCCATTATTATCCCGACGTGCGCGGGAATTTTAGATTCTTCCATTATACGCTCATTACGTCTTTTTCTTTGTCGGCGTAAAGTTTTTCTATTTTTGCAATCGCTTCGTTTATTACCTTGTCGATTTCCTTTTCGCAAACGGCGTGTTCGTCCTCGGAAAGCTCTTTATCGTTCTTCATCTTTTTGATCGCGTCCATAGCTTCTCTGCGGACGTTTCTTATGGCGACCTTGGAGTCCTCCGCCATTTTCTTTATCTGTTTAACGATTTCTTTTCTTCTTTCTTCCGTGAGTGCGGGGAACACGAGTCTTATGACTTTACCGTCGTTCACGGGGGTGATGCCGAGGTTTTCCGCAAGAAGCTGCTTTTCTATAACTTTAAGCATAGAAGCGTCCCACGGCGCGATGACGAGACATCTGCCTTCGGTGACGGAAAGGTTGCCGACCTGATTTATCGGCGTGGGCGTTCCGTAATAATCGACGAGAACTCTGTCTAAAATATGCGGATTCGCGCGCCCCGCTCTTATCGTGACGTAATCGGAATTAAGCACGGACGCCGTTTTTTCGGTCTTTTCCAAGGTTTCCATCATAATTTCTTCGTAACGTTCGTTTTCGATTGCCATTTTTTGTTTCTCCTTATCTTTGATTTTTTAAATATCGATAATTTTCGTTATTTTATAAATTTAGGTTTTAGTTTTTGATAAGCGTGCCTATTTTGCCGCCCGTGACCGCGCGATACAAAGCTTTATCCTCGAACAGCCCGAACGCAAGCACGGGTATGTCGTTTTCCATACAAATGGTTATCGCAGTGGTATCCATAGCCTTTAAGCCCTGCGCGATAAAGTCTTTATAGGTTATGCTTTCAAGCTTTTTCGCGTTCGGATTAAGCTTCGGATCGGAATCGTATATGCCGTCCACGTTCTTTGCGAGAAGCAATACTTCCGCGTCTATTTCCGCCGCGCGGAGCGCCGCCGCCGTGTCCGTGGTAAAGTACGGGTTGCCCGTTCCGCAGGCGAATATTACTACTCTGCCTTTATTTAGGTGCGACATCGCCTTTCTTAATATATAAGGTTCTGCGACGCGGGTTATGGTAAGCGCGGTCTGAACTCTCGTGGGAACGCCCTTTCTTTCGAGCGCGTCCTGAATGGCGAGCGCGTTGATGACCGTCGCGAGCATACCCATATGATCCGCGGTCGTTCTGTCCATTTCTCTGCCCTGTCTGCCGCGCCAGAAGTTGCCGCCGCCGACGATTATGCCTATTTCTACGCCGAGATTTTTAACCTCTATGAGCTGATCGGTAACGCTGTCCAGAATCTTTTCGTCTATGCCGTTACCCTTTTCTCCCGCAAGAGCTTCGCCCGAAAGCTTGATTATTACTCTCTTGTAGATAGCCTTATCCATTGTTTCTCCTTTTTCTTACGCGCCTTTTCGCACGCCGCCGCACGAAAGCATTCCGCCCCGCGGCTTTTTCGTTTTTTATTCCGCTAACTATTATATACTATTTTACTGCGTTTGTCTATGCGAAAACCGAAATTCGCCGCGATTTAATGAACATTTTTTATTCTTACGACAAAATATCGCGTGCGATAATCGCAAAACCGTAATTCGCCGCATTAAAAACGCGCATAGAACCTCCGCGAAGCCGCAACCCGCCGCATTAAAAGCGCGCATAGAACCTCCGCGAAGCCGCAACCCGCCGCATTAAAAACGCGCATAGAACCTCCGCGAAGCCGCAACCCGCCGCATTAAAAACGCGCATAGAACCTCCGCGAAGCCGCAACCCGCCGCATTAAAAGCGCGCGTTATAACGGTAAATAACGGTAAATAATCGTAAGTAACGGCATTAAAAAACGCGTACCCGAAAAACGGATACGCGCTTTCATCAAGCGTATGAAATTATTTCTTCATCTGCGCCGCGACTTCCGCCGCGAAATCGTTGCTCTTCTTTTCCAAGCCTTCGCCCATCTCGAAACGGGTAAATCTCTTTATGGAAAGGGTTTTGCCCATCTTGTCCGAATATGTTATTACAAGCTTTTCGATGGAAACTGAAGGATCTTTTACGAACGCCTGCTTCAAGAGGCAGTTTTCGTCGTAATACTTGCCGATTTTGCCTTCTACCATTTTATGCTTAACCGCATCGGGTTTGGATTTAAGCTTCTCGTCGTTCTCGATCTGAGCAAGAAGAATTTCTTTCTCTTTTTCGATAACGTCCGCGGGAACTTCTTCCTCGGTAAGGTAAAGGGGCTTCGCCGCAGCGATTTGAAGAGCTACGTCGTGAGCAAGCTCGTGAGTAGCTTCGCAGGTGCAGCCGTCGATTTCTACGAGAACGCCGACTTTGCCGCCCATATGAATATAGCTTTCTACGATACCGTTCTCGGCGGTGTATTTCGCAAAACGACGGATAGCGATTTTTTCGCCGATTTTCGCGGTCGCGGCAATGGTTTCTTCCTTTTTAGCTTCCGCCAAAGCTTCGTTATCCTTTACGTCGTTATGAAGAACGTAGTCCGCAACGTCCGCAACGAACGCTTTGTACTGGTCTCCCTTCGCAACGAAGTCGGTTTCGCAGTTTACTTCTACGAGAACGCCGGTGTTGCCTTCTATTTTTGCGGCAACGATACCTTCAGCCGCGATTCTGGAAGCCTTTTTAGCCGCGGTAGCCATACCCTTTTCACGAAGGTAATCAACCGCCTTTTCCATATCGCCGTTGGTTTCGGTAAGTGCTTTTTTGCAATCGAGTACGCCTGTGCCGGTCTTCTGACGGAGCGCGATGACGTCGCTTCCTGTAAACATAATTATATATCCTC
Source organism: uncultured Clostridia bacterium (assembly GCA_934271275.1). GTDB lineage: Bacteria > Bacillota > Clostridia > Christensenellales > Borkfalkiaceae > UBA1259. Next base: position 5,492 of record CAKQRD010000005.1, on the reverse strand, counting down.
CCTTTTGATGATTTCTATAATCCTGAATTTATATTCCGAAAAGGTTTTAAAAGCTTTCCGAAAAAATTACTCGTTGACGGCTTCTTCCGCGGTTTCGGTCTCGGAAACATCTTCCGTCTTTTCTTCGTACTGTTCGCCCTGATTTGCTTCTATAACCGCGTCCGCGATAACCGAAGCGATAAGCTTTACGGCGCGGATCGCGTCGTCGTTACCGGGGATAACGTGGTCGATAAGGTCGGGATCGCAATTCGTATCGGTGATTGCGACGATCGGAATGTGAAGCTTTCTCGCTTCCATAACCGCGATGTCTTCCTGATCGGGATCGACGATGAACATAACGCCGGGGAGACCTCTCATTTCTTTGATTCCGCCGAGGTTGGTTTCGAGTTTATCTCTTTCCGCTTTGAGTTTGATGACTTCCTTTTTGGGAAGAAGCTCGAACTCGCCCATCTTTTCCATATTGTTGAGCTTGTTGAGTCTGTCTATTCTCGAACGAATGGTTTTGAAGTTGGTAAGCGTGCCGCCGAGCCATCTGGAATTGACGTAGAACTGACCGCATCTTTCCGCTTCTTCGCGGATAGCGTCCTGCGCCTGCTTTTTAGTGCCGACGAAGAGTACGCTCTTGCCCTTCTTAACCTGATCTACGATAAAGGGATACGCGTCGTTTTCGATAAGATCAACGGTCTGTTCGAGGTTGATGATATGAATACCGTTTCTTTCGCCGTAGATGTACTTTTTCATCTTCGGATTCCAGCGTTTGGTCTGGTGACCGAAATGCACTCCCGTTTCAAGGAGCTGTTTCATAGTGATTACTGCCATAAATGTGCCTCCGTTTTCTCCTCCCCGCGCGGCTTTTTGTGCGGACTACCTTCCCGATTGACAATGGATTTTCGGGATCACGAACGCCCGCAAACGCTCGGGTGTGAATTTTTAACGCGTATATTTTAGCATAACCGAAAAATTTTGGCAAATATTTTAACGCCGTTTTAAAAACTTTTACCTTATTTCGTCGCAATTTTCGCGGGTTTTCGGGTTAAACTCTCAATCGCGCTTTCCTCGCGGGCTTTTTCCGTATATTTTTTCTTAAAACGGAAATAATCGTGAAAGTCGGTCATAGTCCGAAAAAGGAGATTTTTATGAACAAAATTAACCCGTTCACCGAAAAAAACGCCGCGCCCGCAGATAAATTTATGAGCGCGGAAGAGTATTCCCCGAAGCCTTACGACAAAAAGAAGGCTTCCCCGTACACGAAAACCCGCGTCATTTTATTGAACGGCGCGGAATTCGAGCAGACTTATTTTCTGCATAATTTTCACCGCAGCTGCAATAACGACGATTTGAGAAAGGAAATCGCGCTGATAAGGCGGCACGAACAGCAACAGCAGAAGGTTATTTCCGCCCTTAAACCCATTGACGAAACCAACCTCGAAACGACTATCGGTTACGAACAGCTCGCCGTCGATCTTACCGCGATTTTCGCAAAGCACGTCAAGGACGAAAGGCTAAAAAACGCGCTCGATTTCGCGTTGCTCGAAGACTTCGATCACCTTTACAGGTTCGCCAACCTTCTCGAAACCGAAGAGGGCGTAGACGCCAACTCGCTGACGGGCGGATATACCGAAATCACCCCCGCAAGACCTACCGTTTCCGAGCCGCGTCACCCGTTCGACGAGATTAACGCGCATATCGCGCGCGAGCTTGCCGATCCGTTCACAAAACTCGTCGCGAGCATCATTACCGCGGCGGAACAGCAGACGATGAATTTTTATATGAACATCGCGGGCTTCCACCCCACCGAAACGGGCAAAAAGCTGTATTCGGAAATCGCGATGATAGAAGAACAGCACGTCACCGAATACGGTTCTTTTATAGATACGACCGCTTCCCCGCTCGAATGCTGGCTTATGCACGAATACGCGGAATGTTATTTATATTACAGCTGCTATATGGACGAAACGGACGAATATATCAAGGAAATTTACTATAAACGCTACCTTGAAGAGTGCGGACATTTACAGCGCGTGGCGGAGCTGCTTTTTAAGTACGAGGGAAAGCCGTGGCAAGCCGTTTATACCTGCGGCGGAGACTTCCCCGAGCTTCTGCATTTCGAGGGAAATATTCCGTATATACGCGAGGTTCTTGCCAAAACCGTGCTTTATACGAGAAAGGACGGCGGCTACGCGGATATTCGCGACCTGCCGAAAACCGCGAATTTCTTTAAGTATCAGAATATGAACGTTAAAAACCCCGAAAAGTTGCCGAGCCATATAGTAGTAAAGGAGCATATAAAGAAGTTCGGCAAGGATTACAGGTTTGAAACGAAAAAGAATCCCGTTTCCGCTCTCGGAAGCCGCACGGAAGACAACGTTACCCTCGCGAGAAAAGCGTAATTTTTTGTTCGGGAGTGCGGAAAAACTGAATGCGCGGGGCGCGCGGCTCTTTGTGCGCGGGCTGTGCGGCGGGCAGGCGCGCTAACGCGGGGCGCGGATGACGCGAAGCGGCAAATCCGCAGGACACAAAGCTCAAACGAAGCGCGGGGCGAAAACTTTTCGCCCCGCGCTTCGTTATTCCGCCGCCCCTTATCATTTCCGACGACCTTTATTATTCCGCCGATTTTATATTATTTTCCCTCCGTTTTTATATTAAATTTCCTCATTCTTTTACAAAAGTTCGTAAACGCTTTCGCGCGTTTCGTTCATATTCGTTCGTTTTTGCGGATAATTAAATCGTCTTTTCTCTTTACAACCCCGCGCTTTTGTGCTATCATAATTTATATGAACGAATCTTATTCTCACGTTTTCAAAAAAAATTCAAAAGAATATAAAAATTACGAAAAGGCGTTTATAAAGGAGTGCAACGAGAACGGCAAAAAAACCGTGCTTATGGTTTGCGACACCTATTATCCCTCTTTCGACGGAGTGGTAAACGTTATGAACAGCTACGCGGAAAGCCTCGTAAAACAAGGCTTTAACGTGGTTGCGCTCGTTCCCGATTACAGAGACAAGGTTTACGTCAAGTCCTATCCCGTACTTGCGGTAAACAGTATCTTTTCCAAAAAACTCAACTATCAGATCCCCGCGCCCGATTTCGACTGCGAAGCGAAAAAACTTCTGAAAAGTCTGCGTATCGACCTCATTCACGTTCATTCGCCGTTTTTTACCGGCGAGCTTGCGAGAAAAATCGCGAAAAAACGCAAAATCCCTATGATTGCCACATTTCACTCGCAATATCGGCAGGATTTTGAGAAAAACGTGAAAAGCAAGTGGCTGGTAAGTTCGCTTTTAAAACGCGTTATGAAGGTTTTTAACGCCGCCGACGAGGCGTGGACGATGACCGATTCCACCGCGAGCGTTCTTAAAGAATACGGTTATAAGGGCAAAGTGCGGCTCGTTCCCAACGGCACGACCTTCCCCCGCGCCGAAAATTACGAGGAGGAAAGAAAAGCTGCGCGCGAAAAATTAGGCGTCGGCGATGATATTTCCCTCCTTCTTTTCGTAGGCAGACTCGTGGAACAGAAAAACATTATTTTCATTGCCGACGTTCTGGGCGAGATTAAAAAACGCGGCGCGAAATTCGGAATGCTGTTCGTGGGAGACGGTCCGGACAGAAAACGGCTAGAAGAACGGATTAAGGAAAACGGCGTTTCAGAAGAATGTCGGCTTCTCGGATACGTTTCGGACAAGGCGGAGCTTATGGATATATACTCTGCCGCCGATTTGTTTTTGTTCCCGAGCTTATACGATACTTCTAGCATCGTTCAGGTGGAAGCCGCTTCGCACAAGCTTGCGGGCGCGTTTATAACGGATTCGGTCACCGCCGCCACTATAAAGAACGGCGAGAACGGCTTTACCTTCGACAAAGACGGCTATGCGGACGGCGTTTACGAGCTTTTGCAAAACCCGAAAAAACTTGCCGAAATCGGCGAAAACGCCTTTCGCGAGTTATACGTTTCTTGGGACGACGTGACCGCACTCGTAGGGAAATATTATAAGGAATTTATTTAATTTTTTATATATCTCGTTATATCCCCCCGACTTTTACAGGCAAACACCGAGCATATAACCGAACGTATACGAGCATATAAATATAAAAGACTATAAAGACTTACACCCCACGATACGGAACAATATATTATATTATAACATAGAAACGAGACAAAATAGAATTTTGTCGGCAACTGCCGTTGCCTTGGCGCTTTGTCTTCGCCAAATCGCCGTTTTCGTTGAAATATGGCGCTCGAAAACCCTTGCGAGCAAGTTTTCTCGCTTATATTATAACATTGCACGGCTTACAAAAATAAATTTTTGTATTGCATTCGCAATATGATACTTAATCTTGGGGAATATGAGTAAATCGGCGTATTTTACCGATTTACTCGTTAGCCCCGTTTTTTAATAACAGTATTGCGGCAATACTATTGCACCTACGAAATTGTAAACAATGCGAACTCCCTGCATTTTCTTACCGTCGAAAATTTCCGATTCGTCAATATAAATCTTATCGATAAAACTATGCAGTATTTCCGGAGTCAGTTCTTCGATACAAAGATAGTGTTCTACGATTTTTAAAAACTTTTTAAGGTTATCGTTGTCCTGTTCGGTTGCGGCGATGATCTTTTTTAATTCTTCCGTTTTTGTCCGTAGTTCCGCTTGCTCCGTTTCATAGGATTTAGCAAGAAAATCAAATCGTTCGTCTGTCATTTTGCCTTTTACGTTATCTTCATAGAGTTTACGGATAATCCCGTTGATTTCTTCTATCCGCGCAGTAGTTTTAGACAATTCGCTTTTGGCTTTCGCCTGTGCTTTTTGTTGTTCCGCCGTTGTGGATTTCAGGTAGTTTTCTATAAATTCTTTTTCGTGAAAAGCAACGTATTCGCAGGTTTTGCGCAAATCTTGTAAAATGACTTCTTTTAAGTCTTTTACACGGATACGATGCGGCGTACATAATCCTTTCTTTTTCTTGCGATAGGTAGAACAATAAAAATGGTCGTAATCGTGATTTTTCTTGTATCGCTGAATCGTAAGCAATCCGCCGCAATCGGCGCAATAGAGAAGCCCTGAAAACATATTCGTTTCGTTTGATTTTATATATACTCTTTTATGCTCCCGCATTTTTTGCACGGTATCGAAAGTTTGTCGGTCTATAATCGCCGGCTGAGTGCCTTCAAAGATTTTCCATTCGTTTTTCGGATGAAACGCCATTTTCTTGCTTTTGAACGACTTCCGATAGGTCTGAAAATTGACAGTGCAGCCCGTATATGCCATTTGAACGAGAATATATCGTATCGTAGAATTGTTCCATATCTCCGGATACGGACTTCTGCCGCGATATTTTAATCCTCGTTTCATAGCGTAAAGTTGCGGAGTTTCTTTACCTTCTTCTGTCAATCGCTTTGCAATATCGTTGATTTTCAACCCTCGTATAATTAAATAGTAGTAGTTTTTAACGTTCCTCTCCAAGAACGGCAGAAATCTGCTATACTGTAAGAAGAT
>CAKQRD010000004.1 GCA_934271275.1 uncultured Clostridia bacterium | reverse complement strand
AAAGCGTTGACGATTTGAAAGAAAAATATGAAGGCATTCGTCTGGAAAGACAGATTGATAATCTTCCGTTTACGCTTAAGAATGAAGACACCTTTGATTATCTTCTTGAAAATCAGTTTGCTACTGATCTCGGAAACAAAATCAGCGAAGCATTAACGGGTATTGAAAGTTCCAATGCAATTCTAAACGGTATTTTCCGTGGCATTGACTTCAATAGTGAAAGCAATTTGGGTAAAAAGGAACAGAAGAATCCTATTCTTCGCAATCTTTTGAATGACTTTGCAAATCTCAACCTGAGACCTCGCAACATAGAGACGAAGGAAGGGCAGATTCCTGCTGACGTTATCGGCGATGCATATGAATATATGATAGGCGAATTTGCCACACTGGCGGGGAAAAAAGCAGGGAGTTTCTTCACTCCTCAACAGGTATCGGAAATTATGGCACAAATCGTCGCTCCCACGGCGAATGACCGTGTATACGACCCGACGTGCGGTTCGGGTTCCCTTTTAATCCGCGCGGCTCGTAAAGGCGGCTTTGACAATGTGCAGATATACGGTCAAGAAGTAAACAGCTCCGCTATCTCTATGGCACGAATGAATATGTTTATTCACGGCATCAAAGATGCGAATATCAAGTGGGGTGATACACTTGCAAACCCACAACACCTTGACAGCGACGGAAACTTGATGAAGTTTGATTGTATCGTAGCTAATATGCCGTTTAGTAAAGATAAGTGGGCAGAAGGCTTTAATCCCGGAGGAGAGGTCTCCGTAGACGATGATGAAACGGATTCCGGCAAAAAGAAAACCAAAAAGAAAGAATTTAAGATGGAGGCAAATCTTGATCGTTGGCATCGCTTCGATATGGGGATTCCACCGGCGAGCAAAGGAGATTGGGCGTTTCTTCTTCATATGATTGCAAGTATGAGCGGTAACGGTCGAGTCGCAGCAGTTGCTCCTCACGGCGTTCTTTTCCGTGGCGCTAGCGAAGGTCGCATCAGGCAGACCGTTATAGAAAAAAATCTGATTGATGCAGTTATCGGGCTTCCCGAAAACCTTTTCTACGGCACGTCTATTCCTGCGTGTATTATTGTATTCCGCAAAGGAAGGAAAACGACGGACATTCTCTTTGTAGATGCGTCCAAGGAATTTAAGAAGGACAAGGCGAAAAATGTGCTAGAATCTGCAAATATTACAAAGATAGTCACGACTTATCAAGCATTCCGAAACGGGGCAAATGCTGAGATTGAGAAATATAGTCATGTAGCAACACTAGATGAAATCGTCGAAAATGAATACAATTTGAATATTGCTCGCTACGTTGATACCTTCGAGGAAGAAGAAATCGTAGATATTGATGAGGTGAATGCAGAAATTGCGGACTTAAAAATTAAAATTGCCGAAGTTGAGAAGCAGATGGCAAAATATCTTGAAGAATTAGGGTTAAACTAAAGGAGAAATATAATGGATATTGTTAGCATTATTGTCGCAGCTGTGGGGTCTGGGCTTGTTGCGACTATTATCACTTTAATTGTTCAAAGGGTATCCGAAACGAGAAAATTGAAAATTTGTATTTTTGAAATTCTAATGTCTCATAGGTATTTAATTGCTGATAAAGAAAATGTTGAAGCATTAAACAAAGTAGAAGTCATTTTTCATAAAGATTCCGATGTGAGGAAAGCCTGGACGGATTTTTTAAATGCAGCCGATGCTGGAGCAACAAATCCTATGCTTGCAAGCACGACTAATGACAAATACTTAAAACTATTAGAAAAAATAGCAAAAAATATTGGATACAAAAGTATAGATTGGGAAAACATAAAACACTTTTATTTTCCACAAGGTTTAGCCACAAAAATCACAGAAGAAGAACTTTTACGTAAAGCTCAACTTTCTCAAGCAACTGCTATTGCAGCTCAAGATAATAGCACCGGACAATCGTCTTCTGAACAATTAGGTATGCAAATTGCGTTAAAGGCATTAGAGAACCCGGATGGATTTGAAAAACTTGCTCGTTTTGCTGAAATGATGAATCAAGGCAAAAAAACCGGAAAAAGGTAAGGTTATTATGAAACGAATAGTTACGTATGATGTGAAAAATGGAAATAGCTATGAAAGGTTTTATCAGTTTGTTGCTGAGACATCTGCCGAAAAGATAACTGAGTCAACATATCTTTTTGATACAGAATTGACCCAAGAAGCGTTTGCAAAGAAATTGAGGTACTGTTTTAATAAGGGAGACAATGTATCTTACATTTCTTGCAACAGTAAAGAAGGGCTATTCTATATAAGGGTCAAAGTATTATGATATCAGAAATAAACCAACGCATAACCCAACTGAATAACGGCGAAGTGCCAAGCGGTTATGAAAAGACCGATTTTGGCATCTTTCCGTGTGATTGGATAAAAAACAAAACCTTTGGAGACTTGTTCGATTTTTATGGCGGACTTGGAAAATCTCGTGAAGAGCTGGGCGAAGAAGGCCATGCCTACCTTCATTACGGAGATTTACACAGAGGTTCTTTCAATGTGGTTTCTCATGCGCAGTATGAGCATTTACCTAAATATGATGTAACTTTAAAAGGCAGTGAGGCTTATCTTATGGAAGATGGAGACATAGCCTTTCTTGATGCGTCGGAGGATTTAGATGGCACGTCTCGTTCCGTATTGATTGATAATCCCGATAACGAACCTTTTATTGCAGGCTTGCATGTCATTTTCGGAAAATCAAAAGATAATAGCCTTGAAAAATGGTACAAACAGTATATTACAGCGCCAGAAAGCGTAAGAAAACAATTTCAACGGTTGGCGTCAGGTTTTAAAGTTTATGGTGTAACTCGGAAAACCTTGCCAAAAATTCAGATTGCCTATCCTAAATCCGCCGACGAACAATCCAAAATCGCCGAAATCCTTATGAAATGGGATGAGGCGATTGAGTTGTATAATCAATATATAGAAAAACTGAAACAACTAAAATCGATATGGTTGAAAAAAATGTTTCCCAAAAAAGGTGAAAGAGTGCCTGAATGGAGATTCAAAGGTTTCACCGATGCTTGGGAACAGCGTAAGTTGGGGGATTTACTCCAAACACTTCCGTTTAAGCAATTTCTCAAAGAGCCTGAACCGGACGGAAAATATGAAATTATTCAACAGGGCAATGAACCCGTCATTGGGTTTGCCAATGGAACGCCTTGTGGCGATTATAAGGATGTGGTGATTTTTGGCGACCATACTTTGTCTCTTTATAAACCTCAACACCCGTTTTTTGTTGCAACGGACGGCATTCGCATAGTTAAAGGGCAGCAAGATACCGATGGATATTATTTGCTATCGTTGTTAGAGAGATACAAGCCACAAAGTGAAGGCTATAAAAGATATTATAGCATTTTGGCAGATACCAACTGCATTACAACATATAATACCAGCGAGCAAGAACAGATAGGTGTTTTTTTCAATAATCTTGACCACCTTATCACCCTTTATCAGTGTAAGGTGGGAAAAATCAAAGCGCAGCAAAAAGTCCTACAAAAATATTTACTGAACGGGATTGTAAGAGTATGAGCGTTTATGATAATCCTATGTTTTTAATCTGTATTCTGGTGCCGCAAAGGTCTTTTCTGCCCCTTTTGGCATCAATTTATCTTGATGATTTTAGGTTGATTAACTTAACAGTAAAGCAAATCAAGTGATAAGAAAAAGATTGAAGAATGGGTTCGTAACCATATTGACGATCTACGAAAAATAAAACTCGACGAACAAGGGAAATAGGATATACCTTTTATCAGAATAAAGGAGAGCGATTTACATGGATAACAACCAAATCATAATATATCAAACCGAAGACGGCTTGACAAAAATTGACGTTACTCTTGAAAACGAAACCGTTTGGCTTAACCAGGCACAAATGGCAGAACTTTTTCAAACAACAAAGCAAAATATCAGTTACCATATAAACAACTGTTTCAAGGAAGGCGAATTGAACGAAAATTCAGTTGTCAAGGATTTCTTGACAACTGCCGCAGATGGTAAACCCTATAACACGCATTACTATAATCTTGACGTAATTATTTCCGTCGGTTACCGCGTTAAATCCCTGCGAGGTACTCAGTTTCGTATCTGGGCAAACAGCATCTTGAAAGAGTATCTTATTAAAGGATTTGCTATGAATGATGACTTATTGAAGTCATCCGGTGGCGGAGACTATTTCAAAGAGCTGTTGGATAGAATTCGTGATATCCGTTCAAGCGAAAGAGTGTTTTACCGCCAAATACTTGATATATATGCTACGAGCGTTGATTATGACAAAAATGCAGAAACAAGTATTTTATTTTTTAAAACCGTTCAAAACAAAATGCATTTTGCCGTAACGAAGCATACAGCGCCTGAAATTGTTTACTTAAGAGCGGATAGTAAAAAACCGTTTATGGGACTTACAAATTTCAAGGGAAGCAGACCTCAAAGGTCTGAAATTGCCATCGCAAAAAACTATTTGACCGAACAGGAACTGAAAGAGCTTAATGTCATTACTTCGGCGTATCTTGATTTCGCGGAATTGCAGGCACTTCGCCGTAAAACTATGACAATGAGGGATTGGGTTGCAAAGCTTGATGATTTTCTCCATATGAGCGATAGCGAAGTTTTACAAAATGCGGGAAGCATATCTCACGAGATGGCGCTTGAGAAAGCAAAAACGGAGTATGACATTTATCGCAAGCAAACAGCAAATGAATTATCTCAGGTCGAAAAAGATTTTCTCGACAGCGTAAAGAAAACGCAGAAAATGCTTGAAAGCAAAAAGCAATAAAGAGGGACCCAAAAAATGCCGAATCACTATATTTTCAACGAACGCCCCGAATGTCAAGATCGATTGATATCTTTCTTGCAGAAAATGGGATATACATACGTTTCAAGGAGCGAAGCCGAACAAAAACGAGGCAGTCTTTCAAAGGTGATATTTACCGATGAATTGATTCGATTTTTGAGTAAGCAGACTTATAAATATAAGGGATATGAGTTTCTGTTTTCAGGAGACTCCGTTCAGCGCGCCGTAAACGCACTGGATGCCTCTTTGCTTCAAGGTCTTTCCATGGCGAGCAAAGAGGTTTATAACCTTTTGACGCTTGGCATCAGCCTTGAAGAAAACGTTGTTCTTGATAAGGATATTCCCGTTCGCCAATCTTTTGACCTTTCTTATATCGACTTTGAACATCCGGCAAACAACATTTGGCAGGTTACAGAAGAATTCAGCGTAGAACGCCCCAACGGTCAATATGCCCGTCCTGACGTTGTTTTGTTGGTAAACGGTATTCCGCTGGTTGTTATTGAATGCAAAAAATCAAGCGTTGATGTAAAGGAAGGCGTATTGCAGAATGTTCGTAATATGATGCCCGACTATATTCCTCACCTCTTCAAGTACACGCAGCTTGTTATGGCGATGAATCCTAACAAGGTGCTGTACGGCACTTGCGGAACAACAGCCGACTATTTTGTTGAGTGGCGAGAGGAAAATATTGGTTGGCAAAAAGAGATATGTGATAGATGCTCCCCCGATGGACATGTCACCGAGCAAGACCGTGTATGTGCTTCTATGCTTGACCATACACGTCTTTTGACGTTGATGCGTGATTTTATTCTTTATGATAGCAATATTAAAAAGATTGCCCGTCATCAGCAGTTCTTCGCTGTTCAAAATACGATGAACCGTATTAATGGTATTGATAACAGCGATTCGACAGGAGGCGTTATCTGGCACACCCAAGGAAGCGGTAAAAGTTTGACGATGGTTATGCTCGTTCGCAAGATACAATTTGAGAAGGCGAAAGAAAATCCTCGTTTTGTTATTGTTACCGACCGTATTAACCTTGATAAACAAATAAGAGATAACTTTGCCAACTCACAGATGGCTCCTGTCAGAGCGGCAACAGGTAAAGGCTTGAAAGCTGTGTTGAAGGATAAGGGCAACTTGGTTATTACCACCCTTATCAACAAATTTGAAACGGTATGTCGAAATCGTTACCTTGAACCGGATAGCGATAAATTTTATGTTCTCATTGACGAGGCACACCGTTCTCAATATAGTGCAATGTATAATTATATGCGTGAGGTTCTCCCTAACGCTACTTTGATTGCGTTTACCGGAACGCCTTTGATTGCCTCTAAAAAGAAGAACACTTATGCAAAGTTTGGTGCTCCTATCCACAGCTATACTATGAAGCGAGCAATAGAAGATAAGATTACGGTCCCGCTGGTTTATGAAGGCAGAAAGGTAAAACAAAATGATCCATCGGATACAATCAACGCATATTTTGAAAGTCTAACAGAAAATTTAACCGATGAATTAAAGAAGGAGCTCAAAGAAAAATACAGTAAATTTTCAAAACTGGCTGAAGCCAGCAGCCGTATCAATTTGATTGCTTTTGATATTTACGATCATTTTGTCAATTATTGCTTACCAAAAGGATTGAAAGCGATGGTCGTATGTTCTTCAAGAGCAACCGCAGTCGATATGTATAATGTATTGGTAAATCTCCCCGGGGGTAAGATAAATCCCCGTGTTGTTATTACTTTTGGAGACAAGCGTGAAGGTGACGATGATGACTGCACGTCTGCGGCTATTAAGAAGATCAAAGAATACCATGATAAGAAAGTGAAACCACTCTTTGGTGATAACGATGAGAAATACGACGACGCCGTTTGTAGTGATTTCAAAAATCCCGAAGGTGATATCAATATGCTCATTGTTAAAGATAAACTTCTAACGGGATTTGACGCTCCCGTTGCAGGAGTTCTTTATGTCGATAAATCTTTGCGAGAACATAGCTTGCTTCAAGCAATAGCCCGTGTGAATCGAGTGTATAAGGGAAAAGATTTTGGACTTATCGTGGATTACTGGGGCATTTTCGGAAAACTAAAGTCTGCTATCGATATGTATGACGATGCCGAATCTGAGATGAACAAGTTTGATCCTGATGATATTCAAGATGCTATTCTCGGTCCGATAGATGAAAAAAATAAGCTTGAAGCGGCGCATCAACAGCTTTTAGATATGTTTGTGGGCATTGATAAGAATGCTCCACCCGAGGTTTGGCAGAGCAAACTTGAAGATGAAATCACAAGAAATGAGTTCTATGATAGACTCAAAACCTTTGCAAACCTTTTGAACAGTGCTCTTACAAACAGAAGTGTATTTGTTGAGGTTGGGCTTGACTTGATTGAGAAATATCGTAGCGATTACCTCTTTTTTAACAAACTCAGATATGCAGTTGTTGAGCGATATGACAACGAGATTGATCTGACAAAGTATGAGACAGGTGTAAAAAACCTACTTGATACATTTGTAAATGCTACAGAGGTAAAAATCGTTGTTGAACCTGTGTATCTCGGCGATGAGGATGCTATGGCAAAACTCTTGGGCAGCAACGATCCCAACAATGTCAAAGCGGATAAAATTAAAACGAGAATTGAATCGGAGCTTAAACAAATACGGTATGACGACCCATTAAAATTCGAGGAATTTTCGTCAAAGATCAAGAAGACTTTAGCGGAATATGATCAAAGTCGAGATGAAGACAAGTATTTGGCAATGATGGAAGCAATGGCGGATGATTTTAGACATGGAATAATGAAACGCGACTATCCGGCATCTATAGCAAACGATGGAGACGCAAAGGCGTTTTATGGTTCGATCATTACCATACTTCGTTCTAATACTGAACTCGAGATTACACATGAATTAGAGGAAGCCATTGCCGATAACGCAAGAATCATAAAGCAAGCGGTTTCCGATAATGCTAAGCGAGATTGGAAGCATAACGAAGTTGTTCACAAGCAAATTCACAGAGTTTTAGATGACTGCCTATTTGATATGTGTGACCAAATCGGATTTGTTATCGATAAAACTAATGTGGATGTGATTGACTTGATGATTGACGAAATAATGAAAGTTGCAATAACGAGATACTAATGGAAACGATAATATTAGATTTGGGAGCAATCAACGGACAAGTATCGGTACAGATAATACGAAAAAACATCAAAAATGTACATTTGAAGGTGTTTAGAAATTTGGATGTCGTTTTGTCTGTGCCGATGACGGTTCCTTTTGATTGGATTGATTCTTTTCTTAATAATCACATAGAGTGGATTGACGATAAGATAACAAAATACAAAAAATCAAGCGGATATAACAATTTATTAAGCATCAGAAGTGGTTCTTCAACTCAACTTTTAGGAAAAGATGTTCGCATTTATAAAGAAGCATCTTTAACCGAGCAAGTAGAACTGGATGAGAAAAAAATATTTATTTTTTTGAGAGATATTTCTGACGAAGAACAGGCTCAAAAGTTATTTGATCAATGGTGGAGAAATACCGCCAGCGATATCTTTCAATCTGAAACGGAGAATCTATATCAAAAAATTTTCAAAAAATATGGGTTGAATCAGCCTAAAATCTTGGTAAGAAAAATGAAAACCCTTTGGGGCAGTTGCACTCCTTCAAAAGACAAGATCACTTTGAATGAATATCTTCTTAAAGCGGATATTCGTTGTATACAATACGTAATTCTCCATGAGTTAACTCACTTGATTTATTCAAATCACAGCAAAGATTTTTATGTTTTTTTAACCATTCATATGCCTGATTGGAGAGAACGAAAAAAGCAGCTTGATAATGAAGTCGTTCAAGGTTTATAAGAAAAGGCGCGAGCATGGGCGAGATAGGTATCTTTTTGTACTCTACTTTACCGTTCTTTCGTTTACTGTTTTTGCAAACGATAAATTTTTCGTCGATTTTTGCCGTTTCGTATTCGTTCGGTCGCATTCCCGTGTAAAGAGCGACGGCGAACATAAGTCGTTCTTCTTCGTTAGGAACGGATAACAAAATTCTTTCTTCATCTTTGGTAAGAGCCGTTCCGTGTTCGCGTTCGTGATTGCGGTGAACGACTATATCGAGCGGGTTTTTAGCGATTATTCCGTGACTTAAAAACCTTCTTTATACGCAAATAATATCATATCGGGTAAGTCGCTAAAAACAAAATAACAGTCGGGTAAGGCTAGCCGGTAAAACGATTATAGAATTTACGTTGCAGACAGCGATTATATTTTCCATGCATAATTTATAAAGAACGACGGCGGCATTGACTTGTTTAATGCCGCCGAATTTATGTCGAGTCGTTGAGTGAGAACTATTTCACACTGCTTAAAACTGTCGAAATTTTGTACCGAATGTTTATTTTGCTTGTAATTTTATGAGCGATATGCTATACTGATTAGAAAATAAGTTCGCCAAGTATAGTGTTAGATGTAAAAACGCATAAAGGGAAAGAGGCGTGTCGGGAGGCAAGCCGAGGTTGTTTTATCATCAGAATATAATGAAAAAAGAGTTCGCGGCGCTTTTGTAAAGTTGAGTAGAAGCGGGTAAACCGCGATTTTTCCTAAAGCCGATACGGGGGATCCTTTATCGATCCTATGTCTTATCAAATTTAAAATAGGCACAATATTACCGCGAAAGATGATTGAAAAAACGACGGGTTCGCAGTCGAATCTTATAAAAATTTTTGTGATAATGAAAAGAAATTTATTGATTATAGGCGCGGGGCAATACGGCAACGTCGTTAAAGAGATAGCAAAGGAAACGGGAAATTTCGGGAAAATCGATTTTATCGACGACGCAAGCGAAAAGGCGATCGGTACAATTTCCGAGATAAAATCTTTCCGAGCCGAATACGGTTATGCCGCCGTTTTGATAGGGAATGCCGATACGCGAGAAAAATTTTACGATATTTTAACCGAAAGCGGATTTGAAATCCCGTCGCTTATAAGCAAAACGGCGTTTGTTTCTGAAACGGCAAAAATAGAAGGAGGGGTTATTATAGAACCTTTCGCAGTCGTCAACGCTTGTTCCGAAGTCAATAGAGGAACGTTCGTGTGCGCGGGAGCGATAGTGAACCATAACGCAAAAATAGGTGAATTCTGTACCCTTCAATGCGGAAGCATAATACCGTCGAATTCCGAAGTGCCGAGCCAAACCGCAACGGGTTACGGAGAAGTTTTTCGGCGATAAACATAATGAAAACAACCCTGCGGGCGCAAAAAATTGCGCCCGCAGGGTTATCCTTTTATTTTATTCTTAAATAATTTTCTGTTTTATTCTCAAATTCAGACAGGTGAAATATGAGAGTATATTACATAGGGCGGTCCTCGTTGGAGAGAAATGCATAAGCCACCGCGTTAGGTCCGAGGTGCGAACCGATAACAGGTCCTATCATACGAATTTCGGGCGTAAGTCCGTAACGCTCGTTCAGTTCCTTATAAAGAAGCTCTGCCATTTCTTTATTGTCCGTATGTCCGACGTATACGATAGGGTAGTCGGCGTTCAGCGTGTAATTTTTGAATTCATCTACGATAGCGGATACCGATTTCCTCATTCCGCGTTCCTTTTTGTAGTTGACGAGCTTTCCTTCGTTATTGAAAATAATAATCGGCTTAACGTTAAGCACCGTGCCGATAGCCGCTTTCGCCGCGGAAATTCTGCCGCCGCGCATAAGATAGATAAGGCTGTCCGCGATAACGAAATGCTGAAATTTGCGCTTGACGCTTTCGATATAATCGATCGTTTCCTTTGCCGTTTTGCCCTTGTCGCGCATATCGGCGGCAACGTTTACCATAGCGAGCTGACCTATCGTGGTGGTAGAACATTCCACACAATAACAGTTGAAATCGGGGAAATCTTTTTTGACCGTTTCGACCGCCTCGCGCGCGACGTCCACCGTTCTGCAAAGTCCGTAGCTTATGGTAAAATGCACCGCGTCTTTAACGCCCGCTTCCGCCATTTTGCGGAAATGCTCTTCGTGAACGAACGGGTTGTTCATACTCGTTTTGGAGAGTACCCCCGTGCGGAGCTTGTCGTAATATTCCGAATATTCCTCGGGGCGGGAAAATTCGTCCTTGTATTCGGTGATAACGCCCTTGTCCGTGAGCGTAAAGGTAAGAGGCAAAAAGAAAAGTTCTTTTTCCTTAATTTCGTTCTGATAAAGATCTGCCGTAGAATCGGTTGAAATCTCGAATTTTCTCAACAAACCGTCCTCCAAAATGTAAGCGTAAAATAATGATAGCATAAATTCGTTCCGAAAACAACCGATTGAAAAAAATGTTTTTAAATACCGAAAGAAAAAAACGAGATAAAAAATCGGCGGGGAAGCCCCGTAAAAGAGACTTCTCCCGCCCGTGTTTTTCCGCACGCGGAAATTCGCGTATAAACCCTTATAAAAGCGATAATAAAAAGCCGTTATTTGGTTTTTTCCGCGTTTTCGGTGCGGTAAATCGCCTTCACGCCTTCCGTTATGACGCGGATAAGCGCGGCGCGTTCCGCCTCTGAAAGATTTTTCACCGATTTTTCCGTAAGTACGGCGTCTATTTCGCTTTCCTTTTCGGAGTCGGAGACAGCGTCTTCCAGAATGGCGGTAATAACGGAAACCACCGCCCGCATATCCTTTTCGTCCACCACGCCTTCGAGCATACCCTCGATAAAGAGCGAAGCGACGCTTAAAGTGATTTTTTCGCCTCTGAAAATTTTATTTACCGCCGCGACTATCGCAGTAGATAACGTTCCCGTGATAAGCCCCGAATAAAAGGCTTCCGCGGTGAACGCAAAAGCGCGTTTCGCAATCATGTCCGCGATAAAAATCGCAAGGATAGAGACCGCGAGCGGTAAATAGTTCTTCATAGGATCGGGCATAACCTTTTTTACGATTTTGCCGAAGATTATTTTATCGGTAAAAACGGTCGCCGCGGCGACGGACAGAGCCGTAATGACGGTGAGCTTGCCGTAAGAAGAAAAGAAATCGGTCACGCTGAAATACATATTTCACCTGCCTTTCAGAAGGGTAACGCAATAAGCTTTTCCGATCGAAGTTTTTCGCCGAGTTCTTCGTAAAAAGACGACTCGCATATATAGTATCGGTTATTTGCCGTCGTTCACCTCCCGAGTTTTTTTCCAAACGCCACCCGTATGGTATCATAAAAATTTTATTTGTAAACCGCTTTGTGACAGTTCTCTCGCATTTTTTTTATTGATTACCGAAATTTTTTGCGAGGAGAGACTCGCGCCTAACGAGAAATTTCCGCAAAAGAGAAGAAAAACGGACTTGCCGTAACTCATTGTCGGCGGATTTTTTGCGTAAGCATAATAGTAATCTTTAAAATATGCGCGTACGCGCGTGGGCGTAAACCCCGAATTTGCGCGCGGCGGCGGAGGTTATAAGGTGTTTGCGGAATTATTTTTCTTTATATTAGGCAAGATTTCGTTTTTCGCGGGAACGGTATTATCGGGAAGCTCTTTTCCGAAGCCGCTTTCGGAGGAGGAAGAAGCGGAAGCGATTGCGGCGATGAAGGCGGGAAGCCGAGAAGCGCGCGACAAGCTCATCGAACACAATATGCGGCTCGTGGCGCACGTCGTAAAAAAATATTCGGGCGCGGCGGAAACGGACGATCTTATATCGGTCGGGAGCATAGGGCTTATCAAGGCGGTAAATACTTACGAAACGGGTAAGGGAACGCGGCTTGCGACCTTTGCCGCGCGGTGCATAGAAAACGAAATTTTAATGCTTCTTCGCGCGAACAAAAAGTTTAAGAACGACGTGTCGCTGACAGATCCCGTGGGAACGGATAAAGACGGCAACGAGCTTACTCTTTTAGACCTTTTGTGCGAAAAGGAAGACGCCGTTTTCTATCAGGTGGATAAAAGCATAGAACGCGAAAAGTTTTTGGAGTTTTTAAAACGCGAGCTTTCCGCAAGGGAATATACGGTGATATGCCTTCGGTACGGACTTAAAGGCGAAAAAAATTACGCGCAAAGAGAGGTCGCGCGGTTTCTTAAAATTTCACGCTCGTACGTTTCCCGCATAGAAAAAAAGGCGATAGATAAGCTGCGCGAAGCCGTTAAAGAAGGCAGGTTTAAATTCTGAAATATCCTTGCTAAAAGCGGGGGAATGTGATACAATATTAAAAAAGTGATCAAAACGTTATAAAAAAACATAGCGTTTTTGTTATACTCTTCGGTCAGCGGGAGGAAGACGATACGGAAAATAAGATTAAAGAAAATAACGCCGCCGAAAAAACTACGGTTATAAGCGAGAATGAGGAGCGCGGGAATATCGTGAAAGAGGAAAGCGGTAGCGCAAACGTAAAAAATAAGCTTGCGGTGCTTGCGATAATAATATCCGATTTTTCCGCCGCGGAAAAAGTGAACGCCGTGCTGCACGAGTTCGGCGAATACGCGGTTGCGAGACTCGGCGTGCCGTATAAAGCGCGCGGGGTGAACGTGATAAGCGTGATTCTGGACGCGCCGCAGGATAAAATAAGCAGTTTATCGGGTAAGCTCGGTATGATAGCGGGCGTTACGAGCAAGGTTCTGACTACGAAATGACGAATGCTTTTATGTAGCGTTCGGACGAGGCGAAAACAAATGGCGTATACCTTTATCAGCGGAGCAACGGGCGGCATCGGCAAAGCGTTTTGTAAAGAAATGGCAATGCAGGGCGCGGAAATTTTTATAACGGGCAGAAGCGAAGCAAAACTTGTTTCTCTTAAAAATGAACTGCTTTCTCTCGGCGCGGGCGCGGCGGAATATTTCCCCTGCGATTTGACGGACGAAAATTCGCGTAAAAATATGCTTGCTTTTATGGACGAGCGCGGCTTAAAGTTCGACAGAATAATAAACGTCGCGGGCGTGGATATACAGAAAGGATTTTTAAAGTATACAGAAGAAAAGCTTTTGTTTCAGCTTCGGGTGAACGCGGAAGCGACCACCGCGCTTACGCACGCGCTGTTAAAAAGAAGGGCGGAAGGAAAAACCTCGGTTATCACGATAGCGAGTATGTCGGGCGCGAAGCCTATGCCGTATTTTGCGGTGTATTCGGCGACGAAGGCGATGCTTATAAATCTGTTTACCGCACTTCATTACGAGCTGAAATCGGAAAACGTAAACGTGACGGTGGTGATGCCGGGCGGCGTACCCACACGCCCCGATATAATAGAGGATATAAAAGGGCAGGGGCTTTGGGGAAAGCTTTCGAGTAAACCCGCTTCGTATATAGCGAAAAAGGCATTAAAAGCGAGCAGAAAAAACAAGGTGAAATGTATCCCCGGTTTTTTCAATAAGTTTATGTATTTTTTAGAAGCAGTCACTCCGCTCTGGATAACGGAAAGGTTTATATGCAGGCGGTGGAAGAAGCAGGAGAAAGACGCCTTCTGATTTTAAACGAATATAGCAGCCCGTCTTGCGGCTGCGTGCTTCTCGCGTCCTCGGTTGTGTACTATTTTGTACACGCCCTTCGGACTTGGTCGCCTGCTACCGCAATACGAACTACTCTTTTCGTTTAATAAAAAAGGGTAACGGCGCATCTTACCACGCGGTTGCGTGCTTTTCGCCGGCAAAAATCTGCGGAACAAAAAAAGAAAAAATCACAGAGGTAAAAATATATGAGTTACGCCGATAAGGTGTTTATCGAAAATTGCAAGGATATTATGGAAAACGGCGTTTGGGATACCGATTATCCCGTTCGTCCCGTGTGGGCGGACGGCACTCCCGCGCATACAGTAAAAAAATTCTGCATCGTAAACAGATACGATTTGAAGAAGGAGTTTCCTGTTTTAACTCTTCGCCGCACCGCTTTTAAATCCGCCGTGGACGAGCTTTTGTGGATTTGGCAGAAAAAATCAAACAACGTTCACGACCTCAACTCCCATATCTGGGACAGCTGGGCGGACGAAACGGGTTCTATCGGCAAGGCGTACGGCTATCAGCTCGCGGTTAAGCACGAGTATAAAGAGGGTATGTTCGATCAGGTGGACAGGGTTTTATACGACCTTAAAAACAACCCCCATTCGCGCAGAATTATGACGAATATTTATACCTTTCAGGACCTCCACGAAATGCACCTTTATCCGTGCGCCTATTCTATGACCTTTAACGTGGCGGGCGATACGCTTAACGGCATACTCAATCAGCGCAGTAACGACGTTGCGGTCGCGAACAACTGGAACGTGGTGCAATACGCGGTGCTTTTGCATATGCTCGCGCAGGTGTCGGGGTTTAAGGTCGGCGAACTCGTTCACGTCATCGCGGACGCGCATATTTACGACAGACATATTCCCGTCGTCAAAAAGATGCTCGAAAACCCGCAGTTCGACGCGCCGAAATTCGTAATGAATCCCGATATAAAGAATTTTTACGATTTCACCGTGGACGATTTCAGATTAGAAGGTTACGAGTTCAATAAATTAGAAGAAAAATTCGAGGTGGCTATTTAATGAAAGCGATTGTGGCGGTCGATAAAAACTGGGGAATAGGCAAAAAAAACGACCTTCTTTTCCACCTTCCCGCGGATATGGCGTATTTTAAGGAAAAAACCATCGGCAAAGTCGTCGTTATGGGTAGCAATACCTTAAAATCTTTCCCGAACGGCAAGCCCCTTAAAGGCAGAACTAATATCGTTCTTTTCCCCGGCGGCGAAAAGCGCGAGGATTGTATCGTCGTCGATAGCATTGACGAGCTGAAAGAAACGCTTGAAAATTATCCCGCGGACGATGTGTTTATTATCGGTGGCGCAATGTTTTATAAAACTATGCTCCCGTTCTGCTCGGAAGTCCTCGTGACCAAGGTAAACGCGGACGGCGGCGCGGAGGTCTTTTACGAAAATCTCGATAAAGCCGCTGGCTGGAAATGCGTTTCGGAAAGCGAGCCGCAGGAGACTAACGGCTACGAAATCCGTTTCACCGTTTATAAAAATTCGGACGTAAAAGAATTCAGATAAATTACCGACTAAAAGACGGAAAGACCGGAAATAAACAGATACAAAAATATACAAACAGAAAAAACGATTAAAATATCTTAATACCTTCAAAATAACTTGTAAATTTTAGCTATGAAGAAATTAGAAGTAGATATGACGAGCGGCGCAATCTTTAAAAAGATCGTCGCTTTTGCAGTTCCGCTTATTTTTACAAACCTTTTACAAATACTTTTCAATATGTGCGACGTGCTGGTACTCGGCATATTCGTGAACGACCGCGCGGTTGCGGCGGTTGGCGGCACGAGCGCGCTTATAAACCTTATCGTAGGGCTGTTCGTGGGACTTTCGGTCGGCGCGAACGTTATGGTTTCCGCATATCTCGGCAAAAAGGACGAAGAGCGGGTGAGAAGAACGGTCGGAACTTCTCTGCTCGTTGCGGTTATCGTCGGAACGGGGCTGATTTTCGTGGGCGTATTCGGCGCGAAAACCTTTCTCGAATGGATGAGCTGCGACGAAAACGTTATAGATATGTCCGCGACGTACCTTAAAATATACTTTATAGGTATGCCCGTGATGATGGTTTATAACTTCTGCGCGGCGATACTGCGCGCGGCGGGGGAAACGGTCAAGCCGCTCGTATACCTTACGATAGGCGGCGTGGTGAACGTTATATTGAACGTCTTTTTCGTCCTCGTTCTTAACAAGAACGTAGAGGGCGTGGCGATTGCGACGGTCGTTTCGCAGTGTATTTCGGCGGCGTGCTGCATAGTGCTTTTGTTAAAGAGTAAGGGCGCGTTGCAGCTTCGCTTTAAGTACTTTCGCATATATCGCGAACAGCTTTGGGAAATGATTAAAATCGGCGTGCCTTCTGGGCTTCAGGGTTGTTTGTTTTCCATATCGAACGTCGTGGTGCAGTCGAGCGTGAACAGCTTCGGCGAATACGTTATGGCGGGTAACTCTTATTCTCAACAGATAGAATCGGTCGTTTATCAGGCGATGAACGGCGTGTCGCTTTCCGCGCTTTCCTTCGTCGGGCAGAACTACGGCGCGGGAAAATACGACAGAATAAAGAAAATCGTGCTTGAATGCGTGCTTCTGGTGACGGCTGTGGGCGTCGTACTCGGAGGGCTGGCGGTGCTTCTCGCAAAGCCGATAGTGGGGCTTATCACGGACGACGCGTACGTCGTGGACATTGCGGCAAAAAGGCTTCTTATAGTCTGCGCGCCGTATTTTCTGTGCGGCATTATGGAAGTATACAGCTTTACTCTCCGCGGGTTCGGCAAAAGCACGTCGTCTATGCTTATAAACCTTTTCGGCACTTGCGTATTCAGGCTCGTGTGGATAAAAATAATGCTGGGAATTATCGACGAAGTGTATATAATTTACTGGGCGTATCCGATAAGCTGGTTTCTGGCGGCGGCGGGTATGATTATTTATTATGAAATAGTGATAAGAAAGCTCGTTAAGAAAAATAACGCGGAAGCCGTCGTTACGGAAAAGAACGAGCCGTAAAGAGATTTTTTCGGGGCGGGGGCGAGCCGTGGCGCGACGAGGTGTGTCGCGACTAAATGCAAGACGCGATGAAATGCGAGACGCGATGAAATGCGAGGCGCGATGAAATGCGAGGCGCGGCAAAATATCCCGAAAAAAATAAATAATTAAAAACGCGTACGATAACTAAAAAACGCGCCCGCCGAGGAGTTCTCCTCGGCGGGCGCAAAATTTTTCAAATCGTTATTTTATAAACTGTTTTTGAAAACTACCTTTTCAAAAAGTCGTTTGTTCAAAAAAGCTTTTCCGTTTATTTAGAAAGCTCCTCAGCAAGAAGCTCGATTTCCTTTTCGTTTTCGGGGGTGAGAGCGGAAAGAATTTTAACGTTATTCTCCGCGAAAACGAGGTCTTTGGAATTTGCGAGCATTTCTTTCATAACCTTCGTGGCGACGGGCGCCCAAGAACCGTTTTCTATAAACGCAACTCTTCTGTTTTTGTAATTTCTTTCGGTCAGGTGGTTTATGAACTCCTTCATATAGGGGAAAATATCCGCGTTATAAGTGGTGGTTGCAAGAACGAGCCTGTCGTATCTGAACGCGTCCTCAACGTTTTCCGCCCAGTCGCTTCTCGCAAGGTCGGAAACGGTGACTTTAACGCCCTTTCTTCCGAGCTTATCCGCAAGGAGCTTCGCCGCTTTTTCGGTATGACCGTAAACGCTGGTATAGGCTATGAACACGCCCTCGGATTCCGCGCGGTAAGAAGACCATACGTCGTATAAATTGATGTAATGCGCAAGGTTTTCGGTAAGCACAGGTCCGTGGAGCGGGCAGATGGTCCGAATATCCAGCGCGGCGACTTTTTTAAGAAGCGCCTGCACCTGCGCGCCGTATTTGCCGACTATTCCGAAATAATATCTTCTCGCTTCGCAGTCCCATTCTTCGCTTTCCGTCGGGTTGCCGAACCTGCCGAATCCGTCCGCGGAGAATAAAATTTTGTCGGTCTCGTCGTAGCAAACCATAACCTCGGGCCAATGTACGAAGGGTGCGAAAACGAATTTAAGAACGTGCTTGCCGAGCGAAAGCGTTTCGCCTTCCGCCACTACTACTCTGCGCTCCGAAAAGTCTTCGCCGAAAAAGTTTTTAAGCATAACGAAGGTCTTTGCGTTGCCGACGATTTTTGCGGCGGGGAATTCTTTCATAAAGCGCGCCACGTTCGCGGAATGGTCGGGTTCGACGTGAAGAACTATAAGATAATCGGGGACTTTGCCGTCTGCGGCGGCAAGAACGTTTTTAAGCCATTCGTCGTAAAATCTCGCGTCAACGGTGTCGAAAACCGCCGTTTTTTCGTCTTTTATGAAATAGGAATTATAAGAAATTCCCTCGGGAACGACGTATTGCCCCTCGAAAAGGTCTATGGAATCGTCTTTGACGCCAACGCCGTAAATATCGTTTTGAATCTGCATATCAAATCTCCTTTATGTGAAATCGTTTGTATAATTTGCCGTAATTTATAAAATCAGATTGCGAGCGTAATCGTCATCGAAACGCCGTAAACCGATTTTGCCGAAATCTTCCATTTGTTCGCGTCGCACACCGTTTTCGCGATGGAAAGCCCCAAGCCGCTCCCGCCCGAATCTCTCGACCGCGACTCGTCCGAGCGGTAAAATCTTTGGAATACCTTGTCGGAATCTTCTGCACGAACGCCGCTTCCGTCGTTATAAACGGTAAGCACGGCGCGCCCCGCTTCCTTTTTAAGGCTGACCTTAATCACCGCGTTTTTCGCGGAATGCTTTACGGCGTTATCTATAAGCACTCCGAAAACGGTTTTAAAGCTCTGCCTGTCGATAAAGGCGAAAACGCCGTCCGCAATATCGGTAAACAGCGTTTTGCCGTTCTCGAACAGCAACGCTTCGTAGGGGAGAACGGATTCGGTCACTTCGTCCGTAAGCGAAACCTCTTCTTTTTTGAGCGCGATTTTTTCCTCTTCCGTACGCGCCAGCGTAAGCATATCCGAAACGAGCGATTCGAGCCGCTTCGTCTGCTTTTTGATGCTTTTAAGATAGTCGTTATCGACGTAGTTTTTAAGCACGTCCGCGTTTGCGGAAATTATTGCGACGGGGGTGCGCAGCTCGTGACTTGCGTCCGAAATAAACCGCTTCTGCCTGTAAAAATTGTCCTTAATCGGCTGAAAAATCGCGTACGACGCGCCGCCGACTATTATCAGAAGAATAACGAAAATAACTATAAACAGAACCGCCGCGGTAACGCCGTCGGTCTTTATTGAAAGCACCGATTCGGAAATATCAGCGGTAAAAATAAGCACGTCGCCGCCCGCGGAATGGGGGAAATAATAGAAAAGCCCCTGCGTCGAACCGATTTCGTCGGCGTATTTCTGCGCGGCTTCCACAACCGCGTCGAGCCGGTCTTTAGAATAAGCGTTTTCTCCGACCTTCACTACGTAGCCGTCTTTGGTGACTACGCCCGAGGGGAAGAAAAGCACGGCGATGTCGTCTCCGAGCTTCGTCGCGCCCGAGCGGTACGCCGTTTCCGCGTGTTTAAGGTATCCCACGACCGCGCGGTTTCCGCTCTGCGTCAAGAACATATATCCGAGCGCGAAAAAAGCGGCGAGCAATACGAATATAACCGTCATCGTCACGACGACGAACCGTACCTGCGCCTTTTTAATCATTTTTAACTCCGAGATTATAGCCGACTCCGCGCACTACGCGTATTTCGGTTTTCGCGCCGACCGCGGCAAGCTTTTTGCGCAGGAACGAAACGTAAACCTCAATCGTGTTGTATTCGGCTTCCGAATCGTAGCCCCAGATTTTTTCTATGAACCGCTCCTTCGGAATGTTTTTGCCTTCCGCAAGCATAAGCATTTCAAGAATTTCGCGTTCCTTTTTGCCGATGGCAAGGCTTTTGCCGTGCGAGGTGAGGAGCATAGAGTCTCTGTCGAGGGTAATATCGCCGAAAGCGAGGGTATCGCCCGTAAATTTTTCTTTGCGGCGGAGGAGCGCGCGGATACGCGCCAGAAGCTCCTCTGTGTCGAAGGGCTTCGTGATATAATCGTCCGCGCCGAGGTTAAGTCCGCTAATTTTGTCCGAAACGTCCGACTTTGCGGTGAGCAATAAAACGGGGGTATCCACGCCGCTTTCGCGAAGAATTTTAAGCGCGGAAAACCCGTCGAGCTTCGGCATCATCACGTCGAGAACTATAAGGTCGTAAACGCCGGTAAGCGCGGAATCCAAAGCCGATTCGCCGTCGAAAGCCGCGTCTACCGAATAATTATTCTGTTTAAGTATTGCGGAAAGAGCCTTAACGAGGTCTTTTTCGTCGTCCGCGAGAAGAATTTTCATAGAGAATTACCGTCCTTAATTTTTCCGAAAAAAGTTTAAAAATTTTTTAACTTAAAGTTTTTTTCAAGGTTCTTTTAAGTTTGGGGTTATATTATATAGGCGTAAAGAGCGAACGAAAAGCCTTTACAACTTAATCAGCCCACACTCTCAATAAACTTTTTCCTGGGGCGGCGCGTCGGTTTCTACCGGCGCGTTGCTCTTTTAAATCGTTTTTTAAGAAAAAAGCTTAAAGAAGGGGAATGGTCGCGAGATATTGAACGTCTTTTCTGTCCTTTGCCGCGCCTTCCGCAAGAACGAACAGCTTTTTATAAACCGTTCCGCCCGCCTTTTCCACAAGAGCTTCCAACCCTTTAAGGCTTTCTCCCGTAGAAATAACGTCGTCCACGATGCAAACCTTTTTGCCTTTAAGAAGGTCGGCGTCGTGCTTCGAGAGGTATAAGCACTGCTCTTTGCCCGTCGTGATGGAAGAGCCGTACGCGACGGAAATTCCGTCCTGCATATAAAGCTTTTTAGCTTTTCTCGCCACAGCGTAGAAGGGATGACCGCATTCTCTCGCCACGACGTGCGCAAGCTGCAAGCCCTTGCTTTCCGCGGTTATGATGACGTCCGAATCGCCGACGAGCTTTGCAAGCTCCTTGCCGCAGTGTTCGGTCATGGAAGGGTTGCCGTGCAGGTTGAAAAACGCGATTTTGATTCCGCTCGGAAGCGGCATAATCGGAAGCTCGGTCTTATATCCCTTGATGTCAATCGGTAAAAAATCGTTCATACTAAAAAACCTTCTTTTTTCAGTTTGTCATACGCGAATAGTTTACCACAAAAAGCCCGCGTTTGTCCATTCTTTAAGGCATATATTTGCCGCTTGCCTCATATTTTTAACTAACGGGAGAACGGCGAATGGAATATTACGATATAAGCGCGAAGGAAACGGAAAAACGGCTCGGCACGAGCTTAAAAAGCGGGCTTGACGAAAAGGGGCTTGAAAGGAACGTTGAAAAATACGGCTACAATAAGCTTTCCGAGCGTAAAAAACGCGGGTTTTTCGCAAAGCTTTTCGGCGCGCTGAAAGAGCCTATGCTCGTTATTCTCGCGTTCGGATTCGTCGTGGCGTTCGGCACGAGCCTCGGCACGTTTTTGAGAACGGGCGAAGCGGACTTCGGCGAGAGCATAGGGATTCTCGCCGCGATAGCTCTTTCGGTTACCATAACTCTCGTTATGGAGGGAAGCTCCGAAAAGGCTTTCGCCGCGCTTAAAAGGATATACGACGACGCGCCCGTAAAGGTGATAAGAAACGGCGAAACGGTGCTTATAAGCCAAAGCTATCTGACCGTCGGCGACCTCGTGGTGCTGGAAACGGGCGATAAAATAGTCGCGGACGGGCGGCTTGTCGAATGCGACGGGCTGTCTCTCGACGAGTCCGCGCTTACGGGCGAAAACCATTCTGGGTTCAAAAACGCGGAAAAGGTACTCGCGCTCGGCACGCCGCTTGCGGAAAGGATAAACTCGGTGTATTCGGGAACGTTCGTGAGGACGGGCGGCGGAAAAATGATAGTCACCGCGGTCGGCGATAATACCGAAATGGGGATAATCGCGGGGGAACTCGGGGAAAAGAAGGAAGAGCCTTCTCCGCTTGCCGCAAAGCTCGATAAGCTCGGCAAGATAATAACGGCGACGGGCGCGGCGGCGGCTGTGTTCGTGCTGATACTTTCGGTAGTCAGGCTTGCGGCTCGCGGCGCGCTGGATTTTAACGGTTTTCAGGAACTTTGCATATCGTGCATAATTCTGATAGTCGCCGCGGTTCCCGAGGGGCTTCCCACGATAGTGGCTGTGTCTCTCGCAATCAATATGATAAAGCTCGCAAAGGAAAACGCGCTGATAAAGAAGATGGCGGCTACGGAGACTGCGGGCGCGGTTTCGGTTATA
The DNA here is from genome assembly GCA_934271275.1 of uncultured Clostridia bacterium. Taxonomy (GTDB): domain Bacteria; phylum Bacillota; class Clostridia; order Christensenellales; family Borkfalkiaceae; genus UBA1259. The sequence continues at coordinate 149,884 of CAKQRD010000004.1, read as the reverse complement.
TGCTCGGATAAGACGGGGACTTTAACCAAAAACGAAATGACGGTCGTTTCCATTTGCGCTTCCGAATACTGCACCGTTCCCGAAAAACTGCAAAGCGAGGTTTTGTGCGAAAACTTTATTCTGAATTCCACCGCGAGGGCGGCGGGGCGGGGTAAAAACGCTCGGTACATAGGGAGCGGCACAGAGTGCGCGCTTCTTGCGGCGGCGGAAAAAAGGTTTAAGAAATTCGACGCGGAAAAGTTCCGCGAAAACTATAAAGTTTTATACCGCACTCCGTTTTCTTCGGAAAACAAGTATATGACGACTACGGTGAAAACGTCGGCGGGAGCGAGAACGTATCTTAAAGGCGCGCCCGAAAAGGTGCTTTATATGTGCGACCTTTCGGAGGAAAAGAGAAAACGCCTTTTTTCGGAAATGGACGTTCATATGAAAAAGGCGGCGCGCATAATCTGTTTTGCTCATAAAGACGCGGAGGGCGAAAAAAGCGGCTACGAAAAGGGCGACACGAAGGGCTTTTCGTACGACGGCTTCGCGGTGATAAAAGACCCCGTAAGAGATGACGTGAAGGATTCGGTAAAAAAGTGCTTCGCGGCGGGAATAAAGGTGAAAATGCTTACGGGGGATAACGCCGTAACCGCCTTTGCGGTGGCAAAGGAACTTGGAATCGCGGAGTCTCCCGCGGAGGTAGTGGGCGCGGCGGAAATAGAAAAAGCGGACGACGAAACGCTTAAAAAACTGCTGTCAAAGGTGACGGTCGTTGCGAGAAGCACGCCCATCATAAAATTAAGGATAGTAAAATTATTAAAGGAATCGGGCGAAGTAGTCGCGGTGACGGGCGACGGGATAAACGACGCGCCCGCAATTCGCCGCGCGGACGTTGGGATAGCTATGGGCGTCGCGGGGAGCGAGATAACGAAGGAAGCCGCGGACGTGATACTGCTTGACGACGGGTTTTCCACGATAGTGAAGGCGGTGGCGTTCGGGCGGAACGTTTACAGAAACCTGCAAAGGTTCATACTGTTTCAGCTTTCGGTCAATTTATCCGCGCTGCTGTTCGTGACGGTCTCGGCGATTATGGGGCTTGCGCCGCCCTTTAACGCGATAGAGCTGTTATGGATAAACGTTATAATGGACGGACCGCCCGCGCTGACTTTGGGGCTTGAATCCGCGGGCGACGCGCTTATGAAAAACAAGCCGATAAAAAGAAGCGACGGGATAGTGAGCTTAAAGATGTTTTTAAGAATAATCGCGACGGGCTTATTCGTCGGCGGCGTGATGATAGCGGAATATTTAACGGACTTTCTCGGCGCGGGGAACGCGAAAAACGCGGCTATATTCACGTTGTTCGTGCTGTTTCAGCTGTTCAACGCGTTTAATTGCCGCGAACTCGGAAGAGACGGCATACTTAAAAACGTCGGCAAAAACAAGGTTATGGTATGGACGTTTATCGGGGTGTTCGTGATACACGTTTTTATAGTGAGCGTGTGTTATAAGGCGTTCGGGGTTACGCCGATGCCCGTTCTTTTGTGGATAAAGTGCGTAGGAACGGCGTTTACGGTGATAGTGGCTTCCGAGGTATATAAGGCGATTTACAGACTGATTTTCGGAAGAACCGTTCAGACCGCAGGAACGGCTCTGACGACGCAAGCCGCGGGAACGGCACGAGCCGCGCGAACGCTTAAAAACGGAGAAAACGACAAAAACGGCGAAAAAAGCGGCGCGGGAAAGAGAATTTTAGTAAATAAAATCGAGAGGGAAGCGTAAACTATAAGGGTATGGAAAGTATCGTGATAACGGAAAACGCTGCGGAGGAAAGCAACGTTCTATATATTCAGACCACGCTTTCGGAGCTGTTTTCGCACGCGGGGTGCAGCACGGGTTACGGCGTGTCCGAAGGTCGGGCGCGGCTTACCGTGAACTGCCCCGAAGAGTTTAAGGAAATAGTTCGGGCGGAAATTTGCGACAAGGCGGCGGAGATTGCCGCGGTAAAATATAAATACGATTTTTTTAAGGAAAAGCTGTTCGTTTCGGGGCTTTCCGCGGTGGAAACGGAAATACTCTTCGCGGGGCTTATCGCGGCGGATTTAATCGACGACAAGAGGTACGCTTACAGAAGGTATTCGGAAGCGGGCGAAATAGCTCTCGACGGCACTTATAATTTCCGTCTCGCGCCGCTCAAAAAGAAGTGGCAGGACGTGGCGGATTATATGCCGAAAGTCTTTATAAACACCCAGCTTAAAGAATTTATTTCGTATATGTTAGAGGACAGAAAAAAGCGGGTGTACGTTTCGGGCGGAAAGGTTTACGACGCGCACTATCGGGTGCTTAAACGGCGCGCGCTTCTCGGCGGCGAGGGCGCGGAGCTTACGCGAGAGGTGCTTTTGTCGGGCGGCGGCGAAGTGGAATTATCGGGCGAAATAAAAAGCGAGGACGAATTTTACTTGAAAGAGTATTTCGGCGATAAAATATATTTTTCCCCGAAAGCGAGAAGCTGACCTTTTGCTCGCCGCGGCGCGACACGCCGCGGCAAATAAAAATTCGGCGAAATAAAAAGGAAAAAGTTAAAAGAGCGGGAGCGGAAGGAGTAAATAAAACTTCGCCGTAAAATCCCGCTCTTTGCTTGTAAAAAAGCTTTCGTTATGATAAAATATATCCGTTATGGAAAATATCAGGGATTTACTCGGCAAGCTTAACGAAGAACAGATAAAGCCGGTTCTGGATACCGAAGGCGCGGTGCTGGTTATAGCGGGCGCGGGGAGCGGCAAAACGCGCGTTCTCACCACCCGTATAGCGTACCTCGTGCTGGAAAAACACGTTCCCGCTTCGCGGATTATGGCTATAACCTTTACGAATAAAGCCGCGGGCGAGATGAAAGAAAGACTTTCCGCGATGATAGGCGACGCGAGCGATATGTGGGTTTCCACGATCCACAGTATGTGCGTAAAAATTCTCCGCCGCGATATAGATAAAATAGGCTACGACAGAAATTTCACCATTTACGACGAGACGGATAAGGACAAGGTGTTAAAACGCGTGTTCGAGGAAAAGGGGCTGGACGCGGACAAGCTTTTTAAGATAGTCAAGTCCTGCGTGTCGAACGCGAAGAACGAGGCGCAAAGCCCCGCGGAATTTTTCGAGGCGAACAAAAATATGCGCCTTGCGCGTGATATTTCCTCCGCGTACGAGGCTTACGAAAACGAGCTTCGCCGTTCAAACGCCCTCGATTTCGACGACATACTTTTAAAAACTCACGAATTGTTCACCGAAAAGCCAGAAATCGCCGACTATTACGCGCAGAAATTTTTATACGTTCACATAGACGAGTTTCAGGACACGAACAGGGTGCAGTTCGAGATAGCGAAGAGAATTTCTTCTTATCACAAGAACTTTTTCGCCGTGGGCGACGACGACCAGAGCATTTACGGCTGGCGCGGCGCGAAGGTGGAAAACATTCTTTCCTTCGAGGAGCTGTTTACGGGCGCGAAGGTCTATAAGTTGGAAAGAAATTATCGTTCGACCAAAAAGATTTTGGGGCTTGCGAACCGCGTCATCGCGCATAACACCGGCAGGCGCGACAAAGAGCTTTGGACGGAGAATCCCGACGGCGCGAAGATAGAATGCTTCGTCGGTACGGACGAAAACAACGAAGCGACCTACGTCGCGGTGCAGATAAAAAACCTTATGGCGAGATACCCCGACCTTAAATATAAGGACTTCGCCGTGTTTATGCGCGTCAACGCGTTATCCCGCGCGTTCGAGCAGGAATTTACCAAATACGGCATATCGCACAGGATTTTCGGGGGCTTCCGCTTCTTTGAAAGAAAGGAAATCAAAGACCTTTTAAGCTATCTCAAAGTCATCGTGAACCCCTCCGACGACGAGTCGTTCATAAGGGCTTCGGGCGCGCCGAAAAGGGGAATCGGGGCGAAGTCTTTGACCGAGCTTCGCGAATACGCCGCGGCAAACGGCAAATCTATGTTCGAGGCGGCGGGCGAAATAAAGCTTACGAACGTAGGCTCGGCGGCTAAAACCAAGCTTCTTAATTTCAGACAGCTTTTAGATACTTTCCGCGAGTATTCCGAAGGGCATACCACGGCGGAGCTTATCGAATACATAATAGACGTGACGGGCTTTAACGAGCAGTTTTCGGAAAAATCGGAAGAAAACACCAACAAGCTTTATAACGTTTCCGAATTGAAAAACACCGCCATACAGTTTTATAAGGATAACCCGCGTTCGACCGTTGCGGACTATCTTAATTCGATGACTTTAAGCTCGGACACGGACGATATGAACACCGACGACGCGGTGACGATAGCGACCATTCACGCGGCGAAAGGGCTTGAATACAGAGTAGTTTTCGTGGCGGGGCTTGACGAAAAAATTCTGCCCATTTCGAGAAGCTCGGGCGATGACGACGAGCTGGAAGAGGAAAGAAGACTTTTATACGTCGCCATAACCCGCGCGAAAGAGCGGTTGTACCTTACCCGCGCTATGAGCAGGTATATGTACGGGAACAGAGAGTATATGACGGCTTCCCGCTTTATAGGGGAGGTCAAAGATTACCTCGCGCCGAACACTCCCGCGCCAGAAAAGAAGCCCGCGGAAGAAAACGGCTATAATGCGGGCGGCTATCCGCGGCGCGCGGCATACTCCTCTTACGGCGATACCGAGGAGCGGGAGATAACCCGTCAGACGGGGTATTCTTCCTCGTACGCGAAGAGCTTTTTAGAAGGGAATAAACCCAAGGAGCAAAGTAAACCCGCTTCGTTCGGCGGATATAAAACGGGGGTAAAGGTACGCCACGCGAAATTCGGCGAAGGAACGGTTATAGAAGTTAAGGGAAGCGGGGATAATATAATAATCAACGTTGCGTTTAAGGGCGTTGGGATAAAGGCGTTATCGGCAAAATACGCTCCGCTCGAAATTATAGGATAAGCTTTTGAACCGCGCAAAGGCGAGTAAATAAAAAGTCTTTCAGCCCTATTATGTATACAGTTTGTAACTGTGCGTAAAGTTTAACACAAAGCACAATGCGTCATTCTGAGCGATGCCCGCAAAGACTATCCCGCGAAGAATCTCAAAAGTTAGTTTAGTGTGGAGATTCTTCGTAAGCGGGGGCAAGAAGCAGGTCTCAGAATGACAGAACTACTTTTAGTGTGGAGATTCTTCGTAAGACCGTCAAGAAAGAATGACGCCTCTTCGCTCCGCTACGAAGCACTGCGTAGCGGAGAACAGTCCTTCCCCTCTCGTAAAAAGATAGTATAAAAGAAGCACGATTGTAGCTGTAAAACGTTTTTTTCACGTACGCAAGAATTACGAATAAAAAGATCTTAACTTTTTCTTTTTAAAAGAAAATCAAGGGTGAATTATGGATACCGAAAAAAGAATGAGAGAACTCGTGGACGTTCTCAATAAATACGCTTACGAATACTACGTTCTCGATAATCCTACCGTTTCCGATAAGGAATACGACGATAAGTACGATGAACTCGTGCGGCTCGAAAAGGAAAGCGGCAAGGTTTTGTTCGATTCCCCTACGAGAAGGGTGGGCGGCGAACCCGTTTCCGCGTTCAAAAAGCATAAGCATATAGAACGGCTGTATTCGCTCGACAAAGCCACCACCGAAGAAGAGCTTATCGCTTTCGATAAGAGAATAGACGAAACGGGCGACGCCGAGTATACCGTAGAATACAAATTCGACGGGCTTACTATGTGTCTGACGTACGAGGACGGGCGTTTCGTTCGCGCCACCACCCGCGGCAACGGCGTCGAGGGCGAGGACGTTACCGCGCAGATATTGACGGTGAAAAGCTTCCCTATGACCATATCTTTAACAGGCGTTTTAGAAGTGCAGGGCGAAGCGGTTATAAGACTATCCAACCTCGAAAAATACAACGAAACGGCGGCAGAACCATTGAAAAACGCGAGAAACGCGGCGGCGGGTGCGGTGCGTAATTTAGATCCGACGGTAACCGCGAAGCGCAAGGTCGAAATTATGTTCTATAACGTGAATTATTCGTCGGAGCGCGTTTTTACCTCGCAGACGGAGTGCGTGGAGTTTTTGAAAAAAGAGGGCTTTAAGGTTCACCCGTTTTTAAGGGTGTGCAAGGGACTTAAAGAAGTGCTTTCCGCAATCGCGGAGATAAAAGAAAGCCGCAAAACGCTGGATATTTTAACGGACGGCGCGGTCGTGAAGGTAAACGATTTCGCCCGCCGCAAGGAAATGGGGTATACCGATAAATTCCCGCGCTGGGCAATCGCTTTCAAGTTCGAGGCGGAGGAAATTTCCACTATCTTAAAAGAAGTGCGCTGGCAGGTGGGGAGAACGGGGAAGCTTACCCCGCTCGGCATCGTCGAGCCGGTGGAGCTCGGCGGAGCGACGGTCGGAAAGGCAACTTTGAACAATTACGGCGATATTTTAAGAAAGAAAATCAAGCTCGGCGCGAGGGTGCTTATCCGCCGCAGTAACGAGGTCATTCCCGAAATTCTCGGCACAACGGAGGTTTTCGATAATTGCAAAGAGGTCGAAAAGCCCGAATTTTGCCCCGCTTGCAAAGCGAAGCTCGAAGAAATCGGCGCGAACCTTTTCTGCCCGAACGAAGAATGCCCGCCGCGCGTTATCGCAAGCCTGACGAACTTCGCAAGCAAGGGCGGCGTAAATATAGAAGGCTTTTCGCAGGAAACGGCGGCGCTTTTATTAAAAGAACTGCGCGTGGAGAAGTTTTCCGATCTTTACCGATTAACCGCGGAGGATTTAAGAAAGCTCGAAGGGTTTAAGGACTTAAAGACGGGCAATCTTATCGCGGCGATAGAAAAAAGCAAAAAAGTGCCGCTCGCGAACTTTATTTTCGCGCTCGGAATAGATAACGTCGGCAAAAAAACGGCGAAGGATTTAGCCTCGCGCTTTAAAACTCTTTCCGCTTTTATCGCGGCTAAAAAGGAAGAGCTGGTCGCGATAAACGACGTGGGCGAAGTCGTGGCGGAATGTATCGTTTCGTATTTTCAAAACGAAGAAAACGTCAACGAAATAAACGCGCTTTTATCTCTCGGCTTTATTGTGGAAGCGATTGAGGGCGGAGATAAAACGGGCGGCGTTTTCGCGGGAGAAAAGGTCGTGCTGACGGGTACTCTTTCGGGTTACAAAAGAGAGGAAGCGGCGGAAATTATCGAAAAAGAGGGCGGCAAGGTGGTCGGCTCGGTTTCCAAAAACACCACCCTCGTGCTTGCGGGCGAATCCGCGGGCAGCAAGCTCGATAAAGCCGACGCTTTGGGTATTCGGGTTATAAGCGAAGAAGAATTTAACGCGATAATCGGAAAGTGACGGCGGAAAGGGAAGTCGTATTTTGCCGAAAAAAGAAAAAAACACGCCGAAACGATAAAAGATACCCGCTAAAAGGTTGAAAAATTTTCGTAGCTGTGGTAAAATAATTTAAATACCAAGGAGAGAGCTATATGTATAGTATGACGGGTTACGGTAAAGCGGAATATGCCGAGGGCGGCGTGAGCCTTACCGTGGAGATAAAGTCGGTGAATAACCGTATTTTCGACTTTAACGCAAAAACGCCCCGCGCGTTCTTCGCGATAGAGGATAAGCTCCGCAAAACCGTTCAGGACTATATCTCCCGCGGCAGAATAGAGCTGTTTATAAACTATAAAGAAACGGGCGCGGCGCAGGGCGAAATCTCGGTAAACTTCGAGAAAGCCGCCGAATATTTCGCCGCGGCGAAGAAAATCGCGGAAGCGACGGGCGCGGTAAACGACTGCACCGTTTCCGTGCTTATGAGATCGCCCGACGTTATCGCGGACGAATCTTCTCCCGACGCGGAAAACCTTGAGGAAGCGACGATAAAAACCCTTAAAACCGCTCTCGAAAAATTCAACGAAATGCGCCTTGCGGAAGGCGAAAAGCTCGTTTCCGATATGCTTTCCCGTATGGAAACGATAAAAAGCACCGTCGCGGCGATAAGAGAACGCGCGCCGATGGTTTCTAAGGACTATGCGGAAAAGCTTCGCGCGCGTATAGAAGAAGCGCTTGCGGGAGTCGGCTACGACGAGGCGAGACTTCTTTCCGAGGTCGCGTTTTTCGTGGACAGGTCGGATATTACCGAAGAGCTTACCCGTCTCGATTCGCACATAGAGCAGTTTAAGAACATTATAAAGCAGGAAAGAGCGGGCAAGAAGCTCGACTTTTTGATGCAGGAATTCAACAGGGAAGCGAATACCGTTTGTTCAAAATCCAACGACAAAGAAGTGACGACGTATGCGCTTTCGCTAAAAAACGAAATAGAAAAAGTCAGAGAACAGGTTCAGAATTTAGAGTAGTATGAGAAATATCCTCGTAGTGCTTTCGGGACCTTCGGGCGTGGGCAAGGGAACGATAGCGAAAGAAATCATTCGTCGCCGCGCCGATATGACCTTATCCGTTTCCTGCACGACGCGCGAGCCGAGAGCGGGCGAAGAAAGCGGCAGGGAATACTTTTTCATTACCCGCGAAGCCTTTGAAAAAAAGATCGCGGACGGCGGCTTTTTAGAGTATTCCGAGCATTTCGGCAACTTTTACGGCACGCCCAAGGACTTCGTGAACGATTGTCTTAAAAATAAATCCGTTCTTCTCGAAATAGACGTGAACGGCGGGCTGAACGTTCGCCGCGCGCACGACGGCGAAACGGTGCTTATTATGATAGTCCCGCCGAGCGTGGAGGAAATCCGTCATCGTCTTAAAATGCGGAACACCGAAAGCGAAGAGCAGATAGAGCTTCGTATGGAGCGCATAAAATACGAGTTGGGAAAGGTCTCAGAGTACGACTATTCTGTCGTGAACGACGATTTGGAAACGACGATAAGCGAAGTGATGAGAATAATCGACGAAGAGATAAATAAGTAAATTAAGTAAAAAACAAAATTTGAAATACACAAGCGGCACGGCATCGGGCGAAACGCCTTAAACGAAAAATCAAACCGCGCCGAAAGGAGAGAAAGTATATGATACATAAACCGCCTATCGACGATCTTGCGGAAAAGGTCGGATCTAAATACGCGCTCTGCGTTCTTGCAAGCAAACGCGCAAGACAGATTATGGAATCCGCGCAGAATCAGGGACTTACCGAGCTTCCGAACGGCGAAAAGCCTTTGTCGGTCGCCGCGCAGGAAATCTACGACGGAAAGCTTATCGCTTCCGACGACTAACAAGCGGCGCGTTCATCTCGTGTGGACGCGCTTTTTTGCTTTTTCGGGATAAATCAGGGGTAAATCGAGTATAAATCGCGGGTAAATTCTCGCGGCGCGGCGAATTTTCGGCGAGTTGCGATTTTACCGCTTCGAGGCTTCTAAGTTTTGAGGCTTTGCGACTTTATCGCATCGAGGCTTTAAGGCTTTGCGGGCGATTTGCCCGTTTTCCGGTTTGTCGGTTTGTCCGAGAACTTTTAACGGGCGACTAACGAAAAAAACGAGAAAAACGAAAGAACGGAGAGAAAAGACGGAGTGTTTTGTCAGGTTATCGTCGATATTTCGCACGGGGACGTGGACAGAATTTTTGAATATTCGTTTTCGGAAGGCTGCGGGGTTAAGCTCGGCAGCCGCGTTCTCGTTCCGTTCGGAAGATATTCGGTAGAGGGCTTCGTGATAGGAATTTCCGAAACGTCGGAGTTTCCGCCCGAAAAAATCAAGCCCGTTATCCGCGTTCTGGAAGAAATACCCGCGCTGACCGAAGAAACGCTTGCGCTTTCCGAATTCGTAAAACGCCGTTGCTACGTTACCCGCGCGGCGGCTTTAAGACTGTTTTTGCCCGTCGAAATGCGTAAGGGCAGAGTGAAAGAACGGTTCGTTCGGGTTGCGGAGCTTGCCGCAGGCTTAAACGCCGACGAAGAAGCGGCGACGCTTCGTAAGGGCGCAACGAAACAAAGAGACCTTCTCTATTATCTTGCCGAAAACGGAAAGACCGAAACGGCGAGACTTGCGGAAAATTTCGGGGCTTCCGCGCTTAACGCGCTCGTAAAAAAGGGTTCGGTAAACGTATCGGAAGAAAAATTTTTCCGTTCTCCGTATAAGGAGCTGGGCGGCGAAAACCGCAAGGTAAATTTAACCGAGAAACAGCTCGCGGCGGTGGAAACGGTCGAAAACGGCGAAAAAACGACCACTCTTCTTTTCGGCGTGACGGGTTCGGGCAAAACGGAGGTTTATTTAGAGCTGATTAGCCGCGCGATTCGCCGCGGAAAAACGGCTATAATGCTCGTTCCCGAAATTTCGTTGACGCCGCAGATGCTCGGTCAGCTCCGCGCGAGGTTCGGCAAAGCGGCGGCGATTATGCACAGCGGACTGTCCGCGGGCGAACGGTTCGACGAGTGGTGGAGGCTTCGCACGGGCGAAGCGGTGATAGCGATCGGCGCGAGGAGCGCGATTTTCGCCCCGCTCGAAAATATAGGAATTATAGTTATAGACGAAGAACACGACGGGAGCTATACGAGCGAATCCGCGCCGAGGTATACGACTGCGGAAATTGCCGAACGCAGAGCGTCTGCTTGGGGCGCGAAGCTCGTTCTCGGCAGCGCGACTCCGAGCGTGGAAAGCTATTTAAAGGCGACGGAAGGCGAATATAATCTCGCAAGGCTTTCGGACAGAATAAATAAAAAACCGCTTCCCGACGTGGAAATCGCGGATATGCGCGGAGAAGTGAGAAGGGGCAATAACACGCCGTTTTCCGCCGCGCTGAAAGCCGAACTCGAACGGTGTCTGAACGCGGGCGAGCAGGCTATGATATTTCTTAACCAGCGCGGGTATTCGCGCTCGGTTATCTGCACCGAATGCGGACACGTTCAGAAATGCGATTCCTGCGACGTTTCTCTCACTTATCATAAAGAGGACGAATCGCTTTTGTGCCACTATTGCGGCGCGAAATATAAAATGATAACCGCTTGCACCGAGTGCGGAAGTCCGTTTATCCGTTTCGGCGGATACGGAACGGAACGTGCGGTGATAGAGCTTCAAAAAATGTTTCCGTCCGCGCGGATATTAAGAATGGACAGAGACACTACCGCAACGAAGGAAGGGCATTTCAAAATTCTTTCCGAATTCGCGGCGAGAAAGGCGGATATTCTTGTCGGCACGCAGATGATAGCGAAAGGTCACGATTTTCCGATGGTAACGCTCGTCGGGATTCTGGACGCGGACGCAAGCCTGCACTTTTCCGACTATCGGGCGAGCGAAAGAACTTTTCAGCTTATCACGCAGGTCGCGGGCAGATGCGGCAGGGCGGAAGCCGCGGGCAAAGTTGTTCTGCAAACCTATTCGCCCGAAAACGCGGTGCTTCGCCGCGCGATAAACTACGATTACGAGGGTTTTTTCAATCACGAAATCTCCGTGCGAAAGGCGACGGGCTTTCCGCCGTTTACCGAGATCGTGCGGATAGTCGTTTCCGGCGAGGAAGAGGAAGCCGCCGTTCTTGTCGCAAAGAATATTTATTCGGAAATCTTCGAGATTTATAAGGCGGAAAGGAAAAAGTTTGCCTTCCTCGGCTGTATGAAAGCCCCGTTAAAAAAGCTGCAAAATAAATTCCGTTATCAGATTCTGATGCGTATAACCGATAAAGATAATTCGATAAAAGATCGTTCGGCAGAGATTGCGGACAGGTTAAAGACGAAAAAAACGGGGGCGTATATAGAGGTAAACCCCTCCAACCTCTCTTAAGCGGCGAGGAGGCAATATTTTTTCCCCGTACGGAAGCAATATATTTTCCGTCGCGCCGTACGCGACTGCCACGGCAAAACGGAAAGACGACAGAAAAACAAAGGAGCAAAAATGGCTTTAAGAAACATAATTCAACTCGGCGACGAGACTTTAAGAAAAAAATGCTTTGAAGTAACGGACTTCGGCGTAAAAACCCGTCAGCTTTTGGACGATATGAAAGAAACTCTTATCAAAGCGGACGGGGCGGGGCTTGCCGCGCCGCAGGTCGGGATACTTCGCCGCATCTTTATCGTTATGGTAAATGACGATTATTTCGAGTGTATAAACCCCGTTATCGTTTCAGCAAAGGGTAAGCAGGTAGGCGAAGAAGCCTGCCTTTCCGTCCGCGGCAGAAAAGGTACGGTGGAAAGACCGATGAAAGTAACCGTAAAGGCGCAAGATAGATACGGAAAACCGTTCACAGTGACCGTGACGGGCTTTCTGGCGCGCGCGTTCTGCCACGAAAACGACCATCTCGACGGAATTTTATACATAGACAAGGCGAAAGACATCGGAGAGGACGAAGATTGAAAATAGTATACCTCGGCACGCCCGAATTCACGGTGCTGCCCCTTCAAAAGCTTGCAAAAACGGACGGCGTCAGCATTATCGCGGTCGTTTGCAATAAAGATAAGCCCGTCGGCAGAAAAAAGATTCTTACCGCTCCGCCCGTCAAACTCGCGGCGGAAGAACTCGGCATACCCGTTTTTCAGTACGACAAAATCCGCGCGGAGGGCGTGGAGGATATAAAACGCCTCGCGCCCGACCTTATGATAACCTGCGCGTTCGGGCAGATTTTATCCAAAGAGCTTCTGGATATTCCGCCGCTCGGCACGCTTAATATTCACGGTTCTCTGCTTCCCGCATATCGCGGCGCGTCGCCCGTGCAGACGGCGATTTTAAACGGCGAAACCGAAACGGGAATAACCATAATGCGCACCGACGTCGGCGTGGATACGGGCGATATTCTTATGGCGGAAAAGCTTGAAATCGGCGCGGAGGAGACCGCGGGCGAGCTTTTTAACCGTCTTTCTGCACTCGGAGCGGAGCTGATAGTTAAAGCCGTGAAAGAAGTCGCGGCGGGTACTGCGAAATTCACTCCGCAGGACGAGTCGAAAGCCACGAAAACGGGTATGATAGACAAAGCGGCGGCGTTTATAGACTTTAACGATACCGCGAAAAACGTCGTGAACAAAATCCGCGCGTTCAATCCTTCTCCCGTGTGCCATACTCTTCTTTCGGGCGAGCCTTTGAAAATTTACCGCGCGCGCCCCGCGGCTTTACGGGAATCGGAGCTTGAAAAATTTGCCGCGGGAGAGGTCGTAAAAGCCGATAAAACGCTCGTCGTAAGGGCGAAAGAAGGCGCGGTCGAACTGCTTATCTTGCAGAAAGCGGGCGGAAAAGCTATGGAAATCGCCGATTTTCTTCGCGGAAACCCCGTTAAAACGGGCGCGGTGCTGGGCAGATGATAAACGCGTTTTACGACAGCTACCGTATTCTCTATAAGGTTTACGGCGAGGGTGCGTATCTTAAAGCCGCGCTAAATTCGACGGATATAGAAGAGAAAAACCGCGCGTTTACCACGAAGCTTTCTTACGGCGTTCTCGATAAGGATATAGAGCTTTCTTACGCGATAAAATATTTCGCGCCAAAAACCCCGAAGGCGGCGGTGAGGCTGGTGCTTAAAATCGCTATGTACGCTTTTCGTTACCTCGGCAAAAAGCCGTACGCGGTGGCGGACGCGGCTGTCGAACTCGTCAAAAAAATGGGCAAGGGCGGGGCTTCGGGTTTCGTCAACGCCTTTTTAAGAAAATATTTCACGACCGAAATCCCCCTTCCCGAAGAGGCGGAGGAGAGAATTTCCGTAAAGTATTCCTATCCGCTTTTCCTCGTGAAGGCTGTGGTAAACGAGTACGGCGCGGCTCGCGCGGAAAGGCTTTTCGCGGCGGAAAACGGCAAAACCTGTCTCGTTTTTTACGGCGCGAACGGTGAAGAATATCTTAAAAACCTCGGCAAGGAATACGAAAAAACTCCGTTCGAGGGCGTGTTCCTCGTCAAAAATTTCGTTCGGAACGCCGATTACGATAAAGGAATTTATACGTATCAGGCGCTTCCGTCGGTAGCTATCTGCGAGGCGGTCGAGCCGTGCGAAAAGCTCCTCGATTGCTGCGCCGCGCCGGGCGGGAAAAGCGTTCGGCTCTCGTATAAATGCGGAGCGGTGACGGCGTTCGATATTCACCCGCATCGGGTGGAGCTTATAAACGCATATAAAACCCGAATGAAGCGCGAAAACGTTTCGGCGGAGGTTTGGGATTCCACGGTATTTAAGCCGGAGCTTAAAGAAAGCTTCGACGCGGTGCTTTGCGACGCGCCCTGTTCGGGAACGGGGGTAATAAACGACGATCCCGACATCAAGCTTAACCGCACCGAAGAGAGCGTTAAAGAGCTTGTCGAAATTCAGCACGCGATACTCGCCGCGGCGGCGGGATACGTCAAAAAAGGCGGATACCTCTATTATTCCACCTGTTCGATACTGAAAGAAGAAAACGCCGATCAGGTGAAAAGATTTTTGGCTGAAAACGCGGATTTTACGCTCGTTCCGATAAATTCGCCGCTCCCTCACGAGAATAAGGGCGGGGCGAACGCCTTTCTTCCCGATATTTCGGGCGGACTCGGGTTTTTCGTCGCGAAGCTCCTTAAACGCGGATAAACGCGGAGAAATGCGGGTACGCGTGCGGTGAACTTTGGGTAAACGCGCGGCGCAATCGGAATAAGCCGGAATTGAAATTATAAGGAAAAGAATGGAAAAGACGATATTGCTCGGCAAAAGCCGTGCGGAAACGGAAAACTTAATCACGGCGATGGGAGAAAAGAAATTCCGCGCGGGGCAGATCGTAAAATCGCTCTGGGCGGGGCTTTCGTTTTCGGAGATGACCGAGCTTTCCTTGCCGTTCCGCGAAAAGCTTCCGGCGGAGTATATCGATCAGCCGACTAAAATAATCAAAAGCCTTAAAAGCGCGGACGGAACGGAAAAATTTTTGTTCAAGCTCCCCGATAACGAGGTTATAGAGGGTGTGCTGATGCGCTATAAATACGGCGCGACGCTCTGCGTTTCCACGCAGGTGGGGTGCAGAATGGGTTGCGCCTTTTGCGCTTCCGGGCTAAACGGGCTTATTAGAAACCTTAAAGCGGAAGAAATTCTCGGCGAAGTCGTCGCGGCAAACGCGTACCTCGGCGGCGGACTCGGCGATAAACGCAAAATTATAAACGTCGTGCTTATGGGAAGCGGCGAGCCGCTCGACAATTACGACGAAGTGGTGAGATTTTTGCGGCTTCTCTCTTCTGAAGAAGGGCTTAACGTAAGCCCACGGAACGTGAGCCTTTCGACTTCGGGGCTTGTTCCCAAAATGTACGAGCTTGCAAACGAAGGCTTGCCCGTCAACCTTACGGTATCGCTCCATGCCGCGTTCGACGAGGAAAGAAAGAGAATTATGCCCGTCGCGAAACGCTATTCGATAGCGGAAATTTTAGATGCGTGCGCAAACTATTTCGATAAAACGGGCAGAAGATACATATTCGAGTACGTTCTCATAAAGGGCGAAAACGACGACGCGCGCCACGCGGAAGGGCTTATCAGGCTTCTTCGCGGCAAGCCCTGCCACGTCAACCTTATAAGGCTTAACGAGGTTAAGGAAAGAACGCTTAAAGGCGGCTCGGAAAAGGAGGCTTACAGGTTTTTGGGGCTTCTGACGAAGGGCGGTTTGTCGGCGACTCTTCGCCGCAAAATGGGCGAGGACATAGACGGCGCGTGCGGACAGCTGAGAAGAAGGTATCTCGAAGAAGCTTCGGAACATACCGACAACGCCGCAAAGACCGATAATACTTAACGCTACTAACGAAACCGACGAAACGGAAAACGCCGCGAAAGCCGCCGATACGGATAATGCGGGAAATACCGAATATGCCGAAAACGCGGCGGGCGCGGCTGAAAGTTTGTTAAAATAAAGAGAAAAACGGGAGAAAAAATTTGCGCGGAATCATTACGAGGGCGGACACGGACGGATTCACCGTTCGCGCGGGCGGAAAAACTTTTCGTTGCGGCGCGCGCGGGAACGTTAAAAAGAGCGGCGGGGTTGCGATAGGCGATTTCGTCGAATTTTCCGTTACCGCGCAAGGCGGAGTGATTGAGCGGGCGGAAAAGAGGAAAAGCCTGCTTCTTCGTCCCCGCGTAGCCAACGCGGATCTGATACTTGCGGTCGTTTCTCCGATTCCGCGCCCCGACCTTTATACGGTGGATAAAATTCTGGTGAACGCCGATAAGGCGGGCGTACCCGTCGCGATAGTCGCTAACAAGTCGGACGAGGACGCTTCTCTTTTCGAGGCGCTCCGTAAAGAATATTCGGACGCGGGGATAGAAGTTTTGTCCTTTTCCGCAAAAACGGGCGAGGGAAAAGCGGAGCTTATAAAGCTTCTTAAAGGTAAGTTCACCGTGCTTGCGGGCAATTCCGCGGCGGGAAAGACTTCCGTCGTCAACGCCGTGCTGGGCTTAAATCTTAAAACGGGCGATTACAGCGAAAAGATTATGCGCGGTAAACAGACGACCGCTTATTCCGAAATTTATTTCGGTACGGCGGGAGAATACGAAGGCTCGGCGGGCTGCCCGACGGAAACCGAAGCGGCAGAAACGGAAGCGAATGCAACCGAAATTATGCTTGCGGATACGCCGGGGTTTGCGGCGATAGACGCGGGCGTAAAGGCGGAAGAGCTTAAAGATTATTATCCCGAATATTTTGCGGCGGCAAATGAGTGTAAATTCCGCGGCTGTACGCACACGGCAGAACCCGATTGCGCCGTAAAAGCAAAGGTTTTCTCGGACGAGCTTTCCCGCGGGCGGTACGAACGCTACCTTAACATTTATAAAGAACTTAAAGAAAGGAGAACGGGTTATGAACGTTAAAGAGATAAAAATCGCGCCGTCGATGCTTTCGGCGGACTTTTCCCGCTTTGGGGAAGAGACGAAGCTTACCGCGGAGAGCGGCGCGGACCTTCTGCACCTCGACGTGATGGACGGCGTGTTCGTCAATAACATAAGCTTCGGCATAAAATTCATCGCGGACGCGCGGCGGTACGCGAACGCGATTTTCGACGCGCACCTTATGATAGTAGAGCCGTGGAAGTATATTGAAAGGTTCAGAAAGGCGGGCGCGGATATAATCACCGTGCATTACGAGGCGTGTAAAGAGCGGCTAAAAGGCACCCTCCGCGCGATAAAAGAAACGGGCGCGAAATGCGGCGCGGTCATCAACCCCGATACTCCCGTTTCGGCGATAAAGGACGTTATCGAGGACTGCGATATGGTCCTTTTGATGAGCGTTTTCCCGGGATTCGGCGGGCAGTCGTTCATTCGCGACGTTCTTCCCAAGATCGGCGAAACGGCGGAGCTTATAAGAAAGACCGAAAAACCGATAGACCTCGAAATAGACGGAGGAATAAACCTTGAAAACGCGTCTGAAGTCAAGAAGTTCGGCGCAAACGTCCTCGTTGCGGGAAGCACGGTATTCAAAGAACCCGACCGCGCGGCGATTATCAAAAAGTTAAGAGAGATTTAATTTTTTCGACGGCGGACGGCAACGGCGAAGAACGTAAAACGACTGAAAATTCAGAGATTACGGAGAAAATTACTTATGATAACGAAAGAATTGTTCGACACGGTAAACGGGCAAAACGTTTATAAATACACGATAACGGACGGGATAACCGCGGAAATTATAGATAAAGGCGCAACGCTCGTCGCGCTGAAAGTTAAAAACAAAGACGGCGGGGTGACGGACGTCGCGCTCGGTGCGAAAAACGCTTCGGGAATCGGCGGCTATATAGGCGCGACCGTGGGGAGGTGCGCGAATCGTATCGGCGGCGGCTCGTTCACGCTCGGCGGGAAAAAATACGAGCTTTATAAAAACGACGGCGAAAACACGTTACACGGCGGCAAAGAGGGGTTCGACAAAAAGCTCTTTTCCGCAAAAACCTTCGGGAACAGCCTTATGCTTTCGTACGTTTCTGCGGACGGAGAGGAGAATTTTCCCGCGACGCTGTATTTTACCGTGAAATATACCGTTAAGGGCGAGACTTTGATAATCGAATATTACGCCGAATCGCACGGCGACACCGTGTTCGCCCCCACGAATCACAGCTATTTCAATTTAAGCGGCGAGGCGGACGGCGATATTTGTGACAACGTGCTGACTATCCGCGCGGATAAATTTTTGCCCGTAGATAAAAACCTTATTCCGACGGGCGAAGAGCGAAGCGTTTTCGGCACGCCGTTCGATTTTACCTCTCCGAAGGCAATCGGCAGAGATTTGAACGCGGACGACGAACAGCTTAAAATCGCGGGCGGTTACGACCATAATTTCTGTATTACCGACAAACATTTTGCCACGGCGTTTTCCGAAAAAACGGGCGTTGTGATGGATTTATATACCGATATGGCGGGCGTACAGTTTTATTCGGGCAACTTTTTGTGCGGAGAAGAAGGCAAGTCTGTTTATAAAAAACGCTCGGGCTTCTGTCTCGAAACGCAGTTTTACCCGAACGCCGTGAATATGCCCGAATGGAAAAGCCCCGTCTTAAAGAGCGGCAAACGCTTTTATTCCCGCACCGAGCTTAAATTTTCGGTAAAAAAATAACCGTGCGGCTGTTTTTCGTCTTTGATTTTTCACCTTTTCGACAGGCGTAAGCATAATATATACGGAAATATATAAAAGAGGTGTAGCGTTATGAAAATCGTTTGCGTAAAACCGCCGCTCGTCGTAAGAAAGGTTCTTAAATTGTTGTTTTATAAAAAGTCGGCATAGTTTTTAATGAAAAGTCGTTAGATAGTTTTGCTTCACGATAATAAAACAGTTTTTCTCTTTTTTTAGGTCGCTCCCGCGAATTTTTTCGGGTTTTCTCCGATAAGATTTCCGTGGGGCGACTTTTTTAAAAAAATTTTTATATTTTTTCGTTTTTCGCTTGACAATATTATATTTTATGATTATAATAATAGTAATCATTACTAATAAGGAGGGCGCAAGTGAAGGAAACGAGATTTTCGAGGCAAAGGGAAATAGTTCTCGGCACGCTGGTCGGGAACAGAACGCATCCCACAGCCGACGCCGTTTACGAGCTTGCGCGCAAAGTCGAGCCGAACATAAGTCTCGGCACGGTGTATCGGAACTTAAAGCTTCTTGCAGACGAGGGGAAGATAATCACTCTCGAAACGCAGGATAAAAAGATACACTACGACGCGGACACAAGTCCTCACGAGCATTTTCTCTGCGACGAATGCGGAAAGATTTACGATTTTTTCCGCGTGACGGACGGCAGGTCGGAAATAGAGAAGGAAGGCTTTGTCGTTTGCTCCGCAAAAACCGTGTATTACGGGGTATGTAAGGATTGTCAAAACAAGTTAAAAACGGGTACGCCCGATAAAAAATAAGGAGAAAAACTATGAAAAAATTTGTATGCACCATCTGCGGATACGTTCACGAAGGGGAAACCGCGCCCGAAAAATGCCCTCAATGCGGCGCGCCGGCGAGCAAGTTCACCGAACAGAAAGAGGATATGAGCTGGGCGGCGGAACACGTCGTAGGAGTTGCGAAAGGACTTGACGAAGAGGTCGTGGAAGGACTCAGAATGAATTTTAACGGCGAATGCTCTGAGGTCGGAATGTATCTCGCGATGTCGAGAGTCGCTTTCCGCGAGGGCTATCCCGAAATCGGTCTTTATTGGGAAAAGGCGGCTTATGAAGAAGCCGAACACGCGGCTAAATTCGCGGAGCTTCTCGGCGAAGTCGTGACCGATTCCACAAAAAAGAACCTTGAAATGCGCGTGGAAGCCGAAAACGGCGCGACCGCAGGCAAAACCGCGCTCGCAAAACGTGCAAAAGAACTCGGCTACGACGCTATTCACGACACCGTTCACGAAATGGCTCGCGACGAAGCCCGTCACGGCAGAGCGTTCAAAGGTTTGCTCGACAGATATTTCGGAAAATAAAAAATTACGGTTATGGAAAATTATATAATTTGTAATTGTAAAAAGGTGAGTTATGCAGACGTAGAATCTGCCTTGCATACCGAGAAGAAGTTCAACGACGTCGAACAAGCTTTCGACAGCGTGCAGAAAATAACGCATTGCTCTACGGGTTGCGGCGGCTGTCACGACAAAATTTTAGACGCGATTTCACAGATAATGAATAAATAGAGGAGAGAATTATGAAATACGTTTGTCCTTGCGGATACGTTTACGACGAAGAACTCGGCGATCCCGAAAACGGGATAGCGGCAGGCACTTTGTGGTGCGACGTTCCGGAAGATTTTCTTTGCCCCGTCTGCGGACTTGACAAGAATTCTTTCGAGGCGGAATAATTTGTTTCAAAATAAAATAACGGACAGACAGGCAAAAGCCGTTCTGTCCGTTATTTTTTGTAAATTTTTAATTTTTTCTTTATGTCCGAATGTTCTGTTTCATCTTCCAAACCCAAAAGATAGTCGGCAGAAACGTCGAATATACAGCATAAATCCTTTATATGCTCTATATCGGGTTGCGTTCTGCCTTGCTCCCAGGAAGCGTAACAGTTGGGCGAGACTTTCAGAATGGAATAAATATCTCTTTGAGTATATCCTTGTTCCGTACGCGTATTTTTCAGAATATCGCAAAATTTCATAGCTATATATTAAACCTTTATACCCAAAACGGGTTGACAATACCCATTTTGGGTAGTATAATAATCGGTAAAGAAAATATGCGGGAGATAAAAATGAAAATACGAAATATATCGTACCTTGCGGTAACCTGCTTTTTAACCGTCGGGTTATTTGTAATGATGGCTGTGCCGTTATATGAGGTAGTCTCCTACGGCGGGGTGATAAGCGAGAACGATTATTCTCTCGCAAGAGGGGTTAGTCTTGTTTTTTCGGGACAAGAATATTCAAGCGTTAAAATATTTTTACAGGTTAGCGCGATAATCGATATATTATCCGCGACAGCTCTTGCGATAAGTTTGTTTTGGCTTTATTTCGATTTAGGAAAAGACTTGCGCAAATTCTGCGTTAAACGGATAACGATTTGTTTAGGTGTAATGCTATTTTACTGGGCAAAGGGCGTGTTCGGTATACTTATATTAGGCAAAGAGGATATAATTATTACTTCGCGCGCATATCTTCCGTTTGTTATTTCATCGGTAATCGTGGTTGCGTTAGTGCTTTGGGAAAAAGCTTTAATAAGAACGGGAAAAGTTTCCGAAAAAAATAAAAACGTTAAGGAAACGCCTGTAAAATTTACAAGAGAAAACGAAAGAATACTTGCGGCTTATAAAACGCTTTTTGAAAACGGAAAAATCGGCAGGGAAGAATACGAAGAGAGGGAAAAAGAGCTTTTAAAAGAGACTATAAACGAAGAATCGAAGGGCGGGGAATGAAAGTTCTCCCGCCCTTTAATATAATTCAAATATGCAATATGTTGCGTATTTGAATTATATGTAAAATACTGTCGAAAACGGATTTGCGCCCGAGACATATGCAATATATTGCATATGTCTCGGGCGGGTTTTTAAATATATTCGATTACATAACGAGGCATATGAAGCAAGCGAAAACGGAGGAGCAGAAGGAGGCGAAAAGCGATATTATTATGGGCTTTATCAAATTAAACTTTTTGCCCGCAAAGTATACTGCGGCAATATAAAAAACCGTTTCGCTGCTGCCGTATATAACGCACGCAGCACGGGCGAGGTAGCTGTCTACGCCGTAAGTCGAAAAAATATCCGAAAGCACGGCGAGCGCGCCGCTCCCCGAAAACGGCTTTATGAGAACTAATCTCGTAAGCTCCTCAGGTATCCCGAGAAGTCTGAAAAACGGCGATAAAATATTCGCCACCGCCGAGGAAACGCCGCTCGCCTCGAAAAGCTCGGTCAGCACGAAAATCGTTACGAGGTACGGAAAAATGCCTACGGCAAGCGGAACGGCGGACTTTGCGCCTTCGGTAAAAGCGTCGTACGGCTTGACCTTTTTGAAGGCGGAATATACGAAAATAGCGATAAACAGCACGGGAATAAGATATTTAGACATTTACCGCCCCTTTTTTACGAAAATTCTGACGAGCAGAATACCGATAACCGTCGATAAAAGCGTTGCCAGAATCGTGGGAATAATTATATCCGCGGGCGATTTTGCCCCCATAGACGTCCTGAGCGCAAGAACGGACGACGGAATAAGCTGAACGCTCGTCGCGTTGATGACGAAAAACATTGCCGTGGCGTAGTTCGTTCCCGAGCTTTTTGAGAGTTCGTCCACGGATTTTATCCCGTACGGGGTGGTTGCGCCGCTCATTCCGAGCAGGTTTGCCGCAAGGTTCATAGACATATAATCGTTCGCTTTTTCGGGAAGCTCGCCGAAGAGTAATTTGTTTGCGGGGCGGAGAAGCTTTGCCGCGGACTTGCATAATCCCGATTTTTCCGCGAGAGCGAAAACACCCATCCACACGGCGTATATTACGACGAGCTTTAAGGTGAGAGAAAGGGCTTTTTCTCCGCCCGACAAATACGCCGCAAGCACCGCGTCGGGTGCGGAAAACAGAAGTATTGCGGAGGAAAGCACGACGAGCGCGCCGAAAATTACGTTCATAATAAAATTTTATGAGCGATAATCCTTGAATATGTTTGCAAATTGTGCTAAAATATTACGGAAAGTATCGTAAACGAAACGAAAGAACGCTTTTTCGGACGGGGCGGGAGACTCGCGGGAAAACCCACGGAATTTTTCCCGTTTATTCCGCGCAAAAAAGCGATTAAACACGGTAAATAAATCGGTAAATAAAGACAGGTATATTAAGGACGGTAAATATGGCGAATAAGGCGAAGAAATTTTATTTGACTACGGCGATAACCTATACTTCCGGAAAGCCGCATATCGGCAACACCTACGAAGCGATAATGTCTGACAGTGTCGCGAGATTCAAAAGAGAAGAAGGGTACGACGTTTTCTTTCAGACCGGCACGGACGAACACGGTCAGAAAATAGAGGAAAAAGCGGCGAAAGCGGGCAAAACCCCCAAGGAATTCGTAGACGAGGTTGCGGGGATCGTTAAGGGAATCTGGGATCTCGTCGGCGTTTCTTACGACAAGTTTATAAGAACTACGGACGAATACCACGTCAAAGAGGTTCAGAAAATTTTCCGTAAGCTTTACGAGCAGGGCGATATTTACAAAGGCTCTTACGAGGGTTGGTACTGCACCCCGTGCGAGTCGTTCTGGACGGAAAGTCAGCTCGCGGACGGCAAATGCCCCGATTGCGGCGGAAAGGTAGTCAAAGCCAAGGAAGAAGCTTACTTTTTCAAAATGAGCAAGTATGCGGACAGGCTGATGAAATATTACGACGAACACCCCGATTTCATCGCGCCCGTGTCGCGCAAAAACGAAATGGTGAACAATTTCTTAAAGCCGGGGCTTCAGGATTTATGCGTTTCGAGAAGCAGCTTTAAGTGGGGAATACCCGTCGATTTCGACGATAAGCACGTCGTTTACGTCTGGCTGGACGCCCTTACCAACTACATTACGGGTATAGGCTATCACGCGGACGGCAATCACGAAGAAAGCTATAAAAAATACTGGCCTGCGGACGTGCATATAATCGGCAAGGATATTATAAGATTCCACACGATTTACTGGCCTATTTTCCTTATGGCGCTCGGCGAACCGCTCCCCGAAAAGGTGTACGGTCACGGCTGGCTGCTCGCCGAAGGCGACAAGATGAGCAAGTCCAAAGGCAACGTTTTATACGCCGACGAAATGGTTAAGCGATTCGGCAGGGACGCGGTGAGATATTTTGCGCTTTCCGCAATGCCGTTCGATAACGACGGACTCGTTTCGTGGCGGCTCGTTATAGAAAAAATCAATTCCGACCTTGCTAACGTGTTCGGCAATTTAGTAAGCCGTACCGCGGCGATGAGCAACAAATATTTCGGCGGAATCGTAGAAAACGGCGGGGTGAACGAACCCGTTGACGACGAGCTGAAAACGGAAGCCGTTTCGCTGTTCGGGCGGGTTAAAGAAAAGATGGACGAATACCGCGTCGCGGACGCTCTGGACGAGATTTTCTCGCTGTTCCGCCGCGCGAACAAGTATATAGACGAGACCGCGCCTTGGGTGCTTGCGAAGGACGAAAAGAATGCGGCGCGCCTTAAAACCGTTCTGTATAATCTTACCGAAGCCATTATTATCGGCGTTTCGACGTTAAAGCCGTTCCTTCCCGAAACTGCGGAAAAAACCGCGAAGATTTTCGGCACGGAGCTTCGCCCGTTTGCGGAACTCGGCGAGTTTGGCAGAATAGCGAAAGTAAAGGTAGAAGAAAAGCCCGAAATTCTGTTTGCGAGAATAGACGGCGAAAAGCTTCTTAAAGAAATCGCCGCGGAAAACGAGGCGAAAGAAGTTAAAGAAACGAGTGCGGCGAACGCGGATAGCGACGCGAAAACCGCGACTGCGGAAGGCTTCTCGGTTGCGGGCGAAAAGTCTGCCACCGCTACCGAAAAAGCCGAGTCGAAGCCGCAGATTTCGATAGACGAATTCGCAAAGGTCGAGCTTAAAGTGGCAAAAGTAGTCGCGTGCGAAAAGGTGGAAAAGAGCAAGAAATTATTAAAGCTCACCGTCAAACTCGGCGACGAAACGAGGACTGTCGTGAGCGGAATTTGCCACGCGTATTCGCCCGAAGAATTGATAGGCAAAAAACTCGTTATGGTAGCTAACTTAAAGCCTGCAAAGCTTTGCGGCATTACGAGCGAGGGTATGATTCTTTGCGCCGAAGGCGAGGACGGAACGCTTTCTTTCCTTGCTCCCGAAAAGGACGTTGAAGACGGCAGTTCCGTTTCCTGACGGCGGCAGCTCTATTTCCTGACGGCGGCAGTTCTTTTTTATAACGCGGAAGATTAAAAAATTATGTTTATAGATACGCATTGTCATCTGACGGACGATAAGCTTAACGGCAGGACGGACGGGGTTATAAAAGACTATCTCGCGGCGGGCGTTTCGCTCGCCCTTGACGTCGGTTGCAATGCGGAAAGCTCTTGTCTCGCGGCGAAAAACGCCGAAAAATATGACAGCGTGTTTTTTGCGGCGGGAGTTCACCCGTCGGATTCCGACGGCTTTGACGAAAACGTTCTGAAAGAGATAGAAAAGCTTCTTTCTCACCCTAAATGCGTTGCCGTCGGCGAAATAGGGCTTGACCATTACTGGAAGCCCTTTGACGCAAAGGTTCAGCGTGATTGTTTTATTGCGCAAACGGAGCTTGCGGCGCGGCATAAGCTGCCCGTCAGCTTTCACGTCAGAGAGGCGATAGGCGAGGCGACTGAGATTATAAAGTCGTTTCGCGGCAGACTCGCGGGCGGCGTTATGCACTGCTATTCGGGGAGCAAAGAAACGGCGAAAGAGCTTCTGGACGAGGGTATGTATTTTTCGTTCGGCGGAACTTCCACTTATAAGAACGCGGCGAATATCCGCGAGGTTATAGCGTATCTGCCGACGGACAGAATACTTACCGAAACGGACAGCCCGTACCTCTCTCCCGAGGGCAAAAGAGGAACGGTGAACGAGCCGAAAAACATTCCGATCATCGCCGAAAACATAGCGAAAATCAAGGGGTTTTCCGTGGAAGATTTTGCGGAAGCCGTAAATAAAAACGCCCGCGAATTGTTCTTTAAAATCAAAGATTTCGAGACGGCTCGTAAATAAAATTATTTTTAGAATAAACAAATTTTAAAAAATGCCGAAGAAGAAAATCGTTATAGAAAAACGAACTCACGAATAAAAAGCGGGACTGCCGCACGTTTCGTACGGCAGTCCCGCTGTAAATTTTAATCGTTGGTATAAACGAGTCGCATAAAACTTGATAAGGTTAAATACAAGGCGAAAAATTCCGATTCTGAATTTGATTTTGCTTTCCGCTCAAAAATCGAAATTATTGAACGGAAGTTCGGAAAATCAAACGCCTTTATCGACCTTTGAGGTATTTTAAGCGACGATATTATAATGTGCGGGGCGCAAAAAAATATTCGCGCCGATTACAGAATTTTTACAGATATTTTATCGTACTTCTTATAGGAAAATTATGGATAAACCGCTTAAAAATTTATTAAGGGAACACGGGGTTGTTCTTAAAAAAGCGTACGGGCAGAACTTTCTGACGGACGAAACGCTTCTCGAAGAAATAGCGGAGAAAGCGGGCGTGACCGAAAACGACTGCGTGCTGGAAATAGGCTGCGGGGCGGGCGCGCTCACCCGCGTTCTCGCAAAACGCGCAAAAAAAGTCGTCGGCTACGAGATAGACGGCACGCTTATTCCCGTATTAAAAGAAACGCTTGCGGAGTTCGATAACGTGGAAATAGTAAGAAAAGACGTGATGAAAGCGGGAATAAAAGAGGTGGAGGACAAACTCGGCGGCAGATATATTATGGTCGCGAATTTGCCGTATTACATTACCACGCCCATAGTTATGAACTTTTTGGAAAATTCCGAAAAGCTTACCGCTATGGCGATAATGGTGCAGAAAGAGGTTGCGGAGCGATTCGCGGCAAAGGCGGGGACTCCCGACTACGGCGCGATAACGGTAGGGATAAACCTTCGCGGTTCGGCGGAGATTGTTTTAAGAGTGCCGAGAGAGAAATTCACGCCCGTACCGAACGTGGATTCCGCGGTGGTGAAAATCACGATGGAAGAAGGGAAGTTTGCGGGGGCGAATCTTAAAAAAGTGCGGGACGTCGTGCGGGCGGCGTTTTCTTCGCGAAGAAAAATGCTCGTCAATAACCTTATGAATTTTTATAAGCTTTCCCGTGCGGAAGCGGAAAACGCCTTGATTTCGGCGGGGATAGACCTGATCGCAAGGGGAGAAAAACTTTCCGCCGCGGATTTCGTAAGGCTGTCGGAGGTTCTTTAAAGATGAAAAAAGAAGAAAAACAAACGCTCGTTCTGGCGAGCGGAAACGCGGGCAAAATACGCGAATTTGCGGAAATGTTCCCCGAATTTACCGTGAAAGGCTACAAAGAGTTCGGAAGAAACTACGAGATAGAGGAAACGGGTTCGACCTTTTACGAAAACGCGCTGATAAAGGCTAAAACCGTTGCTGAGACTCTGGGACTTCCCGCGCTTGCGGACGACAGCGGGTTATGCGTGAACGCTCTTTCGGGCGCGCCCGGTATTTTCAGCGCAAGGTATGCGGGCGACGGCAACGACGAGCATAATATAGAAAAACTTTTAAGGAATTTGAAAGGCGAAAAGGACAGGTCGGCAAAGTTCGTCTGTTCGCTCGTTTTCTATTATCCCGACGGAAAAATCGTTTCCGCAGAGGGCGAAACGGAGGGCGAAATTCTTTTTGAAAAGGACGGAGAAAACGGCTTCGGTTACGATCCGATTTTTTATAGCAAAGACTTGAAAAAGAGTTTCGGAAAAGCTTCCGAAAAAGAAAAAAACTCTGTGTCGCACCGTTCTCGCGCAATAAAGACTTTGAGAGAAGAACTGAAATAAAAATAAAGGGTGGAGAACTTTCCCTGCAAACAAGAATAAGGGGGGATTCTTCCGCAAAAGAGTTCAATAGAGGAAAGAAATTTCCTGCCAAAGAGTATATCGGGGGGATTTCATTACAAAAAAATCATAATATGTGGGAGAACTTTCCCCGCAAAAAAGTTCAATAGCGGGGTGAATTTTCCTCAAAGATTTAACGGGGGAGAGATAACCCGCCCGAAAAGCTTAAACGTCAAAAAAATTTTTAAAACAGAGTAAAGGCGTCGCGAAATCGCAACGCCTTTTTATACGCGGAAAAGCCGCGTCCGTAACAAAAATAACTTACGCTCTTTCTACCTTGCCGCTTTTAATACATCTTGCGCAAACGTATTCCTTGGAAACCTTGCCGTCTTCGTGCTTAACGCTGATTTTTTGAAGGTTAGCTTCGTACGACTTGGGAGCTTTACGATTGGAGTGGCTGACCGTATTTCCCGAAAGTTTGCCTTTACCGCAAACGCTGCAAATTTTACTCATATTTTTATCCTCCGCTTGGAACGCTATTTATTCAACACCGAATACTTTACCATAATCGCAAATAAAAAGCAACTTTTTTTGATAGTATTTAGCAAAATTTTTGCCCGAAAGTGCGTTAAAAGTAAAAAATTTTGAATAAACTCTCTTAAAGTGTTGCAAAACCGCTTTAAATATTGTAAAATATGAATATCGCTTATAACAGGGGATATTATGTCTGTAAAAACGAACAACATATACGGAAAAATAGTAATCTCGGACGCGACTATCGCTAAATACGTTTATCACGTCGCTTCCGATTGCTACGGAATAGTAGATTTCGTTTCGGCGAGTATTTTCGATTCCGTGGTAAGTTTTTTCCGTTTCGGCACGAGCGTAAGGGGCGTAAAAGTCAAAAGCTCGGGCGACAGAATATTCATAGACGTTTCGGTGGTCGTCAAATTCGGCGTTTCCATCGTCGCCGTTATAGAAGCCCTTAAAGAATCCATCAAGTATAAGGTGGAAAGGTTCACGGGTATGATAGTCGATACCATGAACGTGACCGTTATGGGGGTTAAGGAATAACGGACAGCCCGCACGGTCGGGCTTTTTCCCGTTTTCCCGTTTTTCCCGTCCGAGAAATTCTCGGGTTATAAGACTGAAAAAGCTTTTTCCCTTTATATCAGGAGTTATATAATGCAAAAAACGATAAACGGAGCGATGCTGAGGTCAATGATAGTGACCGCGGCAAAAATGCTCGAAATAAACAGAGTAACGGTAGACGCGCTGAACGTGTTCCCCGTTCCGGACGGCGACACCGGTACGAATATGTCGCTCACCATACAGTCCGCGGTAAAAGAGGCTCTGGCCGCTAACACCAACAAAGTTACCGATATATCGGAAGCGATTTCGAGAGGCGCGCTTCGCGGCGCGCGCGGAAACTCCGGCGTTATTCTTTCGCAGGTGCTGCGCGGAATGTGCCAGACCTTTAAGAACGTAACGGAAATAGACGTAAAGACCTTTGCACAGGCGCTCCTTTCGGGCGCGGAAATCGCGTACGGCGCGGTCAGCAAGCCCAAAGAAGGCACGATGCTCACCGTTATCAGAATGATGGCGGAACACGGACAGAGCGTAAAGAGAAAATGCCCCGATTTTGAAACGTTTTTTGCGGAAATAATCAAAGCGGGCAACGACGCGGTTGAATTAACGCCTTCGCTTCTTCCCGTTCTTCGCAAGGCGGGCGTTGTGGACGCGGGCGGCAAAGGACTTATGTGCGTGTTCGAGGGTATGCAGAAAGCTATTCTCGGAGAAGCGGTCAGAGGGGACGTGTCCGTTCCCGATACTCCGTCTTCCGAAACGGCTATGGAACACGCGGACATAATGAGCCTCGGAAACATAGAGTTCGCGTATTGTACCGAATTTTTCATTATAAACATAAAAAAGCAGACGACGCTTGCGGATATAGAAAAACTTAAAGAGTTTTTGATGACCATAGGCGACTGCGTAATCGTTATAGGCGATCTGGAATTCGTAAAGGTTCACGTTCATACCAACCAGCCGGGCGTCGCGCTCACAAAAGCCCTCGAACTCGGCGAACTCGATAAGCTGAAAATCGAGAATATGTTGGAGCAGAACCGCGCGCTTATGAAGAAGTACGAGGAAGAGAAGAAGGAAATGGGTATGATGGCGGTTTCCGCGGGCGACGGGCTGTCGGGAATATTCAAAGACCTTATGGTAGACGCCGTTATAGAAGGCGGTCAGTCGATGAATCCTTCCGCGAGCGACATTGCGGACGCGGTGCAGAGAATAAACGCGGAAAACGTTTTCGTATTCCCGAACAACAAAAACATAATCCTTGCCGCGGAACAGGCGAAATCTCTCGTCGAAAACAAAACCATTCACGTTATTCCGACGAAAAACATTCCGCAAGGCTTTTCGGCGGCGCTCGCTTTTAACCCCGACATATCGGTGGACGAAAACAAAGCGAATATGATACACGCTCTCGATGCCGTAAACGTAGGTCAGGTCACTTACGCGGTGAGAAACACCAAGCTTTACGGTTTTGAACTCAAAGTCGGCGACATAATGGGGCTGGATAACAAAAAGATACTTGCCACCGGAAACGATATCGGACTCGTTACGATAGAACTTATAGAAAAACTCCGCAGCGACGAGGAAATAATTACACTCTATTACGGAAAAGACGTTAAGGAAAGCGATGCGGAAGAGTTGCGGCAGATAGTCGCGGATAAATATCCCGATTGCGACGTGGAACTTCATTACGGCGGGCAACCGATTTATTACTACTATATCGCGCTTGAATAAATAACTTTCGGGAAAGAGAAATCTTTCCCGTTTTTACTTTTTTCGGGTTGCTTTTTATTCTGAAACCTTGCTTTGACGGAATATTTTGCGGTTTGCTTTGAACCCTTGCTTTGGCGGCGAAAATATGGAACTTACAAAAATACGCGGAATAAACGAAAAACGCGAAACGGAACTTAATAAACTCGGGATTTTCGACACGGCGGATTTAATCCGCTTTTTTCCGCGCGCGTATCTGGATATGACGAGTAAATCTCTTCTTAAATACGCCTATCATAACGATATGATTTTAACTTCCGGCAGGATTGCAAGCACGCCGACGGTCAGATATTTTCGCCGTGGCAGCGGAATGGTTAAAGCCGTTTGCGAGCAGGAGGGGGAAATTTTTTCCGTCGTGTGGTTTAATCAGCCGTACGTAGCGTCAAGGCTTAACGCGGGCGAGGAATACCTTTTTTACGGCAGAGTAAGAAAGGAAAACGGCTATACCACGCTTGCAAACCCGTCTTTCGAGCCGTTTGAAAAGGCGTTCAGACTTAAAGGAATCGTGCCGCAGTACAGGATTAAAGGCACGCTGACGCAAAAAATAGTGAGGGACGCGTGCAGACTTTCGGTCGATATAGAAAAACCCGCAACGGCGATACCCGCTTCGCTCGTGAAAAAATACGGACTCGGCGACCTTTTCGGCGCGTATCGCGAAGTGCATAATCCTTCTTCGTTTTCTTCTTTGAAAAAAGCTTCGGAAAGGATTGCCGTCGAAGAATATTTCGCGCTTATCTCGGCGTTCAAAATCATAAAAGGCGGCAGGGAACAGGTGCGCATAAACCGATACGACTGCTCGGAAAAAGAGCTTTTAAGGTTTATTTCGGAACGTTTCCCGTTCGAGTTCACGGCGGGGCAGAAGTCCGCGGTGAACGAAATTTACGCGGATATGACGGGTGCTTCGGTGATGAACAGACTCGTTCAGGGCGACGTGGGAAGCGGTAAAACGGCGGTGAGTATGTGCGCCATATATATCGCGCTTTATAGCGGGTATCAGGCGGCAATGCTTGCGCCGACGGAAGTGCTTGCACGCCAGAATTACGAGGCGGCAAAGAGAGCTTTTCCCGATTATAACGTGGGACTTATCACGGGTTCTATGACGGCAAAAGAAAAGCGGGAAATGAAAGGCGCCGTTAAGCTCGGCATAATAAATATACTTGTCGGCACGCACGCGCTGTTAGAAGACGACGTGGAATTTAAGCGGCTTTCGTTATGCGTATGCGACGAACAGCAACGCTTCGGCGTGGCGCAAAGGAGCGGACTTATGAACAAAGGCGTTACGCCGGACGTACTCGTTATGAGCGCGACGCCTATCCCGAGAACTCTTTCGCTTATTTTTTACGGCGACCTCGATATAACGACGATAACCGATAAACCGAAAGAGCGCGTGCCGATACAAACCAACATCGTTCCGCAGGAAAAGTATCTCGATATGCTGAAATTTATCGAAAAAGAAGTATCTTTCGGAAGACAGGCGTATTTCGTTTGCCCAAAAATCGAAGGGGACGACGAGGGAACTTTAATCAGCGTGACGGAGCTTTTCGAGGAGCTTAAAGAAAGAATGCCGAACGTGAAGTTCGGGCTTCTGCACGGCAAAATGAAGGATAAAGAGAAAGACGAAATTATGCGCGCGTTTAAGGAAAAGGAGTACGGCGCGCTCGTTTCCACGACGGTTATAGAGGTCGGCGTGGACGTGCCGGACGCTTCCGTCATGGTCATTTATAACGCGGAACGGTTCGGGCTGTCGCAGTTGCATCAACTCCGAGGCAGGGTAGGCAGGTCGGATAAAAAGAGCTATTGTTTTCTGACATCCGCGAGTACGAGCGAAACGGCGATAGAACGGCTTAAAATAATCAAGGATAATTCGGACGGATTTAAAATCTCCGAATACGATTATAAGCTGCGCGGTTCCGGCGACTTCATGGGAAGCCGCCAAAGCGGTAAATTTATGAACGATTTGGGGGATCTTGCGTACGGAACGGATTCTATTTTCCTTGCGAAAAAGCTTTCGGACGAGGCGTTCGTTTCGGGTGCCGATACGGAGAAAATTAAAGAAGTCGCGATAAGAAAGTATAATAAGTTAAAAGACGTGACGATGAATTAAAAGCGTTTGAAAGGCGAAATAAAGGCGGGCGAATTGCTGTGCAGCAATTCGCCCGCCTTTCGTCGTTTATTTACTTAATCGTCTTTTTCAACGCGCGTTTTTAATGTTTACGGTTTAGGCGGCTTTTGTAAAACTCTTTACGAATCCGTCGTAATCGAAGCCGAGCGCGTTTGCAAATTCGCCTTTCGTTACGGTAAGCTTTACCGACACTTCGCCGTCCAACGTCTCGAAGTCCATATTGCCTTCGGGGAAAAGTTCTGCGTAAGCTTTTTTCAATTCATCTTCATAACCTTTTGCCAAATTCTCGATTTCTTTATCGTATTTAACGCTGATAACAAACGAAACGAAGTTACCGTTTTCGTCAACGTAAAGAACGGAATCATATGCTGCGTCGGTTATCGTCAGTATTGCGTTTACTTCGGTTTTATACAAGTTTAAAACCTTTGTCTTGTATTCGGCTTTTGCTTCGTTATAATCGGGAATGAGGATTATTTCCGCAATGCTCGTCGTTTTAAGGCTTTCGAGTATTCCGCTTATAAGCTCTTTTGCGGTAATATCCTGAGGCATATTCGGAACGTTTGCTAACATCGCTTCGATAGCGTCGGCAATCGTAATGTCTTTGATGTCTTCGGAAAGAAGAAAATCTTTAACGGTCATACCCTCGGGGAGTCCGAGCATTTTTTCAACGGTCATAGTCTCTCCGCCGCCGATGCCTTCGACAAGCGCAAAATTATCGTTCATCTTTTTAACGAGCGCGTTAATATCCACGCCTATTTCATCGAGCTTGCCGACGATAAATTCAACGTTATAATCGAGAGCGTCGTTGATAAACGCGCAAACGTCGTCGTAATGCCCTTCGAGAACGTATTTATCGAGGTATTCCGCAACGGAAAGATCTGCAAGGTCGGTGAGCAAGGTTTTGATTTTATTGAAGTCGGTGGAGATTGCGTAGCCGTCCGCGGTTTCCGTAACCTTGTATCCGATAGACAACGCCTTGTCGAACATAGAGGTGATTGCGAGCGCGGTGTTTTCGTCGTTCCAGTTTTCGGGAAGAAGGCTTTTCATCATATCGGGAAGCGCGCCGAAAAGCGTTTTAAACATTTCCGCAGGGGAAATGCCGCCTGTCGTTTCATCGCCGATTCCGCCGCCGAACGTATCGTCGTTGCCGATTCCGCCGCTAATCGAGCCGTTCCCGTCGTTCTGCGAGAATATGTATTCGATAAACTCCTCAAAGGTCATCGAACCTCTTTTCGATTCATTTTCTTCGTTGAACGCCCTGTATGCGGCGGGGATACCGTCGTATTCAGTGTTCATATCATAAGCGAAATAAAGTGTTTCGTTCTTCACGACGAACGTAGCGTTTAAGGCTGCCGTGGACATTACGTCCGCGTATTCGGGCTGTTCCGCTTTATCCGCATTGCAGTAAACGCCGTCAAAAACCAACCGACCTTTCGCGATAAACGTGCCTTCCGCGTTTTTGCCTACGAATAACTCGAAGTCAACGTTTATTTCCGCGTTGCCGATAACGATTACAAAATCTTCTTCGCCTTCGCCCGTTTTTATCGCCGAATACATTTTATTTTGTTTGTACTTCCAGTCCGAAAGACTTACCGTGAAGCCTTCGCTCGGTTTAAGCTCTGATACGGACTGTACGAAAGCAGTGTATTTGGGGTTCGATTCGTCAGGCTTCGTCGGCTTCGCCGGATCGTCCGGCGGGTCTACGGGATCAACGGGGTCCACGGGTTTTTCAGCCTTTTTGTAGCCGCAAACGGTGCAAACATTGTCCGTAAAGGTGTGTGCGGCTTTATCCGCTACCTCCGTGCAACCCTCGTCCGTGCATTTGTGATAATGCTCGTTCTCGTCGCTCGTCCAAACCGTATCGTAGCGGTGAGCGGTTTTGTCGGTATCGTCCGTTTTCGGCGCGCATGCGGCAAACCCGAAGGACGCTACCGCAAGAACGAAGCAGAACAATATCGCAAACAATTTTGTCTTTTTCATATCTTTCTCCTTTTTAAGATTTTTTACTGTTTAAGGTTTGATAATAATTTGCTTCGGGAAACGTTTCTCACGATATACAATATATTATAACCTTAAAATAATGGTAACACAAAACCGCCCGTAAAGCAAACGAAATAAAAAAATATTTCCGTATTTTTTCGGGGCAGACAAAAAATCGGGCGGAAAACCGTCGCCGAAAATCCGTTGCAAAAAACTATGCGCGGATAGCGTTAAAACGCTTGCAAAAATTTTTTTTAAGTTATATGATAAGTTATCGGTAATTTTGAAATTTCGGAAGGTAAAGGAGAACGGGTATGAGCGAAGCGGCAAAGAAAAAAGGTTCGTTTTTCAAAAATCTGATGCGCCCCGTGGATCTGACGGTCGGCACGCCGTGGAAAATGCTTCTTAAATACGGCGCGCCCATTATGCTTTCGTATCTTTTACAGCAAATATACGTCCTGACCGACGCGATAATCTGCGGACAAGTGCTTTCTGCGGAAGAGGTCGCGGGGGTGAACGACACATTCCCGCTTACCTTTATATTTTTGCAATTCGCGTTCGGGTGTACCGCTGGGTTCGGCGTGATTACGGCAAAGCACGTCGGCTGTAAAGAATCGGAAGGCGTGCGCCGTTCGTTCGCCTCGCAAATCTATCTGTCCGTGATTATTTCCGCCGTTCTCACGGTTTTGTCTATAAGCCTTTTGCCGCAGCTTCTGGGGCTTATCAACGTCACGCCGACGAATAAGACCGTGTACGACGCGGCGTATATATATTGTTTAATAATTTTTGCGGGCATCATAACTCAAATGGGTTATAATTTCATCTGCGGGGTACTTCGCGCGTACGGCGATTCGGTTACGCCGCTTATATTCCTCGTAATTTCCACCGCGCTGAACGTGGGACTTGACGTGCTGTTTTTAACGGCGTTCCGAATGGGCGCGGCGGGCGCGGCTCTCGCCACCGTCATCACGCAATTTTTAAGTATGATAGGCTGTTTTATTTATACGTTTGCGAGATACGAGGAATTAAGGCTTAAAAAGGCGGACTTGAAGAGCGGAGTTTCGGCGACGTGGGCGCACTTAAAGCAGGGCGTGCCGCTCGGACTGCAATTTTCTGTGCTGGCGGTGGGCATAATCGTTATGCAAAGCGTTATCGTGAAGTTCGACGTCGGCGAAAACGGCGTTATGGTCGTCGGAACTCCTGCGCAAAACGGTTACGGCGCGGGCAGTAAGCTGTTCAATTTTCTGATTTCGTTCTATAACGGGCTGGGCGCGGCGATACTCGGGTTTAACGCGCAGAACTTCGGCAAGGGTGATTACGAACGGGTGAAAAAAGGCACGGTTCATGCTATAATAATCGCGCTTATCATACATTTTATATGCTTCGGACTCGCGCTTCTCGCGTGTATAGGAGGCGCGTATCAATACGTTTTTATGAGCGCGGATAAAATCAACGCGGAAACGATTCGGTACGGCAATACCTTCGTGTACGTCGATTTGTCGTTGTTTTTCATCGTGGGATTTCTGATAGTCGTAAGAAGCGCGGTGCAGGGCGTGTGCAAGGCGGGCTACGTCCTCGGCGCGGGTATAGCGGAGCTTGTGTCGCGGTCGGCGATTTGCGCGTTTTTGCCGCCGCTCGTAAACGGCGGCGCGATAAATTCGGCGGCTTCGCAGGGGGCGTATATAGCTACCTGTTTCGGAGACCCCGGCGCGTGGATATGCGCGTCTCTCCTTCTTCTCGTTCCGCTTTGCAAAAATATATTGAGAAAGAAATACTGAACCGGTTTCAGGCGATTTTATGACTTTTTTACGTCTTTTTACGCCGATTTTCTGCCCGCGAAACGGACGAATAACGAAAAAGCGAGCATAATTCCGCCGACCGTGAGATAATAAAATTTTATCGGAACGAAAAAACCGAATATAACGAAAAGAGAGCCGAAAATCAGATAGTTTTTGGCTTTTTTTCTGTCTAAAAGAAGAGCGAAATTTCCTTTTCCTTTCTTTTCGGGTAGAAGTGTAAAGCCCGTTTTCGGCAAAAGCTCCGCAGACTTTGTCGCCGCAAAAAAGTCCTTTCCGTCCGATATTTCAAACCGCCCGTCGAAGCGCGCCGCAAAGGTCTTTATTTCCTCGTTCGGGCTTTCCGAAACGAGTATCGCGCGGTCGCCTTTTCCTATCTTGTTAAAGGCTTTCACCACGTCGGCTTTCGTGAGGGTATCGAACCCGAATTTGAAAAAGGCGTAAAGCCGTTCGTCCTTAAAATACAGCCCGCCGCGTTTTACTTCGCTTTTATATCCGCGCTTTTCTGCAATCGCTTTCGCAAGGCTTATAACCTCTTTTTCGGGCATTACGTTTATTCTTACGGAAAAATCGGCGTACTTTTCGGCGTCGGCGGCGGAAAGCTTCTTTTTTTCGCCGCGAACGGAAACGAGCTTTGCTCCGAAGACGGCGGAAAGTCCCGAAACGCTGCCCGCCGCAACGAGATTTATCGGGAATGCCGCGAAATAATTAAAAAATATCAGCGAAATAAAAAAACTTGCGACGGCTATAAAAAACACGTCGCTCACAGCGGCTATCGAAATTTTTTTCATACGATTTTTTCTCCGTTTATTATTTTTTTAACGCTCCGTTATCGGCGTAAATTCGCCTGCGGCAAAAACGTTGCTTTCGGCGTATAATTTATTGCCGAAAAAGAAAGAATTTATACGAGTTTTCACGCCGACAAGCCGTAATTTTATTAAAGCCGCAAAAAACTCCCTTCCGTCCGCGCTTAAAAAGTCAAAAACGATTGCAATTAAACGGAAAATATGAGATAATTGAGGCGTGAAAAAAATCGGAATTTTCGGGGGGACGTTCAACCCCGTGCATAAAGACCATATCGCGATGGCGCGCGCGGCGATAGAAAAGCTTTCGCTCGATAAGCTTATCGTTATGCCGACGTTCATTCCGCCGCATAAAGAGGTTTCGCTCGCCCCCGCAAAGGACAGGCTGGCAATGCTTTCTCTCGCTTTCGGAACGGGTTGCGAGGTGGCTGACAACGGTTTAACGGGCGACTGCGTGACGTGCGGAGCAAATACGGCGAACGACGGAAAAATAGAAATTTCAGGCTTTGAAATCGCGTGCGGCGGTAAAAGCTATACCTACATTACCGTAGAGCATTTCGCGGGGGAAGGCGAGCTGTATTTTATAGTCGGCGGCGATATGCTGGCGGATTTTAAGACGTGGCGATACCCCGAACGGATACTTGCGTCCGCAAAGCTTGCGGCGTTCGGGCGGGAAGGCTTTTCGGAAGACGTCGAAAAAGAACGCGAATATTTTAAGAAAAATTTCGGAAAGGATTTTAGTTATCTGACGTTTGAAGGCGCGGGCGATTCTTCCACCGAAATAAGGGTTTATAACTCTTTAAGTCTCGATATTTCGGGCTTTACCGACTTGCGGGTTGCGGAATACATAAAGAAAAACGGTTTATACGCGGGCGGCGCGGCGGAAAAATACGTTCGCGAGCATCTTCCGTTAAAACGGCTTATCCACACGGCGAACGTTGCGGTGTGCGCCCTTAAAAAGGCGAGGGAAACGGGGCTTTCGGAAGAAAAAATTCTTACCGCGGCGATTCTGCACGACTGCGCAAAGTACGCCGATATGAAGGATTTTCCCGATTTCACGTTGCCCGAAGGCGTTCCCGAACCCGTCGTTCACTCCTTTTTGGGGGCGTACGTTGCGGAAAAGGTCGTCGGAATAAAGGACGAAGAGGTTCTGGACGCTATCCGCTACCACACCTCGGGCAAAGCCGCGATGACTACGCTCGGAAAGCTTATTTTCGTTGCGGATATGATAGAA
The DNA here is from genome assembly GCA_934271275.1 of uncultured Clostridia bacterium. Lineage (GTDB taxonomy): Bacteria > Bacillota > Clostridia > Christensenellales > Borkfalkiaceae > UBA1259. The sequence goes on along the minus strand of CAKQRD010000004.1, from coordinate 111,831 downwards.
AAGGGCAGAGATTACGAGGGCGTGGAAAAGCTTCGCCGAAAGTACGACGAAGGGCTTGACGAGTGCTTTAAGGCGTGCTTAAAAGAAGAGGTTATCCACCTTTTGAATAAAAAAAGCTATGTTTACTCCGAAACGCTTAACGCGTACGAGTATTATATAACCCAAAATAAAAAAGACTAAAAAACGAGAGATAAATAACGAGGAGAAAAATATGACGTCACTCGAATTCGTAGAAAAAATTTGCAAAGTGCTTAAAGATCACAAGGCGGAAGATATTGTCGCCGTGGACGTGAAAGGAAAAACCGACGTAGCCGATTACTACGTTATCGCTGGCGGCAGAAGTATGACGCATACCCGCTCGCTTATCGAACACGTCGAAGAAGAAATGGAAAAAGAGGGCGTGTCTCCCACCCGCGCGGAAGGGCTTCGCGAAGGGCGTTGGGCGGTTCTCGATTACGGCGACGTTCTCGTGCATATCTTTAACGACGAAACCCGTCTTTTCTATCATCTGGAACAGCTTTGGGACGACGGCAGCAACGTTAAAAAGTTTTAATTTTTAGGCTTCCGATTCGTAAGCGCGGGAAATCTATGCTCTACGCTCCGAGTCCGAAAACGCGGGGAAGAGCCGTAGCGGAAAAACGCGCCGCGAAAAAAAGGTCAACGCAAAAAACGCGCCGCGCTTAAAGCGTGCCGCGGAAAAAGTTACGCCGCGAAAAAGTCGCGCGCGGAGAAAAGACGCGGGAATACGAGCGCATAAAAGCGCGCGGAGAAAAACCGCGCGCGGAACGGGCGAATCGCCGAAAAAAGGATGCGCCGAGAGCCGCGTAAAAATAAAAATCAAAACCCGAAAAAACAGAGACGGAAAAAATCAGCTCGATTTTCTGACGTAGATTCTGTCCACGTTGTCGGGATCGATTTCTATGCTGCGGACGGGTCTCCTTTTTCGTTGAACGGAAGAACGCGCGTTCGCGACGGAAAGCGGCTCGGCTTGCCGTTTCTTTTGCGGTTCTTCGGAGGAGAGTCTTACGGGCTTTCTTTGCGGCAAAAATCGCTCTTTAAGATAAGCGATAAGCGTTTTCGCGCCGAGAGTTACCGTGACCGAAAGTCCGAGAAAAATAAGCAGGTAAAAAGGACCTGCGACGTATGTAGGAATATTCATCGTTTTCACCACCCGAAAACATTATAACCGCAAATTATAGCGGTAATTTTAAGTTTAATTGTTGAAAAATATACGTTTTTATCAAACGGAGGTGCTTATAGATTATGGCGCGAATAAAAAAGTTCTTCGATAAACTCTTGAAAAAAGATCGACGCGACGTCGTTATAAAAGAGATTCCGACGGAAGAAAACGGCGCGGAGAATAAAAAGACTTCCGCTTTTTCTGACGGTTCGTCGGCTGACGAGGTTCCCGAAAATACTGTAAATAATGCGGGAGAGCTTACGGATGGCGGCGTTATCGCTCTGCCCGAAAAAACGGTTACCGCGATTGAAAACGACGCTATAAACGGACAAACCGCTTCTGCAGACGGGCAAGAAGGAGAGGAAAACGGGCGCGCGATTATAAAAAGCGGAGACGATAAAAAGCCCGCGAAGAAAACCCGCGCCGAGAAAAAAGCGGAGAAAAAAGGGGAAAACCTGCCCGTAAAGGCGGAAACGCTTCCCGAATACGAAAAGGATAAAAATTCAAAAAAGAAGAACGGGAAAAATAAAACCGAAGAAACGGACGATATTCGCGAGCTTGCCGCGCTTCTTAACGAGGACGAGGGGAAAGTTCGCGACGACTGCCTGTTTTCGGGAATACAAAAGTTTACCGAAAAGCTCGGCAAGGTTATCGTGAGGTACGATATTTCGGGCGACGAACTTTTGCGGCTCGCGATAAATTCGCAGACCTTGGGACTTAAAGAAACGGCGGTTTCGCCCGCGTATATTCCCGCGGTCGCCCGCGCGATAAAGCGTTCAAAAGAGAACATGACCGTTTCCGCGCTCGTGGATTTCCCGTTCGGCGAAAACGCGTTCTCCGCAAAAATCGCAGGCGTTAAGGAATCGGTCGCCGCAGGCGTGGACGAGGTTTCGGTGTTTATGCCCGCGATGAGCCTTTATAAAGAAAACAAAAAGCAGCTCGCGAAGGACTTGAAAAAGATTGCCAAATCTTACAGAAAACACGCGGGCGTGGCGTTTTCCGCAGAAAATCTTTCGGAAGAAAATATCCTTAACGCGGCTCGCGCGGCGGAAAAGGCGGGGCTTAATCACGTTCTTTTCGCGTTCGGCGAAAGCGACGAAGAAGACATTAAAAGAAAGCTTTCCGCAGTGATGAAAAGCGGCACGCCGCTCACGTTAAAGGTACTCGGCAACGTGAGAACGGCGGACGGCGCGGCAAAACTCTTCAAAATGGGCGCGGAACTCGTGCTGACTCCGTTCGCGGACGAAATCGGCGACGAACTTCTTAAAAGATTCGCCATAAAAAGCGTCAAGCTTATATAGGTTTGCGCCGCATATTCGCAGGAGAAATTTGTACGGATTTGTCCGAACGGTAAAAATTTTTTTGCGGCGGCGTAAAATCGCTTTACTATCTCGCGTTTTTGTGGTAGGATAAAGAAAAACAAAATATAGAAGATCTTTTGGGGCGGGGTGAAATTCCCTATCGGCAGTAAAGTCTGCGAGCCTGTTCCGCTTTTTGCGGAGGGCAGACGCGGTTAGATTCCGCGACCGACGGTTATAGTCCGGACGGGAAAAAGGTCGGGCGTTTTTTCGCGCGCGGATTTTTTCGCGTGCGGCATTAAAACGATTTTCCGCACGCTCCTTTAAGATTAAAAGGAGCGTTTGATTTTTATGAAAAAAGAAAAAATTTCGGTAAACGAAACGGTCGTGAACTCCGAAAACGCGGGCGGCGCGAAAACGGAATTTAACGGAAAAAGTTCTAAAAACGAGATTTCGACGACTAAAAAAATCGCGGGAACGGGGATATTCGCCGCGCTCGCCTTCGTTATATCTCTTCTCGAATTTCCTATATTTCCCGACGCTTCGTTCTTAAAGCTCGATTTTTCGCTCGTCTGCATACTCCTTGCGGGGTTCATATTCGGACCGGTTTCGGGCTTTGCGGCGGCGGGCGTCAAAGAGCTTTTAAGGTTCGCGATAGGCAGTTCCACGGGCGGCGTGGGAGAGCTTGCCAACTTTATCGTTGCGGCAAGCTTTATAGCCGTTCCGACGATTGTGTATCACTATAAAAAAGGCTTTTCCACCGTGGCGATAACGATCGCGACAGGCTCTTGTCTGGAAATTGCGGCGTCGCTCCTCGTGAACAGATTTATAAACTTCCCGCTTTATATGGGCGACGGCGCGGCTGCGGTGTTCAAAGAGCTTTGGGTTTTCGTGCTGTTGTTTAATCTTATAAAATGCGTAGCGATAAGCGTTTTAACTATACTCGCTTATAAAAAGGTTTCTTTCCTCGTAAAGAAAATTTGATTTACTTTTTCCGCCGATAATGGTAAAATAAAAATATGTTGTATTATTCGGATTCCGAAAAAAGAACTCGCGAAATTGCGAAGGAATTTGCCGCAACCCTCAAAAAGGGCGACGTGGTGCTTTTATCCGGCGAACTCGGCGCGGGCAAAACCGCGTTTATGAAGGGCGTCGCGGAGTATTTCGGTTTTGGCGGAGTGACAAGTCCTACTTACGCCTATCTTAACGTTTACGGCGACCTTATTTATCATTACGACTGCTATCGGCTGTCCTCGGGAGAAGAGGCGGCGGCTATGGGGCTTACCGATTATTTCGGCGGCGACAATATCTGCTTTATAGAATGGTCGGAGAATATAGAGGACGCTCTGCCCGAAAACTGTAAACGGGTCAAAATCGAAAAGCGGGGCGAAAACGAGAGGGAAATAGAGTTATGAAATTTCTTGCGATAGATACGAGCGGCGCGCACCTCACCGTCGCCGCGATAAACGGCGAAAAAACCGTTCTCACATATCAAAGCGATTGCGGCGTGAAGCATTCGGTTTCGCTTATGCCCGAGGTGGAGCGCGCGGTTACGGAAGCGGGGCTTGACCTTAAAGAGGCGGACTTTATCGCCTGCGCGGTGGGTGCGGGATCTTTTACGGGGATAAGAATAGGCGTTGCCACGGCAAAGGCTCTGGCGTTTGTTAGCGGCGTTAAGTGTCTTTCGATAACCTCGTTCGATACGATTGCATATAATATAAGCGGGCGTGAAGAAAAAAGACTGCTTGCGGTGATAAACGCGGGACACGGCGGCTATTACGTTTGCGGTTACGACAAGCTGAAAATAGATTTTCCGCCTAAATACGTTATGACCGACGAACTAAAAAAGCTTTCTGCCGAATATACTTTATGTGCGGGGGAAGAGCTTGCGGGCTTTAACGCGGAAATAGCGGATTTAAGTAAAGGTCTCGTCGCCGCGGCTTTTGACAAGGCAAGCGAGGCTAACTTCGACTACGATTCTCTTAACCCATTATACGTCAGAAAAAGTCAGGCGGAAGAGGGAAGATGAGAAGCTTTACCGTCGCCGACGCGGTCTTTTTTGAACGGGCAAGACTTTCGGACTTTCCCGACTGCTGGAAAAAGGAAGATATAATTTCCTCTTTGAATTCGGGCGCGCTGTTCGGTTTCGTCTTGGAGGAAAACGGCGAAGTTTACGCCGCCGCGATCTATGAAAAAAGTTTCGACACGGCGGACCTTGAAGATATTTACGTTTTGCCCGAAAAGCGGCGGACGGGCGCGGGGCTTTCTTTGCTTACGGGTTCTTTTCGCGAGATTGCCGCGCTCGGCGTGAAAAAAATTTTTTTGGAAGTGAGAGAGGGTAACGCTCCCGCGCGGGCGTTATACGAAAAGGCGGGGTTTAAAATTCTTTCGGTAAGAAAAAGATATTACGGAGAGGAAAACGCCGTCGTTTATATAAAGGAGCTTTGATATAAGAACGGAAAATTCTGCCGTTTTTACCAAAGAAAAGCGCAAAAAACAAATACTTTTTCTGCACGGGTATCTCTCTTCGGGAGAGAGTTTTGCGGGGATTAAAAATATGCTTTCCCGCGAGTTCGACGTGTTTTGCCCCGACCTTAAAGGCTTCGGGAACAACGCCGATATGCCCTTTCCTTATTCTCTTTCCGATTACGTTTTTGAAATTAGGGAATATATAAAGGATACGGGGCTTAATCGTCCGCACGTCATAGGTCATTCGTTCGGCGGGCGCGTCGCGATAAAAGCCGCGGCGGAGGATAAGGAGCTGTTCGATAAAATAGTGCTTTGTGACGCGGCGGGGCTTAAACCTCGGTTTTCTTTCGCCCGCGCGGCAAAAAAAGCGGCTTTTAAAACGGCAAAGAAGGTTCTTCCCGAAAAGCGGCTTAAAAGATTTTATTCCGCGGACTATCTTGCGGTCGGCGGCGTTATGCGCGAGAGCTTTAAGCTTATCGTGGGCGAGACGCTGGACGGCGTTTTAGATAAAATAGAGAACGAAACGCTGATTATTTTCGGCAAAAACGATAAAGAAACGCCGCCGTATATGGCGAAAAGGCTTTATCGCGGCATAAAAAAATCGGAACTTCGGTTTATAGACGGCGCGGGGCATTTCCCGTTTCTCGACAAGCCGTTTACTTTTTACGGGGAGGTGAAAGGGTTTTTGCAAAAATAGCTTGCAGCCCGAATACGTTATGAGTTTTTCCGAATTGTTTTCAACCGCGTCGCTCCTTAGTATCGCGGGGATAAGCGTGCTTTCGGGCGTGCTTCTCTTTTTCGCTTCCTTAAAATTTTTGCTTGCCCTTCAACAGTGCGGCTATCGCGGAAAAAGGTATTTCAAGTGGCTCACCAGCCCCGAAACGCCCTACCTTTCCCGACTAATGCTCCTGTGTATTCTGGGCTTTTTGTTCTTTCTCGTTCTCGGCACTAACTTTGCGCCCATCGTCGGCGAAAAAGCGGCGGCGTACGTCGGATTCGCTTCTTTCGTACTGTTTACCGCTCTTTATATCAGAACGGAAAGCGCGGTGAACGCCAAAGTTCCCTTAAAAAAGACAAAACGCCTCGTAAGACTTTGCATAACCTTTGCGGTTACGCTCACCGTGTTCGTGTTCGGGCTTATGCTTTTATGCAGCGCGATTGCAATTTGGATAGGCGACGAAATAGTGTGGCTCCTTCGTTATTCGCTCATCTGCGGAGTGCCGATACTTCTTCCGTACCTTCTTTTCGTGGCGTATCTTATAAACGAGCCTATGGAGGAGCTTATAAAAAGGCACTATATCCGTCAGGCGAAAACAAAGCTCGATAATACCGATGTTCTGCGAATAGGCATTACGGGGAGCTACGGCAAGACGAGCGTAAAGGAAATTTTAAGGACGATACTTTCTCAAAAATACCGAGTTCTTGCAACGCCCGCTTCTTATAACACGCCGCTCGGCATAGCCATCACGGTTAAGTCTCTCGACAGCACGCACGACGTGTTTATTGCCGAAATGGGCGCGAGAAACAAGGGCGACATAAAGGAACTTGCCCTTCTCGTAAAGCCCGATTACGGCGTGCTTACGGGTATAAACAATCAGCATCTCGAATCGTTCGGAACTATCGAAAACATAAAAAACACCAAGTTCGAGCTTTTTGAAACCCTTGCGCGGGGCGCGGGCGACGGCGTAGACGGTTTGAACGACGGGCAAGGTCGGAACGGGAAGGGATTTTTTTCTTCGGATAACGAGGGGGCGAGAGAGCTTTACGAAAGATTCGGGGGAGAAAAATATTTGGCGGGGATAGGCGGTGCGGAAAACGACCTCGTGACCGCGACGGAGCTATCCACGAGCGAGCAGGGAACGAGCTTTACCTTGAATATCGCGGGCGAAGAACCCGTTGCGTGCAATACCGTGCTTCTCGGCAAACACAGCGTGAGCAATATTTGTCTTGCGGCGGCGGTCGCTTATAAGGTGGGGCTTACGCCCGAAGAGATTGCGAAGGGCATAAACCGCTTGCAGTCCGTTGGGCATAGGCTGGAACTCGTGCCGAACAACAAAAAAATAGTAATCATAGACGACAGCTATAACTGTAACGAGGACGGCGCGAAAGCGGCTATGGAAGTGCTGGATACCTTTAAGGGCAGAAAAATAGTCGTAACGCCGGGGCTTGTGGAGCTCGGGAAAATGGAGAACGTGGCGAATTTATCGTTCGGAACGCTTCTCGCGGCGCACGCGGATAAGGTTATCGTGATAGGCAAGCATAACGCGGAGATGATTATAAACGGGCTTACCGCGGGCGGAATGGATAAAGCGGACATAAGCTTTGCAAAGAACCTTAATAAGGGAAACGAGATTCTTAACGGAATGCTTGCGGAGGGCGACGTGGTTTTGTTTGAAAACGACCTCCCCGACAATTACAGTTAAATGGCGTGAGTTACAGGCAGCTTATAAAACTCGATGTGTTCAGAGTGTATACAGTTTGTAACTGTATACATAATATTTAACGTAAAGTTATTTACGTCATTCTGAGATGGGCAAACGTAGACAATCCCGCGAAGAAACTTGAAAGTTACTTTTGCGTATAGATTCTTCGTAAGAAGGAGCGAGAGGATAGTCTCAGAATGACAATCAGATGTTTTGAGTGGAAGCCTGTCAACGGCAGGGAGAAAACTCCCGCCCTATGGGTGTATACAGTTACAAACTGTATACAAGAAACAGCGTGGTCAACTTGCCGTCTGCCCCTTAAAGAATAAGGGGCAGAGAAAGTTGGAGGTATGCGCGATAAGTAAAGAGGGGTTATTGAGGAGTTTTCATATTAGGAAGAGCGGGAGAGGGGAAGAACGGATACTTCTCCGCTTACGCTACGAAGCACTGCGTGAGGAAAACAGTTCTTCCCCTTCTCACAAAAAGAAAACAGAAAATATAACGTGTCATTCTGAGTCGTTCTTTCTTGACGGGCATACGAAGAATCTAAAAAGTTATTTTTTCAAAGAGAATTTTCTACGGCGGGAGGGGTCTCTCCGCCCTACGGGTATATACAGTTACAAACTGTATACAAAGAAGCGCGGGGTCGGTTTGCCGCCCGATTTGTCGGTAGTCCGCCTGCGGGAAAATTTTTCCGTTTTATGAAGACATTCTACGCCTTTCGTGAAGAATTTTCCCTTTCGGAAAAGCCTTTGCGGCGAATAATTTTTACATACCAAAAAAACTTAAAAGCACCAAAGCGGAATAATTTTTGCGGAGGTGTTTTTTAATGAAAAATATTGCGGTCTTTTTCGGCGGCGAGTCCGTCGAACACGAAATTTCCGTCATTACCGGCGTTCTTACCGCCAACTCGCTCGATAAAACGAAATATAACGCCGTTCCCGTGTATGCGGACGAAAAAGGACGGTGGTTTACGGGCGAATACCTTTTAAATCCCGATAACTACAAGGCTTTCGAGTACAAAAAAGTTAAACGCGTCGCGCTCGTTGCGGGCGAAAAATCGCTTTTTACCGTCAAGGGCAAAAAGCTTAAAAAATATTGCGATATTTCCGTCGCGATAAACTGTATGCACGGCGAACGCGGCGAGGACGGCGCGCTTGCGGGTACGCTCGCCCTTTGCGGAATTCCTCTCGCTTCTCCGCCCGTTCTCGCTTCCGCGGTGAGTATGGATAAAATTTTTACTAAATACGCCCTGAAAGGTCTCGGGGTAAAAGCTCTTCCCTTCGCGACGGCGGAAAGCGCGGGCGAAATTTCGAGAAAAAAGATAAAATTCGGTTACCCTATGATCGTTAAACCCGCGTGCGGCGGTTCGAGCATAGGCGTAAGGCGTGCGGAAACGGAAGCGGAGCTTAAAAGCGCGACGGCGTTTGCCCTTCGGTTCGGTTCGCGCGCGATTATCGAGCCGTGTCTTACGGGCTTTACCGAAATCAACTGCGCCGCGTATTTTGCGGGCGGCGAAATTTTCGTTTCGGAATGCGAACGCCCCGTAGGTAAGGGCGAGATTCTGTCTTTTACCGATAAATACGTCAAGGGCGAGAGGGAGTTCCCCGCGAATATCGACGAAAAAATTTCGGAAGAGATAAAGAAAACGACGCGCAAGGTTTACGAAAAGCTGGGCTTTCGCGGGGTGATAAGGATAGATTATTTTCTTTCGGACGGCACGGTGTACTTAAACGAAATAAACGCCGTTCCCGGTTCGCTCGCGTATTACCTTTTCTGCGTAAAGACGGCTGATTTCAAGGAGCTTTTGACTAAACTATCAGAAAACGCGCTTTCGGAAGCCGCCGGCGCGAGTACGGAAAGAAGAAGCTTTAAGTCGGGAATACTTTCGGGACTCGGAAGTAAAGGCTCAAAGGGCAAAGAGTGAGAAATTACGCCGTCAAAAGCCTTGCCCAAAGCTTAAACTTATGATAAAATATATAAAAAACGAAAGGAACTTTTGCCTTATGGAAAAAATAAAAATGAAAACGCCGCTCGTCGAGATGGACGGCGACGAAATGACTCGCGTGTTATGGCAGAGAATTAAGGATATTTTAATCACTCCGTTCGTGGAGCTTAAAACCGAATACTACGATCTGGGACTTAAAAACCGCGACGCGACGGACGACGAAGTTACCGTTCTCGCCGCCGAAGCCACTAAAAAATACGGCGTTGCCGTGAAGTGCGCGACGATCACCCCCAACGTTCAGCGCGTGGAGGAGTACGGGCTTAAAAAAATGTGGAAAAGTCCTAACGGCACTATCCGTCAGATTCTGGACGGCACGGTGTTCCGCGCGCCCGTCATCGCGGAAGGTATACGGCCCTATATTCCGACCTGGAAAAAGCCGATAGTTATAGCCCGTCACGCTTACGGCGATATTTATAAGTCGGTGGACAGCGCGGCGGGGGCGGGTAAAGCCGAACTCGTGTTTACGGACAGGAACGGAAACAAGAGAACGGAGCTTATCCACGACTTCGGCGGCGACGGCGTGGTGCTTGCCATGCACAACGTTAACAAGTCCATAGAAAGCTTTGCGCGCGCCTGCTTTAACTACGCGCTCGATAAAAAACTGCCGCTTTGGTTTTCTACGAAAGATACCATAAGCAAGGTTTACGACGGGGAATTCAAGAAGATTTTCGCCGAAATTTACGAGAACGAATATAAAGATAAGTTCGAGGCGGCGGGGATAGAATATATGTATACCCTTATAGACGACGTGGTGGCGAGAATCGTCAGGAGCGAGGGCGGCGTAGTGTGGGCGTGCAAGAACTACGACGGCGACGTTATGAGCGATATGGTCGCGACCGCTTACGGAAGCCTTGCCATGATGACGAGCGTTCTCGTTTCGCCCGCGGGGATTTACGAATACGAGGCGGCGCACGGCACGGTCACCCGTCATTATTATAAGTACCTTAAAGGCGAAAAGACCTCCACGAACCCCGTGGCTACGATATTCGCATGGACGGGCGCGCTTTGTAAACGCGGCGAACTCGATAATTTACCCGAGCTTTCCGAGTTTGCGAAGAGGCTTGAAAAGGCTACCTTAAAGACGATAGAAGAGGGCAAGATGACGGGCGACCTCGTAGGACTGTTCAAGAAGGAAGGCGTAACGCCCGTAAAGCTCGATTCGGAAGAGTTTTTGAAAGCGATTGCCGAAAATCTGTAAAAAGCTTTTGCATAGTTAAGCGGCGAACGTAACGATATAATAAAGATATAAAAGAAGGCGGCGGGGCGCGAATTTCGCGCCCCGCCGCCTTTATTTGTTGACCTTAATTATCGGATATTATTTAGCGGTATTTTTACGTGATTTTTAAGCGATTGCGTCCACGAGGTTTTTTACGGCGAGGGCGAGGAGTATCGCCGCGCCGAGCCACGTCGCGTATTTGCCGAGAAGTTTCCCTAAATACTTCCCGATTAAAAGCGCGGCCGCAACTATTATAAAAGTTACCCCGCCGATTATCGCCGCCGCCGCGAATACCGAAAACGAAAGCTCCACCGAGAACGTTACGCCGATCGCAAGCGCGTCTATACTCGTCGCCACGGCTTGCAGTATCAGAACCCAAAAGGTGAATACGCCGCCGTTTTTTACGCCTTCTTTCGCCGCACCCGTACCGTTCGTCGCGCCCGTACCGCTTGCGCCGGCGTCGCCTGCCGCGGTCGTGTCGTTGCGCCCGCCGCGGACTTCCGTAAAGCCGTTTTTTTCCGCGAATTCCGCCGCCCTTATCTCTTTTATTTCCTTAACGTTATCTATAACTATCTTTATCGCGAGGAGGAAGAATATTCCCGCGGTGAGGTATTTGGAAATCGTCGCAAGATACGAAGAAAATATCGAACCGATATAAAACCCGATTACCGGCATCAGGAACTGAAACACCGCGAAAGCCGTCGGCATAGACCATTCTTTCAGCTTGTTCAGCGACTTTTTATAGGTCGCGCAGTTTGCGACGGTCAGCGCGAACGCGTCCGTTGCGAGCGCGACGCCGATTAACAATACTTCTAAAAGAGACATAAGCCGTTCCTTCTTTTTCGCCTTTCTTTCCCGTTTTTTCCGCTTTCGCTTTGCCGTCCGAAAAACAACTCAAAACTAACTTCGGAAGGCTTTGCGGCGGGGCGAATTTTTGCGCAATAAAAAGCCGTGTCCGAATAGTATACAAAATAATATTGCATTTGTCAAAAAAAAATGATACAATATCGGTATTATGATAAAAATTACCGAAGAATGGGACGAGATTTTAAAGGACGAGTTCGCTTCGCCCTCTTACTTGAAGCTCCGCGAGTTTCTTAAAACCGAATATTCCTCGCACGTCGTGTATCCCTCTATGTACGACATTTTCAATTCTATGAAGAAAACGGCGTTCGGAGAGATTAAAGCCGTGATTTTGGGGCAAGATCCTTATCACGAAAGGGGGCAGGCGATGGGGCTTTCCTTTTCCGTTCCGAAAGGAATCGAAAAACCGCCGTCGCTCGTTAATATTTTTAAGGAAATAAAAGCCGAAACGGGCGACGATATGCCGGAGAGCGGCGACCTTACCGGCTGGGCGGAGCAGGGAGTGCTGCTCCTTAACACCGTGCTTACCGTGCGCGAACACGCCGCAAATTCTCACCGCGGCAAGGGGTGGGAAGAGTTTACCGACGGAATTATAAAAAAGATTTCTTCGGAAAGGGAAAACGTCGTGTTTCTGCTTTGGGGCGGCAACGCGCGGAGCAAAAAACCGCTTATCGACACGGGAAAGCATCTCGCTCTCGAATGCGCGCACCCGAGTCCGCTGTCCGCGTATAACGGATTTTTCGGGTGCGGACACTTTATAAAAGCCAACGAATACCTTATAAAACACGGCAAACTGCCGATAGAATGGAGTAAATTATAATGAAATACGTTGTGATTTTAGGCGACGGAATGGCGGATTATCCCGTGGAAAGTCTCGGCGGCAAAACGCCGCTCGAAGTCGCGAAAAAACCGTTTACCGACGCGCTCGCGAGAGTTTCCGAAACGGGGCTTGTGAGAACGGTTGCGGAAGGGCTTAAACCCGGCAGCGACGTGGCTAACTTGTCCGTTCTCGGCTACGACCCGAAGGAGTGCTATACGGGGCGTTCTCCGTTAGAGGCGGCGAGCATAGGTATTTCCTTAAAAGATACCGACGTTACCGCGCGCGCGAATCTCGTAACCCTTTCGGAAGAACCCGTTTACGAGGATAAAACTATGGTCGATTACAGCGCGGGCGAGATTTCCACCGAGGAAGCGAAAATCCTTATAGATTATCTTGCGGAAGAGCTTAACGACGAAAAATATAAGCTGTATGCGGGGGTGAGCTATAGGCATTGCCTCGTCGCGGCAAACGGCGTTATCGCGGGAGACCTTACGCCCCCGCACGACATTACGGGAAAACTTATAAAAGATTATCTGCCGAAAAGCGCGGCGGGCGCGGCGTATCTTTCTATGATGAAGCGTTCTTACGAGCTTTTGAAAAATCACCCCGTGAACGTTGCGCGTAAAAAAGCGGGCAAAAACCCCGCGAATTCCCTGTGGTTCTGGGGCGAGGGAACGAAGCCCGCGCTCGAAAGCTTTTCGGAGCGGTACGGATTTAAAGGAACTATGATTTCGGCGGTCGACCTGTTGAAAGGCATAGGAAAGCTATCGGGAATGGACGTCGTGGAAGTCGCGGGCGCGACGGGGAATTACGACACGAATTTCGCGGGCAAGGCGGAGGCGTGCTTAAACGCGCTGGCGAACGGCTCGGATTTCGTGTATATTCATATGGAAGCCCCCGACGAATGCGGGCATCACGGCGACGCGCCGCATAAAATTTATTCGATAGAACAAATCGACGACAAGGTCGTGAAAAGAGTCGTCGAAGGCTTGAATGCTACGGGCGAGGAGTATTCGGTTATGATTCTTCCCGATCATCCGACGCCTATAAAGACGATGACGCATTGCTCCGATCCCGTGCCGTTTATGATATATAGGAGCGGTCAGAAAGCGGCGGCGTTTACCGCAGAGAAGTACGACGAAGAAAGCGCGAAGAAAACGGGGCTGTTCGTTCCTTCCGGCGTGGAGCTGATGAGAAGATTTTTAAGAAAGTAGAATTACGCTCGCGCGCGGCTTATTAAACGCGAAAAAAAGACTAAAAAGGACTTCGTTTCCGAAAAGGGGCGAGGTCTTTTTGTTTTAAGTTTTTTGCTCGAAGTTTTTTGTTTGCGGTCCTTTCGTTTGTGTTTTTTTGTTTGCCGCAAAAAAATTTCCGCATTTTTCGATAAAATTCTTGCGCTTAAACAGATAAAATCGTTTTAGGTTTGGTTTTTTCTTGTCATACGGGAAAGAAATTCGGCATATATCTTTAAGGAGAAAAGAAAAGGAGAAACTTTTTATGAACGAAAAACTTCAATACGCTTCTATGCTCGAAATTCCCGTAAACACCTGTAACGTAACCTACAAGCCCATTAAAAAACGGCGCCTTAAACGCAAAAAACACCTCTCTTCCGAAGAGGTCAAAAACGAACTTCTTAAAAAGGTGAACGCCGCCGCGGAGAACGAAATTTCGCCTGCCGAAAAATACGACGTTGCGGAAAATCGGGCTTTCGGGGAAGAATCTGAAAACGCTTTTATGCAAAACGCCGGAAGGTCGGATTGTTCGGATTGCGTTTTGACGGAAAGTTCCGAAAATCAGACTGAACGTTCGGGTTGCGGCGCGGCGGCGAAAAACGTTCGTTCGGAATCGGAAAAAAGCGAGCGGGAGAATAAGACTTTTACCGTAAGCGAAAAAAATAAAAAACATAGGAAAAAACTCGGGATTTCCGCGATAGGGGTGGAGCTTGCAGTCATCGGCGCGCTGGTCGCGGTGATATTTCTGACGAGCGCGTTTTATCCGCAAAGCGGCGTGAATGCGTTCATCAAGAGCGTTTTCGGTACGAAAGAGGTTACCGAAACGATTGACGAGAGAACTTACGACGAGTTCGCGCCCGTGATTACCACGGCGGCGGGCGAAACGCTTTCCGTAGAAGACGGCGCGGTGGTTATCGGCGGCAAGGGCAGCGTTTATTCGCCCCTCGGCGGCGTGGTTAAGTCGGTAACCGCGGACGGAAACGGCAGGTTCAATATAGAAATAGCGCACAGCGGAAAATTTTCCACGATTATTTCGGGCATCGACTACGCGTACGCGGCTGTCGGCGATAAGGTTTTCGGAAACATTCCCGTCGGCTACGTTAAAGAAAGCGGCGTTAAAATGTGCTTTACGGGCGAAAACGGGGCGGCTATAACCGATTACGAACTTTCCGGCAACGCCGTGGTATGGGCGGTCTGAGTTTAAGCGTTCATCCTCTGTTCTTCGCGCTCGGCTTTTACTACGCCGCGACGGGCAGGATATTCGGTTTTCTTATTTGCACGCTGACTGCGGCGATTCACGAGGCAGGTCACTCGTTCGCCGCGGGAAGCTGCGGTTATCGGCTGAATAAAATAGTGCTGATGCCGTTCGGGGCGGTGGTTAAGGGGAATATAGACGGCTTAAAGCCCGCCGACGAGATAAAAATCGCGCTGGCGGGACCGCTCGTCAACCTCGGGCTGGGACTCGGGTTCGCCGCCCTCTGGTGGATTTTTCCCGAAAGCTACGCCTTTACCGATACCGCCGCGGAAGCAAATTTTTCTATGGCTCTCGTGAATTTTATTCCCGCCTATCCGCTGGACGGCGGCAGAATTTTATTTGCGATTATTTCGGAAAAGACGGGAGCGGTTAAGGCGGCGAAAATCTGCAAGGCGCTCGGCGGCGCGCTCGGGGTTTTGCTTTTCGCGCTGTTTATAATAAGCTGTTTTCACGAAGTCAACGTTTCGCTTTGCTTTTTTGCGGCGTTCGTGTTGTTCGGCGCGTTTTCGCGGACGAACGGTAACGTTTACGTTAAGGCGTATACCGCCGTGTCCGAAGAAAAGCTTATGCGCGGAATGAGAATAAAGCGTTTCGCGCTGCATAAATCGGCGACCTTGAAAAAGGCGATAAGTCTTTTAGAACCCGCCGCGCTTAACGAAATCGTCGTTTACGGCGACGAGACGGAAGGGCGGCTCGGCACGCTTACGCAGGAAAGAATAGGCGAAATTATAGAAAGCGGCGCTTCTCTGTATTCCGAAATCGGGGGCTATCTCGCGAAAAAATTATAGACGATAATATATAAAAGGGGAAAATAAGCCCGCGGAAATCGGCGAGAAGCCGCCGATTTCCGCGGGCGGGTTTTTTATAAGTTTTTCAAAGATTTCAAGGTTTTTGCGGTTTTATAAGCCTTTCGCGTGTTTTGCGATTTTTGGGACTATTTGATGTTTTTGGCGTGTTTTGAGGTTGCGTAAAAACGCGTTTATTTAATTATTTGCGATTTTTTATCTCTTTTCCGGAATGTATTCTTTCAAAAAAGCGAGAAATTCGCCGAATGTGCGGTTTTTCTTTTTGTTTTTTCTGTAAACCGCCCCGACCGTGCGTTTAAGCTCAGGCACTACCCGCATAGCTCTCAATTTTTTTATGCCCTGCGCCGCGATTTCGGGAACGAGCGTTACGCCGAAGCCGCGTTCCGCCATAGAAAGAGCCGCAGAGTAGTCCGCGGAATTTACGGTCGTCGCGCTTTCGGGGAGATTCCCGAAATATTCAAAGGTTTTTCTCTCTTTGCTTAGCACGAGGGGGAGAGATAAAAGCTCGCCGCGGGTAATCGTCTTTTTTGCGGGTAAAAGCTCCTTTACTCCGACGGCAAGATAGTTTTCGGTAAACAGCGGGGCGAACTCGAATTCCTCGTCCTCTTCGTCGGTGAAAAATAAATCCGCCGTGCCTTTCAAAAGACTTTCTCTGTGGTTGTCTCCGACTACGAGCTTGATTTTAACGTTCGGCTTTTTCTCGTCGAAGCTCTTTATAAGGTCGGGAAGAACGCTTTTCGCCACGCTCGAAATCGCGCCGATTTTGATGCAGTCGCCGTTTCCCGAGTCCGCAAGCGATTTCGCCTTTTCTAAGAGATTTTCGTAAGAATCGTAAAACTGAACGAACTGCGGATATAATTTTTCGCCTGCGGGGGTTAAAACCACGCCCTTAAAGCTTTTATCGAAGATTTTTACGCCCAGCTCACTTTCGAGATTAGAAATGATGTGCGAAAACGCCGACGGCGTGTAGTCGAGGCTTTCCGCCGCCTTTTTAAGGCTTCCCGCTTCTTTTGCGGCTATCGCCGCCCGTATTTTAAATGTGTCCATATTGCTTTTTGCCGCTCCTTCGGCGTTTCGTAAAGGTTCCGTAAAGGGTAAGGGGGTAATTCAAGGGGGGGCGATATTAAATAATATTATCTTATTCGTGGTATGTGAAAAGTATTCACACCTACTATTATAAACTTCCGCTTCTCAAAGTCAAGCGAATATGCTACCATATTAGCGGCAAAAGCGTAAAATAATATGAGGAGGTTAAGCGTGAAGAGATTTTCCGATACGATAAGAAGAACGTGCGTGACGTTTTTCGGACTCGTGACAGAAGGGCTTGCGAGCGTGTTTATGGTACGCGCGAACGTCGGCGCGGGCGCGTGGACTACGATTACGCAGGGCGCGGCGTTGCAGGCGAATTGCAGTATAGGGCTTATGACCACCGTCGTCGGGCTTATCACTCTCGCGTTCGACCTTCTGCTCGGCGAAAAGATAGGGATAGGGACTCTTCTCGATACCTTCGTGTACGGCGCGTCCTACGATTTTTTCGATAAAATGCTGAATATTCCCGCGAATCTTTCTCCGCTTGCGGGAACGGGTATTCTTCTCGCGGGGATAGTCACCGAAATAATAGGAATCTATATTTGCTTTACCGCCGCGCTTTCGTGCGGACCGAGAGATTTGTTTCTCGTCGGGCTTTCCAAAAAAATGCCGAAGCTTTCGGTAGGTACGGTAAACCTTATCATAAACGCGGTATTCATCGCGGCGGGCGCGCTTATGGGTGCGACGGTCGGCGTGGGAACTGTTTTATTCTGCGCGGCTTATACGCCGATTATGGACGGCATTTACAAGCTTTTGAAATTCGATCCGAGAAGCGTTAAGCAAGAGAGCGTTTACGACACTTACGAAAGGCTGAAAAACGATGCGGGCGGGCGCAGAAAGGGAGGCGTTCGCGCAGAAAAGAAAAGCTTTCGCACCGAAAGGTGTGCCGAATCGAAGAGCGTTCGCGCGGGAGCAAATTGCTCCGAAAAATTTTTAAAAAACACTTGACAGCGTTTTTTCGTCGTGATATATTGTTTACACAAAGTCTTTGACGTATCCGTTACGTTAAAGATTTTTTTGTTTTTAAAACTATTTTCGCCGCGGTTTCTGCCGCACGAGAAAAAGATTATAAAAGAGAGGTTATTATGGAAACAGCCGAAAAAGGAAAGCGCCCGCGAAGTTATAAGCGCAGCGACAACGTTATCCCCGATTACGAGTATTTATTCGAGGAAACGGCCGATAAAAAACACAGAAAAAAAACTAAATTTTTGCGCAAGCTCGCAAGAATGAATCTTTTTCCGCTTATACTTTCCACTTTCGTATACATACTTCAATCCGCGCCGCTGTGGGCTATGCCGCTCGTCACCGCGGACATAATAAACGTCGTTACCGCTTCCGTTTCGGAGGCGGGCGAGGTAACGCGCGAGGTGTGGAACAGAATCATAATAGATTCCGCGCTTTTAGTCGTTATGCTTTTACAGAATATTCCCACGACTATGTGGCGCGGGCATATCGTAAGCAAAATGCTTCGCACCACGAGCGCGGGCATTAAATGTTCGGTCATAAGAAAGCTGCAAAGCCTTTCCATAACCTATCACAAGGATATTCAGACGGGTAAAATTCAGTCCAAATTCCTTAAAGATACCGACGCTATCGACAACTTTTTCAACCTGATCGCGTTTTCGATAATTCCCAACGTCGTCAGCGCGATTATGGCGGCGGTCGTTTCCGTCTGCAAGAACGGAATCATAGGTCTGTTTTTCCTGCTCGTGATTCCCTGTAACGTGGGGCTTACGTTCGCGTTCAGAAAAAAGATTGCCAAAAGAAACCACGATTACCGCGTGAAAACCGAGGGCGTAAGCACCAAGGTTACCACTATGCTCGAAATGATGCCCGTAACGAAATCTCACGGGCTGGAAAATACCGAATACTCTTCGGTGGAAAGCTCTATCCGTAATCTTGCAGAGTCGGGCAGGCAAATGGACATGACCAACGCGGGCTTCGGGGCGAGTTCGTGGGTTGTGAATATGATGCTTTCCGCGGTGTGCCTCGTGTTCTGCGCCGTGCTTGCGCTGAAAAAGATTATCGGCGTTGGCGATATAGTTCTTTATCAGTCTATGTTTACCTCGATAAGCAGCTACGCGATGGGGCTTGTAGGCGTTATTCCGCAGGTGGGCAGCGGCGCGGAGGCTCTCGCTTCCGTTGCGGAAATCATGAACGTCAAGGACGTCGAGGTGAATATCGGCAAAAAGGATATTCCCGAAATAATCGGAAAAGTGGACTTCGACAACGTGTATTACAGATACCCCGGCACCGAGCAGTACGTTTTGCAGAATTTCAATCTGCACGTCGAGGCGGGTGAGTGCGTTGCATTCGTAGGGGCTTCGGGCAGCGGAAAGTCTACCGTTATGAACCTTATTATAGGGCTTTTGACGCCTACCTCGGGCGAAATAAGAATAGACGATAAACCGATGAGCGAATTAAATCTTTCGGAATACAGGCATTTTATCTCCGTCGTGCCGCAGAACAGTATTCTGTTTTCGGGTTCGATAAGGGATAACATTACTTACGGTCTTACGAATTACAGCGAGGAAGAGCTGATGCAAGCCGTGGAAAAGGCGAATATCAACGAATTTCTTAAAGATTTGCCGGAAGGTCTCGATACCGACGTCGGCGAACACGGAGGAAAGCTTTCGGGCGGGCAGAAACAGAGAATTACCATTGCCCGCGCGCTTATCAGAAATCCGAAAATCCTCATTCTCGACGAGGCTACGAGCGCGCTCGACAATATATCGGAATATCACGTTCAGAAGGCTATCAGCGGCTCTATTCGCGGAAGAACTACGTTTATCGTCGCGCACAGACTTTCTACCATCCGCGACGCGGACAGAATAGTCGTGATGGACGAGGGCGTTGCCGTGGAAACGGGTACTTACGAAGAACTTATGGCTAAAAAGGGCAAGTTTTACGAGCTTAAATGCCTGAACGACGTTAATCTCAAAACCGCGGAAGAGGGACTCTCCTGAACTCGGCGCGGCGCGTGGCGGACGCGAGAGGCGGTAAGGTTGAACCGAACTCGGCGCTGGGAGAACTTGAAGGACGGACGCGCGGGGCGGTTAAACTTTAATAAAGAGAGAAAAAAGGTTGTAAGTCGAAAAACGGCTTGCAACCTTTTTGTTTTTTTTATTTTTTCCGTCTTTCGGCTTGCGACTGCAAAAGAAAACGGTGTGTGGGTGCGGAGAGACGGGCTTACGGCGGCGCGTAATTTTGCGGGGCTTATTCTTTTATAATACAAGCGAAAAAACTTGCTTGCAAGGGTTTTTGAGCGCCATATTTCAACGGAAACGGCGGTTTGGCGAAGACAAATCGCGTGGCAACGGCAGTTGCCGGCAAAATTCTATTTTGTCTCGTTTCTATGTTATAATACAAGCGAAAAAACTTGCTTGCAAGGGTTTTTGAGCGCAATATTTCAACGAACGGCTGTTATTTGCGTTTAGCAAAGAACATATTGCGAATGCAATGCAAAAATTTATTTTTGCAAGCCTTGTAATGTTATTATATTGTCGATTTTGCGTTCCGAAAGCTCGAATATATAGTATTCCGCTTTGTATGTGCGCTCGCCCGTGCGGTATATAAGCCCCGTTTCGTTTTCCTTTCTGAACCGAGGCGGGGGCATAACGCCGATAAATTCCCCGAAAAATCCGCCGAGCTTATCCGCGTTTTCTTTTACGCTCCCCGTAAGGTATTCGAGGTAATCGCCTTTAACCAAAAATTCTTCTATAAACGCGAACGGCAAAATTCTCGTCGGCAGCCGCTTTTTATCGAACGACGGCGAATGAAAAACGCTTCTCGACGATTCTTTCATTTCTCTTTTTTTCGCGTCGTACTCCCAGAAAATTTTAACCACGTGCTTTGCTATATCTTTATATCTTTCGGTTGTTTCTATTTCCTTGTCGAGCGAAATCTCCGCGACTTCCCGCTCGAAAACCTTTTTTATTTTTCCCGCCGCCGAAAACGCGCACACGATTTTTTCCGTGCTTTTCGGGGTGTTTTCGCCCGATTGCCCCGCGGACGGCAGAAATTCCGCGAATAAAAGCTCCTCCGAACCGCAATATTTAAGACTGAACTTCGCTTCCGCTACGGGAAATGGTAGGGGTTCCGCATAACAGTCAGAGGGCGTTTCCAAAGACAGCTTATACCCGTTTTCGGTAAAAACCGTCGCGACGAGTCCCTGATATTTTTCCTGCGCGACGAGCGAAAACGCGCGACCGACGTCTATCGGAGAAAAAGCTTTTATAAGATACCCGCCGCCGAGGTCGGTGACGGCGTACGAGGGCGGGGGCGCGGCTAAAAATTCGGCGTTCGGAAAAAACGCGCAGGGCAGAGCGGGCGCGCCCGTCGGTATTATTTCTATAAGCGGCGGGCGTTCTTCGTTCAGGTTGCAGAATTTGACGGTGTTCGTTATCGTGCCGAGGTAAATTCCGCCGATCTTGATGACTGCGGGGTAGTCCGCGGAAAAATAGTAGTACATTATACAAAAAACTATGTATAAAAGAATAAAAATATGTCAACAATGCAGATAAACAACGTTATAACCGCGACGAAAGCGGTGCGGATATTCGCGCCCGAAAACGCGGCTCGGAGGATTTTATGAAAGGAATTTACGGTTATAAAGAAGAGGACGTGAGGGGGCTTGCGGAGCTTCTGAACGCGAGGGAAGGCGGAACGCTTACCGAAATTTTCGGCGAATATTCGAGAAAAACCGGCAAGGCGCGCGGCACGGTGAGAAATCTTTACTACGCTATGGCAAAACTTTCCGCACGCGACGAGAATTTCTGCAAAGAATACCTCGGCGGCAAACCGCTCGCGGTCGAAAAAATTACCGCGTTTAAGGAATGCGAGGAAAAAGCACTCGTGAAAAAGGTGCTTACGGGCAAGGCTTCGGGGCGTTCGGTAAGACGGATCATTACGGAAATGGCGGGCGGAGACGCGAAAACGGCGTTAAGGCTTCAAAATAAATTCCGCGCGGTGGCGAAAAATAATCCCGAGCTTATCGAGAAAACGAACGCCGAACTGAAAAAAGCGGGCGTTATAAAAGAACGCGCGATCGGCACGTTCGGCGTAGTCGGCGGTGCGGGAGAAAAAAGCGCGGCGGACGCGCAGATAAAAAAGCTTAAAGCGGAGATAAACGGGCTTATGGAACGCGTTGCCGCAAGAGAACGTCGCGAAAACGCTTTCCTTCGCGAAAGACTCGCCGCGCTCGAAATAGAAAATCTGCGCCTTAAAAACGTGCTTTACGGCGGCGAGAAAAATTCGGCGGCAAGCTTTTTCGCCAAAAAACGCGGCGGCAACGGCGGCGGCGCGGAACTCGGCAGCTGAATAGCTTTCGTACGGGCAAAACACTAAGCGACTATTTAAGTATTCGGAATATTCGGCAAAATTCGTAAAATCAAACGATTGCTTTTTTCTTCAAAAAGTTGTATAATGCAAGAAAAAGAAAAAGGAACAGTCGTTGCAATTATGGATTTATTTAAGAAATGCGAAACGTTCGATACGGTAAAGGAAATCAAAGAGCTGGGGATATACCCGTATTTCCATAAGCTCGAAACGAAACAAGCTCCCGAAGTGCGTATGGAAGGGCGGGACATCATAATGATAGGTTCTAACAACTATCTGGGGCTTACCTCTCATCCCGAGGTCATCGCGGCGGGCGTTAAGGCGATGGAAGAGTTCGGCTCGGGCTGTTCGGGCAGCAGGTTTCTTAACGGTACGCTCACCGCGCACGTCGCGCTCGAAAACGAGCTTGCGGAGTTCCTCGGCAAAGAGGACGCCGTAACCTTTTCGACCGGATTTCAGAGTAACCTCGGCATAATTTCCGCGCTTGCGGGCAGAACCGATTATATTATCTGCGACAAGGAAAACCACGCGAGCATTTACGACGCGGCGCGACTTTCGTTCGCCAAAATGCTCCGCTATAAACATTCCGATATGGAAGACCTCGAATATCAGCTGAAAACCGTTCCCGAATCGGCGGGTATTCTTATAGTGACGGACGGCGTTTTTTCTATGGGCGGCGATATTTGCAAACTCCCCGAAATCGTTAAGCTCGCCAAAAAGTACGGCGCAAGAATTATGGTAGACGATTCTCACGGACTCGGCGTTCTCGGAGCGCACGGCAGGGGTACGGCGGAATATTTCGGCTTGGAAGACGACGTGGACGTGCTTATGGGTACGTTTTCCAAATCGCTTGCAAGTTTAGGCGGCTATATGGCTGCAAGAAAGGACGTTTGCGAGTACGTTCGTCACACCTCGCGCCCCTTTATTTTCAGCGCGAGCATGACTCCCGCGAGCGTAGCCTGCGCGAGAGCCGCTCTCGCTATTTTAAGAAGAGAACCCGAGCGCGTGAAGAGGCTTGAAGAAATAAGTACCTATATGCGAAACGGGCTTAAAAAAGCGGGCGTGGAAATCATCGACCACGGCGAGCATACCCCGATTATTCCTATTTATACCTATTATAACCGCCGCACTTTTACCGCGTGCAAGCTCCTTTTCGAGCGCGGCGTGTACGTCAATTCCACCGTGTCGCCCGCAGTTCCCGTCGGGCAAAGTCTTCTCCGCACCAGCTATATGGCGACTCATACGGAGGAGCAGATGGACAGGGCGATTAAAGAAATAGTCGCGGTGCTTGACGAGGTTAAGGATATAAACGACTGATTTTTTCCGTAAATTTTCCCGTTTACCGAGCCGTTTTTCGGTGGCAGACGGGCGGTAAAAGCTTTTTTCGTCTTTCGCGTTTCTCTTGCAAGCAAGAGAGGCGGCGGGAGACGAAAATTTTTTTAAATTCCGCGATTAAAACGTTTGACAACGGCATTTTTTGGTACTATAATTCTAATTGCAACCGAAAAGGTAGCAATTACGAAGCCCGCGGCAGGCAGGCAAGGCGGCGAAAGGAAAATGAAGTTATCTTCTAAAACGCATTACGGGCTGATGGCGTGCCATATTCTCGGCGAGAACTACGGCAAAGCGCCCGTTTCCGCAAGCGTGCTGGAAGCAAGAATTTCCGTTTCCGGCAAATATATAGAAAAGATTATGCGTATGCTGGCGGGAAGGGGTATCGTTTCCGCGACGAGGGGTAAAGACGGCGGTTATTTTTTAGCCGCTCCGCCCGAAAAAACCAAGGTCGGCGACATCGTTCGCGCGCTCGAAGACGATATGGAACTCGTGGAGTGCGTGACTCATAAAGGCGCGTGCAGGTGCTGCCCTACGAGCGCGGTCTGGAAAAAGCTTTATAACGGCATAAACGAGCTTTTGGATTCCATTACCGTTAAAGATATGCTTTGCGGAACGGTGGAGAAAGGGGCGTTTGACGGGGCTATTTAAAAGGCTTTTGAAACAGCGTTCGGAAAAGAATCTCGGAAAAAGTTTTTGAACGGTTTTTTGTAAAAAAATTTTTTCTCGGGCGATATAGAAAGACGAAAAAAAGGATAAAAGATATAGAGGTAAATTTTATGGTAAACAAACCTATTTATTTCGACCACGCGGCAACCACGCCGCTCGGAGAGGAAGCCTTTAATAAAATGCGTCCTTATTTTACCGAAATTTTCGGTAATCCCAACAGTCAGCACGTTTTCGGCAGGGAAGCGGTTAAAGCGGTGGACGAGGCGCGCGATACGATAGCTTCGCTTATCGGTTGCAAGCCGCACGAGGTGTATTTCACTTCCGGCGGAACGGAAGGCGATAACTGGGCGTTCAGGGGCGCGGCGCACGCGCTCGCTCACAAGGGAAAACATATGATTATTTCTCCCATAGAACACGCCGCTATGCTTTCCACCGCAAAAGCTCTCGAAAAAGAGGGCTTCGAGATAAGCTTTATGAAGGTTGACGGAGAGGGCTTCGTGGACCTCGAACACCTTAAAAGCATTATAAGAGACGACACGATTTTCGTCGGCTGTATGATGGCGAACAACGAAGTCGGCACGATAGAACCGATTAAGGAAATCGCGGAGATTGCCCACGCGCACGGCGCGGTGTGCTTTACGGACGCGGTGCAGGCGGCGGGCGTTCTCGATATAAACGTCAAAGACCTCGGCGTGGATATGATGAGTATGAGTTCTCATAAAATTTACGGACCGAAGGGTATGGGCGCGCTGTATATAAGAAACGGTCTTTTAATAGACAGCATCATTACGGGCGGTCATCAGGAAAGAATGAAGAGGGGCGGTACGACTAACGTTCCCGGCGTCGTCGGTTTTGCGGAGGCTTTCCGCGTGGCTATCGAAAACAGAGAAAAGAACAACGCGCACGTTTCCGCGCTCCGCGACAGGTTTATTAAGCGCGTTCTCGAAGAAGTGCCTTACGTTAAGCTTAACGGTCCGAAGGACGGCGGAAAAAGACTGCCCGCAAACGCGGACTTCTCGTTTAAGTATATAGAGGGCGAATCCATTCTATTCAGCCTCGACCTTGCGGGAATAGCCGTTTCTTCGGGTTCGGCGTGTTCTTCGGGTTCTTTAGAGCCTTCGCACGTTCTGCTTGCGCTGGGGCTTCCCGAAGGGCTTGCGCACGGTTCGATAAGATTTTCGTTCGGCAAGCACAACACCGAAGAAGAGGTGGATTATGCGGTGGAAGTTATTAAAGCCGCGGTTGAAAGGCTCAGAAAAATGTCGCCTTTATTCAAAGAGGAAGACGTCGTTAAAGAGGTTTAACGCGCCGTTTCCCGTCGATTAAAAGATAAAAAAAGAGAGGATTATTTATGTATAACGAAAAAGTGATGGACGTATTCAAGAACCCCAAAAACGTCGGCGAGATAGAAAATCCGGACGGAAAAGGCACTGTCGGCAACGAGGTTTGCGGCGATATTATGCAGATAACCCTGCGTATTAAAGATAACGTTATCGAGGACGCGAAGTTCAAAACCTTCGGCTGTGCGGCGGCAATCGCAACGAGTTCTACCGCAACCGAAATGATTAAAGGAATGACTTTGGAAGAAGCCCTTAAAGTGACGAATAAAAGCGTTATAGAAAAGCTCGGCGGACTTCCCCCGCAAAAAATTCACTGCTCGGTGCTTGCCGAAGAAGCGATTAAGGCGGCTATCGAAGACTACCGCTCAAAGCAAAAGGCTTAACGTTGTTTGTATAAAACGACAAATATCGGCACATAATATTTCCGAAAGGGGGGGATATTATGGACGATAAATTCTTGGTCGGCGTTGTTCTCGGTATGCTCGGCGGCGCGGTTTTAGTGACGAATTCCGTCAAAGCACGTCAGGCCGTTAAAAGCGGACAGGAACAAGTGATCGATAAGATGGGCGAGCTTAAAAAGCAAAGCAAGAAAAAGCCCGCGGAAGCGAAATAATTACTCGGGTTGCGTTTTTTCGGCGCAGCCCGTTTTTTTATCGGGGTTTATCGGGCGCATCTGGCGACAAGGTTCGGCGCGATAAGTCGCGACAATGCGCGGCTGGTAGCGATGCGGCGGGACATAGTTCGGCGCGGTACGGCGCGGCTTCGTTTTATTTTACGGGGCGAATTTACAAAAACCCTTGCTAACGCGCGGAAAATGTGTTAATATATTCTTGTGGAAAGATATTTATGCTTGGATCTCGGCGATAAGCGCATAGGCGTTGCCGTTTCCGATCCCTTTAATTCCTATTCCTTGCCTGTGGAAACTTATAACCGCAAAAAACTTAAAACCGACTTGGAAAGGGTGGCGCGGTATATTTCCGAAAAGGGTGCGACGACGGTAGTGTGCGGGCTTCCCGTAAACTTTGACGGAACGCCTTCGGTGCAGACGAAAAAGGCGGAGTTCTTTATCGAAAAACTGCGCGAGCGCGGTATAAAGGTTATAACGGTCGACGAGCGTTGTACAAGCGTCGCGGCGGAAGAAACGCTTTATTCGCAGGGGAAATCGAGGGCGGAAGTAAAAAGGTTTGTAGACAGCCTTGCCGCGGCGGAGATTCTGCAGGGGTATCTTAACGACTTAAAAAAAGAAAAGGCAAATAAAGGAGCTATAATTATGAAAGAAGAAGAAAGAAAGCATCACTGTGGTTGCGGCTGTGAGGATCACGAAGAACACGAACACGTTCATTCGCACGACGATTGCGATTGCTGTGAAGACGACGATTGTTGCGATTGCGGGTGCGAAGACGAAATAGTGGAACTCACCACCGACGACGGCAAAAAACTTAAATTCTACGTCGTGGGTACTATCGAATATAAGGGCAAAAATTATTCCGCTTTCGAGCCTGCGGAAAAAATCGACGGCATAGAGGAAGACGACCTCGTTATATTCGAGCTTGCGGGCGACGACGAGGAAACCGCAGACCTCCTTCCCATAGAGGACGAACAGCTTTTAGACGAAGTTTTCGAGGAGTTTTGCAGAGTTTTGGAAGAGGACGAACTTGCCGAAGAAGCGGAAAGTTTAGAACCGAAAAACTAACGCCGAATAAAGCGGTATAACCAAAAAAAGCGCGTTCCGGACGGGGTGCGCTTTTTTAGTGATATAAAATACGCAAAATACGGCGGACCTTACCGTGAGATTTTTGCAAAAAAAGCTTTTTTATTCGGATAAATAAAAAAATTCATAAAGCGAAAAACGCCGTTCGGAAAAATTTCCGAAAAAAATTCAAAAAATTCCGTCTTAAATCATTGACAAATATTTTTCTTCGTATATAATAGTATTTAGCACTTGAGTGAGAAGAGTGCTAAATATTGTTCGGAGGACGTATCATAATGAAAGTCAGACCATTATTCGACAGAGTCGTTGTCGAGAGTCTTGAAAAAGAAGAGAAAACAAACAGCGGATTTATTTTGCCCGCGGCTTCGCAGGAGAAACAGCAGACGGCGAGAGTCGTTGCGGTAGGTCCCGGCGGCGTAGTGGACGGTAAAGATATCGTTATGCAGGTTAAGGTGGGGGATAAAGTTCTTTATTCCAAATATTCCGGCAGCGATTTCAAGATAGACGGAAAAGAACTTACCATAATTCGTCAGAACGACATTCTGGCGGTTGTAGAGGACTAATAAACTTATAAGGGAGGCAGTTTTATTATGGCTAAACAGTTAAAACACGGCGAAGAGGCGAGAAAAGCTCTTCAAAAAGGCGTAGATACCCTTGCGGATACCGTTAAAATCACTTTAGGACCGAAAGGCAGAAACGTTGTGCTTGAAAAGAAGTACGGCGCGCCGCTCATCACTAACGACGGCGTTACCATTGCCAAAGACATAGAACTCGAAGATCCGTTCGAGAATATCGGCGCGGGTATCGTTAAAGAAGTTTCTACCAAAACGAACGACGTTGCCGGCGACGGAACGACCACCGCGGTCATTCTCGCGCAGGCAATGATTGACGAAGGACTTAAAAACGTTGCGGCGGGCGCAAACCCCGTCATCGTTAAAAAGGGTATTTCCGGCGCGGTAGAAGTCGCGGTCGAAGAACTTAAAAAGATAAGCAAACCCGTTAAGGATAAGAACGCGATAGGGCAGGTTGCTTCTATTTCCGCAGGCGATCCCGCGGTCGGCGAGCTTATTTCCGAGGCTATGGAAAAGGTCGGTAAAGACGGCGTTATCACCATAGAGGAAAGCAAGACGATGAAAACCGAACTCACCACCGTAGAAGGCATGCAGTTCGACAGAGGCTACGCTTCCGCTTATATGGTAACTAATACCGACAAGATGGAAGCCGTTCTCGATTCTCCGCTTATTCTTATAACCGACAAGAAAATTTCGTCCATTCAGGAAATTTTGCCCGTAATCGAGCCTATCGCTCAACAGGGACAAAGACTTCTTATAATCGCGGAAGAAGTAGAGGGCGACGCGCTTGCGGCTCTCGTAGTGAACAAGCTTAAAGGCGTGTTCAACTGCGTTGCGGTAAAAGCCCCCGGCTTCGGCGACAGAAGAAAGGCTATGCTCGAAGATATAGCCATTCTCACGGGCGGCACGGTTATATCCACCGACCTCGGCTACGAGTTTAAGGACGTTACTCCCGATATGCTCGGCAAAGCGGCTTCCGTCAAGGTGGATAAGGACAACACCACCATCGTGGGCGGCGCGGGCGACAGAGCGGCTATCGAAGCGAGAAAACAGGCGATAAAGGCGCAGATAGAAAACACTACTTCGGACTACGACAGAGAAAAATTGCAGGAACGTCTTGCAAAGCTTGCGGGCGGCGTGGCGGTTATCAACGTCGGCGCGGCTACCGAAGTGGAAATGAAAGAAAAGAAGCTCCGTATAGAAGACGCGCTTAACGCTACGAAGGCGGCAGTTCAGGAAGGTATCGTTCCCGGCGGCGGCATCGCGCTTATTTCCACCATCAAGAGCGTGGAAAAATATGCGGCTACTCTTAAGGGCGACGAAAAGACGGGCGCGGAAATCGTGCTTAAAGCAGTTCAGTCGCCTCTCCGTCAGATAGCGTTGAACGCGGGACTTGACGGCGCGGTTATCGTCAACGAAATTCTTAAAGCTGATAAGGCGAACTACGGCTTTAACGCGCTCACCAACGAATATACCGATATGGTTGAAAGCGGCATTATCGATCCGACCAAAGTTACCCGTTCGGCTCTCGAAAACGCGGCTTCGGTTGCTGGCGTGTTCCTTACCACCGAATCGGTCGTTGCGGACGTGAAAGAACCCGAACAGCCCCAGATGCCCGCGGGCGGTATGGGCGGAATGTATTAAAAATATTCCGTTAAATAACGATAATAAATAAAAAATGCGTGTAAAAAGTGTTGTGCGCGCGGAATGTTTTCCGCGCGCACAACCTTTTTTATATAAGCCGTTCGTTTTAAGATTTCTTTTATAGCCGTTTGCCGTGTTTCTTGGGTTATCTGTTCGTTTTCGGGTTGTCCGTACGCCCCAAAAGATAATCTATCGACACGTCGAAATAGTCGGCAAAAGCAATCAGCGTGGCGTAATCGGCTTCCCGTTCGCCGTTTTCGTACCTGCTGATACTGTTTTGATTCATATTCAGATCGAGCGCAAGCTTTAACTGCGTAACGCGTTTTTGCCTGCGTAATTCTTTTAACCGCATTCTTCTAAAAAAATCCTTGACATTATTATACCGTTCTGGTATAATAAAAATATCCCAAATCGGGATATTAAATACATAAGGAGAAATAAGATGTATTGTAAAAAGTGTGGCAAAGAGATTAACGACGAAGCGGTGGTATGTCCGAATTGCGGTTGCGCGACCGACAATTATAAGACGAATACTAAAAGTGCGGTGGTCACCGACGAAAACGATGCGTCGAGTACGGGGTTTGCCGTATTAGGTTTTTTCGTTCCGCTGGTAGGTTTGATTTTGTATCTCGTCTGGAAAGATAAAATGCCGCTTCGTGCGCATAGCGCAGGTAAAGGCGCGCTTATCAGCGTTATCATAGGCGTTGTGTTTTCTGTGATTTATGCGGTAATTGTGGCGGTGGCAATAGGAAGTTATGCTTGCGCGATCGGATTGAATTTTTAAAAAACGACAATATAATAAAGCAGCGGCGCGGAAATTTTTCCGCGCCGCTGCAGTATTAAAGATTAAAAACACTTATAATATTCATTGAGTTCAATCGGTTGAACTGCTCGCGGCGCAAATAGTCCGCGCGTTACGGCTCGTTCAATCGGTTGAACTTTTTTTTCTGTTTTCGGGCGGGGCGTCTGCGAGTTCCTTTTTTACACGCCGTCCATAATATGGAGATTTCGTATTTCAGCGTTCTTTATGCCGTCCGTCACCGAAAACGCGTGCATTTCCAAGCCTTCGCCGTTTGCCGCCGAAAGATTGCGTGCATTTAATTCTCTAATGATTGACGCGTTTACGTCTTCTATAATTTCAAGTTTTTGTTCGGCGCGCTTTTTGCCGTTGTCCGTTTCTATAAGCCCTGCAAGCGGGATTTCAAGCTCTTTTAAGCTCGCTAAATCTCTCATTCCGCGGAACGCCCATTTATAAAACGGCTCGTATTTATTATTTATCAGGTAAATTGCGGAAATCGTACGGCGGACGAACTCGCAGACGGCAAGCTGCGCCGCGCCCGTTTCGCCGCGGGATACGCATCGCCGATAGTTATACTGTCCCGACTGCGCCATAAGCGCAAGGTTTGCGGCAAGTTTTTTTCTCCTCACGTCTTCGGGGTAGCCTTTTTTTATTATATTCCGAATTTCGGTGAATCTTCCGTAATTATCGAAGAAAACTTTGCCGTTAGAGGCGGAAAGCAAGGCGTGCGAGGGGAGGGAAAGCCAACGGAAAAGGTCGTTCGGCGCGCCGTTTTCGCCCGTGAATTTGCGGTAAAACGCGTTTATCGTGCATACTCCGCGCCTGTCGCCGCCCGCGGGGGCAAGTATCTGCCGCTTTATGCCCATAAATTCTTTGGGTAGTTTTGCGTACGCACGGGAAAGGGCAAAGCCGAATTTTTCTTCGTCCTCTTCGGTAAGCCAGATGGAAAAGCCCGCGTCGAAGTCGTGGTCGCGGGATATTTCGTCGTCGTAAAAAAGACATTCCGAGCCTTCTCCCGCAACGCCCGCCGCCGCTCTCGGCAAAAGCTCGGCAAAACTTTCGAGCATTTTCTTGCCGTATTCGTTAAAAAATATTTCGCTGATTTCTATTCCTTTCATAAATCTCTTCGGACTCCTTTTTCAGCTCGTTTTCTATTCTCGTATAGCCGAACGCACCGAAAGCGGGCGCGCATTTACTTAATACGAACGCGTAGTACCCGTTCTTTTGATTTTTTTCGTCCGTTAAAAGTCCGTAAGCCTTAAACAGGCAATCGGTTATTTTTTCTTTGTCACTTCCGTCGTTATTCCCGCCGCTATTCCCGTCGTTATTCCCGCCGTTTTCCGCACGGGTTCTTAATAAAACCGCAAGGTTTACAAAAGAAACGGCGGCGTCTAAATTCCCTGCCGAATCCTGCGAAGTCATAACGTCTATCGCCTTTTTATAGCACGATTCCGCTTCTTCGTATTTGCCCGCGTCGGTGAGGGCGAGAGCTTTGTTGTTGTACAGCCCCGCAAAAAGTACGTCGTTTTCCTTAAGATTCGCGAGGTATACCTTTTCCGCTTCGTCGTACAGGGGAAGCCCTTCTTCCGCCTTGCCGAAGGCTTTCATCGTGGTTGCGGCGTTTAGCAGTATCGTCGCGCCCGAAACCGTGTTTTTAAGGTCGAGTTTACTTAAAAGTTCCAGCGCGCGGGCAACCGCCGCAAGCCCTTTTTCGGCGTTTCCCGTTTTGCGATAATACCCGATAAGCTCGTCCGTAACCGAAAGTTCGCCCGATTCGTCGCCGAGAGCTTCGGCTTCTTTTTGCCAGTACTCTAAAAGTCTGCCCGCCTCCGCCATATCGTTTTTATTATAGGCTTCGTCCGCTTTTTCGATAACGCGCCTTATCGGTATTCTGTCTGCGGGCGCGTCTTTATCGGGGGAGTAAAACTCTTTTCCGCCGCACGTCGCGCAGGCGGGTTCTTTATAGTCGAAAGGTTCTATCATATCGTTCGCTCCTTTATAATTTATAATTCTTTTCTCGCGTAGAGATTTTTCGTCGGAGTAGCGGGCTTGCACGGTTAAAAAACGAAAATTACAACGCGGGATAACCGTAGTTAACATGTTTTTTCTTTTTAAATTTTATCATTTTAACGGGCGGTCGGTCAAGTTTTACGGGCAAATTTATTAACCGTTTTTTATTTATTCTTTCTGCGGTAAAAAATTTTTTAAAAATTAAAAATTATAGCCTCAAAACCCTTGACAAACTATTCGCTTCGGGGTATAATTTTACTCGAAAGTTGGCAAAGGGGAGCTTTGAGTGCTAACACGAAGCAAGGAGCTTTGCCAAAGGGGCGGCTTATGAAACTTTCCGACAGGAAAAAGAAGATACTCGGATACGTCGTGGACGATTATATCGC
The DNA here is from genome assembly GCA_934271275.1 of uncultured Clostridia bacterium. GTDB lineage: Bacteria > Bacillota > Clostridia > Christensenellales > Borkfalkiaceae > UBA1259. Next base: position 79,371 of record CAKQRD010000004.1, on the reverse strand, counting down.
CACCGCGCAGCCCGTGTCGAGCAAGGTTATCACCGAAAAATATATGCGCGGAATCAGTTCCGCCACGGTGAGGAGCGAGCTTGCGGGGCTGGAAGAATTAGGGTATCTCAATCAACTTCATACGTCGAGCGGGAGAGTGCCTTCGGTAGAAGCTTATAAACTTTACGTTACCGAGCTTATGGACAAAGGCGCGCTTTCTCGCAAGGAGATAGGCGAGATTAAAAAGGCGTTCGACGAACACGCCGATAATCTGGAAGCCGTCGTTCAGAACGCCGTTAAGGTTATAAGCGACCTTACCGATTATACTTCCGTGGGCGTTTCAGCACACAGCGACAAAGAAAAAATCGTAAAACTCGATATATTCCGTTGCAAACCCGACAAAGCGCTCCTTCTTATCGTGACGGAAAACACCTTTATCCGCGATAAGTTTATGGATATACCTTCTTCTATGACGGACGAACAGGTGGAGGAAGCGGGAAGGCTTATTGCGGAGCATTTTACGGGTAAAGCTCTCGGCGAGATTATTTCCGTGGGAGATGCCGTAAAAGAAGAGTTCGCAGGCTACCGCGACATCTTTAACAGCGTTATGAACGCGATAGAGGAGTACGTGGAAAAGGATAAAGCGGAAGTCGTTTTAGAGGGCGAGGGGAAAATTCTTAATCACCCCGAATACGAAAACGATTCCGAAAAAGTTAAGAATTTTCTTTCGGTGATCACCAGCAAGGATAGGCTTGCCGACCTTCTTGCGGACGATAACGATAACATAGAAATCAATATAAAGATAGGCGGCGAGGACGCGGATATGCCTTCCGATTGTTCGCTGGTTACCGCAAGCTATTCTGCGGGCGGCGTGAATATCGGTACTTACGGCGTTATAGGTCCTCTTCGTATGGACTATCAGAAGGTCGTTTCCGTGCTGGAAGGCGTGGGTAAGATTCTGGAAGATATGCTGAACAAAAAGTAGCGTATCGACCGAAATCTAAAAAAGGAGACAGAAATGAAAGACGAAAAAAGAGAAGATATAGAAAAGGAACGGGAAGAAACCGAAAGCGTTTCCGAAGCCGAAACGGCAGAAGCAATCGAGGCGGAAGAACCCGTTGCGGAAGAAGAAAATCGGGCGGAAACGGCGGAAGAAAAGCTTGTTAAAGAGCTTGAAGCCGCAAAAAAACTCGCGGACGAATATAAAGACAAGTGGATGCGGAACGTTGCAGAATTCGACAACTACAAAAAGCGCAACGCGAAGCTTTGGCAGGACGCTTATTCGGAAGGCATTTCGAGCGTAATATTAAAAGTGCTTCCCGTAGGAGACAATTTGGAGCGCGCGCTTTCTCTGGGACTTGACGAAAAGACCGAAGAAGGAGTTCGCGGAATACTCCGTAAATACGAAGATACCCTTAAAGGCATCGGAATAGAGGAGATTAACCCCGCGGGCAAAAAATTCGACCCGAACGTGGCGGAGGCTGTTATGCAGGTAGAACCGCAGGAGGGCGACGAAAGCGAAAACGTTAAACAGGTTTTCGAGAAAGGTTACAAATTCAAAGACAAGATCATAAGATACGCGAAAGTAAGCGTAATTAAATAAAATATATTAAAAGGAGATAAGTATTATGAAAACTATTGGTATCGATTTAGGAACTACAAACTCGTGCGTAGCCGTTATGGAAAACGGCGAGCCGGTCGTTATAGCTAACGCGGAAGGTTCGAGAACTACCCCGTCCGTAGTAGCGTTTCAGAAGGACGGTTCGAGACTCGTCGGACAGGTCGCTAAACGTCAGGCGGTGTCTAACCCGGACAGGACGGTCGCTTCCATCAAGCGTCATATGGGTTCGGACTACAAGGTCAATATAGACGGCAAGGCGTACACCCCGCAGGAAATTTCCGCTATGATCTTAAGCAAGCTTAAAAAGGACGCGGAAGCTTACCTCGGCGGTCCCGTTACCGACGCGGTTATTACCTGCCCTGCATACTTTACGGACAGTCAGCGTCAGGCAACCAAAGACGCAGGTAAAATCGCGGGACTTAACGTTCAGCGTATTATAAACGAACCGACCGCGGCGGCTCTTGCGTACGGTCTCGATAAGGAAGGCAAAACCCAGAAGGTCATCATTTACGACCTCGGCGGCGGCACGTTCGACGTTTCCATTATGGAAATAGGCGACGGCGTGTTCGAGGTGCTTGCAACCAACGGTAACTGTATGCTCGGCGGCGACGACTTCGATAAGAGAATTATGGATTATCTCGTTTCCGAGTTCAAAACCAAAGAGGGCATAGACCTCTCGGGCGACAAGCTCGCTATGCAGAGACTTAAAGAGGCTGCCGAAAAGGCGAAAATCGAGCTTTCCGGTATGAACAGCACGAACGTTAACCTGCCGTTCATCACCGCGGACGCGACCGGTCCTAAACACCTCGACGTAGACCTCACGAAACAGAAATTCGACGCCCTTACCAAAGACCTCGTTGAAGCTACCGTCGAGCCTATGAAAAAGGCTATGGCGGACGCAAAACTTTCTTATTCCGACATCGACAAGGTTATTCTGGTCGGCGGTTCGACTCGTATTCCCGCAGTCGTCGACGAGGTGAGAAAGCTTACCGGTAAAGAACCCTTCAAGGGCATCAACCCCGACGAGTGCGTCGCTATCGGCGCGGCTATTCAGGGCGGCGTTTTGTCCGGCGAAGTTAAAGACGTTCTTCTTCTCGACGTTACCCCGCTTTCTTTGGGTATCGAAACGCTCGGCGGCGTTTGCACCAAGCTTATCGAGAGAAACACCACTATCCCCGTAAAGAAATCGCAGGTGTTCTCCACCGCGGCGGATAATCAGACGCAGGTCGATATTCACATTTTGCAGGGTGAAAGAGAATTTGCGAAAGACAACAAGACGCTCGGCAGATTCGAGCTTACGGGCATCGCTCCCGCGCCCCGCGGAGTTCCGCAAATCGAGGTTACCTTCGATATCGACGCGAACGGCATCGTGAACGTTTCCGCAAAGGATATGGGTACGGGTAAATCGCAGAACATTACCATTACTTCTTCAACCAACCTCTCCGAGGACGACATAAACAAAGCCGTCAACGAAGCGAAACAGTATGAGGAAGAGGATAAGAAGCGTAAAGAAACCATAGATTCTCACAACCGTCTGGACGGTATGATCTTCACCGTTGAAAAATCCGAAAAAGAACTCGGAGATAAGCTCACGGACGAGGATAAGGCTAAACTCGAAGAGGCTGTCAAGACCGCTAAAACAGAGCTGGAATCTAACGACAAGGAGAGAATGGATAAGGCGTTCGAAGAGCTTTCCGAGGCTTCGCAGGGAGTGTTCGCAAAGGTTTATCAGCAGGCTAACCCGAACGCGGGCAACGGCGGCAACGAAAACGGCGGAGATACCGAATTCCATCAGGGCGGCGAGCAATAATCTGCTTCGGGAGAGCTTTAAGCTATGAACGGCAGGCGCGTTTTTGAAAAAATAACTTCGGGAGTATCTCTTGCGGTTTATAAAAAAGCGCGCGAAAAAAGAATATAATGTCACTCACTGAAAGGCGAATTTCCGCCTTTCAGTTTGTGCTAAAAAAGGAAAATTATGGCAGCAAAAGATTATTACGGGATTTTGGGCGTGGATAAAAACGCCTCCGCGGACGATATCAAAAAGGCGTACAGAACGCTCGTTAAAAAGTATCACCCCGACCTTCACCCCAACGATAAGGAAGCGGCGGAGAAATTTAAGGAGATAAATGAAGCCAACGAGATATTGTCCGACGAGAAAAAGAGAAAACAATACGACTTCGAGCGCGAACACCCGAATATGGGCGGCTTTGCGGGCGCGGGTACGGGCGGTTTTTCGGGCTTTTCCGGCGGGTTCGAGGATATTTTCGGAGATATTTTCGGCGGGTTCGGCGGAAGGTCTTCGAGAACGCAGACGAAAACCAAAGGCGAGGACGTTACCATAGAGCTTTCGCTTTCCTTCCTCGACGCGGCAAAGGGTTGCGCGCGAGAGGTTTCGTATTCGAGAAATCAGCCCTGTGCGGCTTGTAAAGGTACGGGCGCGAAGGGCGGCACGGCTTATAAAACCTGCGAAAAGTGCGGCGGCACGGGGCAGGTGCAATACGCTTCGAGCAACGGATTTTTCCGTTCGGTCAGCGTGCGCCCCTGCGACGAGTGCGGCGGCACGGGCAGAAAGATTATAGATCCCTGTCCCGAATGTAAGGGGAAAGGCTATATAAAGAGTAATACGAAAGTTACTCTTAATATTCCCGCGGGTGCGGACACGGGCAGCTATTTAAGGAAAGCGGGCTACGGCGAAGCAAGCAGAAACGGCGGAGAGGCAGGCGACCTTATCGTCGTCATCAAGGTCGAGCCGAGCAAGATTTTCAAGCGCAAAAATTTCGATTTATACGTTTCCGTTCCCGTCAGCTTTAAGACGGCGGCTCTCGGCGGCAAGGTGAAAATTCCGCTTATCGACGAGGTAATGGAATACACCATACCCGAAGGTACGCAGAGCGGCAAGATTTTCTTCGTGCGCGGCAAAGGGATAAAGGGCAGTCGCGGTTCGGGAGATTTGTATATCGAAGTAATCGTGGAAGTGCCGTCGAAGCTCAATAAAGAGCAGAAAGCGGCTTTGGAAAGTTTTTCTTCCGCGACCGACATTAAGCAATGCTCGCAGATGAAGCAGTACAGGGATAATTTGCAGACTATGTACGGCGTAGACCCGTATTGACGGCGTATAGCGGCAAATTTTGACGCTACGCGCTCCACGGTACTCGGCTACATACTAATTGTATGCGCCCGTCGTACCGTCTCGCCTGTTGCGTCAATCTTTACAACTCTCCGTCCTCAATAAAATGAAGATAAAACGCGCGTCTTGCGACTGCGCATTAAAAATCGATATTATTATGAACTTATTTACTCAACTTACGGTTTATACCACTCACGATGGGGCGGAACTCGTTTCCGACCTTCTGTCCGAATATTCTTCTCAAGGCGTTTCGGTTGACGACGCAGAGGACGTTTTTGACCTCGAACGGCTGGGAAAAAGCTGGGATTATTTAGACGAAAACGCTTATCCGTCCGATAAAACGGTAAAGGTTTGCGCTTATCTCGACAAGGGCGGAGAAAAAGAAGCCGCGCGAGAGATAGCAAATCGCCTTAAAGCGCTTAAAGAAAATTGTCCGTTCGATCTCGGTTCGCTTGCCGTTACGACGGAAGAGATTGACGGCGACCTTTGGAAAGACGAGTGGAAAAAACGTTTCCGTCCTTTGCATATCGGCAGGGCGGTTGTCGTTCCCGAATGGATTGAGTACGAGCCGAAAGACGACGAATTCGTTGTGCTTATAGGTTCTGATATGGCGTTCGGAACGGGCGAACACGAAACGACCGCTATGTGCGTCGAATACCTTGTGAAATACGTCACCGCGGGCGACGTTGTGTTAGACGTCGGGTGCGGGAGCGGTATTTTGGGTATTACTGCGGCAAAACTCGGCGCGAAAAAAGTCGTGATGACCGATATAGACGAATGTGCCGTGACTGCCGCAAAAAGAAATTCCGAACTTAACGGCGTTAAAAACGCGGAGGTTTTATTAAAAAATCTTCTCGACGACGAAAGCGTTAAAGGCGATATTATCGCGTGCAATATAATGGCGGAAGCGCTTATCGCGTTCGCGCCGTTCATCGGTAAAAATCTGACGGACGGCGGCAAAATTATTTTGAGCGGTATTCTTACCGATCGTCTCGAAATGGTTAAAGAAGCGTATATCGCCGCGGGCTTCGGGTTCGTCGAGCAAAATATCCGCGGGGAATGGTCTGCCGTCGTTTTTACGCGCGGCAAAAAGCACGGTGAAATTCTATGAAAGCCGTCGTTTTTACCCTCGGTTGCAAGGTGAACGAATGTGAAAGCGATTCGCTTATGAAAGGGCTTTCCGCGCGCGGGTACGAGGTTTCGGATAAGCTTGAATACGCCGACCTTTACATAGTGAACACCTGCGCCGTGACGCACGAGGCAGAGAAAAAATCTCGCCAGACCGCGAGCAGGATAAAAAAGCTTAACCCGAACGCAAAAATTATTTTCACCGGTTGCGCGGCGGAGAAAAATCCCGAAGCTTTTCTCGTTAAGTCGAAGGGCGCACTCGTTACGGGCGTGTTCGGGAAAAATAAGATTTTAGAGCATCTGGACGACGAGGGCGTGGAGATTGCGCCCGCTTCGTGCGAATACGAAAATATGGAAACGGCAAAAACCCTGCGCGCCCGCGCCTTTATTAAAGTTCAGGACGGGTGCGACAATTTTTGTTCTTACTGCATTATTCCGTACCTTCGCGGAAGAAGCAGAAGCCGCGATCCGCGTGCCGTGTACGAGGAAATCAAAGCCCTCGCGCCTGCGGAAGCGGTGCTTGGCGGCATCAATCTCACCTCTTATAACTACGAGGGAATACGCCTTACGGGGCTTATTCGCGAGCTTTCTTCGCTCGATACCAGAATACGCCTCGGCTCGCTCGAAGTCGGCGTTATCGACGACGAGTTTCTGACGGCGACGAAAGAACTTAAAAATTTTGCGCCGCATTTCCATTTATCCCTTCAATCGGGGTCGGACGAAACGCTTAAAAAAATGAACAGAAAGTACACGGCGGCGGAGTTTCTCGATAAGGTTGCGCTTATACGGAAATATTATCCCGACGCGGGGCTTACCACAGATATTATCGCGGGTTTTCCGACCGAAACGGAAGAAAATTTTGCCGAAACGCTCGCGTTTGTGGATAAGACGGGATTTACCGATATTCACCCGTTTACTTACAGTCCGAGAAGCGGAACGGCGGCTTTTAAGATGAAAGATCTGCCTTTCGCGGTGAAAAAGGAACGTACCGAAAGACTGATGGCGAAAAAGGCGGAGCTAAAAAGGGCGTTCGTTGAAAAATCTTTGGGTAAAACATTCGATTTGCTTGCGGAAGAGTTTAAGAACGGGTTTACCGAGGGGTACACGGAAAATTATTTAAGGCTTTACCTTGAAAAAGAACTTCCCGCGGGGAAGATATATAAAGTCGTTGCGAAAAAAGGTTACGAAGACGGCGCGCTTGCCGAACTCGTTTCCGTCGAATAAAAAATTTTAAGGAGAAATATTATGAACGATTGCTTGTTTTGCAAAATAATCGCGGGGGAAATTCCTTCCGACAAGGTTTACGAGGACGAGGATATGATTATTATCCGCGACATCGAACCGAAGGCTAAAAATCACTTTTTGTGTATTCCGAAAACGCATTTTAAGCTTCTTTCCGAAATGGGTGAAAAGGAAACCGCGCTCGTCGGAAGATGCCTTAAAAAGATTTCTTCGCTTACCGATAAACTCGGCTTGGAGAACGGGTATCGGCTCGTGATAAATCAGGGCGACGACGCCGGACAAAGCGTGTTCCACTTGCATATTCATATTCTTTCGGGACAGAAAATGGGTTGGCAACCCGCTTAACGCGAACAGCTTATTAGGCAATTTAAAATTTTAACATAGGGCGAAGCCGCCGCGGAAAAATTTCCGCGGCGGCTTCTTTTGCGCAAAAAAAATTCAAAAAAAGTTGCGAAAAAGTGTCGGTAGGGGGTTGATTTATTTTTTACGGGTGCTAAAATGTCGGCGAAATCGAAAGGAACGGCGGCTTTTAAGGCTTTTGTCTAAAAGTTCGCGAAAAGATGCGGTCAGGCTCTTCGGCGGGTAGACCTGTCGACGGGTTTGCCGTCGGTAAGCTCGTCGTATGAATCAGCGGCGAGATATGTGCGGCGGGGGAAAGGCGTATCGTATCAGGGTGTGCCGTGTTAAGGCGGCAAAAAGACGTGCGCCGTCAAGCAAATTTTTCGGGTTCGGAAATAAAAAGGGGGGACGGGTATGCGGGAAACGGTCGAACGGTTAAAGCTTATCGACGAAGAGATTTTAAGAAGAAAAAACTGCGACTATCTCGCAAAGTACAATTCGGGCGAAAAGAAACACCTGAAACAACTTGCTTTCCACAAATGTCAAAAGAAAAACCGTTGGGTTTTCGGCGGGAACAGAAGCGGAAAAACCGAGTGCGGCGCGGTGGAGGCTTTATGGCTCGCGCTCGGGATTCACCCTTACCGCCAAAACAAAAAGGACGTGTTCGGGTGGGTGGTTTCTTTATCGCAACAGGTTCAGCGAGACGTGGCGCAGGCTAAAATCCTCCACTATCTTCGCCCCGACAAAATCGTCGATATTACGATGCTTTCGGGCAGAAAAGATAACCCCGCGGGCGGCGTTATCGACCAAATCCGCGTGAAAAACGCGTTCGGCGGCGAGTCCGTGATAGGCTTTAAGTCCTGCGATCAGGGACGGGAAAAATTTCAGGGCAGTTCGCTCGATTTCGTGTGGTTCGACGAAGAGCCGCCGAAAGATATTTACGACGAGTGCCGTATGCGACTGCTCGATAAAAAGGGCGATATGTTCGGCACGATGACGCCGCTTAAAGGGCTTACCTTTCTGCACGACGAGATTTACCTTAATTCCCGCAATTCGCCCGAGGTATGGTGCGAATTTATGGAATGGGCGGATAACCCGTATCTCGACGCCGCGGAGATAGAGGCTCTTACCGCCGCGCTCCCCGAGGACGCGCTCGCAACGCGGCGATACGGTCGGTTTGCGGCGGGTGCGGGGCTTGTTTATCCCGAGTTCGACGAGCGGATTCACGTTATAGACCCGTTCCCCGTGCCGAAAGAGTGGTACGACACGATTTCCATTGACCCCGGGCTTAACAATCCGCTTTCCGCGCACTGGTATGCGGTCGATTACGACGGTACGGTGTACGTCATTGCCGAACACTTCGAGGCGGGCAGGGACGTGGGATATCATTCGGAAAAAATCAAGGAAATTTGCGAGCGGCTCGGCTGGCACGCGGGAAAGTACGGCAGAATCGAGGCTCTTATAGACTCGGCGGCTAATCAGCGCACCCTTTCTTCTATGAAATCGGTGAGCGAACTTTTTTCGGAATACGGAATCGCGGTAAACCCGCACGTCGATAAGGACTTGTTTTCCGGACTGCAACGGGTGAAAAGCTATCTTAAAGTCGTGAACGGCAAGCCGAAAATTTATATTTTCCGCTCCTGCGCGAACCTTATAAGAGAGCTGAAAACTTACCGATTCGCGGCGGGCGACCACCCCGTGAAATTCGACGACCACGCGTTGGACGAATTGCGGTATTACCTTATGAAACGCCCCGATAACGCGCCGCCCGTAAAAGCCAAAACCGTTCTCGAAAAAAATAAGGAATCGCTGATAAGGAGAGTGGTAAATGAAAATAAACGAAGACTTAAAGGAGGCGGAAGTTGAGAAAAAAACGATCGGAAAGACTAAAACGGCTACGGCTGTAAAGACGGCTTCCGTAAAGACGGCGACCACCGAAAAGAAGAAAGAGGCATGTGCGAGAAAAAGCGCGGCGAAAGCAGGCGCGGCGGAAAAGAAAATCGTGGCGGTGAAAAAGACCGTGACCAAACGGAAAAAGGGGGACGTTAAGACCGCGCTTCTTAAAAAGGCGATGGGGTACGACGCTTCCGAAATAACCGAAGAATATTCGGTGGGGGAAAACGGCGAGGTTTCGCTTTCCAAAAGGAAGGTTATAAAGAAGAACGTTCCGCCCGACGTTGCCGCGATAAAGTATCTTCTGGAATGTGAAGGCGGCGTTGAAAAGCCTTTGAATGATATGACGGACGAAGAGCTTCTTGCGGAAAAAGAAAGGCTGCTTAGCGAGCTTGCGAACGAGGGGTAAAACCGTGCGGAATCAGGACGGCGGGAGCAAGTCCTCCGTATTACGGGGTGTGAGAGGTTATCGCGCCATACGGAGCATATACAGTTTGTAACTGTATACAATATTTAATACGGGGTAACTTGTGTCATTCTGAGTTTTGCCGGCAAAGACAATCCCGCGAAGAATCTCGAAAGTTACTTTTGCGTAGAGATTCTTCGTAAGAAGGCGCAAGAAGCAAGGCTCAGAATGACAATCGGTAATTTTGCACAGATAATTTTCTACGGCGGGAGGGGCCTCTCCGCCCTACGGGGCGTGAGAGGTTATCGCGCCATACGGAGCGTATACAGTTTGTAACTGTATAAAAGAAACGCACGGGTAATTTGCTGTCTGCCCCTTAAAGAGTAAGGGGCAGAGTTGGTTTGAGGTATACGCGATAAGTAACGAGGGGTTATTGAGGAGTTTTCATAATAGGGAGAGCGGGAGAGGGGAAGAACGGATACTTCTCCGCTATCGCTACGAAGCACAAACGTAGCGGAAAACAGTTCTTCCCCTCTCGCAAAAAAGTAACTTGTGTCATTCTGAGTTTTGCCGGCAAAGACACTCCCGCGAAGAATCTTGAAAGTTACTTTTGCGTAGAGATTCTTCGTAAGAAGGCGCAAGAAGCAAGACTCAGAATGACAGAAACAAGTTTTGTATAGAGATTCTTCGTAAGTCCGTCAGGAGGGAACGACACTTCTCCGCTACGATACGAAGCAATACGTCCATTAAAGATAGCAAATCAAGGGCGTGCAGAATGACAATCAGGGAGGTGCGCAGAGAATGTTTGACGGCGGGAGGGGCCTCTCCGCCCTACGGGGTGTGAGAGGTTATCGCGCCCTACGGGGAGTATACAGTTTGCAACTGTGCAAAATGCTTTGATGCGTAACGGAATATTGTAATAATCACCACCGTCAATAACGCATACAGTTTATAACTGTGTAAAACGTTTTAACACATAGGGGCAAATCAAAAAAGCGTAACGGAAGGCAAAACAAAAAATGTGTAACGGAAAAACGGTTCAATTTACAAAAACTTAATAAAAAAACACGGTTTTTTGACGAAAAACTAATAATTAAATAATTTGTACTAAAAATTCAGATTCGATTTCAACGATTTTGCGTTAAATCAATAAAAAATTATAAGGAGATAAGGCTTAAAAGTGGAAAAAAACTTAACTAAAAGCCGAAAGGAAAAGGATAAGTTCATCGAGGACCTCGTCCGTGAGACCGAAAACGACTTTGCAAGGCGAAGGGCGGCGCGGCTTCCTTACGAAAGACAATGGGAACTCAATATGAACTACCTTAAAGGCAATCAATACTGCGACCTTAACCTTCGCGGCGAAATCGAAAACGAGGGTGCGGATTTCTTCTGGCAAAGCAGGGAAACCTTTAACCATCTCGCTCCCATTATCGAAACACGGCTCGCGAGATTTTCCCGAATTTCGCCCGTGGTGTCCGTTCGTCCCGCTTCCGACGACGATGAGGACGTGAGCGGCGCGGCTCTTGCCGAAAAGCTCGTTTTTGCCGCCTTTGAAAAGGCTGACGTTGCGGGTGAGGTGAGAAAGGCTACCGTGTGGAGCGAAACCTGCGGTTCGGGCTTCTATAAGGTTTTGTGGGATGAGAACGGCGGCGCGAAAATAGGCGAGCTGGAAGGCAAAGAGGTCTTTGAGGGCGAGGTGAGCGTTTCCGCCGTTTCGCCTTTCGAGATTTTCCCCGACAATTTGTTCGCCGAAAGCTTCGACGGGCTTTCGAGCGTTATTCACGCAAGAGCCGTTCCCGTTTCCGAGATCAAAAGAAGGTACGGCGTAGACGTTTCCGGAGGAAATACCGACGTGTATTCTTTGAATTTCACCGCGGGTACGGCAAGCGCGGGCGCGTGTGCGAACGGTTATGCGGGCGGCGCGGCGGAAAGCGGCGGCGTCGTTCTACCCGCGCTCGGTAAAAGCGTTAAAGAAGGCACGAGTTTATCGGATTCCGCCGTGGTTATCGAAAAATACGAACGCCCTTCCGAGGAGTTCCCGAACGGCAGAATTATCACCGTTGCGGGCGGAAAGCTCCTTTATTACGGAGAGCTTCCGTATCTGAACGGCACGGGCAAAACCCGAACTTTCCCGTTCGTAAAGCAAAACGGCATCTCTTCCGCGGGGAACTTCTTCGGCACGAGCGTTATCGAACGGCTTATTCCCGTTCAGCGCGCGTATAACGCCGTCAAAAACCGTAAGCACGAGTTTATCAACAGGCTTTCTATGGGCGTGATGACAGTGGAAGACGGTTCGGTGGACGTGGAAGATCTTGAACGCGAGGGGATTCCGCCCGGAAAAATTCTCGTTTATCGTCAGGGCGCGAACGCTCCCGAAATGATGAATGAGCTTTCTATGCCGACAGATTTTAAGGACGAGGAAGAAAAGCTGCTTAACGAATTTACGCTTATCAGCGGCGTTTCGGACGTTTCCGCTTCGGCAAAAAGCGCGCTTTTATCCAGCGGCAACGCGCTTGAAATTCTCGTCGAACAGGATAACGAAAGGCTGCTTCTCCCTGCCGAGGAAATAAGAAAAAGTTATCTCGACATAGCGCGGTTCGTCGTGAGATTGTACGCGCAGTTCTCCGTCGGGGTAAGGCGGATAAAATATAAGGACAAGCTTTCCCGCACGCGGGTTTTATATGCGGACGGAAAGGCTCTTTCTTCCGACGACGTGTATCTTGAAAACGAAAACGAGCTTTTATATTCCCAGAGCGCGAAAAAGGACACCGTGTTTAAGCTTTACGAAAGCGGGCTTCTTTCGGGCGACGACGGAAAAATGCGCCCCGCAACGCGCGAAAAGGTGCTTGCGCTTCTCGGGTATAAGGACTTGGACGGCGAAAAGGGCATACCGAGGCTGCACGAGGAAAAGGCGCAGAGAGAAAACAAGACTATGATTAAAAAAGAGGTCGCCGTGGACGACGTGGACGACGACGCGGTGCATATTGCCGAACACGTCAGGTACGTTCTCTGCGAATACGACGACCTTACGGAAGCCGCGCGGGCAAGAATTTACGCGCACATAAGGCTTCATAAAAACCGCGTTTCGGAAGCTTCTTAACGGCGCGGCGTACGGATAATTAAAATCAAAACGGATATTTAAAATCAAATAATTAAATCAAAAAAACGGAGAAATTATGACCGAAGAACTTAAAATTGAACAAACCGACAGCTTGAACGCGCAAGCCGCGGAGGCGGGTATGAATTCGGGCGCGAAAAAAGACGCGGTCTCATACGGAAAGTTTAAGGACGCGGACGCACTTTATTCCGCTTACAACTCTTTGCAGGCTGAGTTTACCAGACGCTGTCAGCGGCTTAAAGAGTTTGAAGAGCGCGATAAAAAAACGGCGGCTCGCGGAGATACGGGCGCGGACTTCGGCGGGAAAACGAAAGAAACCGCCGCAAAAGCTCTTCGCGCGGACGAAAACTACGGTGCGGGCGAAATGGAAAAAACGGGTATGCAAGGAAACTTCGGCGATACGCTCGCCGAGGAAAAAGCTTCTTCTGCCGCTTCCGCAAGCCTTAAACCGAACGGCGATTCTCTGCCGATAAAAAGCGGGGGAGAAAAGCCCGAACGAAAGGTCAATCCTTTGCTTGCCACAAATTTTACCGATAACTTTGCGGAAAGTTTTACAGATAATCCGGAGGATAGTCCCGTCGGCAGTTCCGCGGAAAAATCGGTAAGCGAGGAATCGACCGATACGGGGGAAAAAGTTAAAAACGAGGAAAATTCCGAGAAAAAAATATCGGGAAATAACGCCTTCTCGGGCGGCGCGAAGCTCGCGCAGGAAGCAGAAGAAGGCGAAGAATCTCCCGCAAGGGTTATTTCCGAAAAGGAAAAAGAGGACGTTCTTAAAGAATATTTAGAAGGGATTCTTACCAAGAAAACGGGAGCTATTCTGATGGAGGGCGCGGGGGCGAGCCTTAAAACGCCGCGTTCCCGCCCGAAAACGGTGGAGGAAGCGGGCAGACTTTTCCGCGACTCCTTCGGTAATATACAATAACTAAAATTTATAGGAGAAATTATATGGCAATTACTTTGGCAAACGCGGACAACGCGCTTAAATCTTATTATCTCGACGCGGTTTCCGAGCAACTTAGCGGGGCAAACCCCTTTCTTGCAAAAATAAAACAGTCCACCGACAACGTGTGGGGCAAAGAGGTTAAAAAGCTCGCGATTTACGGCATTAACGGCGGTATCGGCGCGGGTTCGGAGGACGGCGCGCTTCCCCCTGCAAAGGGCAACAACTACGCGCAGTTCACCGCTACCTTAAAAAACCTTTACGGCACTATCGAAATTTCCGACAAGGCGATAAGAGCTTCCGAAAACAACGCTGGAGCGTTCGTAAACCTTCTTAATGCGGAGATGGACGGACTCGTGCGCGCTTCGTCTTTTAACCTCGGCAGAATGCTGTTCGGAGACGGCTCGGGCAAAATCGCAACCGTTAAAGCCGTAAACTCCGAAATCATCACCCTCGACAGCGCGGCGGGCGTGGACGTCGGTATGGAAATCGAAATAAGAACTGCGGCGGGCGAAGTTCTCGAAGCAGTTCCCGACGGCGTTATTTCTATGGTGGACAGAGCGAACAAGAACATAAAAATCACGACTACCGGAACGGTGAACAATACAAACGTTCCCGCAGGCTGCATCATTAACCTTAAAGGCTCTTACAACAACGAAATCACCGGACTCGGCGCGATTTTCGCGACCTCGGGAAGCTTGTACGGCGTTTCGAGAAGCACGAACCCGTGGCTTACTCCGTATACGAAAAACTCCGCGGGTACGCTTAGCGAACAGATGATTCAGACCGCACTCGACATGATAGAAGAAAACGGCGGCGCGCCCGTAAACTTCATTATCTGCTCCTGGGGCGTGAGAAGAGCGTTGCAGAAGCTTCTTTCCGCTAACAAACGCTTCGTGGAGACGACCGAGCTTGCGGGCGGATATAAGGCGATGACTTATAACGGTATACCCGTGGTTGCGGACAGATTCTGCCAGCCCGGCACTATGTACCTTTTGAACACCGAAGACTTCACTATGCACCAGCTTTGCGACTGGCAGTGGCTCTGCGGCGACGACGGAAGAGTGCTTCGCCAGATAGCGGGCAAGCCCGTTTATACCGCGACGCTCGTTAAGTACGCCGAGCTTATCTGCGACCGTCCTTACGCGCAGGGCAGAATCGCTGGCATTTCCGAAGCTTAATAAGCGTTAAAGCGTTCGGAAAAATTTTAAGGGAAAAAGAATTTGCGGCGCGCCGCGCTTCTTTGCGGGGGCGCGGCGCGCCGCTTTTTTATTCCGTTTTTCGGAACGACGGGATTGAAAAGTCAGTCGTAAATTTAATATTAAAAGGGTGAAAAAATGAAAGTTAAAGAAATTATTTGCGCGGCGGCGGGGCTTTTGGGAAAGGCTAACGTTGCCGCATACCTTTCTTCGGACAACGCTTCGGCAGGCACGGGCGTCGTGGCGGAGGTAAATTCCGCGGTAAGGCTTCTTAACGTGCTGCTTTGCGAAATCGCGGGGAGCTATCTGCCTATGATAAAAAAGGAAACGCCGATAGTAAAAAACGGCAAAATCTATTACGAAGACCTCACCGAGGACGTTATTCGGATACGCGAGGTTCTGGACGCGAACGGCGAACCCGAATTTTTCGTTATTCATACCGAATACGTTACTCCGAGAAGCGAGCCTTCCGCCGTGGTTTACGAGTATATTCCCGCGGCGTACGGGCTTACAGACGAAATAGGCACGTTCGATAAGCCCGTCTCTGTCGCCGTTCTCGCCTACGGGCTTGCGGCGGAAATCTGCCTTTCGGAAGGGCGGTATAAGGAATCGGTCGTGTGGAGAGAAAGATTTTCGGACGGGTTGTCAGCCGTCGTTTTGCCGAAGTGCGGGCGGGCGAAAAGCAGGTGCTTCATATGAAAAAAAGCGTATATAAATTCGGCGCGGCGGCGGATTTTTCCGTCGTGCAAAAAACTTTTACCGTAACGGCGAAAACGGGCGCGTTTACCGACCAGAGCGCGAAAACGGCGGCAAACAAAACGTTTACTTACAAAGATACTGGGTTCGTTTGCCCCGATAATCTCAAAATCAAAAGGACGTATTTTGCGGGAGGAAAGCTGTTCGTTTATTGTTCGGACGGGGCGGTTTACGAGTGCGTTAAAGAAGGCTCGGGCGTTTTTACGACTTATAATTTCGTAAAAGCTCTTGAAACCGCTTTCGCGGCAGAACCGCTCGTTATTCCGATAACCGATTCGGGGGAAGGCAAAACGTTGATAGTCGGCAAAGAAGGGGCGACCGTTCTCGGCGTGAACGCAGAGACGGGCGAGAAAACGAGCGAGGCGGCGGACGTGCCGTACGGCTCCTTTTTCGCGATATGCGCGGGGCGGCTTTTTATCGCGGACGGGCGCGAGCTGTTCTTTTCGGAAAGCTACGACTGCACGAATTTTTCTACGGGCGTTTCGGGCGAAGGCGAAATAATCGCGGACGGGGAGTGCAGGGATATAATCGCGCTGTCAGCCGTGGGCGAAGAGCTTTATATACTTTGCAAAAGGCGTATTCTCGTGCTTTCGCCGAAGGGCGATATTGCGGAATGGACGCTTAAAAAGGCGGCGACGCAGGGCTTTTCGGCGGAGGCGGGGTTTGCCGCGGGGTGCGGAAAGCATCTCGTGTTCATATCCGGAAAAAGGCTGTATAAGTACGATTCCTCTGGGCTAAAAGTCGCAAAATCCAAGCTTAACGACAGATATTCGGACTTAAAAGAAACGGCGGGGAGTGCGGACGGAGCGTTTCTAATTCCGCTTTTTTACGGAAGCGGCGAAAAGACTTACGTTTACGACCCCGAGACCGAAGAGGAATTTTTGCTCCCGAAGTATTACGGGCTTTCGAGGACGGGCGGCTATTGCACGGATTACGACGGCAAAAAGATTTACAAGCTTACTTCGGGACTTACGAACGACGGCGGAGGCGGAATTGCCGGCGGCGCGGGCGGCTTTGACGAACCCGCTTGTCAGCTCGGCACGAACTACGATTTCGGCTCGTACGCTAACAAAAATCTTATAAAGGTCGTCGTCAAAACGCGCGGCGCGGGAACTGTCAGTATCCGCGGCGATTCCGCGACTAAAAGCTTCGACCTCGCGAGCGGGTACACGGAGCTGAACGTGGGAATCGTTTCGAGGAGATTTCGTCTCGATTTCGGCGCGACGAGCGAAAACTTCGAGCCGCAGGCGATAAGGTTTACCTACGTCGAGCTGTAAGCGTTCCGTTAAAAAAAACGGAATTACTTGCGGCTTATAAGGCTTATAAAAAAATTAAGGAGAAATTTATGCAATTTACAACACCTACCACGAAAGAGCAGATGTATTCGGTGCTTAAAGATATTTTCTATTACTACCGAATAAAAAGGGAGACCTATCAGCCGACCACGCTTTCCGCGCTTACGCTGATGAGAGAGAGCTATTCGCCGCCGAGCGCGGATGATTTAAGAGCCAAGGCGGCAAAACTCGTCGCGCCCGCGCAGGAATTAAGACTTGCCGCTTATAAAGGAGAGATAGACGATAAAATTGCCGAGCTTACCGAGAAAAAGACTAAGGTTACGGCGACTTTTATCACAGATAAGGACAAGATAGAAAAAAATTACGAGGCGAGCAGGACGAAAATAGAAAAGGAAGTCGCGAAAAAGGGGCTTTCGGGATCGAGCGTCGCGCTTTCCCGTCTCACCGCGCTCGAAAACGAAAAGAACGCGGAGCTGGCGGTTTTAACCTCCGCCGCAACCGAAAAAACGAGCGAATATTCCTCGCAAATCGCCGCGCTTAACACCAAAAAAGCGAACGCCGAAGACTATTACGCTTCCGTGTGCGAAAAAGAAATTCTGGCAAAAATAGAGGAGCTTAAAGACAAGGAAACGGAAAAGGCGAAAGAAACGGCGAGGTATAACACGGGGCTTTCCGAAAAGGAACAGAGGTACGCGAACACCATAAAGCAGGCGGGCGCTAACCTTCAACTTAAACACGCCAGCGTTATAAACGCCTCCGAATATACCAAAGACCAGCTCGTCGAAATCGGATATTACACCGACGTTATTGCTTGCGTGAGCGGGTATTACGACACGCTGGCGGCTTTGGACGCTTACTCGGATATGAAGGACGAGGACAAGTTGATAGTTTATCTCGACGACTATTATCCCGACGTTCTCTATTTATACAGAACCCGCGCGGGATTTTAGTTTTTTTCAGCCGAGAGTGCGGCAGTTGAGAGTGTGGCGGTCGAGAGCGCGGCGGCATCGCCTCGGCGGCGGGGCTTCTTTTTGCGACGGTTTATAAAAAATAAAATGGCGGCGGGAGTCGCGGCGGAAACGAAAAACGAAAGAATCGTAACCGAGCGCCCCGTCGCTTTACTTTTTAAAAGAAATATGCTAAAATGCTTGAAAGACCGATTAGTCGGTTTTTCGGGAGAGAAAAATGACTCGTAAAGTAAAAATCGGAAACGTCGCGATAGGCGGCGGCGAAAAAATAGCCGTGCAGTCTATGTCCGTTTATAAGCCTTCCGATACGGAAAACGCCGTGCGCGAGGCGATGGAGCTAAAAGAGGCGGGGTGCGATATTCTCCGTTTTTCGGTGAACGACTTAAAAGACGCGGCGGCTTTTAAAACGATTAAGGAACTCGCGGGGCTTCCGCTCGTTGCGGATATTCATTTCGACTATCGGCTCGCCATAGCGGCGATAGAGGGCGGCGCGGATAAAATTCGCATAAATCCCGGTAACGTCGGCGGCGAAAACAACGTAAAAGAGGTCGCCCGCGCGCTTATCGAACACGGTTTGCCCGTGCGAGTCGGTTCTAATACGGGCAGTATCGACAAGGAATTTTTGGAAAAATACGGCAAAAACGAGGTTTCGCTCGGCGAAAGCGCGCTTAAAAACGTGCGTATTCTCGAAAAGGCGGGCGTAGAAAATATAGTTATTTCGGTCAAAGCCTCTTCCGTGCCGCTCGCGATAAAAGCTTATAAATACGTTGCGGAGCGTTGCGATTATCCGCTGCATCTCGGCGTGACCGAGGCGGGAACGGAGTATTCGGGAATCATCAAAAACGCGGCGGCGATGGGCGCGCTTTTATCCGAAGGTATAGGCGACACGATACGGGTAAGCCTGTCCGCTACGCCCGTCCGCGAGGTTCTGGCGGGAAGAAAAATTCTGTCCTCGCTCGGGCTTCTCGGCGGCGTGCCGGAGCTTATCGCCTGTCCGACCTGCGGGCGGTGCGAATGGGACTGTATGAATTTCGCGAAAAAGACGGAAGAGTATATTTCGCGGCTGAATAAGCCCGTTAAGGTTGCGGTTATGGGGTGCGTGGTGAACGGACCGGGGGAAGCGAAGGACGCGGACGTAGGCATTGCCGGCGGCAAAGACGGTTGTCTTATTTTCGTCAAGGGCGAGCCGCTTAAAAAAGTTAAAAAAGAGAACGCGGAGAAAGAATTTTTCGGGGAGATAGAAAAATGTATTCGGTAAAAAGCGGGGCGGAGTTTCTGGGAAAATTGCGGGAACTCGATCCGCGACTTAAAAATCTGAGATTAAATTCGATAGAGATAGACAGAAAGGCGTTCAAGGTGACGTATAACTTCATTTCGGACGAGGCTGTGGACGAGGAACTTAAAAAGCGGCTTCTCGACAAGGTTTTCGAGGAATCGCCCGAAGAATTCCGCTCGGTGGAAATCACGGTCAAAAAAATAGTTTCCAACGAAGAGCTGGTTTGCGGCGCGATTTTTAATTTCGTCAAGGAAAATTATCCGTCTATCGGAATGTTTTTAAAGCCGACCGACGTGGTTTGCGCAAAGGTTGGCGATACGGTAAAATACACCTTGCGGCTGACGAAAGACGGAGCGGATTACGTCGTTAAGGGCGGCGTTATAAGAAAGCTGAACGAGTTTCTCGGCAAAAATTTCTGCTCGGATTTCGCGGGGAATACCGAGATTAAAGAGGCGGAGGAGACTGTCGATCTCACCGACGAAGAGGTGTTCGAGAGCGAGCTTCAACGGATTGAACACAGGACTATCCGCGTAAGCGATCCCGTCGTCATAGACGATCCCGTTATGGGCGACGTCGCGCTGTATATAGAGGACGCGACGAGCGGTTCGGTGACGATTTGCGGCAAAATAACCGAAATTTCCGAGAGGGAAACCAAGAACGGCAAGCCGTTCCTTATTATACATATAGACGACACGACGGGCAAAGCGAGCGGCGTGTACTTTTCCAAAAAATCGACATTCGGAGAGATTAAAAAGCTCGCGGTCGGCGACGCGATTATCGCGCGCGGCTCGTTCGGCGAGTTTAACGGCAGAAAATCGTTCACCTTCGATAAGATAAACCGCTGTACCTTTCCCGAAAATTTCGTGAAGAAAGAAAGGTTCAAAAAGACCGCGCCCATGGATTATAAGCTGATTTTTCCCACGCCCGCCGCGACGGTTAAGGTGACGAGCGTTTTCGACGCCGCGGACGAACCGCTTCCGAAAGAGCTGACGGACGAAACATACGTCGTGTTCGACCTCGAAACGACGGGAATCGACCTGATGACGAACGGCATAACCGAAATAGGCGCGGTGAAGCTTGTCGGCGGCAAGGCGACCGAGCAGTTTACCACGCTCGTAAAGCCCGATTATCCCATTACCGACGAGATTGTAAAGCTCACGGGGATTACGCCGGAGATGGTGGAAAACGCGCCCAAAATCGGCACGATTCTGCCCGATTTTATGAAATTTATAGAGGGCGCGGTACTCGTCGCGCATAACGCGGAGTTCGATACGAGATTTATAAAACGGTTTGCCGCGGGAGAAGATTACGAGGTGAAAAACAGGGTTATGGATACGCTGGAAATGTCCAGAAAGTATCTGCCGCAACTGCATAAAAACGGACTCGGCGTACTTGCGGAATACTTCGGCGTGGTCTTTCATCATCACCGCGCGCTTTCCGACGCCTACGCGACCTCCGAAATTTTCGTGGAGCTGATGAAGATAAAAGCGAAGAAAGAAGGCGCGGCGAATTAACCGATTGTCGGATAGTTTAAGCCTGTTAAAGTCGTGTCGCGGAAAAATTTTCAAGTAAAAAAGAGCAACGGGTTGCCCGCTCGGGCAACCCGTTGCTCTTTTTGTCGGCTTATGTGCGACTGTCGGTTAGGGCGAATTAAGAAAAAGTGAGAAAATAAAAGAGAAAAAATAAACGAAACTACGTTCAAAACGCTTGTAAAAAAAGAGAAAGTGTGATAGAATATACAAGCTAAATAAGTTCGGGGACGTAGCTCAGTTGGTTAGAGCGCCACGTTGACATCGTGGAGGTCATAAGTTCGAGCCTTACCGCCCCCACCATCTTTGTAGTACGAAAAAACTACAAAACAAAAAAGCACAAGATTAGTAGGTCTTGTGTTTTTTTTGTTACCATATCTTGTGTTTTGCGCATTTTGCGGAATATTTGAATTCAGGAGCTGCATTTTGACCTGTTTTTCAAAAAACAGGACTCGAACTGACGACCATACTTTTTTTCATATTGAATAAACAAAAATAATAGAAGAATACTCCCGAAAAGACTTGACAAATTTTTTTTATTGTTTTACACTTATGCTAACGAATGTTAGTTAGTATAAGGTGAATATGAAACAAGATGACACGAAAAAGAAAATTTTAGATAAAGCTCTGGAGCTTTTTGCCGCTCAGGGATATGATTCGGTAAGCGTGGGTGAAATTGCGCAGGCAGTAGGTATAAAAGCGCCGTCGCTTTACAATCATTACCCGAGCAAACAGGCGATTTTCGATGCGATTGTAGATGCAACGGCAAAGCAATACGAAGCCGATACAGATAAAGTGGATATTCACGTGCAGAATTCCGCGCAGGATATTCCCGTTTTCACCGAGATAACAGAGGAGGCGCTTTTTGAAAAGGTAAGGCAGATTTTCGAGTATTCTCTGCACAACGAAACCATAAGCCGCTTCCGAAAAATGATGACGATAGAGCAGTTCCGCTCGCCCGAACTTGCGGCTTTATGCTCGCGGCGTTACGTGGAACGTTTGGTTGAATATCACGCAGGTATTTTTAGCGCGTTGATTTCCGCCGGCGAAATTATGACTGCAGACCTTGAAACTTTGTCTATGATGTACGTCGCGCCCGTGCTTACGTTGATAGGCGTGTGCGACCGTCAGCCCGAAAGGGAAAGCGAATGTCTGGATAAATTAAAACGGCACGTGTATCTGTTCTATAATATGGTTCACGGCGGAAATCTGAACGGGGGCGAGAACAAATGAAAAAAACATTGATACAAAAGCTGGGACTGCTCGGCATTGTCAGTTTTCTTTCTTATACGGCTGCTGTTGTATTTGCTCCGCTTGCATATCCCGGTTACGATCGGCTCTCGCAAGCCGTGAGCGATTTAAGCGCGACAAACGCACCTTCTCTTGCGCTATGGAATCAACTTACAGCGTTTTATAACGTGTGCGAAGTGGTTTGCGTAACGGTCGTTTGTATAGGAATACAAGGGCAGAAAACCAAACGGCTAAGAATCGGCATTTATCTGTTTGCGGTTATGGAATGGATTTCCGCCGTAGGTTACAGAACGTTCCCGCTTTCGGACAGCGGCTATGCCGGTGCGTTTCAGGACGTTATGCACATGGCGGTAACTGTGGCGGTAGTGCTTTTATCCATCGCGTCGCTTACGATCATCATAATCGCGGGCGCAAAAAATAAAAATTGCCGTTCTTATTGTATATGTGCCGCGGTTGCCCTTGTTATGATGCTCGTCGGGGCGCTCGGAATGAAAATCGTACCGCCACAATATTTCGGCGTTGTGGAACGTTTCAGCGTGTTTGCTGCGACGGGTTTCAATGCCGCGCTCGGTATTCATCTTTTTTGTATGAATGCCGATAAAAAATCAATTTAACGATAAAGGAAAATAATCATGACAGAAAATAATAATATTATTATAAGAAACGAAAAAAAGGAAGATTACAGAAAGGTTGAAAACTTGACCCGCGAGGCGTTCTGGAACGTTTATCGCCCCGGTTGTATGGAGCATTATGTGTTGCATTGCTATCGCGGCGACCCTGCGTTTGTGTCCGAACTCGACTTCGTTATGGAATTGAACGGCGAGCTTATCGGGCAGATTATCTACGTGCGCTCGGAAATCGATTGCGACGACGGAAGAAAGTTACCGATTTTGACCTTCGGACCCATGGGTATCGCGCCGAAATATAAACGGCAGGGGTACGGGAAACGCTTGCTTGATTATTCTATGGAAAAAGCAAAAGAAACGGGCGCAGGCGCGCTTGTGATTACGGGCAATATTCTGTTTTACGGTAAGTCCGGATTTGTACCTGCAAAGACAAAAGGCGTGCGCTATGCGGATGATCCGGACGCGGATTATCTTCTCGTTAAAGAATTGATTTCCGGCTTTCTTGACGGAATTTCAGGCACGTACAAAGACCCCGACGGGTATTTTGTATGCGAAAAGAATCCGGAAGCATTCGAACGGTTTGAAGCTTCGTTCCCGAAGAAAGAAAAGCAGAAATTGCCGGGGCAGTTGTTCTGAGCGGGAGTTTTATAATTATGATTGAGTCAAGATGCGGGCTTCGGTGCGGCGAATACCCTGATTTTGTTTGTCCGCATATACATACTTTTGCTTACGATATGGAGCAAAGCGATAATGTAGCAAGAACCTCGCAATGCAAAAAACGGTGTAAAGAAAATGGCTTCGAGTAAAGAATTTCTTCAGTTCATTTTGGAACAGTTATGCGGTTTAGACGATATTTCTTACAGACCTATGATGGGAGAGTATATCATCTACTATCGCGGCAAAATCGTCGGCGGAATATACGACGACAGATTGCTCGTAAAGAAAACGAAATCGGCTTTGGAACTAATGCCTGCCGCCGTTTGCGATTTTCCGTATAAGGGGGCGAAAGAAATGCTGCTTGTAGACGAAATTGACAATAAAGAATTCCTTAAAAAACTATTTGAAGCAATGTACAAAGAATTGTCTTTACGTTCATGAAGCGTAATGGAACGATGAATTAAATATTATAGTAATGAATGGCAGAGGGCATTCAAAAATGAGGGACTATAAACGGGAATGGTAGTGCAGCTATTTCGTACTGTATAGCCAAACGAAGAAGACGCCCACTGATAATCAGTGGGCGTCTTCTTCATATGAGGAGAGGCCCCGCGAGAACTTCGTTCGGGCGAAGCCCTCCGAACGACTTTGATTTGCCGCCCTGACGGACGAGTTCTGCGGAGCTTTTGCGTAGCAACGCGCGATAGCGGAGGAGCGTCTTATCGCTTAACAAACACAAGCCGCAGAGCGGAGAGATTTCCCTGCTCTGCGGCTTGTTTATTATTTTTTACGGTATAAATAAAATTACGATTTCTTTTTTCTCAATATAAAGTACGTTGCCGTGCCGCATACGGAGGCTACGACCGCAAGCGTTATAAGAATGTTTCTCACCGCCACGCTCGCGTCCTGCCGTATTTTGCGTTCCTCAATATACCCGATTTTATATCCGTCCGCCGTTTCGTACGCGATTTTCGCAACGCCGCCTTCCGTGCCGTAATATCTCACCTTCGTGCCGTCCGCAAGCTCGCAGGCAGCGTCTGTCAAGTCCGCGTTCGCGTACACAGTTACCGCGCTCACCGTTTTCACCGTGTATTCGTCTTTATTCGGGTTTTCATAAAGCGTTTCGACGGTGAAGGAGGAGGGGATATAGCCCGCGTATTCCGTGTCGCCGACCGTGACCGTCGCAAAATAGTATTCGATGCCCAAAAAGTTCGTTTTGCTCTTCGGATAAATTTCGATAGCCTTGTCGAGTCGCAAGGTCTTGCCGCCGACCGTCGCGGTAAAAATATCCTTTTCGGTTATGACGGGCAAATGATAAAGGTTTACGTTGGTAGAGGTGTAAGCCTTTTCGGGCGCGGCGTTCTTTTCCTTGTCAATTCGTTTCGCGTGGTCGGAATTGACGAGAACTACTCCGCGCCTGCCCGCAAAAACGTACAGGCGCAAAATTCCGCCGAGCGCGCTGGGCAGTTCGACTGTTCCCACTCTTATATATTCGTCTTCGAGCTGCGAAAGCCCTTCGTATTTAAAAGGCGCGCCCGAACCCGCCGAATAGTTCGCGAAATACGCGTTCACCCGCGTTCCCGCGCTGTAAGCTCCCGTGGTCGAGGTCGAAGCGTTTTCGTCTATAACGTAGTAATTAAGCTCGTCCTGACCGAGTTTTTTCGCCTCGTCGTAAGAAAGCGCGGTTCTGTTCAGAAAGTCGTTCGGGACGAAGGCGGAGTTCACCGCAAGGTTTTTAAGTCCCGTCGTTTTATAAAGGTATTCGCCGTCCTCGGTCGAATAATAAACTTCGTTTTTATCGAAATACGCGCCGACGCATTTAACGCGGGATTGCGGCAACTCCGCGGCAAGTTCCCAGCTTCCGTCCGAGTTCGCCGCCGACCGGTAATAATAAACCTTTCCGTCTATCACGCCGTATAAAACTCCCGCAAGGTCGGTCGTGAGCGAAGTCGCGCCGAGAGAGGGGAACGCGTTGTTGAAAGAGTTCTTATAGAAATTCGCGCCGTCCGCTATGTAAACGTTTCCGAACACGTCCACGGTGATTTTGTCCGCGTCCGCTCTGCCGTAAAATTCGGCGGGAACGCCTTCGGTTTCAAAGGTCTTTTCGTTGATTTTATAAACGTACGCGTTGTTGCTCGTAACGCCGCCGTCGGTCGCGAGAACGTAGTAAAACCCGCTCTGATAAGCAATCGCTTTTACGGTGCGCTCCACGCCTTCCACGCGTATCGGCTCGGAGTCTCCTTTTTCGGTTTCTCCGTCTGCGGTCGCAATCGCCGAAACGCCCTTATAACCGAATACGCCCGAACCGTCCGTCGTGAGCAGGGTGTCGTTGCCGAGCGCAAACCGCGAGGGAGCGTTGCCCACGAAGAGGTTTATAAAGCGACTTTTATCGTAGCGGTCGAAGTTCTCCGCGTTTTCGCCGACGTTTATAATCGTCAGCTTAAAGTCGTCGAGCGCGGCTACGAGATTGCCGTAACGCCCGACCGCTTTGGTTGTTTTTCCTATCCTGTTATAAGCCGATCTGCCGCTTGCAATGGCAAAGCCCGTGTAATCGAGCGTATCGCCCTCCGCCGTAAATTCCATAACGGCTTTCTGATTGTTATCGGTGATTAAAAGATTTCCGTTCTTAAAGGACAGCCCCTCGGGCGCGCGAACCTTGCCGAGGTCGTACGGCGTTTCGGGAATATTAAGCTTTACGGGAACAGCTCCTTCCTTGGCGGGCAGAGAATAAAGGTCTCCGCTCGCGACGAAGTATATCGAATTTTCGTTCGCTATCATTATAGAAGGGGTGGTCGCCGTGATGTTTTTCACGATTTCGCCGTCCGTTTTGGAAGAAATTTCGTATTTGTTTAGCTTAATGTCCGTTCTGCCGCTTAAATAGAAAATCTCGTTTTTCTCGTTTATCGCGATGGGACATTCGCCGTTTGCGTTGGCAAGCTCGTCGAGACTTTTAAGCTCGGCAACAGCGCCGCCCGCAAAATCGAGCGCGTCCGAAATTCTGAATACGAAAAGAATCTGACTGTAAACGGTGATAAGGTATTCGCCGTTGAAGTCGAAGAACGTACCGCCCGTGACGAGCTTTTTAGCTCTGTCCGCCGAGTTGAGGTCGATAAAATAAACCGAACCGTTATCGGAAACGAAAATAGAATGGTCGTTATAAAATTTGATTTGCCCGAGCGACGTGAAGCCGGAAAGGGTTAAATCCGTACCGCTTTCAAATAGAATGCGCACGGTTTTCTGACCTTCTATGACGGCGTAGTTGCCGCCGTAGTAGCACGCGCCCTTTGGATCCGAAAGCGCGAGATATTCGAGAGGCGAATATGGAAGTATTACGGAAGAATCCGCGTCGTCAGCGGCGTAGACTCTGTTCCCGTTTCCGCAAAAAAAAGCGGCTGCCGCGCATACGGAAAGCGCGAGCGTCAATATTAAAATCGTAAGCGCGCGCCCGAAACGCGCGTGAAATTTAGTATTCATAAACAATATTTTATCATAATTTTCGGCGTTTGTCTATTGTTACGTTATATTAAAAGCATATTAAAAGTTAAAAAGTCGGACGGAAACGGTTTAGGGTATTCGGCTTCTCCCGTCAAGAACTGCTCGTTTTCCGGTGCGGTCTTCCGTCTTCTTCGCGTTATTCCGCCTGTTTAAGGCGTTTCGACAAAATTCCCTTTTTTTGGAAAAAATTCAACATAAACTGACAAACATATGTCAATATAATGTGATATTATTGATAAAAAAGCGAACAAATGTTCGGAAATTGTGACATAAAATATTGACTACGGAAAATCGGCGCAATATAATATGGGTGTTTTCGAGGACGCAAAATAACTATTCGGGAGGAACTTTTAGTGAAAAAGTTTTATGCAAAAACCGCTCTTTATCTGTACCCCTGTATCGACAAGGTGAACGAGCAGATAGACGAGCTTTTGGAGAAGAGGGCTTTGGCTTCTATGAACGATTTTTCGCCTTGCATAACGCAGTGCGAAAAGATGGTCGAACTCGGTGTGCAGAACGCCAACCTTTTGGAGTTAAAAGAGCGTATTACCCGCGCGCTTTCGGGCTTATCCGCGGAAGAAACCGCGCTTTTGGAGTTTAAGTATTTTCACAGCAGAAAAAAAGAGGATATGCCCGACGGAGACGTGGCTTCGAGAACGTATTTTCGCCGTCAGCAGCGAGTGGCGGAAAAGTTCGCCGAGCTTCTGGAAGGGGAAGGGATAACCGACGAGATTTTCGAGCGCGATTATCTTTCGGTCGAGTTTATACGCGAGCTTTATAGGAGAGTTAAACTCCGTGAGGAAGCCTCCCGCAAAAAAGACGACAAAGAACGCAAAGATAAGCTGTCTTTTATGAGAAAATCGAAGAGCGAATACAGGTCGAAGAGAGTCGGCGCGTCGGGGAACGGCAGAGCCGAAGAAGGCTTTCGGGCGAGCGCGAAGCCGAGCGTTTCTTAAAGCGATTCTTGAATGAGTTCTTAAACGGTTTGATAAATTTCGGGGCGGATTCGGGAGGATATGTCGAAAATGGCAAATACGGCGGCGTTCGTGCGTTTGTTTTCAGCCGTCGGCGGCGGGGCTGGTATTATGCGGGGCTGGTATTATAATGCTTATTATTCGCGCGGCGGGAAAAGGAAACGTTATTCGTAATCGTTTTCGTCGTAATAACCTGCCGCGGGGTGTTTTTTGGGCTTTTTGCGGAACGCCACGAAGATCGCCGTTATTCCCGCGAAGCACAGACTTGCGATAATCAGAATCCGCAGGTCGAACGCGAGCCTCGAATTGTTCGCGTTGTCTTCGGGTTCTTCCGCAGGCGGCGTTTCGGGTTCGGGTTCTTCTTTCGGGATAAAGGTCAGCTCGTTCGGGTGGTTGGCTATTTCAAACGGCAACACGTCCGATTCTTTAACGTAGCCCAAACGGTCGTTGTAGCCGACGAAATACGCATAAGAGTTTTCGCCGAGCGGGAGCGTTCCGTAGTAGCTCATCGTTCTGCCGGCAAAAACGTATTGAACGGGCGTTTTCAGCTCCGAGTCGGAGTATAAAACCGCGGTGGAAAGGGCGGTAAGCTTTATATCGACGTACGGGTTTTTAACGCTTAACCCGTCGTAAAAGAGCATATCGGAGGGGACGTAGCCGTCAATCGCCGCAGTTCCGCCCGTGCCGTAACATTCGACGTGCGTGTAGAACGCGCCGTTACTAAGAATTCTGACGTAATACGTGTAGGGGAGATAAAACAAAAGCCGCTTGCCGCTTGCGTCGCTGTAAAAGGGCGTGTCGTCCGTTATTACGCGCGCATAACCGCTTTTTACGTCCGAGTAGGTGTAAGCGTACGCGGTTTGAGCTTTCCGCGCAGCGTTAAACCCGAATAAAGCCGCAACGAAAACGGCGAAGCAAAGCGCAAAGCCGATAGCAACGAATAAAAAGCGGTGGAACGGAAGCGGTTTATTAAACCGTTTATATAATCTTTTATACATAAAATTTCTCCGCGATTCGGAAGATTAGGGATATTATAAACGGAGAAAAAGATAAAAGAAAGGCTGATAATAGCGATTTATAAAAGATAACCGCAAAAACGATTAAAAAGGAGGGGCAAAGAATTTCGGGCAGGCAAATATGCCGAGCAGCGCATATTTGCTTATATGCCCTGTTCAAGTCCCATAAAACGTAACTAAAAGTAAAACCGCCGCAACCTTCGTTACGACGGTTTTTCATTTGGTGTGAAGGATGGGACTTGCTCCGCTTCGCCAAAACTCGCGTACCCGCTCGTTTTTCGTAAAACTCACGGAGTTCGTTTTACAAACGCCGCAAAACGGCGTTCCGGCTCGCTATCACGCCGAGGGCGGGCAAATATGCCGAGCAGCGCATATTTGCTTACCCGTCCTGTTCAAGTCCCATAAAAAATCAAAGAACAAAAAAAGAGATTGCGATTGTACGCAACCTCTTTTTTGTTGGTGTGAAGGATGGGACTTGAACCCACACGGATAACCATACGCCCCTCAAACGTACGCGTCTGCCAATTCCGCCACCCTCACGCGAATGCCATTATATATTACCCAAAATTTTTCTGTTTGTCAAGAACTTTTCCGTATAATTTTCTATATTTTTCAAAACTTTTATAAATTTTTTCCAAATACCTTTCCGTTTCGGGAAACGGCACGCTTTTAAGCGTTTTTCCGTCGTCGCTGTACGCCTCGTTCATAAGCCACAGCGCGACGTTTCCTTCGCCCGCGTTATAAGCCGCAAGCGCGGTTTTCTCGTCTTTGAACCTTAACGACAGATACTTTATATAATAACACCCGAACTCCACGTTTGTTTCCGCGTCGAACAGGTCGTACTCCGCCCGCCCGAGCCGCTCCGCGATATACTTTCCCGTTTCGTCTTTTATCTGCATAAGCCCTTTCGCCCCCGCGGAGGAGACAGCGTTCGGGTTAAAGCCGCTCTCCGTTCTTATCACGGCAAAAACGAGCGCGCGGGAAAGTCCGTACCCGTCCGCGTATTCAAAGACCTCCTCTTTATATTTAAGCGGGTAAACCGCCGCGCGGTAGCCCGAGCGCAAAACGAAAAACGCGCCGAAAACGATTGCGCACCCGAACACGAAGTACGCGCATATTTTATAAAGCTCTTTCAGGAACTTGTCGTTTCCGTTAACTTTCAATTTTTCACCATTTGCCGTAATATTCTGCGTAATGTCGCCCGCATTATTACGCGAATTAGAGGCTTTATCACGCTTTATTATTATACGCGCACCCGCAATTTTTAATCTTTTCCGCCGCGGTTTATTTTCGCAAAAATAATAATCTTTTTTTACGGGCGTATTTTATCGAATACGGCGAATACGATTTGATTTGAGGATTAGTCATTTAAATCGCCCGATATAAAAAATCCCTTTTTAAATATGTCGATTTAAATTTGCTAAAACCGAATTTCGGTGGTATACTGTATATAAGTAAGGCTAAAAAGCGGTCCGCCGCGGCGGGCTGAAACGGAAAACGGATTTTTTGTCACGGTTTTCGAGGGAGCGGAGAGATGGGTATAAGGGAGTTTTACGAGCGAATCGGGGAGTCTTACGAAACTGCGGAAAAGCGGCTCGGCAGCGAAAAAGCAGTTACGGAATTCGTAAAAAAATTCGGGAAAGACAAAACCGTCGCGGAATTAAAAAATTCTTTGGACGAAGCCGATTGTTCGCGTTCGTTCGGCTTTGCTCATACGTTGAAGGGCGTCGCCGCCGAACTCGGGTTTAATAGTCTTGCCGCCGCGGCTTCCGATCTCACGGAAATTCTGCGTAGAGGCACGCTTATCGGCGCGGACGAAGCGTTTATGAAAACGGAGCTGCGGTATATTTTAATTGAAGGAAACATTAAAAAGCTTGATTGTTGACGGTAGGCGGTTTTTCGCTAACCGTCCGCGAAAATAGCCGACGGAGATAATTTATGGCAGAACTGTATATAGGACTTGATATAGGCGGAACGAAATGCGCCGCAACCCTCGGAAAAATAGTAGACGGAACGCCCGAAATACTCGATAAAGAATATTTTCTGACGGCGGGGCAGGCTCCCGAGGTAATTCTCGAAAAATTTTCGCAGTTTATAATAAAACACGAAAAAGAAGACCTGAAAGGGATAGGCGTGAGCTGCGGCGGACCTTTGGACAGCCGCCGCGGGATAATTATGCGCCCGCCGAGCCTCCCGCTTTGGGATAATATAGAAATCGTCAAATATTTCGAGGAAAGATTCGGGATAAAAACCTATCTTCAAAACGACGCAAACGCGTGCGCCGTCGCGGAATGGAAATTCGGCGCGGGCAAGGGCGCGAACAATATGGTTTTTCTTACCTTCGGCACGGGCTTCGGCGCGGGGCTTATTCTGGACGGGAAGCTGTATTCGGGCGAGAACGACAACGCGGGCGAAATAGGTCACGTTCGACTTACCGCGGAAGGTCCCGTCGGATATAACAAGGCGGGATCGTGCGAAGGGTATTGCAGCGGAAGCGGCATAGCGCGGCTTGCGAAAATCGTCGGCGAAAAAGCGGAATACGCGGAAAGCTATGCGGAGTTCGTGAAAATCGTCGGGTGGGAAAACGTTTCTGCCAAAACGATTGCCGAATACGCGAGAAAAGGGAACGATTTTTGTAAGGCGGTGTTCGATAAGAGTGGCGAGATGCTCGGGCGAACGTTAAGTATTCTGGTGGACGTATTGAACCCCGAAAGAATAGTTATCGGCGGCGTATATATGCGCGCTTACGACCTTTTGTATCCCAAGGCGGAAGCGGTTATGAAAGAAGAATGCCTTTCTTACAGCCTTTCGGTAGTCAAGGTTTTGCCTGCGGGGCTTAAAGAAAATATCGGCGATTACGCCGCGCTCTCTATTGCGGCGGGCGATTTTTGACGACGAATTTTTAACGGCAACGGCAGAAAAAGGTTAATAAAACCGAGAAAAACGGACGAATACAGGAAGATACGAAGAATAACGAGAGACTAATTATGAAAGAAAGCACGAGAAGTATTTTGGAAGAGCTTATAGAAAGGTATCCGCAGCTTGCGGGAGAAAAGGCGAACGTTGAAAAGGTGTTCGTGATATTGAACGACTGTTATAAAGCGGGCAAAAAGGTTATGACCTGCGGCAACGGCGGCAGCGCGGCGGACAGCGAGCATATAGTAGGCGAGCTGATGAAAAAGTTCAGAAAGCCGCGCGCGATAAGAAAAGAGGTTTACGAAAAGCTTTCCGCTTTCGGCGAAGAGGGCAAAAGACTGCAAGCGACCTTGGAAGGCACGCTCCGCGCCGTTTCGCTTACTTCGCATATCTCGCTTTCGACGGCGTTTGCGAACGACAGAGAACCCGCGATGTGCTTTGCCCAACAGCTCTACGGGCTTGCGGACGAGGGCGACGCGCTGATAGCGATTTCGACTTCGGGGAATTCTGAAAACTGCTTTCTTGCGGCGATAGCGGCAAAGGCGGCGGGGGTAAAGGTAATCGCGCTTACGGGTAAAAAGGACAGTAAGCTTTCGGAAATAGCGGACGTTACCGTGCGCGCTCCCGAAACGGAAACCTATAAGGTTCAGGAAGTTCATCTTCCGATATATCATTGTCTTTGCGCGATGCTCGAAGAAGAGAATTTTTAATATCGCAATAAATAAACGCCCGCGGCGAAAATATTTTCGCCGCGGGCGCACTTTTTTACATAGTTTTTAATGCTCGAACTGGGCGTTATAAAGGTTACAGTAGAAGCCGCCCTTATCCAAAAGCTCCTTGTGCGTGCCTTTTTCTATAACGTTGCCCTTGTTCATAACGAGTATCACGTCCGCGTTCTTGATAGTGGAAAGCCTGTGCGCCACTATAAAAGAGGTTTTTCCTTCCATCAGCTTTTCAAACGCTTCCTGAATTTTCAGCTCGGTACGGGTGTCTATCGAAGAGGTCGCTTCGTCGAGAATAAGCATCGGCGGGTGAACGAGCATGACGCGCGCTATACAGAAAAGCTGTTTCTGCCCTTGCGAAATATTGCCGCCGTTTTCCGCAAGCACGGTGTCGTAGCCGTCTTTTAAGCGCATTATAAAGTTATGAATATGCGCCGCCTTTGCCGCCGAGATAATCTCTTCGTCCGTGGCTTCGGGCTTGCCGTAAGCGATATTTTCTCTCACCGTGCCTTTTTTAAGCCAAGTGTCCTGCAACACCATGCCGAAGCTTTTTCGCAGCGACCTTCTCGTGACGCCGTTTATATCGTTTCCGTCAATCGAAATTTCGCCCGAATCCGCGTCGTAAAAGCGCATCAGAAGGTTTATAAGGGTAGTTTTGCCGCAACCCGTAGGTCCGACTATTGCCACGCGTTTGCCGCTTTTAACCGACAGCGAAAAGCCCTGTATAAGCGGTCTTTCTTTGACGTAAGAGAAATATACGTCCTTGATTTCTATGTTGCCGTTTGCGTTCGTAAGCTCGGGAAGAGCCGCGTCCGAGGGCTGATCGGGCGTTTCCAGAAGGTCGAAAACGCGGGTTGCCGCCGCCGCCGCGGTTTGAAGCTCTGTAACGACTCCCGTGATTTCGTTAAACGGCTTCGTGTATTGATTTGCGTACGAGAGGAAGCAGGAAAGTCCGCCGACCGTGAACGCCGCGTCGCCCGCCGCCGCGTGACCTTTTATCACGAGGAACGCGCCGAGTATACACACCGCGACGTATACCACGTTGTTCACGAACCGCGTGCAGGGGTTGATCATTGCGGAATAGAACGCCGCGTTCTGCCCCCAGTGCTTCAAATCCTTGTTGATGACTCCGAACCGTTTTTCCGCGCGGGCTTCGTAGCCGAAAGCCTTTACGATACGCTGATTAGAAAGCATTTCGGTAACGAGTCCCGAAAGCTCGCCGCGTTTTCTCGCCTGCATAGCGAACATATCGTGACAGCCCTTCGCGATGAAATACGCGACGAAAAGGGAAAGCGGGGTAAGGCACACCACCACGAGCGCGATTATATAGTTATACGAAAACATAAAGATAAGCGTGCCGATTATGGTGACTATTCCGCTGAAAAGTTGCGAAAAGCCCTGAATAAGTCCGTCGGAAATCTGATCCACGTCGCTGCCGACTCTCGACATCAGGTCGCCCTTCGAGCTTTCGTCGATAAACGAAAGCGGCACGTCGTTAAGCTTTTTAAAAGCCCTTCTCCTTAAATCGCGTATCGTGCGGAAGGACGCGAAGTTGATAAGGAGCGACGAAAGGTACTGAAACAGCACCGCCGCGCAGATAAGAACGGCGAGAATACCCGCGTTTTGTAAAATCACGCCGAAATCGACGTTGCCTTCGCCGACGATATAGTCTATCGTTCTGCCGACAACGACGGGCGCGAACAGCGTCGCCGTAATCTGCACGAGCGAGCATAAAAGCGCGCCGAAAACGTGCGGAAGATAAGGCTTTGCGAAAACCATCAGCTTTTTTATCGCCCCGAAATCCGTTTTGTTTTCGGGCTTTTTCTTTGCGGTTTTGCTCGTTTTTACAGAGGATTTCATAATTCTTCCTCCTTGTTCTGCGAAAGGCAGATTTCGCGGTAAACGGGGCAGGAGGAAATAAGCTCTTCGTGCGTGCCGCTTCCCACTATTTTACCGTCGTCTAAAACTATAATAATATCGCAGTGCTTGATGCTCGTGGCGCGTTGAGAGACGGAAAAGGTCGTAAGCCCCTCTTTTTCCCGAAGCTCGTTCAGGGCTTTGCGAAGCCGCGCGTCGGTCGCGAAATCGAGCGCGGAGAAGCTGTCGTCGAGAATAAGAATTTTCGGCTTTTTAACGAGCGCGCGCGCAATCGTCAACCTTTGCCGTTGCCCGCCCGAAAAGTTTTTTCCGTCTTGCTCCACGAATTTATCGAGACCTTCGGGCATCGCGTCCACGAAATCCTTTGATTGCGCCGTTTCGAGAGCCTCGTAAATTTCCTCGTCGGAAGCGTTTTCGTTGCCCCAAAGCATATTGTCTCGGAGCGTTCCGTAAAACAGCACCGCTTTTTGCGGAACTATGCCGAAAATCTCCGCAAGCTCGGCGTTTTTATATGCTTTGACGTCGTTACCGAACACCTTTATGCAACCCTCCTGCGGATCGTACGCGCGCGTTAAAAGGTTTACGAGCGTGGATTTGCCGCTGCCCGTGCCGCCGAGAATACCCACGCTTTGTCCCGCGCGAACGATGAGATTTGCGTTTTCTATCGAGTGCGAAGCGTTGCCCGCATAAGAAAAGCTTACGCCCGAAATTTCCGCGGCGGGGGCGGAGTAGTCGGCGGTTGCGCCGTTGCCTTCTTTCATAGAAGATGTCACGGCGAACACTTCGTTTATTCTCGCCGCCGAAGCGGAAGCCTTGGTAAAGGTCACGAGCAGGTTGGCGAACACCACCATAGCGTTAAGAATCTGCGTCATATAGTTCACGAGCGCGATAATTTCGCCCTGCGAAAGAGTGCCGTAGTACACCGTTTTTCCGCCGAAGTATAAAATCGCGATGACCGCGAGGTTTAAGACGGCGTAGGTTATGGGGTTAAGAAGAGCGGAAAGCGCGCCGACTTTTATCGAGGAGGAGGAGAGGTTTTCCGCCGCCCGCTCGAAAATCGTTTTTTCGCGTTCCTCCGCACCGAAAGCGCGTACCACGCGCGCCCCCGAAAGATTTTCTTCGGTCAGACGGGAAACGTCGTCCAGCTTATCCTGAACCTTTTTGTATTTCGGCATAGAAAGAGCCATAATCGCCCATAGCGCGCCGCCTATAACGAGTGCCGCCGCCACGAAAATAAGCGACAGCTTAACGTCTATCAGCATAGCCATTATAATCGCGCCGACGACGATGAACGGCGCGCGGAGAATAAGCCTTATGAACATCGCAACCGCCTGCTGCGTCTGATTTACGTCCGCCGTCACGCGGGTGATTAAGGAAGCCGTGGAAAATTTGTCGAGTTCGGTATAGGAAAAGGTGTTTACGTGCGCATACAGTTCGCGGCGAAGGTTAGTGCCGAACCCGAGCGACGCGCGGCTTGCGAAAAACTGCGCTATGAGCGCGAACGCAAGTCCTGAAACGGCAAGCCCTCCGATAATAAGCCCGCCCGTAACGAGTCCCGAATAATCGCCCTCGTACCCGCGCGGAATCGCGGTGTCTATAACCCACGCGACGACGAGCGGAGTGATAAGCTCGCACACCGCTTCTATGAGCTTGAAAAACGGTCCGAAAATCGTTTTCAGCCGATAGCCTTTTAAGTATTTTATAAGTTTAAGCATAATACAGTCCGATTATTTCTCTTCTCTTTTTGCCTTTTTGCGTAATTCTATAACCGAGGCGAGACTTCGTAGCCTGA
This sequence comes from uncultured Clostridia bacterium, assembly GCA_934271275.1. GTDB lineage: Bacteria > Bacillota > Clostridia > Christensenellales > Borkfalkiaceae > UBA1259. The sequence goes on along the minus strand of CAKQRD010000004.1, from coordinate 43,225 downwards.
TCGTAGCCGCGCCCGAGTTGGAAATTTCGTCGATTTTAATCTGCGAATAAAGTCTGCCGCCCTTTTCCACCGTGCTTCTTATCTCGTCGGTAGTCACCGCGTCCACGCCGCAGCCGAACGAAACGAGTTGAACGAGGTGAATTTCGAGGTTTTCCGGCGCTTCGGCGACGAATTTCGCCGCGTTATACATTCTCGCGTGGTAAGTCCATTGATTTCTGACCCCCGTTTTAAGCCTTTCTTTCGACGGGGGAATACAATCCTCGGAAAGGACTGTCGCGCCGAGTCCCGCTATGATTTCGTGAATACCGTGGTTGATTTCGGGATCTATGTGATAAGGTCTCCCCGCGAGCATAATGACGGTGCGCCCTTCGCGCTTCGCTTCCTCGATAAGCTCCGCACCCTTATTTTCTATCGCGAGAAGGTGCGATTTATACGCGCCGTACGCGTCGTCTGCGGCGGCGGCTATTTTCTTCGCCGTAAGCCCCGCGTTCGGGAAATACTTTTTAAGCGTAAGCGTTATGCGTTTTTTGAAAACCTGCGTATCGGCAAGACTTATGAAATCGCATATAAACGGCAGATTTCTGACGGCGGGAACGTTGAGCTTTATGACCTGCGGATAATACGCCACGACGGGGCAGTTAAAGTGGTCGTCGCCCTGACCTTCGTCTATATTATAACTCATATCGGGGTAGAATATGACGTCCGCGCCCTCCCTTATAAGCGCCTCGATATGCCCGTGCATAAGCTTTGCGGGGTAGCACGCCGTGTCCGAAGGAATGGTGTATTGCCCGCCCTCGTAAAGCCGCCTGTCGGAGAGAGGCGAGGTCATAAGATTAAACCCGAGCGAGTCGAAAAACGCGCGCCAGAACGGGAGAAGCTCGAAGGCGTTCAGCCCCAAGGGGTAGCCGATATTTATTTTTCCTTCCTTTTTTTCGGTGTTGATAAGCTTTTTTATTATCGAAAGCTTAAAGTCGAACGTATCGCGGGAAAGGTCGGGCTTCGCACCCGAAACGGGCTTGCTGCAACGGTTGCCCGCAATAAATTTTTCCCCGTCCGAAAAGACGTTGACGGTGAGAGCGCATCTGTTTCCGCACCCGCCGCAGGTCACGTTGGAAGCCTTGTGAGAAAAGCTTTCAAGCTCTCTTTTTGTAAGAACGGTGCTTTTCGCGCCCGTGGCGGAAGCCTCTTTTGCGTAAAGAGCCGCGCCGTACGCTCCCATAAGCGCGGAAAGTTTGGGGCGGATAACGTTTACGCCGAGTTCCTTTTCAAACGCGCGCAGAACGCAGTCGTTCAGGAACGTTCCGCCCTGAACCACCACGTTTTTGCCGAGTTCTTCGGGCGAAGCGCAACGGATAACTTTATATAACGCGTTTTTGACCACGCTGACGGAAAGCCCCGCCGAAATGTCGTTCACGCTCGCCCCGTCTTTTTGCGCCTGTTTTACGGAGCTGTTCATAAATACCGTGCAGCGCGAGCCGAGATTTACGGGGGCTTTCGCATTTATGCCGAGCGCGGCGAATTCTTCCATGCCGTAACCGAGAGAGGTCGCAAAGGTCTGTAAAAACGAGCCGCAGCCCGAAGAACAAGCTTCGTTCAGAAACAGCCCGTCTATAAGCCCGTTGCGGATTTTAAAGCACTTTATATCCTGCCCGCCGATGTCGAGAATAAAGTCTACGTCTTTTTTGAACCGCTTCGCCGCGGTGTAATGGGCGATCGTTTCCACGATGCCGAAGTCGGCTCGGAACGCTTTTTTAATCATTTCCTCGCCGTAACCGGTGACCGCCGCGCCCGCGATTTCGATGTCGGGGAATTTTTCGTATAAATCTTTAAGGTATTCGTAAACGGCTTCTACGGGACGCCCCGCGCTTTCCTCGTATCTGGGGAAGCACACCGCGCCGTCCTCCGTTGCGACGAGCATTTTAACGGTGGTAGAACCCGCGTCTATCCCGAGATAGCATTTACCTTCGGGCGTATCGGTTATTTTTATGCCGCCGCCGTCTTTTTCGTGACGGGCTTTGAACTCTTCGTATTCCTTTTCGGTTGAAAACAGCGGAGCGAGCCGCTCGTATTTTCCGAACGAGCGGGAATTATCGAAAAGCTTTGCAAGCTCTTCGAGGGTAATTTCGCGCTCTTCTTCTTTCGGCAAGGGGGAAAGCGCCGCGCCTGTTGCAACGTAGTAAAGCGAATTTTCGGGAAGCACGCCCTTTACGCCGAGAGCCTTGTCGAAGGCTTTGCGGAGTTCGGAAAAGAAGGTGAGAGGACCGCCGAGATATAAAAAGTTGCCCTCTATTTTTCTGCCCTGCGCAAGCCCCGCGACGGTCTGGTTTACGACCGCGGCGAAAATGCCCGCGGCAACGTCCTCTTTTCTCGCGCCTTGATTAAGTAGCGGCTGAATATCCGATTTTGCGAACACTCCGCAGCGGGAAGCTATGCGGTAAACGCGCTCGCTGTTTTTGGAAAGCTCGTTAAGATCCGCCGCGGTAACGTGCATAAGGCTTGCTGTCTGGTCTATAAACGCGCCCGTGCCGCCGGCGCAGCTGCCGTTCATTCTCATCTCGAAGCCGTGCGTTAAAAATATGATTTTCGCGTCCTCGCCGCCGAGTTCTATCACCGCGTCGGTTGCGGGGTAAAAAGCGGAAACGGCGGTTTTTTCGGCGTAAACCTCCTGAATAAAGGGGAAAGAGAGCGTTTCCGCAACGCCCATACCCGCCGAACCCGAAAATTTTACGGTAACCTTTTCGTCAGGGAATTTATGAGAAAGCCCGCGAATCGTTTCCGCCGCCGTTTCGGGGATTTTGCTTAAATGTCTTTTATAATCGGCAAAAAGCAATTCGCCGTTTTCGCCGAGAAGCGCGAGTTTGAAGGTAGTCGAGCCGACGTCTATTCCGAGTCTTTTCATACCGCCTCCCCGCGCGTTTTATCGCTATTCGCGGCTAAGCTTGCCGCGCCGTTTTGAGAACCGTCCGCGCCGTTCGTTTCGCCGTAAAGCTTCGTCGCCGCGGCAGACTCGTGGGGTGCGTCGTCAACAGTCACGCCGTCAACGGTCACGCCGTTGCCCCCCGCGCCCGCTTTGTCGTCTGCGTTGCCTCCCGCGGCGTTCAAAGTATCGGCGTTCTTAAAGCTGTCCGCGTTCACCGTGCCGTCGGTGACCGCCGCAAGTCTTTCCGCAACGAAGCGAACCGTATCGCGGTCTTCCTTTTTGGCGGCGTTTTCTCTCGCAATGGAAAGCATAAGTTTTATTCTGTTTTCCTGATTGACGGCTGAAGCTCCCGCGTCGTAATCGACGGGAAAAACGTTCGCTTCGGGATAAAGCTCGCGGATTCTTCTTATCGTGCCTTTTGCGACGATATGGTTAGGCAGACACCCGAACGGCTGAACGCATACCACGTTGTCGTAGCCCTTTTCTATAAGCTCCGCGATCTCCGCGGGGAGAAGCCAGCCTTCGCCCATTTTAACGCCGCGGTCGATAACCTTTTCCGCAAGCCGTTTAACCCGTTCAAACGGGAGCGGCGCGACGAAACGGGGATAAGGCGAGAGAGCTGCTTCGACGTAACCCTCGTAGCGTTCGAGAATTTTTTCGGCGGTTCTTCCGACGAAGTATTTTATAAAGCTTCCGCCGTAGTAATCGTGGTCGGTAGAGAAGTTCGCCGCGCAATATTGCAAAAAGCCCGTAACTCCGGGAATCATATATTCGCACCCTTCGCGGGATAAAAGCCGCTCTAACCCACGGTTAGCGAAAGAGGAATATTTAACGTAAATTTCGCCGACGATGCCGACTTTTATCAGTTTTTTATCCGAAACGGGGATAGCGGCAAAGCTGTCCGCCATAAGCGCGAGGTTGGTTTTGACCTCGTTTTTCTTGTATCCGCGACCTTTTAGAAACGCTTCCGAAAGGGTTTTTATCCAGAGCTTTACCGCGTTATCGGCGTCGCCCGCGGTAAGCTCGTACGGAGCGACCTGATTTTTTAAAAGCAGCAGCATATCGCCGTAAACGATAGTGGCGAAGGCTTGGCGAATCATAAGCGGGGTAATCTTAAAGCCGCTGTATTTTTCAAGCCCCGTAAAGCTCACCGAAATGACGGGAACGAACCCGAGGTTAAGCTCTTCGAGAGCCTTTCTCAAAAGGAAAATATAGTTGGAAGCCCTGCACCCGCCGCCCGTCTGAAAGAAAATGAGCGCGGTTTTATGCACGTCGTATTTGCCCGAATTAAGCGCGTAAATGAGCTGACCTATCGAGCAAATGGCGGGGTAACACATATCGTTGTGAACGTATTTAAGACCGGTTCTTATAACCTCTTCGCCCTCGTCGCGGACGATTGTGAGCTTATAGCCGTTTTTGCGGAAAATAGCCTCGAACAAATCCATATGGGTGGGGAAAAAGTCGGGGCAGAGTATAGTGTACTCTTTTTTCATTTTTTTGGTAAAATCCGTCATAAGTTTTCCTCGCAGGGAACGAAATTAAAAACGCCTCTCAAAAACCGCGCCGTTTTCCGCGCATAATATTCCACGAAACATTATACCTCGAATTTTTATTTTAAGCAACAAAAAACCGCCCGCAATCAAGGGACGGAATTTTCAAATCCGATCAAATCGTTAAAATTTCGGTAAAATCAAGCTTAACGGAGCTTTCGTGGGATAATTTGCGGAATTAAAATATAAAGCTCGCGATAAAAACCGCGACGGAGGAAAGCACCGCGACGAGGAGCATAGAGCCTTTTATAAACGATACGATCAAGGCTACCGCCGTGCCGACGAGGGCGGTGTAAATATTGCCCGTGCAGTAGAAAATCGCGGGGAAGGTCATCGCCGCAAGCACCGCGTACGGAACGTAGTATAAAACGTTCAGAATGTACCTCGATTTTATTTTTTTTCTGAAAAACGCGAACGGTATCGCGCGGATAACGTAGGTCACAGCCGCCATCGCGAGAACGAGAAGCACCATATAAAGCTCTTTTGACATTTACTCGCCCTCCTTTTCATTTGTCTCGCCAGAATTGTCCGCGTTTTGCGTGTTCTCGTTGTTTGCGGAAGTTGCCGCGTTGTTGCCCGAGGAAAAACCGTCTGCGAAGTCGGCGTTTTGCGCGTTCTCGTCGTTTAAAGTATCGCACGCCGTAACCTCTTTTTTCTTGTAAACGGGGAAGATTGCCGCCGCTACGAAGGAAGAGATAACCGCGCCGATAATGAGGGCGAAGCCTTCCGAAATGCGGTTAAGGTAAGGAACGTATTTAAGGATACACGAAAGGACTATCGCGATCGCCACGGTGAACGCCACGCCGCGGCTCTTTTTTGCGGGCGGAACTATAATCGCAAGGAACATCGCGTAAAGCGCGATGCCGAGCGCGAGCCTTATTCTTTGCGGAAGCACGTCTCCCGCGAGCGCTCCGAAGAGAGTTCCCAAAGCCCAACCGATATAGGGGAGAACCGAAAGTCCTGCGAAATATTTAACGTTTATTTTATACGGCTTTGCCGCCGCAACGGCGAATATTTCGTCGGTTATGAAAGTCGCCGTCAGAAGCCTTTTCGGGAAGGTGAACGAATCGTCCAGCTTTTGAGTTAACGTAAGGCTCATAAGAAAATACCGCGAATTTATGACGAGCTGAATTAAAATAAGCTCTATAACCGAACCCGCCGCCGCAACGACGGAAACCCCCGCAAGCTGTCCCGCAGAGGTAAGGTTGGTCATCGAAATCAGGAGTGTGATGAGAACGGGTACGCCCAAAAGGCTCGCCTGCACGCCGAACGCAAAAGACACGGAAAGATAGCCGAGTCCCAAAGGAAACCCGTCGTGAAGCCCTTTCTTAAATTCGCTTTTGATTTCTTTTCGCATAATTTACGCCCGTTGTTTAATCGCCGCGCTGTATCGCCGCGTCCGCCGTTTAGAATATCCGCGCATGTCTGCTACGCCTCCTGCCGCGCGCCCGCTTGTCCGCCGCGCCCGTTTGCCGCCCGCTTGTTCGCCGAAAAAACGCCCCCGCTAATCGCAGAGGTCGGCGACGGAGAATTCTATAATTTTTTGCAGGTCGGAAAACCTTATTTTAACGAATCTCCCTATTCTTCCCGCCGAAAACACTATGTCGGAAAGCTCGCTTGCGGAAGAGTGGAAGGTCGTGGTAAAAAACTTTTTCATACCTATCGGGGAGCAGCCGCCGTGAATATATCCCGTGAGCGGCAAAAGCTCCTTCGACTTAATCATTTCTATATTTTTCTCGCCCACGGCTGCGGCGGCTTTTTTAAGGTTCAGCTCCTCCGCGACGGGAATATCGAAAACGTAGTGCCTGCCGCTTTTCCCGACGGTTACGAGCGTTTTGAAAACGATATTTTCGTCAAGCCCCAAAGCCCTTGCCGCGTCCACGCCGGAAATCGCCCCGCTTTCTGTGTAGTCGAGAGGGGTATAAGCGATTTTGTGCGCGTCTAAAAGGCGCATAACGTTGGTTTTATCTTCTTTCATAAAAATATCTCCGTTTAGTGGCGATAACTTTCAAACCGCAATAAGTATACACCGTCCCGAAAATTTTATCAAGCGAAACGCGCCGCCACGGGATATTTATTTTAGCTAAAACTATTGACAAAACCGAAATTTTAACCTATCATTATTATATAAGGAATTTACGCGTTCTTACGCGACGATTTAGAAGAGGAGTACAGACGAAAAATGAATGTAAGATCGGTAAAAGTGAGAGTAAAACCCGCGTTCGGAGCGGCGATAGCTTCCGGGGCGAAAGACTTTCTTTGCCTTGCGGCGGAAAAAGCCGAAAAAGTGCTTATAATTTCGGACGACGCCGTGTGCAAGCTATACGGGCAAAGCGTTAAAAAATCTCTCGGGAACGATAATCTCACGGTTTTTACCTTCGTTTATTCCGCAACCGAAAACGGCAAAACGAAATACATATTCGATAAGCTCCTTATTCTTATGACAGAACTCGATATGGGCGAAAACGACCTTATAGTCGCTCTCGGCGGCGGCACGGCTTCGTCGCTCGCGGGGTTTGCGGCGGCGGTGTATAAAGGCGGCGTGCCGTACGTCAACGTTCCGACGACGCTTTTCGCGATGAGCGGCTCTTGCATCGGCGGCGAGGTCGGCGTGGACTTTCTGGGCAGAGAAAATCTTCTGTCCGCGACAAACTATCCGAAAGCCGTTTTCTGCGACACCGAATTCATAAAGACCTTGGAACACGATCCGTATTCGCACGGAATGGCGGAAATCATAAGAAGCGCGCTCGTCGGCGACAGGCGCGTGTTCGATATGATGAGTACGGACGCGTTCACGATAGAAGAGGGGATTTGTTCCGCGCTTAAAATCAAGGCGGCGGAAAAGGCGGAATTTCCGTTCTCGCTGTTTAAGAGTAAAAATTTACAGCTCGGCGAACCGTTTATAAAAGCCGTACGCATAGTGTCGCATTACCTTGCGACGGAGGGCGAAGCTCTCGCGCTCGGCACTCTTATCGCGGCGGAGGTGTCGGAAGCTCTCGGCGAGTGCCTCGGCATCGCGGCGAGAATTACCGAGGTTTACGACAGACTCGGCGTAAAATACGAGGTCGGCGTTAAAAAGCAAGACGTACTCGATTACGTTCTTTCGGACGAAAAGGTCAGAAAAGACGGACTCGAATTCGTTATAATAAAACAAACAGGCTCGTGCGCGGTGAAGAAATTCGATTACGCCGCGCTTTCGGAGGTCGAACTTGGACGTTAGGATATATCCCTCGCGCCTTTCGGGAAGAACGGAGGGCTATGCGCCGAAGGGCGCGGCTCTTCGGGCAATGCTTGCGGCTTCGCTGTCGGGCGGGGAAGTTTCCTTAAAATTCAATAACCGTTCGGCGGAGATTTTCGCGGCGAAAGAGATTTTGTCCGCGACCTTTGCGGAAGTTACGAGAAACGGCTCGGTTTATACCGTCAGGCCGAAGTCGGAGTTTGCGGAAAACGCGGATATTTCGGTCGGTTCGGGCGCGGCGGCGTTAAGGTTTTTGCTCCCGCCGATAACCGCGGCGTTCAAAAGAGTGGATTTAACCGGCGATAACGGCGCGTTCCGTCGTGTGGTAAAGGACCTGACGGAAAGCCTTAAAGGCGTTATATTGACGGGCGAAAGATTGCCCGCGGTGCTGACGGGGAAGCTTAAAGGCGGCATATACGACCTCGGTGATGAAATACAGCCGACCTTTATAGACGGACTTATATTCGCACTTGCGATGACCGCGGACGGCGGCGAGTTGCGGCTTACCGAAAAGGCGGCTTTATCGAAGCACGTCGCGGCGTGCTTAAAGCTTTTATGCGAATGCGGCGGAAAGGCGGAAATAAACGGCTCGGTCGTAAAGACAGAGGGCGGAATTTTCGACTTCGGCGGGGCGGCGGAAACGGGAAAACGTTTTTCGTTCCCGAAAGAATTTGAAATAAAAGGCGAGGAGCAGTCTGCCGCGCCGTTTTTTGCGGCGAAGGCTCTGGGCGGAGATATAACGGTAGAAAACCTTGCGGAAAAAGAGGGCGGGACGGACGTTTACGAAACGCTTTGCCGTTGTATAGAAGGCGGCACGGTATCTTTTAAGGGAATGACGGCGGTCGCGCCGTTTGCAGCGGTTTGCGCGGCTTACGGAAAGGTCGGCACGGAAACGGTTCTGACGAAAGCGTTTGCAAAGGGTAAAGACGGCGAACGCGAAAAGGCTTTCGTAAGCAACGTAATAAAAATGGGCGGAAAAGCGGAAACTACCGAAGACGGATATAAAATAATCGGCACGGGCGGACTTGTCGGCGGCGTGTATACGGACGGCTTCGGCGATCCGAGAATAGCGGCGGCGACGGCTATTGCCGCGCTTAATGCGAAAAAGCCCACGGTGCTTCTTTCCGCAGAAGCCGCAAACAAAGAATATCCCGAATTTTTCAACGAGCTTATAAGGCTCGGCGCGAGGATAGAGTCGCTGTAAAAACGCGGAGGGAAATAGTGAGTTTATGCTAAACAAAAAGACGATAATTTTCGATTATGTTAAAATATGTATATGCGCGCTGCTGCTTGCGCTTATGTACGTTTTGTTCGTCGTTAAAAACGATTTCGCGCCGGCGGGAATAAACGGCGTGGCGACGATGATTCAGTATAAATGCGGGTTCAGCATCGGTTACTTTTCGCTTATCGTGAACGTGCCTCTCTGTATACTTGCGTTCTTTCTGATAGATAAAGATTTCGCGTTGAAATCGCTCGCGTTCTGCGTGGTGTATTCGTTTTCGTATATATGGTTTTACGGCGCAGAATTTCTCAAAAAATTTCAGTACGACGCGCACGGAATAGACACTATTTATCCCTGCCTTATCGCGGGAATGATAGGCGGGCTGGTATACGGAATATGCTTCCGCGCAAACGCTTCTACGGGCGGCACGGACATAATAGCGAAGTACGTCAGCCGCAAGCGTCCGCTTCTGAACTTTTTCTGGGTGACCTTCGCGATGAACGCGATCGTTGCCGTAATTTCGTTTTTCGTATACGCGAAAACGGGCGAGGACGGCACGTTTATATACGATTATAAGCCCGTGTGCCTGTGCGTATTATATTGTTTTATGTCGAGCTTCGTGGGGAACGCGATACTTCGCGGACAAAAAACCGCGTATAAATTTCTTATCATCACCCCGCACAGAGACGCGCTCGAAAAAGAGATTCTGGAAAAGCTTCGCCACAGCGCGACGAGAGTCGTCGGCAAAGGCATATACAGCGGCAACGAAAAAGACGTGCTAATCTGCGTTGTGAATAAGCATCAGGTAGTCGAATTTAAAAACATTCTCAAAAATTATACGGGAACGTTTGCTTTTATAGAAACGGTGGACGAAACGGTCGGGCATTTCGTAAAGGTTAAATAGTTTTTTTGAGGTCGCAAAACGAAAGGCTTAAAATAAAAAACTCAAAACAAAACCTCGGAAAGGTGAATTTTTCACAATTCCGAGGTTTTCTGTTTTTTTGGGTAGCAACGCGTTTTTCGCTTTAAAGTTCCGCTTAATGATTTGAACTATACGGTTAAAGCGCACGAGCGCGCGACGATTCCGAAGATTTTATAGCTTATCGGGGTCGATGATTTCCGCAAGGAATGGGAATTCGCGGTATTTTTCGGCGTAGTCGAGACCGTAGCCGATAACGAATCCGCAGGGAATATCGAAGCCGACGTAATCGGGGTTGATGTCCGCTTCGCGGCGTTCTTTCTTATCGAGGAACGAGCAGATTTTTATGGACGAGGGGTTCTTTTTTTTGAGGAGGTTGATAAAGTAAGCGAGGGTTTTTCCGCTGTCAACGATGTCCTCTACGATAAGCACGTCTTTACCTTCGATTTTGGCGGTAATGTTTGCGATAAGCTCCATTTTGCCGCTCGTCGTGCCGTTCCGATAGCTCGAAAGCCTTGCGAAATCGATCATTATGGGAAGGTTAATGTTTTTCGTGAGGTCGGCGAAGAAGTATACCGCGCCTTTAAGCATGCAGATAATGACGGGTTCTTTTCCCGCGTAATCTTCGGTAATTTCCGCTCCGAGCTCCTTGATCCTCGACTGAATTTGTTCCTGCGTAAGTAAAATTCTGTAATTATCCATAAACGTCCTTCGTTTAATTTTTTTTCTCGTATAGCTTTTCGTTCGCCGCCGATTTGTCCGCTTTGTCCGCCGAAACAAATCGCGCGTTTTTTCGTTTTGCGCGGGCGACGGGCGAGAGGTTAAGAAAGCTTAAAAAGCATTTTCGTCAACTCGTCCGCTCTCGCGTCGTCGGAAATTTTTCTTCCGAAAATCGCAAGCACCTTGTTTTCCGAAGCCAAAAGCGGAATTTCTCCGCGTTTCGCTCTCGGAATTTTCTCGTCCGTAAAAATATCGCAAAGCTTTTTCGTTCCGCCGCCGAATTTTTTGAAAATATCGCCGTCACGATAAAAGCGGATAACCGCGGTTTCGGGGATTTTTTCCGCCGCGAGGTAAAGCCCGTCCTTAAGGTTTACGTTTTTTGCGGAAATTTCTTCTATTCTATATATTTTCTCGCCCGCGGTAAAGCTTTTAGCTCCGCCGACCAACGGGAATAACGGAATATATAAATCGCCTTTTCCGCTTTTTCCGTCTGTTTCGTACGCTTCTTCCGCTTGTCCGAGGAGAAGACCGCAAGCTTGATTTTCCGATTGTCCGTCCGCTTGCCCGTTTTCGCCGCCGCGACTTAACTTTTCGCAAACGGAAAACACGACTTCGCCGTATTCTTTTCTGCAAACGATGCCCGAAAGGAGATTAAAGCTTTTGCCCGTTTCCTTGTCCGTCAGAGAAAAAGCCTCGTCGATATGCGTTTTTTCCCAGTCCTTCGTCACGCCGAGCGCTTTCAGCGCGAAGATAACCGCGCGCTTAAATATGACTTCGGGAACGGAAGAGGAGATTCTCGCTTCTTTAACTCGCCCGTTTTTATCGTCTACGTTTTTGCCGCCCGTGATAAGCTTTACCGCGCGCTTCGCCTCTTCTTCGAGGTATTCGTTTTCCTTTGCCGCGAGATTTGAAAAGCGATAAACGCTCGTTTCCGCGTCGGGGAATAATTCCTTGATTTTGGGGATAACGTTCAGCCGCAAAAAATTCCTCGAATATTCGTCGGAAAAATTCGTTTCGTCGGTTACGAACGGCACGCCGTTTTCCTTTACGTAGTCGTTGATTTCGGCTTTCGTGAAGGGGAGAAGGGGGCGTATTATTTTTCCGTCGTAACCCGTTTCTGAAATTCCCGCCACGCCTTTAAGTCCCGTCCCGCGGAGGAGATTAAAAAGCACCGTTTCGAGGTTGTCCTGCGCGTGATGCGCGGTAGCCACAACGTCGCAAAAGCCGCTTTCGATCGCCTTAAAAAAGCAATCGTACCGAAGCTCTCTTGCCGCCTGCTCGACGGAAAGTCCGTGTTTTTCGGCGTATTCTAACGAATTAACCGAATAAGAAGCGAGCGGCACGCCGCGATTTAAGCAGAAATTTTTTACGAATTCGCTGTCGCGGGCGGATTTTTCGCCGCGGATACCGTGTTCGACGTTTATCGCGACGACCTTTACGCCGAGCTTTTCCCGCGAATCGAGAAGCAGAGAGAGGAGCGCCATAGAATCGCTGCCGCCGGAAACGGCCGCCGCGACGGTTTTATTCTCTCCGAAACACGCCTTAAAATCAAAGACCATAAATCTATTTTAACAAAGGAAAGCGAAAATGACAAGCATAAACGAGAGGAAATATAAGGAAAAGTTTTAATTTAAGAAAAAACGAGTAAAGAAAACCTCCGCCAGAACGAATTTCTCGGGCGGTTACTCCTGACTTACGGTATGCTCCGGTTAAATTTAAGCTTTTTATGGTTGACGAAAAAGCATATAATTTCCGCGATTTCCGTAATCATTAGAAAAAGCCTCCGAAAACCCGAGATTCATATTCATAAAACAAACAAACGCCCGCAAAGCTTGCAGGCGTTGTTTTTTGGTTGCGGGGAGGGGATTTTTCATTGCCCGCTCCTCGAAATAGTCGTTTGCGGTCGCGCAAAGTTTTGCGCTCGGCAAACTCCTTTTCTCGTCCCGTTCTCGGCTTCCTGTATCGTCCGCAGGACGCGGTCGCCTCGAACGCCCCTGACCTCCTCCGTCGGTCAGTCGGTTTTCAAACTTTCAAATAAAAAACAAACGCCCGCAAAGCTTGCAGGCGTTGTTTTTTGGTTGCGGGGAGGGGATTTGAACCTCCTGACCTCCGGGTTATGAGGCTTTTGGAAGATAAAAAATACAAGAAAAATACTAACGATTTTTGCCGTGAACTGCCCAATTTCGCCCCAAATTTTTAACATAAAATAAAAAAGAGGGGAAAAGCAAAGGTGCCCTGGTGGGGGCGGCTTTGTTCGTATGTTTGTATAGTTCAGCCGTTCACTATTCCGGAATGTTTCGGAAAATCTGGGTCGTTGCGGGTTACGGTTAAAAGTCGGCGTGCAGACCCTTCCGGTTGATTTTTCCCGGCTTCCCACGCCTCGACGGTTTTCACGGACACGCCCATATATTGCGCGAATAAAACCTGCGTCATTCCCGCGCGACGGCGTATAGTTTTTATATCCTCGGAGGAAAACGTTTCCAGCGGGGCAATTTCCAGCGTTGTTTTACGGGCTTTAACGTTGCCCTTGTTATATTCGATAGCTTGTTCCAGACCGAGTTTTATTTCGTCGAAAAGTTTCATAATGTCACCACCCCTTTTTAAGATTTTTCGTTTTCGGCTATCTGCCGTTCGAGTACGTCCACGAGACGGCGAAGCTCGTTACGTTCTTCTTTTGTTAGATTGCTCTTTTCATTTTTAGTATATGCGGTCAAAAGGTAAATTTCCTCGTAAACCTCGAAATCGACGTAGATAACCCTTACGCCGCCGCTTTTGCCTCTATGCTCGAAGGCGAAACGCATTTTACGAACGCCGCCCGTTCCCTGCATAACCGCGCCGACCTTCGGGTCGGTCAATAGCTCCGCTTGCAGACGGCGAAGGTCGTCGTCGTCAAGTCCTAAGCTTTTCCACTTCGTTTGAAAAAACGGCAATTCTATAAAAGAACGTTTCACTTGATTTTCCTCTTTTGTTTCGGTGATTATATTATACCCTATTTAATAGGGGTTGTCAAGTCTTTTACGACGAAAAACCACGTCGCCACCGTTTTTTTATCAGCGAAGCCGCCCCGAGTGGGGGCGGCTTCTATTCTGATGACGTCGAGGACGCGAGAACGCCGGGCATAAGCGGCGCGGGGCTTCGGGAACGCTCGAAGGCTCTTCGTCCGAATGTACGCGCGCGCCCGCGCGCGCAAGTTTATATTCACTTTGTTTTTTTATAAGAGTATAATATTTGTAGAACGTTTTTTTACACTATACAAGGGTTGGAACGTTTTTTTATACGGGGTATAAAGTTTTTTTACCCTATACGGCGGGGCGCGTTTTGTATAGTGTAAAATTTTTTTACTACTTTTCGGGCGTGTATAGGATAAAGTTTTTTTACACTTGCCCGAAAAACGGCGCAAAGTAAAAAAACGTTACTCTATACATTTTGAGACGCCAAAAAGTGCGGGGTGTAAAATTTCTTTATCACTTTTCCCGTTTTTGACATAGGATAAAATTTTTTTACACCCCCCGTATAGGGTAACAAAATTTTACAGTATAGCATAACAAATATTTTTACTATACACAAAAAAAAGGCATACGGGTAGCGTATGCCTTTTTAACGTTAAATTTTAAAGCGCTTTAAACTTCGCGCCGTCTGTTGTTGAACGTCTGATTTGTCGCTATGTTACGTTCGAGCGCCTCCTCCATAGTCATTTCCCCGGCGACGAGCGAAAGCGCAGTATACGCTATCCACTCTTTGCCGTCTCTCGTCCAATATTCTTTCCGGACAAAGCCTTTTTCTATAAGCTTTTCGAGCGACCTCCGCGCCGTGGGAAGCGAAATGTTACAGCAAACGCATAGCCCTTTAATCGAACCCGTATACGCCTTCATTGTGGCGTTTTTCGTCGCATTCATTACCACACACAAAACGACGAGGTCAGTCGGCGAGAGATTGAATCTTGTACACCACGAAAGCGGTATCGTTATGTAAAAGTTGTTATCCCTGTATCGCTTGTATTGCCTCGTCCTTTTTAGTTCGCTTTTTACCATTTGTTTTTCCTCTCTTTTTGTTTTTTTATGAACGGCTACGCCGTTATATCTGATTTAAACGTTTCGTACGCCTTGCGCGCTTCCGCCTTGTCTTCCGGCTTTCCCTTGAAAAGAAAATCGGGATTCAGGAACGCCGCGCCGCCGTATTTCCACTTTATAATATTGCAACGGCATAACGTCGTTATATGCTCTTTGACGGTGCGCTCGCATACGCCCGTATGCTTCGATAAATCGGCTTTGTTCGTGCGGATTCTGCCGCCGTCGTCCGTTATCGAAACGAGCGTAAAAAGCAGGCGCAAAGCCGCGTTTAATTCCTTAAAGTTTTTTACTGCCGTAATATCCAACGTTTTGCCTCCTTTCCCGAAGCGCACAGCTTCCCGCGCCTTCGAGGTCGTTTCTCTTTATCCTTCCTTTTAGTCCTCGCTCTGAACGCCGTCGTTCAGACGTCGCGCCGTTCGGCTGCGCCGTGGGGCGATCGTTCAGACTTCGAGCCTTCCGCGACGTCTCGCGCCGTTCGCCCCGGTTCCCGCCGCGCCCCGCGCCGCCCGCCCCGGCTTTTCGTAGAAAAAAATTTCATTTCGGCAGATTTCCGCACGCGGAAATCTGCCTGCATAAAATTTTACAATACGGTTTCGCCGTTTTTTCGCGCGCACGGTTTCGAGGCTTTTCTTCTTGCTTTTTTTGCTTTTGTTTATTCTCGGAGGTTTTTTCTTTTTCGTTTTCGCGGGGCGAAAATCGAAAAAAGAAAAAAACAAACTATCGAATTAAAAACAAAATCAAAAAAAGCAAAGCTAATAAAAGCATATATAAACCTCTCTATCTTCTACGACTTCTACGGAAAAACAGCAGATAAACCGCTATCCCACAAACTACAAGCCCACCCGTAGAAATTCCAAGCTTACCGAAGTTCTTCTCGAAAAAGCTCTTTTCTTCAAAAACCGCATCGAGCTGAACGTCGTCTTTTTGCGCAGGAAGCTTGTCCGCATAAATCTTGTTATACAATTTCCAACCTTTAAAGTTGTAGCCCTCTTTTTCTTGCGCCGCTACAACTTCCGGATAATCGGCAAAAATCATATCTTCGCCTTTCTTTACGAGATATACTCCTATGCGTTTCGTCTCGACGAAAAATTCAACCATATAGTAATTATCAGCGTCTTCCTCTTCGTAAACTGCCGTGTACGTCATATCCTTATACGCGTTCAGCGTTCTCAAAGAACCCGCTTCTATCAGAGTTCCGCCTTCCGAACGCCAGCCCTTAAAAACATATCCCGCTTTTTTCGTCTTTTCTTCAAGCTCTGGATAATCGGCAAAAGTCAGAGCGTCGCCCGTTTCTATTTCCGCCGTATATAGCACCGTCTCGCCGTCCTTAAACGTTATCGTAACGGTATTTGCGGAATTTTCCTCGTAAACGGCGTATAAAGTCATATCGTTGTCGCTTATAGGAATCTTGTTTATCACAAGGTCGGAATCTAACGTTCCGCGCCAGCCTTTAAGGGTATAGCCCTCTTTCTTTGCAGCCGCTTGAATTTCGTTATCGTATCGCGTATCGTAAATGCTTCCCGCCGCAAGATTTTTCGTAAGCAAAGTTTTCGAGCCGTCCTCGTTTTTGAAAACCACGGCGGTTTCCTTCGCATATTCAAGAGAAACGCTTCTTACGCCCGCCTGCGGGAACGTCGAATCCGTGCCGTTCGGGGTAAAGCCTTTTAATATATAGCCCGATTTCGGCACGCCCGAAACGGCATTCAAATCGTCAAGCGTGACGTCCTTTATATTCTTCGTATACGGAACGCTCAACGTTCCTCTTGTGATACTACCCTCTAAAAGCTTTATATTTACGTCGCTTTTCGTATAAACGTATAAATCAACGTTTTTACCGCCTAAAAAAGAGCTTTTTTTCATCGTTGCAAATGTTGCCCAAACGCTCGAACCGTCCGAGGACGTATCGAAGGTCTGAACGCCGTAAAATTGACTTTCGTCCGCTCCGAAATACGCGGTAAGTTTTTCAGTCAATGAATCGGGGAACTTTTGCGCCCCGAGCGACGTGTCGAGTTCCGCCGAATCTATCTTTTTTCCGATGTTTCCGTCGTACACCGTGACCGTTATAAGCGTTTCCGCTTTTGCCTGCGTTAGGGGGCGGAACGTCAGAAGCGCGAAGAATGCGCATAAGCTCGCAAGTCCTGCGAATATGATAACGCTCAATCGTTTAAACGTTTTCGTCATTTCGTTTTTCTCCTTTGCCGGGAATAAAGTCCGGCGAATTTTCGTAAAGTGCATAGTTCTTTCTTTCGCCCCTTGTGTCGTAAATAAAGGGCAAATCGCAAGAGAGGACGAAAGTCTGTTCGTCGTCTTTCACCGTGTCGCGTATCGCTTCTTTATCTCTGTACGAGATAACGCGGAAGCCCATTCGGTCGACGAGCGTTTCGAGCTTGACGTAAGTCGCCGAAAGAAGCTTCGAGGTCTGCTCTTGCTTTCGCAAAATTCTCGATTTTAACGCTCTCAAACAGAATTCGAGTAATTTCGGGGATAAGACCTTACGCCACCCGATAAGATTCCGCGTTTGACTGCATACGCTTCTGAACGCCAGAACGACTTCGCCCGCGCGCTGTTCGTCTCCTATAATCGTCATATCGTACCACTGACGAGTCAGCGAAAGTGTTTCGCTCTTCGTCTTCATTCCGTGTTTATCTTTCTTTTCGTCCGCGGGAATCTTGCTCCACGCGTTCGGAAGCTTGTTCGCTATCTCCGTTATAGCGACGGCGAAGCCTTCCGCGGGGCGTTTCTTTTGGTCGAGGAAGTCCATACTCCATTCGTAGTTTTTTCGACCTTTGTACTTTATATCGAAGTCCGCCATAAGGTGGGGAACAAGTTCCTCGTCGTGTTCTCGATAAAAGTTAAAGCTTTCGCATAAAACTTTATAATCTTTGTCGTCTTTCAGCTCGTCCTTGTACGGATATTTGAGATAATACGCGAGCCGCATAGCTACGTCTTTACTGCACGCTATGAAAAGCGTGTCGTTTGCGTTCGTCATCGTCTTGCCGGAGCCTTCCACGCCGTCGTACAGTCGTTTGTTTCCGCCCGTTTCCGTTACCTCGTTATCGTGCTTTATCATTGCGAGCGTAAAGCGCAAGAGGTTGCAGTCCTTGAAAAACTGCCGCAACATTAAAAAGAACGTTATGCAAACGAGGAATATCTGCGGACGAAACGCCGTAAAGCCCCATAGCGTAAAGTAGTCGAGTTCGTACGCGACGTCGTCGAGAGTGAAGTTGCCCCAAAAAAGCCAGAACGTCGCCGCGGTGGCGACGGCGTTATATACTACCAGCCGCCACACGCGCCCCCACACGGAGGGAAAGTCGACGTGATTATATTTGACTTTTTTTATCTTTTCTTTCTTTTTCACTTATCTGCGTTTTGAAAAAATGAGAATCGCCGCGGCGATTAAAATCACGATAACCGCGCCGCCCGATATGCTCAAACCTACGTTCTTTTCGAGCCATTCGCTTGCCTTGTCCCCGAAGTCTTTCACTTTGTCCTCGAAATTCTTGTCGGGGTTCTCCGGATCTGTCGGTTCTGTCGGTTCTGTCGGTTCTGTCGGCTCTGTCGGTTCGGCGTTCTTTTCGTACACCGCGTAAAGCGTTTTGTTCTCCGTTACCGTTTCCGCTTCGAGGTCGAGGACGTCGCCGTTCTCCGTATAGCTCCAACCCTTGAACGTATAGCCTTCTTTCGTTGTGCTTATCGTAGAAATATCAGCCGCGGCAAGCTTTGCGTTCTCTTCCGCTTCTACCGTGCCGAGAACGTTCTCTCCGTCCTTGAACGTGAGGGTGTACGTCACGGGTGCTTCGGCAGTTTTACTGATTTTTAAGAAATTACAACTCTCGTCAATCAATACTCCTTCTTTAATCTCTTTGGGTAAATATCTCTTTAAATAAACGGAATTGATTTTTTTACTGTCAAATTTTAAATAGCCTAAATACTGATTTTTCAGAAAATAACTAACACCTTCCGTGGTTGTCCAGGATTCAGTTGGAGAACCGATTGAAACAATCTCATCACCGTTTACAAGAAGCCTTACCTTAAAATCTGTATTGTTTATTAACATCCACGTATCAAGCGGAAGTTCATAATTTCTTTCGTTCTCGTTATCGCTTTCGGCAACGAGAGAAACGGCTTCCCCGTATTCTAACGATTCAACATATTCCTTCGTTTCCGTTCCTTCCGCTTTTGCTTGTGCGGCGGGGCGGGAAAATAAAGCCGCAAAGCCTGCGCAAATTGCTAACAGCCCCGCAAATATCAGCGTTAAAAGTGTTTTATTCGTTTTTGTCATTTTTTTTATCTCCTTTTTTTTATCGTTTTTTTGAATACTTTGCATACGCCACCAGCAGGACGACGACCGCCGCGATTATCGCTACCGCGAGAACGACTTTCCACGTTCCCGAAAGACCGTTTACGAAGTTTATCGCCGTATCGAACGCGCTCGTTATTCCGTTAAAAATCTTTCCGATTATTCCGCCTATCTTTTGAAACGGCTGTAATATCGGCGGCGTTCCGTCTTTGTCGCCCGGATCTGATATATGCGCCTTCTCATTCGAGGGCGTCATATACAAAACGTACGCCGTCGCGGATTCTTCGCCCGTTGTACACGCCTTCCAGACGTCGTTCCAGATTCGCCCTAAAAAGTCGTAGCCGTAAGCTTGCAAAAGGTTGTTATAACTGCCCAAAGTTAAATTTAAACCGTAATTCAGCCCGTGAACCGCGCCTTCCGACGACTGCTCTACGTCGAAAAGGTCGGCGAAAACTCTGTTTAACGTATACGACTTCGGGATAACCACAAAGCCGAAATATCCGTAGACTTCTTCGGTCGTGTAATTTTCGAGCTGTTTTGCATACTTTTTATAAATCGCCGTCGAATAAACGTACTCGAACGCGTCGTTCGTCATAACGCCCGTATTTATGTACTTTTTATAGAAATCTGCATAGCTCAAATTTATATCCAAAAAATAATCTTGGTCGTTGCCGTCAACCGCGCGCGCCCTTAACCATTTTGACTTGTTATACGTTATCGTATACGCATTGCCGTTATTGCTATGCGTCCACGCGTCGCTGAATACGCTGAACGTTTGCTTGTTCGTCGCGCTCAAAAGGTCTTCGCGCCCGATGACGCCGTTTATCGCGTACGCCTGCGCGCTTATGGTCTTTTTCGTCGCGAACGGCGTTCCCGCTATCTCTTCGAGATATGTTATCGAAATGTTTTCGAGCGTTCTCTTGTTCAAAACGGAATCGGCGTAATCGTACGCTTTTTCGTTCACGCTTTTGAGCTGCGCTTCCAAAACGCCGAGCGTGTTCATACTCGTGAATATTTCGTGCAAGCTTCGAGCTTCCGAAGTGCATTCGCCCGTTATCGTCTCGCTCTTGTTATTTAAAAAGCCGCTCGTTCTGAACCTGAAAAACTTATAGCTGAACTTGACGAAATACTGCGTGTTCGGGCTGTCGGGAGTTATGACGATTCGCGTTATCTTTTTACCCTCGGAGTTCTCCCAGAACGGGAGGTTCGACTGCGTTACGCCGCGTTTTATGCGCATTTGAAAGCCGTCTTTGCTCGATACGAGTTCGTCGTTCTCGAACATTGTCGCGAAAGACCTCGCGTTCTTGTAATACTGGTCGGCAAACTCTATATTTTCGGCATAGTAAACGAGTTTGTTCTGCGCCCACGAAACGTCAACGGGGCTTGCTTGTCTATACTCTATGCCTTCTCTGTATATAAGCTTACTGTCGGATTCTTCGCGTCCTTTTCTGTAAACGTCAACGTAATAAGAGTAATACGGCTTTGAATCCCACGAATAAGAACTTGAAAGTTCGTTGCGCACGTCCTCGAAGTCGGTCGTGAGTTTGTTCAGCTCGAACGCGAGCTTAAAGCTCGAAGCGTCTACGTTTTCGACGTCTTCCGTCGGCACTTTCAGATACGCGCCGCCGGTAAAATTAAAGCGCGTCTCTTCCGCGCTTGTCGCCGAAGGTTCGCCCATAACCAAAAGCGCGGCGCATAGAAATCCTATCGCCGTCAAGCCGATTATACAAAAGCGTTTTATTCGCTTCGTCATTTCGTTTTTTCTCCTTGTTACTCAAATTTATGTAAAAGCCACACGAACGCCTGAACGCCTTTTACGAACAGTTCGACGAACAGCGGCAAAATTTTTATGCAGAAAAATATAACTAATAGCTGACTGATGAGCCCGCCCGAAAGGTTCGTAAGTATGTCGAATATATTCGGCAGAAAACTTACGACCTTCCGAACCGCCCACAGAGCCATTGTAAATAGCCCTACCGTTTGCATTACGCTTCGATAACGTGAACCACTGCGGTCTGATTCGTCGAATCATCTTTCTTGTTATCGTCTTTTTTGCCTATCCAGCCCGCCACCGAAGTGCCGATAAAGATAGCGCACGCCACGATTCCGAGTGCCAAACCGATTTTTTTTGCGGTTTTTTCCATAGTGCCGTTTCTCTCCTTTTACTGTATTTCCCCCGCGAGCCTCGAACTCGCCGAACGCCTTTACGTCGGGGGATATATGCCGCCGCGGGACAAATAAGAGTCAAAGAACCCGCGGCGGGCGTTTAGGGAAATGATGAGGACGAGCTATTCCACGTTCGCAACGCGGTGGCTTTTGGTGAAAGCGATTCCGCGGCGTTTTAACTTTATCCCCGCGAGCGTCATCGCCAGCGCGGTGGGATAATGTTCGGTGACGTCGTTCCCGACGTCGTTTTTATACGTTATTACGTACCACTCTATTTTTTTCATTTTCTTTTTGTCTCCTTTTTTGTTCGGGAAGGTCGGAGCGTTCAGAAGCTCCCATATCTTTTTCATTCTTTCGCCTTCCGCATTTTTGAAAAATTCTATCGAAAGTTTTTTATTGTCGCGCTTTATAAGGTGCCCGTCCGATATTATAAGTTCCATTTCTCCGTCCCTCTCGTATCTCGTCATTTTTCCGCTTTTTTGCGGTCTATCCAAGCCGTATAGAATTTTTCGGCAAGTTCCGGATTGTCAAAAACGTTTCCTACGACCTCGAATTCGGGGACGTCTTCCAGCCCGCCGCACTCGTCCCCGAACTCTCCGCCGAGCGCGTACCCGCCGAGCTCGTCGTTCCAATGAACGAGGTAAACGCATTCGCCTTTGTCGTGCGTCCCGTCAACTTCTGCTATGTCGTATTCGAACTTTACAAAATCCCCGGCAAATACCGCTTTCATATTTTTATCGTATTTGCCCGTCCAGACTGTGAACGTTTCGGGGATAACCTCGAAGCCGTCTAAACTGTAATACGGGGCGGTACGGAAGCCGCTCGCGCGCGCACTCTGGAAGGAGTATACTACGTCCTTTTTCTTGTTTCTGACTTTACCGCGGCAGTAGGTTGTCGGCGGATTTAATTTAATTCCCGCCTTTTGCCTCATTCTAAACTCGTTCATTCTCGTTCTTCTCCTTTTTCTCTATCTCGAATAAATTCTTTTCAACCGCGAAAAGCCTTTTTTCTTGCTCGAACTTTTCGCGCTCTTCGTTCAGCTCCTCGCGGTCGTTTTCTATGCTCTTTTTTTCAAGCCTGTCGCTGATGCCGAGGAACGCACAAAGCATTACAAAGCCTATCGAGAAGCCAAAGAAAAAATATAAAAACTCCATTCTCGCGCCCTCCGTTAAATCTCGTTAGGAACGAACATTCCTGTTAAAATGCTAAAATATAAAAATTCCCGTTCGTTGCTATCGGCGATTCGATAGAACACGCTCGCCTCGTCTTCCAGGCATTGCTCCCCGTCCTCGTGTCGGAGTTCGATAGCTTTTACCGCGTCAAGCATAATCTTTCGTTCGTCGAGGCAACGGCAAAGCGCGTCGTAGGCTTCGCAGATGTCTTCATTCCTGCGAGCGCGTTCGAGAGCTGCTTCTCGTTCCCGACGCGCCGCCTCGCGCGCGCTCTGCGTTTCCTCGCGTTCCGTTTGGCGACCGCCGAAACCTGCTTCTTTGTTCTTGTCTTGTTCCATTTCGTCCTCTATCTCCTTTTTTGTGAACTTGACAAATTCACTTTTGTGAATTTTTCGTAAAAATTATATACCACATTTGCGAATCTGTCAACCACTTTTGTGAAAATTATGCTATTATTTTTAAAAATTAGCGTTTAGGGGTGTCCTTATGGGCGAATTTAAAGAAATTTTGAGAGAATTGAGAATTGAGAACAATCTAACTATTAAAGAACTATCAGAACGTTGCGGATATAGTAAATCGGTTATATGTTATTGGGAAAAAGGTTTGCGCCACCCTAATGCCGCGGCTATATCCGTTTTGGCGAAATTTTTTAATGTTTCGACTGATTATCTAATCGGAAACGAAGAGCCGACAAGGGGAGAGGGCATATCTACGTTAAAGCTCGAACCGGAAGAGGAAGAGCTTCTCCGCATTTATAGGAACGCTTCGAGGGGCGGGAAGAATATCCTTCTCGGGAACGCTCGGAATATTGAGAAGAACGACGAATATTTGAAAAAGCAGCGGCGCGCCTGATTCGGTGACGTCTTGAATTTTTACGGGTGTGTAATATGAGGATAAAAGAGTTAAGACGAGAAAGTGGCAAAACACAAGTTGAAATTGCCGAAAATTTAGGAGTTAGCCGTCAGGTTTTTGCAAATTATGAAAAAGAGATAAACCTTCCGGACCCGAATATGCTTATAAAGCTCGCGCGGTATTTTAACGTTACCGTCGATTATCTAATCGGGAACGAAAGCTCGCCCACCGTGCGCGGTGGATCTCCCGAAAGGTTTACGGAAGAGGAAAAAGCGCTCGTCAGATATTACCGCGCTATCGGCAAAGTAGAGAAAAACGCCGTTTTTGCGACCGCCGAAGGCTTTTTTCATTTATGTTCTAAAAAATAGGGGGAATGTTGAGAGAAAAATGGAGATTATAAGGGAACTGCGCAAAGAAATCGGAATGACACAGCAAGAGCTGGGGGAGAAGTTGGGGCTTTGTTATTATAATATCGGGGATTGGGAGAGGGGAAAATGTGAACCCTCCGCCGAAATGCTTGTCAAGCTTGCTAATATTTTCGGCGTTTCAACCGACTTTCTTTTAGGGCGAGAGGAATCGGCAAATGCGGGAAGGGTTTCTACCCCAACGCTCAACGCGGAGGAAATGGAGCTTCTCCGCATTTACCGGAACGCTTCGAGGGGCGGAAAGAATATCCTTCTCGGGAACGCTCGGAATATTGAAAAGAACGACGAATATTTGAAAAAGCAGCGGCGTGCCTGACTTCGGCGACGTCTTGAATTTTTTCGGGAAAGTGGTATAATTGTTCTCCAACTTTAAGGGGGATAAGTTTATGCCGTTTATCACGAAAGAGGATAAAGAATTTCTCGAATACGCGATATACAGATTCAGCGCGATGATTTATGAAGCGGGTGACGGTTTTCCGCCCGACAGTCGCGACAAAGTGATTGATTTTGCCGCCTATTCTCAAAAGATAGGCTACGAAATAAAAGCCGCCGAAAAGCTCGGCGGCGTTCCGCCGCGTTCGGCGGGTAACGTTGTTTTACAACTGAATAAGAAAGAGGGCAGTTTCGGCATTGAAAACATTTTTACAAAACAGGAGATAAAGGAAATGCCGAAATTAAAAGATTTACATTACAGACATCGTTCCGACGGGTGTCACGAGTTCCGCTACCGACGGAACGGCTTTAACAAGTCGTTTTGTAACGCGGACTATAAAAAAGCGCGGGCCAGAGCGATAGAATTTTGTCGCACTCTGAACGCTTCCGAGGGAATCGTCGCAAAGCGCGGGCAAAACCGTTTTGCGGAGTTTGCGGAAAATTATCTGATTAACGTCAAAAAAATGAACGTTTGCAAAAAAGCGTTTGAGAATACATATAACCGATTTAAGAATTATATTTTGCCGCCTTTCGGGCGGTTTTATTTGCAGGATATAAAAGCCCCGCAGATTCAGCGCGTCCTGAACGATATTATCGCGAAAGGATATTTCAGAACCGCGGAAGACTGTTATTATATTTTACGAACGATTTTTCAATATGCCGTCGATAACGACGTTCTCGACAAATCGCCGATGCGGGCGGTTAAAATTCCTATGCACAAACGGGAGATAGGGAAGGCTCTTCCGAAAGACGTCGAAAAGAAATTTTTGCGCGACGTCTCCGGAAACAAATACCGCTACAATTTTATAATTCTTCTCTACGCAGGTTGCCGACCTTGCGAGGTGGAATCCGTGAGTTTTGAGAAAGAGGGCTTTCTTACTTTTCAGAACCGGAAGCAGCACCACGGCAACGTCGTTTATAAAAATATCCCGATAACGCCTATGCTTGCGCCGTACGTCGAAGAAATAAAGCAGGCTTTGCCGCTTCCCAAAACGACCGAACTCGCGAAAATATTCTCGAAGCTTGTTCCCGGCTATCGTATGTACGACTTGCGGCACACGTTTGCGAGCCGCTGTCAGGAGTGCGGCGTTCCGCAGGAAGTCGTGGCGCGGTGGTTGGGGCATAAGTCGGAAAAAATAACCGACTACGTTTACACTCATTACAGCGACGAGTTTATGCTCGAACAGGCGAAAAAGGTAACCTATTAAAGGGTTTTTTCTCCCCAATTTCGCCCCAAATCGTTGAAAAAACGGGGAGAGCGGTGGTTTTTATACCCCCGTTTAAGGGTATCAAGTGGTCAAAAGCAAGAAAAAACAGCCCGAAACGAGCTGTTTTTTCTGTTTGGTTGCGGGGAGGGGATTTGAACCTCCTGACCTCCGGGTTATGAGCCCGACGAGCTACCGAACTGCTCTACCCCGCGATATTCCTTTTCAAAAGCGGTTAAAAATATATCCGCTCCTCAAAGTGCTAACCTATAATAAACCTTTTTTTATTATTTGTCAATCAAATATACGGTGATTTTCAGGAAAAGTTTTGTCGAATCGAAAAAAATATTTTTCTTTCTTCCGTTCGTTGATTTTTTAACGCGCAGGTATTACAATATATATAAGGTTAAAAGATCATGTGGATAGTTTTTGCGTTGGTTTCGGCATTCTTTGCGGGGGTAACCTCTATTCTCGCAAAATGCGGGATAAAACACACCGATTCCAAAATTGCCACCGCTATCAGAACGGGCGTAGTTCTTATTATGGCGTTCATAACCGCGCTCATTGCGGGCTCGGTGGGAAATATAACAAGTATAGACGGCAAAAGCTTGCTTTTTCTGGTGCTTTCGGGGCTGGCGACGGGGGCTTCGTGGCTGTGTTACTTCAAAGCCCTTTCGATAGGCGACGTAAATAAAGTCGTTCCGATAGACAAATCGAGTACGATATTGACCGTTTTGTTTTCTTTCGCGTTTCTCGGCGAACCCTTTTCTTGGTGGAAGGGCGCGGGAATAGTTCTTATGACCGTCGGCACGTTTTTAACGATAGAGAAAAAAGGAAAAAAGAAGGTCGAACCCCTTGCGGCGGAGATACCCGTTGCGGAGTGCGAAAAGCCGATAGAGGGGAAGAAAACCTTAGCCGAAGGCGAGCAAAAACGGGAAAAGAAAAAACTCGGCTACATCGCGTACGCGGTGCTTTCGGCGGTGTTTGCCGCGCTGACCTCGATACTCGGCAAAGTTGGCATCGACGGGGTGGAATCCAACCTCGGCACGTTTATAAGGACGGGCGTCGTACTCGTTATGTCTTGGATAGTGGTGTTTGCTGCGGGTAAAGGTAAAGAAGTGAAAAGCGTACCCAAAAAAGAGCTGTGGTTCATAATTTTATCGGGCATAGCGACGGGCGTTTCGTGGATATGTTATTATAAAGCGTTGAAGGACGGAGTGACGAGCGCGGTCGTTTCGATAGATAAAACGAGCGTTCTGATTACCGTCGCGTTCTCGTATTTCGCGCTGAAAGAAAAGCTTTCGTTAAAGGCTCTTGCGGGGCTTGTGCTTTTGGTTGCGGGAACGTTCTGTATGCTGTTCTGATCGCCATATTTGCTATACTTGAAGTTGGCGCGGTCGTGCGATAACCGCCGAAAGAAAAGACTGTCTATCGGCACGGCTAATTGGCGACGGTAAAATTTATAAATAAAATGCAAAAAATAGAGAAAAGCGATTAAAAAATCGGTTTTTTATATAAAATAGACGATAAAAGGGGTAAGGCGATTATGGAAAATAAACTGAAAAGAACGGGAATACTTGATATAATACTTGCGGCGTGTACGTTTGCGCTTGTGGTCGGATTTTTGGTCGCGGCGTTTTCGGGCGCGCTCTCGAAAGAAGCGGAAACATGGCAGGAGGGGCTTGGCTACGTCTTTTTTATAATAGTAATTTTGCCGCTCGTGTTCATAACTTTCGCGGCTATGGCGGGTTTTTCGGTGTTCTGGCTCGTGTGCGGAATAAGGTTTATAAAAGCCTCGAAAACGGGCGAATATCCGCAAAAACTGCTGGTCGCGGACGCGGTGACGAAATGCGTCGCTCTGCTGCCTTATGCGTTCGTCACCTATCTGCTGTTCGCGTTAGGCGTAGTTTTCGGTGTGGCGGCGTGCGTTTTGTGCGCGTATTTTCTGTTTCCGCTCGTGTTCGTGTTCTTAACGCTTAAAGCGGTTCGCGAAAGCTGAAAACGGACGAAGCGGACGAAAAAAGTTAAGCGGGCGGAAATGCGTGACGGGCGAAAAGTCGCACGGACGTAAGAGTCAGACGGAAGGAAAAGTGCAAACGAAGGACAAGGAACTGTAATAAATGAAAGGAATTATAATAATAAATCCGTATAGAGTTCCGGAGCAGAGCGTGAAACAGGCGGAACGGCTTAAAAAGGAGCTTGAAAGGCTCGGCGCGTCGGCGGAAATCGTTGCGGACGGATACGCTCGGGTTTGCGCGGGCGCAGGCACGAACTCAAGTACGGGCGCAGGTGCGCGTGCCGACGAGGGGAAAAGCAAGGGTACAGGAAAAGCCGAAAGCGGAGCGGAACGAGGAGAAAGAGGCATGCGGCTTGACGAAAGCTTTTCGCACGCGGATTTTTTCGTTTATTTCGATAAAGACAAATACGTTTCTTCACTTTTGGAAAAAGCGGGGAAACGCGTTTTCGATTTGCACGAAACCATACGCCTTTGCGACGATAAGGGCGATACGTATATAGAGCTTGCGGCGGGCGGTTTTCCCGTTCCGAAAACTATTTTCGCGCCGCTTTGCTATTCGCAAAATCTGAAAACTCCCGAAGAGTTTTTCGAGGTCGCGGAAAAAGAGCTTTCGTACCCTATGATAATCAAAGAAAGCTACGGTTCTATGGGAAAGGGCGTTTATAAAGCTGAAAACCGCGCGGAACTTGAAACAATTCAGGAGAAGCTGAAAACCGTTCCGCACCTTTTGCAGAAATACGAAGGGGCGCGGCGCGGCACGGATATGCGGGTTATAGTCGTCGGGGGTAAGGCGGCGGCGGCGATGCTTCGGATAAACGAGAACGATTTTCGCTCGAATATCGCGCTCGGCGGCAGGGGTATAAAGGTCGATTTTGCAGGAGCGACGAGAGCAGAGAGCGTGACGGGAGCAAAGGGCGTGGATAGCACGACAGGGGCATGCGAAAATAACGAAAACTCCGAATTTATAACGCTTGCGGAGCGCGCGGCGCGATACTTGAAAGCCGACTATTGCGGCGTGGATTTGTTGTTTGATAAGAACGGCAAGCCCATAATCTGCGAGGTTAATTCCAACGCGTTTTTCGGCGAAATAGAAAAGGTTACGGGCGTGAACGTCGCAAGGCTTTACGCGGAATATATAGTAAAAACGGTTAAAACGGAAGCGGAGAAGGCGTAAACTACGAAAACCTCTCCGGCTTTTCGCAGATAAAAATCAAGCTTTTCCCTCTGAAAAAGAAATGAAAAGAAAGTGAAAGGGAAGTCAAAAACGGCGCGGTAAAAATTCCGCGCTTTTTCTTTAAAAAAATTTTAAAACTTTTTTCAAAAATTTACATAAAACCCTTGACAAAGTTTCTTTATCGAGTATAATTATAATTAGCAATCGGGAAAAGAGAGTGCTAACAAATAAAGCACGCGATTGCTAAAAAATAAAAAACGAAAAAAATCATCGGAGGTAAATTGATTATGAAAAACTATATGGAAAAGAGAAACGGTAACGAGAACGGCAGAGTTGCGGAATGGAACGATCCGTTTGAAATTTTCTTCAAACCGATTTTTACCGAAGCAAAACACGGCGATATGAAAACGGATATAAAGGAGAGCGAAGCGGGTTACGATTTCGCGATAGACGTTCCGGGGTACGACAAGAAAGACGTTTCGGTAACGCTTGAAAACGGGTATCTTACCGTAGAAGCCAAACGCCGCGAAAACTACGAGGACAAGAAGAACTACGTCAGAAAAGAAAGAAGTTATTCCTGCTCGCGCAGCTACTACGTCGGCGACGAGGTAAAGGAAGAGGACGTTAAAGCGAAGTACGAAAACGGTACGCTTAATATTTTCGTTCCGAAGAAGGAAGAAAAAGAAGTTAAGAGCGGCGTTATAAACATCGAATAATTTGTTGCCGACGATAAATCGGCGGCGACGGCGAAACGATGGCGAATAACGACTTGTAACGACGGCGATAAGACGGAAAGAGCAGCGGCGCAAAGTCCGCGCCCTTGCCGTTTGATTGCATAAAAGTGCTTGCATATTTACTTATAAAGCGCAAACAGGGAAGCGGGCGAAGAAAAATTTTTCTTCGCCCGCTTCCCCGTTTTTATAATATAAGAGAAAAAGTTTGCTTGCAAGGACTTTTTCACGCCCTATTTCAACGAACGGCTGTTATTTGCGTTTAGCAAATAACATAAGATATTTAATCTTGGGGAAAACTAAAAAATAAAAAAAGAAACAGCGAGTTCATAATGTAAAGAGTCCGAAAGCGGGCTCTTTATTTATTTTTAGAAGAATCACTATGCTCACGCATACTTTGAGCTTGATTTTGTTGTCAAAATATGTTATAATAAAATAAAAATTATCAAAAGGTCGCAAACGAATGAAAAGCAAAGAAATTACCGTATTGGATCAGGAAATACATATCAATAAAAACGATTATTTCTCTTTAACCGATATTGCGCGATATAAAAATTCCGAAGCCCCCGCCGACGTCGTTAAAAATTGGTTGAGGCGCAAGGATACGATAGAGTTTATTGGTTTGTGGGAAAAATTAAATAATCCGAATTTTAATGTGGTCGAATTCGACCAGTTTAAAAATGAAGCCGGACACAATTATTTTACACTATCCCCTAAAAAATGGATAGATGGCGTAAATGCTATCGGTATCATTTCAAAAGCGGGAAAATATAACAGCGGTACATACGCGCACAAAGATATTGCCTTACAATTTGCATCTTGGATTTCGCCCGAAATCAATTTATATATTATCAAAGAATTCCAGAGACTCAAAGCGGACGAGCAAAAGCAACTTGGCTGGACGGTTAAACGCGAACTGGCGAAGATAAACTACCGTATCCATACCGATGCAATTAAGGATAATATCATTATTCCGCTTGAAATTTCAAAAGAGCAAGCGTCTTTCGTTTATGCAAACGAAGCCGACGTTCTGAATGTTGCCTTATTTGGTATGACCGCGCGTGAATGGAGAGATAAAAACCCCGATAAAAAAGGAAATATTCGCGATTATGCCGAAGTGTCGCAACTTGTATGTCTTTCTAACCTTGAAAACCTAAATGCTTACCTAATTGAACGCGGATTAAGTCAACCGGAACGACTTATCGAACTGAATAAAGCGGCTATTCGTCAAATGAAGGTTTTGGCGGAAGAAACACCCAAACTATCCGACGGTGCAGACGAACAATGAGGTGTACCATGAAATTCTCTGAAAAAGTAAAATATGCAAGGATGAAACTTCTTTTAACGCAGGATGCATTGGCAAAGGAACTCGGCGTATCTTATGCAACAATCTGTCGTTGGGAAAAGGACAACCGCGAACCGCAAATCGTTTCTCAGGGCAAATTTTACGCCTTTTGTGAAAGTAAAGGAATTACGTTTGATGACTAAGGAAGAAAATAATGGCTAAAAAAATATTTGTTTCGTATTCGTGGGATAATGAAGAACATAAAAAGTGGGTGGCACGGCTAACAAACGATTTGCGTTCAAAATATGGTTTTGAGGCTACTTGTGATACAATTCGCGGTGATGGAGAATTGGATACTATGATCGTTGATGGTATCACAAAAAGCGACAAAGTTATTGTGATTATCACACCTGACTATACTTCTAGGGCAGACAATCGTATTGGCGGAGTTGGAAAAGAAACAAAACTCTTATATTCTCGATTTTTTAAAGATGACAAAAGTATAATTCCTGTTTTAAAGGAAAAAACGAAAACTCCTGCCTATTTAGAATCCGTTCCCTACATAGACTTTACGGTTGGTAATTATAACGTCAATTTAAATGAACTGGCAAAAAGATTAAACGACAAAACGACCTATGAAGCGGCAAATGTGTCTGATAATCCAATGAAAGCGGATGATTTTGACCTTATCCCTGATTTAAGAATTAACGATCCGAATGCCGAAGAAAAGTTTTTAAATGATGAATTTGAAGAAACAGATAAACGCGTCTTGTCTTTGTTGAATTTAACGCAAAAACAATATCCCGCATTTCAATACAAAAGAGAAATAAAAACAGATACCGTGCCTTCTAATAGCGCTCAATTTATAAACGGTCGCTTTGTCAAGGCTGAAAATCAGTATCGTGTTGTTACATATAAAGTAAGTTTTAACGAGAACACAGGATCTGTAAGGTTTTGGTTGAGCGACAATAGCGATGGCGGCTTTGGAAAAGGTATATTCGGGCTTTTTAATGAGAGTTATATGCAAAGTGGTTACAATAGTTTTAATTTCGGGGCAACAGTTAATCGTTCAGGCAAAACGCTGGAATTAAATGCTTCTATGATATATTCGCAACCCCCTGTAAAAAACGGATCTCAGTTGGGAGAGTATATATTCAAGAACTTAATGGAACGCGTAAAATCTTAACAAAATTTTCAATTTGAAAATTTATGAGACGATAATTTTTTACTCACAATCTTCCGATAATAAAAGATTATCGGAACATAACGATTTAAGGAGGAGTAAATGAGCATTTTAGATAAAAAGCAAATGACCGAAGAAGATATAAAATTAAACTTCATCACACCGGCGATAAAGGCAAAAGGTTGGGACGGCAAAATTACGATGGAAACGAAAATTACCGACGGACGAATCAATCTGAAAGGTAATATCGCATCCAGAGAAGCGCCGAAAAAAGCCGATTACATTTTGTATCTTAATAGTGCAAATCCGCTTGCCGTGGTGGAAGCAAAAGATAATAAACACAGCGTTTCTTTCGGTATGCAACAGGCAAAAGTATATGCTGAAATGCTCGACGTAAAATTTGCTTACAGTTCCAACGGCGACGGTTTTCAGGAATTTGATTTTTTAACCGGCGTTGAAAGAGAAATTTCTCTTGACGAATTTCCTACTCCCGATGAATTATACGCAAGATACAATGCCGAAATAAACGACGGTAGCGGATTGTCAAAGATGGAATTGTCCTTTATCAATCAACCGTTCTATACAAGTCAGACGACATATCCTCCGAGATATTACCAAAGAAACGCCGTAAACCGCACGTTGGACGCAATCGCAAAAGGCAAAAATCGTCTGTTGCTCGTTATGGCTACCGGCACAGGCAAAACTTACACCGCTTTTCAGATTGTATATCGTCTTTTGCAAACGGGCGCGAAACAAAAAATCCTTTATCTTGCCGATAGAAACAATCTAATCGATCAGACAATCGGCGGCGATTTCAAACCGTTGGAAAAAGTAATACATAAAATCAATTTTGTAAAGGACGACCGCACGACAATTGCATCGTATCAGGTCTATTTTTCGCTGTATCAGCAACTTGCAGGCAACAAAAAAGAAGATGATGACGAAAGCGACGAAGAAGTGCTTGCAAGGTACAGCAAACTTTTTGATAAAGACTTCTTCGATTTGATTATCGTTGATGAGTGCCATCGCGGCTCGGCAAAAGAGAATAGCCGCTGGCGTAAAATTTTGGAATACTTTTCTTCTTCCACACAAATCGGTATGACCGCCACGCCGAAAGAAACACAGTCGATTTCAAATATCGACTATTTTGGCGAGCCTGTTTATATTTATAGCCTTAAAGAAGGCATTGCCGATGGATTTCTTGCTCCGTTCAAGGTTATCAATGTCAAATCCGATATTGGCGACGGTTGGAGACCGAGAAAAGGACAAGTCGATATTTACGGCTATGAAATAGAAGACCGTATTTATAACAACAGTGATTTTGACTATAAAATTATTATTCAGGACAGAATCGATATGGTTGCGCGAGAAGTTACGAATTATCTCAAAGCAACCGACCGTATGGCAAAAACTATCGTTTTCTGTGCCACCGAAGATGCCGCCGAGCGTATGCGCGTTGCTCTCACAAAATGCAATGCCGATATGGTTGCAAAAAATCCCGATTATGTAGTGCGTATTACGGGCAGCGACGATTACGGCAAAAGCAAACTGGACTATTTTATCTCTGTTTCGGCAAAGTATCCCGTAATTGCAACGACTTCAAAATTGCTTTCGACCGGCGCCGACTGTAAAATGGTAAAGTTGATCGTTTTAGACGAAATGATTAACTCTATGACGGAATTCAAGCAAATTATCGGTCGCGGCACACGAATCAGAGAGCAGAACGGAAAGACGCATTTTATGATAATGGACTTCCGCGGCGTTACAAGACTGTTTGCCGATCCCGATTGGGACGGTCCTGTGGAACAAGACGAACATTTTGTCCCGCCGTCTCAATCAGAACAGCCAAAAGGTCCTGTTGTTGATGTTCCCCCCGTTCCGCCTAAACATAAATGGGTTGTCGATAATCGCGGTTGCAGAGTTCAGGTCTTGCAAAAAGTCGTGTCCATTTACGACGTAGACGGAAAACTATTGCGACAGGAAAGTATTATCGACTACACAAAAGCAAATATTTTCGGCGAATTTGCAACGTTAAGCGATTTCATTTCATCGTGGAGCGCGGAAGAAAAGAAAGAAAAAATTTACGAGTTATTCTTGCAAAAAGGCATTGACCTTGACCAAGTAAAAGCGGACGAAAATATGTCCGACGTGGATGATTTCGATTTTATTTGCCACGTTGCTTACAATCAAAAGCCGCTCACAAGGAAAGAACGCGCTGAAAACGTTAAAAAACGCAATGTTTTCGGTAAATACGGCGAAGCGGCACGAGGAGTTTTGAATGCGCTTCTCGATAAGTATGCCGACAGCAGTATATACGAAATCGAAGATACCGACGTGCTGAAACTCGATCCTTTCACTAAGTTCGGCAAACCTTCAAAAATCGCTCAACTTTTCGGTGGCAAAGAAGGTTATCTCGAAGCAGTCAGACTATTAAAACAAGAAATTTACAAGGCGGTAGCATAACAAATGAGTAACGTATCTGGATTTGTCAAAAGAGTAAGAGATATTATGCGCAACGACGCGGGTATCAACGGCGACGCGCAAAGAATAGAACAGATTGCCTGGATGTTGTTTTTGAAAGTATATGACAGCAAAGAGAATGACTGGGAAATGGACGAAGATAATTATGAATCTATTATTCCCGATCAATGCCGCTGGCGTAATTGGGCACACGACGAAAGCGGAAAAGGTTTAACCGGCGACGCGCTCCTTGATTTCGTCAATAATAAATTATTCCCCGTGTTAAAGGGCAAAGACGTCAAAAATTCAGATGGCGAAGTCATTATAAAAGGTATCGAAATATCAACCGATACCCCGAT
Organism: uncultured Clostridia bacterium; assembly: GCA_934271275.1. Taxonomy (GTDB): domain Bacteria; phylum Bacillota; class Clostridia; order Christensenellales; family Borkfalkiaceae; genus UBA1259. The sequence continues at coordinate 8,825 of CAKQRD010000004.1, read as the reverse complement.
AAAGAAAGCAATCGTAAGAACTACCTTTGAAGATGCGAACAACTATATGAAGGACGGCGTTTTACTCCGTCAGGTCATCAGCATTATCGATGAATTGGATTTGAGCGATTACAACGAAAGCCACGCATTCGGAGAAATTTACGAAACCATTTTGCGTGAACTGCAAAGTGCAGGCGCTTCCGGTGAATTTTACACTCCACGTGCCGTTACCGATTTTATGGCAAAAATGATAAATCCGCAAATCGGCGAACACGTTGCGGACTTTGCTTGCGGCACAGGCGGATTTTTAACCAGTTGGCTGAAAGAATTGGACAAAAAGAAAACTTCTACCGATGACGTAGAAGCCTATGAAAATTCCGTTTACGGTATCGAAAAGAAACAGTTTCCGTATATGCTTTGTGTAACAAATCTTTTGTTGCACGATATCAATATGCCAAGAATCTACCATGACAATTCACTTCTTAGAGATGTTTTGGATTATACAGATAAGGATAAGTTTGAAGTAATCCTTATGAATCCTCCTTATGGTGGAAATGAAAAGGCGGACGTTAAAAATCACTTTCCGTCCGATTTGGCAAGCAGTGAAACGGCTGATTTGTTTATGTCCGTCATTATGTATCGTTTGAAAGATAACGGGCGGGCGGCGGTTATTCTTCCCGACGGATTTTTGTTTGGCACGGATAACGCAAAAGTCGCAATCAAAAAGAAACTGTTGTCGGAATTTAATCTCCATACGGTAATTCGTATGCCGCACAGCGTTTTTGCGCCGTATACTTCTATTACCACGAATATTTTATTCTTTGATAAAACCGGCGGAACGAAGGAAACGTGGTTCTATCGCCTTGATATGCCCGAAGGGTATAAAAACTTTTCCAAAACCAAGCCTATGAAGTTGGAACACTTCCAGCCTGCTATGGATTGGTGGAACAACCGTGAAGAAATTATCGTTGACGACGCGCCCAAAGCAAAGAAATATACTTTGCAGGAAATTGTGGATAACAATTATAATATCGACCTTTGTGGCTATCCGCACGAAGAAGAAGAAATTCTCGCTCCGCAAGACTTAATCAATAATTACCGCGAAAAGCGTGCCAGTTTGGATGCTGATATTGATAGAGTTCTCGGTGAAATTATGGTGCTTTTGGGTGGTAAAAATGAAGGCTGAACAATTAAGGAAATCTATACTTCAATTAGCAATTCAAGGCAAACTCGTCCCGCAAGATCCTTCCGACGAGCCTGCTTCCGTTTTGCTTGAACGTATCCGCGCAGAAAAGCAATGCCTGATAAATGAAGGCAAAATCAAAAAGGATAAAGGCGATTCTGTCATCTTCAAAGGTGATGATAATTGCTATTATGAGAAGACGGGTTCGGAAGTCAAAAATATTACCGATGAAATACCGTTTGATATACCTAGTACTTGGTGCTGGGTAAGAATTAATAATTATGTGGAACGTGTAACTGATTTTGTTGCAAGCGGTAGTTTTGCAACTTTACGTGAAAATGTTAAATATTATAAAGAAAAAAATTATGCATTATTAGTAAAAACACAAGATTTCGCAAATTCATTTACTAAAAATTTGACATATACTGACCAACATGGTTATGAGTTTCTTTCAAACTCTAATTTATTTGGAGGGGAACTTATTTTAAGTAATGTCGGATCTATAGGAAAAGTATTTATAGTTCCTACGTTAAATAGACCTGCAACCCTTGCGCCTAACGCAATTATGGTTAGATGCGTTTATAATGCGTGTGTAGCATGGCTATTTTATTTATTCAAATCTAATTTTGGATTAAACATCTTACTGTCGATTGCCTCGGCTACTGCTATCAAGAAGTTTAATAAGACAGATTTTAAGACATTGCTCATTCCTATACCTCCCTTGTCTGAACAAGAACGAATTGTAGCCGAGATTGAAAAGTTTGAGCCGCTGATTGCTGAATACGATAAACTCGAACAGCAGGCGACGAAACTTGACGGCGAAATTTACGATAAACTCAAAAAATCTATTCTGCAATACGCCATTCAAGGTAAACTCGTTCCACAGGACAGTAACGATGAACCCGCTTCCGTTTTGCTCGAACGTATCCGCGCCGAAAAGAAGGCGCAACTTGGCAAGAAATACGTTGAAAGTTATATCTACAAAGGTGATGATAACTGTTATTACGAGAAGGTCGGAAAAAATGAGCCCATTTTATTAGAAAATCTGCCTTTCGATATTCCCGACAGTTGGTGCTGGGCAAGACTCGAAAATGCAGCCAATATCAATCCGAGAAATAATATCGACGACAATTTAGACGTGTCTTTCGTAGAAATGAAGTCGATAATGGATGGCTTTAATAATGTGTTTTGCTATGAAAAACGAAAATGGAGAGGTGTTAAAAGCGGTTTCACTCATTTTAAGAACGGCGATGTTGGCTTTGCAAAAATAACACCCTGTTTCCAAAATAGAAAATCCGTTGTTTTTCACGGTTTGGAAAATTGTTATGGCGCGGGAACTACGGAATTGCATATTCTTCGGGCATATCCCGATACAATTTTTTCGGCATATCTGCTATACTTCGTAAAATCACCGTATTTTATCGAACACGGAAAGATTAACTTTTCAGGCACTGCTGGGCAACAACGCTTTGGTACAGATGCAGTAAAACATACATTTATACCAATACCGCCGTATAATGAGCAAATTCGTATTTGCAATCAAATAAAAATAATGTTAGACAAGTTAAAAGACGAGAACTAAATCTCGTCTTTTAGCTTGCAGAAAATAGCGTTAATTTGCTCAATAATACGCTTTTGTTCGGCTAATGGCGGAACAGGAAAGATTATTCGTCCAAGCGCTTTCGTAGATAACCCTTGAATACCTATACCTTTGCCACCGATTATGCCTGATTGCTTATATAGATATAAAACGCAATAATAGAATTTCGTTTCCACGGCAGAATATGCTCTTAATCTGTGTATATGGTTCTGAATGCACATAGGAATATCATAATTCCATATTGCCGCCCTGCCGATATCTCCGCCTTCACATACCAATAAATCACCTTTTTTAAGGGAACATTTGTCTATTTCTTCGTCGGTAAAAAGCATCTTTTTCAGCGAATCCAATTTGAAATAGTTCCAATACAAATTTGACGTGGTTATATACTCTCTGTAATTTCCTTTTGTATTTGCAGAATTTAATGCTTTACCGGTGTTATGCTGAAATAAAGTGTCAACACGCGCCCATTCCCAAGGATCTGGTATATCAAACGGTATTTCGTCAGTTATATTTTTCGTTTCCGAGCCAACCTTCTCATAATAACAGAAATAATCTCTTATTGGCTGCCGTTTAACTTAAAGAAAACTTCCGTAAATAGTAAAATATAAGCACACTATTTTAGGAGGTTTAACGAAAATGTTAGACGAATTTGAAAAGCATTTAAGACAGAAAAATCTGTCCGAAAACACGATTTCCGCATACCAGTTGACTATACGGATGTATAATCAACTTTCGGGCGAAATCACCAAGCAAAACCTATTGGCTTTTAAGGGATACCTTATGGAAACTTATAAGCCCAAAACCGTGAATTTGCGTATTCAGGCAATAAACAAATATCTTGAATTTATCAAAAAAGACAAATTGCGCTTATCGGCGGTAAAAATTCAGCAGAAAAACTTTTTGGAAAACGTTATCAGCGATGCCGACTACAAGTTTTTGAAAAACAGCCTTAAAAAGGATGAAAATTGGGAATGGTATTTTGTTGTGCGTTACCTTGCGGCAACGGGAGCACGTGTAAGCGAATTGATACAAATCAAGGTGGAACACGTTTTTAAGGGATATTTCGATTTATATTCCAAAGGCGGCAAACTTCGGCGGCTTTACATACCGCAAAAACTAAAAGTCGAAACGGAATCGTGGCTGAAAGAAAAAGGCGTTGCGAGCGGATACTTGTTTTTGAACAGGTTCGGCGAACGAATTACCGTGCGCGGAATTTCACAACAACTTAAAAATTATGCAATCAAATACGGACTGAATCCGAAAGTGGTATATCCGCACTCTTTCAGACATCGTTTTGCAAAGAATTTTCTTGAAAAGTTCAATGATATTTCTTTGCTCGCCGACCTTATGGGACACGAAAGCATTGAAACAACGCGAATTTATCTGCGGAAGACTGCAAGCGAACAGCAAGAAATTGTTGATAAAATTGTAACGTGGTAATAAAAAAGTTGGCAGAAGGATCTTGATTTTTAATTTTTTTAAGATATAATAGTGAAAAAGCTTGATTTTTTACATAGAAATGGTTATAATAATTATACTTGATAACAAAAAAGTTATCAAAATGCATATAATAAGGATGGAAATAATCAGGCGTGTTCGAAATTAAAATCTACGAAACGCCAGCAGGTAATAGACCGTTTGAAAAATATATTGAAAAGTTACTAAAACAACATAAAGAAGATGAAGTGTATGAGATTCGAGCATACTTAAATAAATTAGAGGAATTTGGATCTAAAATTAATGAGAACTTTAAGCCTAAGGCAATTAAGCCCTTACGTGATGATATATATGAATTGCGCCCCTCATCTTCAAGAGTTTTTTTCTTTTATTTTAGGAATGGTGTTTTTATTATTCTACATGGCTACGAAAAAAAACAAAATAAAACAGATCCAAAAGAAATAGAAAAGGCTATTTTAGAGAAAAAAGACTATATAAAAAGGAGCAAAAAATGAAAGATTTAATTAGTTTAGATCAAATGCTTGATAATATAAAATCAAAAAATGAAGAATCTAAACTTTCGATTGAAGCATCCGAAAAAACTATAGCAATAATAAATAAAATTGTTAAAGCAAGAGAAAGTTTGGGTTTAACTCAAAGAGAATTAGCTAAAAAATGTGGTATTAAACAACCTGCACTTGCACGAATTGAAACATTTAAGGTTGTTCCACAAATTAACACATTAATTAAAATTGCGCAGGCGGTAGGCGTTAACATCGAAGCGTTTACCGATATAGAAAGCAAGCAAATGCAAGTGTGTTTTTCAATAAGCCACATTGCAATTAATTCAACATGTTATAATAATGGTACAGGAGGTTATTTATGGAGACAAAATTTAACAGTTTAACATTAATGGTAAATGAAGCATCTATAAAAAACAATAATTTGCCTGTTGGCGAGTTTAAATTAAATCCACAAATACAGAAAAAAATAGGAAAAGCAAATTCTCCTGGAAACGCCTATGTTGTAGAGGTTCGAGTAGAAATTCTTAATACGCCAGAAAATCCCTTCCCTATAGATTTAGTTGCGAGTTTGTCAGGAATATTCAATATTGAAGGCGATAATGTAGAAGAAATAAATAATTTCTTACAATTGCAAGGATTTCAAATGGTGTTTCCATACTTACGTTCATTAGTTGCTAATATGACAGCTAATGCTATGATGCCACCAATCTTTTTACCTATTGTTTATGCAAATCAATTTGAAGAAAAACCAATAACAGAATAATTTGAAAAGACCTTCTAACAAGAAGGTCTTTTCCTTATAGTTTAGCAAATATTTCGTCGATTTTTTCTACGATTCGGTTTTGTTCGTTAAGCGGCGGAACAGGGACAATAAATGAATTTATTAGTGCAACAGAAATATTATCGTTTGTAGAATTTTTACTTTCATCTATGATTCTTTGAATATATGGTGACAAAATGAAATGATAACAATATTTTTTGTTTAATATATCATTTATTTTAATATCAGCAACTCTTTGATTAACAAGCATTGGCTCGGGCAACTCTGAAACAAAATATGATTTACCAACAGTTCCGCCTGTCATACACATAATAATATCATTTACTTCTAATTCAAAAGGTTTTAATTCAGGCGTATATTTATGATATACAGGTCTTTTTTGATTAAAGCCTTTTTCATTGAAGTCTGAAATGCGAAGTACTCTTACGCCATTTTCTTTGCCTATATAATTTTCACTTTTAAAAGCATAACCTCCATTTATGTGCATTAAAGAAGAGAAATGAGTGAAACACCAATTATTAGGCAAATCGTATGGAATTTCTTCGGTAATGTCAACGTCCTTTCCGTTTATATGTTCGTAATAACAGTTATCATCACCTTTGTAGATATAACTTTCAACGTATTTCTTGCCGAGTTGAGCCTTCTTTTCGGTGCGAATACGTTCGAGCAAAACAGAGGCAGGCTCGTCGTTACTGTCTTGCTGAACAAGTTTGCCTTGAATGGCGTATTGCAGAATAGATTTTTTGAGTTTATCGTAAATCTCGCCGTCAAGTTTCGTCGCCTGCTGTTCGAGTTTATCATATTCGGCAATCAGAGGCTCAAACTTTTCAATCTCGGCTACGATTCGTTTTTGTTCCGCAATCGGCGGTAATGGAAATAATGAATCAGCAACTTTATCGCTATTTAAATTTTTGACGACGGCGCCGCTTACTTTTCCTACGAATTGTTTGTTTGCGAAAGACGATGAAAGAACGTAATATAAAAAATCCTTGAAATAAACATTAGAAGTATCTGAAAAAACTAACCATCCATCGTGGATACACCCATCTATATTTAATATATACGGTCTTCCAAAACTCATAGAATTAGTAAGTAGAAAATCACCTTTATGCACGAATCTACTTTTTGATATTCCAGATTGTTTTATTTTTTCTTTCGTTGAATTTATATATTTACCACCTTTTTCAGTATCGCCAATCTTTATCCAATTAACACCTGTGTTATCTGTAGTTAAATATTCTTTTATTGGACGCGGAGAACCTCCTCTTGCTATTTCTAAAACATTGCCGAGTCTTACCCAGCACCAAGTACTAGGTATATCAAACGGTATTTCATCGGTAATATTTTTGACTTCCGAACCCGTCTTCTCATAATAGCAATTATACCCTTAAAAAATTTTATAAAAATTCTTCGCAAAAGTGCTTGACGAACAAATGTTCGTATGTTATACTATAATAGGCTTGATGTAAGGTCAAGCATTGCGCCGTAAGAAAAGGCGTTGTAGGGCGTAAAGATGTTGCCCGATTGTTCGTTCCCTTTTGTGGATTCGGACAGGACAATTACCGTCGTTTACCATAGAATTGCAGTTAAGTGTAGCAATTCCGCGACGGGCGTTGAAATCGTTAAAAAGAGAGATTTCGGCGTGGGTTTTGTTGTGGTACGATTTTTCAGATAAAATCGACTAAAAATTAAATAATCGGAATGAAAATCCGTGCGAAGAACGAGCCATTTAAGGCAACCGAAATCGCACGGATTTTTTTATCCATAGATACAAAATCGGAGGTGCTTTATGTAACGAAAATAAAAACTTAATATTTGTGTTTTAAGTCGGTGATAGAAAACATATCAGCGGCTTTTTTGTCGTCTTTCGGGAGGTAAGACAATGAAAAATTATAATCAATACCGCCCGCCGTAGCGGGAAGAACTTTGGAAACAAACAGGAAGTAAAACAGAAGGCTTATGAGCAAAGTGTAGCCCACTATACTTCGCAGGCGAAGTTGTGGGCTCTGCGAGGCTGTGAATTCACTAATAAAACAGTCGGCAGAGGAAATTCTACACACTTTGCTAAACGATAATAAAAACAAATTTCAGGAGGAAAATCATCATTTCATATTTAGTGTGCCATATGGAGAAATACCATAAACAAGACGTCGCCCCTATCGAAAAGGAAAACGAACGGGACGAAAATTACAAGTCGGACAATCCGCAGATAGACAGCGAGCGAACGAAAAATAATTATCGCTTCACGCCATATTTCGGGAAAACTTACACGGAGTTTATAAACGGCAGAATTAAAGAGTTAGGCTTATCCCCGCGTAAGGACGCGGTTGTTATGAACTTTTTCGTGTTAGGTTCGGATAAAACTTTTTTCGACGGGTTATCAAGAGTTGAACAGTATAACTTTTTCTCGGACTGTTATAAATTTTTTGCGGAACGTTACGGCGAAGAAAACATCATCGCGGCGGTAGTACATAACGACGAAACAACGCCGCATATGCACTTAAACATGATGCCCGTAACAAAAGACGGCAGACTTTGCAGTAAACAACTTTTCGACAAACCGCAATTACAACAATTACAAACGGATTTTTACGAATCCGTCGGGAAACGTTGGGGCTTACAGCGCGGAAAAGAAGGCAGTCAAAAGAAACACCTTTCCACCGCAGAATTTAAGGCAAAAAAGATAATCGAACAAGCGGAAGCCATACGGGAAGAAACTCAGGTTTACGCAGACGCTTTGACCGAGGCAAAAAGCGGGAATATTCCACGGAAACGCGGAAAGTTACAAGAGCAAGTAATCGCTTTAACTGCAAACAACAACGACCTTTCAAAACGGCTTACAAAGGCTATGGACGAAGCATTGTTATATGCAAAAAAATCGGAAGCGCTGCAAAAGGAAAAAGATAATAATTCGCATTATACAAACGTCGGTAAAGAACTTGCAAGAACAAATCCGACGGAATATAGACGTATAGTCCACGGAAAGCCGAAAACAATCAATAACTTTTTCGATTCCGTTCTTTCGCTCTTTACTCCCGACGTCATTCGGCAAGTCCCGCGCCTGCAACAAATAGAAGCGGAAATCGAAGAAGAACGCAAAAAGCAAGAAAAACAAGGCAAAAACAACAACTACAAAAATTAAAGGGATATTTTCTGCCCCGTTCATAAAAAGAGCTTGACTCCTGACATTAAAATCGTTATAATATGTATCAATACGATTTTATATTTTCGGAGGAACAGTTTAATGGAACGGAAAGAAGATACTCCCGTGCGTAAAACGCGCAGGAAGTACGAAGAAAAGAATAAAGAAAAGAGAAA
>CAKQRD010000003.1 GCA_934271275.1 uncultured Clostridia bacterium | reverse complement strand
GTGGGCCTTCACGGACTCGAACCGCGGACCAATCGGTTATGAGCCGACCGCTCTGACCAACTGAGCTAAAGGCCCTTAAAAATCAATCAGTATCGAATGAATTACAGTTTTGGTCGGGGTGAAGAGACTCGAACTCCCGACCCCATGGTCCCAAACCACGTGCGCTACCAACTGCGCTACACCCCGTTCATTCACGACGCTCATATATGTTATAATAAATGAGAAAAAAAGTCAAACAAATAAAAGGGTTTTTTTAAACTTTTTAAAAATTTTTTTTATAGCCTTGAAAATGAACCTAAAAGACAAAACTAACCATCGTTTTACTTTTTCCGACTTTTTTCTTTTTCGCGAATATGGTAGTCTTTATCGTGACGAATCAAAGGAGCAACAAAGATTATGGACGTAAGATTCAAAAAAGCTTCGGGAGAAGTTACCGTCTACGTTTTCGGCGAGCTTGACGAATATTCGGCATCCAAAACCAAGGATATTCTGGATAAGCTTATATACGACAACGCAGGCAGCAAAAAGTTCGTATTCGACCTTTCGGGCGTTTCTTTTATGGACAGCACGGGAATAGGACTTTTAATCGGCAGATACAAAAAGTTGCGGCAATTCAACGTTCCCGCATACATATCGGGGGCGACCGTTGCTACGGAAAAGGTTATAGAGCTTGCAGGGCTTTATTCTATAATGCCCAAATATTAAGAACCCGTATAAAGAGGTATTTTTATGGATAACAAAAACAAAATGACGGTAAAGTTTCCGTCGTACTCCAAAAACGAAGCGTTTGCGCGTTCTGTTGCGGGAATATTCACTCTGCAATTAAACCCGAGCGTTGCCCAGCTTTCGGACGTTAAAACCGCCGTCAGCGAAGCCGTAACGAACTGCATCGTTCACGGATACCCGACCGGTATAGGCGAAATTACTATGGAAGCGGAGATAGACGACAACGTTTTACATATAAACGTATTCGACGACGGCGTGGGAATAGAAGACGTGAGCGAGGCTTTAGAACCGTTTTTCACGACGAGAGAAGACGAAGAACGCTCCGGTATGGGCTTTACCATAATGAAAAGCTTTATGGACGAAGTGAACGTCGTTTCCGGAAAGGGAAAAGGTACGAAGGTTTATATGACTAAAACCATATAAAAGCGGAGTGTTATGCTTGACAGAGAAGAGCTTAACGAGTATTTAAGACAGGCTAAAATCGGCGACGAGAAAGCTAAGGAAAAAATCTTTACCGAGAACGCGCCGCTCATAAAAAGCATCGTAAAGCGATTTAAGGGGAAAGGCGTGGAATACGACGACCTTTATCAGATAGCCTGTATAGGGTTTCTGAAAGCCGTCAAAAACTACGACGAAAACTTCGGCGTAAAGTTCTCTACCTATACCGTACCTATGGTTATAGGCGAGATAAAACGCTATATGCGCGACAACGGCGCGATAAAGGTTTCCAGAACTCTTAAAATACTCGCAAATAAAATCAATAAATATATAGACGCATATCAGACAGCCAACGACGCGTCGCCTTCGGTAGAAAATATTGCGGAAAAATTCGGCATTTCGCCGGAAGAAGTGGCAGAGGCTCTTGACAGCGCGAGAATGCCGCTTTCAATCTACGATAAATTCGAGGACGAGGACGACGCGCAGGAGCTTATCGAAAAGATTCCTTCGGGAGAAAGGGAGGAAGATATGCTGAACAAGATAATGCTTACGGGCGTTATCGAAAGTCTTTCCGAGCGCGACCGTAAAATCGTCGTTTTAAGGTATTTCAGAGACAAAACACAGGCGGAAATAGCGGAAAGCCTCGGCTTGTCGCAGGTGCAGATTTCTCGACTTGAAAACAAAATAATAGACAAGATAAGAACGAAATTCTGATTTTCTTGACATAGATTGAAAATCGACGTAAAATAGCAACATAAAACGAGCAACCCTTAAACGGGCGTAAGTCCGGTTTTTCCGGACTTTCGCCCGTTTTCTAGCTAATAAAAAAGCCTCGACGGAAATTTTCGTTTTCGTCGGGGTTTTTTTATATAGTTAAATTGAATTTTATTATTCGTTTGCCGCAATTTTTCTGGCAACGTATACGCCGCTTGCAGAAGCGTGAGAGAGGGAGTGAGTTACGCCGCTGCCGTCTCCGATAACGTATAAGCCTTTCAGCTTGGTTTCAAGATTATTGTCGATTTCTACCTGCATATTATAGAACTTAACTTCTACGCCGTAAAGAAGGGTATCGTCGTTTGCCGTTCCGGGAGCGATTTTATCGAGTGCATAAATCATTTCAATGATACCGTCGAGAATTCTCTTCGGTAAAACAAGACTCAAATCGCCGGGTGTGGCAGAAAGAGTGGGGACGGTAACGTTTTCTTCAATTCGTTTAATCGTACTCCTTCTGCCTCTTATAAGGTCGCCGAAACGTTGCACGATTACGCCGCCGCCGAGCATATTAGAAAGTCTCGCAATGCTTTCCGCGTAGCCGTTGCTGTCCTTGAACGGTTCTGAAAAATGCTTGGAAACGAGAAGCGCGAAATTCGTGTTTCCCGTTTTTTTGTTTTCGTCCTCGAAACTGTGTCCGTTTACCGTAACTATTCCGTTCGTGTTTTCGTTTACGACTATTCCGTTAGGGTTCATACAGAACGTTCTTACGTTATCCTCGAATTTTTCCGTTCTGTAAACGATTTTGCTTTCATATAGTTCGTCGGTCAGAGTAGAGAATATCTCTGCGGGCAGCTCCACTCTCACACCTATATCGACGCGGTTGGATTTCGTGGGAATATCGAGTTTTTTGCAAAGCCCTTCCATCCAGCTGCTTCCGCTTCTGCCGACAGAAATGATACAGTCCTTACAGGTGTATACGCCGTCATTTGCGGTAACCTCGAAACCGCCGTCTATGGCTTTAATATCCGTTACGGGGCAATCGAAATGGAAGTCTGTTTTATCTTTGATAGCATTATAAAAATTTTGCAGCACTACGTAGTTTTTATCCGTGCCGAGGTGGCGCACCTTTGCGTCTAAAAGGTGAAGCTTGTTTTGCAAGCATACCTTTTTAAGCCCCGTTCCCGCGGTCGAATACATTTTCGTACCTTCTCCGCCGTATTCCATATTTATATCGTCGACGTACTGCATAAGCTCGATAGCCTCTTCTTTGCCGATGTATTCGTGAAGTGTGCCGCCGAAATCGTTGGTTATATTATATTTCCCGTCGGAAAACGCGCCCGCTCCGCCAAAACCGGACATTATAGAACAGGTTTTACATTTGATACAGCTTTTAACTTTTTTGCCGTCGATAGGGCATTTTCTGTGTTCGAGAGAGTGTCCCGTTTCAAAAACGGCTACTTTAAGCTCCGGACTTTTTTTGGAAAGTTCGTAAGCGGCAAAAATGCCGCCGGGACCCGCGCCTACGATTATCACGTCGTAATTCATATCGTTCTCCTCGTTTCGATTCGTTTAACGGAAAAATTTTAGTCCGAACCGAATACAGCGTATATTCTAACACAAAAAATAAATATTATCAAACAAAATCGTCGGCTTTTATTCTTTTGCTTGATTTTACCGAAAATTCGTGTATAATATTTGCAGAGGTGAGTTATGAAGATAACCTTAAATCCGGACGAAGCGGTCGTAAAAGCCGTTAAAGAGGGGCTGGAAAGAAAGGGCGGGTATTGCCCGTGCAGACTTAAAAAAACAGAAGACAATAAATGTATGTGCAAGGAATTTCGGGAGCAGATTGCCGACCCGAATTTCGAGGGCTTTTGCCATTGCAAGCTTTACTACAAATCCAAATAAAAAGACCGAAATACGAAAATTTATAAAATTTTATGGAATCAAACAATATAGACGTTAAAAAAAGAGATCGTATAAGATTTTTGAAAAACGTTCTGATGACGCTCGGCGCGGGTTTGCTATCCGCTCTGGCTTTGCACGTTTTTATCTATCCCGCCAGCTTCGTTCCGTTAGGTCTCGAAGCGGTCGTGACGATGCTTCAGGAAATAACCTCGATAAACGCAGGTATAATCAATATCGCGCTTAACGCCCCGCTTCTTATTTACGCATTTTTCAAGGTAGACAAGAAATACGTTTTCTATACAATACTGTTTACGCTTGTTTCATCGTTCGCGCTGATCCTTCTTGCGGAAGTCAAATTCCCGCAATATCATTGCGGGAACGAAGGACGTATTCTGCCCGCGATTTTTGCGGGTATTATGCTCGGATTCAGGACGGGGATAATGCTTCGTCTCGGAGGTTCTACGGGCGGGGTTGACGTCATTGCGAAAATGCTTCAACAGAAACACCCGAATATGAATATAGAACGACTGATAAGTATTTTATGCGTAATACCCATCGGCGTCTCGTATTTCGTGTATAACGATTTCAACTGTATTCTTCTCGGCGTAGTCCAGATGTTCATTGCGGAAAAAGCCACCACGCCGCTTCTGAAAAGCAGTCGAAACGCCGTCGAAGTCAAAATAATAACCAAGCATCCCGAGCTGATAAGAGACGACATAGTGTTTAATTTAAGACACAGCGCAACGGTCACGGAGTGCAAGGGAATGTTTTCCGAAAACGAATACTATACGGTTGTAAGCGTTATAAACCTCTATCAGATGAACGACTTTATTACGATAATAAAAAAATACCCCGACACGTTTGTTTATTACTCTGAGGTTCAGGGCGTTTGCGGCAATTTCAGAAGATATAAGGACGAGGAAGCAAAGTAAAAAGCAACCGACAGAATGCCTCATTTAATTCTGTAATCTAAAATACGATAATGCGTTAAACGTATAAAACGACTCGTAAAAGAGTCGTTTTTTTGTATATAAAATTTTAAATTACCCAAATTAAGTTTGCTATGCGAAGAGAAGAAAATTACGAATTTTTGAAAAACAGCGACAACAGAGAATCGGTTTTTGACAGATTTTGCAAAAAAGAGGTGAAAAATGAAGACGGCAGAAGGGTGTAAAAACGAAAATTATTTAAATTACGTTAAATCCGTGCTTCCGAAAACGAACGAGAAAAAATCGCTTTTCCGCGCGTTCTGGGTGGGCGGTTTTATTTGCTGTATAGGTCAGGGCGTAAGATACGCTTTTGAATACGGGTTAGGGCTTAAAGGCGACGAGCTTGCGGCATACGTTTCGGCTATAATGATTTTTCTCGGCGCGTTTTTGACAGGGCTCGGCGTTTACGACAGAATCGGCAAATACGCTGGCGGCGGCTCGATCGTGCCTATAACCGGCTTTGCAAACTCCGTCGTTTCTCCCGCGATAGAATTTAAAACCGAAGGTTACGTTTACGGCGTAGCAGCTAAAATGTTCGTAATAGCAGGGCCTATAATCGTTTTCGGCGTTGCGGCAAGCGTTCTCGTCGGGCTTATTTATTTTGCGGGGTATAGAATATTCTGATGAAAAGAACGTTTTATTTTAAGAATGAACCCGAAATAATAGGTGCGGCTTCCGTTGCAGGACCGAAGGAAAGCGGCGGAGCAATAGGAAAATTTGTTGATACAAAGCTTAAAGACGACACTTTCGGAGAAAGTTCATTTGAAAAAGCCGAAAGCAAAATGCTTTTTACCGCAATTAAAGACGGTGTGCGGAACGCGGGTAAAAAGGAGGACGAAATAGACGTTATAGTTGCGGGAGACCTCCTTAACCAGATAATCGCATCGACCTTCGCCGCGAGGAACTTTTCCTGCGGATATCTCGGAGCATATAACGCTTGCGCTACCTTTTGCGAAACGCTTATAGTCGGGGGCGCGCTCATAGACGGCGGATACGTCCGGAACGTCGTGTGCGCAACGAGCAGTCATTTTTCTTCTGCCGAAAGACAATACCGCTATCCTTTGGAGCTTGGTTGTACGCGTCCTCCGCAATCGCAGTGGACGGTTACAGGCGCAGGCGCGTGCGTATTGTCCGGCAGTAAAAAGGGCGGGGTACGGCTTACTTCCGCCACGATAGGAAAGGTCGTTGATTTCGGCGTTACCGATGCAAATAATATGGGCGCGGCAATGGCACCTGCCGCGGCAGACGTAATTTTAACTCATTTCAAGAATACGGATACTCTTCCCGAAGATTACGATCTCATCGTAACGGGAGACCTCGGAACGCTCGGCACGAGAATATTGAAAGACCTCGCTTGGGAAAAGGGTTTTGATATAGAAAACGAACACGTCGATTGCGGCGAACTCGTATACAATCTGAGTGAAAGGGAGTATCAGGGCGGGAGCGGCGCGGGTTGCAGTTCCCTTACGTTTTGCTCTTATTTATACCGCAAAATGCTGGAAAAGAAATATAAAAAAATACTGTTTGCGACTACGGGTGCGCTTCTGTCTTCTGTCTCTTCGCAACAGGGAGAGAGTATTCCGGGAATAGCGCACGCAGTCGTTTTGGAGATATGATATGGAAATAGTTTTAACGTTCTTAAAAGCCTTTTTGGTCGGCGGGGCTATATGCACGCTCGCGCAGGCTCTGATAAATTTTACTAAAATAACTTCGGGAAGAATTCTCGTTCTTTTTCTTCTTCTCGGCGTATTTTTTCAAGCGTTGGGCTTATATCAATATCTGGTAGATTTTGCGGGGGCTGGGGCGACCGTTCCGATTTCGGGCTTCGGATTTCTTCTTGCAAAAGGCGCGATGGAAGGCGCAAAGAAAAGCTTGTTCGACGCACTTACCGGCGGTATTTGCTCCGCCGGAATGGGAATAACCGCCGCGATAGTTTTCGGTTATTTATTCTCCCTCATATTCCGTTCGAGGTCTAAAAAGAACTGATAACTAATATCGTATACTATGATAGAGTGTACGAACGAGCGAATTTATAAAAGAAGAAGGAGAAAACACAGAAAAGCTTTCTCCTTTTTCGTCGTTATTCTGTTTGTTGCGCTGCCTTTTCTGTACACAAGGTTTTGTATAGCGGAAACGGTGGGCGAAATTTGTGCAGACTCTTGTGACGCGTATTCCTTAAAAGCAGCCAACGCCGCCGCGATTTCTTCGATTTCGCTCGGGGTGAACTATTCCGAAATCGTCAACGTGGAGAAAAACTCCGCAGGAGATATAACGCTTATAGGAATAAATCCCATAAAAGCAAATTCGATAGGTCAGGAGATAACCGCGAAAACGAGAACTAATTTGGAAAACGAACTAAAAAGCGGGATTCCTATGCCGTGGCTCGCTTTTTCCGGCGTAAAGCTTCTCGCAGGATACGGAAAAAAGGTTTATTTTAAAGCCGTTACCGTTTCCTCCGTCAGGTGCGAGCTGAGCGGAAAATTTCATTCTGTCGGAATCAATCAAACCCTTCATTCGATATATGCCGCTGTTGTTTGCGAGACGAATATCGAGATTCCGCTTTCTAAAAGGACGGAAACGAGCCGAACGGATATACTTATAGCGGAAAGCGTGATAGTAGGAAAAGTTCCCGAAATTTACCTCGGAGGCAATACGGGCTGCAAGACGAACGGCAACGCCTCTTAAAAAAACCTTGTATCCATCTCTTGACAACCGACGGGTTTTACTATATAATATAAAAGTAAGCTTTCCTGTGCTTTCAGGAGAATTCATAACCCATATAAAGACAGAGATAAAGACAGACGCGAAAATTGTTTTCGATTACAGAGAAAAAGCCCTCGGCTGAAAGGCTTTTGCGGAATATTCGCGGTATTCGCTTTGGAGTTGCGCCCCGAACGGCTTTTGCTTATTAGACGGCGACGGGTTCAGCCCGTTACAGCTGGAAAGAGGTTTGGCGGCGGGGCGTTGTTTAAGCTCGATTGCCGAACGAAATTAGGTGGTAACGCGTTTAAGGACGCCCTATTTATCAGGGGCGTCTATTTTTATTTACGGGAGACTGATATGCGAGAAAAATTTGAAGAACTCAGACAACGTGCCAAAGACGAGCTTGAAAAAGTCGCTAATCTCAAACTTTTAAGCGATTTGAAAGCTAAATTTATAGGCAAAAACGGCGAAGTGCGCGCGCTTCTTCGCGGAATGAAAGACGTTCCCAACGAAGAAAAGGCAAGCTTCGGCAAAATGGTAAACGATCTTAACGACGAAGTAAGCGCGTTTTTTGAAGAAAAGGAAGCTAAACTGAAAGAAATCGAGCGCGCCGCGCTTTATAAAAAGCAGGCGATAGACGTAACGCTCCCCGGAAAGCAACCTCTTTCGGGCAGTTTGCATCCGTTAAATATCGTTAAAAATAAGATTCTCGACGCGTTTTGCGGTATGGGCTTCGAGATATTTGAAGGACCTGAAATAGACAGCGATTACTACTGCTTTCAGGCTCTCAATATTCCTAAAGACCATCCCGCGCGCGACATGCAGGATACTTTCTATTTCACCGATAATATTCTTTTAAGACCGCACACTTCTCCGGGGCAGGTGAGGACTATGGAACGCGGTAAACTTCCTATAAAGATTTTAAGTCCCGGCAGAGTTTACAGAGCGGATGACGACGCGTCTCATTCGCCGATGTTCCATCAGATAGAAGGACTCGTTGTGGATAAGGGAGTTTCTCTCTGCGACCTTAAAGGACTTTTGGACGAGTTCGTTAAAATCATTTTCGACGACGATACGAAAACTCGTTTCAGACCTTCGTATTTCCCGTTTACCGAACCGAGCGTAGAGGTAGACGTCACTTGTTGCAAATGTCACGGCAAGGGTTGCGGTCTTTGCAAGGGTACGGGCTGGATAGAAATTCTCGGCGCGGGCGTAGTCAACAAAAACGTTCTCGAAATGAGCGGTATAAATTCCGAAATTTACAGCGGGCTTGCGTTCGGTCTCGGCATAGAGCGCGTTACGATGATTAAATACGGCGTTTCCGATATAAGAACGTTGTTTGAATCCAACGTTAAGTTCCTTGAACAATTCGACAGGAGATAATGAATTATGAAATTACCTTTATTTTGGCTTAAAGATTACGTCGATATAGAGTGCACGCCCGAAGAACTCGAAGCAAAATTGTTTTCCTGCGGCTTCGAGGTAGAGGAGGTTATCAGGGTAAACGGAAACGTAGATAAAATCGTTACCTGTAAAATTCTCAAAATCGAAAAACACCCGAATGCGGACAAGCTTTCTGTAACGCAGGTAGACGCAGGCAAATACGGCGTTTTACAAATCGTTACCAACGCGAAAAACATATACGAAGGGGCAATCGTTCCCGTCGCCGTAGACGGCGCGACGCTCGCTTCCGGCGCCGGAATCTTTAACGGCAAAATTCGTGACGTCGAATCTTTCGGAATGTTTTGCAGCGGAGAAGAGCTCGGAATAAACGACGACTGGTATGATGGCGCGGGTAAAAACGAAGTTCTAATTTTCAAAGAAGATTTTCCGCTCGGCGAAGAAGTTAAGAAATTACTCGATTCGGAATACGTTATGTTTGACATAAACGTAACCGCAAATCGCCCTGATTGTCAGTCGATTTACGGTTTGGCACGAGAGGTCGCCGCGGCGCTTGATAAGCCGCTTAAATCACCCGATTTAAGCTATAAGACGGACGCTTCCGTTTCGACTGTAAAAACGGTAAAAGTTACCGATTCGGCATTCGATCTTTGCCCTAGATATATTGCTCACCTCGTCAAAGATATCAAAATAGAGAAATCTCCGTTGTGGATGAAAAGAAGGCTTTCGGCAATGGGGCTTCGTTCTATAAACAATATCGTAGATATAACGAACTTTGTTCTTCTTGAAATCGGTCAGCCTATGCACGCGTTCGATTTGAACGATATTAAAGGCGACGAAATAAACATAAGAAGGGCAAACGATGGCGAAAAAATTACAACGCTCGACGATAAGGTTTTCACTCTTACAGATAAAAACCTCGTTATTGCGGACGCGGAAAAACCCGTTGCGCTCGCCGGCGTTATGGGCGGGCTTAACAGCGAAATTAAGAATTCTACGAAAGATGTTTTATTTGAATCCGCAAAATTCGCGCGCGATAATATAAGAAAAACTTCGAGAAACTTGGGGCAGAGAAGCGATTCTTCTTCGAGGTACGAGAAAGGCGTAGATTATTCCTCGCCCGAAGCGGGAATGAAGCGTGCGTTAAATCTCATTTCCACTCTCGGTTGCGGCAAAATCGCGTCAGACGAATATGACCTTTTGGACGCACCTCTTAACGAAAAGGTGATAAAAACGACTTTCTCTCGCGTAAATTCCGTACTCGGAATAAACGTTCCCGAAGCTTTCGTGAAAAATATTCTCGAACGCCTCGGTTTTGGCGTGGATGCGCACGGCGACGAGCTTAACGTAACCGTTCCTTTGTATCGCGAGGATATGGAAGGCTATCAGGACGTTGCAGAAGAAATAATAAGAGAATACGGATACGACCATTTAGAGCCGACGCTTCTCAAAACGTCATCGATAACTCTCGGCGGAAGAAATTTCGACCAGAAGAAAACGGACGAGCTTAAAGAGCTTATGGTCGGTTACGGGTTTAACGAAATTATAACCTACTCGTTCGTTTCCGAAAAGGAATTCGATTTATTCGGACTCGATAAAACGAAAGGTATAAAAATTCTCAATCCTTTAAGCGAAGATATTGCGGTTATGCGCGCCTCGGTTTTGCCTTCGGTAGTCCGGGCCGCCATTTATAACCTTAACCGCAAAAACAACGAAGGCAGACTTTTTGAGTTGGCTAAAACATATTTTCCGAAAGAACTTCCTCTTAAAGACCTTCCCGAAGAACGCACAGCGCTTGCTTTCGTATTATTCGGAGAAAACGAAGATTTCTTTACCGCAAAAGGGGTACTTGAAGGCGTTCTTTCTAACTTCTGCTACGGAAAAGACGTCAAATACGTTGTCGGAACAGAAAAATTTATGCATCCGACTCGCTCCGCAGACGTTTATATAGAAGGCGAAAAACTCGGATTCGTCGGTCAGCTTTCGCCCGAAACGGCGGAAACGCTCGGTACGGATAAATCCGTTTACGTTTGCGAGATAGGCGCGGATATTCTGAAAAAACATTTAAGCGATAAAATAGTCGCGAAGTCTGTTTCCAAATTCCCGAGCGTAGAGCGTGATATTGCGTTCGTAGTAAATGCGGACGTTCCGTGCGAAGCCGCGATTTCCGCAATAAAAGAGGCTGCGGGAGATAAGCTTGAAACGGTTAAGCTTTTCGACGTTTATCAGGGCGACCAGATAGAGAAAGATAAAAAGAGTATGGCTTTTAACCTCGTGTTTACAGCCCTTGACAGAACTCTTAACGTGGAGGAAGCGGACTCGGCGGTTTCTGCGATACTTTCTAACCTTAAAGAAAAAATCGGAGCTGAATTAAGATAACAAATGATTCCCGTAAAAACGCTGAAAACGGTAGAATTCGATAAGATATTGTCGGCGGTTGCCTCGTATGCGGTTTTGGAACGCACGAAAAAGGAGATTGCGGATTTCCGCCCGACGACAGATCTTAAAGGCGCGCAAGCCCTTCTGAACAAAACGGAAGAGGCTTTTAAGCTTTTATACGTTTACAGCGTCGGCGGCGTTTATTATTTCAAAGATATTTCCGAAGAGCTTGAAAGGGTAGACAGGGGCGGCACGCTCAACAACGCGGAGCTTCTCGCGGTTGCGGAGAATCTGAAAAGCGCGCGAATTATGAAGCGCGCGGTTTTCGCCGTAAAAGACGAAAGCATTACGGAAATTCCCGCTATTTGCGCGAGACTTTACGAAAACGGCGAACTCGAAAAAGAAATAACCTCTAAAATTATTTCCGAGGACGAAATCAGTGATAACGCTTCTCCGAAGCTATACTCGATTCGTCGAAGCATAAGAGATTTAAACGCTAAAATCCGCGATAAGCTTAATTCGTTCATTCGCGGCGGAAGCAATAAATATTTACAGGATCAGGTCGTTACCGTACGGCAGGACAGATACGTTATTCCCGTAAAAAGCGAATACAGAAGTCGGATTAAAGGTTTTATACACGACCAGTCCGCGTCGGGAGCAACCGTCTTCATCGAACCCGAACAGGTTATGGAATATAATAACGAGCTAAAAAAAGCCAAGTTCGACGAAGCCGAAGAAATTTACAGAATACTTGCGGAACTTTCGTCAAAGGTTTCTTTTTGCTCGGACGCTTTAAGGTATAATGCGGAAAATATGTGCCAAATTGATAATTTTTTCGCAAGGGCGACATATTCGTTTTGCGAAAAATGCATAAAACCCGTATTAAACGATAAAGGTTTTATAAATATTCGACAAGGCAGGCATCCGCTTATTCCAAAAGAAAAAGTCGTGCCGATAAGCGTTTCTCTCGGCAAAGCTTACAGATACCTGCTTATAACCGGACCAAACACCGGCGGAAAAACCGTCACGTTAAAGCTTTTGGGGTTATTCACGGTTATGGCTTCGAGCGGGATATTCGTCCCGGCGGCGGACGATACCGAGCTTTCTGTGTTCGGCGGCGTGTTTTGCGATATAGGCGACGAGCAGAGCATTGAACAAAACCTTTCCACGTTTTCGTCTCACGTTAAAAACGTTATCGAAATTCTCGGTAATATGAATGAAAAATCGCTCGTGCTTTTGGACGAATTAGGGGCTGGAACAGATCCGGAAGAGGGAAGCGCGCTTGCGCTCGCCGTTATAGAAAAGTTACTTTCTTACGATTCTTTCGGCGTGATTACCACTCATTATTCGAGACTGAAAGAGTTCGCGATGGAACACGAGGAAATTATAAATGCTTCTATGGAATTCGATTCCGCCACGCTTAAACCTTTATACAGACTGAACGTCGGAATACCCGGCAGCTCTAACGCGATAGAAATAGCAAAAACTCTCGGACTACCTTCGGACGTAATAAAAAGAGCCGTTGAAAATCTTTCCGAAGAAAAGATAAGTTTTGAACGCGTTTTGAAAAAAGCGGAGGACGGCAGAAGGGAAACCGAAAAACTTGCCGAGGAACTTACCGCGGTTAAACTTCAAAAAGAAGCGGAACTGAAAGAAATCGCCGAAAATAAAGCGCAGATAATTAAAGAGCGCGAAAAAATTTACGCTAACGCAAAGCAGGAAACCAAGCGAATAGTAGCAGACAAGCTTTCTGAAGCGGAAGAGATTATAGACGAGCTTAAAAGCATACTGAAAAAAGCGGGACTCGAAAGCAGAGAAGCCATCCGCGCGGCGGAACTTAAAAATCGTCTTAAAAACAGCAGGTACTTGACCGCCGACAACGACGCGGCGCCTATCGAACTTATAAAACCGAAAACTACCGAACTTAAAATCGGAAGCAAAATATATATCAAAAGTCTCGGCGCATACGGCAAGCTGTTATCCGTAAAAGAAAACAAAAACGAGGCGGAAGTTCTTATCGGCGATATTCGCTCAAAGGTAAAGATTTCCGATATATATAATCAGGAAGCAGAAAAGCCCGTTAAACAGCCGAATAATAAGGTAAAGGTTTCAAAAGCCGCCGCTTACGGCGCGGCGGAAACGCGGCTTAACGTTATAGGTAAAACCTCTCTCGAAGCCGTTGACGAAGTTAAACGGTTTATTGATTCCGCAGTTGTAAATAACATAGAAGAGATTACCGTTATTCACGGTGTGGGCGAAGGAATTTTACTGAAATCCATACGCGACTACTTAAAAACCGACAAAAACGTTAAAGAATTTCGACGCGGAAGATACGGAGAAGGCGAAAACGGCGTTACCGTTGTTCGATTAAAATAAGTTTTTTTGCTTTTTAAGAAAAAATACCGTTAAAAATTTTTATCAAAAACAGCATTTTAGTGTTTTTTATCTAAAAAACCGCTAAATATTATTACGGAGAATTATGCAAGATATTTTTTACGAAGAATCCTCTAAAATTCATGAGGAGCGTTCTGCCAAAACGAAGTACTATATCTTTAAAACTTTATCCATAATCTCGTACGTTTTTTTCGGGATATGGTTATTTTTGGTAGTGATGCTATATCAGTTTAAGGGTAGCGCGGGGCAAATTATATTAGGCTTGCTTTTCGCGCTTTTGCCGGCGGCGATGTTTTTAGCTTCCGGAATACTTCTCGGAAAGTTTAAGGATAAATTTTACGTTGATTACGACTATACGCTTATTTCCGGAACGATAAGGTTTTCCAAAGTCATCAAAGAGATTAAAAGAAAGCATATAGTTTCGTTTGAGACTTCCGAATTAGAAAAAATAGGCAAATACGGCAGTGAATTATACGAAAAATATTCGCTTATGCCGGACGTTAAAACCGTTATTTTAACTTCTAACGTAACGCCCGACGAGAATAAAGATTTCTACTATATGGTCGTCAACAAGGACGGGGAGAAAAAAATGTACGTTATCGAATGTACGGAAACGTTCATCGTAAACGTTTTAAAATTTTCAAAACGTACCGTCGTTGACGAAGCATTGACGAGGCGCGCACAATGATTTATTTCGACAACGCTGCAACGACAAAACCTTCGGCTTGCGCTCTCGAAAAGGCAAAAAAGTTCAACGAGGAAGAGTTTTTTAATCCCTCCGCATTGTACAGAGGCGGGCTTTCAGCTTCTCTCGCAATTAAAGAGGCGAGGGAAACGATATTGAAAACGCTTGGAGCTTCGACGACCGATAAAGAAGTTATTTTTACATCCTGCGGCTCAGAAAGCGACAATACGGCAATTTTTTGCACGGTTCGACGCGGCGTTTTCGTAACCGACAAGGGCGAGCATTCGGCGGTATATAAAAGCTTTTCCGAATTAAAAACTCGGGGATACGATACGGAAATTATCGAGCTTGATAAACACGGCGGCGTAGACGTCGAAAAACTTTTTAATTGCGTTAAAGAAAAAAAAGCGAGCTTTGTTTCCATAATGCACGTCAACAACGAAACCGGCGCGATAAACGACGTAAATTTTATCGCCGATAAATTAAAGGAAATCAATCCGAAGCTCGTGTTTCACTCGGACGGCGTTCAGGCTTACGGGAAGTTGCCGTTCAGATTAGGAAAGAACGTGGATTTATACTCCGTCAGCGCGCATAAAATAGGCGGACTTAAAGGCGTCGGCGCACTCGTTAAGAGAAAAGGTTTGAATTTGTTCCCGCTGATTTTCGGCGGGGGGCAAGAAAACGGATACAGAAGCGGTACGGAAAACGTTTTCGGGATAAAGACGTTTGAATATGCCGCAAAAGAACGGTATTCTGCCATAAAAGAAAATTTTTCCAAAATCTCCGCAATCAAGCAATTTATCGCGGAGCGTTTAGATAAAAACGTGTTTACGATTATTTCCGGGTTATCCGATAAAACTTCAAGCCCGTACGTTCTCTCCGTGTCGGCGGCTGGGCTTCGCGGCGAAGTGTTGATGCACGAACTCGAAACTTACGATATTATCGTCGGAAACGGTTCTGCCTGTTCTTCAAAAAACAGATACAGCAGGGTAATAGAAGCGTGCGGGTATGACGCTAAGGTTCTTGACGGCGTTTTAAGGATAAGTTTTTCGCCCGAAAATACCATGGAAGAAGCGGAAAAATTTGTTAAAATCGCAAATGAATCCGCAAATAAACTTAAAAGGATGATGGAATAATGGAAAAAGCTGTTATTATAAGGTATTGCGAAATTCACCTTAAAGGCAAAAATCGCGGGTATTTTGAAAAAATGCTCAAAGAAAACATAAAGAGGTCCTTAAAAGGTATCGAACATACGTTTACCGCTATGCACAGCAGGTATCTTATAGAAAATTTTACCGAAGAAGATTTGCCGCTTATAGAAGAAAAGCTGCACAAAATCGCGGGTATACACACTTACAGCAAAGCTCTTGTCGTTGACAGCGAATTTGAAAAAATTTTTGAAGCGGCGGCTCTATTGTGTAACGATAAGCACGGCTCTTTCAGGGTGACCGTCAATCGCGCGGATAAAACTTTCTCTCCGAATTCTATGGAAACCGCAAGACTTTTGGGCGGAAAACTTTTAGAACGTTACGGAAAGGATATAACGGTTGACGTTATAAATCCGTCGTTTACCGTATTCGTCGATATAAGAGAAGACGGAAAGACGTTTGTTTATACAGAAATTGAACATTGTATGAGCGGTATGCCCGTAGGTTCTGCTGGGCGCGGGCTTCTTCTTATATCCGGAGGAATAGACAGTCCTGTTGCTGGATATATGATGTGTAAACGCGGAATGAAGCTTGACTGCCTGCACTTTCATAGCTTTCCATATACGGGAGAAGCCGCAAAGCAAAAAGTAGAGGATTTAACTGCAAAAATAGGCGATTACAACGGCGGTATAAACCTTTACGTTGTATCGTTTACGCATATTCAGGAAGCAATTCATAAAAATTGTCCCGAGGAATTTATGATAACGCTTATGCGAAGGTTTATGATGAGGATCGCCGAAAGACTTTCCAAAAAATTAGGCGCACAAGCGATTATAACGGGAGAAAGTCTCGGGCAGGTTGCAAGCCAGACTATCGAAAGCATAACTTCTTCTAACTCCGTCGTCTCGATACCTGTTCTTCGTCCGCTGATTGCGTTCGACAAAATAGATATTATAGAGATTTCAAGAAAAATCGACACATATGAAACTTCGATTTTGCCGTACGAAGACTGCTGTACCGTTTTTCTTCCTAAATTCCCCGCAATTAAGCCGAATTTGCAAAGAGTTATTAAAGCGGAAGAAAAATTAGACGTTGAAGGGCTTATAGAAGAAGCTATGAGCAATATAGAAAAAATATCTTTCTGACTCGTTTAAAAACACGTTTGAACAGCGAACGGCTTTTTTTAATTCTCATTTATTCAAAATCGTCTTTCCACCATTCATCCGCGCCGCATTTTTGCGGCGTTTTTATTTTTCCTAAAAGAATTTCCTTGCCGTAAAAACAATTCTTCTCGTTTTTATAATAGGGAACAACGGAATATTCGTACACCTTTCCCGTTGAAGTTGTGTTGTCGGATAATACGATTTCTTCGGGAGAACCTTTTACGTCAAAAACCAGCTCGCGATGCCCTCCTTCCGTTCTGTACACCTCTGCTCCGTACAATTGTGTCAGACATAATCTTATCATAATTTCATTGTTATTTACTGATATTTCTCCACTTTCAATTTTAGGCGCTGAAAACCTTTCGGATTTTACCTGCGGTAAGTTATTCTTTGTAAAAAGACCTTCGGAAATATATCTTTCGGGAGCGTTTTCATCGGCTGCTACAAGCACTCTGTCGTTATCATAAGATATTTTATCAAGCTTAACCACAACCGATTCATCGCTTTTTTCTATCGCGGCGGGTTTACGACTTTTATAAACGCTTTTCCAAATTTCCGCAGAGCGTTCGGCGGGTAATGTCCCGCCTGTAACGGAATTACTCATTAAAGTACCGTCGCCGTTTCCGTACCAAACCCCTACGGTGTATTCCGAAGTGTATGAAACGCAATACGCGTCGGTATTGCCGTTTTTGCTCCCGACCGTTCCGGTTTTTGCGTATATAGGAATACCGAGAAACGATAATTTTTTAGCCGTTCCGTTTTCTACCGTAAAAGACAACATATCGTTCATTACGTCGCAAGTTCCGCGAGAAAATATTCTTTTGCCATAGCGTTCGGAAAGCTTTATACCTGTTTCGTTTTTTTCAGAAAGAACGGTCGGAGAAATATAGTCGCCGCCGCGCTGAAAAACGCCGTATGCTCCGATCAAATTTTTAAGAAAAACACCATTCTCGGTGCATCCGAGCGCAACGCACAACGAATCGTCTTTGTCGGTTAATTCGACGTCTGTTTTGGAAAGATAAGATTTCGCTTTTTCTATCCCGACATAGTTCAGAATTTTTGTCGCGCATACGTTAAGACTTTTTGCCAAAGAATCCTTAACCGAAACGTATCCGTAGTATTTGTCGTTATAATTAGCGGGGGAATACCCGTTAAAATTCGTTTTTTCATCCAGTATCGGAGTCATCTCCGACACCGCTCCCGTTTCGATTGCGGGCGCGTATACAACCAGCGGTTTAAGGGTAGAGCCCGCCTGCCTTTTCGTTTCGGGTATAGTCGAATAAAACGCGACGATTTTTCCTTCCGAATTTATCATAACTGCGCTTTTATCGCATTTCGCGCCGTCGTTTTTCAGAACGGACTCAATGGCGTTTTGCTTATCTTTTTCATATGCCGTATAAATCTTTTTACGCCCGCCGTAATACACTCCGTCACCAAAGACGGACGATGCTTCTTTTGCCGCAATATATAAGTACCCGTAATCGCCCGTTTTATTTCCTTCTGCCACGTTAGGAAAGTAGCTCGCGGCCTTATCGTACTCTTTTTTTTCGATATAGCCCTGCGAAAGCATTTCTCTTAAAACCAAATTTTTTCTTTTCTCGCTCTTTTCCGTATTGACCGCAGGGGAATACAGTGACGGAGCTTTAATGATCGCGGCAAGAACCGCCGCTTCGTTTATCGACAAATCTTCCGGTCTCTTATCGAAATAAACGCGTGACGCGTCCGTAATGCCGTAAGCCCCTGAACCGAAATAAATAGTATTCAGATATTTTTCTAAAATTTCGTCCTTGTCGTATTTTTTTTCAAGTTCATTCGCAAGCCGTATCTCGGAAAGTTTGCGTTTAAAAGTTTTTTCGCCCGATAAGTGCGTGTTTTTTATAAGCTGTTGTGTAATCGTAGAGCCGCCTTCCTTAAAGGAAAAGCTTTTCAAATTATTAACGGTTGCCCTGAACAACGCCTTAAAGTCTACGCCGCGATGCTTGTAAAAGCGTTTGTCTTCTATCGCCACAAACGCTTTTTTAACGTGATCGGGAATCTTCTCGTTACTCGTCACCGAATTGCCGCCGACCTCTTCCGCCATAAGCGCTCCCGTCGAATCATAATATTCAAACCCGCCCTCGACTTTTATAAGCTTGTTTTCGTCGATTTTTGCATCCGCCGTGATTATCAAAAACGCCGAAAACGCGGCAAAAAATATCGCCGTCAGGGACAGTAAAACTATAAAAAGGATTTTAAGCGGACTACTCTTTTTCATATCCAAAATAGTATGTTTAAGATATTTATCTTTATACCAAAAACCCGCTCATAAAATTGACAAAAATCGATTTTTGCGCTATGATATTTAATATGGGTAACAGAGATTTAAAATATAAAATAATAACGTACGGTTGTCAAATGAATCTACACGAATCCGAGAAACTCGCCGGAATGCTTTCCGTCCGCGGGTATGAGCCGTGCGATGACGAAAAAGATGCCGACGTTATAGTTTTTAACACTTGTTGTATCAGGGAAAACGCAGAAAAAAAAGCGGAAGGAAATATCGGTGCGTTAAAACAGCTTAAAAAAAGGAAGAAAGACCTTATAATCGCCGTCGGCGGTTGTATGACGCAGCAAAGCGGTTACGCGAAGAAACTAAAAGACGAATTTCCGTTCGTTGATATCATTTTCGGAACTCATAATCTCGAAAAGTTCGGTGAACTGTTGGACGAAGAGTTGACATCAAAAAAGAGTGTTTCGGAGGTTTGGGTAAAAGAGGGAGACGTTACCGAGGGGACTCCGAAAACGCGTACCAGCTACCCGAACGCTTGGGTAAACATAACCTACGGCTGTAACAATTTCTGTACATATTGTATCGTTCCTTACGTCAGAGGCAGGGAGCGCAGCAGATTGCCGAGTGAAATAATAAAAGAATGTAAAGAGCTTATAGAAAGCGGTTATAAAGAAATTACCCTTTTAGGGCAAAACGTAAATTCTTACGGTCACGACATTGAAAACGCGGATTTTCCTGCTCTTATCAGACAAATATCGGAAATAAAAGGTAAATTTCGTCTGCGTTTTATGACGAATCACCCGAAAGATCTTTCGGAAGAGCTTGTCAAAGCCATTGCCGAAAGCGATAAAGCGTGTTTAAGTTTTCATTTACCGGTTCAGGCAGGTTCGGACAGAATTTTGAAACTTATGAACAGAAGATACACCGCGGAAGATTATTTAAGAAAGGTGGAATTACTTCGTAAATATATACCGGACGTGGCGATAACTACTGACGTTATGGTTGGTTTTCCCACCGAAACGGAAGAAGATTTTCTCTGTACATATGATTTAATGAAAAAAGTCGGTTTTGCGGGCGCGTTTACGTTCGTCTACTCGCCGAGGGAGGGTACGCCCGCGGCAAAAATGGAGGGACAAATCGACGAAGAAACGTCCAAAAGGCGAATAATGAAGCTTATCGAGCTTCAAAACGCCGAAAACAGAAAGCAGTCAAAAGAGTATCTCGGCAAGACCGTCGAAATACTTTGCGAGGGTTACGACGAAAAAAAGCAAAAATATCTCGGAAGAGACGTGCGAGGGAGAATGGCGTATTTCAACGGAGACGATAGTCTTTTAGGTAATTTCGTAAATGTTAAAATAACCTCGACGGGCGGAATGTCTCTTATGGGAGAAATCGGTAAATAGCAAGGAAATTACAAGAGATAAGGCGATAGATTATGACAGACGTAAATAAAAACGAAGTGTCTTTAATGATGCGGCACTATTTGGAAGTAAAAGAAAAATATCCGGACTGTATAGTATTTTACAGGCTCGGAGACTTCTACGAAATGTTTTTCGACGACGCGATTAAGGTTTCTAATCTGTTAGACCTGACGCTCACGGGAAGAGCATGCGGATTAGACGAGCGCGCACCTATGTGCGGCGTACCGTTTCACGCGGCCGATTTGTACGTTTCTAAACTTGTCGGGCTCGGGGAAAAGGTGGCTATATGCGAACAGCTTACCGCCCCGAACGGTAAAGACCTCGTCGAAAGAGACGTTGTAAAAATCGTTACGGCGGGAACGATTACCAACGAAGAACTTATAGACGATAAAACGAATAATTTCCTTGTTTCGGTTTACGTTTCCGATTCGCAAAATTTTAGCGCGGCTATTTCTCGCGCCGACATTACAACCGGTGAGTTTTTCGCAAAAAATTACATAAACGAGAGCGCGGAAGAGCTTTTTAACGATCTCGTGAAAATTGCGCCGAGCGAAATTATCGCCAACGAAAAAGCTCGCGCTATTTTATCGGGTTCGCCGATTTTCAAGCAAGGAATATTGCCTCGTCCGAGCGCGTTTGCCGAAAGCGAGTTCAATCAAAGGACTGCGACGGAAACGCTTAAAAAACAGCTTAAAATAGCAAGTCTAACGTCGTTTAATATCTCTGAAACCGATCCGTGCGTTTGCTCGTCAGGTGCGCTCGTTGCATATCTTAAACAAACGCAAAAAAACTTTCTTGTAAATATAAACTCGATAAGACTGGAAAACGGCGCGGACTATCTTATGATGGACGCGAGCGCCGTCCGAAACCTCGAAATAGTAAAAACGCTTCGCGACGACAAAAAATACGGCACGCTTTTGTGGCTTCTCGATAAAACCAAAACGAATATGGGTGCGAGAAAACTGCAAAACTGGTTGCTTTCTCCGCTGTACGACGCGGATAAAATAAAATACAGGCAAGAAGGCGTGGAGGTCTTTTTCGACAGCACCGTTGCAAGACAAGGCGTAGCCGAAATATTATCGGGCGTAAAAGATATAGGAAGGTTAGCGGGGAAAATCTCCAACGGAAATCTTACTCCGAGGGATTGTATAGCTCTTTTAAATTCCTTGGAGGTGTTGCCCGCATTAACTTTTAGGCTGTCAGGTCTTCAAGTCGAATATGTTAAAGACGTCGAAAATAGACTCGGAGATTTTGCCGATATTTGCAAGCTCCTGAAAGCCTCTATATACGACACCGCCGCGGAAGGAACGAGCTACAACGAAAACAAAAAAAATTCCGCTGTCAGGTATATTAAAGAAGGGTTTAATCCGGAGCTTGACGAGCTTCGCAAAATGAGCGGCCACAGCAAAGAAGCGATTCTCGAAATCGAAACGCGCGAGCGCGAGCGTACGGGGATAAAGACTTTAAAAATCGGCTACAACCGCGTATTCGGGTATTTTATCGAGGTCACAAACTCGTTCAAGGATAAAGTTCCGTACGATTTTATCCGCAAGCAAACTCTTGCCAACGCCGAACGCTACGTTACCGAGGAGTTAAAGCTTTTAGAAGAAAAAATTCTTACCGCGGAAGAACGTGCGGCGCAATTAGACGCCAAGCTTTACGCCGACGTAAAGGCGGAGCTTACCTTGCGCGTTCAGGATTTGCAAAAAACCGCCGAAGCGATTTCCGAATTAGACGTAATCGTTTCACTTGCAACCGTTGCGCGCGAAAACAATTACGTTAAACCCGTTATATTGAGCGAAAACGGCAAATTGAATATAGTTGACGGCAGACATCCTGTTGTAGAAGCCGTCTCCAAACAACGTTTTATTCCGAACGATTGCATTCTGGACAGTGGTGAAAACAGAACGATGATTATTACAGGTCCGAATATGGCGGGTAAAAGCACTTATATGCGTCAGGTTGCGCTTATAACGCTCATGGCTCATATAGGCTCGTTCGTTCCGGCGAGGTCTGCGGAAATTCCGCTTACCGATAAAATTTTTACGAGAATAGGTGCGAGCGACAGCCTTATTTCCGACCAAAGCACTTTTATGGTGGAAATGTCGGAGACTGCCAACATTCTTAAACACGCAACGAAAAACAGTTTGATTATTCTTGACGAAATCGGCAGAGGCACAAGCACGTTTGACGGGTTAAGCATTGCGTGGGCGGTCGTCGAATTCGTTACCACAACGCTGAAAGCTAAAACGCTTTTTGCCACCCACTACCACGAACTCACCGAACTAGAAGGCGTTCTGGACGGCGTTAAAAATTATAAAATAACCGTCAAAGAAATGCAGGGAACGATAATATTTTTGAGAAAAATCATGAGAGGGGGCGCTAATAAGAGCTTTGGCATAGAAGTCGCAAAACTCGCGGGCGTAAATTCCGAAGTCACGGACAGGGCAAAGCAAATTCTTAAAAAACTCGAAGCATCCGACCTAAACGCAAAGGGAACGGAGCTGTTTTCCGACGCAACCGACGGCATTTCCGAAAGTCGTATTCCCGCGCATTATTCGGAAGTCGAAAGAATAATAAAAGATCTCGATATAAATAATTTATCGCCTATGCAGGCGCTGACCGTGCTTGCGGATTTATCGGAAAAGGTGAATAATAATGAGTAAAATAAACATTTTAAGCAGTACCATATATAACCGAATCGCGGCGGGAGAGGTTATCGAACGCCCTGCTTCGGTCGTTAAAGAGCTGGTGGAAAACGCCATCGATTCCGGAGCAAAGAACGTAACCGTAGAAATTGCCGACGGCGGCACGTCATTTATTCGGGTTACCGACGACGGCTGCGGCATCGAAAAAAGCGAACTGAAAAAAGCGTTGTTGCCGCACGCCACGAGTAAGATTTCAAAACTTGCCGACCTTGATAATATTTTGTCTCTCGGTTTTCGCGGAGAAGCGCTTGCAAGCATTGCTTCCGTTTCCAAAATCACAATAGAAAGTAAGCCCGCTTCGCAAGAAAACGGCGCGTCGATTCATTCCGAAGGCGGCGAAACGGAAGCCGTTTCAGATTGCGGCGCGGCAGACGGAACGTCTATAACCGTCAGCAATTTATTTTATAATACCCCTGCGAGAGAGAAATTTTTAAAAACGCCAAAAGGCGAAGAAAGTGAAATCTCTACCGTTATGGCGAGGTTTATACTCGGCAATCTGAGTGTTGCGTTTAAGTACGTCGCGGACGGAAAGACAATATACAGCTCTTATGGCGACGGCTTGGAATCCGCAATGGTGTGCATTTACGGAACGGGCATTATAGACAACTGTTATTATATAGACGTCGAAAAAAACGGGCTTAAAATAAGCGGTTATATCGGAAAACCTTTTTACTCCAAACCAAACCGAACGTATCAGACTTTTTTTCTTAACGGAAGATATATACAAAACCAAACGGTAGCTTCTGCTATAGGGAATGCTTATGCCGCGTACCTTATGAAGAGACAATATCCTTTCTACGTTCTTTCGGTAAGTGTTCCGCCGGAAACGGTGGACGTAAACGTGCATCCGAACAAGACCGACGTTCGTTTTTCTAATAATTCCATAATTTACGGAACGTTATATTCCGTTATTTCAAAAGTCCTTGACGGTAGCAGCGAAGCCTTAAACATAGTCACCGAAATAGACAGCGATAAAAACAAGGTAAATACTAATAAAACCGCACAAAATTATGCCACACATAACGATTCGAACAAGGCTGTTTGCAATAATACTCGTTCGGAAAAAAGCTACGAAAAATATGATTATAAAAGCGCAACCTTTTCAGACAGCGGTGCAAAAAGCGCGTCCTTTTATTCAGACGACTTTATTAAAGACGGGAAAACTACCGAAAGTATCAGAACTGAACAGAATCCCGTCCGAGACATATTCGCCGAAAACAAGGCTTACCTTGAAAGCCTTGAAAGGCAAAAAAGCAACAATTACGAAGAAACTCTTCAACTTCCTATAAAAAAAGCGGATCAACAGGAAATTTCCGTAAAAAAAGAGCTTCGATATATCGGTCAGGTTTTGAATACATATCTCGTTTTGGAAGATGGCACGGATATATATTTTGCTGACCAGCACGCGGCGCACGAGAGATTGTTGTTTGATAAATTTAAGGGACAAATTGATAACGGCACGGTAGCTTCTCAACCGCTTTTAGCTCCTTATATTATAGATTGTAACGACGATGAATTCTCTTTTTTATCAGCAAAAAAAGAAACCTTAAAAGAAATGGGGATAATTATAGAAGAATTCGGAGCTTCGGCATTCAGGGTGTCGGAAATCCCGATATGCTTTGCGGAGCTGAATTTCGGAGAATTATTCAGTGAGATTTTATCCGATTTAAACGAATTAAAAAGTATTTCCATTCAAGCATTATTAAAGGATAAAATTGCACAAAAAGCTTGTAAAGCCGCGATAAAATCAGGAGACAAACTCCGCGAACAGGAAGTTCAGATTTTGCTTAACGCCCTTAACGAAAATATCGGTTTAAAATGTCCGCATGGCAGACCTGTTGTCATAAAAATAACAAGAACGGAAATAGATAAATGGTTCAAGCGGATAGTTTAAAAAAGAAGCTTTTGATAATTTGCGGCGCAACGGCGACGGGAAAAACTTCGCTTGCGGTTCAATGCGCACAGCTTTTAAATACAGAAATTATCTCGGCGGATTCTATGAACGTTTACACAGGTCTGAACGTCGGAACGGCAAAACCTTCATTTGAAGAACGCGAAGGCGTCGTTCATCACTTGATAGACGTTGCGTCGCCGTTTGATCGATTTACCGTCGGCGATTACAGAGAACTTGCTATGCCCGTCATAGATGAATTGCACAAGCAGAATAAAATACCCGTTATCTGCGGCGGTACCGGATTTTATATAAATTCGCTTTTATATAAGCTTTCATACGGAAACGGAATGGGCGATATGTCGGTCAGAAATAAATATAAAAGTATTGCCGAAGAAAAAGGCAACGAAGCAGTTCACGAAATATTGAAGGATAAAGATCCTATAACGGCGGAAAGATTACACCCGAACGACTTAAAACGTGTTATACGCGCTTTGGAAATTTACGACGGCGGTTCAAAAAAATCCGATATCATAGACGATAAATCTCCTGTTTTTGATTACGATGCATATTGTATTTCATTTCCGAGAGACGAGCTTTATAAAAGAATCGATAAAAGAGTTGATTATATGGTTGAAAAAGGGCTTGTTGAAGAGGTTATTTCTCTTAAAAAACAAGGAGTAACGCTTTTTGAGCAATGTATGCAAGGCATCGGTTATAAAGAAATTTTCTCATATCTCTCCGGAGAATTATCTATCGAGCAAGCGATAGATTTAATAAAACTCAACACGAGGCATTACGCAAAAAGACAAATTACCTTTTTTAAAAAACTGCCAAACTTAACAGAATTACACCCGGAAAAAACCGAATTACTAGCAGAAAGGATATGTAAAACAATATGATAGACGTAAATTTTATAGAAAAATGTGAAAAATCGCTGAAATCTCAATTTGAAAAAGCAGAGAAAATTGCATATTTTAATCAAAAGAAGGTAATTTCAGCTTTTCAGAAAAATAAAATTGCATTAAGACATTTTTGCGGATCTACCGGTTACGGATACGGCGACGAGGGCCGAGAAGCTTTAAATAACGTTTTTTCCGATATTTTCGGTGCGGAAGCAGCTATCTGTTCTCCTTTTTTAACTTGCGGAACGCATGCGATTTCCGTTTGTCTTTACGGGATTCTTCGTCCTGACGACGTTATTTTAAGCATTACGGGCGAACCTTACGACACCCTGAAAGACGTGGTTATGGGAAGCGGCGGAGGAACGTTAAAAGATTTCGGAATACGCTTCGAGGCTATAAGTCTAAAAAACGGTGCTTTCGATTTTGGCGAAATAAGGAAGTATTTTACGAAAAATCCGCAACCTAAAATGGTGTATTTGCAACGATCCAGAGGCTATGAATGGAGAAAAGCGTTAAGCGTCTCGGAAATTGAAAACATAGTTGATTTTCTTCGAGTCGAATGCGGTTTTACGAATTGTATTATGCTCGACAATTGTTACGGTGAGTTTATCGAAGAAAGAGAACCCACCGAGGTCGGCGTGGACGTTGTTGCAGGTTCGCTCATAAAAAACCCCGGAGCGGGAATCGTTCCGACTGGCGGCTATGTTGCAGGCAAAAAAGAATATGTAGAACTAATTCAGAATCGGCTCACTTCACCTTCCGTGGGCGGCGAAGTCGGCTCTTATGCGTATGGATATCAATATTATTTTCAAGGGTTGTTTCTCGCTCCGCACACCGTGTCGCAAGCCGTCAAGGGTGCGTTATTGTTCGTTAAAGCTTTTAACGAATTAGGCTATGAAACATCACCGAACGTCGGAGATATGCCAGGGGATATAATTACTGCCGTGAAGTTCGGTGACCGCGACAAATTGATTTCGTTTATACAAAGCATTCAAAAAAATTCACCGATAGACAGTTTTGTTTCTGCGGAACCGAGCGAGATGCCCGGCTATAAAGATGAAGTTATTATGGCTGCCGGCTGTTTTGTTCAAGGTTCTTCGATAGAGCTTTCTGCAGATGCACCGATAAGACCTCCTTATATAGCTTATTTCCAAGGCGGACTTACGTATGAACACTGCAAAATGACGCTCGAAAATCTTGATTTATAAAATATATAGCCATATAAAAAACAGCTCTCAATTACGTTTTTTGTCGTTTTTGAGAGTAGTTTTTATAAAAAATTAAAATTTTCGTAATAATCCCTTTACTTTACCGAGAATGCTCACTTCGTCGAACACCATATCCTGCATCGTGTCGTTTTCAGGATGCAAAATAAACTTTCCATCACGTTTATAAAAGCGTTTTACCGTTGCCTCGTCCTCTACGAGTGCGGCAACGATATCTCCGTTTTCGGCAGTATTTTGGCGGCTTATTATAATTATGTCGTTGTTAAAGATTCCGACATTTATCATACTTTCGCCCTTAACCCTTAAAGCAAATTGTTCTTCGCCTCTCCCGAAATCGTCCGGCAACGGAATGTAACCTTCGAGATTTTCCACGGCGAAAATCGGCTGACCTGCGGCAATAACGCCCACAAGTGGCACAGATTTAAATTTTTGTGAGGCTCCCGACACGCTCAAAGCACGCTTTTTTTGGGGGTCTTTTGTTAAAAGTCCTTTATCTTTAAGCTTTTCGATATATGAATACGCCGTTGCGGTAGATTTTATATTCAATTCCGCGCAAATTTCGCGCACGGACGGCGGATAACCGTAATTATCCAGATATTGAACGGTAAAATCGTAAACTGCTTTTAATTTTTCATTCATTTCAGTTTTTTTCATATTTGTATTATAAAATATTTTTAAGCAAATGTCAAACAAACGTTCGCTTATTTTTCTTCTTTTTTCTTGCATTTTTTCTTGCGTTGGGTTATAATTAACAACGATAAAAGGAGAATTAAAATGAAAGACGATAGAATTATCAACAAAAACAATCTTGATAGCGAGAAACGCGGCGAATATATAGACGAGATTTGTGATGATTTTTGCGATTTAGACAGGAATAAAATTTGTGATAATTGCGGGAAATGCATAGAAACGGATAAAAATTATAAAATTATTAAGATTACGAAAATAATAAAATAGTAGATTATTTAAGGATTTTATAAAGAAGTTGCTTTCTTTTTTAGAGTTTTCGAGTAAAATTATAAAATTAAACTTATCAGAAAATGAATTTTTTTTAAAAAAGTTAAATATTTTAGCAAAAGGGGATAGAGGGAATAATTACTCGTCTTTTTTTCCGATTTGCAAATCTCTACCTGCTTTTTTTCTTATATCGTCGGATATTGCCGCATAATGTTTTTTCGTAGTATTAACGTCTTTATGCCCCAAACAATCCGCAACGACGTAAATGTCGCCCGTTTGGCGATACAAACTTGTGCCAAAAGTGCTCCGTAATTTATGCGGAGTAATTTTTTTTAGCGGCGAAACTATTCTCGCATACTTTTTCACTAATTCCTGAACTTGACGCGTAGAAATACGCTTGTTTTGCAAAGAAAGAAAAAATGCGCGTTCGGAAGAGGGGACCTTATCGTTATTTTGCCTGATTTTCGAATATTTTTTTAAGGCGTCTTCAACTTGATCGTTGTAATACAAAACCGCGCGATTTCCGCCCTTTCTTGTAACGACAAAGCTTAGAGAATCAAAATCGAAGTCCTCGATATTAAGCCCCACAAGTTCGCTTATACGAATTCCCGTACCTAAAAACAGGGTAATTATAGCCGTATCGCGAACACCCGTCCCGTTATGAAAAGAGAGTTGTCTTTTTGTAAGTCCGTTGCCGCTTTGAACAACGTATAACATATCGCCGATTTCGTCTTTTCTGTCGTTAGTTTCAAGTCTGACGATTTCTTTATCGTGTAATTTCGGCATAGAAACCTTTGTGGGGGTATTAGCGGAAAGTAAATTTTTGTTGAAAAAATACTTGTAAAAAGCGCGAAGAGTAGATAATTTTCTTGCCTTACCCGTTTCGGTACAGCGTTCATCTTTATCGTTAATAACGTAATGTGATAAATAACTCAGATAATATTCAATATCCGAAGAGGTAAGAACGTCTAAATCGTTCAACTCTATATCGCGAATTTCTTTATCTCTAAAAACCTTTTTAGAAAGAAAGTCAAAAAAAACCCGTAAATCATAAGCGTAATTTAGTCTCGTAAGAGGTGACGTTCGCGATTCTACGCCGACAAAAAAATCTCTGACATAGTAGGGCAATTCTTCAACTATGCGATTAGTTCTGTCCGTACAAGATATTTCCCGTTCTTCAAAATAGGTTTTCGGTTTACTTTTCATAGTTATATTATATCACTAAGACGTAATGTTGTAAAGTCATTTAATATAAACTTTGCGTAAAATATTTCAAAAAACGAAAAAATATTTTAAAAAATCAGCAGGGTTATCCACAGCCAGAAACACAAGAAAACAAAAGGGAAAACTAACTATTTTCAAAATAATAAACAAATCAATCTATGCGCAAAAGACAGCTTTTACGCATAGATAACCAACCAAATATACAATAGCACGATAAATATAAACTTGTCAAATAATTTTTAAAAAATTTTTATTTTTTTCGCAAAAACCACTTAAACCACAAACAACCATATTTATAATTTTAATTATTTGTCGACGATTACACAAAAAACTACAAACTAATATATAAAAATATTCTAATATAAATTTTTCTTTAAAATATTGTTTTATATTAAATTTTTTCTTGCTAAGCTAAAAATTTTTGTTAATTATACAGCTCAAAAAACGCATCAAACTATTAATCAGTAATAAATGATTAGTAATTTGCAGCATTTTTATGTCTGAAATATTTATATTCTGATAAATGTTTTTTGTTCTTTTTATTGACTATTCTTCTTTACTACTGTATAATTTAATATATAAACGCGGTTACAGAAATAGATTTTTAGCCGAACAGGAGAAAAAATGGAACAAAAAGCGATTTCCAGCGATCTTATACGCGGTCATATCGACACAATAATACTTCATACCCTGCTTGACGGCGACAAACACGCCCAACAAATCATCGATACCGTAGAAGAGAAAAGCAATAAACAGTACCAACTTAATCAAGCCACGCTTTATAGTTCTCTCAAACGGCTTGAAAGTAGCGGTTACGTTAAATCGTACTGGTTTGACTCCGAAGGCGGAAGACGGAAATATATTAAAATCACAGACAAAGGTATCGCTTTCGTAAACGAAAATTTATCCAACTGGTCATTTTCTCGTGCTATAATTGACAAACTCATCAATTATGAAGAGCCTGTTCAAAACAATGCAGTTGTGCTTAACAATAATAAGACGAACGATTTACCTCGTCAGGAAGGCATTCAAAAAGCTTCTTCACAACAAAAAATTGTTTTTATCAGGCAGGACAACAATAAGAGTACTTTTCCTGCATCATACAAATCTGTCTCCGAAGAAAATAAACCGCAACAACAGGAAACGGAACAAACAAACGTCAAGAAAAATAACGTTGAATATGTTTCCGTTGCGAAGCTCGAAAGAAACGAAAAGGATTATAACGAACAAAAAAACGAAGAGGACGTTAAAGAAATAAATTTCAGAACTATTTTAAGCGGCCTCATACAGGCTTCGGCGACGGAAAATCAAGAAATAAAAGCGCTACAAAAAGAAGAGTTGAAACCTAACGTAGAAGCTGTTCCGGAGCCAGTGTCAAAACAGTTAAAATTCAACGAAACCATTTCTGATGAGAATGTTATAAAGCGCGAAATGAAGAATTACGGCGGCAAAATCGACTTTTCCGACATTGTTTTAAATGTGGAAAAAGAAGGCTTTAAGGTACGGGTTTCAGCAAAAAATTCGTCAAAACCCCAAGGTAAGGTTTATTCAAATAAATTACTTTTCTTTTCATCTCTTTTGATTTTTATTTTTACAGTTGCGGAATATTTTCTTTTGTCGTCTTCCGTACAAGGCGAATTACTCTCTTCTAACGTTGCCGTAATATTTGGCGTTGCGGCGGCAGCTTTTCCGATTACGTCTGGCATAATTTACGCTAAAAACGCAAGGAAAACAATGCCGAAATGCGTTGGCGGCGAAAAGCTTCTTACCGGCGGAATTATCGTATTCAATTTATTATTGATAAGCTTTGCTCTTAATTTTATTTTGGGAGTAGATTTATACGATAAATTAAAATTAACGCGTTATTTACTTCTGCCTTGCGTTGTATCGATGGATATTTTGCTGTTCTTTATTATAGAATTCGTTTTTTCAAGATTATCATTCTTTAAAGTGAAAATAAAGAAATAAAAACAAAGAGCGCAACAATAAAAATGCGCTCTTTGTTTTTAATGATTTTATAATAAAATTAAATAATTTATTTCTTCGGGAGATAGTTTGCGTATTTCACCCCTGTTCAAGCCGGAAACCGTTAAATCGCCGATTTTAATTCTTTTAAGAAAGTCCACGGAATTGCCGACGGCTTCTATCATTTTTCTTATCTGCCTGTTTCTGCCTTCCGTAATTGTAATTTGCAATTTAGAGCCTTCCTTAGTCGTCTCTACAAGCGTTACATTACATTTTTTTGTTTTTACGCCGTCAATAACAACTCCCGAACGCAATGCGCCCAAATCCTTATCTGAAACGGGCTTTTCGGTTTTTACAACGTATGTTTTAGGAATTTCGTTTTTAGGATGCGTCAGCTTAAACGTTAAATCGCCGTCGTTGGTCAAAATCAACAGCCCTTCCGTATCATAATCAAGCCTTCCCACGGGAAAAACTCGCACGCAATTAGGCGGCAGAAGGTCCATTACTGTTTTTCTTCCCTTATCGTCTTTTACGGTACAAACAAAACCCTTCGGCTTGTTCATAATATAATACTCGTACTTTTTTATAAGACCGACCGTTCTACCGTTTACGGTAACCCTGTCTTCCGTTTCGTTTACTTCCGTACCGAGTCCGCAAACCTTACCGTTAACCTTAACGACACCTTCTTCAATAAGTTTATCTGCAGCTCTGCGCGAACAAACACCGCTTTCCGCTAAATATTTA
Organism: uncultured Clostridia bacterium; assembly: GCA_934271275.1. Lineage (GTDB taxonomy): Bacteria > Bacillota > Clostridia > Christensenellales > Borkfalkiaceae > UBA1259. The sequence continues at coordinate 147,013 of CAKQRD010000003.1, read as the reverse complement.
TTTATCCTCATTACGATATTCCTTGGTAAAATGCACACTACGCGCATTAAAACTTTAAATTACTATATTAGTGTATAGATTTTTTGCAAAAAAATCAAGCTATTTTGACAATAAATTTTGATCGAACCGATTTCATCGTCCTTTTTTGCTCCTTTCGGCAATTCTTTCGGATAATCATAAACTATTTTGCAATTTTCAAATTCGTTGTCTGTCATCGGCAATAAAACGTTGCATTTTATATATAAGCCGCAAAGTTCGTCTGTTCCGTCTTTTTTAACAAAGTCAATGATATTATCCGCGTTAACAAGCTCTCTCATACGATACTCGGAAAACGCTTCCGTCAGAAGCTCTTTTGACCGTTGAAACATAGGCGGACAATTAAGAACGACGCAAATAAGCTCCATACCGTCTCTTAAACACGAAGAAACCAAGCATCGCCCCGCTTTTTTCGTGAACCCCGTTTTAACGCCCGTCGCCCCTTCAAATTCCGTCAACATTTTATTCTTATTTACGAGTCTTCTGTTATAATTACGGGTTGTCCAAGGAATTTCTTTAACCTTACAAGAAACTATTTCACGAAAAAGTTCATTACTCATCGCGTGACGGGTTATCAGAGCAAGGTCGTAAGCCGTCGTATAATGTTCGTCGTTGTGTAAACCGTGCGGATTGACAAAATGGCTGCTCGTTGCGCCGATTTTGTTTGCCGTCTCATTCATCAACTCCGCAAATTCGCTTATACTTCCGCTGCAAAATACTGCAAGCGTTTCAGCCGCGTCGTTACCCGAGCGAAGCATCAACCCGTATAAAAGCTCTTTTACGGAAAGCTTTTCGCCGGCTTCCAGATAAATACTCGAGCCTTCAGTGCCGACCGTTTCTTTTCCGACTGTCACGACGGCATCCGGATTGCAATTTTCAAGGATTGTAATAGCGGTCAAAATTTTCGTCGTGCTTGCCATAAATTTTTTATCGTAAGCGTTCTTTTCATAAAGCACTCTGCCGCTCAATCTCTCCATCACGACTGCACTGTCACCGAAATTTCTTTCAGCCGAAACTTGCTTAAAACCAAATTTTTGTACCCGAAACCCCGCGAAAAAAAGAAAGCTACACGCAAAAAAAACGCATAAAACGTTTTTCAGCGAGAACTTGTATTTTGCCGTTTTAAATATTTTCATTGTTTTTCCCCTAAACGGGATATAAAATCTACCGTTTTATCCAGAACACCGCTCAATGCATCGTCGGAGACGGGCAAAACCTTATATTCCGCCCCCGAACGTTTTAATAAAAACCCGCAGGGTTTTACCGAAACAATCGCTCCGTTTCCGGCGGAATACGGCAAATCCGAATTTTTTTGAAAAATATTTAACTTTCCGTACTCTCCGCCACCCGATAAAATTCCGAAAGTGACCTTGGAAACAGGTATAACGAGGTCACCCTCCTCAGTCTTTATGGGAGAACCTACGACCGTGTTGACGTCTATAAGTCCGCCGAGATTTTTCATTGCCGTTTCCAAAACGTCGTTAATTCTGTTATTGTCCTTTTCCGAACGCATAAGCTATTTTCTCCGTACAAATTTTTATTAAGCTTAAAAACACCATAAGCAAATTAAACACTACCGTCCCGCTGAAATATACGTTGAAAACCTTTTCCCCCATATAAACGTTTACGTCGTTGCGCATTTTCAAATATGGCTTCATTATCCCGAAATGCCTGCTTATCATCGCGCCGATATAGTTTAGCAAAAAACCGCCGATAATAGGCTTTTCGTCTTCGACTTCACTACCTAATTCGACAAGCGAATATAATCTTATAAAATGATAATCTTTTAGCGGTTTAACTTTTTTTCCTGCGCCGAAAACGTCTTCCGATTTTAATATAATCGCGTGATTTTTAGCAAAATGTATGGCAAATCCCTCACGAATACGCTCCGCATATCCGCCCGCGAGCTTTATAAATCCGTATGCGTGTAGTCCGAACCAAAGTCTTTTCAAATTGTTTTTGATCAAAAAATCAAAGTTCAAGAAAATCGGAAACATTAAAATGGTCGCAGAAATTAAAACCGCTTTCAGCACGATTATATTATCTGCATTTAGCGTCAATATATACAAAAAACAATTTTCGCTCGTTACTCATAAATAAGAAAACGGCATTTTTACTAAAATGCCGTTTTAAGTATATAAATCTTTTTCGTAAATTATATTTTTTCGATTTTTTCACCTTTTAAGAAATCTGGTAATTCCTCGTCTTCAATATCAGGAAGGTCAAAATCATCGTTCGATATAGCGCGTTTTCTAACAGTTTTTTCAAGGGCTTTTTCAGCGTTTGCGCCGCCGTTGTCTGTTGTAGCGGCAACTTCACTGCCTGCCCCGACGTTTTCGTTATGCGCGGCAGAGTCGCTCGCCTCTGAAATCGCCGATTCAGAAACGTTTACTGCGGAATGATTAGAATCGTTTTCGTCAACGTAAACGTCTTTTCTGTAAAGATAGTCGTCGGTTTGCTCCGCACTTCCGTGAATAAGTTGGATTTTTTCTATCAGCTCTTCATAATCGGGAAGCTCGTCCAAAGAAGAAATCTGAAAACGCTTTAAGAAATTATCGGTCGTTCCGAACATAACAGGCCTGCCGACAGCATCTTTTCTTCCGACCGGCTCAATCATTCCGAGTTCCAAAAGTTTCTGAACCGCATATTCGCTGTTTCCTCGTATTTCTTCGAGATCGATTCTCGTTACAGGCTGCTTATACGCGATGATTGCGGCGACCTCTAACATACTTCTCGAAAGCTCTTTTTCCTTGATCGGATTCAGTACGGAGGAAACCTCGTCGGCATAATTCGGATTAGAAGAAAATTGCAATTTTTTATTAAAAATCAATATTTGAATACCGCTATTTTCGCAATATTTCTCTTTTTGTAATGTTTTTACAGCGTCTAACACCTGTTTTTCGGTAATTTCAAGCTTTTCCGCAATATCTGCCGTCGAAACGGGTGAGCCTGAAACGAAAAGTATAGACTCAATTATATTCGTCAATTTCTCCGAGTTCTTCATTTCTATCGTCCCTTAAATTTAACGTAATGTCGTCGAAAACTCCGCTCTGCTCAACGGTGATGTATTGAAGTTTTAACAATTCAAGCATCGCCTGAAAAGTCGTTATCAGCTCGCTTTTGGTATAATAATGTCCGAAAAGTTCAAAAAAACTGACCGTTTTTCTTTCAAGCAGAACCTCCCTTATGGTCTCTACCTTTTCTTTAACGGTAAAAACTTCTTTCGGTATCTTTTGCAACGCGTTTTGTTCTTTCCACCGCTTATCGTCAACCTTCATCAACAGCTTCGAGAACGCGGAGATAAGCCCTTCGAGATTAAAATCGTTATAAACTATCTTAACGTCACCAACGGATTTGTCAGGTTCTTTATAGAAGCGCGAAACGTTTTCGTACCCTTTTAATTTTTCGCTGGCTTCCTTAAAGAGCTTATATTCTTCGAGCTGGCGGATAAGAGCCTGCTCCGGATCTTCTATATCATCGATATACTCTTCGATTTTAGGCAAAATCGACTTCGATTTTATTTCGAGAAGAGTCGCCGCCATATTAAGATATTCGCTCGCCTTATCGACGTCAAGTACGGAAACGCCGTTCATATACTGCAAAAATTGCTCGGTCACTTCCGAAACGAATATATCCTTTATCTCGATTTTCGCTTCTTTGATAAGGTGTAACAAAAGGTCTAACGGTCCGTCAAAATCTTCTATTCCGATTTTCAATTTAGTGGAATAATCTACCACCGATTCAAATTCTGCCATCAGACGAACAACCCCCAAATCCACGACCAGAACATTTGAAGCGGAAGACCTAAATACCCCACGAGAAATCTCATTACGTTTCCAAGAATATCCAGCTGTCGTAATCCCGTATAATCGGAAATCACGCTCAAAAGCATCAAGGCATATAAAACGTATATTCCCTGAAAGCGCAGAAATCTATACAGTCCGCCGCGTTTTTTAGAAAGCGTCGCATACAAATGAAATCCGTCCAAAGGATAAACCGGTATCAGATTGAACACGAAAAACGACAGCGATAATGCAACGACGTAATCTAACGTATTTTGTAATACGGTAGTGAAATACCCGAACTTCGGTATATCTGACGATAAACGACACAGCGGGATAAACACAAACGCAAGAATATAGTTCATGATAACGCCTGCGGAAGCCACCCAAAAACAACCGCGCTTATAGTGACGGAAATTTTCCGGATTTACGGGAACGGGTTTAGCCCAACCGAAATGCGCGACGACGAAACATATAAGTCCCAACGTGTCGAAATGAGCCATAGGATTAAGCGTATATCTGCCGTTTAATTTAGGCGTCATATCTCCGCACTTTACCGCGGCAAACGCGTGCGCGAATTCGTGAAAAGGAAGAACTATCAGCAAAGCTAAAAAAATCGGTATGTACTCGTTCATCAGCCTTTCTACCATAATAACCTCCCTTCTTGCTTTTACGATTTGCGTTTAATCGGAGTCCGATACGAACACTTTTTCAGTATACTATAAATCTCCTGAAAAAGCAAGAAAAAACGCCCGCACAGCAAGCGTTTTATATCCGTTTGATACTATTTTTTGCAAAAAGTTCAGTCTTTCGTCGTTTGCATAAAGCAAAAAACAGCCGACATCCCTCGTTAAACGTCGTTTCTAATAATATCGTCGTAGGTTTGCGGCTTGACGGCATAATAAGCCGTTCCGTTTTCAACCACCACGACGGGAGGAACAGGGTTACGATTATAATTGCTCGACATAGAATAATTGTAAGCGCCGGTAGAAAATACAGCTAAAAGCTCTCCTTCCCGCATTTCGGGAAGCATACAGTCTTCTGCTATCAGATCCCCACTTTCGCAGCATTTGCCCGCTATCGAATATTTTTTTATGGGCGAATCGTTCATTCTTTCTGCCGCAGCGACCGTATATCTCGCCTGATACAAAGCAAATCTCGGGTTATCGAACATTCCGCCGTTAACGGCAAGGTAATTTTTTATACCCTTAATTTCTTTCGTTCTCCCAACCGTATAAAGAGTGATTCCCGCCTCTCCTACAATCGAGCGCCCCGGTTCGAGCATCAAAAACGGTTTTTTCAGCTCTTTTTCCTTTACGCACCTTTTTAACTCGCCCGCAATTGTTTTTATATATTCAGCATAGTCGGAAAGTTTAAGCTTCGGGTCGCCTTCCGAATAATATATTCCAAAGCCCCCGCCGAGATTAAGAACGGAAAACTCTATTCCCAGCTCGTCTCTCACCTTTTTATAAAAATCGGTCATTTTGTCTACTGCAAGCACGAATGATTTTTTCTCGAATATCTGCGAACCTATGTGACAATGCAATCCCGTTAAGGAAAGATTCTTTGCCGCAGAAGCTTTTTTTATCGCAAGTTCCGCGCTTGCGTCGGAAACGGAAAAACCGAATTTAGAATCCGGTTTTGCGGTCTGAATAAAGTGATGCGTATGTGCTTCGACACCTGGGTTCACTCTGATAAGAACGTTTTGTTTCTTTCCGAGTTTTTCGCAAATTTTATCTAAATCGTCTATTTCGTTAAAAGAATCAATAACGATTTCCCCGACGCCGCAAACGACAGCCTCGGAAAGTTCTTCTGCCGATTTATTGTTACCGTGAAAGGTCATTTTTTTCGCGGGAAAACCGCTTTTTATAGCAGTGTAAAGTTCCCCGCCGGAAACGACGTCTGCCCCGAGAGAGCAATCGTTTATTATTCTGTACATTTCTTTACAGCAAAAAGCTTTGGATGCGTAAGAAACCAACCCGTCTCCGTATTCGTTTTTAAGCGTTTCGGAAAAGATTTTGCACATATTCACGATATGAGTTTTATCCATAACGTATAACGGCGTACCGAATTTATCCGCAAGCGTCCTCGCGTCAATACCGCCGACAACGAGTTTTCCGTTTTTATTTACGTTTAGAGTATCTCTTTCGTTCATATTGCACTCCGATCACATTTTCTTTATCAATTTTACCAAAGCAAATAAAGAAAAGTCAACGATAGCGCGTTAAATTATTTTTATGCCCTATGAAATCCACGCTTATAAAAGACTGAAAAAATTATCGTATCCGCCGCGAGGTAACGGTTTTCGGCTAAAATTATAAAATTTCAGCCGACCAAAGTCCAGTTATCCGTCACGTCGTAAATACCGTCGATAAAACCTTTTTGCGCAACGTCCTCCATTGCAAGAATGTTTACCGAACCTACCTCGACGCCGTTTTCGTAAACATATAAAGTTCCCACAACGTCCCCCTTTACAATCGGCGCGACTATCCTGTTTTCCTGCTTAAAATCAAACTCAAACGCTCTTTTGTCGTTTTTTCCTGAAAATGCGTAAAAAGACTTTTCAGGAACAACTTTTATAGACGATTTTTTGCCTTTCTCAACGTTTACGGTTAAATCGAGAGGCTCGTTTTCGTCAATTATGAGCTTATTCGTGAAATTTGCAAACCCAAAATTAAACAAAGAAGAAACTTCCTTAAATCTCGTTTTACTGCTCGGAGAAGAAATTACCACACAAACGAGCCTCATTCCGTCCCTTGTCGCTGAGGCTGAAAGGCAGTGTCCGGCCTCGCTCGTATAACCTGTCTTTCCTCCGTCGCAACCGTTGTAAAACCTGACAAGCTTGTTTGTGTTTGAAATTTCGGTTAGCCTTCCTTTCGGGTGAGAAATTTTATCCAACCACACGTTTGAAAACTTGAAATAATAATCGTGCGATAAGAGTGCTGAAAACATTTTTGCGACGTCCTTTGCGCAAGAATACTGCCCTGCCTTAGGGAGTCCTGTGCAATTTGCAAAAACGGTATCGTCCATTCCAAGTTCCTTCGCGCGTTCGTTCATTCTTTTGGTAAACGCCTGTTCGCTACCACAGATTCTCTCCGCCAAAGCCACGCATGAGTCGTTTGCGGAAGCAACGACGACACTTTTTATAAGCTCTTCGGCCTTATAGCTCGCATTTGTCTCTAAAAACACCTGCGAGCCGCCCATACCGGCGGCGTTATCGCTGACTATAATGTCTTCGTCAAAAGATAAATTTCCGAGATCGATTTCTTCAAACGTGAGCAATAGCGTCATAATTTTACACATACTCGCTATCGGCAAACGTTCCGCGGAATTTTTTTCATAAATTACCGTTCCCGAATTATAGTCTGCAAGATACGCAGACTTGCTTTCGATTTTCTCTTCAAACTCCTCCGCAAAAGCTTTGTTTTTAAAGCTCAGGCTTCCGATCGCACCGAGCGATAATATGAATGCAAACACAATAAAAAAAACAGAAAATCTTTTCTTCATAAAGTCTCCCTCCGAAAATATTTTCTGTATTCTTTACGTTTTTATGCATTATGTCAGACATAATTTGTGCTGAGATTATTATAAATTTACTAATTATTTAGCATATTATCGATAGATATGCCGAACCCTCTTGTCGGATCATTGACAAAAACGTGAGTTACCGCACCGATAAGCTTGCCGTTCTGAACGATAGGACTGCCGCTCATTCCCTGAACTATACCGCCCGTCTTATCGAGCAAATCTTTATCCGTAACTTTTATGACGAAATTTTTATCATACGAATCCGAACCGCTCGCCTTTACAATAGAAATCTTATACTCCTTCGGAGCATTGCCGTCTACGTTTGAAAAAATACTTGCTTCTCCCATTTTTCCTTCTCCCGTTTCTATTTTTCTTAAATCTGTTTTGTCAAAGCTTTTATCAAGATTTCCATAAACTCCGCAGTAAAGATTTTTATCTGCCGAAGCTAAAATTTTGCTTTTTACAAATACTCCCCGCAATTCGCCGGGCGCGCCCCTTTCTCCTTTAACTACGCCGGTTACGTCACAACCGTACAGACTCCCCCCTCTGATTTCCAATGCTTGTCCATTCTGTCCGGACACAGGATGACCGAGCGACGCAAGTCTGTTCCCCTGTATAAAGGTCACCGTGCCTATGCCGTTCACTCCTTCCCTGATAAAAATTCCGAGCCTGTATTTCCCGCCGGTATCTTTTGCGGGTACTACCCCCATAAATAACGTTTCGCCCAAACGCTCTACCCGCAGAGTCTTCTCTTTTTCGTCCCGTACGATTTTTTCTATATCGGCAGCGTCGTTTACCTCAAGTCCGTCAATAGACAAAATCACGTCTCCGACCATAATTCCGGCGTTTTTAGCGGGCGATACCAACCCTCTTTCCGTCAAAACGTCAGAAATTCCTATAACGTACGCTCCGCGAGTCTGTAACGAAAAACCCGCAGTCATTCCGCCGAGATAAACGGAATTTTCCTCAGCATACGCCGCACTTCCACCAAAAGAAGCAAAAATAAAGGCGGTTAAAACGGCAACGATTAAGTATCTTATTTTTTTCATATATACTCCGACCTTTTTATAATGTGCAACGCAAAAATCTTTATTCACTTTAAAATAAAAGCGGGAAAGAAGCGCGCTCGAATCGGCAAACGATCTTTCCCGTGATTATTCAATAAAAACTATTATATTAAGATTTAACCGATTTTTTATACTCTTCTGCTTCGCTTAAAAGAGTTTTTGCAAGCGAAACGGCTGCTTCATTATCGCTCGCTCCGCCAACAAGCCTCACAATTTCATTAACTCTGTCATTACCGTCAAGCGTTCTTACACGCGTAAACGTATTACCCGCCTCTTCGGTTTTGTAAATAAGCAAGGAGTTATCCGCAAAGGAAGCGATTTGCGGAAGATGAGAAATTGCTATCACTTGAACGGAATCCGATATTCTGCAAAGCTTTTTGGCCACAACTTTTGCAACAGCCCCGCTGATACCGGCGTCGATTTCGTCAAAAATAAAGGTAGAAACGTCGTTGTATTTTGCCGTTTGAGCTTTTACCGACAGCATAAATCTGCTCATTTCCCCGCCGCTTATCACAGCCCCGAGCGGCTTTAACGGTTCTCCAAGGTTTGCCGAAAATTCAAACTCGACGTCATCCGCGCCGTTTGCCGTATCGAATTTACAATCTTCCTTTTTCGGGAACGTCCCGAACCCTACCTTGAATTTTGCCTTGTCCATTTTTAGTTCCGCAAGCTCACTTAAAACGTTTTTTTCAAAAACTTCGGCATATTTTTTTCTTGCGTAACTCAACACCGAATATTGTTCGTAAATCTCGTTTTTAAGCTTTTCCGAACGAGAGAGCAGTTTTTGCGCTATTTCGTTAAAATTTTCTAATTTTTCTTTTTCTTCGATAGCGTTTTTTAAGAAATCCGATATTTCGTCAAAATTCGCGCCGTACTTTTTCTTTATTTTTTTAATTTTCTCTAATCTTTCTTCAATTTCGTCGGCGTTTAATTCGTCGTCATCAAGAGCTTCGAGCAGATTTTCCGCTGTCGAATTCACATCCTCAAGCTCCGCATATATAGTGTTCAACCTGTCCGACAGTTCGGAATACTCTACCCCGAGTTTTGATAAAGAAGATACAGCTTTGACGGAATTACCGAGTGAATCCCCGATGCCGCCATCACCACCGAAAGCGTCGCAAACTCCGGCAAGAGCAACGGCTATACGTTCCTTGTTCATAAGCTTATCTCTGTCAACCGAAAGCCGCTCCTCTTCACCCTCTTTAAGATCGCATTCCTCGATTTCGTTTATCTGGAAGCTTAAAACGTCAAGCCTGATAAGCCTATGGTTTTCATCCCCGCCAAGCTCGTTAAGCTCGTACGCGGTTTGCTTATATTCTGAATAAAGATTTTTTAACACATCCTTGATTTTAGCAATTTCTTCGCCGCCAAACTTATCCAGTAGTTTTAATTGATTAGAGGTAGAAAGTAAAGCGAAATGCTCGCTTTGACCGTGAACGTCTACGAGCTTCGCCGTAAACTTTTTCAGCATTCCGACTGTTGCCGAATTACCGTTTATCTTTACGGAAGTTTTTCCTGAAACCGAAAAACGACGGGAAATAATCAAAATATCCTCGTCGTCGAATTCAAGCTCGTTAAAAATTTCTTTTACCGCAGAGTTATTTTCCACCCCGAATTCTGCACAAACAAAACACTCGTCCGCGCCGTTGCGGATAAGCGAGCGTTCGGGTTTTGCACCCAAAACGAAGTTAAGAGCCTCTATTATAACCGACTTTCCCGAACCCGTTTCGCCGGACATTACGTTAAGCCCTTCGGTAAAAGATATTTGCGCGTTGTCTATAAGCGCAAAGTTTTTAACGGTCAACCTTTCCAGCATTAAAGCATCCTCAACGTTTTAACAATCCTTTCCGCATCTGCGGCGGTTCTCGAAATAACGAGAAGAGTATCGTCGCCTGCAACTGTTCCTAGTATCCCTTCGATATTCAGCTGGTCTATAACGCTGCCGGCAGACGAGCCGTTCCCGCTGATAGTCTTTATAACTATAAGATTTCCCGCCACGTCGATAGATTTGGTGATATGCGTAAAAATATCTATTATTTTAGGCGAAACTTCTCCGCGCCCGACGGTAGGACGAACGTATTTGGAACGTTTTTCCCGTCCCTCGCCTTTAACGAGGTTCAACTCCCTTATATCGCGCGAAACGGTTGCCTGAGACACGTCGTGTCCCATAGAAACCAAAATTTCGGTAAGCTCTTCCTGAGTGCTGATTTCATTGTTTTCCACAAGCTCCGCAATGAGCTTCAATCTTTCTTTTTTCGTCATAATCTTTCGTCCGGTCTGTCCTTCAACTTTTCGGTAAGTCGATCGAAAAAGTTAAAAGTTTTCCTCCTTAAAAATATCGTAGGCTTTTCGGCCTTTACTATTTCTACGTTTTCGCCTTTACTCATCGTCTCAACCATTTTTCCGTCAATAACAAGTGCCGCGCAGTCGCCGGCAAGAAGCGTGACTACGCATTTCAAAGACGATGAATAAACGACGGGTCTTTGTGAGAACGAGTGAGCCGCTATCGGCGTTATCAGAGACGCGTTTATCCCCGGTGCGAGTATCGCGCCGCCCGCAGAGAGCGAATACGCCGTCGAACCGGTTGGCGTCGCAACGATTACGCCGTCTCCGCATACGGTATCCACTTTTACGTCGTCTATTTCTACCCCCGCGGTCAAAACAGCGCCGTGCATATCGTTATAAAGCCTCTGCACCACGGCGTCGTTCAATGCGTAATATTTTTTACCCTTGAATTTTACGAGTAAAGTCGCTCTTAAATCCTTGACAAGCTCGCCGTTCAAAAACATCTCGACCGCTTCCGGAATCTCCGCGCGCTCGAACTCGCTCAAAAAACCAAGCTTTCCCGCATTTATTCCGATTATAGGCACTCCGTTTTCGTTTGCGTATTCGGTTCTTCTCAAAATTGTCCCGTCTCCGCCTATAACGAAAACCCCGTCGTAATGCGTTTTAGGAGGTTCTTCGTCAAGGTCGATCAAATCGAATTCCGCACCTCGCAATGAAAGCTCTCTTTTTAAGCATTCGAGACAAAGCCCTCCCGGATCTTTTTCCGTATTAGAATATATTAAAACCTTCATATCTCCTCTTTTTGCGCAAAAAGCGCAAAAACATCAATTATCCTATTTTTTATTAAACACTTTTATTATAAAATCATCAAAAAGCGGAATTTCGCCCTTCTCTTTTTTTAACAATATGAGCAATTCGACGTTTTTATCCTTATGTAAAGGCGCGCATGTTACGTCAATCGGCAAAAAACCGCAACCGGTCGCGGCTTCATATACTTTTTTACAGGCGGCTTTTATGATTTTTTTATCCTTAATAACGCCGTTTTTACAACGAATCCTTCTCTCGTTTTCAAACTGCGGTTTAATAAGCAAAATCACGCGCGCGCCTGAATCCAGGAGGTTATAAAAAACAGGCAGAACGAGCGTTGCCGATATAAAACTCAAATCGGCGGTTAAAAAATCTATTCGCTCGCCAAAATCGCCCCACTCCAAATCTTTTGCATTCTTTATAACAGAAACCACTTTATCGTCTATTTTTAAACGGTTGTGAAGAAGCCCGTCATTTAAGTCTACAGCATAAACGCGCTTTGCGCCGTTTTTCAAAAGGCAATCGGTAAAACCTCCCGTACTTGCTCCGACGTCAGCCGCACACAAACCTTCTACGTTTATCCCGAAGTCTTTAATCGCTTTTGAAAGCTTAAACCCGCCGAGAGACACGAAATCTTCTTCGCAAATCCTCTCTATGAGGTAATTCTTTTCCCAAACCATTTCCGCGGAAGCTTTATTTGCCTGCTTACCGTCTATATAGACTTCGCCCCGTTCTACGGCTTGCTTCGCTTTCGTTCTGGTGTCGAAAAAACCTTTTTCGGCAAGGTAAACGTCTAATCTCATCAGAAGGTTCTCTTATACAGTTTATCTAAAAACGCGGAAAGAAACTCAGAATTCGGCACGGCGTTTATTGCCTTTTTTGCAAGCTCGTAGTGCGTTTTCGCCAGACCTCTCGCGCCGTCTCTTCCGAAAACTTTAATTGACGTAAGTTTGTTTTCTTTTTCGTCTTTTTTCGGGGTTTTTCCTATATGGGCAAAATCCCCGTCCGCATCCATAAAATCGTCCGTGATCTGGAATGTTATTCCAAGATTTATTCCGTATTCTTCAAGTTCGTCTCGGTATGCGCCTCCGCACAATTCGGAAGCGGCAAGAAGCGGTGCGGTCAAAAGCTTCGACGTTTTGTTCTCATATATCGAATAAAGCGTTTTTTCGTCTGCTGTTTCAAGCTTTTCGCAATCGAGATCCAAAACTTGTCCTGCGATCATACCCGAATACCCTGCACACTCGGCAATCGCGTATAGCGCGCGAGCGTGCGCCGCATCAAAATTATCTGATCTTAAACAAATCTCGTACGCATAATTTAAGAGTGCGTCCCCGGCAAGAATCCCGAACGCCTCCCCGAATTTCTTGTGCGTCGAAAATTTACCCCTTCTATAATCGTCGTTATCCATAGCGGGCAAATCGTCGTGAACGAGCGAATATGAATGAATAAATTCGACGGCAAGAGCAAGCTCTTTAACAGCCTCTTTATTTAAACCGAGCATTTCGCTTGCGGCATAACATAAAACAGGACGAACTCTCTTACCCCCGTCCGAAACGGCGTACTTCATCGCTTCTTTTATAACGTTCGGGGCGTTTTTATCGAGACCGTTCAAAGAACCCCTTAATGTTTGCTCAAAATACGAGACGTATTCGGCGTACTTGTTGTCAATATTCAATTTTTTCTCTCCTGAACGCGCAAATACAGGTATTTTTCATAAGACACGCAATCGTCATAGGTCCGACCCCGCCCGGAACGGGAGAAATATAAGAAGCTTTTTTAGCCGCTCCGTAAAAATCGACGTCTCCTTTAAGCCCGTCAGCCGTCCTGTTTATACCGACGTCTATAACTACTGCGCCGTCTTTAATGAAATCGGCGGTAACGAATTCGGGCTTTCCGACGGCCGTCACAAGAATATCCGCTTGTCTGCAAATCTCTTTTATGTTTTCGGTTTTACTGTGGCATACCGTAACGGTACAGTTTTCATTGAGCAATAAAAGCGCCGCCGGCTTACCGACTATATTACTGCGACCGATAACGACCGCGTGCTTGCCGGAAAGTTCAACGCCCGTGCTTTTAAGCATTTCTATAATACCGCTCGGAGTACACGCCGCAATACAGCTTTTCCCAAGCAAGAGTTTTCCCACGTTACCCTCGGAAAAACCGTCTACGTCCTTTTCCGTAGGTATAAGACTGAGAATTCTTTCTTCATCAAGCCCGCTCGGCAAGGGAAGCTGAACAAGAATTCCGTCTATCCCCCCGTCCTCCGCAAGCGAGGCAACGAGTTCTTCTACGTCTTTTTGGGGGGAATGTTCGGGAAGGGTAAAAGAAAGCGACTCAATACCGACAAATTCGCACGCCTTAACTTTATTTCTGACGTATACCGCAGAAGCGGGATTATCTCCGACCATTACGACCGCAAGTTTAATAGTCCTGCCGATTACCCGATAAAACTCCGCAACCTTTTCTTTAGTCTCCTCTTTAATACGCGCGGCAAGAGCCTTTCCGTCTATAACGTTAGCCATTTCGCGTTTCCTCGGCGTAGCTTGCAAGAATACCGTTCACGAAATCCGTGCTTTTTTCGGTAGAAAACTTTGCGGCGAGCTTAACCGCCTCGTCGATAATTATCGGCGTATCGGTTTCGCGAAACGCGTCCAGCTCCGCCATACCTAAAATCATAGCGCACTTGTCTGCGGAAAGAATCCTGTCCGCACGATAATTTTTAGATAATTCGGTAATTTTTACTTCGTAATCGGCGTACTTATCGTCGATTGCATAAAGAAGCTCTTTTGCAAAGCCCTTATCCTTATCCGAAAGTTCTTCCGTCAAAACAGTAAAAAGCCCTTCATCATTCGGATTGAAGAGCCGTGAAAATATAAATTTAAAAACGCATTCTCTCGCAAGACTTCTCATTAGCTTTCCTTATTATCTCCGTCCGTAGCTGCATCGTTATTATCCGTCGTTTTTTCGCCGTTCAAAGAAGTTGAACTATCTTCCGACGCCTGTTTTTCTGCGACAACGGTCGAATCGCCGTTTGCGGAAGCCTCTTTTTCCGCCGTATGAGCGTCCTTCTGTTCGGAAACGGTTACGTCCCCGAACAGTACGCCTTTAACGATAACGTTGACTCCCGCAACGTGATATTCCGTCATAGATTCGATATTATGCCTTACGGTTTCCTGAATTTTAAACGCCATATCGGACACGCACTGCGTAAAATGTATTTTGACTTTTACGTCAACGTGAACGCCGTCCTTATCGAAATACACTTTTACCGATTTGTTATGTCCTGATTTATGCGTTTTAAGCGAATACAGCTCCGCATAAGGCACTTCTTCGAGCGCGATAAGAACTATTCCGTCAACGATTCCGTCGCCGTAAATTATCTTATCTTCGCTTCTTTTCTGAGGTATTTTTTTGAAATGCGCCATAAATATCCTTCCGAAAAATAATTTTCCGAATTTCAAAAAGATCGAAAGGTTTTACTCTGCCGCAAAACGCTTTTTACAAAAACGCAGGCGCAAAAAGAACAAACGCCGCTCTCCGATTTTTTGAAACACGGCGAAGTCGGAAATAGTTTTTCGCAAATCTCCGACTCCCTGTATTATTGTATCACAAAATATTTATTTTGCATAGCGTTTTTTGAATTTAGCTTTAAGAAATAGGTATAATTTTTACGTTTTCGGGCGAAATCGATATTTCTTCCGAAATTATCGTATAAATCTTTATGGCGTCGTCGGTCGTAAGATTTTCTGACTTCGTCATAACGTTCACGTTATCGGAATCAAGCCCTATAACCACAACGGCGTCCTCGAACCCGTAGGCCTTGATAAGCGTTTCAAGCAGCATTTCCCTTTCGGTATTGCGTGTAAGTTCGGTTTTAAGCTTCAAAGCTTCCGCCCTTTCCGAAGCGTCGGTAGCAGACGCGGCTATAACGGAATCAAGCTGTAAAAGCTCTTCGTTACGAGTGGTCATTCGCTCGGTTCTGTACTGCGAAAAATAGTTTGCTGAACTTCCCGAAACCTGTTCGGCGTTGGTCACCCTGTCGGCGGTTAACACGAAATTAAAGACCGCGGTTACGGCAAGCAGTGCGATCAT
Organism: uncultured Clostridia bacterium; assembly: GCA_934271275.1. Classification (GTDB taxonomy): domain Bacteria; phylum Bacillota; class Clostridia; order Christensenellales; family Borkfalkiaceae; genus UBA1259. The sequence continues at coordinate 131,412 of CAKQRD010000003.1, read as the reverse complement.
GCAGGATAAAACGATAATTTTCTTCTTTTTTGACATATTTTTTCTCCTTTTTTTATTTCATTGTCAAAATTTCTATTTTATTAAGTTCAACGCCGAGAAAGGAAATGGTTGCCTGTTGAATTTTTCTGAGCGTTAAAAAGTTGCTCGCCCCCTCCGCAACTATCAGCACTCCCGAAATTTTCGGATACAATTCCTTTAACACGACGGGTTTTCCGTTCACAAGTATAGGCGTTTCCACCGTTTCTTTGCCGTTCGCATTTTCCGTAACGGTGGTTTTTGTCGCAATCACCGTTTCAGTACCGGATTCCACCTTTATCGCCACCGAGACCTTTCCGACTCCGCCAACCTCCGAAAGTATTCTCGTCAACCGCTCTTCTAATCCCGAAACGTAAATACTCACCTCGTCGGTTGTTTCGTTTCCAGATGAGGTTTTGCTAAAAGCATTTCCGCCGAATACGAACAAAATCAGCAAAACGGAAAGGATACAAGCTATCGCGTAATATATTTTTTTATTGTCTTTGATTTTACTGATAAACGATTTTCCTGCGTTATCTCGTTTTCCCCCATCGTTACCGTTCATAAATTTTCACCCTGTCTGAGGTCACGCCCAGCACTTCGCACGCAATCGCCTTAACCTCTTCTTTAATATCTATATGCTCGTTTTCCGTAATGATAACCGCATTTTTCAAATTGATTTCCGCCCTCTCGACAAAAAATCCTTTTTCGGACAAGCAGTCCGATATTATATATATATTCTCCTCATCGAGCTTTATGCCTGTTTTTTCCAAATTGCCGACGATTTTTTTCTTTAAAATACTTTCGCGAAGCCTTCCCGTATAATCGAGATACTCTTCCTGAACGACGATTTCCCCGCTTCCGAAAACGCTTTCGGAAATCAAATCCGAAACGTCCAAGCCGACCAACGGCTGAATAACCGAAAAGACCGTAACGAAAGAAGCGACGGTTTTTATCGCTTTTGAAACTTTGCTTTTAGGTAATATTAAAAAAATCAATCCGCAAATCAGCACCGTAACGGATACCGACAAAATCCACTCCTTCATAATTATATGAACGCGTTCGCGGAAAAAATCATCAGCAGTACGGTTACAAAAAACGCAAGTCCTGAACACAAAACCGCCGCGGCTATATAATTTGTTCCCTTATTAAGTTCCGAACATAGCGCGGAGGCCGAAGCGTCTGGCGCAATCGCACCGACAAAGCCGGAAGTCAAACGCAAAAGCACGGACGCGCTTGCTATTTGCACGATCGGAGAAAGCAACACGAAAAATAAAGCGAATACTCCCGTTATTCCGACCGCATTTTTTATAAGCACGCTACCCGCAACCACGAGATCGAATCCGTCTCGTATATATCCGCCGACTATCGGCACCGAATTTGAAATGGCGTACTTCGCGGCTTTCAAAGAAATTCCGTCGAACGTCGCGCTCGTAATGCCCTGAACGGACAAAAATAAACCGTAAACGGTGAACGACAGCCCGATAATCCATTTTATCGCGCCGGCGATTCCGTCCGAAAACTTATTAAGTTTAACGCTTCTCGAAAAAGCGTTCACTACCGAAAAAATTATCATTATCCCGACGAGCGGAAAAATAACGTCTGAAATTATACCTATAACCCCTCCCGACAAAAATAAAACGGAAGGCTTATACACCGAAGCGGACACCGTTCCGCCCGAAGCTATCATCAAGGTAAGGATTACGGGTGACATAATCTCACACAAAATCGCTATATTTTCAATAGCTTTTTGCGAGGATTGCCATATCGCGAGAATTTCGGTCGAAAGAAGCAAAACAACACACAAAGAACAAACGAAAAAAATAATTTCCGCAATACCTTCGTCGAAAAACGAACCCTTAACGCCGGCTAAAAGCGCGCATAAAACGCATATTGCTATAACGCTCAAAAAAGTCGGCAACATTCTGAAAACGTCGCCGAGCGCGACCTTAAACGAATAATCGAGCAAACTACCGTAATCGAACTCATATTTTCCTTCCAAAAGATTTTTTATTGCATCCGTAAAATTTACGTCACCCGTTTTAACGTTTTCATTATAAAACCGTTCCAGCTCGCTTAAATCAAGATTTTCAAGCTCGTCCTGTATTCCGTCAGAAAGCTCGTCCGCATAGGTTTTTTCGGGCGGTGAAACGTAATAAGACGCAAAGAAGAACGCAAGAAACGCCACAAAAACAATCAATCCGAATAATTTCTTTTTCATTGCAAAAGCCCCGTTAAAAGATTAAAAACCGCGTAGATTATAGGCATTGAAACGCTTATTATAACAACTTTACCGATAAGCACGAGTTTGTCCGCAAGGCTGTTAAGTCCCGCGTCGGCAAGCGTTCCCGCGGCAAACTCCACAAGATACCCTATCGCCACACATTTAAAAATAATTTCAAAATACTCACTTTTTACGCCCGTTTTCTGAATTATGGCAGAGAAAAAATCTATCGCCGTCATAAAATATTCCGCGGCAGAATATAAAAGCACTATTCCGGAGCCGATAAGAGCAAGAACGAACAGCTCTGAATTGACGTTTTTAAGGTAAATCACTATAACTCCGAGAGTAAGAGCAAGCGCGGCAAGCTTTATCATATCAATACAGATTAAATATCGTTTTTATCGTTTCAAAAAGCTCGCTAATCATATTTATAACGAGTGACAAAACTATAATGAGTCCCGCGAGAGAAACGAGGGTTGCAATATCGTCTCGATCGCTTTTTTTCAAAACCTGCGTGATAACCGTAATAAGTATGCCTATTGCGGCAATCTTGAAAATTATGTCTACGTTCAATTTTTACACCTATAAAAGAATGATAAGTATTATAAGCCCGAACAAAAAACCGAGCTTTATGCAAAGCGGTCTATATTTTTTATCGGCTTCCTCTGCCGCGGCGATATATCCGTTTATTTTTGCTTCGGCGGCTTCCAGATAATCCGTTTGAGATTTCTTATCGCCTTGTCCTATCCGACGAACGTAATCAGTAAAAAAATCTTTTTCTTCCTTCGTAAAGATTTTAAGTTTGTCTTCGCTTTCCTTCTTTTCAAGAAAGAAATCCCGTATATACTCCGTCGCGGGATTATCGCAATCGGTATTTTTTACGAGAGATACAAGCGAACCCTTTGAAAAAACTACTTCGGTCTTAACCCGCGAATTGAACGAGCCGAGTCGCTCGAAGGTCTTTCTTCGTTCGCCGTATCTTCCGGAATAGGAAAAGCCTAAAAAGGTGCTGACGACAAGCAATATTATTCCCGTAATCAATCGCATATAAGGTTAAACTCCTCGTCGTAAATCAAATCTTTATCGAGCGTAGCGTCACGCCCTTTTATAACGACGTATCGCTCGAACACTCCTTTTGCAAAAAAGCTTTTTTTCAAAACATCTTTTATGCTTTCTCCGTGCATACTCGCTATAATCTTAACCCCGCTGTCCGCCGCGGCTTTTGCACAGGCAAAATCTCTTTTGCAAAAAAGCTCGTCAGTCACGACAACATCCGGAGACATTGAACGCAGACCGTATGTAAACGCGAACAACTTGTCCGAATAAACCGTTTTATCTATGTTTTCTCCCGAAACGGCGGCAAACTCGCCCCGTTCGTCCATTACCAGAACAGATACGTCGCATCGCGCGTCAAGCTTTCTGATTAAATCTTTCAATACCGTCGTTTTTCCCTTAGAAGGCGGGGCTATTATAAGCGTGTTGAGTATCCCGTTTGAAAAAATACTCTTATAAATAAAGTCGGCGCAATCGGGTATCTCTCTCGGAATTCTTATATTCAAAGAGGAAAAATTCTTTATCGTTACAACCGATTCATTCTCAAAAACGCACTCTCCGCACAGCCCTATGCGCACCCCGTTTTTTGCAGTCAAAAATCCTTGTTTTATTTCTTCGTTAAAAGCGTATAAGGAGCGTTCCGTAACAGTCTCGACGACAAAGTTTATATCTTCTTCACGACAGATGATCGCTTTATCTCTCAACAAGGTCTGCCCACACTCCCCGAGATAACTTTTACCACGCAAACCGTTCAGGATAACGGGAAAGTTTTTTCTTAATCTTATCTCATATACGTCCGAAAGCTCGACACGCCCTAACCCTCTAAATATTCGCGGCGGTAAAAAATAGAAATCCATTTATTATAATTTATTACCTCACCGCAATAATTAGAACAAAAAAACGCCCCGAAGAGGAGCGCTTTAAGATTTCGGTTAAATTTTTCAGTTTTTAGCGTTTTTGATAGAAATCGTTATATGGGCAACTGCAAAAATCACGGAAAAGAGCAAAAGCGGAATATTAAGAAGCATTACACCGCTGAAAATAAACAAAATCGACGGAATTATAGATAAAGCATATGAGCGAAAAACAAAAAATCTCTCCCAACAAATAAACCATATCACGATATAAGCCAAACATAACATCGCCGAGATCGAAAGATATACCCAAAACGCGCCGTCAAAAAAGAAATTAAAGTAAGTATAAGGCACGTTGATTATCATAAAAATAAACGAGCCGAACCTGCCGACTTGTTCAATCTTTTCGAGCAAAATATTCTCTTGCGAATTCTTGAACCCGTCCTTTTTTACGCACGCAAAAATGATATTCGGAACCATTATAACTGCCATTATACATAGCCCGACATAGTTAAACCAACCCATATGATACTCCCGAAATAAAATTTTGCACAAATTTTTGAAAGTTGCAATAAAAGAAATGTTATTCACTTCCCCGACCGATTATACTTTCATAGCCGAAAGAGCAATAAAATCTTTATAAAAAATTCAAAAACCACTCGCTTTGTACGAGTGGTTTTGATTTTAATATTATATTAGTTGTTGCCGAGAAGCTCTGCAATAGATGCTCCGGAGTTATCGGAATCTTTCCATTCGTGAAGTTCGGTTTCGCCGTCTTCTTCGACCTTTCTCGCGCCGCGTTTTTTACCCTTGCCTTCTTCGTCGTTCTTTTCAGGCTTCTGAACCTCGGGTAAAAGAGCCTTAATAGAGAGGTTCATCTTTTCTTTTTCGACGTCTATGCCGAGAATCTTTGCTTCGACCTCCTGTCCGACTTGAAGAGCGGTTACGGGATTTTCGAGCCACTCGTTGGAGATTTGAGAAACGTGAACAAGTCCGTCAATTCCCTTTTCGACCTGAACGAATGCGCCGAAGCTTACTATTCTGACAACCTTGCCCTTGACAACGTCGCCGACGTGGTATCTTTCGAGAACGGTATCCCAAGGTTTGGGTTGAAGCTGTTTATAACCGACGGAAACCCTTTTGTTTTCTCTGTCGATTTTAAGAATCTTGAACTCATAGGTTTTGCCGATTTCAAGAACGTCCGAACATTGTTCGCAACCCGTCCAGGAAAGGTCGGAAATATGAGCGAGACAATCGAAGCCGTTTACTTCTACGAACGCGCCGAAAGAAGCAAATCTTACGGGAGTTCCGAGAACGATGTCGCCGTCCTGAATATTATCGAAGAACTCTTGTTCTTTCGCCGCACGGATCGCGTCGCGCTCTTCTTTTTCAGCAAGAAGGATAACCCTCTGAGAACCGACGATTTGTTTGCGTGCGCCGCGGGATTCGACCTTTTCTGCTTTAAGCCTCAAAGTCTTGCCGACGTATTTGTCAAGCTCCTTCACAAAACCTATTTTAATCTGCGAAGAAGGTACGAATACCTGATAGCTACCATACTGACCGGTAAGTCCGCCCTTGTTGGTAGCGGTTATCTGCGCCTCGAAGATTTTGCCGTTTTTGATTTCCTCTATTTCGGCTTCTTCTTTAAGAACCTTTTCCATTGCCCTTTCGGAGAACTTGATGGGGTTCTTCGCAACGACCATAACGCGAATTTCTTCGCCTATCTTGTCTTTATAATCTTCTTTATTATACTCGCCAAGCATTTCTTCCTTGGGAAGCTCGAAATCTTTTTTCGCGTTCTTCATAGAAAGCGTAAGCCCGTCGTCCTTTGCAGAAGAGATCTTTGCGGTAACAACTTGCCCGATTTTGAAATCTCTGTTAGGTTTGATATTGTCAAACGCGGCTTCCATCTCGGACTTTACGGAAACGTTTTCGGTATCCTGCGTTTCGGAAGCTTTTGCTTCTTCCTCTGATTCTTCCTCTACGGGAGCTTCCGCCGTTTCATTAGCAGCGACTTCGGTTTCTTCCGCAACGGGTGCGGTTGCTACCGTTTCTTCTGCGGGCGTTTCGACAGCTTCGGGACAAACGGTTTCCGTGGTAACAATTTCTTCTGTGACCTTCTCCATAAATGAGACAACCTCCTGAAATTGTTCGATGGGCGTCGACGCGCCGAGAACAATTCCTACTTTATAAAAATTTTTAATTTTTTCGTAATCGAAATTTTTGCGATCGGCTATGCGGAAAACGTTTTTGCAAAACCTCTTGCATATCTCGAAGAGTTCCGCGGTATTATTACTGTTTGCACCGCCTATCACTAAAACGGCGTCCGAGTCGCGCGCTATAAGCTCCGCTTCCCTTTGACGCTTGCTTGTAGTATAGCAAATTGTTTTGAAAATATCAACTGTTTTACTGCCGTTTAATACAAAATTTTTTACTATTCTGTCAAATTTTTCTTCGGAATAGGTAGTTTGCACCACCACACACGCCTTTTCGCCCTCGGCGAGCTTCGGCAGTTCGCCGTTTTCTGTTATAAACGCCGTACCGTTGCACCAACCGTTTATCCCCTTGATCTCGGGATGCGCCGGATTTCCGACGATTATTATTTTATATCCTTCCGAATGTTTCTTCTCTACAATGTTCTGTATTTCTTTAACAAAAGGACAGGTGCAGTCTATAACGTTCAGCCCGAGCCTTTTTGCCGTCTCGAACGTAGCTTTAGGCTCGCCGTGAGTACGAATAAGCAGCGTGTCGCCGCGTGTCAATCTCTGATCGGAAATATCGTCTATTTTGATTATGCCGGCATTTGCCAACCTTTCGTTCACTTCTTCGTTATGTATAATTTCGCCGAGAACGAAATTTCCGCTTCCCGACAGCTCTGCGGCTTTATCTACCGCACGCTTTACTCCGAAGCAAAAACCGCAATGTTTACCTTTTAAAACAATCATTTTTTATCCGATTTTTCTTTCCCGTCAGCCCCGTCGACGTTATTCGCAACACAGACGGATTCTCCGTCGTTCGTATCGCGTGTCTCGTTTGTGTTTGCAAAAGACTTTTTTTCGCCTTTGCGCCTCGTCTTTTTATTTAATTTATTTTCCGAGAGAATATTTTCGAGTTCCGATTTAAGCTCCGTAAGTTTTTTTACGACCATTTCCGACATTTCCGAAATATCGTCGCCCGAAAGCTTTTTATCGTAAAACTCGGTCAGCTCGAACGGCTTTCCTATAATGATAGGTGTTTTTCTGAAAATTTTAGCTTTTCTTAAAATAACTATCGGTACAATAGGTTTTTTGCTTTTTGCCGCAAGAACGAACGAACCGCCCTTGAAAGGTAAAAGCCAAGTCTTTCCCGTTCTGTTTCTCGTTCCTTCCGGAAAAATAACGAGCGTATCGTTTCTCCGCAAGACGTTTGCCGCAGTCAGAAGCGTTTTCATGTCCGGGTTTTCCCTATTAACGGGTATCGCCCCGTAAGAAGAGAGAATCTTTCCGAAAAGTTTGTTTTTGAAAAGTTCTTTTTTTGCAAGAATAAAAACGCCGTCGTTCTTAAAAAGCCGTCTGATGAACGCGCTGTCCACGTCGCTCAAATGGTTGCTTACTATAAGCGTGCCGCCATTTGGAAGATTCTTCTCGCCGTAAACGACGGAAGGATAAACTAATTTAGACAGCGACAATATCATTTTTTGAAAGCCATTCATCCCCGACCACCTGACAAAAACGCTAATTTAATAACTTAGCAAAAACTTTATTAAGAACAAAGCTCAAAGTTTCCGCCCGAAAGCTATTTTATATAAGATAAAATTTTTCCTACGACCTGACTAACGGTCATAAACGAAGTATCTATCAAAACAGCGTCCTCGGCCTGAATGAGCGGCGCGAAATCTCTGTTCCTGTCGTTATAATCGCGCTGTTCTATTTCCGCTTTAAGTTCGTCGAAATCTACCTTATGTCCTTTCAAAGAAAGCTCCTTGTATCTTCTGTCCGCTCTTACGTCCACGCTTGCCGTAACGAAAAACTTATAATCGGCATTCGGCAAAACGAACGAACCTATGTCGCGCCCGTCAAGAACGCACGAAGAATTTGCCGCAATTTTTCTTTGCATATCGACCATTTTAAGCCTTACGCATTTAAGGCTCGAAACGTTTGAAGCCGCCATAGAAACCTGCGGCTCGCGAATTTTTTCTGATACGTCTTCTCCGTCCAGAAACGTATGTTGCGTCCCGTCCATATATTTTATTTCAAGGTCGATATTATCTATAAATTCGGAAATTCCCGACTCGTTGAAAGTATCCACCCCTCGTTTTAACGCTTCGAGAGCGACGGCTCTGTACATCGCGCCCGTATCGAGATAAAGTATATCCAGTTCCTGCGAAATCCTTTTGGCAACGGTGCTTTTACCGCTCCCCGAAGGCCCGTCGAGAGCTATCGTTATTTTTTTATCCATATTATATATACCCCTGTTTTATTCAATAAAAACCAAAAAATCTAAACACAAAAACAAATTTCGTCGCAAGCTTACCGCTTCGGTAAAACAACCGTTAGAAAAAGGCAAAACCGCTTTTTCGTTCTTACCGAAATATTTTACCACAAAAACGTGCAGGATACAACGGAAAATAGCTATAAAATTTAGACAAAGAGGTTATTTTTGCCGTGTTCAGGCATTTTTACCCGCAACGTATCCGGTAGAAAACGCAGCTTGCAAATTAAAGCCGCCCGTCAGACAATCCACGTCTAAAACCTCACCGGCAAAAAATAATCCCTTAACCTTTTTACTTTCCATCGTCTTAGGATTCACCTCCGAAACGCTTACGCCGCCGGACGTCACGATCGCTTCTTCCAACGGGCGCAAAGCTTTTATCCGGAAGGTCAGGTTTTTAAGGGTGAAAATAATTCGTTTTCGTTCTTCCTTCGTAATTTCCGCGCAAATCTTTGCGGAAGGTGTTCGGGAACGTTTAACGATAAGTTCCACGAGCGTAGACGGTACGAGCGAGCGAACGACCGCGGAAATCGTTTTCGTTCTGTTCTCCGCGAACTCACGCAAAAGCCTGTTATCAAGCACTTCATCCGTAAGTACGGGCTTTAAATCCACGGAAGCAGTCAGTTTTTCGAGATTGAGACGATTGACGTAAGACGAGCAGGTCAAAACTATCGGTCCGGAAATTCCGTAATGAGTAAAAAGCATTTCTCCGAAATCACCGAATATTTTTTTATTCCCGTCAAAAACCGTTAATCGTACGTTTTTAAGCGATAACCCCTGCAAGGGAAGAAAATCTCTGCCTTTAAGCTCTATTCCGACAAGAGCCGGTTTGGGAGATACAATCGAGTGACCGCAAGCTTTTGCAAACTCATATCCGTCCCCCGTACTACCGGTCAACGGATACGACGCCCCGCCCGTGCAAATAATCACCGAATCGGCTTCTAAAAATTCGTTTTTTCGGGTTACGGCTCCGTTAACTGCACCGTCATTCACGGAAACAGCTACTATTTCCGTTTCAAGAATTATCCGAACGCCTGCCGAACGCAACGCCTTTTCCAAGGTTTTCGTCACGTCGCTCGCTTTATCGCTTGCGGGAAAAACTCTGTTTCCGCGCTCCGTTTTTAGCGTCAGACCGCGCTTTTCAAAAAAAGCGCATACGTTTTCGGGCGAAAACGAATATATGCTTCCGTACAAAAATTTAGGATTATTAACGACGTTCCCGAAAAACTCCGCTACCGGCACGTCGTTCGTCAGGTTGCACCGTCCTTTTCCGGTTATGTAAATCTTTTTTCCGAGCTTCTCGTTTTTTTCTGCAAGGACGACTTCGTTACCGTTTTCTGCGGCAAAAAACGCAGCCATCATACCCGCCGCACCACCGCCGACGACCAAAACCTTTTTCATATCGCTATCTCTGAATCAATTTTATTCTTTATAGTATTATAAAGCGTTTCGTTATCGGTAACGTCCGCTTTTAACGGAGTTATCGTAACGTACCCTTCGTTCACAAGCCAAACGTCCGTATCTCGATCTTCCGTATCGGGTATCGCTTCGGAACTTTTCAGAACGTACCCGCCCTCGTCAGACTCGACGTACTTATCGTCATAAACGTATTTACCGAGTTTACAAAGCCTAATCCCCTTAATCGTATCATTTTCACGAGGAAAATTAACGTTCCACACCTGAGCGCACAGGGATAACGGAGTAAGTTTTTCAACGATTTCTATTGCAATATCGGCAAATTTTCCGAAATCAATTTCTTCGTGAGAGTAAGACGAGAACGCAAAGGCGGACACTCCGAAATAAGAAGCCTCCAAAGCTATCGCAACCGTACCGGAATACATAACGTCAGTTCCGAGGTTGTGCGCTTTGTTTATCCCCGCGACCACGACGTCGGGAACGAAGTCCTTTATAAAATGAAACCCCACTTTAACGCAGTCCACGGGATAACCCGATATAACGTACGCCCTGTATTTTTTCTCATTTTTTTCAACGATTTTTATAGGCGCGTTAAGCGTAAGCGTATGAGAGCAACACGATCTGTTGCCGTCGGGAGCAACGACCAGAACCTCGTGTCTTTCGCTAAATTTTTCCGCAAGTGATTTGATTCCGCCGCTTTCAATACCGTCGTCGTTACATATAAGTATTTTCATCTGTATTCCTCAAAAAATATAAAACTGTAATTATGTGTGACATAATCTAATTATAAATCATAAGTAATTTACTTACATTTTGTAGATTTCTTTCTTTTCGCGAAAAACGCCTCCATCTTGTCTCCTTTTTTGTAAATCAACACTGTTAAAACGACCGTCAACGCAAAGAACAATATCCATAAAAGAATTCCCCACCAAGTGTCGTATGGTATAATGCTGTTATTCAGGGAATAACAAGTGGCAAATACGGAAATTATCCGCGTAATGAAAATCATTATCAAAAAGAATAACGGACTCATCGTCGTTATCCCTGCAACGAAACACAAAACGTCATCGGGAAAAAACGGAAAAAGGAACATAAACGTCAGAATAATTCTATCCTTGCCTTTTATGGTTTTCAGCCCTTTATCAAGGCTCTCCTTACCGACCAGCCATTTAGCCACACGATAGCCGAAAACTCTGCCTATAAAAAACGCCGCAACAGACCCGATTATTATACCTATACAACTTAAAACAGCACCCTTAAACGCTCCGAACAAGACGACGCCCGCAGCCACCGTTATAAACGCGGGTATCGGCAACACTACGACTTGTAAAAACTGTAATAAGGTAAATATAATCGCCGCGTTTTCACCAAACGAAGAAACGTACGCGCGCAGGTCTTCCACGCTGTTTGTTTTATCCAAAAAACCGGAAACCTTTAACCCGTACAACGTAGCTACAACAGCCGTTACGGTAATCACCGTTATCAAAAAAAGCCTATATAGAAAACTCTCCGAATGCCTTAAAAAGGCTATGGTAAGCATTGTCAGAACCGTTATCAAAACCACAGAAACAGTCAGCACAACGTCAAAATATTCCGCCACAAACCCGCCTGCAAACGTTTCCAGATATAACACCGCAAATATTACGCCGGTTAAGCCGTTAAGCGAAATAAAAATAACGCTCAAAACGTTTTTTAAAACGTTCATCCCTTTCTTTCCCATATTTATATTATATTACGGGGTTTTAAACTTATCCGCGTTATAACCCGATCAGACAAATAATGTTATAAAAATCCATACTTTTGAGCGTTTTTGTCATGCTTTCATTTTTTTATATTCTCCGACGGCTATTTCGTCGCAACGATTATTATATTCGTTGTCGGCGTGACCTTTTACCTTAATAAAATTAACCCTATGAAGCTTTGTCAGTTCCAAAAGTCTTTGCCAGAGGTCGGGATTTTTTACTTCTTTTTTAGCAGAAGTTTTCCAGCCGTTTTTGCTCCAGCCGTAAATCCAACCCTCTGAAAACGCAGAAACAACGTATTGCGAATCACTGTATAAGTCTACTTCACACGGCTCTTTCAATGCTTCAAGCCCTTTAATAACGCCTAAAAGCTCCATTCTGTTGTTCGTCGTATACCACTCGCTCCCGCTTACGACCTTTTCCGCGCCATTATAAATAAGAATAGCACAATAACCGCCGCTTCCCGGGTTACCGCTACACGCACCGTCAGTATATATAGTGACCTTTTTCATTAAAGGTTCTCCAACTCTCCCGCTCGCCTTACGCACGCGTCAACGGCTTCGTCGGTAATTTCAGAAAGCCCTCTGCTTTCGTAAACCTTTACCGCCTCTATTGTCGTGCCGCCTTTACTGCAAACGGCGGTTATAAGTTCTTCAAGCGATTTGCCCGCATTGTTTTTAACCATCATACCGCTGCCGATCATAGTATTGACGGCAAGTTTTTTCGATTCTTCTTCGGATAACCCTCGCTTCACCCCCGCATCTATAACTCCTTTCAAAAAGAGATAAAAATATGCGGGCGCACTTCCGCTGATGCCGGTAATAACGTTAAGAGCCTCTTCGCGCGTTAAAACAACCTCCGCAAAGGAGGAGAACAACCCCTTTACAAATTCGGCGTCAGTAGCCGTTTGCAAGCCTGAAACATCCATTCCGACCGCTCCGTATCCCACAGAGCAAGGTGTATTCGGCATACATCTTGCGACGACGGCACGCGGGAAAATTTTTCTGATTTTTTCTATTTTTACGCCCGCCATTATGGAGATTATTTTATATTCTCCGTCCTTTTTCACACGCTCAACCGCCGATGAAAAAGTTTGAGGCTTCACCGCAAACAGAACAAATTCCGACTCGTCAAAAATGCGTGCATTATCAGTCGTTCCAAGCACTCCTTTTTCTGCCATTTTTTTAAGCGCGGATTCGGAAGGATCACTGACTATAACGTCGGTATTTTTCAAATAACACGTACCTATTGCTCCGTTTACAATGGCAGACGACATAAACCCTGCGCCGATGACGCCTAATTTAAATTTCTTTTTCATTTTATACCTCAATTTGTTTGACTAAATCTGATATTTATTATATAATTTTACTGTTCTTTTAGGGGAGTGGCTCAATTGGTAGAGCAGCGGTCTCCAAAACCGCCGGTTGCGTGTTCGAGTCGCGTCTCCCCTGCCAGAAACGAAATCGTTTGATCGGTTATTCGGTCGAACGATTTTTTGTTTACACGCAACCGTCTCCGCCGATTGCTGACTGCTCCGCCTTCGGCTACGCAGGACTTCGTTCGCGCCTCGTCTCCCCTGCCAAAAGCATAAATCGTTTGATCGGTTATTCTGTCTAACGATTTTTTTTGTTTACATGCAACCGGCTCCGCCGATTGCTGACTGCTCCGCCTTCGTTCACCAACCCTCAACGGCTTTCGCAAAGACCTTGCAAAATATAGAGAGAATCTCTAAAAACAGCTCTTGATTATCCTACAACATTTTTTTTAAAAAGTCAATTAAAAAGAAAAGGGGCGGCAATATTGCAGCTCCTTTTCTTTTTTACGATATTACTGATTACTGTTTAACAAATTTAGCATTGTAAACATTGTCACCGTAGTCGCCCGATAAATGCAACTGAAGACTTCCGTCATCATTGACCGTAAATGCATTTTCACCATCGGTAAACACGCCAAAGTCAGAAACCTTTTTGTTATTACCTGCACCCGTATAAGTAAACGCCGTTCCGTTATAAGTACCGTTGCCTTTTCCGTCAAGAGTTAAGACGTTGCTACCGGCTTTATAAGTGCCCTCCAAGCCGTCAGTATCAGCCTGCTTTGTAAACACTGCATTATAAACATCATCGCCATACGAGCCGGAAAAATGCACTTTAATGTTACCGTCAACAACGGTTATGGTATTCTCACCGTCATCATAACCGGCAAAATTAGAAACCTTCTTAACATTACCTGTGCCAGAGTAGGTAAAAGGATATTCTGTTCCGTTGTTATATGTGCCGTTACCTTTTCCGTCAAGGGTAATTACGTTACCGCCCGCTTTATAAGTTCCTTCTAATCCGTCGGTCTCCGTAGAAGCGGTTTTTTTCGTGTAGGTAGCAACCTTCGTTTCGTACTCAAAATCTTCGCCGTATTCGTCCATTCCTTTAATACACTCATGCGTTACGACAAGATTACCTTCCGCCAGCTTTGCAGACCACGAATAAATCTTCGTACTTGGGAAAGCTGCAGAATCAAAGTCTTTTGCCGCAAAAGTAATTAAAGTACCGTTATAATTTGCTTTAACGCTCGTTGCGTTTTCGCCGTTTATAACAACGGAGGGCGTACCGTTCGATACGGTAATCTTTATAACGACAGAACCGTTTTCGTATTCTCCGACAAATTCTTCTATCTTACTTTCAATAACATGTCCGTTTACGGTGAATACTACCTTATTATCCGTGCTTACCAGAACTTTACCTTCTTCTTCAATCGTGTAGGTCTTATTATAAGTGTAAGAAGTTTTGGTTATAGTGAGTTTACCCGATGAAATCGTATAAAGTCCCGAATACACGCTCGGCGAACCGTACGACGACTTATACGTTATGGTTGCACCGCCGAAGCCGTCGATGACAAGCGTATACTTATCGTTTCCGAACTGCGTATAGTTACCTGCCTTTCCGTCGGAAGCAAGCTGTTCGCAAGTTGCATTTTCGGCGTTGAGTTTATAACCGACGTTGTTATCCATAACGACGATGCCCGCTCCGTTGACAAAATACGTATGCGTTTCTACGCCCTTTTTCGCATTACCGAAACCGTCGAAAACGATCGTATCCGCACCGCACTTGTATTCGCCTTTTTCCGCACCCGCCGCAATAAGCGATGTACCGCTTACCTTATAGTTGACAGAATACTTCGTCTTTGTCGAATTACCGCCGTAAAGCTCGTACGTAATAGTTATTATTTCGCCTTCGAGAACTTCGCCGTTTACAGAGGCATAGCCGTAGTGATTATTAGTATCTCTTACGGTGTAAACTTTTTTACCGTTTGCGTTATGCTCGTACAAATAGAATCTGTTAACGCTGTTATACCATTCGGATACGGTGGAATCTTTGGAATAAAGCGCGGGATCCGTATTAAGTTTGCCTAGTCTTAAAAAGTTTATTCCGTTTTTGCTCGTATAAGCGACTGACGATACGGTTTTCCAACCGGAAGCCGCATTTTCTTTATATTTAACAGTCAAAGTCGTAGCGCTTGCACCGGTTATAAAGCCAAACACGTCGGCATTGTTGAATTTAGTAATAACGGCATTATCGCCGACTATTATATAGCTGCTGCTTCTATCGGCTCTATAGGTCGCCGCAGGAACTTTCGTCGTTCCCTTCAATGCGGTAAGCGCATACGTTTCGGTACAAGCTTCATAATCCATATCGTAATATAGTTCGGTAAGAGAGACGCCTGTAACGGTTTTTACAATCGTCCAAGTTTCGTCAACCATGCCGCTCTTCTTTCTGAATTCTATCGCGCCGGTTTCGCCGTTAAACTTATAGTCAACGTTCCTTGCATAGATGTTTGCGGAAGTAGCGGAAGCTTTTCCGTCACTACCGATAGTGACCATAACGGCTTTATTCTCTAAAATCCACGCGCCGACGTAATCGGATTCTTTAACGGAAAGAGCGGTAAAAGTCGTGTCGGAAGAAATTTTTAATCCCGCCTCCGCTTTCACGTCTCCTTTATACCATCCGAGGAACACTTCACCCTCGCCCGTCGCGGGAGCTTGCGCAATCAAATCCGCGGTAAGTTTAGCGTTGTCTACGGGAACGAGCTTAGTCGTTTCGTCTTTGCCGTTTACATACTTTACAACGTAATGAGTTTGTTCCGCTGCACCGATAAAGTAATTATTATCGGTATAAGTCGCGCTTTCGTTAAATTGTTCGTTGTTAATATCATTGAACCAGCCGTTAAAGGTATAACCGAGTTTCACGTCGGGATCATCAAGACCGAATGTATCCGAGTCTACCTTTCCGTCTTTAAGAGTCGCAACGTAAACTATCTGATAATTATACTCAAACGCAAGTCTTATTTCTTTCGTTACGTTGTCAACGTCTATGCCGTAAGCACCGTCGCTCGCGTAGTGCAACGAACCGTCGTCGTTAAGCGATACGGTAACAATTCCGTCCATACTCCAAATAGTAAACGCTTCGTCGGAAGATTCGATAATGATACCGACTTTGCTATATCCCAAACCAACGGTATAAACGTACACCTCGCTATCGTCGGTCACTTTCATAAAGAATACGGCTTTTTGTCCCCGGCTTTCATACACGCCAGACCAAACGCCCTTAAATACTTCGGCAACTTCTTTTGCTTCGGGTTCGGGAACGATTATATTATCGGTAACGCCGCCAAGATCGAGTATCCATCCATTACTATAATAAATAGAACAAGACGAATTACCTAAATAGAACGAGTAGCTCGCCCCACTATAACCACCTTCACTATATCGGAGATCTAGTCCCTGCTCGCCGTCTATAAGAACGAAAGTCGAGTTGATAATAATCTCAATACCGCTTTCCGTAGTGAACGTACCTACCAAAGATTTACTCGTGCCGAACGAAGTAGAAAGCTCTTTGGATACCATAGCGTTCAAAGAATTGTCGTCCATACTCGTTATGCAGTAACCGTTTAAATAAGGACCGAACGAATAATTAGCACCGTTAAGAGTGAAATCATAACTATCGTATTCTTCGTTATAGGTTATATTATCAGCAACCATGGGGGCATCGCCGATAGTTACGGTAATGCTTTCCGCGTCGATAACAACGGCAACTGAAATCGAATTATATTTGTCGTCAGTCGTCTCGCCTCTCCAGATCCCGTAGTACTTTTCGTCGATATTACTGAACACTGCTGTATATTCAACGCCGCTCGTAATCACCGCGTTCGGATCAAACTGCTTATCTCCGTTAAACCAACCAAGGAAAGTCCTGTCGGAAACGGGATCGGAAGGAATATCCGAAGTTTCAAGCTTTTCTCCGTCTTTAACTGTGGCAATCTTCACGATTCTGCCGTCAACCACGAATTTAACAACGTATACGTTCGTCCATTTCGCGGTAACGGTGACGTCTTCGGTAATCGCTGCATTTTTATCGAACGCGTTTTCCCCGACAAACCAGCCTTCAAATATTCTTCCGTCAATCGCAAGATCGGCAGGAATATCCTTTTCGGTAAGCTTATCACCCTTCTTAACGTTTACGACCTTAACGGTTTGAGTGCCGTTTGCGAATTTTACCGTTAAAAGGTTGTCCCATTTTGCCGCATAGGTTACGTCGGCAGTCACGATGGCGGTAACGTCAAATTCCGCAGAACCGTTATACCAGCCCTCGAATATGCTTCCGCTCTTCACGGGATCGAAAGGAACGTCGGAACTTTCAAGTTTCTCGCCGTCTCTTACCGTAGCGGACTTAACGACCTCCTCGCCGTCAACGAATCTGACGGTATAAAGCTTCGTCCATTTAGCCGCGTAAGTTACGTTTGCCGTAACTGCGGCAGATCTGTCGAACTCTACGCTTCCGTTAAACCAACCGTCAAATTCGTAACCGTTTTTAACGGGTGTAGCCGGAACGTCGCTTATCAAAAGCGTTTTACCCTCTACGATTTCTACGGTCTTAACGATTGCAGAATCGCTTTCAAACGTTACCGTATACTTTACGGGCGGCTCTATCGGCGGATTATCGCCGCCGGGAGTCGAGTCGTCTTTCTTACACGCAGAAAACGCGACCGCAGAGAACAGAACGGCAAGAACCGCAAGTAATGCGACGAGCATTGTTCTTCTCTTTGTCATTGTTTGCTCCTCCTATAAAAATTTTTCCGTATTAAAAAAATCGGTTTCGATTTTATCCCGAAGCCGATTTTTTAATATGATTTTTATCGTTTCAAGATATAATAATACATTATGTTATTATGAATATATTATACAATGTTTAAGCATAATTCGTCAAATTATTGAAAGGAGATTTATGCCGGATTTGCATAATTTTTTTCAATAATCCGCATAACATGCGCTTATGAAACGATTTTGTTTATTTTTTCAATGCATAAAATGTGAATATTACGCGATTTTGGTGAGTGAAGAGCATTCGAGCGAACGCAATTCCTGATCGTATTCGTAACTTATTTTTACGCCGAACGAATTAGTCGTTGACTTGTAAGTAAGAGTTATCTCCCAAGGTTCGCCGTTTACCTCTGCCTTCCCCGTAATCTTACCCAAATCGTTGTCATATTCCACGGAAAACACCGTCGAATTATTATAGGTGAGCGTTCCGTTTGCCTCGATCTTAATTTGTCTCTTATCGTTAGAACTCGTACCGAACCCGGTCCAAACGCCCTCCCAAGTACCGACGAACATCGCGGGGATAATCTCGGTTACTTCGCCGCTCCTTGTAAGAGCGACGGTTACATCGCCATAGGTAAGATTTTTGGAGTTTACGTTGAATATATACGTTTCGCCGTTAAGTTTAAATATAACGTTTCCGTTGCCGTCGTATACCGCGTTAAAGGGCATTCCCTTATAGCTGCCGGAAAGGTCTGCTTTAAGGTTGAACACCACGGCAACGCCGTTTTCAGAACCGTTATAACTACCTGTCGCTCCGTCCGGAAGCGAGGGTATTTCGGTAGTTCCCGTATACCCCTTCTTAACGTACTTTTCAAAGTCGGCAGGTCTCGAATCGTGAAGGAACTTGACGTATAAAAGGTTCATATCGTAATAGAACAACATTTCACCCTGATTATACGAATTAAATCTGCAATACAATCCCGTACCGTTTTCGCTGTAATCAGCCCACGCGGTCTCCACGCCCCAGTTGTACTTATAAACAGGTTTGAAATTCGGCAGATGCGATTCTTCGTAATTATAAACATACATATACGCAACGTGACCGTATCCGTCTAATATGAACTTGTAATACGATTTCACGTTTTCGACATACTCGACGCCCTGATATTCGTAAGACTTCGTTTTGTCCTGCGTCCAGACACCCTGATATTTGTCGGGGGCTTTGACGGTGATAACGTTACCTGCCGTTTTCGCTTCCGCATAGTCGAACCCTATTATCGTATCGTCTTCAAACACGACAACCGTAAGCGTTCCGTATAAAACGTAAGTTCCGTTTTTAGTACCCGTAACGTTACCGATACCGTCTAAAACGACCGTATCCGAACCGTTTTTATAGTTTCCTTCTTCTTTGCCGATGTGAGTCAAGCCGTAACCGCTTATATATTCGACGCCCTTATAGGTCGTACTGCGATAATAAATTGCCCGATAATCTTCGCCGTTTATCGTTACTCTGTCGCCTTCCGCAAAGTTATTTTCCGCGGAAATATTCGCGGTCGGCTCGAAAGAACCGTGAACGTAGTAAACGTTTTTATTGTTAACGAGAACGTAATGGTTTTTATCGGCGTCTACCACGAAGCCTTTGGGGGCGCCTTCTGATTCGGGAGCAAGCAAGATGTAGTTGTTTGCCGTCATACCTCTGACGAATACACCGTAAATCAAGCCTCTTGCCGAATCGAACGTAAATGTCGAAATATTGTTTTCGAGATTAAGTTTTAAGACGTTATCTCCGAACAGATAGTAATTCCCTTTGTATACGGTTCCGAGTTCGCTCGTATAAGTCGCCGTGCCGTCAGCAAGGAAAGCGAGCTTATAGGTGCTTTGAATCGGAATTTGGCCGGAAACGCTCAAATACGCAATGTAGTACGTTCCGAGGAACGCTTTTCCCGTATAATCGGGAGTACCGAGTTTACCGAAGCTGACGCCGTTTAAGCTTTCCGTTCCGTTTATTCCCGTAAAGTTAAGGGTAAGCGAGAAATCTGCGTTTACCGTAACCTTTGCGGAAGAATAGAACTTCTGCATAATCGAACCGCAGGTTATCGTTATTTCGTTACCGTCTATCGAATAAGTACCCGAAACCGAAACCCCTCCGTTCACGTTCGAGCTTTGGAAAGTCACGTTTTTATCGGTAAACGTAATCATATCGCCCGTTTCCGAATAATATTCGCCGAATACAACGAGATCCGTTTTTGTAAAGGTATATGGAACAGTACCGGACATACCGTAATCGACGCTTAAAGTTATTTGTTCGCCGACGATCTCTCCGACGAGAGAACCTGCCGCATTGAAATCGAAAATGATATGTTTTCCGTCGGTTTTGTAAGTTCCCGCATCGTTACCGCTCATTATCCACGCGCAGGTACCGTCTGCGTTTATAGAAAGAACTCCGCCGTCGGTTTCACCGTGGAAATCGCCGACACCCGTGTATACGCCCGCAAGATTCGTCGCGTCTCCGAAAATCGCTTCTAAAATCATATCCTTGACGACGGGGATATAGAAACGGTATCTTATGCCGTTTCCGTGCGCCCAGTCGAAGAACACTTTTCCGTTCTCGTTTGAAAGCTCGTTCGGAACGCCTATTATAGAATAGCCGCTCGCCGTATAAGCTTTGCTTTCGGTATTGTAAATTTTACCGTCTTTATAAAAAGAAAGAGTATAAGAACCGTTGCCGTAGTCGAATGCAGACGGCGTATATTTCCCGTCGTCGCTCAACGTCCAACCGCTTACGTCAAGCCGTAAAGTATCTTTGAACCAAGAGGCGTTTACCGCGTCGGCTTCTACTTTTACGCCCGATTCGTTTTTCACGTCGTACGTCCTGACCGCACTGCTGTAATAACAATTTATTACGGCGATACCCGCGTCGTAAGACATATCGTAGTCGTCCTCGTAAGCAAAGCCCACGATTCCGCCTGCATAGCTGTTATAAGTCGCGCTGCCGGATTTTGTAGAAACCACCGCTCCTTTCGAGTAGCAATCCATCAATGCGACGTCTCCCATTGCAAAGCCGAGAATTCCGCCCGCATAAGCAACGCCGTTTGTGGAAGCCCTTACCGCCGCATAATTAAGACAGTTGATGACGGAAACGTTAGAACCGTTTATATAAGCCACTATACCGCCGAGATATTTGCCTCCGACAACCGAACCGGTGGAAGAGCTGTTTATGATAGCCGCCGCACCGTTAGAAACGTTCAGGTAACCGACGATGCCGCCGTTAATACCCGCATCCAAAGAGCTTTTGTCTCCGTCATCGTGATCGCCGACCTCTGTTTTTACTGCGGAATTACAATTTCTGATATAAGCTATATACGACTGAGCGTCATCGGAAACGTTATAAACTCCCGCGAGACCGCCTATATACATAGTATTTAATGAACCTACTCTCGTCACGATAGTTCCGCCGACTTTCACGCTTGTTAAATTCGTAAGATGAGCAAAACCGACAACGCCGCCTACCGCCGCGCCTACCGTAGCTTTATCCGAAGTGCTTTCAACTTCGTAAGAAACGCTTTCGAGCGTGAGGTCTCGGATATCTGCCATATAGGTATAACCGAAAAGTCCGACGTAATAAACGTCGTTTCTCACCGTCCTGACGATGGAAAGATTTTTAATGGTGTGTCCCGCACCGTCAAACGTACCCGTAAAAGTCGCGCTTAAATCGAGCGTACCGTCTGCAAGCGTTTCGGGCTTTTTGCCCGCCGCGCTGTAACGAACGCCTTCCATATCTATATCGTTCGCAAGACGGAAATACGCCGAACTGTATTTTTCGTCGGCAACGCTATCGGGCGAATTGATATTCGCGGAAAACTCGAACAATTCTTCTGCCGTGGATATAAGATAAGGATTTTCCTTAGTTCCCTTATCGCCCGTAGTTTTTTCTTTATAAACTATTATAATCGACGTATCGGAGGTTATAACGATTGTCGCCGAGCCGTCTTTTGCCGCAGAAGGCAAGCCGTTTACCATAACGCTTTCCACTTCATATCCGTCTTTCGCGGTCACGGTTATGGTAACTTTTGCGTTTTTCTCGTATTCGTCCTGCGCGGGAGAAACGGAAAAAGTTCCCTTCTCTTCATCGTTGTTTATAGAAATTTGAAATTTCTCGTCGGACGGGGCGGGCGGTTCGGGGTCCTCCCCGCCGCTTACCTTATAATTTACGGTAACGACCGTATCCTCGACAATTGTCACGGAACAAGAATTATCCGCATTGAGCATAATAGTTGCCTTATCGTTTACGGTAATACTTTCGGCAACGTTATCGCCTTTTGCCGTAACCTTTACGGTAACTTGCGTTCCGCCCTTATAAGAATTTGCGGACGGAGAAACGGTAACGCTACCCTTAAACTCGTCGTTATTTATCGTAAGAGTGTAAGTAGCCTCGGGATTATCGCTTTTATAGGTTACGTCTACCGTCGTATTCTTTTCGATTTTTATTTCGGTCTGTCCGTATTTTACTTCTGCAATTTTGCCGTTGACGATAATTCCGTCTAAAAGCCAGCCGTCCTTTGCGGAAACGGTTATTTTTACGGTAGAACCGCTTTCGTATTTATCCTGCTCGGGAGATACCGAAACGCTGCCCTTTGCCGCATCGTTGTTTATTACGAGCGCATAACTCTCCTTCGGCGGATCGTCGTTCTTATCGTTATTATTATTGCATGCAACGAAAAAAGCCGTTGCGCACAACGCAAGTATAACCGTCAGAATAGCTAAAATTCTTTTTTTCATTATTTATCTCCTTATGCGGTTATTTCTATAAGATAGATAGTTTTACCCGAATCGCTTGTAAACGCCGAAGCGTTTTCTTCCTCGGTAAGGCTGATTTTGTAAGCTTTGATAAGAACGGTTTCGTCGCCGGATTTATCTATAACGTACGCAAAATATTCGCCGTTTTCTTCTTTATATGCGTAATCCTCGTCGAATTCCTCTTCTCCGTCGCCGAAATCCTCGATAACGGTTAAAGTCATCATAGCGTAAATATATTCCGAAGCATAGCTTCTTCCGTCGAAAGTGAGTTTAGAACCGTCTTTACCGTAATAAGTTCCGATATACTCGTCGCACACGGTCAGAACGCCTACCGATTCCATAGAAGAATCGAGTATAACGAGTACGTTCTCTTTAAGAAACCCGACGTAGTAAAGGAATGTCGAATCAATATAAAGCGAAACGTAAGTTTCGTCTGCGTAATAAACGTCTACGTCTATTCCCGCAAAAACTCCCGTGGTTTTACCCGTTATATCCATCGCGCCGTTCGTTTTGAAAATTTTATCGCCGCTTATGATATACTCACCGCCGACGACTCTGTGATACAAACCCACGTCTTTTATCTCTTCACCGTTTTTGGTAACCGAAAGCGCGCCGTTTTCAAAAACAAACCCGTAAACGAGAACGCCGTTTGCGTAAAGCTCCGCTATCGCCGCGTTGTTCGTTTCCGTATAGGTATAAGCGTAGGTTTCGGTTTTGCCGTTTTCGGTAACGATTGCCGTTCCGAGTCCTACGGGACTCTTGCCGTTAAATTCCACGACGGCTTCGCCTAAATGGTACTTAAATTTGCTTACCGCGTCAGGCGTCTTATAAACCACGCCGTTCACGATTATGTCGTCGCCGCTCAAAAGCGCGACGTATTCCGTGCCGTTTACAGTAAATACCGCTCTGCCGTCAAAATAATAATCGTATCTCACCGACTGCGAAATGCCGTCTTTTTCGACGATAACCGTTCCTTGTGCTATCCAGTCTTTTCCCTCGCTCGTAGTGTAATTTATATCGTATAAACCAAATCCGTTAAAGGTGTATTCCGTTCCGTCCTCGCCGTTCCACTTACCCTGCATCGGATCGATATAGCACATATTATAATCGTCTATAATCATTCCCGTCTGCCAGTAATAAGCCGCGAGCGCAAGAAGCTTGCCGTGACCTCTTTCGGGTGTTACGTCTATCGCGGAAAACATTCCGTAAAAAGTAGTACGGTAAAACATATTTACCATAATTTCTTTTTTGCCGCCGTTATAAGTTACGTCCGCAACGTAGCTGAACTCTATGCCGCGACTGTCCCTCCCGCTGCCGTAGCCGTCTTTGTCTATTCCGTATAAAACTATGGTATAGTCAAGATATGTCTCCGTCCAAGTACCGATATAACTGCCTTCTCTGCCGAACTCGGTGGAAACGCCGTTATCAGTAACGACGAGCATACCGTTTTCGTTGAAGCGAGCAGTACTTCCGTTAAACACCGCAACCGCGCCGTTAATCGTATAGTCGTAATCTTCCGTACCGTATACGACCTTACCTTTACCGTCGAATTCTATCGTCTTCATCGTTCCGAAAGAAGATTCCCACGCTCCGGTGAAGATATCGTATCTGGTTACGGAAAGCTTAACACCGTCGGCAGAAATCATAGTTTCTCCCGATATCGTCGCGTAGAACGTATCTCTGCCAAGAGTAACGGTAACGCTGTTTCCCGAACAACCGTAAGTGAATTCCTGCAATACACCGCTGACCGAAGTAATTGTCCCCATTCCGTTTGCAAGAAAACGATAAACCGCACCGTCGTTATCATACCAAGTACCCATTGCAGCGTTTTCTTTTCTGCAATAAAAATCAAGCTCCTCGGTTATGCTCGCAAGCTGCGGATTATAAACGTGAAGTTCGTCTCCGTCCATATCGGCATAATAATCTGTCGGAACATAATACTTTTTAAGTTCCGGATAAGCTATATACGCAAAATACGCGTCGTGTATGGTAATACGTTCGCCGTCGTAAACGTACATATAGCTTGCAACCATACCGTCGCAATACATAGTCATTTTTCCGAAATCGTCGAATACGAGTTTTATTTCGGTCTGCGTAGTACCGTTGCTGTCGGTGATATTGAAAACCGCGTAATACTCACCTTCAACCGGTTTATAACTTGTAAATCCGACGTAAACGTCTATATCGTTAGTTATAAGGAACGACGCGGGTATACGCTGCGTAAGCGCCTCGTCAAGAAAATATCCGTAAGAAACGCTTCTGTCGTCGGCGGCGAAATTATTCATTCCGTTGCCTTCCCAAATGGCGTAAATAGGCAAACAGGAAGAGAAAGTAACGGTCTCTTCGGTAAGAGTTAAATCGTTACCGTCCTTGTCCGGACGGGTTATTTCTTTTCCGAACACGAAATGCGCTTTAATATTCTGCGAAACAGATTCAAGATATTCGGGACGAATCGCACCGTCAACCGATTTCCAGTCCTCCGAATGCCATTCGAGAAGCGCAACGATTTTGTTAAGCTCGTTGATTCCGAAGGTGCTACCGTTTTCCGCAAAAACACCGCTATCAGTATAATAGTTATTTAAAAGCAAACTTTCCTTCGAGTCAATTTCAAAAGCGTCCTCTTTACGAACTATACCGGCAATATCGTCTTTTCTGCCGTCTTTTTCGCTTTCCGAACCCCACGCGCTTTTGAGCGTCGCGCTCGCTACGCAATGAGAAATAGCAGTTTCGTTGTCGGCAGTTCCGGCAATCGCACCCGCATAGGTGTTCGAACCCTTGGAAGAAGCTTCAATATTTCCGTTCACGATACAATTCGCAACGGAAGCCGTGTCGCGGAGATAGCCCACGACGCCGCCGGCTCTTTCGGTATAACCGATAACGCTCCCCTCAAACGAGCAATTATACACGCTTGCCGTAGCGGAATACGCCACGCCGAGAAGTCCGCCGACTATACCGCCTTCCGCATACAAAGGATAAGAGCCTTCCGAGCTGACAGTGCCTTTATACGAGCAGAATGATAAATCAGCAACGGAATCGGGGGCATAACCCTGCATAAAGCCACAAATACCGCCGAGATACACAGTGCCGTCAGCGTATTCGTTTCGCACCGAAATATCGCCCTCAAACGAGCAATTCACTACGTCCGAGCCTATGTTATAAGCAACGAGTCCGCCGAATATATAGTTATACTCTTCGTTCGCTTCAATCGAATAATCTGTTTTTATATGAAGATCGATAACGGTAGCCGTGGCTATGTAGCCGAAAAAGCCCGCAATACCTCCGGAGGGTTTCATTTTGAAATCGGAAACGACGTGTCCGTTACCGTTGAAAAAACCCATAAAAATGTATTTACTCGTTCCTATCGGATCGATGGTTTCGCCGCTCAAAGAAATATCGTCGGTAAGTTCTATATAAGCTTCCGAGTATTTATCTTTACCCGCGTTGATACTGTCTGTAAAAGCTTTGAGCTGGGCGGCGTTGGAAATTTTATAAGGATTTTTCTCGGTTCCGAGACCGTCAATTTTAGAGTTTGCGCTTTTCAAGCCTTCGACGTAAACGGAAAGAGACGAGTTCGCCGTAAACGAATATTTACCGTCCTCACCTATCGTCAATTCTTGGTTACCCACCATTACCTTCGGCGTTCCCGTATAGTAAGGCGAAACTCTGACAGAAAACGAAACTACCGTGCCACGTTCAACCTTTTTCGGCATAAACGCTTCAAATATGAATTCCGCCGCTTCGTTTTCTTCCCACAACAAAGTTACCGTATCAGCGGACGCGGCATCCTTATAAACAACGTCTACGACGGTATTTCCATCTATCGTAACGTCCGTCGAATTGTTTTCCGTAACGGCGTTTTTACCGTTTACGATAATTTCGTCAAGCGCATAGCCGTCTTTCGCATTGACGGTAATTTTTATCACCGTACCTTTTTCGTAAGAGACTTCGTTTACCGAGAGCGTAACCGTGCCTTTTTCGGAATCGTTGTTCACGATAAGAGAATATCTGTCGTTCGCGTCCGAGCCGTTACAGCCGACCGCAAACGCACACGCCGAAACGCACATAATCGCGGCGAATATCGTTATAAGTATTTTCTTTACAAATGACATACGTTCTCCTCTTTTACAACTGTTTTCGGGGAAATTCCCGCTTGACACTCTCTCCGACTACTCCTTTTTGCTGGTGACAAGCTTTTTTCGCTTGTTACGCTTTACGCCTGCGTTTCGGTCTTCGCCGAAGCTGCCTGTTCGGATTGTTTCGCCTGTTCCGCCGCGGCGTTTTCGCTTTCCTGCTCAAGCATATCGTAATAAGCCATATTCGACATAACGCTTTCGTCGTATTTATGGCACGCGACGAAATGTCCGTTTCCTACGTCTCTGAACTCCGGCTCTTTGAACTTGCACGCGCTCATACATTCCACGCAACGCGTGTGAAATTTACAACCCTTGGGCGGGTTTGCGGGAGAAGGTATATCTCCCTGCAAAACGATCCTCTTAATCTTACTGTCGGGATCGGGAATAGGTATAGCCGAAAACAACGCTTTCGTGTAAGGGTGAAGCGGTTTATCGAACATTTCGCGTTTAGAACCGTATTCGACCATATTGCCGAGATACATAACGCCGACCTCATCCGAAATATGTTCTACGACGGAAAGGTCGTGAGATATAAATATATACGACAGATTTTCGGATTCCTGCAAGTCTTTGAACAGGTTAATTATCTGCGCCTGAATACTTACGTCGAGTGCGGAAACGGGTTCGTCGCAAATAACGAGTTTCGGCTTTAACGCAAGAGCTTTCGCGATACAGATACGCTGTCTCTGTCCGCCTGAAAACTCGTGCGGGTATCTGTCGAAATAATGGGGTTGCAAACCGCATTTTTTCATTATATCTACGATATAATCCTTATACTGCTCCTTCGGTACGATATTATGCACCTTGACCGCTTCGCCGACTATTTCGCCTACGGTAAGTCTAGGAGAAAGCGACGAATACGGATCTTGAAATATCATCTGAAAATTCGGGCGAAGCTTTCTCAACGCGTTGCCTTTAAGCTTTTCGATATGCACACCGTCGAAGATTATTTCTCCGTCCGTCGGTTCGTATAATCTCAAAATAGTTCTTCCGAGCGTGGTTTTTCCGCAACCGGATTCACCGACTATTCCTATCGTCTGCCCTGCCTTTAATTTAAGAGAAACTCCGTCTACCGCTTTCAAATAAACGGTGTTCTTTTTCAGCATATTTTTTGATATAGGAAAATACTCTTTGAGATTTTTAACCTCTAAAACGTATTTTTCTTCGGAAGGGTTTTCGCCGCCGACGAAAGACTCTTTCGTCTTCGTTTCATCAGGCAAAACGCGTTTTTCGTTTAACGCCTCGGTCTTATTTACCATATTTTTCGCCCTCCTCCAACGCGCGATAGCAAGCAACGAAATGCGTGGGCGAAACCTGAACCATAGGCGGATATTCGCCTTTGCATTTTTCGCAACGCATATTGCAACGGTCTCTGAAATAACAGTTTGCAGGCATATTTACGGGATTCGGAACGTTTCCGGGTATACTGTAAAGCCTTTCAACTTCTTTTCCGACTACAGGCTTACTCTTTTGCAGGCCTATCGTGTACGGGTGCATAGGATTTTTGAAAATTTCTCTGACCGTACCCTTTTCCACGACTCTGCCAGCATACATAACGACGACGTAATCGACCATTTCCGCGATAACGCCGAGGTCGTGGGTTATCAGCATAATGCTTCCGCTGATTTTCTCTTTAACGTCCCTTAAAAGATCAAAAATCTGCGCCTGTATCGTAACGTCGAGCGCGGTAGTCGGCTCGTCCGCAATGATAAGTTTCGGATTACAGCAAAGCGCCATCGCTATCATAACCCTTTGGCGCATACCGCCCGAAAGCTCGTGCGGATAGGATTTATAAACGTGTTCGGGCATCGCTATTCCGACAAGCTTGAGCATTTCTATACTCTTTTCTTTCGCCGCGATTTTGTCCGCGCCGTCAACGTGAAGAAGAGTTACTTCGTCAAGCTGCGCGCCTATCGTGAAAACGGGATTCAAGGAAGTCATCGGCTCTTGGAATATCATGGCGATTTCTCTGCCGCGGATTTTCGACATCTCCGAAATCGGCATTTTTGCCACGTCGTAAACCTCGTCGTGTTCCTCGAAAATCTTCTTGAAACGCGGTTTGCCGCGTTTATCGAGAGATTGTCTCATAACGGGATTTCCGTCGTCGCCGATTACGGTTTGCCCGTTTTCATCCTTAGCCTCTTCCATAATCGGTTCGGTTCCCACGGGAGTTCTCACCGTCGAACGAAATCTGATGCTTCCGTCTACAATCTGCCCCATAGGACCTTGCACGAGCTGCATAAGCGATAAGCTCGTGACAGATTTTCCGCACCCGGACTCGCCGACTACTCCCACGGTAGAACCAGCGGGAATATCGAAAGAAACGCCGTTGACTGCCTTAACTACGCCGCTGTCGGTGAAGAAATAAGTATGAAGATCGTCAAATTCCACTATGTTTTTATCGTCGCGCATGTGGGTGACGTAGTCGTCTCTCGTATATGCGGCACGTTTAACTTTAAGAGCCTTTATAGTTCTTGCGTTTTCTTTCGCAATATTTCTCGATTCTTTGGCAGAGATATAATGCTTGTTATCTTTTTTAATTTCCGACATGACCTTACCTCATTGCCTTTGGATCGTAAGCGTCGCGCAAGCCGTCGCCGACGAAGTTGAACGCGAGAACCGCAAGCACTATGCAAATACCCGGCGAAATCCAAAGATTCGGATATTTACGAAGCACAGTATTGTTGGTTGCGGCGTTTATCATATTACCCCACGTCGCGTATTCTGCGGGAAGACCTATGCCGAGATAACCGAGGGTTGCTTCCGTAAGAATTATTCCGCCGAGACCGAGCGTCATAGAAACTATGAGCTGCGGCATTACGTTAGGAATAAGATGCTTGAATATTTTTCTGCCGACGGGAAGACCGCTCGCTTCCGCACTCAACATAAAGTCCTGCTCACGGAGCGACAAGATCTGACCGCGAACGAGTCTTGCCGTTCCCGCCCAGCCGAATAACGTCAGCATCGCCATCATTATATATAGTTTTGCAGGTCCGGTTATATCCTTCGCTTCGAGCGCTACGCCGACTATCATCATCATAGGTAAAGTCGGAACGCAGTTGAATATATCGACTATCCGCATTATTATCTGATCTACCCATTTGCCGAAATATCCCGCGAGTCCGCCGAGCAATACGCCGAGTAACGTTTCCAAAATTATAACGACAAACCCGACCGTAAGCGAAACCCTGCCGCCGTACATAAGACGAGAGAACACGTCGAAGCCTTTATCGTCCGTACCGAGAAGGTGCGTAGAGGAAGGTTGAAGATAGTTAGAAGGTTCGGAATACGTTATAATATAAACGCCCTGATCTCCATAAAAAATAGTATCGCCGGACACGTTTTCGGGGGGATTTACGAGCGTAGAGAATTCTTCTCTGACCTTTGTGTTGTCGGCTTCCTTCTCTCCCCAGACAAAGGGAAGAAATCCGAAAAGCGGACCGATAAAGGAAAACGCAAACAATACCAAAAGCATCACAAGCCCTGTCATAGACAGCTTTGAACGGAAGAACCGTTTAAGAACTATCATTCCGGGGCTTAACGTTCTGCTCGTCGCCTCTTCGGTATCGAACTCCTCGTTCATGCCGAAATTAGGAGAGGTCTCCCCTTCGGAAGCTTCGGGAGCGGCGGAAACGTCTTCAGTACCCTCCGTTTCTTCGCCTGCTATTTCTTTTTCAACTTCGTTTTGTTCGCCAAGTATGGTATCCGTAGGATTTCCGACGAAAATATCTTTTTTCATTTTACCATACCTCCTATCTGCCGAGCTTGACTCGCGGATCGACTACCGCATACATAAGGTCGCTCAAAAGAGTGCCTATTACCGTAAGTATCGCGATAAACATATTGTATCCCATTATAAACGGTATGTCCGCAACGACGAGCGCGTCGTATGCAAGCTTACCGATACCGGGAATACTGAAAACCGTTTCCGTAATCATCGCGCCGCCGAAAAGTCCGGGGAGGATTCCCGCCATAAGCGTTACGAGAGGTATCATTGTGTTCCTGAAAACGTGTTTATAAATTACTTTATGTTCGGAAAGTCCCTTTGCCCTTGCAGTACGGACGTAGTCCGCTTTGAGCGCTTCGAGAGTATTCGTACGAGTGTAACGCATAAGAGACCCGATAGACAAAATAACAAGAACCGCCATCGGAAGCACCATATGCCAAAGCATATCGCCGAGTCTCTGGAAGAAGTTCGCGTCCATCGGCAGCGACGCGGAGGCTATGCCGCCGACCTCGAACCAGCCAAGCTGAACGGCAAACAACCTTATAAACAGAGCGGCAAGGAAGAACGTCGGAAGGCTTATGCCTATCATCGCAAGTACTGTAACCGAATAATCGACTACGCCGTACTGGTTCGTCGCAGCTTTGATTCCGAGAGGAATTGCGATTGCAAATTGCAGAATGGTCGCGATAAAGGCTATCGCGAAGGATATGCCCATATTCTGGAAAATAACCTCGTTTACGGGACGTTTATACTTAAACGACATTCCGAGGTCGCCTTTCATAAGATTGCCGAGCCAGCCGAAATAACCTTTAAGAATAGCGACGAATTTATCCCAACCGGAAGCGAGTCTGTAATTAACTCCCGTTTCCACGGTTTCACCCGATTTAAGCGTAAACCGAACGTTTCTCACGTCCGTATTTTTCATATCGGAATTTTCGATAACCGTAAAAGTGCCGCCCTCTAAAAGAGTAAGCTCTTCGTCGATGGTTATAATCTTGCCGTCCTCTTCTCCGCCGTCATCGGTCGAACCCGAGGAATCCGTTTCTTCGTCCTTCGCGCTTGCCCCCTTAGAGGTAACCTTATAAATGCCGAAAGTCCCGTCGTCATTTAATATGACACGGGTATTATGCGCGCCGTCGTACTCGCCGACGTACCATTCCGTATAAGTAAGAAGCCCGAGCGTAACGTCCTCGTCAAAGGTTTTCGCTTTAACGTTTCTCGTAAAAGTCTTTCCGGAGAACTGACTGTTTTCGCCGACGTTAAGCGTTAAATACGCGTCCGGCATAGCAAGTCCGTAAAGCTCTTTTATACGATCTACGTCCTCCTGCTTCATCGTTCCTTGGGCAACGGCAGAAGAATATTGATTGTCAACGTAGTCGGTCGGCATCATACGCGCGAGCGCATATATTATTACGGAAACACCGAACAATATAAGCACCGAAAGTAATAGCCTCTTGACTATATATTTTAGCATATCCATTGAATAAAACCCGTCTTTCAAAGGCGGCGAAACGATTATCCCGCGCCGCCTTTGAAAGTCTTTTCGTTTGATTTTTTTACTTGTAATTTACTTCCCAGATACGAGAAAGCAATCCGTTATAAGGAGAACGCTCGCTTTCGGGCGTCATCGTAGATTCGTCTATCACGTTGCCGTTAAACGCGGACATATCGTATCTCTGATAGGTAGGCATTTCGACCGCAAGTTCCATAACGAGATCGAGCGCTTCCGCATAAATATCGATTCTCTCTTTCTGGCTGGTGGTGGCTCTGCCCTCGTCGATTTTTTGGCTCAACTCGGTGATAATATTGTACTCGGTTCTGTAAACGCCGTTCTTACCCGCTTTAATCTGCTTATACCCCCAGTTGCTTGTGGAGCTTGCCTGCGAGTCTATGTGATAAACCTGATACATATCGGGATCTATCGTAGAAGACCACGCAGCCGCCCATACCGCAAGCTTACCGTTAGACAAATCGGAAAGCGCGGTCTGCGAGCAAACGACCTTAACGTCAAATCCGTGAGCGTTCAGAATTTCTTTCGCATCGAGGAACATTTTGTACGCAGGGTGATCGTTAGAGCCGCCCGCTATCGTGAACGTATAGTTAAGAGTATCAGTGCCGAAGCCCTCGATAGTTTTTTCGTAAACGCCGTTGCTGTTTTTAACGTATCCTTCGCTGATAACGAGATCTTCGATTTCCGAACCCGTTCTATCGAGCGCGTAGTCAACGCCCGTAGTGCTGGTATAAGTGGTCGCCCCCTTAGGATACGCCCAGCTGGTCTTGCTCATCGGTCTGTAAATAAGTTCAGCAAAACCGCCTTTATAATAGTTATCGAGTATGGTTTCCGTGTCCATAGCTTTGATGATAGCTCTTCTGACGTTTATGTTCGGAACGAAACGAGGATTTATACCGACGTATCCGTAACCGCTGGTCTTTATCTGTGCATAGCTGAGTTTAGCCTTCTCGATAGCCTCTTTATTATCAGCGGTCGCGCTCGGATCACCGAAGTCTATATCTTTGTTGGTAAGAGCGTTGATAATCTGATCGGATTCAACGACTTTGTATATCAAATATTTGATTTTAGCGTTTTCAAGCTCTTTACCCACGGTCTCGAAGTAAGGATTTCTTTCATAATAAACCATATTGTTATTATAAAATTCCGAACCTCTGCTCGCAGGAGTTCCGCTCGAAGAAGAAGCCCTATAAGCGCCCGCGCCTACGGGAAGCACAACTTTGCTGCTTGCATTAAGAACGTTGTTCATAAAATTGATGTCACCGAACTCAACGCCGAATTCGCTTATACCGTCGTATTTAGCGATATGTTCCGCATCCGAATAATAGTGCATCGGAGATACCGTGAACGAGAAGTTATATATAGCTTTGGGGTCTACGCCGTTGATCTTGATCCTTAAAACGTCATAAGAGCCGTCGAGAGCCTGTCCTTTAAAACTCGTAACTTTATCGGTCGTGATACCGGTGATACTCGGAACAACTTTGGTAGAACCTTTAAAGTAGTCGCTCTTTGCTTCCGCCGTGAACTGATCGAGAACGGTGGAAGCGGTCGCCCAGTATTTAGCTACCGTACGGAAGTTGGAAGGACTGATTCGTGTTTTCTGTTCTCCCTTAACGTCGACTATAACGTCTTTATCTCTGAAATAGGATTCGTATACTCTGTTGATGCAGTAGTACTGAATGAGTTCCTCTTTGGTTGCTCCCGCATATTCGGAGTCTTTTTCCATTTCCGAAACAGCTTCGTTGATGTCCATTTTGACTTCGTTCGCATATTCAGTATTTAATATATAGTTACCTTTTTCATTCTTCGCAAACGCTTTTCCGTCCTCTCTCATTTGAAGAAGCGAAGTTTCGCCGCCGTCGTTGAGAAGGAATATCTGCCAAGTCTCTTTAAAATCCGTCCAGTCCTTATAGGATTCGAGATTTATGTTGTTCCAGTCGGAAACAAGTTCTTTACGGAAGGTTTCGCGTATATATTCTATGTCTTTTATCGCTTTATCGAAATCGGCTTGGTTCGTCCAAAGATTATCGCCCCTATCCGATTCTTTAGTTCCTGTATAATAGTAAGTTACAAAATCGATTAACTTATCTATTCTCACGGACGCTTGATTCACGAACGACTGCTCGAACTCCGTCGAATCGCTTGTAGAACCCGCCTGCTGCTGACGATAATTTTTAAGCCCTACTATATCGGTAGAATACATCGTCGCAGAACCGGTATACGCGGGATCGAGATAAACGTAAAGGTTAAAGAGAACGTCTTTTATAGTAAGATCTTTCCCGTCGGAAAACTTGATTCCGTTCTTTATAAGAAATTCATACGTCGTATATTTTGTTTCGTTGCCCTCTTTCTCTTCCGTAACGGTGTAATCCTTAACTACGGTAGGCTCGTTTTCGCCGCAGACGATATTACCCTCTTTATCGGTATTAAGCATAGAAATCTGAGTAAGACCGACGATTGAAGAATCGTATGCAGACGTCGAGAAGTACGGGCTGAAAACGCCGTCCGGCGTCGATATGCTCATAGAAAGCGGACGCTTTTCGGTATCGTAGGTTTGACCTCCGGGGGTAGTCCCGTTATCTTTTTTACACCCTACAAGACCTAAAAACGACTGCGTGGCAAGCAATGCCACAACTATTGCCAAAACTATTTTTTTAAGGTTTTTCATAGTGTCTCCTTTTTGTTTTCTTATTTTTACAGGCAAAAATGCGTACAAACTAATTAAGCAATTTTGCACGGCATTTACATTATTCTGCCGTTAAACTTTTAATCGTAACGCCTGAATAATCGCAACCTATAACGTCGCCTTCCGCGATTTCGTTTTTCGCTATCCATTCGTTTACTTTGAGGTCAAAACCTTCTTTCACCTCGTATTCGATAGTTCCCGATACAGTCACGCCGCTTATTTTCGCACCGCTTAAAGCCCAACCGCAAAGCGCTCCGACGTAGTTTTCAACACCGACGCTCACGTTTGCCGTTATTTTAATATTTTCAAACGTAATATCCGAAATAATCGCCTTTGCTCCGAGCTGCTCGAACAATCCGAGATATTTGGGATCGGGTTTACCCTCAAATTTTTTACTTATAGAAATTCCGCTGAACTTATGTCCGTTTCCGCGTATTTCGTTATTATAAAAGCTTCTGCCTTCCCAACCGTCTTTCTCGAAATCGATGTTTGAGTCAACGTAAATCTTTGCGCCGTTTCGGAGCGCAGAATTAAATTCGGAAGCGCTTCTCACTACAAACCAGTTTTCGCCTTCGATAAAATCAACGTATGCGGTGGTTCTCGTTTCGCCCTCAAAAACAAACGGCCAACTAAAACGTTCGTCACCCGTTTCGGAAACGAAATAATCTAAAAGCGTGTAGCCTGTCGTTTTAGGGGCTGCGCTTGAAGAAAATTTGGAAACGGTTTCGCCCGGCAAACCGGAAACCGTCTTCACGATTTCGCCGTTTACCCTGTTTATAAATGTCAGCACGGGGCGTTTTCTAACGTTCGCGTAAAGCGTTATATCTCCGGTCACGCGGTCCGTCTCGAATAGCCATTTTCTGTCAATCACTACCCTTCCGGATTCCTCGTCGATAATAGGATTACCGTCGGTATCCGTCTTCGCCGTGTACCAACCTTCTATCCAGTGTTCGGGAATGGTATACTCGGTAAAATCCTGCCTTGCGCCCGGCTTTAATGCCACGAGTGAGTTATCCATTACCCCGAGATACTGCGTCTTGACGTCCGCTTCTATCTCTTTTCCGAGATTATAGTCAAAAGTAACGCGATGATCGTATTTCTTTTGATTTGTTTCGCCGGAACAAGCGAAAGCGGTTGCAAAAAAGCAACACGCAATCACGGATAGCGATAATACGAATAATTTTTTCAGCTTCATTTTTACTCTCCGCTTTTTATAGCGTTTTGTCTCGGACGAAAACCGACTCCGTTCTGTCGGAATCGGTTTCCGAGCCGTTTATTATGCTTTTTTCTTTTTTAATACAACGATAAGAATCGCCGCGGCTATTACTATCGCCGCAATGACCATATCCGAACCCGTTATTGCGGAGTTACAGTCTTTGCTCGGTGTTTCGGGCGTTACGGGACCAACAGTATCCGTACCTTTCGTAACGTTAAGAGGAAGATCGACCGAATAAATTTTTCCTTCATAGTTACAGGTAATCGTCACGCCCTTGCCGTCGTCTTCTATACTCAAAACAGACTTACTAACAATATAATCCGTTACGATTATCGCGGAATTATCCTCGAATATAAGTTTGACGACCATTCCCGTTGCGTCGAATTTATCACCCGCATTATATCTTGTTTTAGGATATGCCGCTATCGTAAGTTCTTTGACGGCTACGGGACTTCCGAGCGCGGCTTTCTTATCTCTTAACGCAGCCTCGAATACAAGCAGCTTACTTTCGGTAGTCTTTGCAACATCAAGCACGAGCTGCTCTTTATCGGTAATCTTATTGTAAGCCGTTCTCGCCGCGGAAATCGCATTCGACACCGCTTCAAGTTCTTTAATAGAAGAAGCGCCTTTTATACCGTCAACGGTCATAACCTTTTCAATCGCGTCAACAGCCGCCGCCGCGTCGTTAGTCGTCGAATCAGGCATAATATCGCTCGTTCTTTCGATTGTAAAGAAGTTCGTCCAGACGTTGGTATCGTAACCCGTTCCGTTCTTCGGCACGATTGCTTTAAGCCCGAATTCGCTCGGATTATAATTCGTGAACGCGTCTTTATATATAAGTTTCGCAACGTAATCGTGGAAGTTCGCATAGAAAATCGTCGAACCGAGGTAGTTCGTACTGCCTCTTCCGAATATAAGTTTTTCTATATCGTTGCCGGATACGGACGATACGTCTACGAATTCGGCAAGAAGCACGGGAGCTTCAACGCTGTTAAAGGTATAATTTTCAACCGAACTCTTATAGAAAGCATAACTTCCGATGGTTTTCAAAGTATACGGGAAGGTTATGCTTCCGAGAGAGTTTACGCCCTCGAACGCGCTTGCCGCAATCGCGACCGTTCCGTCCGAAACGACGTAGCTGTCGAGAGCCTTCGCCGCGGGATATTGCAGAAGAACGAGACCGTTCTCTTCTTTCGCGTAAAGAACCCCGTCCGCAGAAAAAATCACGCTTCCGCTCGCTTCGATGCTCGTAAGAGTCTGAATATTTGCAAACGCGCCTTCGCCGAATGCCGAAACGTTACGGCTTCTGACTTTCTCTACTCTGCCTTTTTCGTCTATCTTTTCCCAAATATAAACGCTATTTATGTTATCAAAGCTTTCGGGAAGACTAACGGTAACGAGTCTCGTATCGGAAAAAGCATATTTACCCACGAATTTCAACGCACCGAACGTAACTTCGGTAAGATTTTCGTTGTCCATAAAGGCAAAGTCTCCGACGTATTCCGCATTCGCGAGATCCGCCTTCGCGATGGCTGTATAAGACATTGCGCCGTTACCGAACTTAGCTACGGTAGAAAGATCAACGTTTTTAAGAGAAGTAGCGTTAAGGAATGCGTATTCGCCGACCGTTTTTGTTCCGTTTAAGTTAATCGCGGAAAGCTTTCTGTCGCCGCTGAACGCAAACGCGCCTATCGTTTCAACGCCGTTCGGCAAGGTAACGTTTTCAAGATTACCGAGATTATAGAACGCATAATCGGAAACGAGCGTTGTCCCCGCGCCGAACGTAACGTTTTTAACGGCAGAACTTGCAAACAGATATTCTCCCATTTCGGTTACGCCGCCGAGGCTCGCCGATACGAGCGATGAGGTGTTTGCAAACGCACGCTCTCCGACAATCGTCGCGCAAGCGAAATCAACTGATTTTATCGCCGAACCTTCAAATGCGTATTTGCCTATTTCGTTTGCTTCGTCAGCCGTGACGGCAGTGAGTTTTTTACAATCTTTGAACGCATAATCGCCGATAACCGCCGCATTCGGAAGAGCTATCGAAGTTATCGCGCTGTACATAAACGCGTATTCGCCGACTTTCGTCACGTTTTCGAGTCCTTCGACCGAAACGAGCTGACGACAGCTTCTGAAAAGTCCCGCAGGAACTTCGGTTATCGCTCCGAGTTTTACGGACGAAACCGTGCTTCCCGCAAGCGCATATTCTCCTATCGTCTCTATTCCGCCGAGATCGAGCGTCCCCGTAAGCTTTGTGCTTGCAAGCGCGCCGCTTGCGATATTTTTAACCGTAGAAAGAATCGTTATTCCGGTCTTTGCGGTAGGCGCGGCGACGAGCGTTTTTCCGTCTTTGCTGTACAATACGCCGTCCGCCACGCTATAAGAAGCATTGCCATCGGCAACGTAATTCACAAAGCTGTCACAACCGGTGAAAGGAGATCCTTTGCCTTCTTTGAGTACCGTTTTAGTTCCGAGAACGACGCTGATAAGCTTTTTGCAACCGCTGAACGCGTTTTCGGAAATTGCGTATTCACCGTCGGGAAGAACGATATTCGTTATGCTCGTCCCCGCAAGCGCGTTCTCGCCTATTCCGAGGAATTCGCCTTCGGGGCTGAATTTGAAACTTGCAAGCGAGGAGCAACCGTTAAACGCGCCGTCGCTAAGATACGTTCCCTTATAAACAAAGCCTACGAGCGAGGTACAGTTGAGGAACATTTCTTTGCCGATATTCGTAAATCCTGACGTGATAACTTCCGAAAGCTTGGTACAGCCCTTGAACACTCCCTTACCCGTCACGCGGAGTCCCGAAATATCAATGCTTTCGAGAGAGGTGCATTTTTCAAAAGCGCCGTCGAGCGCGGTGGTAATACGCACGGAATTTTCTATCGTCGCAAGAGATCTGCAACCGTTAAACACGTTTTTGCCGATCGTCAACGCGCCGCTGTAATCGGGATGTTCTATATTATCCTTGTCAACAAACACGCCGAGCGTCACTTTTTTAAGGCTGCGGCACCCCGCAAACGCGCTTTCCTTTATAACAGTACATTGACTTGGAATCACGACCTCTTCGAGGTTCGTACAGCCCTTGAACGCGTTTTCCGGAATTTCGGTAACGGTAGAAGGCAGAATCACCTTTTTAAGGCTCGTATTATACTGGAAACATTCGTCGTCAATATATATAACGTTTTTGTCCTTCGGAATTTCGCAAATCGGTCCGCCGTAGTAATCGTATAACGTATAATTGACTATTCTGTAATAATCGCCTACAACAACTTTTACCCATTTCGAGGGTAACCGAACGTTTTCGCCGCTTGCGATAATTTCAATCGACGTCGTACCTTTCTTTAACGCGGTAATTTCTCCCGTAACTGAATCAACCTTTGCCACTGCCTCGTTCTGCGATTTGAACGTGAACGTAACACCGTCAACATACCACGGAGAAACGCTCGCAATAAGCTTTGCCGTCTGGTTAGGATTCATATCGAGTGTATTGCTCGTACCTTCGCTGACGTTGACGGCGTACCCTTTGCCGTTAAGAAGCGGATCGATAACGATCTTATCCGCGATAGATTTGTTCAGGGCTTCGCCGCTGACCGCTATTTCGAGTTTCGCGTAAATCGTGTTGTTACCGCTTGCAACGTCTTTCAATACTGCCGTCGCTTTACCGTTTTTAAGCGCATAGAACTCGCCGCCTTTCGCTCTTACGAATTCCGTGCCGCTCTCTATCGTCCAAGCGAGCGACTGCGCGATAAGCGCGTCCGGCGTGGTCGTAACGGTCGGAACAAACAATTCGTTGGGAGAAAGAACTACCTGATAAATCGGGTATTCGGTCTCGTCTGCATTCGTTCCTTTTTCTTCCGTGTTTACGAAAGTTTCCTTATCCGAACTTACCGTAACGGTATCCGGATATTCGATTGCAGCATCAAGACGCACATTATAAGTAGACTGGTTCATCGCGTAATCCTCTACGGCGAGATACAGCTTACCCGTCTTGACGTAATCTTCGTAAATATCGGTTATATCGAAAGAAACCGTACTCTTCGTTCCCTTCGTTCCGTAAACGGGAATCGGATGCTCGGTAACAAGCGTCAAAACGTTTTTGCCGCTATCGGGATTAGATTTGATATAACAAGGCATCACGTCCTGAACGTACTGGTTATCGTAAACGTCTACGTCCATATAAATACGGTATTTCGTCTGCTTGTTCTCTGTATAAGGATCGAAACGAACTCTGTAATCGAGAACCTGCGGAGCCTCGTAGTCTACGGTAAAAGTGAAATCGAAAGTATTTCTTTCGGGATTTTCACCGCCCTCGTAAGCGAGCGCACCTTTAAGGGAAACGTAATACTGTTTATTGTTTTCAAGATTCCACTCGTCGGGTTTGATTTCGAGGACTATCGGCGCAGATCTGTTTGAACCGCCTGCCGCGTAAGATTTACTTACGTTATATTGTCTTTCGGAATAAATAACGTTACCCGAATCGACTTCTTTTATTTCGACGTCCATATAAAGCGCGCCGCGGAGAAGTCCCGCATATACCATATATAATTCGTAAATGGTGCGGGTATTTTCCTCGTCGAATATAGAAACGGCGATTTTATCCTTTTCGGGATAAATCTTAACGTCGGAATCTGCCATTTCGTAAAGATACGCGCCCATCGCGAGAATGTACTTATCGTCGTAGTACATACCGATAACTTTGGTATCTGCCGCGCTTGCAACGAGCTTGTCCTCTTCCGGAATACCGGTATCTTTCTGACTTTCCGCTATTTCATAAGAGCTGTAATCGAACAAAGGCGCGTCGTTCCAGTCGCCGTAAAACGCGAGATACGGAAGTCCTACGGTGATTTTGGTCTCGTTCACCCCTTTAAGAGAAACGTAACCCTCGACGTACATACCGTTTTCAAAGCTTGCGTCGATATAATTTTTAGCCGACGCGGACAACGTAATTTTAACCCTGACGGTTAAGTTGTCGTTTGCGGGAACGGTAAGGATACCGCTATGCGCTGCGCCGTTTACCGTATATTCGATTTTGCTGTCGGAAAGCATATAAGCTTTTTCGGCAACGGTCTTTTTATCGGTGGCGAGCGTCTCCGTCATAACGTACACATATGGATCGTACGTCTGCGCTCTATCTGTTATATTGTTTACGGTAAACTCGAACTCGTAAACGCCCGTCCTCGTTTTATCGTCGTAAAGCTCGATTTTGGTCTTATCGCGAACCGCTCCGTTCTCGTCTTTAACCGTAATATAGCTTTCGGTATTGATAGCATCCGCAATACCTGCAAGTCCCGCCCCCTGTTTTCTCGGCGAATAAGGATTGCCTTCCTCGTTCAGCGCGATGGTGGCGGTACTCATAAGTACCTGATTCACCCTTGCGTTAAGAGCAGTTCCCGTAAGTTCGGGATTAGCGTTTTTCAGATACTGCCTTAAAAGCGAAATTGCACCCGCCATATTAGGAGCAGCCATACTCGTTCCGCTGTAAATATCGTATCCGCCCGGAACGGCACTGGTGATTTCTCCGCCGTGCGCGCTGATTTCCGGTTTAAGTTGAAGGTCGGGCATCGGTCCCCAGCTGGAAAAGTCCGACATAAAGGGACCTGCCTTAAATTCGGAATTTATCTGAATAGACCCGACGCTGCGATTTGCCGAATCAACGATAACTTTCGCCGCGTCCATAGGTATAGCGCAGGTAGGTATCGGTTCGTTCACGTCTCCGAGAGACATTCTGATAGTACCCGAAACGTTATTATATATAATACACGCGTCGGCATCGTT
Source organism: uncultured Clostridia bacterium (assembly GCA_934271275.1). GTDB lineage: Bacteria > Bacillota > Clostridia > Christensenellales > Borkfalkiaceae > UBA1259. The sequence goes on along the minus strand of CAKQRD010000003.1, from coordinate 89,700 downwards.
GTCCATAGCGTTCTGAACCTTTTCCGCAAACGTTATATCACCTCTCTTGATAAGCGCGATAGTTCCGTCGTATTCCCCTTTATCTGCAAGTTCTCTCGCTACTCTTCCCGAATAGCTCGAAATTCTGCCTACGCCGCCGACAACGACGTATTTGAAATTAAGCGTTTCCCCCTTTCTTTTGCCGGCAATTTTATAAAGCTGGTCGACAAAATCGAGTTCGTTTCCGTCTCCGTCGGAAGCTTCCGTAATGAACGCCACCTGATCTTCGTCTTCGTTAGCCTGAATATAGGTAGATTTCTGACCGTTTATGGAGGCCACGGAAAGCGCGGCTTTATAAGTGGAAGGCGAACCGACCGTACCGCTGTCGGGGTTGCTCGCAAGGTTGGTACCGTTGCCGCCGCCGAAGCCTGAGCTGTAATCGTTGCTCGCCGCAACGACGAGGCTTATACCGGCCGCTTCAACGCTGTCGTATATAGAGTTGAGGAATTCGTCGTCCTCTTCGCGAGCAAAGCCAGCACTCGAACCGAGCGACATATTTATAACGTCTACGCCGAGCGCAACGCAGTCGCTGACTGCCGAAATGATATCTATCGTGTCCGCACCGCCGAGCGAGTCGCTGTCGAGATTATCGGTAAAGACCTTGCCGATAACGAGCTGCGCCTGAGAAGCAACTCCGAGGAAGGTTTCTTCAACGCCGTCTTTCGTCGCAACGACGTAGTCGCTCTTACCCGCGACTATACCCGCAACGTGCGTGCCGTGCGAAGAATACGAGGGATAAACGTCGGGATCGTCGTCCGCATAGTCGTATGCGAAAGGAACCTTTTCGTTATAATAAACTTCGTCCACGGAAGCCTTCGCATAGAAGGGTTTGCCGCTTTCTTTAATCGCGTTCAATTTATTCGCAACGGTAGTCTTTGTCCAAGCGGGATTATCGGGCATCGTCTGAAATGCTTCGTGCGCATAGTCAAGTCCCGTATCGAGAATAGCAACAACCATTCCTTCGCCCTTATAGTCGAGGTCGGAAGAATCGTATATACCGGTGGAATAAACGTTCGCGTTATTCGTTACCGCAACCTCAGGCACTGCGTACTTTTCGGAAAAGTAAACGCTTTTAACGCCGCTTATCGACTCAACCTTTTCGTAATCATCTGCGGAAATCTTTATCGCCACGCCGTTGTTAAGAACTGTGTAAGAGTGTTTGAACTTATAATCTACGCCCTTCGCGTTCAGCGTTGCAAGAAATCTTTCGTGAGATTTTTCAAGCGAACTTTTAATTTTCTCGCCGGTCGCGCCGTTCACATAATCCTGAAACGAATCGCTTACCGCAGATTTTTCGTAGCTGTCGTAAATCGAATCGCCCTCAAGCTCTACTATAACCCAACGTTTGCCTTCGTAGCTGACCGTCTGATTTTCGCTTATAGCGCTTTGATTAAAATATTGCTGACGCAACGAACCGGTGTCGAGATCAGCCTCTTTAAGGCTTCCTCTCGCCACTATCTGAGAAGCTGCCGCGCTTCCGTTTGCCTTAACCGAACTGAAATCGGCAAAGGAAAACGAGAGAACGAGCATAAACGCCATTAACACTCTCAACGCATTCGTCCACTTTGCAATTTTTCTCTTCATACGACTCCCTCGCAAGCTTGGGGCGTTCCGTCTGAACGGCTCGCCATCCCGCGAAAATTATTTTCTTAAATTACGTCTCCGCAAAAAATATTCTTTTCTGCCGAACAACGGAAAAAGGTATACTCTACCGCTCGTTTTGAACAAGCCCTGCCTACACTATCCCTTGTATACTATAACTTTTTACATTATATCAGCTTTATCAGAATAAATCAACAAAAATTACGGCGAATGTTTTCATTTATTCATAATTTTTTCGCATAACCGAATGGCTTTCCCATCACCCGTTTCTTTGTCCCGATATATAATATTTTTGCCTTTTTTGTAGAAAATATATGTAATATAAGACAAAAAATCGCATTGTTCGCGCCCCGCGGGTATTTTGTAACTATAAATACAGCTTTTATCCGATAAGAGTTTCTTTTATGTCCCCTACTGGATACGGCTTTTTTCCGTAAAAATCAACCGTCGCGTTTTTTCGTCGGATTTTTTGGTAAATATAAGCAAGCGCCCGTGAATATGTTTGTGAATATTTCGTGAAATTATTCACCGACGTTCAGATTTACCCGAATCAGGCGAATCGGGCTTTCGCACGATAAAGAAAAAACTGCGACGAGAACGAAAAACAGGAAAAATCGAGGTTATTTCGTTTACAAATTTTCTTTATCGTGATATTATATATAAAAATGTTTTTAAAATTAAGACTAAAAAAGCCTCTTCTTCGAGGCTTGCGAAATTAAAAAGGAGCGTAAAAATGAAAAAACGTTTCAAATTACTCGTTGCAATTTTATCGCTTGTTTCGCTCGTTTCTTTTGGTTTAGCGGCTTGCAAAGTCCCAACGCCGAATCCTTCCGAGCAGCAGTTTACCCTCGTCGTAAATAACGACGACAGTCTCGGCTCGGTAACGATTTCTCCGCACAAAAGCCATTACGATTACGGCGAGCTTATAAATATCACCGTTACGGCAAAGGACGACGCGCACGTCTTTTTCGGGGTAAATCTTAACGGCACGTTGAACGAGCTTAACTCAAACGTATTTTCCTTTAACATTAAGGAAAATACGATAATCGAAGTGCTTTATAAACAAATAAAGCCCGAAAGCGATATAATGCCCGAGGAGCTTTTTAATACGCTGAAAGGGAGATTGCATCTTTTAGGCAACTATTCTTACGACCACAGTAACGACGAATACGACAGAAATTTCACAATAGACGTTGTTTACGGCAATAATATTCTTTCCACCACGGAATCGAATCCCGAAACGGGCGAAATCTTCTACGATTACATTTATAAGAAAGATAATCGTACCATTAAAATGGTCGTCCGCACTATCGACAACGAGATCGCGGAATACCCCTCCGACTCGCTTTTTAAGGATTATTATAACCCATTCGACTTGCCCGAACGCATTACGGCAAGCGATTTCAAAAAAGTCGGCGACGGCGTTTATTCCGTCGTTATCACTAACGACAACGCCGAAAATATTAAGAAAGTCGCCACGGCAATTACCGGTTGGAACGAAACGATAGCGGAATTTACCGTTACCGAAGAGGACGGCAAAATTACCAAGCTCCATATAGTAACGAAAGAAATTTATCCGCTCCAAGGCAATACGGAAGATCACTATAATTCAACGTACGATTTCGATATAACCGAACACGGAACGGCGGACGTTGCGGACGAAAAACTTAAACCCTTCCCCCGCAATGCGGAACACGAAATACTCGAAACCGCACTCAAAACCGCGGCGGCGGCGGAAAGCTATGCCGTAAATCACCGCGGACACGAAGTCGGATACAAAGAACCCGAAGGAGGCGAAACGCGCCCCGGTTACGGCGACACAAACTATTTCGTATACTCTACTCACGATATGGTTTACGACGCGTATCAAGGCGAACAGCACGGTTTTAAAGTGCTTAAAAACGGAGAAAACGAATACGTTTACCCCTTCGACTACAACGAAAAAACAAAAGAAATAACTCTTTCCGATCCCGTAAACGCTACGATAGAATCGCTTAAAGCGACTTTTACCGAATTTAAGGTTGAACTTTTCAAATACTCGCACAAAGACAGCGACGGACTTGACGTATATATTTTGAGAACCAACAACGCGGCAAGCTTTATCGCGCCTTGCTTTGCTCTCGGCAACGAAAAAGCTCAATATTCCTATGCGACCGATTTTACAATTAAACTCAAAAACGGCGTTCTGAACACCGTTGTTTTCACATATAAAACGTACGGAATAGAAGAAACCGTTACTCTTATATACGACTTTGAAACCGAGCTTTCCTTCCCCGACCTCGATTTTGAAAACGCTACCAAGACTAGCGTTTTCGACGATTTTGTAGGTCAGTACAAAGACGATGACGGGAACTTTTGCGAAGCCACGAAGAGCGGCTTTACCTTAAACGGAGAAGAAGTAACCATAACGAGCGTACAGAAAGATAATAACGGCAGAGTAATTTTTGTAGGAATGTGGAACGGTGTAGAAATCAGTATTTCTAAATGGAGTTCCAAGCAGCTGCTTATTCAAAACGACTTGTTGACCATAAATTATTTATTGACTGCCGTCGAACCTCAGGAGGAAATTATTATTCCCGACGAAATGCACGGTGTTTGGGAAATAATTAACGAGCAAGAAGGTTTACGATACGAATTTATTATTCAGTCAAGGACTATGTGGTGCAACGGTACGGAACTTCCTCTTATTTCCTATAACGAGTCGGAAGGTTTAACGGCAAAATATTTAGACGGAACATTGCATATTTTATCAGTCGACGAAGATGAACAACATACAAAATTCCTGCACGTTGTAATTTTAGATTCGGACAATAATTATATACAATTCTACCCAACTAAAGTCGAAAAGGATGCGGGCATAGAAATTCCTACCGATTACGTCGGCGCGTATCTTACGGACGATTTAACCGTTAAGGTTATAATAGAATACGGTTCGATAAAAATTAACGGAATAGAATTTAAACCCGCCTCTTATAGCGAGCAAGACGGCTTCGTCGGTATTTACGGAGAATATACGGACTACACGGTTTCGTTCTTCTCGATGTTCGGTGCGGTAGATAAAGATAAAATCGTGGTCGGGCGCGACGGCGAATATTATACGGCGAAACGTACGAAATCTCTTAAAAACGATTATATAGGCACTTGGACGGGTACTTACGAATACGAACTTACGGATGAAAACGGACAACTCGTTAAAGACGAAGCGGGCAACGTCGTAACCGTCAAAGAAAACTACCTTATCGTTATCACCGATACGTCTATCACCGTCAACGGCGTGGCACACCCTGTCAAGTTCAGCGACGAGGGTTACGGATACGAGTTACATCTCGAAAACAATCCTTATACCGTTTATCTGCTATTCAGATACAATGCCTACGGAAACGGAATTATGGTTATGTACGACGATAACGTTCTCCTCGTCGTGTTGACAAAAAAAGACGTCGGTAAAGTTGACGAAAGCCTCGTAGGAAACTGGAAAAACAACGAAAAAGCGGTCAGAATCGACAAGGACGGAAAAGTCGAAGTCAAGCTTGATACGAAAGATTTCGTTAAAGTCACCGCCGAATACGACGGAGAAAAAACGTCTTTCACTTTCAAGTATATGACCACGAGTTATACCCTTTCGTTCGACGCGGAAAAAGACGCTTTGGTTCTCGTCGGCGGCAACGAAACGGTCGTTCTCCCCCGCTTCTCCAACTACACGTTGCCTAAAACGATAGTCGGCTCTTGGATTTGCGAAGATAAAAACGCCTCTATGACTATAACGGAAGATTTGATTATAATCGTCCTGAACGGTGCGTCTTATGAAATTAAAGAAGCGGAAGTCACCACGGGCGGCGGAGTAACTTACTTTACTTTCTATATAAACGGCGTAGAATACAGCGCGGAATACGGAACGTACGGAGAAAATCTAGTGATCGTTGAATACGGAGAAAAAACAAGTTTCTTCTCCTTTTCGCCTGTCGTTAACGAATAATAAAATATAAAAGAAAAATAGAATGAGCGACGAATTCGTCGCTCATTCTATTTTTTCAGCTTATCAAAATCTTAACTTAATACGCTTTCCCTTTCTTAAAAAAAGAAAACTTTATTCCGAATTTTTCGGCAAAAGTTTTTGCCGCCGCTTCACCGTCTTTATATCGCATTACTCTGTGCGCATCCGAACCGAATATAAAGTTCTTCCCTCCGAACGAAACGTATCTCTCCACAGTTTTTTCACACGGAAAAAACGAGCGATCGGTTTTCGTCGAAGTGTTTATTTCAAGAAATTTGTTCTTTGCTATAATTCTCTTGAAAATCTCATCGTAAAGAAAAGCAAATTCTTCATAACCGAAGTTTTCCTCTTTCGACGGAGAATAGCGGAGCGGATAACCGAGGTGTCCTACAATCTGAAACGGATAATCTGCGCAAACGCTTTCCGCAACTGTTTCGAGATAACGTCCGAAAAGCTCTTTTGCCGAAACGCCGTACTTCTTTATTTCGTCGGAAAGATAAAAATCAGTTCCTTTGAACAGATGAACGCTGTTTATAACGTAATCAAACCCGAATTTTTCGGTCAATTCCGAATAGCGGGCGCACGCTCTTTTATCGTATCCGAACTCTATTCCGAAAAGAATTTCTATCTTATCCGAATGTTCGTCTTTAAGCCTTTCTATCTCGTTTTTATATGCGGCGAGATTGCAAAGAGGCGCGTTTTTACCTGTTCCAGAAAGTTCGCAATCATAGTCGTAATGCTCGGAAAAGCCTATTCTTTTGTCTCCTGCGGCGATAGCGGAAAGAACGTATTCCTCGGCGCGACTTTTTCCGTCGTAAGAAAAAACGGTATGAATATGCAGATCGATTATTTCTTTCGTAAAACTCATATGCTTTTATTTAAAGACCTTTTCAGCCGTCTCGGTGACGAAATCGAGAGATTCATAAAGTTCTTTAAGCTCTTTATAATCGGAATTATAGCTTTCTATCAGAATAGCCCCGTCGAATCCGACGTCTTTAAGCCGCGAAAAAACCTCGTAAAAATCGGTTACGCCTTTACCCGGCAAACACATTTTACCGTTCTCGTTTATATCCGAAATATGCGCGGTGACTATCGCTTCGCCCATTTCGGAGATATATTCTCCGTAAGGTATTCCGCTTTGACGTGCTTGCTTTATGTCGAACGTGCCTTTAAGATTCGGCACGCGCTTTTTCAGTTCGGAAAAAAAGCCTATGTAATTATAATATCCCCAGTGTACGTTTTCGTATGCGAGCGAAACGCCGTGCTTACCCAGAACGTCTACAATTTTCCGCGTTTCCTCTCCGACCTTGTCCATATTGAGTATAAGCGGTTCTTTTCTGAATCTCGCGCCGCCGTGGAAAGTATAATACTTCGCACCGAGAATTTCTGCCGCACGCGCCGTACCCTCTAAAAGCTTAAACGAATCCGCTTTCGCGCGCTCGTTCATACTGTATAATTGCGGCTCGTATTGCGTAGTCAAAACGTGGACGGAATGGATATCCATTCCGTCCTTTCTTTTCTTTATCAGTTCCCCGAATTCAGGCGTGTATTCGCCGTACGTTTCGAGAAAAACCTCTGCGGTTTTTACGCCCGCCCCGCTTAATTCTTCTACCGCGTCTTCTGTAAAAAATCTGCCGAACAGCGACGCCGTCGAAATTCCTGTTTGCATCTACACTATATTTCCGGTTCGATAAGTCCGAAATCCCCGTCGTTTCTTTTGTAAATCACCTGCACGGCGTTGGTCTTCGCCTCCAAAAAGACGTAAAAATCGTGTCCCGAAAGTTCAAGCTCTTCCTTCGCTTCGTCCACCGTCACAGGCGTAAGCTTGAATTTCTTCTCTCTCACGACAGTCTTCGGCGTTTCTTCCTCTTCGCTTCCCGTAAACAAAGCCTGTTCGCGATAAGCCACGTTTTTGCTGTGCTTATCGAAGCGCGTGCGGTGTTTTCTTATCTGTCCTTCGAGCTTGGGCAATATTACGTCTATGTTATCGTAAAAATTGCCGCTCGAAACGGAAGCCCTTACGAATCTTCCCGCGTAATCGAGCATTATTTCGGTAGTGAGCGACTTGGCTTGTTTTTTGAAACAAACCTTAACGGTCGGTTCTTTGTCGAAATACTTTTCGAGTTTAGAGAGTTTCTGCTCGGTTACTTCGCGCAGCTTTTCGCCGGCTTCACAGTTTCTGCAAGTAATATCAATTTTCATCTTCTAATCCTCCCTATATAATACTACTCCGCGAATGACCGAAAACCCTTTTCACCCGCGCAAAAAACGAAAATTTACCCTACAATGAAATCGAATTCTCCGTCCTTTTCGTCCACCGTGATTTTCGCGCCAGCGGCAAGCTCTCCCCTTAAAATCTTTTCGGAAAGCACGTCTTCTATATTTCTCTGAATCACGCGACGGAGCGGTCTCGCGCCGTATTCCGAATCGTAACCTTTTTCTATGATAAGCCCCATTGCGACGTCCGATATAACGAGTTCAACGTCCATAAGCGCAAGGCGTTTGCGAAGATGCGAAAGCATAATTTCCGCGATTTTCGCCGTTTCTACCCGCGTAAGCTTGTGAAATACGATTATTTCGTCTATACGGTTAAGAAATTCGGGACGGAACTTTTCCTTTAACGCGTCGTTATACTTATTGCACGCGTCGTCGTATTCGGAGGTCTTGTTTCCCGAAAAACCGAGCGAGGATTTTTTTGATATTTCGCTCGCGCCGACGTTAGAAGTCATTATAATTATAGTATTCTTAAAGCTTACCGTTCTGCCTTTGTTGTCCGTAAGCCTGCCGTCGTCCAAAATCTGGAGCATAAGGTTGAAAACGTCCGGATGCGCCTTTTCTATTTCGTCGAAAAGGACAACGGAATACGGTCTTCTTCTCACCTTTTCCGTCAGTTGTCCCGCCTCGTCGAAACCCGCGTATCCCGGAGGCGCGCCGACCATCTTGCTTACCGAGTGCTTTTCCATATACTCGCTCATATCTATGCGGATAAGGTTGTTTTCGTTACCGAACACCGCTTCCGCAAGAGCCTTCGACAGCTCCGTTTTACCGACGCCGGTAGGCCCGACGAATATAAACGAGCCTATCGGTCTGTTCGGATCGGAAAGCCCCGCGCGCGATCTTCTTATCGCTTCCGCCACCGCCTCCACCGCGGCGTTCTGACCGATGACGCGGCGATGCAACGTCTCTTCCAAATCGAGAAGCTTCTGCGCTTCCGTTTCGGTGAGCTTGACGACGGGAACACCCGTCCAGTTGCTGACGACCTTTGCCACGTCGCCCGCGGTAATTTTAAGTTTTTCTCTCGAACCCGCAAGCTTTGCGGCTTTTGCGCGGATTGCGTCGAGTTCTTTGTTGACTCGCGTAATTTCCTTATTGATTTTTATTGCCTTTTCAAAATCGTCGCGGCGTTTGGCGTCGTCTTTTTCGGCAACCAGCGCGTTAAGTTCTTTTTCCTTCTGCCTCGCTTCGACGGGAGAATTATAACTGTCGAGCCGTACGCGCGAAGCCGCTTCGTCTATCAAATCTATCGCTTTATCCGGTAAAAATCTGTCGGTAATATATCTGTCCGAAAGAGTTACCGCCGCAACTATGGCTTCGTCGGGTATACTGACTCCGTGATGAGCCTCGTATTTATCTCGTAAGCCTTTAAGAATCTCCACGGCTTCTTCGGGACTCGGAGCCTCTACCTTAATAGGCTGAAAACGACGTTCCAAAGCGGCGTCTTTTTCTATATATTTACGGTATTCGTCTATGGTTGTCGCGCCGATAGTCTGCAATTCTCCGCGGGAAAGCATCGGCTTTAAAATATTCGCCGCGTCCATATTGCTTTCGCCCGTGCTGCCCGCGCCGACTATATTATGTATTTCGTCAATAAACAGCACGATATTTCCGTTACTTTTTACTATATCTATCGTCTTTTTTAGTCTTTCTTCAAAATCGCCGCGATAACGCGCGCCGGAAATCATTCCCGCAAGGTCGAGCGAAAATATAATTTTGTCTGCGAGGATTTCCGGAACGTTGCCTTTAACGATAGCCTGTGCAAGCCCTTCAACGACCGCGCTTTTTCCGACGCCCGGCTCGCCGACGAGAACAGGATTGTTTTTCGTTCTTCGCGTTAAAACCTGTATTACGCGATCAATTTCGTTTTTTCTGCCTATAACGGGATCGAGCTTACCTTCTTCTGCGCGGCGATTGAGGTTTACGCCGAACCCCGAAAGCTCTTCCAGGTCTCTCTCATCGTCGTCCTTACCCCTTTTAACGGGCTTGAATTTCGCGCTGGCAGGTTGATCCGCATTGCGTTCGTCTTTTTGAAAGTCGCCTTCCGCAAGCAAGCTTTCCGCAATATCCTCAGCCATTTCATCCGTATCTACACGCATAGTTTTGAGAATACTGACGGCAATACTGCCTTCGTCAAGAAGCAACGACAACAGAAGATGCTCCGTACCGACGTAGCCTTTGCGGGCTTTTAAGGAAATCTCCACCGACCTTTCAAACAATCTTTTCGTTCTGGGGGTGAACATATTTCCCGAAATGCGAGTTCCTTTATCTATGGTCTTTTGAAAAAGATATAAAAACCTGTCGTTATCGATGCCCGCTTCTTTCAGAATTGTAGAAGCTCTTCCGTCCTCCGCATTCAAAAGCCCGAACAAAATATGCTCCGTGCCTATATAATGGCAGTCGAAGCGTTTTGCGAGAGTTCCCGAAAGCTCTATCACCTTATTCACGTTCTTTGAAAATGTGTCGTATTGCATTGCTCTCCCCTTAATCTATAAGCTTTAAAAGAGTTTTTGCGGTGATTTCCGCCCTGAAAAGGTCTCGGTCCGTGGCAGAAAGCTTTTTGCCGTGCTGTTCGCAAAGATTTGCGGGGCGCACCGACACGATAAGGTCGTCTATCGCCTCCACGTCGCTTATTCCTATCACGCCGAGCATCGCGCCGAGTTTTACGTCCGCCGCATACGATAAAAACTCGTCGTAAGAAAGAAGAACCGCGTTCGTAAGCACTCCGAAAGCTTTTTTCGCCTTATCCATAGCGTAAAGCTCATGCTTACCGTAAAGCCTTTCCATTTCGGAGCGTTCCGCTTTACAGATTTCGAGAACGGTTTCCTCAACCTCTCGCAGAATTTCTTCCTCGGAAATGCCGAGCGTTCTTTCGTTGCTTATCTGATAATTATATCCCTCCGCGCGACTCCCTTCGCCGTACAACCCGCGCATCGTAAGTCCGCGGCTTTCGATTTCAGCCTTAACTTTTTTTATTTTGCCGGATTCGGTAAGTGCGGGCAGAAACATCATAACGGAAGCGCGCATACCCGTGCCGAGGTTTGTCGGACAAGCCGTAAGATAACCGAACTTGTCGTCGTACGCTATGTCGAGATTTTTGGAAAGCACGTCGTCTACCGCTTCGAGTCTTCTGTACGCCTCGGTAAGGCGCAAGCCTTTCATAATGCACTGTTCTCTTATAACGTCCTCTTCGTTCACCATTACGGAAACGCTTTCGTCCTCGTTTATAAGCACCGCGCCGCTTTCCGCGTTATCCATAAGGTTAAGACTTATGGCGTGACGTTCTTTCATCGCTTCGAGAGCTATCGAAGAAAGATTTTTAACGTATAAAAGTTTAAGGTCTTCCACCCCTGCGAGCGCGCGTTCTACCGCTTTTATCACTCCGCGCGCGGCGCGTTCGTCCGTTATTTTAAACGGTGCTTCCGCGAGATTTCTCGCAAGACGTATACGGGTGGTAACAATGCTTCCGCTTAAAAGCTCGGAAGAAAGTTCTGTCATAACAGCCCCCTTTCTTCAAGTTCCGTTTTCAGCTCGAAAATTTCTGCCGTAAGTTCCGCCATATCGGCGAAACGCCCTTCGAGTCCCGCGATTTCTTTTTCCTTTTTCAGCCTTTCGTATTCGGATAAAAGACGTCTGTCAAGACCTTTAACCTTCGGCGACTTGCCGACGTGTCTATCCGTTCCCTGAATTTTTATAAGGACGCGCGGCAGCTCGTTTTCAAAAGCTTTGTAGCAAAAAGGACAGCCGAGCATTCCCGTCGAATAAAACTCGGACAAAGTCGTTTTGCATTTAGGACAATTTTTTTCAGTCATACGAAGTTAGTCGCGTTCCTTGTTTTTATAACTTCTTTACGAGGTCTTTGAGATAAGCCTTTATATCGTCGCCGAACTCTTTACTGCGAAGTGCGAATTCGACGTTCGCTTTAACATACCCTTCTTTATCGCCAACGTCGTAGCGTTTACCCTCGAACGGCGCGGCAAGAAGCTTTCCTTTCGCCGCAAGCTCGTCGAGCGCGTCGGTAAGACAAATTTCGTTTCCCTTCGGTTTAAGTTTTTTTATCATTTCCAAAACTTCGCCGTTTAAAACATATCTGCCTATAAGCGCGTAATTTGAAAGAGCTTCGTTTACGGAGGGTTTTTCAAGAATACGATCGACGACGAACGCGCCCGCTTCTTCTCCCGTGATTCCGAAATTACCGTACTTACTTACGTCGTCGCCGAAAACCTCCATCGTCGCGATAACGTTTTTGCCGGTCTTTTCGTATACGTCAACGAGCGTTTTCATACACGGCGTTTCGTTTTCTCCCGCATACATAAGCTCGTCGCCGAGAAGCAACGCGAACGGCTCGCCGTCCTCTAAAAACGATTCTGCGCAAAGTATCGCGCCGGCAAGCCCGTTCGCCACGGTCTGCGTTACGAACTTAACGTTAAAACGCTGCGTCTCGCGCTCTATATCGTATAGCTTTTGTTTTCCGTCGGACAAGAGTCTCTCTTCAAGCTCGGGAGCCGGTCCGAAATGTTTTTCTATAATCTGCGACTCGGGGCTGACTACTATAATTATGTCTTTTATTCCAACGGAATTAAGCTCTTCCGCTATGTATTGTATAGTCGGTTTATCCACGACGGACAGCATAGGCTTCGGCACGGCTTTCGTTATGGGCAAAAACCTCGTTCCTAGTCCCGCCGCCGGTATTACGGCTTTTTTTACTCTCATTTTTCTTTCCTCTTCGTTTTATTTGAAATTGCGTTCTTCCAAAGCCTTTATCTTATTTACTCTGTTTATATGGCGCGTTTCGTTACTGAACGGCGTCGTTAAAAAAGCTTCGACAATATCGGTCATAAGCCCCGCGCCGATAACCCTTTCCCCGAAAGCTATAACGTTTGCGTCGTTATGAAGTCTCGTCATTCTTGCGGAAAACGTATCGTGACAATGCGCGCATCTTATGCCTTTGACTTTATTCGCGACGATACTCATTCCGATGCCCGTGCCGCAAATCAGAATTCCCCTGTCGAACTCTCCCGAAGCGACCGCTTCCGACACAGCGAGTGCGTATTCGTTGTAATCGGTGGATTCTTCCGAATAACATCCGAAATCTTTATATTCTATTCCTTTACCTTCGAGATATTTTATAAGGGCGGGCTTTAAGTGTATTCCGCCGTGATCCGTTCCGATAGCTACTTTCATTTTTCTCTCCTTATTTAAATAATTCGTTGTTAAGTATTTTTTCGAGTATGACGTTGCAGGCGTCCTCCAACTCGTGCGAGGTCTTTATATATTCACCCAAATCTTTGCCGTACGGATCGGGTATATCGTCTCCTCCCGCAAGCTCCGCTATCGTATAAACGTTGGGAAAATTCCCTATCGCGCCTTTATGCCCCTTCGTCATACAAATAATCATATCGGCTTTGATAAGTTCTTCGCCGCTCGCTCTTTTGGACTTGAACCCGTACGGCTTATAACCGAGTTTTTTCAGCGCGGTAGCGGAATTTTTGCTCATTTTCGCGCCGTCATCGGCGGTTAGCCCCGCGCTCGAAACACGGTAGCCCTTCACTCCGGCAAGCTTTAATTTGTTTTTTAATATTATCTCCGCCATAGGGCTTCTGCAAGTGTTGCCCGTACAGACGAAAAGAAGTTTTTTCGCGCTCATCCGCATGACTTCCTTAACCTGTTGGTTATTCCGAGATACACGCCCTTTTCGGAGGGCATATCGATCGCTATAATTATATCGGCTTTTTTCTCTCCCTCTAAAAGCGCGGCATATAAAGAAGCGGCTATTTCCTCTTCCGTATCTCCGAGGTTAAGGAGATTTTTGCCGTTAAAATATTCCGCAACCGCGTTTCTGCACATTATATACGGCGTTCTGCCTGCCGCCTTTTCCTCTTCGTATCTTAAAGCGGCTTTTTCAATCTCGTTCTCCTTATAAAGGCAGGTGTCGCAGCGGGGTTTATAGTGAGTATATTTCATCCCAGGAGACTTTATTTTATCTCCCGCTTTATGCTCCGCGACGACGCACGCCCCCACGGCGTTTTCAATCATTTCCTTCGTAATCAGCCCCGCGCGCAAAATTCTCGGGACTTCGCCCGTAACGTCAAGCACCGTGCTTTCTATTCCGCCCGTGCATTTGCCGCCGTCGAGTATCAGGGGTATTTTTCCGTTCAAGTCGTTAAAAACGTGTTCCGCGGTTACGGGACTCGTGTGTTTGGAAAGATTCGCGCTCGGCGCGACTATCGGTAAATCGACCTCTCTTAAAAGCTTCTGACACCCTTCGTGCGAAGGAATTCTTATCGCGAGAGTATCGCCGCCGCAGGTCGCTTCGTCGCAAACCACTCCGCGACTTTTCATAACCATCGTAAGCGGTCCGGGTGTAAAAAGCTTTTTAAGCTTATAAACGTAATCTCTCTCGACCTCAACGAGCTTTTCTATATCGTAACCTTTATGAACGTGTGCAATAAGCGGATTGTCGTTAGGTCTCCCTTTAACGACGAACACCTCTTTTACGGCGGAGGGAATCGTCCCCGCGGCGGCGAGTCCGTATACCGTTTCGGTAGGCATACCGATTATCCCGCCGCTTCGCAAAATTTTCGCCGCTTTTTTAACGCTTTCGTCCGTTATTTTTTCGATTTCCGTTATCATTTATTTTCTTCTTTCGGGTTATAAGCCCGCAGGTTTATCACTAAAACAGCTCGTCGTCTATATTCTTCGGTTTCGGGTTTTCGCCGAAGAAATCGCCCGAAACGCTTGCCGCGTCTTCAAAGTCCGCAGGAGTAGCATCTTCGGGAGGAGCTTCCTCCGGCGGCGCGTATTCGCCTGCCGAACCGCTTTCGCTCCCGCCCGCGTTATTATCCGAAGAGCTATCCGCACCGCCTGTGTGCGCGTTTTCTCCTTGCGTAGCCTGCGCACTCGCGGCGGGTTTAGAACCGCCCTCTTCCCCCTCGGGTTCCCCCGTTTCCACGTTAAGGTTAAGAAATTTGGTACATTCGCCTTTAAAGTATAGCTTAACGGTATCGGTACGACCGTTTCTGTGTTTCGCTACGATAATCTCTGCGACGTTCTTCTGCACCTTACCCTCTTCAAAGTCTTTTTCCGTCGCGTATTTATCGGGACGGTGAATAAACATAACTATATCCGCATCCTGCTCTATTGCACCAGACTCACGCAAATCGGAAAGTTGCGGACGGCGTTTTTCCGATTCGACCGCACGCGATAACTGCGAAAGCGCAAGCACGGGAACGTTAAGCTCCTTTGCAAGTATTTTGAGGTTTCTGGAAATTTCCGTGACTTCGTTCTGACGGCTGTCGCTGTTTCTCACCTTGTCGGGAGTCATAAGCTGAACGTAGTCGATCATAACGAAATCGAGTCCGACTTTACGCTTAATTCTTCGGCAATGCGAAAGAATTTCGGAAGGACGAATCATAGAAGAATCGTTTATGTAAATTTTCGCTTCCGAAAGCTTACCGCGCGCCTTTTCCATACGAAGCCATTCGCTTCGGTTCATAATGCCTTTCATAGCGTTTTCCATACTCACGCCGGCAAGAGAACAAATCATTCTTTGAACGAGCTGCTCTTTGCCCATTTCGAGCGAGAAAACCGCGCAGGAATAGCCCTGCATCGCCACGTTTTCGACGATATTCATCGCAAGCGAAGTTTTGCCCGTCGCAGGGCGCGCCGCAAGTATCATAAGATCGCTTCCGTGCAAGCCGTTCAAAAGATTATCGAGCGCTTTATATTTGGTGCTTACCCCGCGAACGGAAGAAGTGCCTTTCGACAGCTCGTCGAACTTAGTCATTACCTCGGGAAGAATGTTTCCGATTTTTACCATATCATTCGTATCGGCGGTATTAGATATGTCGTAAACGACCTTTTCCGCATAAGCGAGCGAGGTTTTCTCGTCGGTGCTTTTTCTGGAATCCTCTATAATGTCCGCCGCTCCGCGGATAAGACGGCGAAGCATACTGTCTCTTTTAACTATCGCGAGATATCTTTGATAGTTAGCGGAAGACGGCATAACGTTGGTAAGCTCGGTAATATAAGCGATGCCGCCGGCGGATTCCAGCGTTCCCTCTTTTTCAAGCGCGTCCGTAAGCGTTACGAGATCTACGGGCTGATTTGCGCGGATTATTCCGCGCATCGCCGCGAATATATATTTATGCGATTCGGCGTAAAAATCTTCTTCCTCTATCGAGGAAGCCGTTTCCACCTGTATTTTGGTATCGAGTAAAAGACACCCTAAAAGTGCTTGTTCCGCCTCTAAGCTGTGCGGCAACTCTCCCGTAAGCTTGCGTTCGTTGATTTCCGGCATTTATACTTACCCCGTATTTCTTCGTTTCGTTCTTTTTTTCCGCCGTCTTCTTGCGGAAGGTTTATTTTTCGGCGCGCTTCGATTTTCGGTTCTTTCCCGCAATTTTCGGCGCGCCGTCCGTTCGTTTTTTACATTAAAGAGCTTTATATTCCGCCAAAGCGTCCTTAAACGTTTTGAACGCCGCGTCGAAGGGCTTATCCGTCGTAAGATCTACGCCCGCGATTTTTAAAAGGTTGACGGGGCAATCGGAGCTTCCCGAGGATAAGAATCTGAAATAATCCTCAACGGCGGGCTTGCCGAGCTCTAAAATTCTGTCCGCAATAGCAAGCGCGCTTATTATGCCGGTAGCGTATTTATAAACGTAGAACGCGCGGTAAAAATGCGGTATTCTAGCCCATTCGTACTTGATTTCTTCGTCCGAAATAACGGCGTCTCCATAGTATTTCTTATTGATTTCAAGATACTTTTCGCTCATTCCGTCTTTCGTTAAAGGCTCGCCGTTTTCCACCGATTCGTGCGAATACTCTTCAAACTCCGCAAACTGCGTCTGACGGAACAGAGTCGTTCTTATCATTTCCATCAAATAAGAAAGCAGATACTTCCTCATATGCGGATCTTTTTCCTCTCTCAAAAGATATTTCACGAGAAGCGATTCGTTCACCGTGCTTGCGACCTCCGCAACGAATATCTTATAGTCTGCCTTTGCGTACGGCTGGGTTCTGTTGGAAAAATAGGTATGAATACTGTGTCCCATTTCGTGAGCTATGGTAAACACGTCGCTGGTGGTTTTCTGATAATTCAGAAGAACGTAAGGATGGGTATCGAATACGCCCGCACTGTACGCGCCGCTCTTCTTCCCCTTCGTTTCGTAAACGGAAATCCAACGCTCGTCGTGAGCCTTTTTAAGAAGCGATTTATATTCGTCGCCGAGTACGGAAAGTCCTTTTATAACGAGTTCGTACGCGTCGTCGTATTCGAGTTCGAGTTCCGCGTTTTCAACCGCTGGGACGTATACGTCGTACATATGAAATTCTTTAAGTCCAAGATCTTTCTTTTTCGCCGCCATATATTCGTGCAGAAGCGGAAGCGCGCGATTAACGGAAGAAACGAGATTTTTATAAACCTTTTCTTCTACGTCCTCGCCCGCGAGAGCCATTTCGAGCGCGGAATTATATTTTTTCGCCTTCGCGTAGAAAACGTCTTTTTTCACGCTGCCCGCGTAGGTTGCGGAAATAACGTCCATAAGCGAAATATACGCGCCGTAATACTGCTTGAAAGTCTTTTCGCGAAGCTCGCGGTCGGGATTTTTCATAAGCATACCGTAGCTGCCGTGGGTGAGCGGATAGCTCTTTTCGTTATGCTCTACGGGTTTAAGCGGCAAGTCCGCGTTATCCGTTTTGGTGAAAATATCGCGGAAAGAGGACATTGCTTCGCCCGACAAAGAAAGTAATCTTTCCTCGCCCTCCGAAAGAACGTGAGCCTTGTCCTTTAATATAAGTTTCAGCGAATAGTCGTACGCGGAAAGCTCCGGATCTTCTATATAAGCTTTAAGCACGCTTTCGTCGAGCGCCGTAAGCTCGGGAAGAATATACGCCGTTTTGTCTCCGTATAACGCCGAAACGGATTCGATTTTGGAAAGAAGCGCGTCGTATACCGAATCTCTCGTATCTTCGTCGTGCTTCATCATAGCGAAAAGCCCGAGCTTTTCTATAACTCTGCCGAGCTTCTCCTGCTTTAACATACAAGCGAGAAATTCCTTTTTATCGCCGAGCTTTCCCTTAAATTCGGAAAAATCTATCGCCGAAAGAAGCTCTTTATAATCCTTATCCCAAGCCTCGACGCTTTCGTAAATTTCTTCTGCCGCCCAAACGTATTTTTTGTCTATCATATAATATCTCCTGATATTTTTTAACCTTGTCAGTTTTTATTGCTGTGAATCGGCGCAGGCATTCTTCCGCCGCGCGAAACGAATTTTTCGCACGAATACGGGGATACCGCCATTATCGGCGCAGAGCCCAGAAGTCCGCCGAATTCCACGCTCTCTCCCACGCCTTTATTCGGTACGGGTATAACCCTCACCGCCGTTGTTTTGTTGTTTATCATACCTATCGCCGCTTCGTCCGCAATGATTCCCGAAATAGTTGACGCGGGCGTATCGCCGGGGATTGCAACCATATCTATTCCGACGCTGCAAACCGCCGTCATCGCTTCGAGCTTTGAAAGTGTTATCGCGCCGCTTTTTGCCGCGTTTATCATTCCTATATCTTCGCTTACGGGTATGAACGCGCCGGACAGACCGCCGACCATCGAGCTTGCCATAACGCCGCCCTTTTTCACCGCGTCGTTAAGCATTGCGAGCGCGGCGGTAGTGCCGTGCGCGCCGACGGATTCCAAGCCCATTTCCTCTAAAATATGCGCGACGGAGTCCCCCATTACGGGCGTAGGAGCAAGGGATAAATCTACTATTCCGAATTCCGAGTTAAGGCGTTTTGCCGCTTCCTTTGCGATAAGCTGACCGACGCGGGTAATCTTGAACGCGGTCTTTTTAATCTTCTCCGCAAGTTCTTCGGTAGAAGCCTCTCCGAGACTTTTGATTGCGGAATGCACAACGCCCGGACCGGAAACGCCCACGTTGATAACCGTTTCGCCCTCCGAAACGCCGTGGAACGCACCTGCCATAAAAGGGTTGTCCTCTACCGCGTTGCAGAAAACCACGAGTTTTGCCGCGCCCAAGCCGTCCTTATCCGCGGTAACCTCCGCCGTCTTTTTAACGATTTCGCCCATAAGACGAACCGCGTCCATATTGATTCCGGATTTAGAAGATCCTACGTTCACCGAAGAACACATTTTATCGGTAACCGAAAGAGCTTCGGGAATACTTTCTATAAACGAACGCTCGAAGCTCGTCATACCCTTTCCGACGAGCGCGGAATATCCGCCGAGGAAATCTACGCCCACCTCGTCCGCCGCTCTCCCGAGAGCTTTCGCAAGAACTATCTCTTTTCCCGCGAACGGCGCGGTAAGAAGGCTCGCGGGTGTTATCGAAACGCGCTTGTTTATAATCGGAACGCCGTAGGTTTCCGAAAGTTCGTCCGCGACCTTTACGATATTTTCCGCTTTTTTACAGATTTTGTCGTAACAAAGACGAGCGGTTTCTTCCGCGCTTTCTCTTATGCACGACAAAAGCGATATGCCCATAGTTACGGTACGGACGTCGAAATGTTCCTTTTCTACCATATCTATAGTTTCAATAATTTCTTTTCTTCCTAACATCGGCGCTATCCTTTATATCTTATGCATCGCGTTGAAAACGTCCTCGTGCTGAACGTGGACGGAAACGCCTATCTTTTCGCCGAGGCTTTTAAGCTCCGCTCCGAGTTCCGCAACGCCGACGGTTGCACCCGAAAGATCGCAAAGCATTATCATAGTAAAGTTACCCTGTACTATCGTCTGGCTTATGTCCTCTATGTTTACCTTTTTGTCTGCAAGGGCGGCGGAAACGCCCGCTATTATGCCCGATTTGTCTTTTCCTACAACCGTTACTATCGCTCTCATTTATTTATACCTTTTATGATAAGATTTCGTATTCAATCAGAACGTTACCCTGTGTGACATAGGTCACGTTCGATTTTTCGGGTATTTCGGGAAAAGGCTTTTCGTTAAACACGAGAACCTTCCTCTCGAAAAAGTCGTTTTTATATTTATTCCATTCTATAAACACGAGCGACTTGAAGTCCACGCCGTCTTTGATCTGCACGGTCTCGTCGTACTCCAAAAAATTACCCGTATATTTCTCTTTTATCCCGCCGACCATATTTCGGCAAAGCTTATAATATTTATTCACTCTCTTGAAAGGCACCCCGAGATATATAAAAGAAAATATCACGAACGCCGCCGTGAGCGGGTATTCTATAAGCTTTACCGTGGTTATCTCCTGAGCTTTGTAAGGAAGAAGCAAATACCAGGTAAATAACGCCGCGCTTCCGAGAACGTATACGCCGAGTATTATAAAGTATACCGCAAGGCAAAGCCTTTTTTGTTTTCTGACCTTCGTCAGTTCGTCTTCGTGAAAATATGTTACCATTTGTTCTCCGTTTTCATATCCGTACGAATTTTTTTTAGTCCGTTTCTGTCCTTAAAATACAGCTCGTATCTGTCGGCGTATTCCGCCATTATATAATTCCGATTTTGTTTTACCGCGTAATATACGGGATATTGCGGCTCGCGAACGTTTGCGGGCGTTCTCTGATACTGCGTTTGCGGCTGAACTCCGGACGACGCTTGTCCGTATTCCGAATAAGCAGCATCCGCATACGCGACGGGTTGAACGGCTTGAAAAGGTTGCGCCGCCTGAACCCCCGAGTCGCTCTCCGACCTCAAAGGCTCATTCCCGCTTTTATCTGCCGTGCCGCCCGCGCTTTCGGTATCCATTATCTCTATGCCTTTACGTTTCCTTTTCTTGTCGGAAAGACCTAAAAGCTTTCTTATCGTAACTACTATTGCTACGAGTATAGAAGCGATTATCGCTATGTAAAACCCCGTCTGCACAGACGGATATTTGTCGAAAACGCCCGTTAAAAACAGTACGAGTCCGACGAGTCCGACGAGAAGAGTCAGGTGCAGATTGAAAAAGGACAGTATAGCGTATACCGCCTTGAAAATCGTGACTATAACTCTTTTTATAAGGCTGAACAACAGCCCCGTTTTAAGAAAAGACACTTTTCTCCCCCGCCGTTTTTACTTTTACATAAATCGCGAATTTAATACTCGTTAATAATTTTAATGCGCGTTGTCGCCGAAGCCGAACAGTTTCGATAAAAAATTCATAAACGGTCTCGCTCCGAGCGACCAGCCCGTCACTACGCCCCAGACCTGATTTTCGCTTCTCGTTCCGTACGTTCTCGCATCGCTGCTGTTCGTTCTGTTATCACCGAGAAAAAATATCTCTCCGTCCGGAACGATTATCACGGTTTCCTCCGTTTCGGGAACGGACGACGCAGGCGAACGATAATTCGATACGCCCTGTTTTTTTGTATACGGTTCGTTAAGCTCGGTAAATTCGCTTTCGCCGCTCTTTTTAAGATATACGTTGCCGCCGTAAAACTTAACCTCGTCTCCGCCCTTGCCGACCACCCGTTTTATGATTTTATTGCGGATTTTACTCGGATACGCGGCGGCGTTTCCGTCTTCGTTTATAACGACAATATCGCCGTAATCTATTTCTTCTCTGACGTTTATAACGAGAACGTCGTCCGTAAAAAGAGTGTTTTCCATAGACGCGCCCTTAACCACGACGCAGGCAAAAACATATGTGTTGAGAATTATAAGAACGAGAAAAAACACCGCGAAAAAAGCCGCCGCCCCAAGATAAAAAAGTTTATCATCGTCGTCGCTTCTTTCTTCCATTAAGCTTTTTCTTATTTTATATTCCATCAAAACGCCTCGTTCTCTTTCCCCTTAAATTTATATCCAAAGCACGTTGTTTATAATAAACGGTTTATTTCCCTCGGAAACGAACTCTATCGCTTCGATTCTGGCGTAACTTTTTAGCGGCATTCCTTCCGCCGTTTTGAAATTGCTCTTTTCAAACTTGACGTTCTGCCAAACTTCGCCCCCGATTATCCTGACCGAAGCGGAATATTCCGCTCTCGTTTCGCCGAAAAAGTCCGTTATAAGTTTTACGAAAAACGTTCCGCCGCCCGGAAGATATACGTCGAGCATCATAAGAGCGTCCTCGTCCGGCTTATATTTATCTGCGTTTATTTTAAAGGTCAAAAGCCCTTTTTTGCCGCTTACTCCGTATAAATCGACAGGCCCTTTTTTAAGCGAAACGTTTTCCTCGCCCGTTATATCTATTCCGAAGGGCGGTTCATTATTCTCCTCTGCGTTTGCGAAAACGCTTTCCATATCAGGCTTTCTCGATGAATAAACGATTTTATGTCTGTTAAACCTGTCCACTTCTTCTTCGGTGAAACTCTTTGCCGCGACGATCGAACAGAGTCTGAATCCGTTTTTATAAACGCCCTCAGCGAAAAAAGCTATCGTTTTAGAACCCATATAAGGCGAATAGCTGAATTCGTAGCCTTCTTCGCCTCTTTCGGAATGTGCGGACACCTTTCTCCAACATCTGAAACACGGTTCTACCGTCTGCTCCGCAACGTATAAATTTATTTCTTTAAGCCCTTCTTCGTCGGGATCGACCTCCGCTACGAGCTTGCCGTCTTTAATCTCGCCTTTGACGAAAATTTCGCGAGGAAGTTTGACGCGGGCTTTGTTTTTATGCAAAAACGCCTCGAAGAAAACGAGCGCGTCCGCATAACATTTGCCGTCTACCTCTTCTCTGCTTCCTACCGAATATTGCACCGCCTTATAAATATCTTCCGGAACGCGCGCGACCGTGTCGTACGCTCTGTCGAGGTCGTAAATCGCGCTGTTCGTCGGGGACAGCAAAAGCACGGGACATTTGACGTGCTTCGCATAAGACTGCGGTTCTACGCCCGCGATATAGCGAAGAGCCTCGTCCGAAAACTGCGGCTCGGGAGCTGAGCCGAACTTACTTATGCCTCGATAGCCGTACCACCCCGCGCCCGCCACGAACGCCGCACAGGAAAACACGTCGGAAAAAGCCGCCGCCTGCCACAGCACGGTTGCCGCGCCGCCCACTCCTATCGCGCCGACCGCGGAATCCTTTTCGCGTTCTTTCAAGAAGGTAGCCGCGTAAATAGCCGCCGCCGTCCACTCGTACCAGCAGGTTTCGCTCACGTCTGCCGTAAGCTCGCATTCGCCGTATACGGAAGCGTCGAGATTTGCGTAATAAATACTGTCGGGATAAACGGTAAACTTATCTTTGCCTTCCGCTCTTCCCGCAACGTCTATAACGAGAGCCTCGTATCCGCGGCTCGCAAGATTTTTCGCCAAAGTCAAATCGCACCCGTCTTTAAAGTCCGCAAGCACGAGCATCGAAGGAAGATTTTTCTTTCCCGTTTCCTTTACGAGTACCCCGTAAATTTTAACTTCGCCGTCCTGCGTTTTTCTGCCGTTTATATACAGCTCGGTTACGGTAAGACCGTCTTTCTCTCTTTCGTTAATCGGTTCTCCGAATACGCCCGAGGGAACGATGAAGTCCTTCCATATAGCTATCGGCGATAAAATTGTTCCTGCCATTTACACTTTTTCGCGCGGGAAACGCGCAAGCCTCCGTGAATATTCGCAATTTCTCGTTCTTTTATTTCTTAAAGGTTGATTTTGCGAAAAATTTCGTATATAATGTTTCTTACGGCAAAGTAACGCTTCGTTCGGGTTAAACTTTGCGCGATTTTTTTTCGGAACGGCTGGGATATCTTTTCTCCCGTTGTCGCAAGTCCGACTTTTCGGGCATTATATAATATGATAATTATATAACATAATCGGTTTTCGCGCAAGTATTTTTCCCGCGTTGCGGAGAATTAAAGGATAAAATAATATGGTATGCTCTTTTTCCAAAGAATTTTCGGCGGCTTCTTCGGTAAACGTCGAAAACGGCTTCATTCTCGAATACATGACGGAGGCTTCCGGCGACGCGGTTAAGGTTTATCTTTACGGTTTATATCTCTGCTACAATCAGGAACAGGATAAAAACCTGTCGGATATTGCCGAAACACTTTCTCTCTCGGAAGAAACGATAAAAGATTGTTTCACTTACTGGGAGGAGTTCGGACTTCTTTCGGTCGTCTCCAAAGAGCCGTTCGCGGTTAAGTATTTACCCGTAAGAGCCGCTTCCTATTCAAAGCCGAGAAGATACAAGCCAGAAAAATATGCCGACTTTACCAAAGGACTGCAAGCCCTTCTCCCCGAGCGAATGATTTCCACGGGCGAATACACCGAATACTTCGACGTTATGGAAACTTACGGCATAAAGCCCGAGGCTATGCTTATGATAGTCAAATATTGTACGGACAGAAAGGGCGGAGACGTAAGCTATCGCTACGTCGTTAAGGTGGCTAAGGACTTTGGCAATCGCGGCATTACTACCGTCGAAAAGGTGGAAAGAGAGCTTTCCTCTTACGTTTTACGCACCGGCGAATTACAAAAGATTTTTACCGCGCTTTCCGTTAACCGCACCCCCGATATAGAAGACTCCAACCTGTTCAAAAAATGGACGAGAGAGCTTTGCTTCGAGCCTGCCGCGATTTTATACGCCGCGGAAAGGCTTAAAAAAGGAAGCGTGAACAAGCTCGACGCGCTTATAAACGAGCTGTATTCCATGAAATGCTTTTCCAAAGAAGAAATTGCGGCGTTCTTCGATAAAAAGAAAGAAGCCGAAGACGCGGCGAAAGATATTGCGAGAGCTTTATCCGTTTACGTCGCAGTCATAGATCCCGTGGTCGATACATACGTTTCTAAGTGGTTTTCATACGGCTATTCGGCGGAAACGCTTAAACTTATCGCCGCGCGTTGTTTCGTTCTCGATAAAAAATCGTTTGCGGAAATGGACGAAATGGTTGAATCTTTGCGGAAAAACGGCGTAATAGACCTTTCCGCCGTTTCGGACGCTTTCGAGGAAGAAAAGAAAACGGACGAATTTATAAAAACCATGCTCGGCGTGTGCGGCATAAACCGTCACCCCACACCGTGGGACAGAGAAAACCTTGCCGTTTGGAAAAGCTGGAACTTTACGAACGATATGATTCTGGAAGCGGCAAAACTCGCTTCCGGAAAGAACTCGCCAGTCGCGTATATGAACGGCGTTTTATCCAACTGGAAAAATAAAGGTACTTATACCCCCGAGAGCCTTTCGACGGAGGAGAAAGCACAGGACGGCGCGATTTCGCAGGAAGCTTATAACCGCGAATACGAACGCCGCCGCGCACTTGCCGTATCGAGAGCGCAGAAAAATCTCGACGACGCAATGAAACTCGAAGGCTTCAAAGAGGTTTACGAAAGACTCTTCTCTATCGAAAAGGACCTCGCTTTTGCGGAAATGGCAGGTAATTCGGAAGCTCTCGCCAATCTCGAAAAAGAACAGTCGGGGCTTCACGAAAAAGCGGAAAACATTCTGAAACCGCTCGGCATAACTTTCAGAGACCTTTCCCCGCGCTACGCCTGCGAAAAATGCGGAGACACGGGTTACGTCGGCACGCACCGATGCGATTGCTTTTAATTATTTAAAATAGATTTTTTAAAAAACGGAGCCGGCTTGCGAAGAGAATTCGCAAGCCGGCTCCGTTTTTTCTTTTTATCGACATTTTTAACGTGTTTGATTATATTTTTTTGCGTTGCCGCAACGATTACTCCCGTCTACCAAATTTTGAACAGACCTATTCTTCTATTCTTATAAAGCCTTTCACCGCGTAAACGTCTTCGAGATTGCGGAATTTATCGAGCGTTTTTTGCATCGAGCTTTCTGCCGACGGGTGCGTTATGATAACGATTTCCGCTTTGCCCTCTTCTGCCGAAATTTGTTTTACTTCTTTTATGCTTATGCCGTTTTTAGCGAAAACTCCCGTTATCCTCGAAAGCACGCCCGCGTTATCCGCGACGAAAAGCCTGATATAATATTTCGTAATAAAATCGGAAACGATTTTGGCTTCTTTACCGCCTGCGTTCCCGCTGATAAACGGCGCGTAATAATAATCGTCGTGCTTTGCCGCAAAAATTATATCCGAAACTACCGCGCTGCCCGTGGGAAGCGCGCCCGCGCCTCTCCCGTAAAGCATTATTTCGCCTACCGAATCGCCCGTAATAAGCACCGCGTTAAAAGCGTCGTGTACCGAAGCGAGCGGATCGCTTTTCTTTACGAACGTCGGGTGAACCCTTACGTCTACGCCGCCGTTTTCGTTCTTGCCGATACCGAGAAGCTTTAACGTATACCCCATAGTCTGTCCGTACGCGATGTCCGTTTTATCAACGAGAGATATTCCTTCTCGTTTAACGTTTTCCACCGATACGCGCGCGTTGAAAGCAAGGCTCGCGAGTATGGAAAGCTTGTAGCTTGCGTCGAAGCCTTCCACGTCGGCGGTCGGATCGGCTTCCGCAAACCCGAGGCGTTGTGCCTCTTTAAGAGCTTCTTCGTAAGAAGAGCCTTCATCGGACATTTTCGTTAAAATATAATTTGTCGTGCCGTTGATTATACCTTTTATAGAACGGATTTCGTTTGCCTGCATTCCGTCCTGAAGGGTGCGGATTACGGGAACGCCGCCTACGCAGCTCGCCTCGAAGAACAGTCCCGCGTTCATTTTTTTCGCCATTTCTTCGAGTTCTAACCAGTGCTTTGCTACAAGCTCTTTATTAGCCGTAACGACCGTTTTTCCGCTCATAAGCGATTTAAGAACGTAAGTTTTAGCGGGTTCTGTGCCGCCGATAACCTCTACGACCACGTCTACCGCGGGGTTAGAAATAACGTCCTCTATCGAAGAAGCGATTTTTTCGCTCGGAACACCCTTTTTTATCGCTTTTTCGGCGTTTCTTACGAGTACGCATTCCACGCTTATATCGAGTCCCTGCGTCTTTTTGAAATACTCCTTTTTATCGGTAAGAATCTGATAGACTCCGCCGCCTACCACGCCCAGCCCGAGAAGCGCTATTCCGACTTTTTTCATTTCGTTCTCCTTTTTCTTCGCTTTACAATATACGATAACGTGCGCCTTACGACGCGTTTAATTTGCTCCTGCAAAATCCTTTAACGCCACGCAATACGTGCCTTACGCGTTAAGCTTATATATTTCTTTGAGTCCGTCTAGCGTAAGAGTTCTGTCCACGACGTCTATAACGTCCGACTCTTTCGCGATAAGCTCCCCGAGACCGCCCGTCGCAACGACCTTTACGCCGTCCGTTTTAAACTCTTTTTTCATCTTTCGGACAATATTATTCACAAGCCCCGCGAAGCCGAATATAAGCCCCGATTGCATGCTCGTTTTAGTGTTTTTTCCGAGAACGCTTTTCGGAGCTTCCAGCTCTATGGTCGGAAGTTGCGCGGTATTTTTCGTAAGCCCTTCGAGAGAGGTTTTTATACCCGGAGCTATCGCCACGCCGATAAGTTCGCAATTTCCCGTCACCGCGTCGAAGGTCGTCGCCGTGCCGAAGTCTATAACGATAACGGGTCCGCCGTATTTCGTAAACGCCGAAACGCAGTTCACTATAATATCCGCCCCGACCTCTTTCGGGTTATCCGCCTTTACGTTAAGCCCCGTTTTTATCCCCGGCCCTACCATAAGCGGCGAAACACCGAAAAAGTATTCGCACATATGACATATGGTATAGTTAAGAGAAGGAATAACGGACGACATTATAACGCCCGTCACGTCCGAAGTTTTAAGCCCTTTGCTCGCAAGAAGATTTATAAGCACCGAACCGTATTCGTCCGCGGTTCTCGAAAGTCTCGATGAAACCCGGAACGACGCGACGAGATCTTCTCCGTTATAAATGCCGTATTTAATATTAGTGTTGCCTATATCTATCGCAAGAAGCATTATTCTTCCCCTTTGGTTTCCCCGTCCGATTTATCGTCTATATCCTCGTCGGTTTTTTCTTCGGTTTTATAATATTTTCTTATTACTCCTGCTATAATCGGCACAAGTATAGCACAACATATAATTTCCGCAAGAGCGTTAAAAGATATTATTAAAGTCAAAGCATCTTCAATTCCGGTAAACTTAAAAATATACAAACCTGTAACAACTAATATCGTATTAGTTACCGCACCGACAATTCCTGCAACGGCATCAGGCAAGTAATTTCTTAAAAATTTACTTTTACTTTTTGCCGTAAGCCTTTTAATCCCCGCACAAGTTCCGTATGCCGTAATTCCTAAAATTACACGCGGCACAATGGATATGAGAGGATTTGCAAAGACAATCATTGACGGGAACATAAACGACATAAAAAACGAGCAAAAACCGAATATCGTTCCGCCGATAAACATTTTTTTCCAGTCTCCCCATATACTCAAAGACACCGCAAGCGGAATTGATAAAAAACAAGGAGATATTGGTAAAATTGATGCAAATACTTGGGTTTCAAGGAGCAATACGACAAAAATAACAGCCCCCATTATTCCAGAAAATGCTATGAGCTTTGTTGTTCCGTTTTTCATTTCGTTACCTCCGATCGAGCTTCTTACCGTTAAGAATGCCCGCCGCAAAAATTTACGGTTTATTATGTATTTTACGGTCGGACGCAAAAGTCGCTATCCGCCGTTTTTTATAATTTTACCATACTTGCCCCGTTTTAGCAATTAAATACGCGGCGTTTGTAACATTTTTATTCGCTTCGGGATATATTGATAATAGATAAAGCTTCGCCGCAATTAAAAATTTACATAGGCGAAGGCTAAAAATACTTTGGAGGTAACTTTTATGAACGGATGCTTCGATTTTCTCGGCGGGAATACCTGTCTGTGGATTTTGATAATACTTCTCATCGTCTGCCTTTGCAAGAGCGGATGCTTAAACGGTTTGTTTAACAGCTGCTATTGCCTGCCTGTGGCTCTTATGCTTATTTGCTGCTGCTGCAAACAGGGCGGCGGATTCTTCGGCGGCGGCTGCGGTTGCAAATAATTTTAACCGTGCGTCGCATACCAAACGAATTATAGCGTAAAGAATATAAAATCGCGGGACTCGCAATGTAGCCCCGCTTTTTTATCGTTTCATTCGTTTTTCGCTTTTTTACAAATTTTTCTCAATCACTTTTTTGAAATTTTTGCAAAAATATATTTATTCAAGCCCTCTTGCTTTTCTCTTTAAACGCGTTTCCGTATCCAAAGTCTTTTTTCTGATGCGAATATTTTGCGGAGTAACTTCCAAAAGTTCGTCGTCGTTTATAAACTCCATAGCCTCTTCCAGACTCATAACCTTGGGAGTTTCAAGTCTCAACGCGTCGTCCGAACCCGAAGCTCTGGTGTTGGTAAGGTGCTTTTTCTTGCAAACGTTTACGGAAATATCCTCGCTCTTCGGAGACACGCCGACGACCATACCTTCATACACCTTCGTACCCGCGCCGATAAAAAGCTGACCTCTTCCCTGCGCGTTGAACAGACCGTAAGTAACCGCTTCGCCCGTCTCAAACGCCACGAGCGAACCCGTACTTCTTCTTTCTATATCGCCCTTATATTCTTCGTAACCGTAGAAAATCGTATTGAACACACCCTCGCCGCGCGTATCTGTCAAAAACTGACTTTTATACCCGAACAAACCTCTTTCGGGAACTTTGAATTCAAGACGGATTCTGCTTCCAATATTCTGCATTTCGATAAGCTCGCCCTTTCTTACGCCCATACTCGAAAACACGCTGCCCGTTTTATCTTCGGGAACGTCTACCACGAGCTTTTCCATAGGCTCTAACAGTTTGCCGTTTTCTTCTCTGAACAGAACTCTCGGCGCGCCGACCTGAAATTCGTAGCCGCCGCGGCGCATCGTTTCTATCAGAATAGAAAGATGCATTTCGCCTCTTCCGCACACTCTGTAAGAATCCGCGGAATCGGTTTCTTCCACTCTTAAAGAAACGTCTTTAAGCATTTCTCTAAACAGTCTGTCGCGGAGGTGTCTCGTCGTGACGAATTTTCCCTCTTTTCCCGCAAACGGGCTGTCGTTTACGGAAAACAGCATTTCTACCGTGGGTTCGGAGATTTTTACGAACGGAACGGGTTCTACGCAGGAAGGAGTGCATATAGTATCGCCTATCGAAATATTTTCGAGTCCGCTTACGCAAACTATGTCGCCGGCAATCGCGGATTCCACGGGAACACGATTCAAGCCGTTTATCTGATAAATCGCTACGAGCTTACCTTTTACCTCTTTACCCTTCACGTTATAGTTGCAGGTTTCCGCGTCCTCGCCGACGAACGCCGTGCCGCGTTCTATTCTGCCGATGCCTATCCTTCCGACGTAATCGTTATAATCTATCGAGGAAACGAGCATCTGGAACGGACCTTCGGGATCTACTTCCTGCGGCTCGAAATGATTTATTATCGCCTCGAACAGCGGGGTTAAGTCCTTGCCCGGAACGTTCAAATCCGCGGTCGCCGTACCGTCTCTGCCCGAACAGAAAATTATCGGGCTGTCAACCTGCTCTTCGCTCGCGTTAAGGTCGAAAAGAAGCTCTAATATTTCGTCCTGAACCTCCGAAAGACGGGCGTCGGGACGGTCGATTTTGTTCACGACTATAATAAGCTTATGATTAAGTTCCAAAGCCTTCTGCATAACGAAGCGCGTTTGCGGCATAGGTCCTTCACACGCGTCCACAAGCACCAGAACGCCGTTCACCATTTTAAGAACGCGTTCCACCTCGCCGCCGAAATCGGCGTGACCCGGAGTATCGACTATGTTTATCTTTACGTCTTTATAATAGACCGAAGTATTTTTTGCAAGTATGGTTATTCCGCGCTCTCTTTCAAGATCGCCCGAGTCCATAACTCTGTCCTGTACCGTCTGGTTATCACGGAAAATTCCGCCCTGTTTTAACATCTGGTTGACGAGAGTCGTTTTGCCGTGGTCGACGTGAGCGATTATCGCAACGTTTCTTACGTCCGTTCTTTTCAAATTCTTGTCCTTCCTGTAAAATTTTTAAACATTTTCCCCGCTCGCAAATGTTCGCGAATATTTTTTACGGCTTTTCGGCATAGTGATTAGGTCAGAATTAAGCCTGAGCCGCGCAATTTTCTTTTATCGTTTCTCGTTAAGAGCAAAAAGCAAAGCGATAAGAGTTTTTGCGTCCTCTATTTCGCCCGCCGCCATCATCGCCCGAATTTTATTCTTTTCTATCCAGAACGAGTTTATATCCTCGTCTGCGTCGAAATGTTTAGTCCCTTCTGAAAGCCCATTCACTCGATAGATTCTTATTATTTCGTTATCGTAACCCGGCGTCGGGTAAAACTTGAATATCAGCTCCGCGCTCTCCGCTTTTATTCCGCATTCTTCTTCGAGTTCGCGGATAGCGGCTATCATAGGATCTTCGCCCTTTTCGAGTTTGCCCGCGGGAATTTCCCAAAGCTCCTTTTGCACGGCATATCTGAACTGCCTCTCCAAAAGAATTTTATCGTCTTTTTCGCATAAAATCGCGCTGCCGCCGGGGTGTTCCACCACTTCTCTCACGGATTTACCGCCGCGGGTGGTCGCCTCGTCCGCACGCACGTTTATGATTCTCCCGTTATAAACTCGGTTTTCTTTTATCGTCGTTTCCTTAAAGCTCACGAACTACGTCCTTTAACAATTTACCTATTTTTTTCGCTCTGCCTCGAAGAAGCATCGGGTGCGCCTTCGCGCAAAACTTATACGCGGTGAACGCGTAGTCTATGGCGTCTTTATCCGCGCCGTCTAAAACGCTCCCAAGCATATCGACTATAAGAAGCACTTCCCTTTTCGTCTCTTCGTCCGTACGGGAATCTTTTATCTTCATTTTATCGAGAAGAAGAAGTCTTTTTATCTCTTTAAGACTTTTCCCGTAGTTTTTTTCGAGAAGGTCTTTTTCGATAGCCTCTTCTTTTTCGGCAATTTCCTTCTCTTTGATTTTGCGGGCTTCCTCTTCCGAAAGAGCTTCTACCGGATCTTGTACGCTGCCGTCTATAACGCCCTGCATAATGCTGATTACCGCCGAGCAAAATGGCTTTATCATCTGCGAAATAAACGCCGCGTATGCTGCCGAAAAACTTCCGTCAACGTAAAAATATTTGTTTATAAATGCGGAAAGATCCACGTTTTTCGCGTCTATGTCGACGAGAATATTAAAAACGAAAGCCAAAAGCTCTCTGCTCGTCTGCGGAAGAACGAATTCGCCCTTATCCTCCGAGAGATATTTGTTTTTTACGAGATATTTTCTCTGCGCGGAAGCGTAGTCGAATCCCGAAAGGCAGTTTTTAAAAACCGCGAGAAGCGTGTCCGATTGAGCAATCGCTTTAAGCAGTCCTACGATTTTCATATCCGCGAGAATATAACTGCTCGCGATAAATTCTTCCGCTTTTTCGCTGAACGCGGCAAGCTCTTCGTTCTTCGTCAAAATATTCGTCTCCTTTGCGCCGAGGCGCGTTTCTTTTGAATATTTTACCATAAATCGCGCGCTTTGTTAAACTTTTTTAAGGGAGTTAAATAAATTTTTTGCGTTTTTTCTTTACAAAATAAAAAGTTGTGGTATAATATACGCAGTAAGCTTTGCAAAATCAAAGCTTTGCGCTATTGCGCCGCGCCGTTTTCGGCGCGCTGCGTTGTTGTAAGCAATCATAAAAATACCCTTGCAAGCAAGTATTTTTATTTATGTTATAATATACGCAGTAAGCTTTGCAAAATCATAGCTTTGCGCTGTTGCGCCGCGCCGTTTTCGGCGCGATTTAAATGTATTTCACAACGGAGAAAGGCAATGCAGGTCAAGGGCGATTCCTCCTTAAACAAGTTAATATTGTTGTTTGTCTTTGACAAAATGGAAGTACCGCTTTCCGAAAACACGGTGCTGGATATGTGTTGCTCATCCAACAACTGGCTCGCCTATATGGACTGTCAGCCTATACTTAACCAGCTTCTCGAATGCGGCTGGATTTATAATATCGGCGACGGCGACGAGCCGCTTTATACGATCACCCCCGACGGGCGCATTTGTCTCGCGAATTTTTTTATAAATATCCCCGCCTCCACGCGGGAAGAGATTTCTCTTTTTATAAAAAACAATCGTGCGAGATACAGAAGAAAACAGGAATGCGTTGCCGATTACTTTATGAACAAGGACGGAACTTACACCGTTTATCTCAAAATAATCGAACCCGCGCAACCCGCGCTCGAACTTAAACTTGTCGTTCCTAACCGCCAGATCGCAAAGGATATTTATAAAAAATGGGGCGAAAAGGCGGGCGACGTTTATCGCAATATTTACGACAGCCTCGTCGACTGATTGCGCTTTTCCACTCGTCCGCGCGCGAGCTTGCGTTGACCGCAGCGCGTTATCCCCTCCGCTCGTTTTACACGACGGAACGTATCGCGGAAGCTTTATTAAAATCAAGAATTTCAGGAGATTAAAATAGATTTATGCAGACTTATATGACAAAAGGCACTTGTTCCAGACAGATTATTTTCGACGTGACGGAGGACGAAAGACTTACCAACGTTAAATTTATAGGCGGCTGCTCGGGCAACCTTCAAGCCGTGGCAAGACTAGTGGAAGGTAAACCCGTGACGGAGGTCATTTCTCTTCTGAAAGGCATCAAATGTCGCGGAAACACTTCTTGCGGCGATCAGCTCGCAACCGCGCTCGAAAGATATTTAGACAGAAAAGCAAACCCCGAACTATACGATAAAAAGAAAGGGCTTTCTTAACGACTATTTAATACGTTAATACGACTTGTCATAAGCTGTCGTTGACATTTATTTTGGTGTTGAAACATCCGCGGCGTGGAAATTCCACGCCGCGGATGTTTTTACGATTTTTTGATTCCGGCTTACATCATACGCATAACGTTTGCCATTATCTTTTTTCGGGCTTCCGCTGAAAACGAGTATACTCGCTATTATTCCCCGTCCTTCGTTTCGTAAAATTTTCCTTTAAAAAAGTTCTCGTTTCCGAGCGGCGTCGCCGTCAACCGAAATATCACACAACCGTCGGGACATACGACGGTTTTAGTGTATTTACCCTCGCCGCCGATATTCGTCAGGTCGCCGCCCGCGCGCACCGCTTCCATTATCGGGAAAAGCGCGGTCATGGTTTTGGAGCATATTCCGTAGCCCTGCCCGTTTACGGGCGTTCCGTAAGTACATTCGTATTTGTCGCCTGTTTCCTCGCCGTTTCTGCAATAATTTTCCGTCTTGTCGCCGCGAAGATAGCCTATCACTTCTATCTCGAATTTGTATTCTTCGTTATACCACTTTTTCATTTTATCCTGTAGTAAAACCTTATATAACGACGCATAAAAACCGAAAGGAAGCCGCCTTTGATAACGGTTTCCTTTCCTCTGTTACTCCGATTTTGTTTCTTCGTTTTTTTCTTCTTTATCGCTCTTATTTTCTTTACCCGACTTGCTCTCCGCAGAGCATTCCTCTAAAATATCGGGCGTTTGTTTGGAGAAAAACGTCATCACTATAAAGAACGCGTATACGCAAAGCCTTGCGATGTTTACAAGTCTTTCCAAAATATCGCAGATTTTCCACGGCACGGAAGAGTAATAGCCGTTAAACATTCCGCCGATATATCCGAAAAGAGCCAGCACCGCTTTTATCGCCGCGAATACGAGCGTTACGAATAGCGCTGTTTTCGCGGTCTTTTTTACGCTTTCATCCTCTTCTTTAACAAGCGCGTAACCGCCGACTATCGCAAACGCCACGAAACTCATAGCCCCGCAAAGCCACACGAATACGCCTTTCCATTTTGAAAAATTCACCTTTTTCATTTTTTGTTCGTCCTCCCTTGTTGTTTTTTATTTCACGATTTTTTGTACGTTTTTCTTGCAGCGTTTAAAATCGTTTTTTATATTGTTTTTTGCATATATCGAATTTATTTTCACTCTCCGTAACTCTCTATTCCGTCGATAAGCTTTTTAAGAAGCGAGATAAAAACGTCAAGTTCCTGATCCGAAAATCCCTCGAAAAGCGCGCGCGTTTCACTCGCGACGATTCCTTCCGTTTCAAAAAAGAATTTATAGGCTTTTTCGGTAAGATCCACAGACAACGCTCTGCCGTCGCTCTCCGACTTTTCTACCGTAACGAATCCCTTTTCTTTCAGCCCCGTCAGCATCTTTTTAACGTTCTGCCGAGAACTGCCCGCAAACTCCGCAATCTCGTTCACGCTCTTTTTTCCGCGTTCCATTTTGGACATCATCAGAAGCAAAAACCATTGCTTGAAAGTGATTCCTTTAAGCACGCCGCCGAGATTGTTCAGTTCGTTGCTGATTAAAGAAATAGCCCCTATAACGTAGTGTTCTTTGCCCGTCCTCATTCGCGTCCTCTGCTTTTCTTTTAATTCCGACTTATTTATGCAATACGTTGCACTATTTTTATTTTACTATACTTTTAACTCGCTGTCAACGGCTTTTCTTATATTTCAGAAAACCTTCTGTTCTTCTAATCGTTTTATTTTACCCGAAAAAACGCACTTTTAATCCGCGTTTTACGCAATAAATTACATTTTTGCTATAATTTTGGCGGCGAAATTACTTCAAAAACACGAAAAACGACGAAAAGCACTTTCCGCGCCTTCGCCGTCTTTACGTTTTTGTAACAAAAAAGAGTTTTTAATCTTCCAAAGCCTCTAAATAGAGACAAGCGTTCGTCGCCGCAACTCCGCCGTCCGCAACCGCGGTAACGACCTGTCTTACGGCTTTCGTGCGGCAATCGCCCGCAACGAACAAGCCGTCGGTCTTGGTCTTGCAGGTTTCGTCGGAAACGATATATCCGTCTTTATCGAGATCAACGAGATTTTCAAACGCTTTGTTATCGGGAATCTGTCCTATCGCCACGAACACCGCGGGTATTTCGTGACGACAAACGTTTCCTTCTTTATCCTTATACTCTATCGCGGTAAGCTCTTTGTCTCCGATAAAATCGGTTACGCTCGTATTCGGGCGGACTTCTATGTTCTCCTTTGAACGAAGAGCCTTCACAAGTCCCTTATCGCCGAAAAATTTATCGAACAGCGTATAAACGTACACCTTTTTACAATAGCTTGCGAGAAGCAGAGCGTATTGAAGCGCGGTATTCGCGTCGCCGATAACGGCAACTTCTTTACCTTTATAAAACGCCCCGTCGCAGATAGCGCAATAATACACGCCGTGTCCCACGAGATCGTCTCTTCCCGATTTCGTTCTCAGATGCTTGTGCTTTACTCCCGCCGCTATAATAACCGATTTACCCTCGTACTCGTGATATTCGGTCTTGACTTTGAAATACCCTTCTGCAAGCTTTTCCACGCCGACCGCTTTCTCTATCTCGAAATCCGCACCCATTGCGGTTATCTGCTCGAAAAGATTATCCGCGAATTGCTCGCCGCTTATCGCTTTTATCGAAGGGAAGTTTTCAAGTCTCGGAGAAGTCGCTATCTGCCCGCCGAGGCTCTCGCTCTCCAAAACAAGAACCGTTTTACTGTTTCTTAAAGCGTAAAGCGCGGAAGTCATTCCCGCCGCGCCGCCGCCTATAACGATTATATCGTACATTAGTTTTTACTCTCTATATATTTTCTTATTTCGCTGGCGTTATCGTAAGATTCTATTCCGTTCTCCGTGGGAACTAAAAGAGTCGGAGCTTTTTTAACGCCGTATTTAAGAGTGGTATCTTTATCCTCTTCCGCATTGATAACGTCGTACGCTATGCCGGCTTTATCGAGCATCATTTTGCTCGTTTTGCAGTTCGGACAACCGTTTCTCGTAAAGAGCAGCGGTCGGGTAAGCGTAGTATCCGCGGCTGTTTCGTGCGTTTCGCAATTATGATTGTTTGTATGCGCGTGGAAATGAGAATTTTCTACGTCGTAAACTTTTCTGTCCGCAAACTCCGCACGCTTACCGTCGTTCCAGTTCTGTATCGGACGGTAGTATCCCGTTATACGGCTGTACACCTCGGTAGTCTTTCCGCAGACGGGACATTTATAAACCTCTCCGGGGATATATCCGTGATCGGCACATACGGAATACGTCGGCGACATCGTATAGTACGGTAATTTATAATTTTCCGCAATTTTTCTAACAAGACTCGCCGCGGCTTTCCAATCGGGAAGCTTCTGTCCGAGGAAGGCGTGGAATACCGTGCCGGAGGTATACAGAGTCTGCAAATCGTCCTGAATATCGAGCGCGCTGAATATATCGTCCGTAAAGCCCACGGGAAGGTGCGAGCTGTTGGTATAGTAAGGCGTTTTGTCGCAATCCGAAGCGGTGATGATATCGGGGTATCTCTTCTTATCGTGTTTTGCGAGACGGAAAGAAGTAGATTCCGCAGGCGTCGCTTCAAGATTGTAGAGATCGCCGTAAAGCTCCTGATAATCGGAAAGCTTGTTTCTCATAAAGTTAAGAACGTCTTTCGTGAACTGTTGAGATTCGGGTGCGGTAAGATCTTTTTTAATCCATTTCGCATTGAGACAGGCTTCGTTCATTCCGACGAGTCCTATCGTAGAGAAATGGTTTGCAAACGTTCCCAGATATCTCTTTGTATAAGGATAAAGTCCCGCGTCAAGAAGCTTTGTTATGGTATCCCTCTTGACTTTTAAGCTCCTTGCGGAAATATCCATAAGGTGCGTGAGACGTTCGTAAAATTCCTCTTCGGTTGCGGAAAGATACGCGATTCTCGGCATATTGATGGTAACGACGCCGACAGAACCCGTGCTTTCGCCGCTCCCGAAGAAGCCGCCGGATTTCTTTCTCAGCTCTCTCAGATCAAGGCGCAGACGGCAGCAC
Organism: uncultured Clostridia bacterium; assembly: GCA_934271275.1. Taxonomy (GTDB): domain Bacteria; phylum Bacillota; class Clostridia; order Christensenellales; family Borkfalkiaceae; genus UBA1259. Next base: position 52,167 of record CAKQRD010000003.1, on the reverse strand, counting down.
ATAGAACGTACGTCCGAAGGCTCCATATCCGAGTTTATATAGTTTGAGAAGTACGGCGTGCCGTATTTCGCAGTCATCTCGAAAAGAAGTTTATTGTTTTCCGTTTCCGACCAGTCGAAATCGCGGGTTATCGAATAGGTCGGTATCGGGTACTGAAAGCCTCTGCCGTTGGCGTCGCCCTCGATCATTATCTCGATGAACGCCTTATTGACCATCGCCATTTCTTTTACGCAATCTTTATATTTGAAGTCCATTTCTTTACCGCCGACCAAAGCGTTCATTTCCGCAAGGTCGTTAGGCACTACCCAGTCGAGCGTGACGTTGGTAAACGGCGACTGCGTACCCCAACGCGACGGAGTGTTTACGCCGTAAATAAAGGACTGTATGCACTGCTTAACCTCTTTATACGAAAGGTTGTCAGCCTTAACGAACGGAGCAAGATAAGTATCGAACGAAGAGAACGCCTGCGCGCCCGCCCATTCGTTCTGCATTATGCCGAGGAAGTTCACCATCTGGTTGCAGAGCGTGGAAAGGTGGCTTGCGGGAGAAGAAGTTATCTTTCCGGGAACGCCGCCGAGTCCTTCTTTAATGAGCTGACGGAGCGACCACCCCGCGCAATAACCGGTAAGCATAGAAAGGTCGTGGATATGTATATCCGCGTTTCTGTGCGCGTCGCCTATTTCCCGATCGTAAACTTCGGAAAGCCAGTAATTTGCGGTAACCGCGCCGGAGTTGGACAAAATAAGTCCGCCGACGGAATAAGTAACCGTGGAGTTTTCCTTCACGCGCCAGTCCGCCACTTTAAGATAACTGTCTACGATTTTCTTGTAATCTACGAGAGTTTCCTTGATATTTCTTACGTTTTCGTGCTGTTTACGGTATAAAATATAGCTTTTCGCTATATCTACGTATCCCGCCTGAATAAGCACGACTTCCGCGCTATCCTGAATATCCTCTACGTTTATAACGTTGTCCTTGATTTTTTTGGAAAAATCGGCAGTAACGCGAAGCGTGAGCATATTAAGAATATCAGCAGTATAATTTACACCCTGCGCGTTGAACGCCTTGGAAATCGCCGTCGTGATTTTTGACATATCAAACTCTACAAGGCTTCCGTCTCTCTTTCTTACCTGAAACATTTTCTACCTCCCAAACCGTTTTCGTTTAAGCCTTATTACTATACCATTTATAAATTGAGTTGTCAAGTTTTTATCTACATTTTGTTTTTAAATTTTTAGCGAGACACAATATCTTGTGTTTTTCATATAAAAAGACGCCTTTTCGGAACACAACGAAAAGCGTCTCATAAAACTATTATTCGGTTATGTTATTATTATACAATTTAAAAAGAAAAAAGCATAGCTAAACGAGCGAAAAAAATAAAAAATATTTTTAAAATAGTGCTGAAATTAAGTTGCAATTTATTTAAAAATATATTAGAATATAGGACGACCTTTGAGGACGGAGAGGTGTCAGAGAGGTCTAATGTGCCCGCTTGGAAAGCGAGTATACCGAAAGGTATCGGAGGTTCGAATCCTCTCCTCTCCGCCATCAAGACACACGCAAAAGGAGCGTACAAAACTCCGACGCGTGTGTCTTTTTCTATGCAAAACAGGGGTAAATTGCCGTTTTTGTGGTAATTTACCCTTTTTGTTGTTTCTTCGCTCATCGCCGTGGGGATTTGTTCTTCACTCGCTTTGGAAAATCTCAAACCTTTAACGATTGCACAAAAAGGATTTTTGCACGATAAGGAGCGTATGATTTCTTCTGTCTTAATCAACGAAAAAATGACCGACCGCACTCTTATGAACGCAGTCGGTCGTTTGCTTATAAAGTTTCTCTTACTGTTATCCCGCACTCGAACTCGATTTCGATTTCCTTGTTGGACAGCACAGTGATTTTCCTTACAAGGCTTTTGAACATCACTCGGTCGAACTCTTCAAGTATCTTTCCTGTCTGTAGCAGTTTGGTCACTTCTTCGATTCGGTAAGATGCGAGTTGGACTTTTCCTTGCTCGGACAGTATCTCTTCTTTTCTCATAAGCAGTTGGTCTATTTTCATTCCGACCTGCTGACTTTGCTGTTCATATTCTTTATCGGTAATCTCTCCGTTGTTCCTTTTCATCAGCAGTTCCATCATCTGCTCTTGTAGCTTTTCTATCTCGGCATTCACTTCATTTATCGCTGTCGCACAGGAGTCCGTTATTTCGCTCACGGTCGCACTTTGAAGTTTTTCGAGTATTTGTTCCTTGTCCCCTATAAGTTCGTTCAGCGCCCTTACAAACGCTTTCTCAAGGGCTTCTTCCTTGATAGGTCGACTCTTGCAGTATTCCGCTCCTGTGTTTTCGTGTCTTTTGCACACCCATATGTAGTACTTCTTATATTTGTTGTACTGTTGGTGTCTTCGGTAGGTTTCCCCGCATTCGCCGCATACTATCATTCCGCTGAACGGATATTTACCTGAAAACTTTCCGCATCCCGTTTCACCTGTACTTCGTAGCGACTGCCTGTTTTGGAACTCTTGCTGTACCATGTCGAATGTCTCTTTCGATATGATAGCCGCATGGCTATCTTCCACATACCAACTCTGCGCGAATCCTTCGTTTTTAATTCGCCTTGGGGATAGAAAGTCTGGAAGGTATGTTTTTTGCAGGTGGCAATCGCCCTTGTACTTTTCATTTTGCAGTATCGACTTCACCGTGGAAGGATGCCATGTTTCTCTGCCCGACGGCGATGCTATACCATCTCGCTCAAGTCCTTCAGCGATTTCTTTCAGACTTTTACCGTCAAGGAACTCCGCATATATCCTTCTGACCGTTATTGCCTCTTCTGGCACTATTTTAAGCACCGTCCCTTTCTTGTCTCTCGTATATCCAAGGAAGTGTTTCGTGTTAAGGATCACCTTACCCTCTTGGAATTTTTTCTTGACGCTCCACCTTATATTATTGGATATGCTCCGGCTTTCTTCTTCCGCAAGGCTTGCCATAATCGTCAAGACAAACTCGCTTCGCTCTTGTAGCGTGTCAAGGTTTTCCTTCTCGAATATGATTCCGATGCCGTCCGCTTTCAGTTTTCTTGCTGTCTGTACGCAGTCGAGTGTGTTTCTTGCGAATCGGCTGACCGATTTCGTAATTATAAGGTCTATCTTTCCGTCTTCGCAGTCCTTTATCATTCGTTTGAACTGCACTCGCTTGGTATTCTTGCCACTCAAGCCGGGGTCGGCATAAATGTCAACCATCGTCCAATCATCATGGCTTGCAATGAGCTTGGTGAAGTGGTCTACCTGTGCCTCGTAACTGCTCTCCTGTTCTTCGTGGTCGGTCGACACTCGTGCATATGCAGCCACTCGTATTTTAGGCTTTTGTCCCATCGCTACCGACATAGGGTCAAGCCGTTCGACTCTTGTTTTCGCTGGTATAATCGTAATTTTTGGTTTAGTGTTTGCACAGTTTTCCATTGACATTTCCCGCCCTCCCGTTTGTATATTCTTTCGTTGCCTTATATCCATTTTGGAACTCGAATGTAATCGTCCAGTCTTTTACTGTTGCCTTTACAAGGAACTCCGCCATTTGTTCCGTCAGCTCATCCGATTTCTTATATTTCCCTTTTACCATATCTCTCGTTTGTAGATTTTTTATGAGAGTTTCCTGTTCTTTTATCTTTATAAGTATTTTATCGGTTTCTTCTCGGCATTTACTTTCGGAGATATAACCTTTCGCTCGTAGTTGTCGCAGTTCTTGCTCGTTGGCAATAAGTTTTCGCAAGACCTCTTCTTGCTCCGTTATGCCGTTCACATCATTATTCGCGTCAAGGCTTTCGTTGTAGGCTTCAATCAGCAATCTTGTAACGACTTCGTCTTTGATGTCATGTGATGCGCATTCCTTTACCCCATAAACATCCTTTTTCCGACATGTCCACTTTATACACATATATGGAGTTCCGTGTGCCGAAGTTTTTCTTTTGAAACTCGTTCCGCACTCTCCGCATATCAGTTTTCCTGATAGCGGATATAATGCCGTAGGTGACCCCATCGGTCGATATTTATTGCTGCGTGCCACCATCATCTCCTGTGCTTTTTGGTAGTCTTCACGCGACACAATCGGTTCGTGATTGTCTTGGACATAATACTTGGGGAGTTCCCCGTAGTTGTATTTCTGCACTTTCATTGTGCTGTATGTCTTCTGCATTAGACTATCGCCGCAGTACTTTTCGTTTCGCAACATACCCATTATTGTCGATTTACTCCATCGTCCGCCATGCATTGGGGTGTATCCTTCGTTTTCGAGAATATGGCATATGCTTATAAACGAGTTGCCTTGCAGGTACAGTTCGAAGATTCTTCGTACTATGACCGCTTCTTTCTCGTTTATCACTAACCTTCCATCAATCATATCATACCCAAGTATTTGCGTCAGTTCTACACTTCCGTTTGCGAATCGTTTCCGTGCCGCCCACTTTTGGTTTTGACTCATTGATATTAATTCTTCTTCGGCGAGACTTGCCATAACCGTGAGAATTAAACCGCACTTGGGGTCAAGGGTATGTATGTTTTCAGACTCGAATATGATTTCCACACCTAAATCTCGGAACTCTCTGACTACTTCCATTAGTTCGACTTTGTTCCGAGCGAATCTTGAAACCGACTTTGTATATATCCTATCGATTTCACCATTTCTCACTTTTTGGAACATCCTTTTGAGTCCATCGCGCTTTTTCATAAATGCACCGCCAATGCCCTCATCGGAGAATAATCCTATATACTCTACGGACTCGTCACTTTCGAATCGTCTTTGCCAGTAGTTGGACTGGAACGCGAAACTATCTTCTTGTGCTTCGCTATCGGTGCTGACACGAACATACGCACATACCCGTGGTTTCTCCTTCCTTGTTGTAGGCATCTCTTGAATATTCATTTCTCACGCTCCTTTCTCGTTCGTTTTTCGGCTCTGCCGACTGGATTTGAACTGCGATAAAAAATTTGTCCCGCCCTTTTTATCGGGCAGGACAAACAATACCGTGCTCACTTATAAAAGTCCAGACAAAAACTGCTTTATTCTGAAACTTTTTTGATAATTCTTTCCTTCTCTGCCGAAGTGATTAGTCCCCTTTTCAAAAGACTTTTTAATACGCTTTCAATTATTAGTTTTTCCATCGTCTTTATCGTCCTTTTTGCCGAGCTGCTTGATAATCTGATTAGTACCCGTTGCCGTCAGTCCGCTCGCTCCACCGATGACGATTGCCACCACGATATTCGGCGCGGGGATAATACTCGGCAAAGCGTAAAAACAAATAATGCCACACACGATTCCAAGCGCCGTTGCAATAAGCGGAATACACCGCTTGAACTTTTCGTTCTCTCCGACTGCGTGTTTAATGATGTTAATCACCCAGTACACAATCGCAGCAATCGCCGGGACGCTGATTAAATTCAAATACTGTTCCATTTATCTTCCCCTCCTTATTTCTTGGAATTTTGTTCGAGCAAATACTCGTAGAGTTCATCCTTAACTTCCGCATAGGCTTTCATCGCCTCTTTCATCTCGCCGTTGGTTTTCCCGTCTCGAATGGCTACCGCATCCGCATATGTCAATTTCCCAACCGCATCTATACTTTTTAGTATCAGCATGTTCTCTTTGGCTTTTGCTCTGTCTCGCTCTTCATCTACCTTTTGCTTTTTCTTGAAAAATCTTTGCAAGAAAAAGAGCACCATTCCGCTGATGATGCTCGCACATGTACTCATAATTATTGCTATCATATTACTCTATTCCCAATCTATCCTTAACTTCTCTCATCTGCTCCGCTTTTTGAACCGCCTCTGCGTCCAATGTGGCGATGTCTCTATCAAAGGTTATTTCCAATCTCTTGGATCTTTCATATTGACTTACCTGCATATCGTACCAATCGAACCAAGTGCTTAATTCGGAATAAAGAATTTCGTCTTCTTTTTTCTTTAATTCTTCATCCGTATATGGAATGAAAACATAGATGTCCTCCGTTTCTTCGTAGGCATCGCGTCCCGGCACGCCTTTGACATCCACCACTTTTTCCACGTCCTTGCCGCCGTTTTCGTATTCTTTTACCACTTCATAATGAAATTGTTCCACCACTTCCTTTACTTCCTCATGATAAATCGTACGTTCATCGCGCTCAAGGCGTCCTTTTGAAAGGTCATAATCCGATATAATTTGTGTTTTTTCTTTGTTATAAACTTCCATATTATCCTCCTTAAGCCGTTCTTTTCCACATATACACTGCTAAATACGGAGGCAAATTGTTGTGTTCACTACCGCCACCCATATTCTCAAGTCCAGCAAGCAACACCCCATGTCCTCCACTACCCGAAGAAGTTTTAAAGCCTGTTGTCTCTTTAGAACAGTAATGCACAATGTAGTTCGTTCCGTCTTTATAATTATTCGCATAGTGAGTGTGTTTAGGCATTTCCGTAGTCGTTAGTTTATGCGTTTTTTCGCCGCCTGTACTTCCTATGGAATAGTCAGAACCTCCGCCCACGAGGAATCTGTCGTAGAGTCTTGTCCAAGTTCCTCCGAAGATTGACGCCGGGCTGATATATACCGTGGACATATAAATTGCTCCGACGGGATATGTTTTTTCAAGTAACCCCGTCAAAAGCGATACCGGGACTTCCGTGACAGGAATCGTAACGTTTCCGCTCCCGTCAAAACTTTTAGCCGTTGCGGTAACTCCCGACAAACCGATTGTCCTTGCGGTTTTTAGTTTTACCGACGTTTCGGCTTCCAACGGCAAATCGGTAAGAGTGCCATTGGCATTCTTAATTTTCGGTCTGTAAGCCATTCACAATACCCCCTTATACTACCTTGAAGAAAAGTCCGCCCGTTGCAAGAGATGCGCTCGGAGTGGTCTGTCCGCTCGTTCCGATTTCAATCATCTGTCCGCCTGCGACAGCAACACCTTTGGCATTGACCTGTACAGCTGAATAAGTGCCTGCGGCTACACCGCTGTCACCCAAAGTGACCGCTATCGTCTTATCGGCAGAGCCATCCACGCTCTGACTTCCCGATCCGCTGATAGCTGTCGAGCCGTCTTTCTTAATACCTGAATTGATGGTTACTCCGATAGTCCTTCCTGTAGACCACTTGCCTGCCGAAGTCGCACTCGTTGCCGTATCAGCACTGGTTGCTTTATCTGCTTTCGTAGCTGCACCGACCTTAGTCGTTCCATTCTTGATATTAGCAATCTCTGTGACGTTGGTATTTGCCTGACTCTTCGCCGCGTCCGCAGTAGTTTTTACTTCACTAATTGCACCGACAACTGTCTTTGCCGTTGTCGCAAGCGAATTATCACTTTTCGTCTGATAGGCGGCAAGGTCAACCTTTTGCGTTTCGAGTGCGCTGATTTCAAAGTACCCGTAAGTACCCGTGTTGTTATCGAGAACTTTGCTTACCCAGTAATCGGGAGTATCCAAAGCCTTGATAAAGATGTTATCGCCCACTTTGTAGTCGGTTTTAGCAGCCGCTTTCAAGGCGGTTGTCATCGCAGCCACGGTATCGAACGAAACCGCTTTTGCTCTACCTTCCGCAAGCGAATACGCACTGTTTGCTTTGTTCTGCGCATTAGTTACGGCGGTACGAATATCCGAGTGCGCCGTTCCGGACGTATTGTGAGCGTTCACCGCTCCGCTCGGTTCAGCGCCGATGTTGGCAGGAGTAAGGTTGACGTTGCCTTTTCTGTAAGCGGTTTCTTTATCGCCCTTTAACCCGGTTACGATACCGCCACTCTCAATGTTTTTGACTTGTTCGTAGACCTTATCGATTGCACCTTGTACGTTCTCCGCCGCAATACCCGACGTTGTACCTTTATACTTAACTACTTCCGCTTCCGTTTCGGGATGGATAAGTACGGTATCTTCCGCACTGACCTTTTGAATAATCTGGAACTTGTTTGTAGTTTGAGCCATGTTATTTTTCCTCCATTTTCTTGAATACAAAATCGCCGTCCGGGATATCTTCGGTTATCTTGTCAACCGCCTGCAGTTTCCCTTTGACGAGTTCGCCAAGTTTTATTTTATTCGTCTCGCCGTTTTCTCCAACGACAAGAATAAAGGAGTCGCGTTTATCGACTCCCAGCTTAATTTCTTCATATTCCGTTACGTTGTTTGACAATAGGTTTAAGTCGCTTGCCATCATCTTGCCGTCAAGCGGTTTTCCGTTGATGGTTGGCTTGTTCTTTAGTCGATTGTAGTTGTAGGTTACGGTAATACCGGGCGTAACTTTTATATGCTCCTGATTACCGTAGTAGTTTTTATCCACCATTTTCCACCCTCTCCAAAACTTCTAATTTTTGACGATGCACGAGCGTTACCTCTTGCTCGTCTATTAAGGTGGCGATGATGTCGTATTTCAAAAAACCTGTTTTGAAGTCCTTTGTCACTTCACCCGGTATTCGAACGCGGAATTCGTCCTCTTCTCTATCCGCCTCTTCTTCGATTCCAAGTTCTTTGCATGCGAACACCACCTTTTCTATGAGTTCCGTAGCAACGTTCTCAAACGATAACCCGAACTCAAAGACATCGCCTTTGACTACTTTCAGCATCCTATTGCTCTACGAAAACGATAGAGGAGATCGTTGTCGTAGTTCCGCTTTTTGTTTTCTTTTCTACCTTGCAAGAAATCTCTTTCAAGTGTTTTTCGTTTTCCGCAAGTGTATTGAAGATATCCGGCGTTACTTGGTCTTCCGCTTTGTAATCGCTCTTTGGCTCTTTCCAATTTGCCATTCATACCCTCCTTATATCGTTCTTCCGCGCGTCTCTTGTTTCAATCCGCCGTCAAACGTAAACTTGTTATACTCGCACACGAGTTCTTGACTGTCTCCGAACCTATCCTCCGACTCGTACTTTTCACCGAGATTGAGTTTCGGGTTGCCTCGCCAAGTCGTAGTTATGACACCTTCTCCTGCGTGCATCCTTTCAAGCAAAATTCTTGCGATATACTCCGCCTGCGCATGGTTTTGTACAAGATCGCTTGACGGGTGAGAATACTCGGTTATTCCGTTGTTACGCACGCTTTCATCATCCTGTTTGGTCAAAGTCTTTGTCGTTATCTCGATTGCCTTGCCCGTAACCATCAGCACCGCCTTTTGCTTTTGTGCCGTTTTGTTCTTTGCCACGACCGAGCAAGCGTTGACACCACCTTGGAAGTCTGTCAATAGCACGTTTAAGTTATCCGTTTCCATTGCAGGGTACGCAACTTCGGTATTATAATCGAGCGTCAATTCAAGCGATGCGTTCGGCTCTATATTGAGTTCGACCGATACTGCTTCGACCGTATCGTTCGACAAGGATACGTCACAGTATTCCACAGAAATACGGTTCGCAAACTCGGTCAGAGAAACACTCGATGAATACGAAAACATATTGCTTTTATCTATCGTTATCGCCGTTGTTGTCTTCGGCTCTTTCTCCGAGCGAACATTGATTTTATCTTCTCGGTCTACAAACACTTTGCATAGTCCCGCATTGGCGATTTCCTGCAATGCGTCCCAAGCCGTGCCTTTCGGCAGAAATGCCATCGGCACGATTACAGACTTTAAGTCGTTTGAAATAACGAAAGTATCTGCCGTTTCGCCGATATTTAAAAGAATGTCGGCAGCTATATCGTATAGCGATGCATTCTCTGTCAGAGGAAAGCCGACATAGGTCTTTTTCTGCAGTCGCATCAGCCTGTCCACCGCACTACACTTTACCCATTGCGAATCTTGGTTTATCTGCCATTCATCCGAATAGAATGTGCCGAGCGGTTGGTATTTTACTTCTCCGTCCGTTTCTATGCCTATGCTCGGTAACAGTTTGCGGTCGAGTATCATGAGCGAACGGAGATAGCCCTTATCGAACTTTCTGTCCTTATTAAAGATGTTAACAGTCATCGTGTCGGATACTATGTTGTAGTTTCCGTCCGCCGCTCCCATCTCTTCGGACACTTCGAACATTTCAATGGCATCGCCCTCGTACCGTTCCATCATTCGGTCGTAAAACTTCAATATTTTTGCACAAGCATTCGGCTTGCTCCACTTGGTTATCGTCAGCCTGATAGATGTAATGTCTTCAAGCTGCGGAGTCAATCGCACTTGTATCTGATTATTGACGGTCACACTATCCGAGTGAACAATCTTCCCGTCTTGTTTGTACTGCAAAATGAAGTCGACTGGGTATTCATTCCGCTTTTCATCGCCCAATACCACCCAAGATATTATCGGACGCTTGACAAACGATATCTCGATCCACGGCGCGTTTGCAAACACACCGTCACTACCCGACAACGAACCGCTCCACCAACCGAGAACGACCGAATTGTCCATCATCTGAAAGGAGCCGTCCATTGTCGCATTGCCGTCCATCGTACAGCCTTTGACTGTCGGAACAAGGTATGCACCAAACACTTCGTTCGGGTGGCTGATAGCCGAATTACCGCTTTCCGTTGTTTGAATGTCCTTACTGATTTCCGTGTCCGAGTAGATAACATCGACTCTGCCGAGTATTTTCCGTGGATTATCCGTATATTCCATAGGTCATCTCTCCACAAAAGCAATACTCACGCTTGCCCACATTATCTTACCTTTCACCCAATCGTATCGTGGCTGACAGGTCAAGTCTTGCGGACGAGCGGTCATCGATGTCAAGTTTCCCGTTTCGGGGTCGTTGTAGTCTATCGTCACGAACAAGCCGCTTTTCGTTTCTGAAGTCAGTAGTCCCATATCTTCTTTCGAGAGATATTTCCACGAGACTTCGACCTTTCTCTTTCGCCCTATAACGTCCACGACCATTGTGCCGTCCATTGTTCTTTCCGACTTATCCAACACTTCGGTCGAGCAAGTGAGTTCGGTCGGTGCTTTTATCGTTTTACTGTTTATCTTAAAAAATACCGCCATCTTACACCTCCCTTAATGCAATGCCGTTTCGCTTGTATTCTTTGTTCAGCTTCGGCATGATAAGCCTTGCGAACTGTTGTCCGTCAATCTCCAAGACAATGTCCTTTTTGTCTTCGCTACTGCCGTTGTTGATTGCCGTTATTCCTTGTAGCATTCCGTTGACCATATCTCCATAGGGACTGCTTCCGCTACCGACTACCGCGCGATTTGCCGATGCGGTGATGTTCAGCGAAGACGCGACCTGTGCCGCCGCTTGCTGCAACATAGGCGTATTGTCGTACATTCCGTCTGCCATCATATTCATTAGGTTCGGCATCCACTCGTCTGCCGTATGTCCCGGACCTTTCTTTGTCGGCGAGCCGAAACCGAGAAAGTCTTTTATCGACTGTCCGACCGATTTTACTCCGTCTACGACTTTACTCCATGCTTTCTTTATGCCGTCACCGATATTATTAATTAGGTTTTTACCCCAGTTGAACGCTTGCTTGAACAGGTTGTTAAAGTAGTCTCCGATACTTGAAAACAACCCCGTTATCTTATCCCAAATCCAACCGCATACCGAGCATATACCATTCCAAATATTCGTGAAAAAGCCGCTGATACCCGTCCAAATATTGCGGAAGATATCCAGCACATTCACACCGATACCTTGAAAGAAGTCTACGAACCCTTGTCCAAAGCCTTTGATAAACTCCCAAATACCGAGAAAGATATTCTTAATAGCGCTCCAAATACTCGTAGCAATGTTCTGCATATGCGTCCACGCATCCGACCAATCGCCTTTGAGTATCGCGCACACGAACTTGATTACTTCGATGATAGCGTTCGCCACATCCAAGACAGCGCTCAAAAACGGTCCGAGCGCGGCGATGATTCCGTTGACCACTCCGACTACCACCCCGTACAGCACTTCGATTACTTTGCCTATTAACTCAAACACGGGCTTTAGGAGTTGATATAGTTCAACTATGGTATCCCAAAGCGATGCAAAGAGTGCCTTTATCTTCTCCCATAGCGGTTCGACATAGTTTAGGAATTTCAGCACCGCATTGCTTATAACGTCAAACGCACTCTTTATAATCGTCCAAAGACGGGTGAAAACGTCCGAAACGACTTTGAGTATCTGCTTGCCGTATTTTTCCCAAAACGTCTTGATTCCATTGACTGTATCAAGTACGATTTTCTTTACGAGTGGCCATACTTTCTTGGCTATAGCAAGCACTTTCGAGAAGACCTCTTTCACGCATTTCCAAACCGTTTTCAACGCTTGCACGACCGCCGCTTTGATGCGTTCTCCGTTCTCGTCCCACCACGCTTTTATAGCGTTGACTACGCTTAATACAACGGATTTGACTTTCTCCCATATCCGTATCACGGCATTTCGGAAGTCTTCGTTGGTCTTCCATAAATACACGAGCAAAGCGACTACCGCCGCTATTGCTAAACCGATGAGCCCCGCTTTCGTGAATAGGACTTTTGCCACCTTAATGATTGTGCCGAGACTGCCGACAAGTTTCCCTATTACGACAAGCAATGGTCCGATTGCCGCCGCAAGCAGTGCTATGACTACGATTTGCTTTCGCGTTCCCATAGACAGTCCCATAATCTTTGCCGTCAGTGGCGAGATATATTTTGTTATGAACTGCCGAATGAGCGGAATCAGCACATCGCCAAAGGAGATCGCTATCTCTTCGAGCTCGGATTTCAGGATCTTCCATTGACCTTGCAAAGTATCGAGCTGCGTTGCCGCCATGTCGGTCGCTTTGTTCGTTCCCGTAATGGCTTTGGTCATTCCCCTTACGGCATCACCGCCCGCCGACATCAAGGCAAGCATACCCGGACCGCCCCTTGCTCCAAATATCTTCATTGCTTGCGAGGTGTCCATTCCCGCATCTCTTAACCTGTCAAGAATTGATGCGAAATCGTTGGTTGCCGGATTCACGTCTTCTACGGCTATGCCGAGTTCTTCAAAGACTCCGAGCGCCGCCGTTGACGGGTTCATAAGAGATACGAATGCTTGTCGAAGCGAAGTTCCTGCCGTACTTCCGTCATAGCCTGCATCGTATAACACGGACAGTGCGCCAACCGTTTCTTCTACCGAATAGCCAAGGCTGTTTGCCACAGGACCGACATATCCCATTGAGTTTGCGAGTTTATCCATCGATGCCATAGAGTCACCGATTGCCGCCGCAAACACGTTGGTCACTCGCTCTGCTTGGTTTGCTTCCAAGCCGAACTGGTTTAAGGTCGAAATAACGGTTTCCGTCGTGAATGCCAAGTCGCTCTGCGTTGCCGATGCAAGGTTCAGGGTTGCCTCGATGGAATCAGCCATCTGGTCTACCTTGTAACCTGCCGATGCCATATAGTACAAAGCGTCTGCTGCGTCCGATGCTGAGAAAACCGTCTTCGCGCCCATTTCACGGGCGATTGATGTCATTCTTGCGAGTTCTTCGCTCGTAGCGCCTGCGACAGATGCCGCGTTTGCCATCGACTGCTCGAACTGTTGCGACACCATGACTGACTTCGTGCCGAGTGCCACAAGCGGAGCCGTAACCGTTGCCGAGAGTTTCGTCCCCGCTTTGGTCAAGTTTGCCGATACCTTTTGTATCTTTTTTTGAGCATTATCCAAACCTTTCGAGAGCGAGGATATGTCCGCCGCTATCTTTACCACAAGGTTTCTTATAACCGCCAACTGTCCTCACCCCCTATTTGATTATTACCCCTTGCTCTGCCGCCATTGCTTTGAGAACAGCATCACCCGCCGAGTTTGTTTTTTTCGGTTTCTTCCTTATATCTTTCAATACCTTTGAAAGGCTCGGCAACTTCTTTTGCCGTGCAAAGGCTTCCGTATGCCACGCAAGCGTGATGTTGTCCTCGAACAGTCGAGTTTCCCGCTCTCGCTTTTGCTTTGCAAGGAGCATTACTTCATACGGAGTGTAATTGCCGATTCGTAAGGGATCTATGTCAAAGAACACGACTGCCTTTTCGCAAAACTCGGAAAGGTCAAAAGCAGTCTCACTTATTCCCCCTGTTTACCTTCTGCCTTGCCGAATGCAAGCGTAAAGGCTTCGCCGAGTTTGTCCGCAATCTCGGTGATGTTTGAATACTCGTCAATAAGGTCACCGACCTTTTCGAGCGTAAGGGTTTTGTCTTCGTGGCAAAGCCCCGCATACACGATAATGAGCAAGTCTTTGATGCCCACGTGCGAAAGGTCAAGCGCCGTAATGCTTTTGCCCGTAAGGTCTTCCACCTTGACGAGCGCATTGATGCCGTATCTCAATGTTCTGGGTTTATCCAGATTGATGGTTACTCCGTTCTTCATTCTTACTCTCCTTTATGAAAACTTAACTCGCCCGTACCCGTAAGTTCAAGGCTGATGCTGACCACGTCATCCACCGGGTCTTCGATTGACAAACTGCTGATGTATGCCGTTCCCTGATAGTAGTTCGCATTATCCACATACAGCTTTACGATTACGGTCGTGCCTGCAAGATATGCCTCTTGCAATGCCGCCTGTCCTTGCGTGTCGGTCGGAACTTCGTAATCGCCTTCCGAACTCGCAGTCCACTCTTTCAGTCCCGTGATGTAGTTTTTCCAGTCATCGCCGAGAGCGGTCGTTTCCAAAGTTTCAAGCGACAGTTCAAGCGACCAGTTCTTGATTGCGGCTACCTTTTGGTTTCCGCTCTCACCGATAATCACTTTTCCGTTTTTACCTGCTACCGCCATTTTCGTCCTCCTATTTTTCGTTGTAATAAAACTCGAACTCGATGCTCGACAGGTACTCTTCCGTATTGAACTTCAATGCGGTGTTCCCGTTGTACTCGTAGTCCGTTTTAATGAAAACGGCTTGGATTTCCAAGCCGCACATATTTCCGTGAAAGTCTTGAAAGGCACGCTTTACCATTCTCGACAATTCTCTTGCTTTCTTGAACGTCCTGTCATGGCACACGAACTGCATCGTCTGTCTGACAAACCCCGTATCGCCTTGCAAAGCCGAATCGTAGTTGGCAAGCACGGGCGAATAAACGATTGCCGGGAGTGGCGCGTCTTCGGGGAGCATTATGGGGAATATCTTATTCCCCACACGTTCTTTTATCTGTTCGTTTTCACTTAAATACGCATATATTGCTTGGCAGATGTCCGTCATAGTTTTCTCCCCACCGCATTCGAGATTGCTTTCACGATCTCATCGTTTATCTTTTCGATGTTTTCGTCCACGGCATTTCGTAGAAACGGGTTGGCAGGTCTTCCCCTTGCACCGAGTTCTACGAACGTGCCGTATCGGAGCGATTTGTCATAGTCTACCGACACGGTCGCTTTGGTTTCCGTGGCTTTGCCTTCGTTGAGTTTGAGACTCGCTTTCAGCGTTCCCGTATCCACAGGACAGTTTCGCCTTGCATCGTCAAGCGCAATCTTACCGCCTGCCTTTGCTCCCGTCATAAGCACCGATGATGCCGCATCTTCCATTGCTCGGATATCTTTCACGAGTTTGTCTGCGCCTTCCACTTTCGTTTTAACCTTCCGTTGCTTTGCGCTGTAGCCCATCGTTCACGATCTCCTTGCAGTTGAGTATTGTGGCTTTATGCCCCGTTTTATCGTCCGAAACTCCGATTATTTCATATAACGAGTTTCCGTACCTAACGCGATTTAGAACGGTCACGTTAGTCGTGTATCGGAGCGTTATCTTCACCACCGTTTCCGCTGAAACTTGTTGCGCCGTGTAATACTCCGTACCGCTCACAGGCTCGATACTCGCCCACCTTACGTCCGTTGTCACCCATGTTCCTTCTTGTCCACCGAAATCATCTCGCTCCCACACAAAGGTCAGGATTTCCACCTTTCGGTTCAGTCTTCCTATATCCATCAGAACCTCTCTTTCCTGTAAGCAAACAGCATTCGCCTGACAAGGTCAAGGGTTTCGGATATGTCGATACCCGTCTTATCCTTTGAGATTTGCCTTTCTTCGTAAAGCGTGGCTACGACTATGAGCATTGCCTGCCGCACGGTTTCGGGAAGGGGCTCGATTTCCGCAAGCGGTCTTCGAAGCACATCTTCCGTCAGTTCCCGCGCCGCTACTATAAGCGAGGCTATGAGATTTTCCTCGTCATCGCCGTCAACTCTCAAAAACTCTTTGGCTTCTTGAAGAGTAATCATACTCATACCTCCCTATTGTTTTTGGTTTACGCGCCCCTCTTTGCAAGAGTGACGAACGGCGAAACGGTCGCGCTACCCTTGTAAGGAGTGAGCGGTTTCGTCCAGATCGGTTTGCCGTCAACCCTGTAGATGAAACGGAACACGTTCTCATCGTAAAGGAATCTGACGTGAATGGAACTTGCCGACTTAATGCCGCCCTTATCGATGAGAAGGTACTGACCGATATCCGCAAGGATGATGTCACCGACTTCGCCTGCGGCGCTGCACTGTTCGATAGGCACAACAGGTCTGCCGAAAAGTGTGCCGTAAGGTTTCTCAGAAAGACCGCCTGCCGGAATATACACGGGTTTATCTCCGATTTTGAGCGTGTAAAGGTAAGGTTCAAGCTCTTGGTTGATATACCACACCGCATTCGCTCTGGAACGAGACCACAGTCTGTTCCACATCTTGATGAGGTTCTCCACGGTGATTGTATCCGTCTGGCTTGCTTCTTTCGCCACGGTCACGATTGCACCGCTGTTAAGGATGCCGAGCGGTTCGCCCTCGCCGCTACCCGAAAGAATGGCATCGTCAATCTTGAACCCGAACTCTTCTGCGAATGCCTGACGAATAACGGCTTCGAGTGCCGCCGCGTCCTGCAAGAGTTCATCGGTCGCATAGCAAAGACCTGTAAGTTTCTTGAGCGACAGTTCCATCTGCCTGAACTTGGGTTTACTTGCGGTGATCTCGTCCGCTTCACCTTCCCAGTAGGTCTGAACACCGCCCCAACGAGAGCCGTTTGCACGACTGTCTTCGTCAATGGCATTGATTTTCATGCCGTTCGCGTTGGTGCTGATAGGAATCTTCTTGACCTTGCTTGCGAGAATACCCGTTTCATAGGTTCTCTTCAAGAGTTCGGTCACGAAATCCTGCTGTACAAGGAAACCGCCGTCCGAGGGAGTGGTTTCGTTAAGACCGCTTGCCGCTCTCGTGGAAAGTCTCTCGTCCACCTTACCGCCCGGCATTGCCGCTCTGTATGCTGCCATGAGTTGCTCGCCAAAAGACGCGAATCTCTTTTCGTTGTCCTTGGCGGGAGTGGGTTTTACTTCGGGTTTCTCGCTCGAACGATCTTCGGGTTCGATAGCGAGAAGTTTTTCCGCTCTGCCGATACTCTCATCCCACGCACGGATTTCCTCTTCGTACTTGTCAATATCTTTCTGCTCTTCTTCGGAGAGGAAACGGTCTTCGGCTTCCGCCTTGTTAAGCACAGCCATCGCCTTGAGTCTTGCGTCCTCTCTCTTTGCCTTCATTTCGAGAATTTTCTTCATATTCATCTGTTTTCCTCCGATTAAATGATTTTGAATTTTGCTTGCAGGTTCTTGAGTTTTTCCTGCTGTTTCGCCTTTTTAACTGCGTTTTCGGCATCTTCCGACATCTTTCGCTGTTCCGTCTTATACGCATCGTACTCTTGCATCGCACGAACACCGACATCGGTTGCCGCGTATGCCGGGAACGTTACGGGCGATACGTCAAACAATCGAACCTTTTTGAGTTCTCGCGTGTCGATTCCGTCTTTGGATGACCATTCATCGTCCTCCACCACAAAACCGATTGACATCTGCGAAATGTCCCCACGGCGGATGCTCGTAGTGATATCCCTTGCCCAACTCGTATCTGGCGGAGTAATGCGGACACGGAGTCCCACATCGTCTTCTACGAGTTCGAGCGTTCCCGCTCTGTTTCTGCCGAGTACATAGTTTGGATCGTGATTGAACAGCGCACGGATATCGTCCCTGCCGATGCTCTCCGCAAATGCGCCCTTACGCACTTTCTCTTTGAACGGGAAAATGCCGCCCAAGGTTTCAGACCACGAATCGAAAACGGCGGCGTGTCCTTCGATACACGTTCCGCCGTCACTTTCGTTTATTCTTATTTCCTTTAGCGGGAGCATTCGGAGTTCCTTTTTGTTTGTTTTCTTCTCCATCGCTACCTCCTTCGTCTGGATTGTTTTGTTTGTTCTGCTGTCCGACCTGTGCCGACATCATCGAGCCGTTGACGAGGTAATCGTCACCGCCCTGTTCCGCCGGGACAAGGCTCATATCTTCGAGCCGCCTTATATCGTTGATAGACAACCACCCGTTTTGCCGTCCTATGGAATAGCCTTCCATTCGGGATTTGTAGTCACCGCGTAACAGTCCGTCGACATTGAACTTGGCGAAATACAAAAGCCGTTCTTTCTCGTCAAGGAGTGAACGGCTTATCTCTTGCTCCCACCTTACGAGCCACGGCCGTATGGTGTGCTGAACAAACTCTATGGATTGATGTTCTATGTTGGAAAAGGTTGCCCTTTCAAGGTCACCGACAAGGTGCGGCGGAACACGGAAGATACGGCATATCTCGTTCACTTGGTACTTTCTCGTTTCCAAGAACTGTGCGTCTTCGGGTGCGATGCCTATGGTGTGGTACTTCATCCCTTCTTCAAGTACCGCCACCTTATGACTGTTCCGTGTCCCCTGATACACTTGATTCCAAGACTGTCGGAGTTTTTCGGGATCTTTGAGCGTGCCGGGATGTTCCAACACACCGCCCGGTCTTGCTCCGTTGCCGAAGAACTTCGCACCGTACTCTTCCGTTGCCAAGGCGAGTCCAACCGCCTCTCTTGCTTGCGCTATGGGGCTCAATCCTTTCACTCCGTCTATGGACATTGCTTTGATGTGGAAGATTTGGTCTGGGCGATACACGTAGGTTTGGTTGGTTATATCGTCCGAATAGGTGTACTTAATCTTGCCCGTGGTGCTGTCACGCTCCACTACCATTTGGTTCGGCCTTAAGTACCACAGTTCGGTCGTATGACCTTGTTTTCGGATGATTCTTGCGTATGCGTTACCCCACAAAAGGAGCGATGTCATCATCGTTTCCCTGAACTCGAAACTCGTCATCTCTTCGTTCGGGAACTCGTAAAGGCAAGAAAAAAGCGGATGTTGCTCCGCCATTTCATTCTTATCGCCTTTTCCTTTCTTAAATAGGTGTAGCGGTAAACTCGCTATTGTCTCCGCCAAGATCTTCACGCAAGCATAAACGGCGGAAGTTTGCATCGCCCGCATTTCGTCCACATTGATGCCGCTGTTGCTGTTGCCGATAAAGTCGACATCTACACCCCTGATGAACTCTTGCATTTCCTTTGACGGTGCTGTTCGTTTCTCTTTTCTGGGAGCGTCTCTGCTCCGTCCGAATATTCCCATTTTACCTCCATAAATGCCGAACACCGCCTTGTTTGGGCGGTGTCCGTGTTCTGTTATTTTTTATGTTATACGATGGCGGTGTATCTCGGATAGGAGAACCCCTCGCTGTTGATTAGGATTTTGTAGTTTCTGTCCTTGCATTGAAGTGCTATCATGTGCCACACTCCGTCTTCATCTATTCTCATAAGGTCTTTGTTTTCCTGTACCCATTTGCAGTCTTCGAATAGGTCGTTCGCTACCTTGTCGAACTCGGTTGCGGTCAGATGGATTGTTTTCTCCACTTTGACTTCCGCTTTCGGCATTTCCTTGCCGTGCATGTATTTGTATTCTGCTACTGCATCGTGCCAATCCTTTATGTTTGCTACCTTTCTCACGATTGTTGCTTTCATCTCTGCCACCCCTTATTTATTCGCTTTGGTAGCCTTTTTGCCGAGTTCGTAGGCTTCTTCGAGCATTGCCTTTATGCTCCACACACTCATTTCGATGAAGTCTTCGCTGTCGCTGTTTCGGGTTTCGAGGTCACCTCTTTCTTCGATGCTGTATGAGTTCTTTTTTGCGATTTCGATGAGTTGTTTTTTCATTGTTTTGCTCCTTTGTTTTTGTACCTACAATATACCGTAAACAATCGTAAGAGCCCAGCGAAAATGCGTGAAAACACAAAGAATTAACAAACAAAATCAAACACCAAACCGCCCTGTCGAACGGTTGGATTTTTTGTCGTTTTCGGTCTTATTTCGTCTTTTTTAGCGGTTTGCTGTCGATAAGTGCCATTAGCGTATTATCGATTGCTTTCCATTCGGCATTGCATATCAGCTCGGCGTATTGCCCTTGCATCTGGGCGCGATACATCTTTGCCTGATGCTTGGCGAACTCGTCTGCTATGATTTCGGGAGCGTGTTCAACATCGGCGAGTATCGTTGCTTTGAGTTCTTCGACCTTGGCATCGTACGCCTTGTTCTCTTCTTCGGTCGCATGGGTATGGAATCCGTGGCTGTAGTATTTGAGTGTTCTGAAGATGTCTTTTTGTTTTGCCATTGTTCCGTCCCCCTTATGCCACCGTGATGTATCCGTTTTCGTCCATCGTGTATCCGATTTTGATGCCGTTTCTTTTTGCGTAGTCGACAAGGACTTCGATTGCCGTTCTGTAGTCTTTGACCGCGTCCGTGTATTTCACTTTGTTGTAGTGGTTATGGTCTCTCACCAGTGCGTTGAGCTTGTTCTTGCAGTAGTTGCGGATTTCCTTTTTCGTTTCCATTTTTATGCTCCTTTCGGCTGTTTGCCTTGCTTTGTTTTTGTACCTACAATATACCGTAAACAACCGAAAGAGCCCAGCGAAAACGCGCTAAAACACAAAGAATTAACAAAGAAAAAAGGGCTTTGTTTTTGCCCTTTATTCGATGGTAAAATCTTCGATTTTCTCGTACTTTCTCTCTACCGTTATGCCCTTTTCCGCAATGTACTTTTCCATACTCTCCGTTGACGGGAACTTGGCAAGCATCTGAAACCGCGTTTTAGGATCGGTGTACACAATGAGTTTCGTATATCCGCCTTTCACCGCCTTTTTGTATTCCTTTTCGTCATCGATGATTCCCACAAGTGCCGACATAAAGAGTTCGGAATCTATCGGAAGATCCGCATAGATGCCCGTCATCGGGTATCTCTTGTAGTATTCGACCGCAGCGGCTTTGAGTAGTTCGTCCATCTTGTTTCGCTTTTCGATTGTTCCCTCGAAGTCGATGTCCGCCGCCCCGCCGTCACCGCTGTCGTTATACCATCCGACTTTCTTGCCTTTGTAGTAGATGTTTCCTTGGACTCCGTCCCAGTCTCTTCCCCGAAAGGTTCTTATGCCTTTCAAGGTAAATCCCAATATGCTTGCCATTAGTCTTCCTCCGTTTTTTGGTCGTACACTTCAATGGTTATCTTCATACCCGTTCGGAAGCCAAGTCTATATGCCCTATGCTGTTCGTTTCCCATTCGTTCGATGACTTCTTCCATAAACTCATTAAGGAGTGCCATCTGCTCTTCGGATAGGCTTTCTTTCAGTTTGACATACAGCCTTTCTTCTCTTTTGGACGAGGACAAGGCTTTGTAGACATCTCGCCCGATGTTCTGTCCGTCATAGATTTTCTCGATTAAACTCATTGATTGTTCCACCTTTTATTTGGTATCACAAACAATAGCGCGTTCGCCGAGGAAAGTCCAGACAAAATGCCCCAAAACAAAAGAATTATCATTTAATCGTAGATTTCGACACCATTGCGGATATGTTTTACCTGCACCGCCGGGCAGAGTTCCTTGTATCGTCTGACAATGACATCGCAATACTTCGGTTCGAGCTCTATGGCACAGCATTTGCGGTTCAGTTGTTCCGCCGCCACCAAGGTCGAACCGCTACCGCCGAATGGTTCAAGCACGGTATCCCCTTCGTGGCTGCTGTTGTAGATGAGTTTGGCACAAAGGGTTATCGGCTTCATTGTCGGATGATCGGCGGACTTGGACGGCTTATTGTCGAGAATGACAGAAGTCGGTTGCTCGAACAGTTTATCGATAAAGTCCACAAGGTCGGCTTTACTCATTTTCCTTGCATTTAGCCTCATGTCTTCATAGACCGTTGAGAGCGTTCTGTCGTTGATGAAATAATGCCCGGCACCCTCTTTCCATCCGTATAGGATAGGCTCGTGTATCCACTGATAGTCCTGTCTACCAAGCGTAAAGTGGTTCTTATACCACACAAGCGTTTGCGCGTATTTGAACCCCGCGTTCACCATCGCCTTGATGAAGTTTACAGATTCTTTCGTACTGTGGAACACATATACGGGTGCGCCCTTTTTTAAGTTTGCTTCCGCTGCCTTGTAAAAACTCAAAAGGAACTGGTAGAACTCATCTTCGGAGAGATTGTCGTTTGCGATGTTTCTGTCTTTTCCGTTTATCGTTCCGCCATAGTCCACGTTGTAAGGCGGGTCGGTTACCATAACATCGGCATACTTGTCTTCCAAGACCTTTGCCACGTCTTCCTTTTGGGTGCAATCGCCACAAAGCAGTCGGTGCTGTCCGAGTATCCACAAGTCACCGCGTTTGGTCTTCGGTTCGGCAATCTCTTCTATGGCTGTTTCGGCATCGAAATCATCTTCGTGGACGTTCTCCATACTGCCGCTACCAAACAGTTCCTGTGCTTCGGCAAGGTCAAAACCCGTGAGAGTGATATCATAACCACTCCCGTCAAGGTCTTTCAAAAGGTTTGCCAATAGGTCGTTATCCCACTCGCCGCTGATTTTGTTCAATGCGATGTTGAGCGCCTTTTCCTTCTTTTCGTCAAGGTCAACCACCACGCAGTCGACTTCTTCGTAGCCAAGGTCTTTCATCACCTTAAGCCTTTGGTGACCGCCGACAACCGTTCCCGTTCGCTTGTTCCATATAACGGGTTCAACGTAGCCGAACTCTTGAATACTTCGTTTGAGCTTCTCGTACTCGGCATCGCCCGGTCGCAAGTCCTTGCGCGGATTGTATTCGGCTGCTTTGAGTTCGTCCACCTTTCTTCTCTCTATTTTCATTCATTCCTCCTGTTTTGGGTATGAAAAAACCGTTTGAATTGCTCCAAACGGTTCTTTCTTTTAGTTAGTCTTCATCGTCATCATCGCTGTCACCACGGCTATGCCAATACTCATCGTTATTGGGATTGCACTGGTTAGCGTGATTGTCTTGGTTTGCCCAGTAAGCAGAATTGTTAGGATTATGCTGATTGGCATAATCATCAAGTTGTCTTTGGCTGTGGGTATAACCAGATACTCCGCGTCCCTTGCTCATGTGTAGCACCTCCTTTTGAACCCATAATAAAAGCCACATACACTGCTGTGTGTAAGTGGCTTGGGTTCAAATCTATGGCACTACACACAACAAAACAAAGCAATCTTTTAATTGCCCTTGTTTGTATGGTGTAATGCATTTAACAATTTCGGAGGCACCTATGGCCTCTCTCCCACTTTCTCGATAACTTAACGAGAATTTCAACAGTTACCGATAGTTAAAAGGATTACTTGACTTTCAAAGAAGAAACGCCCAAATGAATCCGTAATGTATTGGATGTATCTCGTTTAACCTTGCAAAATTTCTTCATTCTTTGCGAGCAAGTCTTCTTTTACGCTGTCATTATATCAAATCTTTTAGTTTTTTTCAAGCCTTTTTGCCCTAAATCACGATAATTCCGCGTTCGTTATACACGCTATCGGTCGAGCCTTCGTTTCGGATCGCTCGATCAAGTGCCATAACGGTCGCTACTGCACCATCTATTCGCTCGGTGGACTTTTCCTTGTCCATCTTTATGTTTCCTGCCGGGTCGGTGCGAACATACACGTTATCCATCATCCATCGAAGCGGAACATTCCCGCCGTGCGCTATCTTCTGCTCCAACACAAGTTTCATCAGTTCTTTTGTCGGCGGACTCATATCCTTAAAACCCTGACCGAACGGTACGACCGTGAACCCCATTCCTTCTAAGTTTTGTACCATCTGCACCGCTCCCCACCTATCGAATGCAATCTCTTTGATGTGGTATTTCGTGCCGAGTTCTTCGATGAAGTTCTCAATGTATCCATAGTGGATGACGTTGCCTTCCGTGGCGATTACCTGTCCACGACCGAGCCAAGTATCGTATGGAACATGGTCGCGTCTTACTCGCAAATCTATCGTGTCTTCTGGTATCCAAAAGTACGGAAGAATGCTGTATTTATCGTCATCGGCTGTCGGTGGAAACACCAACACGAATGCCGTTATGTCGGTGCTTGACGAAAGGTCAAGTCCGCCGTAGCACTCTCTGCCAAGAAGTTTCTCCGCATTTACCGCAAAATCGCATTTATCCCAAGCGTCCATCGGCATCCACCGCACGTTCTGCTTTACCCATTGATTGAGTCGCAGTTGTCTGAACAAGTTCTCTTCCGCAGGGTTCTCTTTTGCCGAGTTAAATGCCGTTTTCAGTTTATCTATATCGACCGTGACACCAAGAGACGGGTTGGCTTTATACCACACCTTTTCATCTCCCCAATCGTCATCGTCTTCCGCTCCGTATATGACAGGATAGAACGATTTGTCGTGCTTTCGTCCTTCTATGATGTCCTTGGCTTTGGAATGGACTTCCCAACATATCGAGTTACGATCCGTCCCGGCTGTCGTTATCAAAAAGAAAAGCGGTTGCTTTCGTGCGTCACCGGAGCCGTGTAGCATTACGTCGTATAATGCTCGGTTCGGCTGTGCGTGCAACTCATCGAATATAACTCCGTGAACGTTGAGTCCATGCTTGGTATAGGACTCTGCCGAAAGCACCTGATAGAACGAGTTAAGCGGCAAATACACAAGCCTCTTTTGCGAAATTATCGGCTTGATTCGCTTTTTCAATGCCGGGCATTGCTCTACCATCTGACAAGCAACATCGAACACAATCGATGCCTGTTGTCTGTCGGCTGCACAACCATATACTTCAGCACCCCACTCGCCGTCACCCGCAAGGAGATAAAGTGCGACAGCGGCGGCGAGTTCGGACTTGCCCTGTTTCTTCGGTATTTCGACATAGGCTGTGTTGTATTGTCGGTATCCGTTTGGCTTTACGGTCCCGAATACATCCGATATGATTTGAGTTTGCCACGGCAACAAGTCGAAGTTTTTGCCGTGCCATTCCCCTTTGGTATGCTTGAGCATATTGATGAAAGTGATTGCCCTTTGTGCAAGGTCAGGGTTGAATAGTTCGCCGTTTGGTTTTGTAATTATCTTACTCTCTCCCATTCAACCTCCATAAACTGCAAGAAGAGAGACATCTCTATCTCTCTTCTCGAACACACAGTATATTATCTTTATTGTTTCTTTTTCCGCATTTCCGTATCTTCCAAGGCTCCTTTTAGATATTGTGGATCAAGTCCGCAGTCGTGATACCCTTCTTCTATCGTCCTGTAGTACGATGCATTGGGGTAATCGGGCAAGCCTCGGTTCATAATGTACACCATTGCGGTGACTTCCGTTCCGTCCGACATCATCACTTGAATGTCTTCCTTGCGATAAAGGTTCGGATACCCTTCGTATCTGTCGAGTGCGGCCTCGTCTCTCGGTTGTATTTCCCATACTCCAACGGGTACTTCCTTGCCGATCTCCGGCTCTATTGTTGCCACACACCTAAATGTCAGTTGGTAGTCCTTTATTGTACCGATACCGAACACCTTGGCGGTCGGACACCTACGAGCCATTTGCCGTAGGTTCAGGTTACTGCCGTAAGCCACATAAAGTCTTTTTTTCATAGATTTTATCTCCTTGTATTTCATAGGGTGGCTTATGCGGCCACCCTGTTAGGCCTTCCGTTCTTGAAGGCGATGTCTCCGTTAAGTTTTTCGAGTAGGAACTGTCTTGCCGTTTTGAACTCATCGCCTATCATTCCCATACGGAGTAGCCAAGTCCGCATGGTGTATTTTTCGTTCGTGCTTGTAGTCTTTCTTGCGCTTGCCGCGTTTTGGGTCAGTGCTTGGTGACTGATTGCAAGGCACAGTTGTATGTAGGTCTTTATCTTACCTGCGTGGGTTGTTCCGTTGAAGCATCTGAACTCTATTCCCTTGCCTTGCCATAGGCTATGCAGGTTGAGTGCGTGGTAGCGGCTGATATCGTAGTGGGTTGTTCTTCTCGATTCTCCGTTATACCATAATCTTTCGATGCCCGATTCGGTTGTCGGTTTTCTGCGGTTCAGGTTTGCTACGAACCCCTCTTCCGTTTTTTTGCACCATCTGTCCGCGCGGTTTTGGCTTACTCCCAAGGCTTTGAAGAGTATGTCTTCTTTCGCCGTCATGATGTTTACAAGGTTTCGTAGCGTCTTTGCCGTGTGATTCGTTGCATCTACATGTACGTGGATTCCGCAGCTCGCGTTCGCTATCGCTCCGTTCTTGCGGAGCAGTCTCACGATCTCTTGTAGGGTTTCGATGTCATCCCATCCGAGTATCGGTGTTACGAGTTCGCATTTGTATTCATCGCTCAAGCGGTTGTCGTTCTTGTCTCTTGCATCGATGCTGCTGTCGTACATCGCCGTCCATTTTCTGCCGTCTCTATCGCGCACCGAGTATTTATTGTACCCTGTGCCTTCATAGGTTGACGTTGTTTCGAAGTAGTCAGCGATGACTTTTGCCGCGTTTCTTCTCGTGATGCCCGTGAGCTCTATTTCGACTCCGAATTTTTGGTTTTTCATACTGTGTGTTCTCCTTTTTCGGTGTGCTTTCCGCACCCCTGTTTTGTAAAACAACAATACCGTAAAGGTTTGAAAGAGCCCAGCGAAAACGCGCCGAAACACAAAGAATTAACAAAGAATTTTGCGATTATTTTTATGGACTTTTAGAACGCTCCGTCAAGGTCGATAAGGTCTACCGTTTTGCGGATTTCGGCAAGCGCCGCCGTGTAACTTCCGCAGTTTTGCACCCTCTCCCACATATCGTTGTAGTCGCTGATTCGTCTCGCCTTGCGGAGTGCGTCCCTTGCTTTTCCGATAATGAAGTAAATGTTCCCTTCTGGACCTCGACTATGGATTTCAACCCTTGGTTTATTCATAGTTGTCACCTCCTATCAAGTCAAACAAAATACCGTAAAGGCGATTGAAAGTCCAGTATAAATTTCGTTAATTTTGAAACTTTTCTCGCATTTTTCGAATTCGCCTTGAAACCTGTGCTTGACTCATTCCAAGGTCTCTTCCAATCTCGATTTGCCGCTTTCCGAGTTTCAGCCCGTTGATGATTTTCTTGTCGATAGGAGCCTGCTTTTCTTCAAAAATTTCGAGCATAATTCGCGTGATGACTTCATCTTCGCTCTGGCTTTCGTCTTCTATAATGTCCGCCAAAGTGAGTTCTTTGCCGTCGGCATCTCTTCCGACCGACTCGTATAGCGAAACTTCCCTCGGAAAATGCTTTTTTGTCTTGCGGATAAACATCAGCATTGCGTTCCTTATGCACATAGCCGCGTATGTACTGAATCGGACACCTCTGCTTTCGTCAAAGGTGTCCGCCGCCTTGCATAGTCCGAGCATTCCCTCGGAGATGATGTCTTCCTTGTAGTTTTCCTTTATGGGACCATCACCGATTTTTCCGTACATATGGTAGACGAGTCGCATATTGTCCGTGATGAGCTTATCCCTTGTTGACGGCATTGCTGATTTCCTCCGCTTTATCTACGAGTTCCCAAGCAAGGAAGTCCTTCCCGAAATGTCCGCCTACTGCCGTCTGTGCATACACGGGTTTCTTAAGGTCGAGTTTCTCAATCGTTCCCGCCACCGAAAGGTCAAATACCTTTTCGATTGCTTTCTTGATGAGAACTTCGCTGACCGTTCCCGTGTAAAAGGTATTGACGTCAATACTTGTTGGTTTAGGAACACCGATAGCATAGGAAAGCGCAACTTCGCACTTCTCCGCGAGTTTCGATGCAACGACGTTCTTTGCAATGTATCTTGCGAGATATGCACCGCTTCTATCCACCTTGCTTGCGTCCTTACCGCTCATCGCACCGCCGCCGTTATGAGCGATTCCGCCATAGGTATCTACCATCAGTTTTCGCCCAGTCAGTCCCGTATCCGCAACGAACCCGCCGATTACGAATCGACCTGACGGATTGACAAGGATTTCGGTCTTGGAAATGTCGTACTCCGCAAAAACGGGAGCAATCACTTTTTCCTTAATCTCTGCCGTCAGTTCATCGAGCGGTTTATCTTCTCGGTGCTGTGCCGACACGACAATGGACACGATTCGAGAGAACCTGTCCCCGTCATACTCGACCGATACTTGACTCTTTCCATCGGGTAAAAGTCCCGCTATAACACCATTAACGCGACACTCGGTGAGTCTATCGGTCAATCGGTGAGCGAGTTCCACCGGGAGCGGCATATAGTTTAGTGTTTCGCTTGACGCATAGCCGTAGACAATGCCTTGGTCTCCTGCTCCCTGTTCTTTCTTGCCGACTGCACCCGCAATGTCCGCACTCTGCTTATGAATGCGAACTTCGTATTCGATATCGTTTGCATCGTAGCCGACTTCGGCAATCACACATCTGGCGATGTACTCGTAGTCGACTTTCGCCTTGGTCGTAATCTCCCCGGCAATAAAGCATTTGTTATGGGCGAGCATTACTTCGCAAGCCACTCTGCTGTTTTCATCCTGTTCCAGACACGCATCGAGAATGCTGTCCGCAATAAGGTCTGCAAGTTTGTCGGGGTGACCGCAAGTCACCGACTCTGCCGTGTAGATATGTTTAATCATTGATTTATCCTCCATCATTCCCCAACGGAATGTTCTATCCATTGGGACTTTTGCTTGTTCTTCTAATTGAAATCTTCGTTCATAGTCGTGAACCATGCGTCCGTTCGCCTTGAATGAAATAGGGCTGTCCAAGTCCCATTCCAATAATTTCGCCCACAGTTTTGGGTACTGCTTTCGGAGCAATCGTAGTTGCGCCGTGGATTGGTTATGACAAAACCAACAACCACCACGAAGCGATGTTTCGTAGGTCGGACTTAACAGTCCATTCTCTTCGCACCAATCACGACACATCTTCTCCGTCCACCCGTATTCCACGAGCGGACTTCTTTTGGTTTCAGTCAGGTTGTGGAATCGTTTCGGTTCGTCTACCGCTATTCCGATATACACAACTGCGTTCCTCTGCACCTTTTGGAGTACAGATTGTTTCAGCCGCCCCGTACACCAATTTCCCTTTTGCATCGGAAAGCCATAGATTTTCCCCGCATATAGGCTCTTTTCCCCGTTGCTGACAGAATAAAAGTAGTCTTCGTAGGACTTTGGCGATGAGATATGCTCAACTCGAATTCCGTACCTTTCATAGATGATTTCGTCTGCTTTTTCTTTGAAAGCAACCATTGGCGGAAGATCCGCGTGTATCGTATCTGTTGCCATTATCTCCACGTGGACGATTCTATCGAGCGGAAGATTTTGTCGGTGTATAACTTCGAGCATTGCAAGGCTGTCCTTGCCGTAACTAATGCTTGCTATATACTCCATTACTCGATTTCGCCTAAAAATAAAGCCTTGAAGATTGACTCCAAGACTTGAACCACTATTCCGTTGCCCGCCTGCCTGTATTGCTGCGTTCCGCTTATCTTTGCCGCAACGATTTTGTCTATCTGTTCGTCTTTCCACCCCATAAGGCGAAGACACTCTCTCGGCGTGAGCTTGCGGATTCTCACATTCTCGGTGATCACCGCATTTCCGTCACCGCAAGTTAAGGTATGCGCCACTCCGCTCCCCACTCGGCCGCGCTTGGTCTTGCTGCCGGGATATGTAATGTTGACATAATCGCCGGGGTTGGCTTCTTCGTAGCCCTGCTTGGTTGCCACATTCACCTTGACAGGAGTTTCGAGTTTTAACACAGCAGAACTTCCGGACGGAGAGCTGCATTGTCCCGTAAGCGTTGGGGCTACATCCTTTATCTCGGTCTTGTTGTATGCCACGAACATCTCCGGGACATACCCTTTTTCTTCGATAAATTCGTTATATCTTCGGCTTACATAGTCCGTTTTGTCTTCTTCAATCACGAGATTGTCCTTTTGAACTGTGGTTAAAGCATTGCATAGACCTTTTTCGTTGATTTCAAGTCTTTGTTCGGTCGGCACTCCCGCCGTTCTGTCGGACGGATCTTCTGGGTTTCTTCCACGCATCGCTCCAACAACGGGAAGAATTGCTGTCTTGAACCCTTCCGGGCGAGTAGTAAGAGTCGGACACACTCCACTCTTGTTCACTTTCTTATTGAAAGCGTCTATAGTATCGCCTACTTCGCACTCGTTCTCTTTCAGCGTTTCGAATGCTTGCTTGTAAAAGCGTTCTTTCGGCTCGGCCGTGTCGATGATGATAGGAGTTTGACCGCCGCCTTTGCCCATCGCCTCGGTGAGCGTTGGACTAATGCCGTCCGTTCTCGGTGTTTGATGCTTTTGCAAGCCACCAAGCACGAAGTCTTCGGCTATTTTCAGTTCGGTGTTGCCACCCTGCTGACAATGCACGGTCGGAGCGATACCGTCAGGTTCATACACACGCTTGCTGATATCGTGCATCTTGTCCCACTTACCGCCTACCACTTCTCCGACCTGAACGCATTGCGGTCCGCGCCAATCTCTTGCAAGAAGTGTATTTGCGAGCCCGTCACCGGGGCGAATACTGTCTCTTCGGCTGTTAAATGTCGAACGAAGTATGCTCCGTATTGTACTTTCCTTAAGATAGAACCTTTCATCGACCATTTCATCAATCATATCTCGCAGACGAATAGTCAATTCTTTGGGTTTTGGAAACACAAAAGGCTTGTGCTCACCTCTGATAGATACGCAGAAAACCCGTTCTCGGTTCTGCGGAATGCCGTAGTCCTTGGCATTCAACACTTTCCAATAGTTTGTGTAGCCGAGTTCGGCGAGAAAATCGAGCCATTTATCGAAGTCCGCCTTGAACTTCTTGCTGACAAGGTTCTTGACGTTCTCAAGCAATAGGTATTTCGGGAGTGTTCCCTTTTCCGATGCAACACGCAATAATCGCTCGACTTCAAACAGCAAGCCGCTGCGAGTGCCTTCCTTAATGCCCGCACCCTTGCC
Source organism: uncultured Clostridia bacterium (assembly GCA_934271275.1). Lineage (GTDB taxonomy): Bacteria > Bacillota > Clostridia > Christensenellales > Borkfalkiaceae > UBA1259. Next base: position 21,301 of record CAKQRD010000003.1, on the reverse strand, counting down.
TGCGACCGATATGTCTTGGCACGGAAACGAATATGTCCAAAGGTCAGCATCCGGGAGTTCTTCTATCTTGCGGATATCTCCGAGGTTGTTGGCTTTTCCGTGCATTGCTTCGTAACTTTGAATTGCGTATTTGTCTATCTCGCTTATCGCCACGACTTTATGTGCAATGCCGATATTCGTTAATGCTTGTGTTTGCGAACCGATACCTGCGAACAGTTCAATTAGTCGCAACGGATTTTCGGTTGTGTATTCCGTCATGTTTTACCCCCTAATAGTTTTTCCATAATGTCATCGTTGGGGTTTGTTTCGTCCCACTTCGACAGTTTGCTTTCTCGTACCACGATGTAGATTTTGCTCCACACTTCGTTGGTTTGTTTGAGATACTGTTGCGCCATACCCACGAACGGGGACGGCATCGGTTTGCCGTTTTGGTCTTTTACGAGCAGTCCGTGCTTGGTGTTCATATCTTCGCATTCAAGCCATCTCGCTTTGCAAAATGCGTACTCTTCCAAGTTGTACGGCAGTATTCCCTGCGTACACCCGATACTTTTCAGCCATGCGTACACGGTCTTGTATATCTCTTTTGCTTTGGCTGATAAATAAGAAGGCGGTTCGCTCGGTAGTTCCAACCCGTTGTCGGTTGTGAAGTTCACGACTTCTATCGGACGCTTGCCGGGATTGCCTTCCAGTATCTTTTGCGTGACCGCTTTCTTCGGTCTTCCCGCGCCCGGTCTTGCACCGCCACTTGCCATACTGCCTCCCTTTTGAATTTTGATTTCTTTTTGATTATTTTGATTTCCCGCGAAATCAAAAAGGACGGTTGCCCGTCCTTCAATACTTCGTATTGGTTTTGATTTCTTTGATTTTTCCGTTTGATTTTTGATTTCGCGTTTTTTCGCGTTGGACTGCGGCCCCGCTCTTGGGGTGGAAATCGTCAGATTTTCGACATCCCCCTCCCCGGCGGTCAGTCATACTCTCTCGGCCTCGGTTTCCACCTTGAGCCTTCCTGTGCGCTCTTGCGTGAGTGACACGACCAACACAGGCTTTGCAGGTTGCTCGGAGCAAACCGCTCGCCGCCTTGCTTGATGGGAACGATATGGTCTACCATTGTCGCTCTCGTCCTTTTACCCGCTTTCAAACACTCCGCACAAAACGGGTGCTGATTGAGTTGCTGCTTTCTCGCATGCAACCATTCGGGTGTCTTGTAAAAGTTCTTCGTGAAGTTATCTCGTCCGTACTCGTTGTATTGCTTGTCTACGAGCCGCTTGTGTTCTTCACAGTATTGCCCGTCCACGAGCTTTGGGCAGCCGGGATAACTACACGGTCGTTTTGGTTTTCTTGGCATATTTATCTCCTGCCTACACTCTTATTATATCTGCCGTTTGTCGCGTTTTGGCGGTTTTTGGCTCGGTCGTGTCGCTTTTTATAACTCGGCTAAACAGTCGCTTATAATGGCTATCGCCTTATCCCTTCTTCTGGCGATTGCGTCACGCCCCAAGAAGAACCGCTTGCTCATCTCTCGCAAGGACATCTTTTGCAGATAATACTTGCGGATAATCTCGTCCAGTCCGTTCGGAAGTCCTGCAATACAGTCTTCAATCGCCGTAATACATACGAGAGTTCTATCTTCGGTCAAGCCTTGTTTTTTCTTGTATTCCGCTATGGCTTTCTTGGCCGTATAGTTCTCCAAGTATTCCTTGATTTCAGTCGTTGTCATTGCAGTAGTCCTCCATTTCCTTTCGTCTTTTTTCTTCTCTTACCCGCTCGTCCCAAACCCAATCGCCGTTTTCTTTGGGGTCGATCTTGCTTTTTAGCCAACTTCGTATCTGTCCGCAGTCTTCCAAGTTTTCGTTCCAATCGTCTTCGAAACAGACTCCGCACAAATCCCACATTTGCATCGTTCCGAACTTTTGCCCCTTATAAAAGAACAGCAAAAGCATTTTATCGGCGGTTTCGTCATAGTACTTCCACTTGTAGTTATATCCCCAAAGTGTGCGACCGCCGTCATATCTGGATTCTATGTAATTTTCGCAAGCCTCTTTTATGTCGGCTTTCGGCATCGGCAGTCCGAGTATTACCTCGTAATCGAATTCCGCCTCTTCCGTTATCACCACTTTGTTGATGTCTGCCATACTACTCCTTTTCAAACGCTTGAATTATCGCTTTTACCTCACCTACGCTTTTTACGACTACCGCATATCCGCCCGCTTTCAATATTTGCCGAATCGTTTGCTGTTGCAGTGCCGTTACCGTGTTTTTGCCTACCTTGCATTCCAGACCTATAAATCTGCCCTTATAACAGACTATCAAATCCGGAATGCCCGCCGTTCCGTACATCCCGCCGTGTTCCTTCCAAAAGAACAAGTTGGGAACTGTTTTCAAGTAATTGCTCATCGCCTTTATGAGGTCGCTTTCCTTCACTTTTTTCGCTCCTATATAAAACTACCTGTCACAACCGTCACACCCGTCACTAAATGACACTTTACCAGTGTGACAGTAACCCCTCTATTAGAAATCTCATTTTTGTGACGGATGTGACGGTTGTGACGGAGTGACAGTAGTGACGGATAGTGTTGTGTGAGAACTGTTTTCCTGTCACTTGCCGTCACTTTGCCGTCATTATCTGTCATTCTTATCAGGTCGAAATCGACCAGTTTAGCCGTATTAGTCTTCCGAATCATCGAATATCGCCCGCTGATATGTCGGTTTATAAGCCTGTCTTTTACCGAAATAATGCACTCTGCTCGAACCGCTCCGTTTCATCGAGTGTTCGATGCCGTCATAGTAGAGCTGCGTTTCAATGTTCGTTATCTCTTTGCCGAGCGCCGCCGTTGAGTAAATGCACGGACTTCCCGTCACGTCGTACACAGCCTTGATCAGGTCGGTTGCAGTGCCTTTCCAACCCATCGGGTATTGTTTTAAGAGGTCTTTGACAGTTTTCACGATAGGATTGTTCTCGTACTCACGCTTTTTGCGTTTCCGCTCTTCTTCCTCTGCCGTTCCGACCATTTCCCATCGGTACTTCGTTTCATCGAAATGCACCACGACGTCTTGCTGACGAATATCTCGTCCCGTCATAAACAGCACGGCGTTTTCGTCTTGCCGCTTTTTCTTGTAGATGATGAATATCGTGTCGCATACGCCCATGATGCCGTTCGAACCCGAAATCATATTGAATACGTCATTTTCGTCCGCCATCTTTCGCAAATGGTGAATGAGAAAAATGCAGATCCGTTTGTTGTCGGCATACTCTTTCAATGCTCCGAGTTCTCGGTAGTCTGTTGCGTAGGCGATTTCGTCCTTCTTCGCCGAACCCCTTACCTTTTGCAAGGTGTCGATGATAATCAGTTTAATGTCCGGGTGTTCTTCGAACTCTTCGTCCAACTGCTTGATAAGTCCGCCGTCCAAGCCGTTCGCCTTGATGGACAAGTAGAAATTGCTCGGTGCTTTCCCGCCGTCAAGCACTTTGTTGAGTCGGTCTTTCAGACGGAAAATACCGTCTTCGAGAGCGAGATACAGACACCCTGCCTGATTGCTTGCATAGTCCAAGAACTCTTTTCCACGGCTTATCGCCAAGCACATCTGCATAGCCATCCAAGACTTACCGACCTTTGACGAAGCACACAATATCGCCAAGCCTTGCGGCAACACATCCGGGATTAACCATTCTGGCGGATCAATCTTCGCAGTTTGCAGGTCACTCGCCGCTATGCTCGCCACACCGCGTTTATAGACTTTCCGAACTTCTCTCTTTGCCGATGCCACCGCTGCTTTGAGTTCTTCGGGGTTCGACATCAATAGTTCGTTCGGGTCTTTCTTGCTCCCCGCGACATTGAATACTATGTAAGGGACTTTCGCTGTTTGGAGTTCCTTTTCAAGTGATGCGGATGCCTTTTGCCCCGGTTCATCGTTATCCAAGCACAACACAAGCGGAGCGTTCGGCTTTTTCGTCTTTACTTCCTTGACGAGCTTGTTTGCCCCACCGACACCGCAGAGCGACACCGAGACGCCGCCACATTGCATAATAGACAAGGCGCAGAGCGGACTCTCCACGATAAAGACAGGCTCTTTGCTCGTTCCCCACAACGCTTTGCGATTGAACAGCGGCTCCGCACCCGCCTCTTCGTTTGTCGGTTTATAGAACTTTTTGTCGGATATGCTCCGCGTTTGGTAGTATCGTAGTTCCGATGAGTACGGCAACACGATTGCGTTTCTCTTCGTGTCATAACCAAGGCAGTATTTCTTCACCGTTTCCTTGGTCAGTCCACGCTTTTGAAAATAATCGGTCTTGTCCGCGTCTCTGATGCACGCTTTCAAGTAGTCCTTGATGCTCGTCCGTTTGGAGCAATCGTCAACGTCGACATGGAACATCTCGGCAAGGAGTTTCGCCGCCTCTAACGGCTCTACTTCTTTCATCTTTGACGCAAAGGTTATGACGTCACCCGTTTCTCCGCAGCCGAAGCAAGTGAAGATATTGTTCTTGCGGTCAATCGAAAACGACGGAGTTTTTTCCCTATGAAACGGACACAGACCTTTATCTCTGCTGTTCAATTTGATGCCGAATGCTTCGACCGCATCGGCTATTTTAACTTGGTCTTTGACCTTCTCGAAAATGTCCGTCATCGTTCCTCCGTTTTGGGTTTCCGGGCGGCGGACTTTTACCGCCACCCATCGCCCGTCTTTTCTTATTCTTCGTCAAGCGCCGTGACCTTGGTTGCCATTGCCTTGACCTGTTCTGCCAAAGGAAGTACATTTTTGAGTTCTTCCTCGGTCAAGTTTCGGTCTACTGCGAACACCGCCTGCGAGTAGTTGATACCGCCGCTGTTCTGCGCCTTTTTCAGCGTGAACTTAGTGACCACGCTCACCGTTTTCTTTCCTTTGGAAAGAAGTCGCATTACGTACTTACTGAATTCGGCAAGACTGCCCGTCGGGAGCGAGAGAATAATCGGCAAAGCCTCACCCTCACGAAGAAGGTAGATTCTTCTCTTCTGCTTGCACGCTTTTGCCCCGTTTTTGCCACTGCCGAACTTGTTGAACTCACAGTCGGCGCACTGCTTGATTTCGCCGCTCTCCGCTTCGATACCGATGCGTCCGTCCATCGAGCCGCAGTCAGGCGGATTGTTGCCGCCCGTGTACTCTTCCTTGTAGTAGCACGAGATGGGATGATGATACAAAATCACCGCTTTGAACTCTTTCGCCGAGTCGGGACTTTCGGGATCGTCACCCGGTACTTCGTAGGCAAGACCTCCGCCTGCCGGGATTTTGATTCTCTCGAACGAGGGAGTCAGTCCGTCAAGTTCTTCTGCGAAGATCTCGCCAAGGTCTGCGCTCGCTCCGTAAGTAAGTGCCGTGTCTTCTTTCTTTACGATTTCGTTTGCCATTGTGTTTTCGTCTCCTTAAATTAATATTTTTTCGATTTGGCAACGCGGATACTGTTCTTCTCCGCGATTTTTATGAGCCCGTCCAACCATTCCGGGAGTACGCCCTCGTTCGCCGCAATGAGTTCCTTAACCGTTGCCGAAAGGGTTTGGCTGTTGATAGTGAACAAATCTTCGAAGCCGTTTTTCTTCATGACTTCCCATAGTTCGCCTTTCCTTTCGGGTTCTGGTGCCGGGTACTCTTGCGTGACGAGCGAGAACGTCGTTCCGTTACGATTGAACGAAGTCAACTCTTCCGTGGTCATCAAGTCGATCATTTCGGTTGTTACCCCGTCAATCTCTTCGTTGATGCCCTTGACCTCACGTTCAAGGTCGCTCTTTTGCGTCCGCAGTTCTTTGAGTCTGTCGGACAGTTCCAATAGTTTCGTATTCATCTGATACCTCCTGTTTTGTTTGATTGCCTTTTCAAGCGGAATACCTTTCTTCAATCGAGACGCGACCGTGCTGCGAGATACCCCGTATATCCTGCAAATCTCCGCAAGCGTGAACACTTTCCCGTATATCACATATCGTTTCGTTCGGCTCGTGTTGCTGTTCTGCCTGCATTTAGGTATCCATTTACAGTTTTTCGGGCAATAATCTCCGTCATTGTCGATACGCTCTATCGTCAGACCGTCTTTGTATCCGTGCGACATTGCCCAGTAGAAGAAAGTCTCAAAGTCTTCCCACTCGGCACACACGCTCACGCCCTTTGCGCCGTAATACTTGAAGTCCTTGCTCTTCGGATTGGTGCATCGCTGTTTCATATTCGCCCATATCCTATGGAGTCGCAGTTCTCCGTTCGGCATCGCCTTTTGCATCTTGCGGTAACATCCGCACGACATCGTGTGTCCATTGACAAGGTCAGTTCCCCGTACTATCGCCGTTCCACCACACTCACACTTACACGCCCACATCAAAGCCGTGTTCTTGCCGTGCGGTGGCAATGGTTCTAATGCCGTCAGCCTGCCGAACTGTCTTCCCGTCAAATCCTTAAACTTTCCCATGCAGTAACGTCCTCCAGTTATCTACCATCAGTTTCGCAATATCGCCTTTGTGCTTTAATGCGTTCATTATCTTTTCATCCACCGTGTTCTTCGCCACGAGATGAATGTATAGACACTTCTCTTTCTGTCCGATTCGGTGAATTCTTGCTCGGCTCTGCTCATAATTCGCATAAGAGAAGTCCAACGAATAGAACACCGCCACGCTTGCCGCCGTCAGCGTTAGTCCCATTCCCGTGGTTTGAAGTTGTCCCACGAACACTTTTACATCCGGGTTCTCTTGGAAGTCTTTCACTTGCTCCGCTCTATCCTTCGTTGCTCCGTAAATCAACCTATAGCCCAACTTTTTCTTTTCAAGCATTGCTTTTATGGCTTCAATTTCCGGGACGAACCGTGCGAACACGACCACCTTTTTATCTTCTTCCACGCAACTATCGATGATGTCTTCGAGAGCCTCTATCTTTGCCGTACTTACTGTCTGCGGCTTGGCGGTTGAATCATCACGGATAAACCCGCCCGTGCATTGCGACAGTCTTAAAAGCTGCGTCAGAATGTTCCTTGCCGTCACTTCCGCATCGGCGGAGAGTTGAGCGTAGCAGTCCTCTTCTATCATCCGATACACCGCCTCGGCTTTCGGTTCGAGTTTTATCGTCCTCACTTCGTCTATGAACGGCGGCAAGTCGACTGCGTCCTGTATCTTGATTCGGAACGCTATCTTATGCACCTTTTCAACGAGTTCCGGGAGATGGTTGTACCCTACGATTTGGTGGTTCTGATAACCGCCCATCACGGCATAGCGGTTGCGGAATAAGTAGTAGGACGGTCCGAGTATCTCTTCGTCCAAGAACTTATACTGCGAAAAGAAGTCCAGCGGATTGTTCGTGACGGGAGTTCCCGTGAGTATGACGTTGAATTTTGTCTTCTTGCCGAGTTTATGTAGTGCCTTGGACTGCGCCGTGGTCGGGTTCTTAATCTTGGACGATTCATCGCAGACAATCATGTCGGGATTCCACTTTTCTATCTCCGTTTCGAGCCGCCAAGCCGATTCGTAGTTCACGACTATGACCTGCAATGCCGAGCCTTTCATATACCCGAACGCTGCTTTTTTCTTGGCTATCGAGCCGTCCAAAATCGTCAGCGCATACCGATAATCCGCAAACTTTTGGAACTCTTCTTCCCACACACCGACTATGGACTTTGGTGACACAACAAGCACTTTACCGATACGCTTTTGACTGTTTAACGCCCCTATTAGCGCAATAGTCGTGATTGTCTTGCCCGTTCCCATATCCATCAGGAACGCTACCGCTTTGCCCGTATCAAACTGTTTTAGCGCGAAATTGTATGCCTTTACTTGGTGGCTGTAAAGACTGCCCTTAATCGGCGGTTTTATGGTCGGTTCGGCATTTCCTTTGGTGTCCGCGCTATCCGCCGTCAAAGCCTGTAATTCTTCGTCAAGCGTTGCTCCGAGCAGTCCGAGCGTTGCTACATTTTCTTTCGTGAGCGGGACTACCCAACACTTATCATCCGCATCGTAGAACCTGTCCTGCATATCCTTAATGCTCCCTCGATATGCAAACGAATCGTAGATGCGTATGGTTTCGTTAGATCGGACAGCGTACATTCATTCCCTCCCAGTCGATGACCTTGGACATCTTCTCCGCGCCGAATGCGTTCATCATTCGTTCGCTCTGCTCATAACTGAACGAAAGTCCGCCGAGCAGTATTGCCGCAAGTTCCGCCCTACTGATTTCGAACTCGATACAGAACAGTGCCAGACTTCCGCATTCGTCCTTTACCATTCGGATGAATTTCTTTGTATTTACTTTCACTTATTACCTCTCTTCGGCTCTTTGAATGTCTTGAGAATGCCTTTCATCATTTCCAAGTCTTCTCCCGTGAGCCCTTCTGCGATTCTTTCAAGAAACTCGGATTGTTTTTGGGAGAAATACTTTTTCCCCAGTCGGTATCCATCGGCTATGTACACGCCACCACCATGTCCTTGCACCGTGTAGACCGGGTAAGATAAGGAAAGCGTCAGAATGTCTTGGCGAATCGTCCATTCCGTCACGCCGAACTCGAATGCCAAGTTTGCCACTTGTTCGCGTTTTCTCTCGCATAAGGCTTCTAATATCGCCATGCGTCGTTCATTCGCTTTCACTTATCTCACCTCCTTTGCTCTTGATGGCTGTATTCTAAAGGTCAAACCGTTGGGGTTTTCTACGGTTTGAAAAATTATTTTCAATTTTTTTGAATTTGTTTTGGGGAAAATAAAAAGGCCACCGACTAACTACTCTCCTATTCGGATTTCGTTAATCGGTGGCCTCTCAATACTGGTTTAACCTACCGCTTTAATGCAATTTGGTTGTCTTGGTTTTACATTGTCCCTGTTTCAGACCGACCAAGTTCATTTCGCAAGTTTATTTAGTTAGAGCGTAACAGTTCTTGACCTTGCGGTGCGAACACATCCACTTGGACGTGACGTCTGCTGATTGGCTTTGATACAGTTACCGTGCCGCAGTGCGGACACTTTATTCGCGTAAGACCGTCTTCGCCTTGAAAGCCTACAATGATATTGCAGCAGTTAAGGCACACCCATTTTATAGGGACATCGCCATCTTTAAAGTGCATAGTTGTTATATTGCCTCCTCTCTCCCTTTGATACTTCGGTTCTGGATTTTTTCTACTGCTATTGTGCGGTCGGGACTTCCTACACAGAAGTAGAAAAGCCGCTGTATCCTTCGTATACACACTCATCGGAACGGGGCTGTGTCCGTTGAGCTTAACGATTATTTAAGGCTGCGACAAGCGTTCGGCTATCATAGATAGGTATCCGTTTCGGCTTTTTGAATTGCGGAATCTCAATTTCATTTCCGCATTTGTCGCAGATAAATCTTCCCTCGGTTTCTTCGAGGTACATGTCCTTGTTAAGTTTGCCGCATATCGGGCATTTTGCATCATACGTCATGGCATTTCCACTCTTGTTGTTTCTTCGATTATTTCATCGCCGTCTTTGTATCTCACGATCTCGTCAAAGTCTCCGTTTTTATCAAACGTCCATATCATGTGCGCTTTGCACTTCGGACAATCAAGGCTGACGGGGACATCGACTTCGTACTCGATATCAAGTCTTTGGCCGCATCGACCGCAATGTTTTTGAGTTCTCATGTTATCCTCCTCTTTTAACTTTCTAAATTTTTGATTACTTTGGTGGCTACGCCTTGTATTTTGCACTCTTCTACTACGATGTCTTTCATTCGTTTGTTCTCCGGGTGCAAAATAATCCTTCGGTTCGCCAAATCCGGGCGATAGCGCTTGAGCGTCACTTCATTGTCTACGAGTGCGACTACGATGTCGTTATAGTTCGCCGTTTCTTGTTGTCTGACAAGCACGAGGTCTCCGTCATGAATGCCTGCGTCTATCATCGAGTTTCCACAAGCCGTCAGTAGGAAACACTTCTTCGCATTTCCTACAAACGATGCCGGGAGTCTGACGTATCCGTCTATGCACTCATACTCTTCCGATAACGGTCCACAAGGCACGTATCCGAGTCTCGGCACGGCAACAACGTTCGTTTCGGTCGCTCGCGTCACTTCGGTTTCGTATCCGTCTTCTCCTATTTCCAAGAGTCCTTGCTCTTTTAGATAGTCGATGTATATCGTTACGTTGCTCTTGCTGCAACCGACGTTCTCCGCTATACACCTGATGGACGGGCTTGTCCCGTACTGACCATAATACTCTTCAATAAAGTGTTTAATTTTGTTCGTCAAGTCTGGTTTCTTCGTTTGCATTCGTGATGGCCCTCACTTTTTCAATAACGGACGCTCCGTCCGTTTTTGATACCTTTATTATATCCATTTTCACTTTCACTGTCAAGAGCCTGAAAGGTATAAAAATAGGGGTGTGCAAGAACATGCACACCCCACTAAAATATTTGTCATGATTTACTTAATCTATGATGTTTTCGGTAGCAAATAGCGGACTATTGAAGAACTCCACGATTTCAATGCCTAACCCTTGGCATAACTCAAAAAGCACGCGGACATTGACCGCCACATTGCGTTTGTGTTTGATATCCCCTATCGTTGTTTGATTCACGCCCGTAAGCATTGAAAGGCGGTATGCGGTCAAATGCTTTTCTTCCATCAGTTCCGTCAATCTCGCTGACAGGGCTTCTGCTATTGTCATGACTGCTCCTCCTTTTACTAAACTTTGGCTATGCATTTAGTATAAACTTTTTCTTTTTGAAAATGCTGTGCGTAAGTTTAGTATTGCTTGATTTTCGCCCAGTATTTTGGTATAATCGTTTATGAAAGGAGCGAATTATGAAGACTGTGTGCGTTACCGGGCATCGGCCCGCAAAGTTGCCTTGGGGTTATAAAAAAGAAGGACCCGATTACGATGAGTATATCGAGTCCCTTGCTTGCACTATTGCTGACTATCTTGAAAATGGCTATGACCATTTTATTACCGGAATGGCTCTCGGCGTCGATATGGACTTTGCCGAAACTGTCATTCAATTTAGGGAGCATTACGACCTTGACGTCAAGTTGGAATGCGCTATCCCCTGTCCGAATCAGACCTTGAAATGGTCTCCCACCGAAACGGCGCGATACAAGGCTATCCTTGATAAAGCAGACAAGGTTACGTTGGTCAATGACCACTACTTCCGTGCCTGCATGCTCGTGCGGAACGATTATATGGTAGATCACTCCGACTTGGTGCTTGCCATTTGGAATGGTGAGCAATCTGGCGGTACTTGGCACACAATTCAGTATGCCAAAGCCAAAGGCAAATTAGTCGACATCATCAAAGTTGACCGAAAATAAAGAAAACGCGCTATCTGGGATTTCCCAAACAGCGCGTTAATTCTTGTAATGTTATTCTTCTTGACATCCCCACCTAATCGGTTTATGCTGCGATTCGTCTATGTCCCATTTAGGCGGGCGGTTTTCTATGTCTGTCATTATTTGCACTGAATTATCAAGTTCAAATGCCCCTTTGCCGATCGAGATTACCGTTTTCGGAATGAAAATGCTTTTGAATCTTTTGCAGTACGCGAAAGCTCCATTACCTATGCTTGTGACTGTTGAAGGAACTATGTATGCACCCATAGTACAACCGCTAAAGGCACTCTCGCCAATGACTTTTACCGTGTTGGGAATAGTCAATGTCGAAATATCGTAGCCTAACGGAACTCTTACAAGAACAGTCTTTGCTTTGTTATATAATATGCCATCCTCTTCCGAATAATATCGATTGGCCGCGTCTACAACAAAGCCCTTTAACACCCTGACATTTCTTGCAACAATCAAAGCAACGTCGGCATGTATTTTTATTGTTTCTAATTTCAATGCAGGTGCAATAGCCTGCAATTTTTTATACTTTTGGGGAACTGTGTATGTCTTCTTTTCTGGGTTACAGTTCGAATAATCTACGATACAGCCCTGTTCGGTTTCTAAACGCTGCTGCAATTCATCAAGGGACTCTTCTATAATCGGCAGCTCTTGTGGCCTATCGATTTGTTTGGGTGGTTGAGAATCATTATCATCGTTGTTTGCTTTTTTAGTCGGAGCCTTTGGTTTATTATACTTAATCGTTCCGTCATCTTTGGTTTGTGCAACCGTTTGACCGAACCAACCGGGAGTGCGTATCTCATTTTCCTTAACAACATACAAAGTCTTACCTAAAAAACCCGGCTCATGGATTTCATCGCCCTTGATGACATAAACGGTTTTACCTAAAAATCCCGGTTCTTTAATTTCGTTCCCTTTGATTACATATACCGTTCTGCCAAACAACCCCGGCTCTTTGATTTCGTTGCCTTTAATAATCAACCTATCCAGTAACATTTTCACACCTCTTCTGCAAGCAACTGATTTATCCTGTCACTTTGCTCGTTTATTGCAGATATTAAGGTTTCAACATCTTCCTTATGATTAAACCTGTTCCATGTCTTAACAACATGCTTAAGGTCTATCAAGAAAGCATGTACAAACTCATATTCCTCCGAATTATCCTTCCATGTAGACTTTGCAAAGCCTATATACTGAAGGTTGTCGTTGGACTTAAACACTTCGCGCTTTTTGTCATATGGCAACAAAAATGCATTATAAATATTTTTTATTGAAATCTTTACATTACGCTTGATATAATCGCCATATGTTATTTGCTTTTGTATTGATGTCGTATCCGGAAGGTCTTTCTCTCTTCCGGTAAAACCGAATCTATAGAACTTAGAATCAAGTATATAAACATCTTCACCGTTAACAAGGATTGTATCAGGACGTAAATTACTACTATCTGTCTCCCTAAAGTTATTTTTTACCAACTGCCATTTCGTTTTTGGATAAAAATCATGGAGATCTTTTTCCGTGCCAAATATCGCATCTATCATTCTTTCGAAGATATAGTAATACGAGTCAACCCCATATACAAATTCTTTATTATTGCTTGTTGAATCAAGTCCTGTCACAACATTTAATAGGTGTTTCAAACGCAATCTTTTGTCATCATCAAATGTATGGTCCAGTTCTTTTTTCAAAGTGGCAATATATAATTTCTTTATCGAGTCATTGTACTGCGGTATTTGGATAAAACTCGAATTAAGGTTGAATAGCCACCCTATGTAGTCAATACTTCGTTTTACACAGAACCTGTGAATTTCTACCAGCAAATTGTCTACGGCATTCTTTACCGATACCGTTATATTTGGAAAAATGACATTGCCATTGGAGACAATCGCTTGTGACTGCATTGTCCGTTTCCAATCAATTCTACCGGACTGATTAGTTTTATAGATTTTTTCTCTATTCACATAGAACCCATTTGCAAGGAAGTCCTTTATCACCCACAAATAGGATAAAAGCGCGAAATCTCCTTCGCCCGTTGCCTTATTGTAAGCACTCGACAACTGCGATGACGATGTCTTTGCAATCCCTATGGTCCTTAATAGGTCAACAATATCACTTCGAACATGAGGACTTTCCGTTGAAAAACGATAGGTTTCCGGGTAATAAAAATGAATTTCATTACCCTTGAATTTTAGTCCTATGAACGAATCATCCGTTTTTCCTGTGACCGTATGCGGATAAAAATTGTCTATGCGAATGCCTTTATTTAAGGATTCCATCGACAAACACCTCTTGTCCCTTTGCCATATACTCTTCAATCAATTGATCGAGTGTCTTCACATCCGGACCGAACCAATCCGAATGATTATACTTTGCGACATCGTCCCACAAGTATTCGAGAAGTTTGTACGCAAATTCCTTTTTCTTTGTTTCGTTAGTTGTTCCCTCTTTGGTTTCACTCAATGTTTCTTTCCCAATAAAGTACACTCCCAACTGCTTATCTTCCGAAGACAATTCGTCGGCGCGGCCTACAATGAAATTATTTATGGCTTTGACAAGTGTTTTCCATGTAACCCCATCCATTCCGGGAACGAAATACTCTGCATATTTGTGATCTGGAGCAAAGATATTCGGCAACTTTTCAAACTTCCAACGACGTTTGAATGCGGTATCCAGTGTAAAGACATTTTGGTCACTTGTATTCATCGTTGCGACAATATACAAATTCGACGGTATTACGATATAATCAAAGTGCAAATTGCGCTCTTTGAATATATTGTTGAGGTAGTCTTGGAGATTAACATTGGTTATCTTATATTGGCTCTTACCGTCATCATCTCTATCGAGAAGTTGGAAAATATCGCCGAAAATGCTCGCCGCATTACCACGATTCAATTCCTCAATAACCAAAGCGACGGGTTCGTTCGAATGTTCTATTGCCATTTTCATAGCAAGAGCAAATGGACCGGGGTTAAATTCGTATGTAACCGACTTATCCTCTTTAACTTTAGGAATGATTTGTCCTACAAAGTCGGTATTGGTATAGTCTTGATAGAATGTCGTTCTAATACGATGTTGCTCATCGTTTGCAACGCCGAATTCTTTCAAAAGTGTGTTTTGCACGTGGAATGACTTTCCGCATCCGGGTGTACCATAAACAACAATGTTTTTGCCATTCTTTATTTCCGACTCAAAGGTACACAACTCATTAACGTCAGTCGGTTCTTGTTCGTCCTCAATGTCTCCCAACGAATCCAAGTTGTAAATCACCTTGGAGAATGCAAGAGTTGATATCCCACATTTTTTTACAAACAACGCAATCTGTCCCATGCGAACAAAAGAGTTTCCATCGGGTTCTTCGTCAATCGCAGTTAAGACTTTATTTTGCCATTCGTCATTATAAAAAGGCGGGAACAATTGCGGGAACAACATGTGGAAGTACTTGATTACCCACTTTTTGTTAATAGTGGTTGGCATAACCTCGTACAGTTTAGTATTCAGTTCTGCGTAGTCTTTTAACTCTTCAAGCTCGCCCGCCGACTCAATAACCTTCACCCCTTCGAGAATTTCATTGCGAATTTTCGTACCAAGGGTTATAGCATCTTCGAGGGAAAGAACCTTGGGATTTCTCGAAGATCCAGCCATCCAAGACTGCTTGTCTGCACTATAGTAAAGGCCATACTTATATGCAGAACCGCCGCCGATTCCTCCGAATTGAGAATACTGTTTATCAAACTCAAGCACATAGCAGAGGTTCTCTTTGTCGCGGGTTTCGTTGATAAATATCTTATGAAGTAAGTCGTTCCCCTCTACAACCTTTAATGCCTCTGGCCCATACTTCGCTCGGAAATCTTTATACAAAGTATCTGACTCAATATCCATCGAGGAATACTGCACTGCCATTTTAGAGAACCACTCTGGGCTCATTCTCTTTGGTGTGTTATCTTCTTCCGTATTTTCCGAAAAAGACATGTGGACATCTGATAGAGACAAGTAATTTTGCACTCTGGTACTATATTGTTCCATTTCTTCACGGGTAACGCCTTCTCTCAGTTTAACAGTTCCGTTGGGTTGTTTGACAAAATAGTAGTTTAGTCCGTCATTAATAATACTGTTAAGAATTCGGAGTGGTCCTACCTGTTCCTTTGCATCAGCAGTACTTACTTCTCCCCCATCCAATATTGCATCGTAAATACCATAATTTCTAAAGGTATAGGTCCCATCTTCATTTGTGCGGATTCGGAAAACACATTCCTCACTCAACGCGGTAAGAAGCTGTTTGAGATTATCTTCTTTCGCCGCAATAGTCCCATCAACAGCCGTTTGGCTTAGCCATGAATATAGAATCTTTTTATTATCTTCATCTTGATTAAGAAACAGCGATACAACATCTATATTTTTAGTATACGATATTTTCTTCGCATAGCGCTTTCCGCCAGTCCTTTCCTTACTAAAAGGAAAGGACTCATCAACAAAGGAAAACTTCGCCAAGCGCCATCCCAGTTCAAATGCAACCTGCAGTGCTTCCATTTGAGAAGTATATAAAGGGTTATTAGGAAGGAATGCAACCAAAGCGTCTGATTCGCAACCAAAATATGCACTCAATCTATCCACAGCTGCATCAACGGGGGCAATTTTATCGCCCACCTCTTTTGCATATACAAATCCATCGCTATGAATGCCACTTTCCCAAATAGACAGCAAAAGAGCCAATGCGGCTTTTATATTCGGCAAAGAGGACTTTATTCCCAACTTCAGTTGAAGTTCATCAAATTGTGTTTCTTTTTTTGGATTCATAGCTCTATTCTCCTAAATATTCTTTTATTCGTTCAGCAACAGCATTAGCCAATAATGGTGGTACTGCATTCCCGACTTGTTTCATCTGAGAACCTTTGTTCCCATAAAAAACAAAATCATCTGGGAAACTTTGAATTCTTGCAGCCTCTCTCACCGTAATGGATCTATTTAAGAATGGATGCGTAAATTGACCTGATGATGGCGTGTCAAACCGAGTTGTAATTGTAACGGATTGACCGTCGGCTCTCATCCTACACCACGTTCCGCTATATATAGATTTCGTGAGCATATTCTTTGGAAGAGAACTTTTGTCCCCTTCCGGTGGTATAAGTTCTAATTTTTTCAGTGCAAGAGCAGAATGATTTGTGGCCTGATGATTATATAGGCGAAGAGAATTACGGCGCATAAGTTGCTGATATTCCGATTCGGGTTCGCTTCTGTATGGCTCTTCAGACTCCCCTTCCCCCGAATTTAAATAATTCAGATCACTAATCGCTTCCCAAATCGTAACTTTATTATTTTTTGGGACTGGAAAAACGAATTCCGCTCCTATTCTATTTCCTACAATAAACGCCCGGTGTCTATTTTGAGGGACCCCATAATCTGCAGCATTTAATACAGCACAGCTTATATTGTATCCGATCTCATGAAAAATGTCTGCGATCTCTTGTTTGAAAAATCCATTTTCTGCTGTAAGTATGTTGGGCACATTTTCTATAACAAAAAACCTCGGTCGGACATATTTTACGACCTCAAAAAAATATCGGAAGAGAAAATTTCTTGGGTCATTTATGGTTTTTCTTTGTCCCTTTTGAGAAAAACCTTGACATGGAGGTCCTCCAATTACGACGTCGATTTTGTTGACATATTCCCCAAAGACCGAGCTTATATCTAAACTCGTAATATCTGCGTTTATCATTTTTGTTTCTGGATGGTTTTTTGTGTATGCTTCCGCTATCGATGCATCTATTTCGTTGGCAAGCAATACATCATAGTCAGCCATACGAAACCCAAGCGACAGCCCTCCAACCCCAGAAAATAAATCTATTACAGAATGCTTCATTGTGCGTCCATTATCCTTTTTTGTGCGTTGTTGAAATATGTTTTATCTAACTCAATACCTATAAAGTTTCTACCCGTTTGACATGCTGCAACACCTGTTGCCCCACTTCCCATAAATGTATCCAATACCGTGTCCCCTTTATTTGTTAGAACCTCAATAAAATAGCGAAGTATTTTTTCGGGTTTTTGGGTTGGATGCTTCCCATAACGTGTTTCGGACTGGGGAACCACGGATGATTCTATAAAATCATGCAAAACCTTTCCCTCATTGTTAAATGTTCCTGTCCTTTTATCGTATATAAAATAAATCCACGCTTCTGTCGAATTTATAAAATGAAGATTCATATTTCTCGGCATTGGATTTGTTTTGTGCCAAATTCCAGTTGTCTTATAATAGAAGCCATATTTTTCTGCCAATTGAACAATCGTCTCCACTTTAATAATCGACATAAACATTATAACTGCACTACCGCTTTTTACAATACGACTCAACTCTTTGAAATACAAATCCATGCATTGTTTCCACTCTTCGAAGTCCATATTGTCCCAGCCAGCACCGCCAAAATAGTTATCCCTCATTGCCTGCAAGTTGGTTTCCCGTTTTTGCATAAATAACCCTAAATTATATGGCGGATCAGTCAATACCAAGTCAACGCTATGACTTTCAATATTTTGCATTTCTATATTGCAATCACCACATCTTAAATCTATCATGCTACAACCCTTTACTCTTTTTGATTATCCGTTCTTTCTTCTATTTCCATAATGTCTGATATATCACATTGTAAAGCCGAGCATATCCTCAAGAGAATATCTGTATTAACATTCTCATTTCGTCCAAGTTTTGCAATAGACGATCCGCTTACATTGGCTAATGTTTGTAAGTCTCTCTTTTTTAAATTTTTATCTATTAGCAATTTCCATAGTTTTTTATAGGTAATAGCCATCTTGCACCTCACAACATCAGATAGATTATATTATACCATAAAGACTCAATAATTGCAATAGGTTTTATGTGTTATCTCAAAGTAATTTGTGCAATCTCGCATTTTATAAATGAGATTGCACAAGTCTTTTTCTCAAAATCGCTTAGTGTTGATTATAGGGATTTCCTTACTTTCTTTATAATAAAACAAACAAGAATTATTAGCGTCGTAGGAACACCCAAATAAAGAGCAATCATTCCTGCGGGTGTAAAATACCCCATCACTTTCTTGATTTCGAGAATTGCGGGCAAATTATCCCATATGGCCGTACCGAACGCTTTCAGTATTCCCCAAAAGGCTTGCCATAGAACTGTTACTATTTCAATAAAAATCTTCAATTAAACTCCTCCGCGTAATTACTACGCTCTGTCTTTCATTCATCCGTTCCGGGTTTATCACTCATGTTTACTTCGCCCGTCTTCGGATTTACCGATATTTCAATGTGTGGTTTCCGTTTGATGCTGTCATTGTACACACCGTACCAATAGTTATTAATTGCATTCCTGCTCTTATATTCCTCGCTATTTGTATAGTTTGAATCCCTTCCAAGCCTTGCCTTTGGTAAAAAGAATTCTCCGTAACTCTCCAAATATGCAGTATAGTCGCATGTTCCTGCACACCATATCCTGTTTTTTGAGACTTTTTCTTCACTTCCCAATCTTAATCGCAACTCACGAATAGCAAGTTTTTTGAAGCCTTTTTCAAAGAAAATGTAGTTAGTCTTTGTTCTGTCAACCTCTGATTCGTAAGCCAAGCAATCTGGCTCCTCTTCCTTTATTCTTTGAATTAGAGCTTTCTCTTCACTTGACAGGGTTTGGCCGTTTTCAATTTTCAATAAAATGTCTAAAAAACCAAAATGAACGCCATCAAGTATTCGTAGCAAATTTCGTTCTTTGGATAGTGTTGGGAACGATGCCGTTGCGTCATCATAAGCGAAAAAAGTTAAGAGATTATTATTGGCCCCATGTTTTTTCACCTCGGCTCTGGCCGTTTTGCTATCACTTGCCCAATAAGACAACTTTTCACCCGGAAATAGTTTAGAATATCTCCCATTACTCATCCGTAAATTCCCAGCATGTAACTCGCTAACGGTCTTCCCATAAAATGAATCTTGGAAAGGAATGCACCTGTAAAAATCGAACTCCCCTGTTTCGATAATCGGCAACGTTTTATGTTTGTAAATGGGGATGCTTAAGTAATGGTTACTATAAAAATTACTCATAATGCCCTATATCCGTCTCCTTATAATATTATCCCAAGCACGATGCCGACAATAGCAACTACCGTACCGATGCCAAACGACACCCACCCAAATATTTTATTTTTGCGGGCTTCTATTTTGGAATTTGCAGCATCGTCTTGCGCTTGCTCAATTTGCTTACGCAATAATTGATTTTGCTCTTGCATCTCTTGAAGTTGCCTTTGCAATAAGATGCTTTGCTCTTCTACTGCGTTTGTTGCGTTCAATATCGAGTTTTTATATTGGTCGTTAGACTTCCGTTCTTCTTCCGCCTTTTTCGACTGCAAGTAAGCCGCATATGCAGAGTTTGGCATATCATCGAAGTTCATATATCTTACTCACCTTTGTTTTCCATTTTGTATCCGCGCGTCAACGATTGAATATACTCAACTACTTTTTCTACCACTTCATTCGGACCGACCACTTGCAGTTTGTCACCGAACGACAAGCACCACCCAAAGAATGTCGGACTCAACTGCACCGCCGCTTTGAAACGGAGTTTCCCGTTCTCATCCGGGGTGATCTCTACCTTATCTCCGAAGATGTCGAAGATGGGATCTAAAATGCTCGCGTCGGCTTGGAACTCTACCAACTGCTCTTCGCCTTGGAACATTCCGAACAAGGTCTTCTTGTGTCTTTTCAAATCGATCGGCTCGCCTTTATATACGTCTATCGGTTGATTAACGACCATTTCGACACGATCCATTCGGTCTATGCGATAATGCACCACACCCTCAAATCTCCCGTAGTAGCATATCAGGTAGTAGTTGTCATCGTCATAAATCGTGGCAAGCGGATTGACGAAGTACCGTTTCCCGTTTCGCCTATATACCCGCTCATGCTTTGAGTTGAAGTCGAAGTATTCAAACGACACTTTCTTGTTGTTCTCTATCGCCAAGTTGATTTCGCTTATCGAATAAAAGATGCTTTCGTTTGCGCTCTTTGTCGTATTGAATTTTACGATATTGCTCCGCAAGAGTTCCGCACGGTGGCTACCACCAAGGTCGGCTATTTTATCTAATAGGACTTCGGTTTTGCTCGGTGTAATAAAACTCGACGCCTGCACTGCGTCCATAAGAATGCGAAGTTCCGGGACGTCAAAGCTGCGGTCCACCACGCAATACTTATTAGGCTTGCCGGGAGATTTATCGCAAAGCACTTCGTACCCGAAATCATTGAGAACGTCAATATCTCCATACAGCGTTCGCCTGTCGCACTCTATGCCCATAGTAGCAAGTTTGGACAGTATTTCCGTGGACTCTATGTAATGGTCTTCGTCCGAATCTTGACGAAGTATCTCAAGTATTTTTATGAGTTTTATTTTGTACGCTTTCTCTTGCTTCATCGACCGACTCCTATACCTCTCCCATTTTAGTTAACCATATTATAGCATAAATCTATACGAATGTAAAGAGCAAGGTGTACAAGTTAAGCGACACCATATTTTTGAGCGTTTCTCACGATTTTGTTTCCTTGGTTCGA
Organism: uncultured Clostridia bacterium; assembly: GCA_934271275.1. Taxonomy (GTDB): domain Bacteria; phylum Bacillota; class Clostridia; order Christensenellales; family Borkfalkiaceae; genus UBA1259. The sequence goes on along the minus strand of CAKQRD010000003.1, from coordinate 460 downwards.
GGTTCAAGTCCTGCTGGACGGTGCTTATCGTCCGACAGACTTCAAGTGTGAAATTACGCTTTTTTTGGGCATAAAAAAAGACCGGGCAACGGGTTCGCCGTTACTCGGTCTGATGATTTGCTATGAAATTGCTCAAAAAAGGGCGAAAATGCCCCTGAAAATGCAAAAATGATGGTCTATAAGAAAAGACTTATAGACCATCACACTTGTGTGTGTACGACAAAATCTCGTTTTTCGGGCGATTTTTGAGAGTGTGTCGGACGATAAGTACTTTTTGCTACCTTGTGTAAATAAAAAAAAGACCACTACCCGTTTTATTGGATAGTGGTCTTCGCTTATATGGTTTCGTGGATATCGACTCCGCATTTGAATTGGAACTCGATATCGATTTCTTTTTAATTCTAATATACTTTTTCTATCGGTCGCATCCGCCACACAAAATTCAATTTGTTTTGCATAT
>CAKQRD010000002.1 GCA_934271275.1 uncultured Clostridia bacterium | reverse complement strand
AATGAGTCCGGTACAATACCGAACTCAATCTCAAATAATTTAATTAGATTTTTGTCCAAACTTTTGGGTTCACTTCAATAAAACTATGCGTCTTTTTTTATACAAAAAAACGAGGAGAATAAAAAGTATGGATGAAACAGCGAACTTGAACCTCATAGGGCATTCCGTTGCGGGAAATAAGCGGCTTCGGAGCATCGAAGCAGTTGCCGACTTTATTTGCAAGCACGGGAAATACGGTGACGTTAAAATAACGAGTAACGGAGAAACGTTCATAACGACGATCGGGATATACCTCGATAAAGTTGCCGATATAAAATACCGAGCGAAACTGATGCCTGTCTTAACGAAAAAGCAAGAAGAAATGCTTTCCGAACTAAACGAAAGCGAAGAGACGGAAGGGATCGGGTTTACACAAAAATTTGATTAAAAAATGAAAGAAACGGATCTAAGAGGAGTTAAGGAAATAGCGAAAATATTTTTAGCGATGAAGCCCATGACGACGGAAATGTCGCCTGCTATCGTACAGCATCCATTCACGAATACGGGATACTTTCCGTATAGAACGGTTGATGGTAATTTACGGATAATTAATATAATGGCACCACAAGGTTTTAATGAATGGAAAGAAATAATGAGCGAGAAAATTGACCGTATGACTTCGGTCGCTCAAATTTTTTTATACGTTAATAAACCATATTCGATGACGTTCTTAAAATACGTTAAGCAGTATTTATCTGAACAAGATTTTGCCGAAACGCTTGCCGAGTGTTGGGTACGGGAAGAACAGCCGAATATGAATCCCAACATCACGAAAGCGGAACTGACGGGTATGTTTAAGCGTGCGGATAAGAAGCATTTAATGAGCGAAACAGGATACAGAAAGTGGAAGGAGATGCCGGAGATAGTAACGGTTTATCGCGGGGTGACAGGATATAACGGAAAGAATATTCGAGCGTTATCCTGGACGATGAGTTGCAAAACGGCGAAATGGTTTGCTGGAAGATTTAAGGAACAAGGAAAAATATATCAGGCGGAAATAGATAAAAAGCATATACTTGCATATATCGACCAACGCGGGGAATCGGAATTGATCGTCGATCCGAAGTACCTTAAAAACGTGGAAATGGTTGAAGATTTATCTATGAATATGACGATGCGGATATAATACAAGAAAGGCAAGGCGAATGCAGTAATGTGTTCGTCTTTTTTTATGCAAAAAAACAAGGAGGATAAAAAATGTATTTTAAGAACGAAAAGCACAAGGAATCGTTCAGGGAAGGACTACGGAAAGTCAACAAAAACGACAGAGACGCGGTAAGCACGGTTTATCTGTTATCTGCAGATTCGTGCTTGTGGCGACGAGCGAAACAAGCGACTCTCGGGAACAGAATACTCTTAAACAATATCAGACTGAGAAAACTCTCGGAAGACGGGTACGTTCTTCTCGGCGCGGCAAAGGATATGAAGTACGGCACAAAATATCTGACGCTCGGTGATTTATCGGACAGAAGTCTTGTTTCGCCGAAAATATATAAGTTGATAAGCCAGGCGATGCAAATCAAGCGTTGCGGCGCGGAGAATATATAAAGCGAGAAAGGAGAATAGCATATGCAGAAAATAGAGTTCAGGTTGCAAAACGACGGAGAAATCAAAACTCTCGCCTTTCCTTGTACTGAGAGCGAGTATCAGGAAACGATTAAAGAGTTATGCGTTAAGAACGGATACGTTTTCGTAAGAGAAGTAGTAGAACCGAAAGGGTTAAAGTTCAGAGAAAACACGTTCATAAATATCGACGAACTGAATTATCTCGCGAAACGCCTTGAAGGATTCACCGAACGAGAAGAAGCGAAATTCTACGCGGCGGTTGAAACGGGCGATTACGTTTCTACAAAAGACCTCATAAACTTAACCTTTAATCAGGCTTGTCATACGCTTATCCGCGACGTATCGGATATGGAAAGCGTAGGCAAAGAATACGTTTTAAGCAGCAGAGAATGTATCACTTTAAGGGAATTAAGAGAACTCGATTTAGAGAAGATAGGAAGAGAGCTTCTCTCTTCGGGTAGAGGTATCCCCACGAGTTACGGGCTCTTGTTCAGAAACGAAGGGGTAAAGTTTGAGGAAATATATAACGGCAAAGGCTTTCCCGCATATTACCACACGGGAACGGAGGCGTTGGGCGTGGAGATAGAGAATGACGGAGAAAAGGACTATATATATTTCCCTTGCGAGAAAACGGAAACAGACAGGGCGTTGAAACGAATCGGCGCGAACGATATATCGGATTGCATAAAGAGAATAGATTATACTTCCGGCGGAAAAGAGTGGGAGGAGCGGTTTAACGCATTACTTCAAAAGAACGATATATCGAGCATAAACGAGATAGCGAAAGCGGTAAGCCCGTTAACGGCAAACGGCGACAGGGTAACGGAAAATCTGTATAAGCTGTCGGCGGTGATAGAGTATGCGGGAGTGAGCGAAACAAAGGATATAATTCGTCTGGCAAGATGTTTGGACGAGTTTGTATATATACGGGAGGTGAACGACGATGAAACGTTAGGACGGATACTTGCGGAGAACGAGTTCTGCGATATACCCGACTCGATGGCGCAGTATATGGATTACGAGCGGTACGCACAGGACTTTATGTTTAAGAGCGGGGCAAAATACACGGAACACGGCGACGTGGTATATTTACGGGAAGATCAGACTTTAAGCGAAATACTCGGAGAAAACGATATAACGATGGGAGGAATTTAATATATGTTCAAGGTAGAAATAGAAAATAAGAAAGGCGAAAAGAAAGTACAGAACTGCAACGATGCGAGGGAGATTTATTCCGCGTTAAGAGAACTCGGAAACGATTCGTTATTGCAGCGTTTGAAAATAGGAGAGGATAAAAACGGCATAAATCTCAAACTTTTATCGGACAACGATTTTGACGCGGCTATTGCGAAAATTCTCACGGATAATGGTGACACGTTATATGACGCGGTTCTTGTAGCAAAACAGTTGAACGATTTAAAAGACGATGCAATCAAAGAGGAAATTGAGCGGAATGCTATAAACGAACAGTATGAAACGAAAGAAGAGCTTTACGACGATATCCGTAAAACAAAAATAGAGTTTTCTTCTATTCGAGAAGATTTTTATTGTCCTCTTCACGTTATATTGTACGACTCCGAGGGTTGCGATATCGATCTCGCGCAAGAAGATATTGTACGGTTGGAAGAAGAAATCAGCGAAAAATTAAAGGCTGAACAAGAAGGACGGGAAATGACGCCGTTCGTAGGGGAACAGGCAAATATAGAAGATAAACTAATCTATGCCGAATGGTCGGTCGAAAACCGAAACGACACCTTATACGGCAAAATTTCCTGTTATTTCCGCAAACCCTTAACTGAAAAAGAAACGGAAATGTTGAAAGAAACGATTACGGGGCAAAACTCCGACGGTTTCGGCGAGAGTTTCGAACAACACCCTATAAAAGTCGATTCTGATGACGTTTACGTTTCTTTCTGGGACTATGACGATTACTTCTTGAAAACAGGCAAGGAAATGGACGAGTATTTACAAAAGGACGATATAACAATGGGAGGAATATAATGAACGATTGGGAAAGACAGAAAAGGGAAGCGGAATATCTGAAACAAGCATATCCGCCGGGAACACGCATTGTGTTAAACTCTATGGGCGACGATCCGAGACCGATAGAATGCGGCACTCGCGGAACGGTAAAATTTGTGGACGATATCGGTACGGTGCATTGCGAGTTCGATAACGGTAGGAGTCTCGGCTTAATCGAAGGCGAAGACGATTTCAGGGCTTTGACGGAGCAAGAACAGACGGAAGAAGAGAATGCCCGCGGCGAAAACAATTCGCCCGTGTTGACGATGTAAGGAGGCAAAATACGAAGAATAATATAAAAGCGAGGTCGGATTGAAATGGCAATCCGATTTTTTGATATGTTTTCTGGGATAGGCGGGTTCCGTAGCGGACTCGAAGCGGTAGGAGGCTTTGAATGCGTAGGGCATTGCGAGATAGATAAGTATGCGAACAAAGCGTATACTGCGATATATGATATAAAGGAATGGGAGGTGTATTTTGAAGACGCAAGACAAATCAACCCGGCGGATATGCCTGATATCGACCTTATTTGCGGCGGATTTCCTTGCCAAAGTTTTTCGATCGCAGGAAAGCGGGGCGGCTTTGCCGACGCAAGAGGAACTTTGTTTTTTGAAATCGCTCGGATTACTGCAGTTAAAAAACCTGCTTATCTTCTGCTTGAAAACGTACCCGGACTGTTATCGCATGACGGAGGCAGGACGTTTGCAACGATCCTCGGCACGCTTTCAGAGTTGGGGTACGACGTCTGCTGGCAGGTGCTTAACAGCAAGGATTTCGGTGTACCCCAGTCCCGAAAGAGAGTGTATATTATCGGATATCTTAGAGAAAAACGCGCCGGAGAAATACTATCTTTCACGGAGTCAAATGGAAAGACTCTTGTGGAAATTATCCCCGGAGCGGAAGGAAACCGAATCTACTCCGCAAACGGAACGTCGATAACGCTCACAAGCACCGCGGGCGGGTTTGCTGGGAAAACAGGGCTGTACGACGTAAACCTGCCCATAAAAGTAAAGACGAAAACGGGCTATCAGCTTGCCTATCCCGGCGACAGCATAGACCTTTCCTTTCCGACCTTGAATACCCGTCGCGGGCGAGTCGGGGATAAGGTCGTGCATACGCTTACAACGAACAGCACGCAAGGATATTTCTTTATAGACATGAACGAAAACGCGAAGCTGACGGAAGAAGCAAGGTGTATTACCGCGAGACAGGACTCGGGGATAACGAAAAGGAGCGGCGAACATTCGGCGGTGTTCGAGGAAAGCGAGCCGAGAGCGATACTCACGCCCGAGAAAACGGGAGTTCGGCAACAGGGCAGAAGATACAAAGAACCGAACGAGCCGATGTTTACTTTAACCGCTTGCGACAGGCACGGGATAATACGATACGGGAAAGTACGAAAACTTATGCCGATAGAGTGCTGGCGGTTACAGGGCTTTACCGACGAGCAGTACTATAAAGCCACGAACGCGGGAATCAAAGACGGGCAGCTATACAAAATGGCGGGTAACGCGGTAAGCGTACCCGTCGTTTCCGCAATAGGGCGAAAAATACGAGAAATAGAAGAAAGGAGTGAAAACGATGCCTAATCACGTAATGAATATATTGACGATAAAAGGTAGCAAAGAACGGGTAAGAGAAATACTGAACGAAATAAAGGACGAGGAGGTAGGATACGGGAGCATAGACTTTAATAAAATAGAGCCGATGCCGAAAGAACTCGAAATAGAGTGCGGCTCGGCTACGAACGACGGTTTAAAGCATTACAAGGATTTCGTGTTCGTGTATACGGCTTTTGCAAAACGAACGAAAGACGAACTTCTGAATATACCCGAAGAGAAAGAAGAGATTTTTCTGAAAGCAAGAAAGGATATCGACAGAGAAGAATGGGAACTCGGACGGCAGGCGTACAGGAACGAGCTTAAATACGGCGCGCCCACCTGGTACGAATGGTCGCACGCGCACTGGGGAACGAAGTGGAACGCATACGGCTACGACGACGGTTGCGGACTGGTCGGGGATAACAAAATCTCTTTTGAAACGGCGTGGGGCAGTCCGCTGACGCTTATGGAAAAACTGTCAGAAAAATATCCCGACATAACGGCGGAAGTCGAGTGGGCTGTAGAATGTATGGGCGATGGCGAAGGACGGTACGAGCTGAAAAACGGAAAACTTCTGTCCGAGTATTACCCCGAAACGCAAAAAGAGCAAAGCGCGTTTTCGGACAGGGTATGGAACGAAGGTTACAGCTTGCAAAGAACAGACATGGAATTGTCGCAGTAGGAGGGTGATATGAAAATAACCGATATAAAGGCGGAAGAACTGAAAAGCAGAAGCGACGAAGAAGGAATGGTGTTTCAGGGTTGCGGGGGAGATACAAAGGAATGGGTGGACGGAATAAACAAACTCTTAAAAGACGAGAAAATTCTAACGGGCGGCACGCAGTTAAGCGATTGCTACCGCTTTGAAAACAACGGGCTTACGAACCTGTATTTCCCGTTCGGCAACGCAAAGTTGGACATTGGAAAACTCGCTATATGGCGGCTTAAAGCTCGGGAAGTTTTCGGCTGTATGTGGCTGTCGGACTACGTTATGAACTATCTCGGCGGGTTTATCCCGCAACCGAAACAGACGGAAGAGCCGAGGTTCAAGCGATGAAAACGCCGGTGTCGAGAGTCGGGAACAAGAGTGCGATCCTTAATATACTTTACGCCGTGTTTCCGTTGAAATACGAAAGGTTTGTTGACGTGTTCGGGGGTTCCGGCAGCGTGTTACTCGGGAGCCCGTATCCCTGTAATTTCGAGGTATATAACGACTTTGACAGAAATCTCGTAAACCTGTTCCGCTGTATGAAAGAACGGACGATGGCGACGATAAAAGAAATAGGGTTTTGCAATCTGAATTCGCGCGAGGACTTTAACGCCTTGCGCGAATTTTTTGAAACCGAGCGGTTCGACGACAAATATTTTAACGAAGAGCAGTTGTTGACCGAGCTTCTTCTCCCACCGCCCGAGGCGGAGGAACTGAAAGAGATAAGGACGAGAATAACCAAAGATTACGACGTCAGAAGAGCGGCGATGTTTTTGAAATTACTCAGATACAGTTATTCGAGCGGGTGCAAGTCTTACGCTTCCCAACCGTTCGATATACGTAGACTGTTCGAGCTCATAAAGCAATTAGAAAACCGTATGGCGAACGTGGTGGTGGAAAATCAGGACTTCGAAACGCTCGTAAAGCATTACGACAGAGAGAACGCGTTGTTCTATGCCGATCCGCCGTATATGTCTTCGGAAGATATGTACGAGGTGTCGTTTAATTACGACGACCATCTGCGACTGAAAGAAACGCTGTCTAAAATAAAGGGTAAGTTTTTGCTGTCATATAACGACTGCGAAGAAATACGGGAGCTGTACTCGGGGTATTGCATACTCGATTTTTCCCGTCAACATTCTATGGCGCAACGTTACGAAGCGGGAAAAGAATTCAAGGAACTTTTAATCGGGAATTACGACCTGTACGAACGGGAAAGAAACAGACCGAAACAACTGAACTTTTTCAGTCGTTACGAAGAGCTGTATTACGAAGAGATATTAAGGAGGTGCATATTATCGTGCAAGATAAAAAAATAGAAGAATTTACGCTGATAAGCATACCGAGGGAAATGTTGGAAGAAGTCGGAATCAACGCAAGCAGCGTGTTACAGATTTACGCGGACGGGAATAGACTCGTCATAGAGCGACTGACGGATACGGGCGAAATCGTATGCGACGGGGATTGCGAGAACTGCCCGATAAACGAAACGGACTGCGACGGGAACTGCGAAGACTGTCCGTGTTACAAAAATTGCGAGGAGGAAGAGAAATGAAAACTTACAGAATATTAGGCAAGCGCGGGAGAATAACCGTGCCGTATGAGATAAGGGTTAAGGTCGGGTTTAAGCAGAACGATATACTGTCGTTCGAGGAGACGGAAGACGGTAAGTCGGTAATCGTAAAACGCGAACGGCTTTGCGATTGCGACGGAGAGAACGGGAAAGGGACAGTAAAACAGGACGAAATAACGCTGTACGATTTTCTTAACAACTTATCGCCCGAACAGCAACGCGCGGCGCTGATACACTTATCGGTGAAATGGGCGCAGAACAATGCGGGAGAAACGGTATATGAAACTTAAAATTTATCAGATAGCAGAAAACGCGGACGAAAAGAATTTGAAATTCAAAAGCCTGTCCGAACTAAGAAAAGAGCAAGGCGATGAAATCGATTCGGGGATATATACGAGAATGTTTACGGGCGACGTTGACGAAGAAAAACTCGAAGACGTGTTCCTAAGATTCAACGTCGAATATCATCCGCTGTTTCGCGGGCATTCCATGTCCGTATCGGATATAGCCGTAACGGAAGACGGCGCGTTTTATTGCGACGATTCGGGGTTTAAGAAAATAGAGTTTGACGAGAACAAAACGATTCCGCCCGAGAACGTATTGCGTGCGGTGTACGTCGAGCCGAATAAACCCGCTTACGAAACGGAGATAGAGAACACTCTTAAAGGCTTGCAACGCGCGGTCGGCGGGTATATAGAGGCGGTGAGTATTTCGGAAGGCATAAGCCTCGTGTGCAACGAAGAAGGAAAACTCGACAACCTTCCCGGGAACAGACGGATAGGAAACGATATAATAGCCGGTGCGTTCGTAATAGTCGGTAACGGCGAAGAAGATTTCAGAAGTCTTACCGACGAGGAAACAAACAGGTATCTTAAAGAGTTCGCCCGCCCCGAAGAAATATCGGAAGAGGAAGTAGAGACCTCTATGCGCGCAGGCGTAATGATGTTTAACTGATCGGAGGAGAAAATTATGATAAAAAGAAAAACGAAAACGGTATGGTATATACTCGGCATAATTACGTTCTTTCTGCTTTTCGCGCTCGCGATAGCGAGTACGGTAAGCCCCGCGTTCGCGGCGGAAGCGGGCGACGTCGCGGGTGCGGTGGAAAAGACCTGGGGAAGCACTAAGGATCAAATAAGGCGGGTGGTGAACAACGTGGTGTTTCCCGTGGTGGACACGATACTCGCGATAGTGTTTTTCGTAAAGCTCGGCACGGCGTATTTCGATTACAGAAAGCATGGACAGTTCGAGTTCACCGCGCCGTGCATACTGTTCGCGTGTCTGGTGTTTACCTTAACCGCGCCGCTGTATATCTGGAAGATAATCGGGTAAAAGAAGATGTTCGATTGGTTAAGAGATCTGATAACTTCGCTTGCGGACGCGATATCTAACGGGTTTATGAGCGCGGCGAGGGAAGTATCGAACGCGATATGGAACGCGATGATAAAGTGGCTGTATAACAGCGTATACAGCGCGGTGGCGGACTTTTTCACGATGATGGGAAATATGGGCGCGGAGATATTCGAACTCGCCTGGATAAAAGCGATAATAACCCTGTTCACGTTGTTCGGGTGGGGTTTGTTCGCGACGGGCGCGGTGGTTGCGATATTCGATTTCGCGATAGAGTATCAGTCGGGCAGAGGGAATATACGGAACACGCTCTTAAACATCTTAAAGGGCGCGTTCGCCTGTTCGCTCGTCGGCGTTGTGCCGGTGGAACTGTATAAGTTCAGCATATCGCTGCAAAACACGTTCGCGAACGAACTGACGAGGATATTTACTTTGAGTATAGACACGGATATAGCGTCAAAGGCATCGAGCGTGCTCGGGGGAACGTTCTCGCCGGTCAATATGGCGGGCAATCCGCTTCTTAATCTGTTGATGCTGATAGCCTTTGCGTATTGCGTGATAAAGATATTTTTTCAGAATATCAAGCGCGGCGGGATACTGCTCGTGCAGATGACGGTAGGTTCTATGTATATGTTCTCCGTGCCGAGAGGGTATACGGACGGGTTCACGCAATGGATAAAACAGATAGTCGCGCTGTGTCTTACGGCGTTTATGCAGACGACGTTATTGTTCGCGGGGCTTATGACCTTTTCGGTGAATATGCTGCTTGGACTCGGGATAATGCTCGCGGCGAGCGAAGTGCCGAGGATAGCGCAACAGTTCGGACTGGACAGCTCGGCGAAGGTGAACCTTATGAGCGTGGTACACGCGACGAACACGGCGGTCAATTTAAGCAGAACGATCGCCCGCGCAGGAAAGTAATTACGCAGGGCTGTATTAAAGGTATAGCCCCGAAAGGAGAAAAGAATGCAATATTTATATCCTAAAAATTTAAGGTCGAAAGCGAGCGTATGGCTGTGGGGAATGAAGGACTTTGCGATACTGTGTATAGCGACGCTTATATCCGTACTCGTTATAGCGACGACGAAGATAGCGTTCCCCGCGGCGATAACGCTGTGTTACGGGTTTCTGACGATACGAAAAGAGGACGCGACGGTTATGAGTTATATACGGTACGCTGCAAAGTATTTCATAACCGAACAACAGGTATACAGATGGAGAGAAGAATAGCAGATATATCGACAATATCGGCAAGGTCTTATCCGCAGAAAAGACAAAACCTCTTGACTTTATCGGGATAAATCGGTATAATTTAACCAAAAGAGAAAGGAGGTCGGATAAATGGACGGAACCGAAAGAAAGAAACAGACCGACGCGGAACGCGAGCGCAATTACGAATACGGGCTTCCCGAATATTTACAGCACGACCTCGACGCGTATAAGGACGGATTAAAGAACGGCTCGTCAGTGATGGACTGTCTGTGGTGCGAGCTGTACGGAAGTATTCACGCGGCGGAGATAGACGACGGAATAATCACGCCCGCACACGCGGACTATTTAAGAGACAAATACTTGTTCAGGGGAAATAAATGATAGATTTTACGGATTGTAAGCGAATATTAAGCCGAGCGTATAACGGCGCTAATGGCAAAAAAATAGCTATAGAGTATAACGGCGGGGAATATATGTTAAAGTTTCCGCCGTCGGGGCAAGATAAGCCTACGGAATTATCGTATACGAACAGTTGTATCAGCGAATACCTCGGTAGCCATATATTCAATATGACAGGAATCGAAGCGCAGGAAACGCTTCTCGGCGTTTTCAGGACGGGAGATAAGGAGAAACTCGTGTGCGCGTGTAAAGATTTTACCTCGGACGGATCGAGGCTTTACGATTTCTGTTCGATAAAAAACACGGTGATAGACTCGGAACATGGCGGAACGGGTACGGAACTTACCGATATAACCGATACGATGGAAAAGCAACAGTTTGTCGATCCCGCGGAGCTTACGGAACGGTTCTGGGACGTGTTCGTAATAGATGCGTTGCTTGGCAATTTCGACAGGCATAACGGGAACTGGGGTTTTATCGTGAATCCCGAAACAGGCAAAGCGAGAATCGCGCCCGTATACGATTGCGGAAGCTGTCTTTTACCGCAGGCGGACGAAAACGTAATGGAAGAAGTCCTTTCAAACGTTGAGGAAATGAACAAAAGGATATTCCGTTTCCCGCTATCGGTAATAAAGGAAAACGGAAAGAAAATAAACTACTACGATTTTATGACTTCGGCAAGGAACGAGGATTGTAACGCCGCTATAAATAGAATATATCCGCGAATAGACTTATCTGAAATAGAGCGGCTCGTTTACAAGACGGAAGGACTTTCCGAACTGCAAAAAGAGTTTTATTCCGCATATATTTGCGCAAGGTACGATAAAATTTTGACTCCCGCATTCGAAATCGTAATGGAACAGAAAAACGGGTTAACGTTAAAGTAAACAAGAAAAAATAAATAAAAAGCAAAAACGGAAAGCATCGCTGAAAAAAGGCGGTGCTTTTTTTGCGAGGTAAAAATGAACGATAAAAGAAAAAGGATCGGGGAATCGGTGAGAAGCTTAATCGGAATAAAGGGTTTTACGGAGTACGGACTTTTAACGAACGGCGGAGAACTGCTGTTCTTTTCGGTAACACCGACCAACATTTCCGTGCTGTCGAGAGAAAGTATGCAGCAGCGCGTCGGAAAGCTTACCGTCGCTCTTTCCGCAATCCCGTATACGGAAATCGTGTGTACCGATTCCGCGGAAAGCTTCGACGATAACAAGGCGTATTTGGAAAAGAGGATAGCCGGAGAAACCAACCAAAAGATAAAAGAATTGTTAAAAAGCGATTACGAGTTTTTAAGCGGAATGCAGGCGGAGATGACTACGGCGCGGCAGTTCTCGGTCATAGCGCGGTGCAGGAACTTAAACGAAGCGCAGGTATTCGCGCTGTCGAATACGGTGCTAAAGGTTTTGTCCGAGCAGGGCTTTACCGTAAAGCGGATGAGAAAAGAAAAGATAAAGCGATTTCTCGCGATATATTTTGAAGCGTCGCTTTTCGGCGAAAGCATTCCCGACGCCTGCGGCGAAGAGTATTTCTTGAAACTGATACAAAAGGAGCGAATATGAAGAAGAAAAGAAAACCGCAGGAGAGAACGGAACGTATAAAAACTAAGGACTATTTCGACAGGATACTGCCGGGATATATAAAGTTCAACGTCGACCATTATATAGTCGGCGATAGTTACAGAAGCGTGTGGGCTATAAGGGAATACCCGCCTGTAACCGAAGAGCAGGCGATACTCTCAAAGCTCGCTGATAAGAACGGCGTGACGTTAAGGATATATAACAGACTGGTGGAAGCAGCGGAGCAAAGAAAGATAATACAGAACGCTGCGAGAAAGAACAAAATGAAATCCGCGGCGGAAGATATAACCGACAGTGTGGAAGCGGCGGGAAATCTCCGAGACGTGGCGGAGCTTCTCGCGAATATCCGAAAGAACAGAGAAAGCCTGTTGCATACGGCGGTGTATATAGAACTGAAAGCGAAGTCGCTCGAAGAATTAAAGGAACTGCAATCGGAAACGTATATGGAACTGACGAGAGAGAAAATATCGGTAGACCGGCTTACTCTTCGGCAAAAAGAAGGTTTCCTCTCCGTCCTGCCCGTCGGCGCGAACAGGTTCGGCACGCTGTACGAAAGAGTTCTGCCCGCAAGCTCCGCCGCGAACTTTTACCCGTTCGGGTTCTCGGGTAAGACCGATCCGCAAGGCTTTTACGTCGGGAAAGATAAGTACGGAACGAACGTAATCGTAGACCTTGATCGCCGCGCGGAAGACAAAACCAACTCTAATATCCTTATCCTCGGCAACAGCGGACAAGGAAAAAGTTATTTGCTCAAATTACTGCTTACTAATATCAGAGAATCGGGAAAGAAAGTAATATGCCTTGATCCTGAAAGCGAGTATCAGGAACTATGCAAAAACCTCGGCGGGTGTTATATAGACTTTACTTGCGACGAGTACAGGATAAACCCGTTAGAGCCGAAAGAGTGGACGGAAACGACGGACGCGGGCGAAAAAGACGAGAACTGCCCCGAGGCGTTCAAAAGAACTTCGCGTTTGTCGCAGCACCTCGCGTTTCTAAAAGACTTCTTTAAGTCGTATAAGGATTTCACCGACGAGCAGACGGACACCATAGAGTTGCTGCTCGTGAAACTGTATAAGAAGTTCAAAATAACCGACGAAACGGACTATGCGGTGTTAAAGAGCGAGGACTACCCGACGATGGAGGACTTTTACAAGCTATGCGAAAAGGAGTTTATGAGCTACGGCGCGAGAAAGAAATATTTGTATACGGAAGAAACGTTAAGGGAAGTGTGCCTCGGCATTCACTCTATGTGTGTAGGTTCGGAAAGTAAGTATTTTAACGGACACACGAATATTACGACGGACGATTTTCTGTGCTTCGGGGTGAAGGGATTGCTCGATTCCAACAGACGACTTAAAGACGCGATGCTTTTTAATATCCTCTCGTATATGTCGGGAAGACTATTAGGGGAAGGCGACACCGCCGCGAGTATAGACGAGCTGTATCTGTTTTTGACGAACACCACGGCGATAGAGTATATACGAAACGCCATGAAGCGTGTGAGAAAGAAAAACTCCTCGGTCATACTCGCAAGTCAGAATATAGAGGACTTTCTGTTGCCCGGCGTAAAAGAGTTTACAAAGCCGTTGTTCTCTATTCCCACGCATCAGTTTTTGTTTAATGCGGGGAGTATAAACCCCAAGGAATATACCGACGCGTTGCAGGTAGAAGAAAGCGAGTTCGAGCTTATTCGCCGTCCCGAACGCGGAACGTGTTTGTACCGATGCGGAAACGAACGGTATCTTTTAGAAGTAAAAGCGCCGGAGTATAAGGCGAAGCTGTTCGGGCAAGGAGGCGGGAAATAATGGCTGTACCGCTGTCGGTGATAATAAAGAAGTTAGGGCTATCTGCCGCGACGAACAAGAGAGGCAGGAAGATAATCGTCGGGATAATCCTCGGCACGTTGTTTATGCTATCGACGCCTGCAATGGTGCTGCTCGGATTGTTTTCGGGGAATATGGATATACGGACGGGCGACATACAAGACGTCGTATCGGAGAGGAAAGTGAACGCCGAGGTCATAACCGCGCAGATAGCGGAAGAAATGCTTAACGCTGGATATGAACCGAAAACGATAAAGGAAGCGCAGACGGTATACGCGTATATACTTTTCGAGTACGGAGAAGCGGACGGGTTTATACGGCGGTTGATCGCTTGCTTCGAGACCGAGTATACTGACGAGATATTGTCTGAAAGGATAAACGCGGAGTTCGATACGAGCATAACCGCCGAAGAACTGTCCGCGGTGCTGTCGGATATACGAAAGGAATTTGAAAAAGAGGAGGAAACGGAGAATGAAGATAAACGCAACGCTGACGTCAAAACAAACTCGGATAACGGTAACGCCGTGCGAGGTATCAGACGTCATAGAACTGTCGTATAGAGAATACTCGAATTTAACGAATAACATGTTAGCTGACAGAGAGTATCTTGCGGGAAGGACGGGAAAGGATTGTTGTCTCATAATACTTTGCGAGAATTCCGAAGACGGATTGCTTGTAGATACACAGGGCTACGCTTACCCGAGATACTCGGCGTTTCTGCCGAAAGCAAGAACGATAATACAGGACTTCGTGCAAACGCTCGCGGACTACGTCGTGTCGGAAGGTATGCAGAACTCGGAGGACGGGAAATGGGTGGTAAGCAAAGATGAACTGTATTATCATTTCGGCGCGAACGTAACGGCGGATAACGTGTTCGGGAAAATGCTCGTAGAAGAGCTGAAACGACGGTGCGAGATAGAAAGCGCGGAACTGACCGAGGACGGAATCGAATACGAAGTAAAACAAGAATATTGCGAGAGCTTACGGGAAGAACCCGAAAACTCTGTAACGTTCGAGCAGAGAATGTAATCGAACCGATTTCGTTGCAGGAATAAGCGAAGGGGTTGCAGAAGCACCCCCTTCGCGTCTTACAGCGGACGGCAACGCCGACCGCATAAAGGGATTTTGAGAAAAACGGGCAATGGGTTGCAAAATAAGATAAATTCAGGAAAAAGAGTCGAGTATTACAAAATACGGCGAAACAAAAAGAAAAAACAAGGCGTTGCAGGGCGCGAAGGAGGAGAAAACTATGTCCGAGCCGAAAGATAAAAGGAAATTCGCGCTGTGGGTACGCGAAGAAACGATAAAAAAAGTAGAAAAACTATACCGCGAAGAGAACGTAAAAAGCCGTTCGGAATTTATAGAGAAAGCAATCAATTTTTACTGCGGCTACCTTACGGCGGAAGACGGAAAAGAGTATTTCCCCGAAATTATCGTTTCTACTATGCAAGGTACGCTCGGCGCGTTTGAAAACCGAATGGCAAGTCTGTTGTTTAAAATGGCGGTAGAACTATCAATGTCGTTACACGTTACGGCGGCAAACAGCGACATAGACGAAGAAACGCTTGCAAGACTTCGCGGAATGTGCGTAGACGAAGTAAAACGTATCCACGGCGCGGTGTCCTTCGACGAGGCGTATAAGTTTCAGAAAAGCTGATGGCAAGACTAATAGTAAAGTGGCGGTATATTAAACCCGGAAATCCGAAACAGGGCGAGCGTTACGTCGGGTATATCGCAACACGCGAGGGAGTGGAGATAGAGCGCGATAAATGGAAAACCGAACCCGTTACGAAAGAGCAAGAAAAGCTTGTGAATCGGCTTATACAAGACTTTCCCGATTGCAAAGACAGTTTCGAGTATCGGGATTATTCGGAAATAAAAACGAAGTACGCGGCGACGACGTTCATAGATAAGGCAATAGAAGAAAACGTAGATCGGATAGGCAGGAAAGAAAACTATATCGGGTATATAGCGATGCGACCGCGAGTGGAAAAATCGGGCGGTCACGGGCTGTTCTCGTTTTCTGACGAGCATATCAATCTTTCAAACGTAGCGAAAGAAGTCGGGGATCACGACGGAGTAGTTTGGACGACGGTAATCTCGTTAAAACGCGAGGACGCGGCAAGACTCGGCTACGATAATATGTCTGCGTGGAAAACGTTGTTACGGTCAAAGTTGCAGGATTTAGCCTCCGCTATGGGAATACCCGTAACGTATATGAAATGGTATGCGGCGTATCATAACGAAAGCGGACATCCGCACGTTCATCTCGTATCGTATTCGACAGGCAAAGAACCGTATATGACGAGAAAAGGGCTTGAAAAACTAAAAGCCGCCTTCGCGCACGAGATATTTAAAAACGATTTATACGAAACCTACGAAAAGCAGACGGAGTACCGAGATATGCTTAGAGCCGAGAGTAAAGAGAAGATAGCGGGGATCATCCGCAGGATAAACAATAAAAGGTACGAAAACGAAACGCTCGAACTAATGCTGACAACGCTTGCAGAGAAGTTGCAGAAGCATAAAGGCAAAAAGGTGTACGGGTATCTGCCGAAAAGTATTAAGAACCTCGTAAACGGCGTAGTCGACGAGATTATGAAAGACGAAGACTTACAAAAACTATATGAGTTATGGTACGAGCAAAGGGGGAACGTGTTAAAGACTTACCGAGATAAAATGCCCGCAAGGTTTCCGCTGTCCGCTAACGAAGAATTTAAGTCGGTGCGCAACGCGGTGATAGCCGAGGCGTTAAAGATTTCACCTTTCGATATACCTAATAGCGTAAGCGCGAAACGAGCGCAACAAGTTCGAGCGATAAATATATCTTTATTGGTTACGCGGTTATTCAGATATATATTCGGGTTGCTTGCAGATAAAGCGGAAGACGGGTTGAATATGAGGTTGCCGAGAACGGATAAAAAACTCCGCCGAAAAATAGCTGAGAAAAAGCAAGCGCAAGGGCTTAAAATAGGATAGGAGGAATAACGATGTCACAATTTATATACTTCACGCCGAAAGAAAAGGAAGCGGCGCGGAACGCGGACATAGCGGAAATGCTGATGCGCGTGGGCGAAAAACTTAAAAGAAGCGGCTCGGAATACGAGTGGGGCGAGGGCAGCGAACGGGTTACGATACGCGGGAATTTATGGTATCATCAGTACGAGCAAAAGGGCGGGAACGCCGTGTCGTTCGTGCAGAGGTTTATGGGCAAAACCTACGTCGAGGCGATGAAATATATTCTCGGTAACGGTGCGGGAGAAATCGTGCAAAGAGAGCCGAAACAGGCAAAACCGAAAGAGAAAAAAGAGTTCGAACCGCCCGTGCTGAACGCGGAAGCTAAAAGAGCGTACGCGTATTTAAACGTTCGGCGCGGGATACCGAAAGACGTTCTCGTTCCGTTTTTCAAAAAGCAACTCATAGGCGAAACGCGGGAATATCATAACGTGGCGTTTATGGGATACGATACGAACGGTAACTTAAAGCACGTTAATCTTCGCGGCACGCAATCGAACTCGGCGTTCAAAGGCAACGCCGCGGGAAGCTCGCCCGAATACTCGTTCAGGTGGACGGGGAAAAGCGAGAAAATATATTTATTCGAAGCCCCCATAGATATGCTTTCGTTTATCGCGATGAAAGGCGAGGGCTGGCAAAACCATAGTTACGCGGCGTGTTGCGGCGTTGGCGATAAGGTGCTGTTTCAGACACTTAAAGACAATCCGAGTATATCGAAAGTGTTCTTATGCCTCGATAACGACTGGGCGGGAAGGTTCGCAGAGTATCGCATCGCGGAAAAGTTAAGGGAAGAAAATATACGGTTCGGGATACTTCTTCCGAACGGCAAGGACTGGAACGAGCAGCTGATAGCGGCGAAAGAACAAACGATACGAAAGAACGCGGAGGTAAAGATATGTCAGGGATTACGATACTCATAATCGCGGCGGTGGGGATGGCGGTTTTGCTTGGCGGAGTGACGCTGCTGTCAAACGTATATAACTTAAACGGGATAAAGAGCAAAACGGTAGGCGACGGACAGCACGGTTCGGCGCGGTGGGCAACTAAACGCGAGATAAGGAAAACGTACAGGCAGATATCGTTTACGCCGAACAAATGGCGGAAACAGGCGAAGAAAGGGGTAACCCCGACCTGTATAAACGAAAGAGGAATAGAAGAAGTTCTTCCGCAAGGGATAGTTGTCGGCTGCAAAGGAAAGGGCAAGAAAACGGTGGCGATGATAGACACGGGCGACGTACACGCGCTTATGATAGGCGCGGCGGGCGTAGGCAAAACAGCGTACTGGTTGTACCCGTGCATAGAGTACGCCTGCGCGAGCGGAACGTCTTTTTTATCGACCGACACCAAGGGCGACGTTATGCGGAATTACGGGGAGATAGCGAAAGGGTACGGGTATAACGTTTCGGTGATAGATTTAAGAAATCCCACCAAATCCAACGGGAACAATCTTTTGCATCTCGTCAATAAGTATATGGATTTATACAAGGCGCACCCCGAAAAGTTAGCCTACAAAGCGAAAGCGGAGAAGTACGCAAAGATAATATCCAAAACCATTATACTGTCTGGCGCGGAGTCTTCGTCGTTCGGGCAGAACGCATACTTTTACGACGCGGCGGAAGGTATACTCACGGCAACGATACTGCTCGTGGCGGAGTTTTGCGAGCCGCAAAAACGGCATATAGTGTCGGTGTTCAAGCTTATACAGGAATTGCTCGCGCCGTCGGAAAAGTACGGAAAGAATCGGTTTCAGGAACTGATGGATATGCTTCCTGATACGCATAAGGCGAAATGGTTTGCAGGTTCCGCGCTAAACGCTTCTGAGCAGTCGATGGCAAGCGTAATGTCTACCGCGCTGTCGAGACTAAACGCCTTTCTCGATTCGGAATTAGAGCAGATACTCTGTTTCGATACGGAGATAGACGCGGAAAAATTCTGTTCGGAGAAGTCCGCGATATTCATAATAATGCCGGAAGAAGCCCCGACCACGTTCTTTATGATTTCGCTGTTCATTCAGCAACTGTATAGAGAGATACTTGCGGTGGCGGACGAAGAGGGCGGAAAGCTTAAAAACAGGTGCATATTCTTTTGCGACGAATTCGGAACCATTCCGAAGATACAGGACGCGGAAATGATGTTTTCGGCGTCGAGGTCGAGAAGATTACAGATAGTGCCTATAATACAGAGTTTTTCGCAGTTAGAAAAGAACTACGGCAAAGAGGGCGGAGAGATAATCGTAGACAATACCCAGCTGACTATATTCGGCGGGTTCGCGCCGAACAGCACTTCGGCGGAAATATTATCGAAAGCGCTCGGAACGCGAACGGTGCTTACGGGTTCGGTAAGCAGGGGACGCAACGAGCCGTCGGAATCTTTGCAAATGACCGAACGCCCGCTTATGAGCGCGGACGAATTAAAGGCGATGCCGAAAGGACAGTTCGTGGTAATGAAGACGGGCGCATATCCTATGAAAGTGAGATTAAAGCTGTTTTTCGAGTGGGGAATATCGTTCGGGAAGCCTTACGAAGTAAAAGAGAACGCGGAAAGGAATGTGGAGTATGCGGAGAGAAAGGAACTGACGGAAAATATAGCAGAGAAATATTGTCCCGACTTAAAATCCGAAAAGACGGAAACGCCGAAGCCGAACGGAAGAGTCGGCGGGCAAATACAAGCGGGAGCGAGAAGAAATATTACGCCCGACGGGAGAAGAACGGACAGACCGTTTTTAAGGACGTCTGTTAAAAGACAGCTGCCGTTTAATCAGATACGGATAGCGGAAGGAGAGAAAAACGATGGGCAGGCTTGATTATTTGTATCGGAGCGAAGTATCGAACAGGGCGGTTTCTACCTTTTTATACCTTAAAGACCGCGCTGACAAAAACGGAGAATGCTGGCCGTCGATACCGACGATTGCGAAAGAACTTAAAGTTTCGGAATCGACTATCCGCCGCGCGGTAAAGGAACTTAAAAGAGAAAGGCTTTTAAAAACCGAACAGCGTTACCGCCCTAACGGCGGCAAAAGCAGTTTATTATATATTTTAGCGGAGAGATGAATTTATGATTTTATTGTTAGTCGGGATAGGTTTAATTAGCGGAACGATAGCGATACTTCTTATACGGAAAAACCGAAAAGAGAAGTAAGGGAGAAAAAAGGTAAAAGTATAGGCAGGGGCGATTTTTATCGCCCTTGCCTGATAAAACAAAAAAACATATCGTTCCTTACAAGGGAATAGTCCGCCTTTATCCTGACAGGTGGCAGGTGTCACCGTGACGGGTGCAGGAGAACTTACCCAGTATATTTATTTAAAAGCAGAGAAAAAATATTATTTATATGCGAGAGTATCAATAGTTGATTTATTTTTAGGTATAAAATCATTTTTCCGTAGAGGAAGGGCTCTGACCGAATTTAGCAACGTACGCGCGATAAAAGGACGAATAAGTTTCAAATCCGACTTTTTCGTATATTTCCATCGGTTTTTGTCCTGACAAAAGCATATCGTGAGCGTATACCAGTCGCTTTTCAAGTATATACCTTTTGGGCGAAATATTCATCTGTTGTTTAAATAGCGCCAAAAAATAGTTTTTGGAAACGAATATAGCGTCGCTTATTTCCGACATACAGCGAATCGTAAAAAGATTTTTATTGATGTATTCGATTGCGTTTTTTATCAGCGTGGAATTTTGCGGCAGAGTTACGGATTCTAAATTTTGAAGCGAAAGATTATAAACTATTTCTCTTGTGCTGGCAAGAAACAGCTCCGTAAAAATTTTAACGTCGAACAAGGAGTAATATTTTATCAATTTTTCAAAGGTATTTTCTATAATGGAATTCGATTTCACGACTAAATAAGATTTATCGGGTAAGAACGATAAGTCCAGATTTAAGAACTTTGCGTCGAAAAGAATGCCAACCTTTTCAAAGGTCAGGTCGTCTACCGTAAAAAAATGATATGCGTAGGGTTTGATCAAAATCAAGCTTTCGGGTTCGGCTTTAAACGAATGATTTTCTACCGAATACGTTACTAACCCGCTTTTTACATAAATCAGTTCGTAAAGATTGTGCGAATGTCTCGCGAAACATTTGTCGGATTCTTCGTTGTATATTCTATGGTTAAAAATATACTTCGGAGATTTTACGGAAATCAGTTCTTTCATTTTTTTCACCTTTATAATATTATTTTATCACAATATCTCCTGTTTTTCAATAAAGTTTGCAAAAAATAATTTTTTAAATTAAAGGGCTATAAAAAATTTATACAGTATTTTTTGCAAACTTAATCATATTTTTTGCTATTTACATTTGCGTAAAACAATGTTATAATTTTTGTGAACATAAAAGGTATAGTGAATAGCTATGCTTAAATTTTTGTTGTTTTGCAACGAAAATTCAGTAAGAAATTGATTTTTTCAAAGAAGGTTCAGGAGTTTTGTATGATAAAAATAGGCGTTGTAAGTTTAGATGTTTCGCACCCTTTGGGTTTTGCGGAGGAAATGGAAAAATATTGCATGGATATGAAATACGAGTATTTATGCAATAAGAGCTTTCGCGGAGATGACGAGGCGAGTTGGTTTGTCAAACGCTTCAACTTAAAAGGTGAAGTTAAAGAGATAGAAGAAATGGTCGATAAGGTAGACGTGGGTTTTATTCAATCCTGTAACTGGGAAAAACATTTGGAGCAGGCTCTTCCGTTTATCAATGAGGGTAAGCCCGTATTTATAGATAAACCGATAGTCGGAAACGTTAAAGACGCGCGTCGCCTTCAAGAACTTGTGAAAAACGGCGCAAAAATAATAGGCTCGTCGTCCGCACGCTATGCTGACGAGATACAAGCTTTTTTAGCCAAACCGATTAGCGAAAGAGGCGAGGTCCTGTCTGTTTTCGGTACTTGCGGCGTAGACGAATTTAACTATTCTATTCATATTGCGGAAATTCTTTCGGAGCTTGCCGGAGCAAACGCCGTTGAAATGCAGTTTTCGGGACAAAGCAAAACCGTGGACGGAAAAAAGGTTGAAAGCTATTCCATAAAATACGAGAACGGAGTTACGGCGTATTACCAAACTTGTATCGGTGCGTGGAGACCTTTCCATTTGACGGTAATGACTACCGTGGGAAGCTATCAGATAGCAATCGACAGCAGTAAGATTTACGCCAGTCTGCTTCGGGAGATATACAGAAAGCTGACGGGTAGGATAAATAAAATAAAAGACGTAGATACGCTTATAAACAGCTGCCTTATAATGATGTGCGGGAAAAAATCCAGAGACGAACTGAACGGTAAGTGGGTTAAAATCGAACAGCTTACGGATAAGGACGGGTTTGACGGGTACGCGTTTGAAAAAACTTACGGTGCGAATTCAAGCAAAATGTATAAAGACTGATTCAAGGAGAAGGACGAAAATGGAAAAGATAGTTGTTTTGGTAAACAAAGAGTTCAGAGGAAGGGTTTTCAGTGAAAAATATTACGAAAAAATGAGGGCGTTCGGAGAGGTCAAAATATTTGACAAAGATGATTTTTCGGACGTCGGTTATGTTATCGACTTCGTTAAAGGCGCGACGATTATAGTTACCTCTTGGGATTCTCCTAAAATCGACAAAGAAATTTTAGATAATTGCCCCGATTTAAAAGCTGTAATTCACGGGGCGGGTAGCGTTAAACCCATAATTTCCGACGAGTTTATCAACCGAAAAATAAGAATAACGAATTCCGCTGTGGCAATCGGCGAAGGCGTTGCGGAGTCGGCTCTCGGGTTTGCGATATCGGCTTGCAAGGGCTTTTACAGACTTAGCAGAGATACTAAAAACGGATTGTGGCAGGAAAACATAAAAACTACGGTGACCGACTTTTACGATATTACCGTCGGCGTTATAAGCGGCGGGTTCGTCGGAAGGCATATGGTGAAGCTTCTTAAAAATTTCCACGTCGATATTCTTCTTTATGATCCTATTCTGACAAAGGAGCAAATCGAGGAAATCGGAGCAAAGAAAGTTGAACTTGAAGAATTGCTTTCAAAAAGCGACGTAGTTACCGTTCACGCTCCCGCGATTCCGCAAACAGAAAATATGCTTAACAAAAGCAATTTGTCGCTCATAAAAGACGGAGCAGTGCTTATAAACACGGCTCGCGGAACGATTATAAACGAAGCCGACTTAATCGAAGAATTAAAAAAGAACAGGTTTTTTGCCTGTTTAGACGTGACGAATCCCGAACCTCCGGCAAAGGATAACGAGCTTCGTCGGCTTGACAACGTTATTCTTACTCCGCATATCGCGGGAACAGCGACCAACGGTTTGAAGAGGGTTGCGCTCCACGTTTGCGAAGAGATCGAAAGACTCTTAAACGGCGAAAAAATGAGAACCGAAGTGAACCTTGACAACTTGTCTAAATTAGCGTAAGGGAAGAGTAATGGATAATAAACATTGTTACGGATTTGCTATAATCGGATGCGGCGTTATAGCCGGTATTCACGCCGAAGCGATAGCAAAGATAGAAAACGCGAAGCTTATCGGAGTGTACGATTTTTCTTCGGAGAGGGCAAAAGAATTTGCGGATAAATACGATTGTAAGGCTTATGAAACACAGGAAAAGTTGCTTGCCGATTCTGCCGTCGAAATCGTGAATATATGCACGCCGAGCGGCTTGCATTATAAACAAATAGTTGCTTGCGCCGAGGCTAAAAAGAACGTTATAGTAGAAAAACCTATGGCTATTACCAGAGAACAGATAGAAGAGGTGGTAAAAGCCGTCGAAGAGAACGGCGTTAAGCTTGAAGTTATTTCACAGTTAAGATTTACATATGCCATACGCACGCTGAAAAAAGCAATAGACGAGGGAAGGCTCGGTAAAATATATATCGCCGATTATAAAATGAAATATTACCGTTCGCCCGAATATTACGCAGGCTCCAACTGGCGCGGAACGTGGTCGATGGACGGCGGCGGAGCATTGATGAATCAGGGCATACACGGTATAGACCTTATTCAGTACATTATGGGCGGAATAAAAAGCGTTTACGCCGATTGCAAAACGATAGGCAGAAAAATCGAGGTCGAAGATACCGCTAACGTGCTGGTAGAATATAATTCGGGTGCGGTCGGCGTTATCGAATGTACCGTTCTTGCAAAACCCGGATATGAAAGAAAGATAGAAATACACGCGGAAAAAGGCTCCGTAGTTATCAGCGAAGATACTATAACGAAGTGGGACGTTGAGGGGACAGATAAACCGCAAACGTCCGATTGTAAACTTGACTCGCGAAACGTTATATTTTTTAACGAGGAGCATCACGCAGAACAGATTAAGGATTTAATAGAAGCAATCGAAAATAATCGCCGTCCGTTTATCGATGAAAACGAAGGTAAAAAAGTAGTCGATATTATATTAGCGGCGTATAAATCCTCTGAAAGCGGAGAAAGAGTTTATTTATGAAGATACTGAAAACGGCAATTGCTTACGTTCCGGAAAAATTGAAAGCGCCTTTCGGTTTTAAAGGCGGTTTTTTATCCGAGCTTTGGCAAGTTGCGGTTAGGGTGGAAACGGAGCGCGCTTACGGCGTGGGCGTCGGCGTTCAAAGCGTTTTGTGGTCGGACGCCAAAATATTTTCCGAAAGCTCCGAAAGACAAGGAAACGAGTTGATGTATTCGGTTTCGCGAAAAGCCGCGGACCTGCTCGTTGGAAGAGAAGGCGAAAACCCTATCGATTTAACTGACGGAATATACGAAGAACTTCTTTCCTTCGCAAGACGTAACGTAAGTTCGGATTTAAGAGAGACGTTTGTGAGGAACGCGCTCGTTTGCGTGGATAACGCGTTGTGGCAAGCTTACGCGAGAGAAAAAAGATGCGAAAATTTCGCAGACCTCGTACCGAGCGAATATAAAAAAGCTTTGAGCGAAAAACAGGAAATTCTGTGCAACGTACCTTTAATTTCTTATGGAGTGAGCGAAAACGGTATTAAATCTTTGCTTGATTCCGGAGCAGCCTTGCTTAAAATCAAAATAGGGTTCGATGACGGCGGCGCAAAATCTAAAAACGAAATGCTCGAATGGGATAAAAACCGTTTGAAGCAAATTCACGATATTGCTAAAAATTATACGACTGAATATACGAAAAGCGGCAAGATTTTGTATTATCTCGACGCAAACGGAAAATACGACGGTATCGATAGGATAAACGAATTGGTGACCTTTGCCGATGAAATCGGAGCGAAGGATAGAATCGTTTTGTTGGAAGAGCCGTTTGAAGAGGAAAATAAGCTTAACGTCGTGGAGATACCTTTAAGGGTTACCGCGGACGAATCGGTCCATTCATTAAAAGACGTCGAGGAGCGTATAGATCTCGGATATTCCGCAATCGCACTTAAACCCATAGCGAAAACTATGAGCGAAACGTTGAAAATATTGAATAAAGCTTATGAAAAAGGCGTCATTTGCTTCTGTGCGGATTTGACGGTAAATCCGCTGCTTGTAGAGTGGAACAAAAACGTCGCTTCGAGAATTGCAGCCTTACCCGAAATGAACGTCGGAATATTAGAAAGCAACGGAAAGCAAAATTATGCGAACTGGGAAGAGATGAAAAGGTATTCCGCAAGCTTCGGCAAATCGTACGCGGCGGAGAATAACGGCGTTTACAGATTGAACGACGAATTTTATAAAGAAAGCGGAAACATTTTCAAACCGTCTTTATATTACGAAAAATTGTTTTAAAAACCGAACGAATTGTCCCGCGGAGATTGCCGTAAAGCGCGGCAACAGAAAAATTCTAACGGGAATATTTATTTAAATGATATGGAGGTATATCATGAGAAGAAAAGTAACATTTGCTATGGCGATTTTATCGCTTATTGCAAGCACCGCTTTTGTGGTAGGGTGTAATAACTCGGCTTCCGCTTCCTGCGAACATTCGGGTGGAAAAGCTACCTGTATTCAAAGGGCGGTCTGCGAAAAGTGCGGCGAGGAGTATGGTGAATTAGCCGCTCATTCGTACGGCGAGTGGCAGCACGACGGAGAAATGCATTGGAAGGAATGCGTTACGGAAGGTTGTTCGGCAAAAACCGAAAGCGGTAATCACGACGGTGGTACGGCAACTTGTAAAAATAAAGCCGTTTGTTCCGTTTGCGGTAACGAGTATGGCGATTTGAACGCGGAAAACCACGCAAGCGAAGAATATAGCTACGTTTCAAACTCCGACGGAACGCATAAGAAAACGCGTAAATGCTGCGGAGCGACGGTTGCAGAGAGCGAAGCTTGCTCCGGCGGCGCGGCTACCTGCGTAGAAAAAGCGACTTGCGAATATTGTAATGCGAAATACGGCGAGCTTGCGTCGGAGCATACTTGGTCAACCGAGTGGTCGGGCGATGAAACGAAGCATTGGCACGCCTGCTCCGCAGAAGGTTGCGTAGCAAAAAAAGACGAAGGCAATCACGAGGGCGGTTCTGCAACGCATACCGAAAAGGCTGTTTGCGACGTGTGCGGCAGGGAATACGGTGATTTTTCGGGACACGTTTACGGAGAATGGAAGCACGACGAAGAAAAACACTGGAAGGAATGTACTATCGACGGTTGTTCGGCAAGAAGCGAAGAGGGTAATCACGAAGGCGGCACGGCTACTCATACCGAAAAAGCTGTTTGCGAGATATGCGGAGAAGAATACGGAGAAACCGTTCCTCATACATACGGCGAATGGAAACACGACGCAACGGGACACTGGAAAGAATGTACTTGCGGCGCGATTTCCGATAAAGAACCGCACTCGTTCGTTTGGGATAAAGCCGATTCTTCTTACGATTATAAAATATGCGACTGCGGAGAAAGAGACGATTCTGCAACCTTTAATAAAACGGTTTCGTTAAAGAATCAGGAAATAGTGTTAAGCGGAACAGAGTTTTCGTTGAAACTCGACGGAATAAGCGCATACGAAAGCGTTGTAAGCATAACGTACGGCGACTATAAATTAGGAAATAATCCCGACTCGCTTTATATCGGAGAGGGTTTTAAAGAGGATACTCAAAAACACGGCGAGCAAACGCTTACGGTGACTGTTAAAGGTTCGGACGGAGAGGAACACGAGGTAGCCGTTTCGGTGCTTTTCATCACGAAGGAAATAAAAACGATGGCAGAATTGCAGAATGCCGTCAAGGTAGTCAAAGATAAGGAAAGTAAGTACGGATATTATATCCTCGGCAACGACGTCGCTTACACGGAAGCCGATTTTACGCCCGTTGCCGCGAAAGGCAACGAGATAGGCGGCAGCGCGTTCAGAGGCGTTCTCGACGGAAGAACTCATACGATAACCGTAAACTCGTCCAAGGCGGCGTACGGTTTGTTTGGTACGCTTAACGGCGCGACTATCAAGAACGTAACCATCAAGGACGCGTGGAATAATAACTCTTATTGTCCCATGCTTGCGCGCAACGCATACAACACGGCGTTTGAGAACGTAACTATAAATATAGTCGGCGGGAAAAAGGTTGAAGGAGCGAAAGACAGTACCCCGTTCGTCGGCAACACGATGCAGAATTGCGTTTGGAAAGACGTGAATATCATTTCGTCGGTCGAAATAGTAAATGTTTTCGCTATACAGTCCGATAATACGTTTGAAAGAGTAACTATAAAGGCTAACGTAACCGGCGGTTTTTCAATCGACTCAAAAGATTTCCCGAGCGGTATTACGGCGGAAAATCAATAAAAAATAACGGTGCGCCCGAAAAATTAAAAATTAGGAGAAAATTATGAAAAAAGAGAACTATGAAAGACCTGACGTTTGGTTCTTTCCCTTGGAAACGACCGACGTCATACGCATGAGCGGCGACGACGTCGGAGTAGACGGTAACGACAATTCTGACTGGTGGAACAATAATTTCAGTTTATGAAAGAGGGGAGAAGGATTATGAAAACGATTAAGAAAAATTTAATTATGCTTTTCAGCGTAATCGCTATTTTTTGTTTTGCGGTCGTAGGCGTGAACGCGCCCAAAGCATTCGCTGCCGACGGCACGACAAACGAAGACGCGTATCGGGTGTACGGCGGTTCTGTTAAAATTCACGACGATCGCGGCGCAGGCGTTAAGTATCACGTCGTGATGACCGAAGATTATTTTCAAACCTACGGCGTAATAGATGAAAACGGTGACGGAATATTGAACGACGGCGTAAAAACCGGAACGCTTCTTCTTCCTTATCATCTTACCGGCGGAGCAGACTTGACCGTCGGAGGAACTTACGGCGCGACCGTTTCGGATTCGGATACGAGCGGCGTTTGGAAAAAGGTTAAGTTTGACGGAATTTCTTATATGCAATCCGTCGTGTACCTTTATAATATTCCCGAGACCGATTACGGCACGGAAATTTCCGTAAGGGGCTATATTCATAGCGGCGACGAATATATTTATACGGCGCAAAAGAACGAAATTTCTATGTCTTACGTTGCCAAAGCCGCGTTAAGCAATACCGAATTACCCGAAGAGGACAAAACTAATTTACAGGAAACTTATCTTAACAAAACGATTAGCTATCACGTCAACGGCAACGTTACGACCGAAACCGTGGATTATCTCGGCGTAAGCACCGAATGTCCCGTTCCGGCGGCGAAGCTCGACGACGGTTCGGAATTCGTCGGTTGGACGACCAAAAACGGCACGATAATCAAGAACGTTTCTTCGATTCTCATAAAGAACAGCACGGATTTATACGCAACTTACAGAAGAAAGCTGCTTATGACCGATGAAACCGTTGCTCTTCCGCTTGAAAACTATGCGGAATATAACGTCGTAGGCATCAAGCTGAATACTTACGATTTAGGGAGCGATCCCGCCGCGCTTAACGTAGAAACGCTTAAAGACGCTACGAGCAGTCATGGGGAACAGAACGTTGCGGTAACGTTTGAAAAAGACGGAAAAACCTTTACGGCTACGCTCCCCGTTTTGGTGATAACGAAAGAAATAGCAAGCGCGACGGATTTTAATACCATTCAACCCACGGCAAGCGTTACGAGAGTTTTTGGTTACTACGTTTTGAGCAATGATATTTACGATACGAACCTTGCAAAATATTCGTTGAACGGCTGGGGATCAGAGTTTAAGGCGACGCTTGACGGGCAAGGAAAGCTTATCGGTACAGCAGGAAACGGCGGTGGCGGATTGTTCTCCGTTATGCGTGACGCAACGATAAAGAACGTGACTATAAAAGATAATTACCGCAGTTCGGGAAGCGCTGCGTTGCTTGCAAAAGCGTGCTATAACAGTACGATTGAAAACGTGACGTTTACTTGGGCGGCAGGACCTGCCGATCAAAGCGTCGGTTCCGGTCACGGCTGGATATCCTATTCGGCGTTCGAGGGGAACAAGCTTATTGACGTAACCGTAAACGATACGCAAGGTTACGGTTCGTTGTTCGGGAACAGCTTTAAAGATAATTCGTTTAAGAACGTAGTTATTAACGGAACGTACGTCGAAATGGGACATTGCGACGATCAGAGCGTTTCCTATGACGACGTAACGCAAATTACCGCCGAAAAAGTCACTCTTTCCGCAAGACAGGATTTCATTCTCGAAGGGCAAGCCTCGTTGCTTGACCTCGGCGAATATAACGGGCTTGAAATTTTAAGCGTTAAAACGAGTAACGGTTATACTCTTGACGGTATATCAACGGTAACGGCACGCGATATTCTTACCGATAAGAGCCAACACGGCGAACAGAATATAGTAGTCACCGTTGCTAAAACGGACGGAACGCAAGTAGAAATAACAGTTCCCGTAACGATAGTAACCAAAGTTATTTACACGATGACCGAATTGCAGGATACCGTAAAGCACTTTAAGGACGCAGACAATGTTTACGGATACTATATTCTGGGAAATGACGTTTCGTGGAGTGAAGTCGGCTTTACCGCAAAGCAGGGCAGCAACGGTTGGAGTGGAGACAAAGCATTCAGAGGAACTCTCGACGGAAGAACTCACACGATAACCGTCAACTCATCGAAGGCGCCGTGTGGTTTGTTCGGTACTCTTAACGGTGCGACTATCAAAGACGTAAATATTAAGGACGTTTATAGCGGTCAAGGCTGGGGAAGCGCGGAGTTGTCGTATAACGCTTATAACACCACGTTTGAAAACGTATCGATTAGCATCGTAGCAGGAAACGTAAATACCGGAAGCGCGGGCTATACTCCGTTTGTCAGCAATACGATGGAGAAATGCGTATGGAAGAACTCCTCTATAACCTCTTCGGTAGAAATCGTGAACGTATTCGGAGCTTTGAAAGATAACGACTTTACGGGCGGACTTACGATTATCGCAAGCATTACGGGCAATTTTGCCGTAGGCGTTAGCCTTGACAGCCTTCCCGACGGAGTAGTGGTAAAAAAAAACTGATTGACGGGCAGGACGTAGTGCTTGAAGATACGCGCGAAAGACTTATCGATCTTGGCATTACGGACGGAAACGTAAACGCCGCGCAAGAATACGTTCTTGACGTAGACGGTCTGACGGAAGCGAACTTCGTTTCCGTCGGATACGGCGGTAATACGCTCGGAACGGACGGACTTACGGTAAAAGTCTCGGATTTCGGCAAAATTTACGGCGCGGGCGAGCTTGAAATAAAGTATATATACGACGGCGGGATTTTAACGCATATTTTACCGGTCGTATTTGCAACAAAGGTGTTAAATAGCGCAAGCGATTTGAATACTTTTCTCACATATGCGGACGCATACGACGGAACTTTGAACGACAACAAATACGACGGGTATTTTGCACTCGGAAGCGATATAGAATTTAACGGTAAATACGTTCCGTCTATGGTCGTAGATTTTGCGGATATAGGCGATAAAGCTTTGGGATTTTGCGGGGTATTCGACGGAAGAGGGCATAACGTAAACGGTATGTACGTCGAGTCCGCAAGCTATGCAACCGATCACGGTCACTCCGATGCTTATCGCAGAACGGGATTTATAAGCGTTTTAAGTAAAAACGGAGTTATAAAAGACGTCTCCTTTACCAACGCAAAGGTACAATATTGCAGTTATCTTGCGTCTTGGGGAGAGGGTATAATAGAAAACGTTTACGTCGGTTATAACGGAGTTGCCGCGAACGGGTGGAACTCTACGGTTAATACCAAGTTAGACGCAGGCGCTGCCGTTACTATGAAAAATTGTATAATAAGCTACGATACCGACTGGGAAAGCGGATATATTCTCGGTCAGTCGAGAACCTCCGATAACGCGTATAAAAACGTTTATATCGTAGGTCCTTCGGGTACGACTATCGTAAAATACAGTAACGACGAAACGAACGGTAACGACGAATCCGATTTACCTTTGCGCTACGATAATTTTAAAAGATATTCCTCTGCGGGAGAGATGCTTTCCGAGAGAAAAAACGAAATAAACGGTTGGAATTATTTTTCCGCGAGCGGAACGCAACTTTCCTTCGGCTCCAAAGGTCTGCTCCTTTCGGCAACGGAGGTAACTAAGTCTTTTACAGGGAATACGATTATATCCGCAGACGGCAGCTCTTCGAATTACGTTATTATATATGAGAACGGAAACGATAACGCCTTAAAGGCGGCAGGCTTTATAGCAGAGCAAATACGTCGCGCGTCGGGTACGGTGACTTACGCCGATATCGGCGGCGGAAGGTTTTCGGAAACGATAAGCGGCGGCGTGAGACTCGAAGTAACGACAACGCTTCCCGATATATGGACGGAAAGCTCCGCTTATATCGTTGTAGGCGATACGGATATAGTAAACGCGCCGAAAGCGGGTTCGGGGCGTTTCGTTGTAAATACAGTCGGCAATACCGCTTTCATAAATGCCGATTCGGGTGAAGAATATATAACTGCGGCTATCGTGTTTCTGGAAGAAAGTATAGGCTATAACGCTCTTTCCGATGATACCGTCCTTTATGAAAAGGTGAACGGAACGGCTGTCACGATGCCGGAAATAAACATAGATTACGATTCGGCGTTCAATTTCAGAAATACTACGAACGCTTATCACGTCTGGAAGAACGATCAGTTAGGCTTGAACGGCAGAGATCGTTTTCCGATAGGTCCTGCTGATGATGAAGGAATTATGCATCCGTTCCACAATACGACGTACTGGTTAAAATATTCGCAGTATGGCGCGACGCATCCGAAATGGTTCAGAAATAACGGCGCGGACATATGCTACGCTGCGGGCGGAACGCAGGATTCCTCGAACGCGGAGTACGTTGCTATGGTTGCCGAGGCCGCAACGAATATCAGAGATTTATTGAACGCTTATCCGAACGTTTACGACGTGACGTTTTCTCTCACGGATAACGACGAGGACGGTTGTCAGTGTTCGGTCTGCAAAAATAATCATACGAACGCGGCGGTGAAATTCCTTAACGACGTCGTTGCCAAAATTCAGGAGCTGGACGGCAATAAGGACAGAAGATTTACCGTCTATATGTTGGCGTATTATTATCTTTTAGATGCGCCGACGATAGAAATGAGCGAACACCTCGGCGTTATTTACGGTCCTATTCGCAATAGCTATGAGGCGGAATCGATTTATTCTGTGAGAAACGATGATGTAAGAACGCAAATTTCCGCGTGGGTTGCAAAAACTAAAAACATAGGCTTTTGGTTTTACGGAACGATGTTCCACAACTATATGATGTTTACGGACACGGTAAATAGTTTGCTTACTTGGTTTGAGTACGCGGCGAGAACGGTGAAAGCCGCAGGCGGAGAGCCGGTGTGGATTTACGTCAACGGACAGACCAGAGAGCGCGGAGCTTCGGCATTTGAGGCGTTTAAGCAATACGCGTTTTCAAAAGCGCAGGTTGAAATTTTCGAAAAAATAACGGCAACCGGAGGAACCGAAAGCTATCAGACGCAGATAGACGCATACGCTTTGGAACTTGAAAGCAAATTCTTCGGTTTTACGGTAAACGGAGAGACGAAAACGTTCCGCGACGGCGGGTATTACGGTGCGGCGAAGGCGAACGAAGCGATGTATAATTTGTATTTGCAAATGAAAACCGATTACGGTAAAATAAAAGGAACGAACGACGGTACCGTTTATGAATATTTAGACGCAATCAGTTATCCAGGGCTAATAAGCACTAAAACCGCGAACAGATTATGCGATTATTTAGGAACGAGAGAAACCGACGGTTACTGGAAATATTATACCCAAGATATGATAAAAATGTATATGAGTTATATAGAGACCGCACAGAACGCGATTTCGGCGTATAACGGCGATATGAAACTCGTATATGAGCGGCATATACTTATAGAATCGCTTACGCCGAGATTTATGATATGCGTGGCGGGCGGTTCCGGCAAGTCAGGTTACGGGTTCAAGGACGGTTATAACGGTACGAGTATTTCCGCTTTGAGACAAAATCTAAAAACCGATTTTGATTTGCTCGGAAGAATTTATTACGGAGAGAATTGTTTGCTTTCCGATTTATATTCCAACTGGGGTATAAACGCGTAGTTAATTTACAGGAGAACATGCTTAATGCAAAAGGATACGGAACGATATATAAAGCTCGTTCAGAATTACGTCAAGGACAATTATAAAAAATGTTTCAGGGAGCCGCACGGAAAATTTAAATTTCCGTGCGTAGTTCCCGGTTCTTCATATTCCGATCAACTTTGGGACTGGGACAGCTGGCTGACGGACGTTGCTTTGGCGGCAGCTGCGGACGGCGACGATATAATCGTTTACGAACAGGGTTGCGTATTGAATTTTCTTTCCGCTGCGGACGAGGAAGGTCGTATTCCGATAAATATCATTGCGGATAAAGAAAGTATTTTTGATTTGAAACCGAACACGAGGGTAAATATACACAAGCCGTGCCTTGCGCAACATGCGTTGTTCGTAGCGAAAAAGAGCGGAAACGACGTTGAATGGCTACGAGATAAGTTCTCCGTTCTCAAAAGGTTTGTTAAGTGGTATGAAAAGAATTGTTTTCACGAAGAGACAGGACTTTATTACTGGTTGAACGATTTTGCTATCGGGATCGATAACGATCCTTGTGTTTTTTATCGTCCGGACGGAAGTACCGCTTCTATATTTTTAAATTGTCTTATGTACGGTGAACTTGTCGCAATGGCGGAGCTTTGCAGGCTTTTCGACGACGAGGAAGCGAAGATATACGAGGAAAAGAGCGAAAACCTGAAACGCTCTATACAAGACGAGTGTTACGACGACCGTGACGGATTTTATTACAGCGCGGATATTCTTCTGAAAAAGGTGGACCATAACGAATGGTTGCACAGCGGCGCGCCGAGACACTGGAAATCTTTGCCTATGCGCATAGGGGTTTGGTCGGGTTTTCTTACTATGTATTACGGTATCGCTACGAATGAGCAAGCCGAAAGAATGGTAAAAGAACATTTGCGTAACGACAAGGAATTCAACGCCGAATACGGAGTGAGAAGTCTTTCCAAAGCGGAAACCCGAATGTACTCGGTAAAAAGCAGCGGTAATCCGTCTTGCTGGACGGGACCGATTTGGGGCAACGCGAATTATCTCGTCTGCGAAGGTTTGCTGAAATACGGCTACGTCGGCGACGCGTTGGAGCTTGCGGAGAAAACAGTCAGGTTGTTTGGTAAAGACGTTGAAAAGTGCGGAGAATTTCACGAATACTATGATCCCGAAACGGGCGAAGGTATTCGCAACCAAGGTTTTCAAAGCTGGAATCTGCTGGCTTATAATATGGCGGATAAACTTAAAAATAATTAACCGGATTTACGGAGGTGTAAAATGAAAAAAACAAGAGTTATATCATCTATTCTTGCGGTTGCCATTTCTGTCGGAACGGCGTTTTCGCTTGTAGGCTGTTCAAAGCCGTCAGACGGCGGAAGCGAAGGCGTAGACAGCTCTAAAACGCAGCTTTACGTCAGGAACTATCAGGGCGGCTTCGGTAACAAATGGTTGTATAACGGAAAGGATAAGCTCGAAGCGAAATATGCGGGTGTATCCTTGGAAGAAGGCAAGAGCGGCGTGCAGGTAATGATTACCGACGTTAAAGAAACGCCTGATTCGGCGAACATTCAGAACGACGAATACGAGGTTTATTTTGTAGAAAAAGTGCAGTATCTTTATCTCGAAAAGCAAGGCGTTTTGGAAGATATTACCGATATAGTCAAGGGAACCAACCCGTACGACGGTAAATCGATAGAGAGCAAGCTCACGAAAGAACAAAAGCAGTTTTACGGTATAGAAAAAGACGGCGTAACGAAGTATTACGCGCTCCCGCACTATATGACTTCTATGGGTATAGTTTACGATATAGATTTATTCGAGGACAGAGGCTTTTATTTTGCCGAAGGCTACGAGAACGAAACTCTTTTAGAGGACAAGTTCGTCGTGGACAAGGATAGTCCGCGCAGTGCGGGACCTGACGGCATATCAGGCAATGATGACGACGGCTTGCCCGCGACTTACGAGGACTTCTGGAATCTTTGCGAATATATATCGGGAAGCGGCTATACACCGCTTAACTGGGGCGGAACGGACGCGGCGTCTTACTACGTTACGACTTTGATGGCTCAGTTGATGGCAAACTATCAGGGCGCGGAAGAGTATATGCGTAACTTCATTATGGAAGGCGAATTGTCCGAGGTTGTTAAGCTTGATTCAAACGGAAACGTTGTAATGAAGAGCGACGGCACGCCCGAAACGGAAAAGGTAACGCTCGATCCTTCGCAGAATAACGGTTACGAAACGTACCGTACCGCCGCGTATTACTATGCGCTCGGCTTTGTCAGGGATTTGATGAAATATTCCGACAAGTATGCGATTTCTGCGAACGTATCGAGCAAAAACTACGACGCGTTCAAGGCTCAGAAGGATTACGTCGCATCACGCTTTGCGAGCAATATGAAACGTCAGGCGATGCTTATAGACGGAAGCTACTGGGACAGCGAGGCGACCTCGTATTTTGAAAAGAACTCGGCGCTTGGCGGGGCAAAGGAGAATTGCCGTTACGGTTGGCTTCCTCTCCCTAGCGCGACGAGAGAACAGGTCGGAAAGAATAATAACACTATGGTAAACATAGTAAATTCCCTTTGCTTCGTCAAAAAAGGGTTGAACGATGTTAAAAAACAGCTCGCGTTTGATTTCGTTCAGCTTATGAACAGCGACGACGCTCTGGTTGATTTTACCGTACAGACAAACGCATTCAAGGATCTCGAATACGATATTAAGCCCGACCAGGTGGCGAAGCTTTCTCCGTTCGGACAAGAAATTTACAAGGCTTGGACGACTTACGACAAGGTGAATCCGATTCATAACAACGCGCAATTCTATAATACGATTTGCACGACGGATATGGCTAAGAGATACGCGATTTCCACTAAGGATTTGTTCCCCGCGTTGGTGTTTGCTTCAAGTGACAAAAAGCCCTCCGAGTATCTTGCGGAATCGTATAAATATGCAAGACAAAGCGTGGCTTTGTGGACGAAAAAATAATTTATCGTGCAAAATTTTGCACGGTTAAGGTGAGTGTATGTTGACGAACGGTAAAAAGACGATGAAAGCGCAAAGAGGCGATTTTATCTTTCATTTGGCGTTGATTGCATGGCCGCTTTTGCAATTTGCGGTTTTTTATGTGGTGGTAAATCTTAACTCCTTCAAATTAGCGTTTGAAGGAGTTAACGGCGGTTTTTCCCTCGAACATTTCAGATACGTTTTTTCCGACGCGATGTTTCCGGCGGTTTTAGACGCGTTGCTTACGTCGTTGGAATTTTTTGCGATAACTATGGTTATCAGCGTTCCTTTGGGTTTGTTGTTTGCCTATTATATATTTAAAAAGGCTGTTTGCGGCAAACTGTTCAGGTTCTTTCTGTTTTTACCGTCGATAGTTTCGAGTATGGTTATGGTGGTATTGTTTTCGGAATTTTTAGATACCGCCGCCGCGGATTTACTATTCGATTGGTTTGGCATAAACGTTAAAGGACAGGCACTTTTCAACGCTCTCGACCGTTCGTCTTATAAGGCGGTGTTGTTCTTTTATATCTGGACGAATTTCGGAACGACTACGCTTATTTATTCTAATAAAATGGGAGAGCTTTCTCCCGAAACTCTGGAAGCGGCTCATCTTGACGGCGTAAACAGTTTTCAGGAATTCATATATATCGTTCTTCCGTTTGCCTTTCCGACGGCTTCGGTGTTTTTGGTTACGGGAGTTGCGACGATTTGCACTAATCAATATAATATTTTCTCTTTCTACGGCGGAAGCGTTGCATTTGACTCCGGAACGATGGGGTATTACTTGTTTAACCTCGTTCAGGATTACGCTTCGAGAAACGTTTGGGACGTAGTTTGGTTTAATCGTGCGGCGGCGTTGAGCTTAATCGTTACGTTGATAGTAATTCCGATAACCATGGGTATTCGTTGGGTGCTTGATAAATACGGACCGCAGGAATAAGGAGAAAAACATATGAAAAAACAGAAAAAACTTATTTCGCCTTTACTCGTGGCGTTGGGCGTGTTGCTTGCGCTTTACGTTCTGTCTATGATAGGATTGTTTTTCTGGGGCTTTATAACCTCTTTTAAAGACGCTTATCTTGACATCACGTTCGGAAACACCTACGGATTCCCGAAGGAATGGCATTTTACTAATTATACCGACGTTTTTCAAAAGTTTACTATGGCGGCGAGACCGGGTGAGACCGCAGGTTTTTCCAAAATTTTACTTAATTCGTTGTTATATGCGGTAGGGTGCGCGTTTTTCAAAACTTTGGTTCCCTGTTTAACGGCGTACGCCTGCGCGAGATTTAATTTCAAGACTTCCAAAATAGTATACGGCATCGTTCTCGTGACGATGATTATTCCTATCGTAGGCAGCTTGCCCTCGGAGCTGAAAGTCGCGTATGCGCTCGGACTGCATAACAACATCTGGGGCTTGTGGATACTGTCGGCTAATATGTTGGGCTTGTATTTCTTCGTTATGTACAGCGCGTTTAAAGCGTTGCCGATGGGGTACTCGGAAGCCGCTAAAATCGACGGGGCAAGCAATATGCAGGTGCTTTTGCAAATAGTATTACCGCTTATAAAAAACTTGTTTTTTACGATTTTGCTCATCAACTTCGTCGAATTCTGGAATAACTATCAAACGCCGAAGGTATACCTACCGTATTATCCTACGCTCGGATATACGCTGTTCTATTATGCTAACAGCAATAATTTCAGCGATGCGACGCAGGTTATTGCTTTGGCGTTTATCGTAGCCGCTCCCGTTCTTTTGTTGTTCCTTATATTTCAGGAAAGGCTTATGGGGAATCTTACTATGGGCGGGCTTAAAGGCTGAAAATTACGGAGAATTTTTATGAAAATCAAGAACAGATTATTCTATATCGTCAGCTTATGTATAATAGCCTCGTTATGTTTGATTTTATCCGGAATTATAAGTATATATGCGAATAATTCACAGGGCTGGTCGGTTTGGGAGGTAGCCGCTGGTTATCCTTATAAATCCGAACTGACAATAAAGGACAGAACGTACGTCGAAGGAAATAAAAGCTACGACGCTTCGTTTATGACTCGCTATCCCGACGGGAGCGTTACGACAGACAAAACTTTAACTCTCGATCAGGCAGGCAAATATGAAATAAAATATTCGGTTGCCGTGAACGGAAAGGTTTATGCGGACGCTAAAAGTTTTATAGTAGATTATCCGAAATACGACGTTTCGGACGTCAAGTCATCCGTTGAATTCGGAACGCCCGACAGAGCTTCCGCTTCGGGAGCGATTGCGAGAATAGCGCAGAACGAATCCCTTACTTTTACGGATTATATTGATTTTACAAAAGTAACGGCTGACGATTACCTTGTCAAGGGCTACGTCGTTCCGGACGCCGCTAACTCCGCAGATTTCAGCGAGCTTGTGTTTACTTTTACGGATTCGGTAGATTCTTCCGTATATTTTCAGGTACATCATTACGGTTACGACTGGACGTATTCCACTTACGTTGCCGCAAACGGACAAAATCAGGCTCCGTTCGGTGTGCATCAAAGCGAAGGCTTACACACCGGCGACGGTTACGGAACGTGGAGTTACGTTTCGTTCAAGTCCGCAGGTAAGGACGGTGTAGCCGCTCCCGACGCAACGCAATTCTACGTTGCTATGGATTACGCGGAAAAAAAGCTATATTGTTTAGGCTATCCCGGCGTTAAGACGATGTGCGCCGACCTTGACGATTTAACGTTAACGAGTGAAGTCTGGACGGGTTTTCCGTCCGGCAAAGCGCGCCTTTCGGTAAGCGCGTACGGATATACGGGAGCCGCAGCTACGGTATGTATAACCGAGGTCTTCGGAACGAGCGATTTAAGCGACAACGTTTTTAAGGACTCGGTCGCGCCGGTTATAACGATAGACGACGAATACGAAACCATGCCGATAGGCTTGACAGGTTATGAGTACGGTATTCCGTCTGCTTCCGCATACGATGATTTTTCAGGCGAGTGCGAAGTAAAGACAACGGTTTGGTTCAATTACGGAATGTCGGGCGCGGTTAAGGTGCAGACTGAAAACGGTAAATTTAAAACCGACAGGGTAGGAACTTACGGAATCGTATACGAAAGCAGCGATAAAACGGGAAATACGAAAAAAGAAGTGAGACTTGTTACCGTTTACGCGAGCTACGACGACGCGGACTTCGATTTCCCCGATGACACGGTAAAAAGCGTAAAAATCGGCGAATGGGTAAGCTTACCTGTACTTGAAGAGTCTTCGATAACAGGCGGAAGCGGTAAAAAAACGATACGGACTTTTATAAGGACAAATGAAGGCAGGGAGGAAGTTTTT
Source organism: uncultured Clostridia bacterium (assembly GCA_934271275.1). Classification (GTDB taxonomy): domain Bacteria; phylum Bacillota; class Clostridia; order Christensenellales; family Borkfalkiaceae; genus UBA1259. The sequence continues at coordinate 162,895 of CAKQRD010000002.1, read as the reverse complement.
GGCGGTTTCCGCGCAAGCGTTCTCGGAACGGTGATTGTAGAATACGACGTAACAGACTATATCGGCAAGGTAATTACAAAATCTTACGAGCTTGATATTACGATGAACGACGCTCCCGTGTTTGAAAAAGATTACGACTTTTACCCGACTTATATTTCGGGCGGAACGTACGCCTTACCCGAATATTACGCGTATTCGTACGAAAACGGTACGCTTAACAGGGTATTATGCGACGTAGTCGTTAAAGACGCAAGCGGAAGCAAAACGTATAAAGCGGGCGAAAACGCGGTTATTACGGTCGATAAAAATAAAGATAAAATAAATTTTGAAGCGGTATGCGGCGGCGTTGTCCTTACTCGGCACGAAGCTGTGGGCGTTTTGGCGTGGTCGAACGATAACGGCAAGCGTTTCAGTCTGGAAAATTATTTTGTAGGAGACGGGTTCGATGTGGAAAAGACAGAACGGGGAGTGGTTTTATCTGCTACCGATGGAAATTCGTTCTCGTTGGTTTTCGCAAACGTAATCTCCGCGGGTTATGCTCATCTTAAATTAAATGCGATGACGGGGGCGACGGAGAATACTCGCCTTACGATTCGTTTTTCCGACGCATTTGAACACGACAAGGGCTTTGAAATTATCATAGGTAAAAACGGTAACGATTCTTATGCGGAAATAAGCGGGAAAAGGTACAATCTTATCGGTAAGGAATTCGGAGAAAACGGAGAATATGAAGTCGGTTATGAAAACCTTTCGGTAATGGTGAACGGTTATCTCGTTGCCAAACTCAATGAAGAGCTTTTCGCTTCGGATAAAGTTTTTGTCGAGGTAGGATACGAAAATTGCGGCGCGGGCGGCGGTTTCATGTTCTCGGAATTCGGAAATTGTACTTTGAACGCTTCGAGAACGGACAGAGTAGCGCCCGTAATATTTGCGAGGAGCGAAACGGGCGGCGTTTTCGATATGGGAACGAGATATAAAATCGTCGCGCCTACGGCTTACGACGTATATTCTCCCAACGTCGTTTATACTTTGACGGTTACGGCTCCCGACGGAAGTCCTATGCACTCCGTTGACGGAGTGTTGCTTGCTAACGCAGATCCTTACAGAGATTATGAGATTGCTTTGGATTCTATCGGCGACTATCTGGTGAGTTATCGGATAGAGGAGGCGGAGAGCTTCGTTTCAAAAACTAATCCGACTTTCCTTCGTTATTCTTTAAGCGTGACGGATAAAGAACCGCCCGTGATAGTATGGAAAGGCGAGTTTGCAACGGAACTGAATGCGGGCGATTTTTTTGTCGTTCCGAACTACACGGTTTCCGATAATCATTCGGCGGAAGATAAAATAATCGTCCGCGTATTCATAGAAACTCCTGTGCATCAATTTATAATGTTGCCCGGAAATTCTATAAAAATGAATCATAAAGGCGTTTATCGTGTGAGAATAATGGCAGTGGACGAAGCCGGTAATATTTTCTCCGAAACGCATTACGTTACTGTGAAGTAGAGAGGTAACCGAAAAATGAAAATGAATAAAATATTATCCGTCGGTATAGCCGCGGTTATGGCTTTTACCGCGATGCTGTTTACAGGGTGTAAGAGCGATTCAAACGGCACTTTAACGCCCGAAAATACCGTTTCGGACAGGCTTGACCGCGGAGAGATCGATAACGCTTTGCATAAAGTAAACGTTACTCCGTCTTCGCGGACGTTCGTCAAAAACGCGAATACCAAAGCCGCGATTACCGAATACAAAATCGTGGCGGACGCAAGAAATAATTACGCTGTACGCGCGGCGAGCTTTATTGCGGGACAGCTTTTTAACGCTACGGGCGCGCAATTTCCGATAGAAGCATACGACGGTACGCAGACTTTTGAAGTTTCCGCGTCGTCGAAATATATAATAATCGGTTGTAAAGATATTTTTTCGTCGTGCAAACTCACGATGCCAGAGGACGAGCTTGGCCCTGCCGGTTATTATATTAAATCGTTCGGCGATTCCGTGTTTATAGAGGTGTTTATGAACGACGGGTATCAGATGGGCGCGCTTGCGTTTTTGAGAGAGTGCGTCGGTTACGATATGATAGCGCACGATACCGTTGTTTTTGAAAACGGCGGGGAAACGCTGCCCGATATGGAAATAATCGAACGCCCCGATTTCGATTACAGAAATTATACGAACTATATGACTCAGGACGGGTTGTATGGAATGGGCTTCAATTATCAAAGTCTTTTCACCTATATAAGTCAGGACGGCGGAAAGACTAATAAAGCCGCGGTTCATAATATTTTCTACTATTTACCGCTCGAAAAGTACGGCGACCATTATAAATGGTATAATTCTACGAATAAACAGCTTTGTTACACGGCGCACGGTGATAAAGCCGAATACGAAGAGATGCAGCAAACGATGCTTAACGTAATGCTTGAATGCGTTCTCGCTCAACCGGATCAGGGCGTGGTTACGGTAACGCAGGCAGATGAACCCGTTTGTTGCGATTGCGACGAATGTACGAAAGTCGTGGAAAAGGACGGATCGATTTCGGCGACGATAATTCGCTATCTTAACGACCTTGACGAAAAATTTCAGGCGGCATTGACCGAATATGCAGAAAAAACGGGAACGGAGCGCAGGACGGTTCAGATTGCGTTTTTCGCGTACCAGACATCGTATAATCCGCCGACAACTCCCGTAGAAGAAGATCCGACTCTTAAATGCAGCCCGAATATTACGGTTTTCATCGCTCCGATTTATGCTAAATACGTTTACTCGTTTTACGACGAGGAAAATCGCGTGTATGCCGATACCGTTCGCGCGTGGAGCAAATATACCGACCATATAATGTCTTGGTTATACGAAACGAACTTTCATCACTATATGTTCCCGTATAATACTTATTCGGCAATGATAGATAATTATTATTTCTTTAAGCAGCAGGGCGCGAACATTATGTATAATCAGGGACAGCGTTGGAGCGAAAACGTAACCTGCTTCGGAAAGCTTAAAGAATACCTTGATTCAAAAGCGCAGTTTGACGTAACCGTTTCTTATGAGGAACTGAAAGATAAATTTTTCAAAAACTATTACGGCGCGGCGGCGGATATAATGGAACAATATTATAACGAATTGCGGCAATGGGAAACTTATCTCGAATCGGTGAGAGATTACGGCTTGGGCGGCGGAATCTACGAGGAGATAGGTCTTTCCACCACGCCGCATTACTGGCCTAGGGAAATGCTCGAAGACTGGCTTGCGATTATGGAAAAAGCACGCAAAGCCGTAGCGTATCTTGAACTTGAAAATCCGACTCTATACAAAAATATTATAAAGCATATCAAGATAGAAGAGTTGTTCCCTAAATACGCTCTTTGTACGTTGCACGAAAGTACCTATACTTCGTCACAGCTTTTACAATTACGACTCGATTTTAAAGCCGAAGCAGACGAACTCGGACTTGTCCAGCATAAAGAACACGACTATATAACTTCCGTCTATAAGCAGTGGGGTATAGATTAATTATGAAAAATCTTCTAAAAAAATATATACCGATTTGTTTAATTGTAATGTTATCCGTTTTTTGTATTGCCGCTTGCGGCGGTTCGGAGGAAAACGGGGTTCTTAATATCGTAGATTCCGTATTGATAATGGATAATTTCGATACCTATCTACTGAATTGCGAAACCGAAAACGTCGGCGAAATTACTTGGAAAAGCTCCGATCCGTCCGTCGTGTCGGTAGACGAAAACGGCTTGCTCACTTCGCGTTATGCGGAAGGTAAATGCGAGATCACGGCAACGAGCGGAAAATACTCCGATACTTGTTCGGTGACGGTGTTGAAGAAAAATGCAACTCCTGCGCTTCTTATAGAAAACGACGTCGTGGTAGCGAAAGGCGGAGAATATACGATTACGGCAAACGCTTTCTATAAGGGAGTTTCTCTTGTCGAGTATCTTGAATTTTCCTGCGATGCAGTCGAGGAAGGCGCGGGGAAAATTGCCGAAGCAGTCGTTTCCGGAAATACCGTTAAATTCATCGGTTTAGAAACGGGGAAAGCCTCTTTTACCGTTTCCACTACGATATTCGGCGTGTTATATGCGGAAACGATAAACGTAGAGGTCAGAACTGTCGGAATCGTTTATGTTGTAAACGGTAAGGGTGCGGTTGACGGTAATTTGCAGGTGAGAACGGATAACGAAGTTTTCACTTCCGACGTGGAAATTTACGACGACAACGGGCGAGTTCCTGATGATGAGCTGCTTTGGAAGATTGCCGACGAATCGATTGCTTCGATAGGCGAAAACGGTATTCTCGTTATGGGAAACGAGGGAGTGACCACGCTTACCACCGTTTATGACGGAACGGAAGTATCGGTAAACGTTTACGTTATTAAAGATTATTTTTATTCGACGATTGAAAGTGAAAAGCCTTTCGAGTTCGATCTTGATACGAAAATCATCGCAGACAAGTCGCAACAAAAGAGAAAATACGAGAGCGCGGGAACGAAAACCTTTGAGATCGCGCTTCCCGAAGCTGCGGATATCGGTAAAATAGTACGCGCGTCCGCAAATGAGGAAAAATTAGACGCTTCTTTATTTGATTATAAGGATGGGGTTGTAAGGATAAAAGCCGAGGTTTTCGGCACGGATATTTACGGCGAGAAAACGCTTAAAATCGAATTAGAAGGCGCGCGGAGCGTTCGGGTTTATACCTTGAAATCACTTATTATAACAAAAAAGCTGTCAACTTTTAACGATTTCGTAACCGCAATCGTCGTGCAGTGGAAAGGCGACCGCATTTTGGGTTATTTTGCATTGACTGGTGATTTGGATTTAGGTTGGAAGGAAACGGGCGTATGGGCGACTGATTTCGATTGGTCTAACGGATTCAGAGGTACGCTCGACGGAGCGGGATACTCGATTAAGAACGTCAAGTCTGCGTTTTACGGTTTAACCGCGCAGATGGGCGAAGGTGCCGTTATCAAGAACGTCAATTTTCCGAATTACGCGTACGGAGGAGATAAAGAAGCGTTGTTTGCAAGATGCGCGGCGGGCGCGACGTTTGAAAATATAGAGATAACCTTAACTGCCGATTCCGCATGCAAACCGAGTTCGGAGCAGAGAGAATGCGGCGTACTTATCAGTCAGGATATGCGGCGTTGCACGTTCAGAAACGTCACTATAAACGCCGAAGGAAAAACGCTTCAAAGAATCTTCGGCGGATATAATAACGAGAGGAACACTTCTGTTTACCAAAACGTTATTATTTACGCGAAATCTGTAGAGTATTACGAGAACGACGTTACGAAACGTCCGGACGGGGTTACTTTGATTATAAAATAATAAAAGCTTGGCTTTTGCCGAAAGAAGTTTTTACTACGAGGAACGATTATGAAACTTAATTTCAAAGAATACAAGGATAAGGTATATGCTTGTTGGCTCGGGAAAAATATGGGCGGAACTATCGGCGCGCCGTACGAAAGCAAACGCGATATTCTCGACGTAAAGGGATTCGCTACGAAGAAAGGCGAGGTTTTGCCTAACGACGACCTCGATTTACAACTTGTATGGCTGCACGCCGTGGAGTTTGAGGGACCGAGAAATATAACTTCCGAGGTGTTGGGCGAATACTGGCTTTCTTTCATAACGGGGTATTGGAACGAATACGGCATAGCGAGAAGGAATATGGAAAAGGGAGTGATGCCTCCGCTTTGTGGCGAACTTCAAAACCCTTGGAAGCATTCTAACGGTGCGTGGATAAGAACGGAAGTATGGGCAACTCTTGCCCCTGCGTATCCGGACCTTGCGGTAAGATTTGCGATAGAGGACGCAAAGGTAGATCACGGCTACGGTGAGGGAACGCATTCGGCGGCTTTCGTCGCGGCTCTTGAAAGCGCGGCGTTCGTCGTATCCGACCTAAAAAGTCTTATAGAAATAGGCTTGTCCAAAATACCTGCGGATAGCAGGACGGCAAAAACGGTAAAATTCGTTCTGGAAAGCTACGGGAAGGGGATAGATACCATCGAGACTAGAAACGCCGTTCAGCAAATGAACGCCGATATAGGGGACGGGTGGTTTCAGGCGCCGTCTAATATCGGGTACGTCGTTATAGGATTGTTGTACGGCGAAGGCGATTTCAAAAAGTCAATGCTTACCGCGCTTAATTGCGGAGACGATACGGATTGCACCGCAGGTACGGTTGGCGCGATATTCGGACTTATGCATGGGACAGAGGGAACACCGAAGGATTGGCGTGAGTATATAGGCGACGAGATAGTCACGGGAACGATAAACGCGTGCGTGTCTTTCCCTCGTGTAAAGAACTGCGTCGAACTGACGGAAAAGGTAGCGTCGCTTGCGCCTTCGGTTTTAAGATTTAACAGAATGAATGCCGTAACGGTGGAATTTGGCGAAAGATCGGAATGCGAGGAGGGAGAAATAAAGAAATTTTTCTTGCCTTACGGAAAGAGCGAAGAAACGGATCTTATGAGAGCTTCGCTTTTTACTCTCAAAGAGAACACGATGCAGAAAAAGGTCGGTTGCGTGACGGCGATTATCGGATGTAAAGAGGGATTCGGGATAACTGCGGGACAAGAAAGAACGCTTGAAATAAGAATTTTGAACAATATCAAGACGTATGGAAATTTACCGCATACCGTAAGGATAAAGTTATGGCTTCCCGAAGAACTGACTGCGGATAAGACCAAATTCGATATTTTGGCTCCGCACTGGACGGCGTTTACGCCCGACTGTATTTCAGAGCCGAAAACGATAAAGCTGAAAGCCGGTGAAACGGTAAACGCCGTTAACGAAGTGCTTATCGAGGTATCTATTTCAAACGGATATGCGCGTGAATTTATTCCTTTATGCTTTGTTGCGGAATAGCGAGCGGTCGCAAAATAATTCAGACCGATTATTTGAGACGAAAGGAGAGAATTATGATTGAGTTAAAAGACGGATATATAAGATTAGATACGGTAAATACGACTTATCTGATGAAAATATTGCCGACCGGTCACGTTGAAAACGTTTATTATGGTTCAAAATTTCCCGAAACGGATTATGCGTTTATAGAAGAACGCAATCTTTTCGGTTGCGGACCTGTGGCGACGGCAAATGATTATGCTATGTATCCTGATTCAAAGTCGTTTGAATATTCCGTTCGTGGTCGCGGAGATTTTCGCGAGCCGTCTGTTCTCGTAAACTGCGACGGTGATTCTGTCAACGAATTTTTGTTTGAGAAGGCGGAAAAAATTTCGGATTTTCATTTTCCCGTATTGCCGCAGAGCGACGGCAAGTCGGAAACGCTGCAAATAACGTTGCGTGACAAGGCAAAAAAACTTGTTTTACGCCTTTATTATTCTTTAACAGACGGCAGCGACGTTATAGTGAAAAGCGCCGCGCTCACCAACGAGAGCGAAAAAGAGGTTGTTATCGAACGGCTTTCTTCTGCCCAACTCGACGTGTGCGGCGACGATTTTCTGGTAGACACGCTTAACGGGTATTGGGCAAAGGAAAGGCAGATAAATACGACGAAGCTTGCGGGCGGCGTTACCAAAATAGACAGTAATTACGGCTATTCTTCGGCGGAGCGTAATCCTTACGTCGTGCTAAAAAAGAATGACTGCGGTTATTTTAGCGGAGAGTGCTACGGTTTTAACCTGATTTATTCGGGGAATCACGCCACCTATCTCGACAAGAGTTTGTTCGGTAAGGTCAGGATAATTAACGGTATAAACGACGTCGGATTTTCGTGGAGGCTTGCCGCGGGAGAAACCTTTTATACTCCCGAGTCCACGGTCTGTTTCAGTGATTGCGGTACTAACGGATTAACTTGTCAGTATCATTCGTTTATAAATAATCATATAGTGCGCGGATATTGGCGGAATCGTGAACGTCCTGTTTTATGCAACAACTGGGAAGCTACGAGATTTGAGGTTTCGGAAGAAATAGTGCTGAAAATCGCAAAGCGCGCGAAGGCTCTCGGCGTAGAACTTTTCGTTTTAGACGACGGTTGGTTCGGTAATCGTACGGACAACAGCAGAGGTTTGGGAGACTGGTACGAAAACAGAGAAAGACTGCCCGAAGGGCTTGACGGGCTTTGCAAAAAGCTGAACGCGATAGGTCTTAACTTCGGCATTTGGGTAGAACCTGAAATGGTCAATCCGGACAGCGATTTATATCGCGCACACCCCGATTGGGCGGTTGCAAATCCGGATTATACGCCCCTTCTTCATTGCGGACAATATGTTCTGGACTTATGCAATGAAGAAGTGCGTGAATATATAATCGAAGCAATGACGAGAGTTTTTTCGTCAACTAACGTTACTTACGTTAAATGGGATTGCAACCGTAATATCACCGAGTGCTATTCTCCGAAGCTTAAAGGCAGGCAAGAGGAGTTTTCTTTCAGATATATGCTCGGTTTATACTCGATTTTGCAGACGCTTACGGAGCGATTCCCCAAAATATTGTTTGAATCCTGCGCGAGCGGCGGTAATCGAGTAGATATGGGAATGCTCTGCTATACGCCGCAGTTTTGGACAAGCGACAATACCGATTTTTTCGACAGAGTAAAGATTCAGGAAGGAACGCTTACCTGTTATCCGCAAAGCGCGATGGGTGCGCACGTTTCCGCTTCTCCAAACGGACATACGCTACGCGCAAGCACCATTGAAAACAGATTTAATACGGCTTGCATAGGCGCGTTCGGGTACGAAATGGATCTGACGAAGATATCCGACATAGATACGAAAGCGGTTATGCAGCAGATAGAGTGGTATAAAAAATACAGAAAAACATTGCAGTTTGGCGACTATTACAGATTGAAAAGCGTTTTTTTTGATACGCATGCAAGTTGGGCGGTCGTTTCGCAGGATAAAAACCACGCGGTAGTAAACATTACGAACAAAATTCAGGAGCTATACGTTCCGCAGGTGTTTTTGCGTGTTTGCGGGCTTAAACCGGATGCTCTTTACGAAATTAAAACGAGAGTGCAATACCTTCCTGTGAAAAAGGGAGACAAACTTACTGCAACGTGGCAGAATTGTGCAGAAAAAGACGACGAAGAGACGATTCTCGCGGCAAAGGCTTGCGAACCCGTTCGGAGCGAATACGAAAGATATTTAGTATCCGGCAGGACGCTTGAAAAAATCGGAATAAGATTAAACACTGAATGGATGGGTGGCGGAGATCCGAATATAACGAGAATTATGTACGATTTCGGAAGCAGATTGTATAGCGTAGACATAGTTCGTGACGAATAGAAATAAGAAGAATAAAATGAAAAGAAAATTTTCAATATTTAATTCCGTGCGGGAGAGGTGAATGTTGATGGCTGAATTGATTTTATCCGCTTTTGCGGACGAATATGCGGAAAATTTAAAAACGCAATGCGAGGCTTTGAACGGCTTCGGCATAAAACATATCGAGCTTCGCGGGGTGAACGGCAAAAACGTTTCGGCTTTAACGAAAAGCGAGGTTAAGGAAGTTAAAAAAACGCTCGACGAGTACGGTATTAAGGTTTCGTCGATAGGTTCGCCGATAGGGAAAATCGACGTAAGCGGCGATTTGAACGTGCATCTCGAAGCGGCTGAAAGAGTTTTTGAAACGGCGAACGAACTTGAAACGAAAAACGTAAGAATTTTCTCGTTCTATTCAAAGAACGTTCCGTTCGACGAGTGCAAAAGCAAGGTTTTCGGAGAATTAGAAAAACTTGTTAAGTTTTCCGAAAGCTTCGGCTTGACCTTATGTCACGAAAACGAGGCGTTGATTTACGGCGAAAGCCCTGAAAGATGTCTTGAAATAGCCGAGCATTTCGACGGCAAGGTAAAATGCGTTTTCGATATGGGCAACTTTGTGTTAGACGGATACGAGCCGTTTGCGGCGTATAAGCTTTTATCTGATTATATCGAATATTTTCATATAAAAGACGCTCTTTATGCGGGGGCGATAGTCCCCGCGGGCAAGGGCGAAGCAAAGATAAAGAAAATTCTCGACGACTACAAAGTAAACGGGAAAAAAGATACGTTTATAACGCTTGAACCGCATTTGCAAACGTTTTCGGGACTTAACGCTCTCGTAGGAAAGGAGTTCGATAACCCGTATAAATACGGAAATCAGGAAGAAGCGTTTTCGGACGCGGTAGAAAAATTAAAGGATTTATTATGAAGGAATTTTTTAAAGATAAATTAGAAGTAAAGATTTATGGAAACAGAGAAGAAATGGGCGAAGCGGCGGCAAAAGATATTGCGGCAAAAATCAGAGAATTACTAGCCGAAAAGGACGAAATCAATATGATATTCGCCGCCGCGCCGAGTCAGAACGACGTTCTGAAAGCGCTTGTCGAAGATAAAACGATAGAGTGGAACAGAATAAACGCCTACCATATGGACGAGTACATAGGACTCGATGAGGACGCGCCGCAGGGCTTCGGCAATTTTTTGAAGGCACATATATTCGGACTCGTGTCGCTTAAAAGCGTACATTATATAGACATAACCGCAAAAGATCCCGAAAAAGAAGCCGAGAGGTACGGAAGACTCCTTAAAGACAACCCGACGGACATAGTAGTAATGGGAATAGGGGAAAACGGACACATAGCCTTTAACGATCCGGACGTTGCTGATTTTAACGATAAAAGGGTTGTAAAACCCGTAAAGCTCGACGAAATCTGCCGCAATCAGCAGGTGAACGACGGTTGCTTTGAAAGTATAGAAAAAGTGCCTACGCACGCTATGACTCTGACCGTTCCCACGCTTGTTTCCGCGCCGTGGCTTTTCTGCATAGTTCCCGCGGAGACGAAAGCGAAAGCGGTATACGAAACGCTTAACGGCAGCATAGACGAGCATTGCCCCGCGAGTATATTGAGAACGCGAGACGCCGCGAAATTATATCTCGACGAAAAAAGCTCGGCACTGTTATGATAGCGATAAAAAGCGACGGAATAATTACGCCGAACGGACTGTTTAAGGGTTTTGTATATATAGAAGGCGGGGTTATACGAGAGGTTTCGGAGAAGGAGTTTCCCGCAGAAAAGGTATACGATTACACGGGAAAGTACGTTTCGGCAGGGTTTATAGATATGCACACGCACGGAGCGGGCGGGTATCCGTTTATAAACTGCACGGAAGAGGACGTTATAAACGCGTGCAATTTTCAGTTAAGACACGGGACGACGAGCGTCGTGCCGACGGTAACCGCGGGGGCGTTCGATACGATGAAAGACGCGGTCGCAAAAATATCTTCGGCGAAGAGAAGCGGAAAAACGGAAAATAATATAATCGGCGCGCATCTGGAAGGACCGTATCTGTCGGCAAAGCAGTGCGGAGCGCAATGCCCTAAATTCATAACGAAGCCCGTCGAAAGAGATTATAAGTCGCTTATAGAAGAGTACGGAAACGATATAGCGAGATGGACTTACGCGCCCGAAAACGACGAGAACGGGAAGTTTTGTAAGTATATAACGGGAAACGGGATAATAGCGTCTGCGGGGCATACCGACGCGAAGTACGAGGATATGAAAACCGCGATAGAAAACGGTTGTAACCTCGTTACGCATTTATATTCCTGCACATCCACTGTGACGCGCGACCACGGATTCCGTTCGCTCGGGGTGATAGAGAGCGCGTTTCTTCGCGACGAGCTGTACGCGGAGATAATTGCGGACGGCAAGCACCTCCCGCCCGAGCTTATAAAGATGATAATAAAGATAAAAGGGTTTGATAAAACGGTTGCCTGTACCGACAGCTTGGCGATAGCGGGAACGGAAATAAAGGAGGGGACGATGAGCGGAACTGACTTTATAGTAGAGGACGGCGTGTGTAAGTTAAAAGACAGAAGCGCGTTCGCGGGGAGCGTTGCAATGGCGGACGATTTGCTCCGAACGCTCGTAAAGACCTGCGGGTACGGGGTGTGCGAGGCGATAAAAACGCTTACCGAAGTTCCCGCGAAACTGTTAAAGGTAAAAAAGGGTAGAATCGAAAAGGGTTACGACGCGGACGTAGCGGTTTTTGACGACGATATAACGATAGAAAGCGTGTTCGTCGGCGGAAAAATGAAAATTTAATTCTGCAATATTTATTGATTGAGAAAGTAAGGATTTATTTATGAAGCTAACGTTTCGATGGTACGGGGAAAAAGATTGTATTCCCCTTAACTACATAAAGCAGATACAGGGAATGACGGGAGTAGTGACCGCCGTGTACGACACGCCCGTGGGAGAGGTATGGGAACTCGATAAATTGTTGAGATTAAAATCTCTTGCAAACGCCGCGGGACTAAAAATGGAAGTGATAGAAAGCGTTCCCGTACACGAGGATATAAAACTCGGAAAGCCCTCCCGCGATAGGTTGATAGAAAATTACAGGCAGAATATAATCAACTGCGGCAAGGCGGGTGTAAAGTGTATCTGTTACAACTTTATGCCCGTGTTCGACTGGTTCAGAACGAACCTCTATTATAAACACGAGGACGGCTCGACCTCCCTTTCGTACAGTGAAGAGGACTTTAATAAACTCGATAAAACGAATCTGCGCCTCCCAGGTTGGGACGAGAGTTATACGAGCGAGGAGCTTAACGGGCTGCTCAAAGAGTACGAGGGAATGACTCACGAAAAACTGTTCGATAACCTCGTGTATTTCTTAAACGGAATAATGCCGGCGTGCGACGAAGCGGGAATAGATATGGCTATTCACCCCGACGATCCGCCGTGGGATATATTCGGATTGCCGAGAATAGTGGGAAAAGAAGAGGACTACGACAGACTGTTTAAGGCGGTGCCGAACAGGCACAACGGAATGACCTTCTGTACGGGAAGCCTCGGCGCGGGAAGATTCAACGACCTGCCGAAGAAGGCGGCGAAGTATGCGGACAGAATATATTTTGCGCATTTAAGGCAGTTGAAGTTCGTAAACGACACCGATTTTTACGAAAACGGGCATCAGACGGCGGAAGGGAACGTGGATATATACGCGATAGTGAAAGCGCTCGTAGATAACGGATTCGACGGGTACTTGCGCCCCGACCACGGAAGAAACATCTGGGGCGAGAACGCGAAACCGGGGTACGGGTTATACGACCGCGCGTTAGGGGCGGCGTATCTTAACGGATTATTTGAAGCGATTGAAAAGGAGAGAAAATGAAAATACCGTTCAAAGTAGATTTAAGCGACAAAGTAGCGGCTGTGACGGGCGGAGCGGGAGTGATGATGAGCGACTTCTGCCGCGCGCTTGCGGAATGCGGGGCGAAGGTAGCGGTCATTAACAGAACGAAAGCGACTGCGGAAGCCCTTGCAACCGAGATAGGAGAAAACGCGATAGGAATATCCGCGGACTGCACCGAAAAAGAAGATATACTCGCGGCGAAAAAGATTATAAACGAAAAATGGGGGAAGGTAAACTTCCTAATCAACGGCGCGGGCGGAAACAACCCCAAAGCGACCACGGATAACGAAACGATGACTCCCGAAACGAAAGTAAATAAGGACTTTTTCGGGATAGAAGAGGACGGGTTCAAGTTCGTGTTCGACGTGAACCTGACGAGCGCGTTTTTATGCACGCAGGTGTTTGCGGAAGATATGCTTGAAACGGGCGGGAATATAATCAATATCTCGTCGATGAACGCATACAGACCGCTTACGAAGATACCCGCGTACTCGGCGGCGAAAGCGGCGATAAACAACTTTACGCAGTGGGTGGCGGTACACTTTGCGCCGTGCGGAATACGTTGCAACGCGATAGCGCCCGGATTTTTCGTGACGAAACAGAATAAAGACTTACTGTTCAACGCTGACGGCACGCCGACGGCGAGGACGGGTAAGATATTGGCGGCAACGCCAATGAAGAAGTTCGGGGAGATAAGCGACCTTATAGGGGCGTTACTGTTCCTTGCGGACGACAAGGCGAGCGGGTTTATAACGGGAACGATACTTCCCGTAGACGGCGGCTTCTCCGCTTATTCCGGAGTGTAGCGACAGACTAAACATATATAACGAGTTAATTATTTCTGTTTTTTAAAATAAAGTAAAAATTTTTATCAAAAGTTTCAGTTCCGTAATAAAAAAACGAGGTTAGTACGGGACGGATTGAATATGTAATAAAGAACCTTCTTTCCGAGTTTTTTGGAAGGAGGGTTTTTTATGCGTTGGAATTATTTCTGCGCGCCGTCGCTCGTAAAAAGCGACGGATTTGTAGATAGCGGTTAGATAGGGATAAGGTTTTATGTAGAGTAATCGGGAAACAAAAGAGAAATGAAAGCGAAATTCATAATGCGCATATATTGCAAAGCAAAAAGCGATATAGGCGCATTTTTGTATTTTTAAAAGTAAATAAAGCAAAGCGAATACGCGCGCCTCCGTTTTTGAAATTTGACTAAAAAACAAATTTCAAAAACAGGAGGAGAAAAAAGTGAAATACGCACCGAAAAAAGTATTTGTTTTAGAAAACGGAAAATACAAGGAGATAACGTATAGCGAACTTAAAACGCTCGAACAAGCGGACAAGAATTATGCGAATAAATATTTTCTTCCGTTACACGGAATGCTTATGGAAGTAACGGAAGAGGAATATAGATCGTATTACAAAGACAAACGTCGGCAAAAGTACATAGACGAAAGATCCCGTGAGAACGGCGACGTTTCCTACGATGCTTTGGATTCATCCGATATGCTTGGAGAAAGTGTTCTTGTCGATTGCGAAACGAATGTGGAGGAACAAGTTACAAATAAAATTATTTTAGAACAATTGCATAATGCTTTTCTTCTGCTTTCCGATGAGGAACGTAAATTGATCATGTTAAAATTCTTTAAAGGTTTTTCCGAAGTAAAACTTTCAGTTTATTACGGAATTTCTCAACAGGCGATTAGTAAACGGCTGAAGAAAGTTTTAACAAAAATTAAAGAAATTATAAAACTTTAAAATTTTTGGTTGTAGCCCTTCTCATTTTTCGGCATGAAAAGTGAGGGGCTATTTTTTATTCCTCGAAAAAAATTAAATAGAGTACGCGTCTTTTAACATTCCTTTCGCCGTCCGCGGAAACGGACAAGCCGTAATGATACCGAAGAATTTCGATAATAAGGCGATGACAAGCGAGAGAATTAAAGATACTTACGTCCAGTCTCAGGTCGAGCGTAGAAGCGGGGGATAACTCCGTGAGCCGTCGCAACCAAAGAGGGCATCCCGGCGAGAACCGCGGGGAGGTGAAATCCCTATGGGTTAAAGAAACAACCGAAAGGCGCGACAAAAGCATATAGCAAAACACAAAAACAATAAACAGACTTTACGTCAAGGAGAAACAAAGTGACAAAAACAAAGAAAATAACGATATGGATGTTATCGCTGGTAGCGATAATAACGTTAACGCTTGCAGGCATACTGTTTGCAAAAGGTTTTAAGAGGATAGACCAAGCGGAGCTCGGCGGAATAGTAGCCGAAGGCGACGTTATAGATGCCGACGGCAACAAATTAAACGACGGCGAGTTCCATTCTCTGCCTGCAAGAATGTTGTTCGCACCCGCGGCATTGCAAGCGGCAAACGCCACGCCGAAATTTACGGTAAACGTATCCGTAACGGTAACGCCTATAACCGCGGCAACAAGACCTGTGGACTGGTCGATTGAATTCGTAAATCCCGAGTCTGAATGGGCAAGCGGAAAAACTGTGACGGATTACGTTACGGTAACTCCAACGGAAGACGGAGCAAAAACTGCTACCGTTTCGTGTTTCAACGCTTTCGGCGAGCAGATAAAATTAACCGTAACGGCAAGAGAGAACGCCGCGGCAACGGCTTCGTGTATTCTTGATTACAAGCAACAACTGATATCTTATGATTTATCGGTTGCGCAGGAAGGAAAGTCGCCTACGGTAAACACTTCGAGAAAGACAGGTAAGCTCGTGGCGGATTTAAATAGCGACAACGTTATAACCGTCGGTTATTCGTATAACAAATCAACGGTATTTACCGTCGCTCTCGACGACAACGAAATAGTAAAGCCCGCAGTTTTGACAGTGGCGTATAAAGCTTCGTTTGTTGCCGCATTGAATAATATCAAAGCGAATGCAGGCAACGCCCCGACGGCGACGGTAACCGGCAACGGCTTTACCATAACGGGTTTTCTTAATAAGGATGTTGTAGACGGATTGTCGATTGAAAACCATAACAAGGTAATAACTGCAATAACCTCTAATCTGTATTCCACTGCGATTATATATCTTAAAGACGAGAATGAAAACGTTCTTACGAGATATACGTTCGATATCGATACGACGCTTGTAAAAACACAGGGCAAGATAGAAAGCATATCTCTTGACAGAACGGGCTTTGTGTTCGACGAGAGTAAAAAAGAGTATAAGATAACCTATCTTAAAGGGCAAAGCTCTTCTACGCTCGGGTTATTCGAGATAGGTTCAGAATACGGACTGAGTAAGGTGGACGGCGGCGTTTATCCCGAAACGTACACGCACGGCGCGGGAGATATAAAGGTAAGCACGCTTAAATCGAGATTTATGTGTGGAGGAGAGTATCATTCCGGCGGAGGCGTAGGACCTGCGGAGTATCTGTTCGAGGGTTGGTATTTGGACTGGAATTTAACGCAACCGTTTAACGGAACGATTTCGGGTAATTCCGTCGGTGATATTGTGTTATACGCAAAGATAAAGATGTTATATACTCACGCGTATTAAGGAAAAGTCGATACGGGCTTGTCAAAAAAGGCAAGCCCGTAAAATTTTTAAGAGATATGAAAGAAATAAAGAGAAACGAAATATATTATGCGGATTTAAATCCCGTAAGAGGCAGCGAACAGGGCGGGATACGACCTGTACTCGTTATACAGAACGATACGGGCAACAAACATAGTCCGACGACGATAGTGGCTGCGATAACGAGTAAAGAGGAAAAAGCAAAGCTTCCGACGCATGTCGAGGTGATTAACTGCGGGGTAGAGAGGAAATCGCTTGCCTTGCTGGAACAGATACGGACGATAGATAAAAGTCGGCTTATAAAGTACGTCGGAGAACTCGACGGAGCGACCGTAAAAGAGATAAACGAAGCGATAAGCGTAAGCCTTGGCTTAAACCAAGCGGGAGATAAAGATGGCGGCTGAACAGGATAAGAATAACGCCGCGTTCTATTATTGTATAAATATGTTACGGCTGTTGTTACGCTCCGGTTTAATAACGGAAGATGAGTATAAAAGAATTGTCCGACTGTCCGCGAAGCATTATAAGTGTGAGCGGATAATAGTAGATTAACAAAAAATGTATAAGGAGAAAAACAATGAATCAAGAAGAAAACAAAAGTCAACAGCAAAGTAAATTTAAAGTCGCGGCATATGGCGTGATTACAAAGAATCAAGATGAACCCGATTATGAGACTCAAAAGCGTTATTATACAGATAAAATAAAAGCAAATCCGGATTGGGAGATTGTCGGAATATTTATCGACGATAAAACGGTAGGGGCAGAGGCTGATAAACGAATCGAGTTTAATAAAATGTTAGAATTATGCAGACAGAATAAAGTAGATATGATAATAGCGGAATCAGTTTCAAAGTTCGCACGGAATACGCTCGAAATGTTGCAGTATACGAAAGAACTGAAAGATTACGGCGTGGACGTATATTTTGAAAAGCAAAACCTTCACACTATAACCTCAGACGGAGAATTCTTCGCGACAAAATACGACCACGGACCTAAAATGCAGATGGGGTTGTAACCGGAAGCTTAAAGAGCGGCGTTTTGTCTAAATTTAATAGATAAAACGCCGTTTTTCGTATAAAAGGTAGAAAATAAGGTTGCACAAAAAAGATATTGCTAAACGCTGGACTGAAAAGCCATGATATGATATTGTTTGTGTTGCCGAAAGGAGGAAATATGCAAATAACTGATATAACGCCAAAAACTATACAATCCGAAAGAAAAGAGCGATGGGCTGCTTACGGGAGAGTATCTAGTAAATCGTTAGAGCAGTTGCACTCCTTTGCTGCGCAAATACGGTATTATAAAGAATTTTTCAATGAGCGTCCCGAATGCGAGCTTGTAGATATGTATTTCGACGAGGGCTTGAGCGGTACTGAAATGAAAAAACGCGACGAGTTTCTTCGTATGATTGACGATTGCAAGCGCGGAAAAATAGATAAAATAATAACTAAATCCGTGTCACGGTTCGCAAGAAACACGGAAGAATTGCTCACAGTGTTACGATTGTTGAAAAGCGTAGGCGTAAGCGTATATTTTGAAGAACAGAAAATAGATACTGATAAACTGAATATAGAAATGATAGTAACGTTCCCCGGTATGGCAGCGCAGAAAGAAAGCGAAACCATATCGGGGAATTTACGTTGGAGTTATAAAAAACGAATGGAATCGGGTGAGTATAACTGTACCCGAACACCGTTCGGGTTTAAGTTTGTAGACGGCGAATTGCAGGTTGATGAAGAGGAAGCTGTAATTGTAAGAGAAATATACGATCTGTATCTTCATGGATACGGAATGCAACAAATCGTCGATATTCTGAACGATAACAATATAAAGAAACGATATAATGATAAAAAGTGGTATAAAAGCAATTTATTGTATATTTTTAACAACGAACGTTATATGGGTGACGCGGTATTGCAAAAGAAATGTACAACCGATATATTTCCGCATAAGAAGATTAAAAACGTGGGGCAAAAGCCTAAATACTACGTTGAAAACAGCAATATACCGATTATATCGAAAGAAACGTTTGAAAAAGTGCAACAACTTCGGAAGGAAAAGGGCAGAACGATTGGTACAAAGATTAAATATCCGTTATCCGATAAAATTTACTGTGCCGAATGCGGTGGTGTATATAGACGAGAAAATATTAACGGGCAAAAAGTATCATGGAATTGTATGCGGACATCAACAGGCGTCTCGCATTGTAAAAGTAAAAGAATAAGCGAAAACGCAGTTTGTAATGCATTCATAAATGTTTTCAATACACTGAAGGCATATAGAACCGAAATAATAGAGAAATATATCTTCGAGATTAATCGTTTGAATGAATCAGTATCGGACATTGATGAAAAAATCAAAGAAATAGACATAAAAGTGGCAAATTTAAGCGCAAAAAATCTCGTAATAACAAGGTTATATACGAATGGTTCGTTATCCGTTGCGGACTATAATGAGCGGGCTTCCGAAATTAATGCGAAACTGGCAGAATTAAGGGCCGCGCGGAAAAAATTGATCGGGGAAGGACGAGATAATCAGGTTGGTGAAATAAGTGAGCTAAATGAAATAATACAAAATACACCATCTATCTCGGAGTTTAACGAGGAGACATTTAATTCGATGGTTGAAAAGATAATCATAGGCGCCGATAACGTTATAACCTTCTGCTTAATTGGCGGACTAAAAATCGAAGAAGAGGTTAGTAAATGAAAAAACGAAATATGCTGTTCGGGTACAAGGTCGAAAACGGTCAAAAAGTTATAGAAGAAAAGGAATCCAAGATAGTCGTTGAAATCTATACAAGGTATCTGAAACGCGAAACCGTTTTGGCAATAGCAAACGACCTGACGAAAAGGCGAATCGAATATGTGCCGAACAGGTATGAATGGAACAAGTCACGGGTTCTAAGGGTTGTGAAGGATGAACGGTATATAGGAGCGGATAGATTCCCGCCGCTGATAGATAAGTCGGTATTTTATGCCGCGCAGTCTTTGAATAGTCAAAAGCGAACGATAAAGGAAGATTTTCTCGATAAAGAAGTGCATCGCATAGGCGTGCCTATAAAATGCCCTGTGTGCGGCAGTATCATGAAAAGAAAATGTGATTGTCGGAAAAAGGATCCCGAAAAATGGTATTGTAGTAATAAGGAATGCCGAAAAATAATAACGATTAAAGACGAAGCACTTATAAATTGTCTTATAGATATCGTGAACATGTTAATCGAAAAAAACAATGACATCGAGTATACTTCGCAAGAAAAAGGAGACAACACTAAACTTGTATTGCTCGAAAATGAAATAGAAAACCTGTATGTAAATCCACGCAGTAACGAAGAGAGTATACGCAATAAGTTAAACAGCTATTTTTATGAACTATATAAAAGCGTTGATAAAAACGTGGGTAAGACTATGAGAATAAAAAATACTCTTAAAAATACCCCGTTACAGATGAAATTTTCACCCAAATTGTTAAGCTCGATTGCGGAATCTATAAAACTTTATCCCGACGGCGATGTCGCAATCGTTCTGATAAACGGGCAAGAGATAAGGAGCTAAAATGGAAAACATAGCTGAAAACACAAGAGAAAAGAAAGTACGACTGATTCACGAAGCAATAAATGTGCAAGAAAACACATTTCAATCGTACCGCCGAATTCGTGTTGCGGCTTATTGTCGAGTTTCGACAAAGCAGGAAGAACAACTAAACAGTTACGAAGTACAAAAGAAATTCTATACCGAGAAAATCAATTCCAATCCCGAATGGCAAATGGTGGGCATTTTTGCCGACAAGGGCATTACGGGAACGAGCGTGCTGAAACGCGATGAGTTCAACAAGATGATAAAACTCTGCAAAAATAAGAAAATCGATATGATTTTAGTGAAGTCGATTTCAAGATTTGCAAGGAATACGGTAGACTGCCTGCATTATACGCGAATGCTGAAAGCGTTAGGGGTTGATGTGTTTTTCGAAGAGCAAGGGATACACAGTATAAAGTCGGATGCCGAATTCTATATCTCGATATACGGAACGATAGCGCAGAGCGAATCGGAAAATATAAGCGCTAACGTAAAATGGGGTAAACTGCAAAGTGCGAAAGAAGGGAAAGTCGTATTTTCTTACAAAAACTTTCTCGGCTATCGTAAAGGTGCGGACGATAAGCCCGAAATAGACGAAGAGCAGGCTGAAACGGTAAGAATGATATACGATAGATTCCTTGTCGGCGATAGTTTGAAACAAATTGCTGAGAGACTACAAAACGAACAGAGGCTGTCCCCGGCGGGGAAAAAAGAATGGAGTACGTCAACGATTCGTTCGATACTTTCGAACGAAAAATATAAGGGCGACGCTATTATAAACAAAACGTTTACGGTAGACTGTTTAACTAAAGAAGTTCGTAAAAACAGGGGTGAACGCCCTAAATATTACGTTGAAAACAGTCATCCCGCTATAATCGATGCCGAAACGTTTGGCAGAGTTCAAGAAGAACTCGCAAGAAGAATCGGAAAGAAAAAGATTAAAGAAATCGGTACAAAAACAGAGCAGGGTAAGTATTCGAGTAAGTACGCTCTGACGGAGTTGCTTATCTGCGGAGAATGCCATACGCCATACAGACGATGTACATGGACGGCACACGGAAGAAAACAGATAGTGTGGCGTTGCGTAAAGCGATTGGACTATGGTAAGAAATATTGCCATAACTCGCCCACATTAGAAGAAAATCGAATACAGACAGCGATAGTAAACGCTATACAAAAATTTGCACAGCAAGATCCGCAGTTACTTAAAAATCTAAAAACGCATATAGAAAACGGTATTAGCTGCACGAAGTGTGAAGGTGAAGATATAGAAATTAAGTTAAGACTTGCAACCATAGAGAAAGAAATAAACGAGTTGTTTAATACGATTTCCGCGGATACGATAGAGTCGTTCGACGAAAAGAAAGCAGAAGAATTATTGGCAGAGAAAAATAAATTACAGTCAGATTTAGACAGGCTGGCGGAGCAGCATCAAAAGGATAAAAATAATCAATCGCGTATAGCCGAAATAATGGACTTAATCGACGGGTTGAAGAATCGGACGCTGATATACGACGATACACTTGTCCGCCAAATAATCAAGGCGGTAATAGTCGAGTCAAAAGAAAAAATAAAAGTAATTTTCATCGGCGGCTATGAAGTAGAGCAGGAAGTGTAGAAAAATTTGTTATATGTAAAAGTTTCAAAAATAATGCAAATAAACTTTTTTTGCTCTTGGGTGTGGTGATAAAAACGACTTGTAATATTTGATAAGATATGCTATAATAATAAAAAAAGTGATTTTACTTAATCGCACTGTAATTGATAAGAAAATTTACTATGTCACAAATGAATGAACTAATTTGGAATACTGTGATATGTCTCCACGCGTAAAATTAAACAGCGTAATTTTTTGCCGAATTCAATTATTAAAAACATAGCAATATTAATTTTGCTATTTTGACAATAAATAAAATTGATAAGAAGTACAAAGGGAAGTATGATGGAAAATATATATGATAAATTAATAACATGGGCAAATTCGAATGGATATTGGGCACAATATCTATTAAATCTCTGCTTTAAATATGAAGAAATTTCACAAGAAGAATTAGATAATATTATCAATTGCTACATATCAAATTCTTTTCCTGCTATAATATTTAAGAAATTAGAAAGTGAACCTTCATCGAAATTATTCTTAAATTCTATAAAGAATGTTAAAAACGTTAACCTTCTCTTAAATAATCAGGAAATGAATTTTAACAATAACTTAACAGTCGTTTATGGTCCAAATGGTACGGGAAAAACTGGGTATGTAAGAATTGTTAAATCAATGGGTAATTCTTTGGATTCGGAAAATACAATTTACACCAATCTTTTAGAAGATGATATAGGATTGCAATCAGCGGATGTTACTATTACACATGGGAATACAGAAGAAACTTTCGTTTGGAGTAAAACCAATTGTCGTAATCTTAATTTAAAAATATTCAACTCTAATTGTGTTAAGTTTTCTTTGGGAAATAAAAAAGAAATTCTTTTTATGCCCCAAGACTTTAATTTTTTTAACATAATTAATGTGGCAACAAGCGATTTGGCAAAAAAAGCAAAAGAACGTATAGCACAATTAAAGTCTGATATGACCTTGTTTGGGATCATTGATGGAACGAAAGTTCACTTACTAATTGATTCGATTATGAGAGTAGGAAACGCTCGGAAAAATATCGAAGACTTTATTAATAATAACAGTTATAATTTAGATGTTGTTGAGGCAAAGTTAGAAGAATTAAACAAAAAAACATCAATGTTAAATACAGATGTAATCATACTCCAAATACGCAATAAACAAAAATTAAAGAGCAAAATAGAAGAATTAAGTAATTTAATTTTTCTATCTTCAGGATTACAAAATAAAGAATTTTGGCAAGAATATAAAAGTGAATTAATTAAAGCAAGCGAATTAATATCTGGTAATGTAAAGATTGAAGATTTTGTAACGGGACTTAATTTGGAGGAAAAACAAAAGGAACTATTTAAGGAGTTTTTACTTGTAGCTGATAAATTCCTTAAGTCGAGGAATGGAATTAGTTTTGAAGAAGAAGAAACTTGTATTTTTTGTGGACAAGCAATTAATGAAGAGGCAAAAGACTTGCTATCGTCTTATTCAAGATTTATTACTAATGATAACTCTGCAAAAATCAACATAATAGTTGACAAAATACACAAATTTAAAGATAAAATAAAAAGTTGTATAAGCGAAATAGGACAAATAGTACCTTTTTTTGAAAATGAAGATAGTGATTTTTATAAAGAAGTAATTAAAGTTACAACAATTCTACAAAAATTAGTTAGATTAGATTATAACCCTCTTTCAAATTTAGGAGACTTTGATTCTTCTTGTGACTTAAGATTTTTCAAAAGCATATTAGACGCGACTTTACAGAAGTATATTGAAGAAATTAGTATACTTAATAAACAAAAAGATAATATTGAGAAAGAGATAAGTGATAATCGAGCTCAGTTAAATGAATATAACAGTATCGCAATTTTATTAAAGAACGTAGAAGCTATTATTTCAAATATAAACGAACAACTAAACCTAAATCCTTTATCTAAAATCTCTAATAGTAGTTTGTCTGCTATTCAATCAAAAATATTATCGACCCAATACAAAGAAAAGTTTACCCTTTGCTTAGAGGAACAATTAGTTCGTCTTGAAGCGCCTAAAAATATAAACTTTGCCCCCAACATTGTCGCATCAAAACTTTCATTAAAACAAACTTTTCTTGATAAAAAATATGATTTAAGTAGTATATTGAGCGAGGGCGAACAAAAAGTAATAGCTTTGTCTCATTTTATAGCAGAAAACTTAATAGAGGACAAGGATAATGTTTTAGTTTTGGATGATCCAGTTAATAGTTTGGATTTGCAAAGAATGGAAACAGTTGCCCGAGTTTTAGTTCAGTTATCACAAAAAAAACAAATTATAATATTAACACACAATTTGGTTTTTGTAGGTTTTTTATCTAAATATGCAAAGGAAATCCTTGACAATGAAGAGCACACTTTTATTTGTCTTGAAAGAGGCAATATAGATGGAAAACCTTATACAGGGCAAATTAAATATGAATTTCCAAACATTGAAACATATAAATATTACAAATCTAAAGTGAATTCTTTAGTCTCCAATAAAGCGGATTTAAGAGAAAACAAGAATCATATTTATGATTGCTTCAGTTATATGAGAAGTGCTTTAGAGCTTATGGTCGCAGAAAAAGTTTTTAATGGGACCATAAATAGATATGAGCCAGATATAAAAATGACAAAATTCGAAAACATAAACACAGACGCTTTGAAAAATAGTGGTTGTAGAATTTCTGCTCTATTTTCTAAGGTCTGCAGATTTATTCCGGCACATAGTTCTTCGCCACAAGCAAGGATTGAACCAACAATAGAAATTTTAAATGAATGCTATACCGAGCTTAAGGCATTGGATGCTATATTTAATAAATAAAATATTTTCGTTAAGAATAAACAATTAAATCTCTTTTAACTAACATATAAAGAAAATATTGTTTGATTTAGAGAATTGCTTATGAATAAAGAACAATTATATCAAGAACATTTGGATTTAATGTTTGGCACGACTACATTAGAAAACTTGTCCGAAAGTAACGTAGATGACATTATAACGAGAATAATAGATTTTTTGCCGAATAATGGGAAATTATATAAATATCGTTCTATCGAAGGCAAATCGTTTGACTATGCCTATGATGGCTTAAAAAATGGTTATTTATATATGGCAAGAGCAAATACTTTAAATGACGATTTTGATTCAACATTAAATTTTGATTTGGAAAAAGATGTAAATAAACAAATGGAACTTTTTCTGAAAAAGCCGTGGCTTTATCTTGAAGCATGGGTGAGAGAAAGTTTCAAACAACGACAGATTTTTTTGAGTCCTTATGATAAAGAAGCATATCAAATGTTGATGGGTTGTGTTAACTATGAAAGTTACGAGCTTGATAGAGAGAAGGCGTTAAATGTTTTTTCTCAAATTGGCATCGATAGGCGAACTTCAGAAAATTATATTAATAAGATTTTGGAAATGGTGGAAAATGAGATTAGAAATAACGCCGAAAACTTAAAAAAGCCACTGAGTGCATTGATAAATTTTAATAATGAGAGCAGGAAAGATATTTACATTTTCTCTATGTCGGAAGCTTATGATTCGGATACAATGTGGGCCTATTATGCAAACAGTAATAAGGGGTTTTGTATTGAATACGATTATAATAAAGTAAAAGACTTACCATTTGACAAAAAAAAATTGTTAATTAGCCTGTATAAGGTCGTGTATAAAGATAACTTCGATGAATACTCTTTTTCTGATATGTTGCAATATTTTTTGGGTGGCAAAAAAGATGATGAACTACTAAAAAGAGCGAATATGCAAACATTAACCTGCATGGTTACAAAGCTGAGTCGCTGGAAAGAAGAAAAAGAATGGCGAGTTTTTCTTTTTAATCTTGATGAGAAAAATAAAATATTTGCGGATATTGTGTCTGGTCTTATTTTAGATGAAAGAATAATGAACTCGGAAAACGGAATTAAATTATTAAATTTGGCAAAAGAAAAAAATTGGAGCATTACAATCAGAAAAAGAACACGAATCGGAACGGGGCATTTATATGAAGAATATAGTACATAAGTATCTTGTTCTTTCAAAACGCTTGCAAAAAATCTTCTTGTATGATACTAAAAATAAAGAATATGTGAGCGGAAATTTGTGTATTACGGATCGTTTCATTAAGTATGTACATGAGTTCAAATCTGTCTTTCAAAATAGAAAATGTATCTGTTTTGAGCGGGCTTGCCAAGTGAAACTCGTTTGAACTCTTTAAGTTCAGACGAGTTTTCTTTTATCTCTTATAGATTTTTACAACTCTCTATTTCTTTTAATTGTTTTTTAGTTAAGCGTTTAGTTTCTCTGTCGTTTGAGTTGTAAAGGATAATAACCTTACTGCTTCGCGATAATCGCTACGCAGGACTAAGCGGAAAAGGTAAAATATAATTTATAAATCGGTTTTACTTCCCAAAAACTTCCCAATACCCCCTAAAAACGCTATTTTTTCAATGATTTTCGATTTAAGAAAATATGTCGAAAAAAAACAAAGAAATCGTAGATAAAATCTACGATTTCAGTGGCAGGGGTAGATGGATTCGAACCACCGAAGTGACGGAGTCAGAGTCCGTTGCCTTACCGCTTGGCGATACCCCTAAATATTTAACGGATATATTCTATCAAATAGTTTTTCTTTTTACAAGCGTTTACGCGCCGTATTTTCAAAAAACTTTAATTTTTTTTACGTTTTATCCTTTTTCGTTGTCCGTATGGGGTTGCAACTTTATTTTTTATGTGGTAGAATATGTTAAGAACAATGGTTCACGGTAGTTTTATGCAGAAATCTAACGACGAAAGAGAGCGTTATGCCGCGGCAAAGGAATATGCCGCAAAAAAACACGCGGGGCAATTCCGTGCGGGCGGCGAGCCTTATATAACGCACCCGATAGCGGTCGCACAGTATTTGAAAGAAAAAGGTTACGGCGAGGTATACGTTCTTACCGCCCTCTTTCACGACCTCTTGGAGGATACGAACGCTGCCGAAGCGGAAATAGCGGCTTTGGGCGGCGAAACCGTGTTGGAAGCGGTAAAGCTTTTAACAAAACGCGAGGGACTTTCTATGGACGAATACGTCCGCAATATCCGCAAAAACCCCGTTGCGTTTGCGGTTAAAGGCGCGGACAGATTGCATAACTTAAAGAGCGCGTTTTTCTGCGACGAAAGCTTTCGCAAAAGATATATAGAAGAAAGTCTGAAATATTATTCGGATTTTAATCCCGAAATTCCCGCCGCGATAGAGGAGCTTAAAAAATCTCTCGGCGGAAAGGCTTGAAAATTATGGACGTTTCCGAAAAAATAATAAAAGAATATCGCGAAAAAAGGGCGAGGTACGAACGGCTCGGCGAAATAGTCGAAAAACTTCTCGGCGAAGTCGCAAGTAATACCGGCGTGCGCGTTATGGCAATCGAAGGGCGAGTAAAATCGGAGGAGAGCCTTAAAGGCAAACTGACGAGAAAGGGCGATAAATATCGCACGCTTACCGATATTACGGACGTTTACGGCGCGCGCGTTATCTGCTTTTTCTCCGACGACGTGGATAAATTCGCGGCGGAGGCGAGCAAACTTTTCGTCGTGGACGAAGAAAATTCGGTGGATAAACGCGCGGTTTTGAGTCCCGATGCGTTCGGGTATCTTTCGTTGCATTTCGTCTTTTCGCTCCCGAAAAACGCCGGGTACGAAAACGAGCTTTGCGAAATACGTTTCGAGCTGCAAATACGCTCCCTCCTGCAACATGCCTGGGCGGAAATGCAGCACGATATGGGTTATAAAAGCGCGTTCGGCACGCCTAAAAACGTGGTAAGAGAATTTTCGCGCGTGGCGGGACTTCTGGAAATCGCTGATAAAATGTTCTGCGAAATCCGCGACGGCGTTAAGCGTTACGGCGAAGAAATAGAGGAAAAAATAGGCAACGGCACGGCGGGCGATATGGAAGCGGATTTGACCACCCTTGCCATCTATATGAAGCAGAACGCGGCTATGCGCGCGTTTACCGAAAGACTCGCGGCGGCATGCGGGCTTGCGGGCGTTACCGAATCGCCTTCCGATCCGTATCTCGTTCAGCTCAAATACCTCGGGATAAACACTCTCGGAGGTATAGACGAACTGATAGAAAAAGACGGCGAAAATGCGATAAAGCTTGCGAAATCCGAGCTTAAAAATGAGTTTTTGTCTGGCGGCGACGATTCGGCGGGAACGGTGCAAAACGGCGAGGAGAGGAAGTTGCCTTCTTCGGCTACTCTCAAATATCTTCTTAACGCCGAACTTTTGCGGCGTAACTGTACAGAAAAGGAGATGGCAAGCTTTTTCAAGGCGGCGATGAAGGACTTTTCCCGCGCCGAGCGGCTTGCGAAAAGACTTTACGAGACGGGCTTAACCGCGAACGACGAAAGAAACGGAAACAACGAAAATAACGATAAAAACGTAAATAAAGATTATAAAGAAAAAAGCGGGCGAAACGACCGTAAATAATAAAGGAAAAATAGGAGAAGAAAACATGAAAATAATAACGATAAGCAGAGAGTTCGGCAGCGGCGGGAGAGAACTGGGCAAAAGACTTGCCGACGAGCTGAATTTCCGCTACTACGACAGAGAGATCATAGAAAAAATCGCGAAAGACACCTCGCTTGACGAGAATTATATAGAAAGAACTTTGGAAAACGGCGTAGGCGCGGCGGTTTATCCCATTACGTTTTCGCGTTCGTTCGGGTATATCGCGCCCGTAAATACCCATTATTTCGAGATACTCGCAAGTCAGCAGGATATTATCAAAAAACTGCCCGAACACGGCGATTGCGTCATCGTCGGCAGAAGTGCGGATTCGGTGCTTGCGGAATATAATCCGTTCAAAATTTTCGTGTATGCCGACACGGAATCCAAGCTCGCGAGATGCAGAGCGCGCGCGGGCGAAACCGAGAAAAACCTTACGGACAAACAGCTCGTAAGGCGAATAAAAAAACTCGATAAAGTGAGGAAACAGACGCACGACATGTATTCTTCCACGGTGTGGGGAGATAAGCGGACGTACAATCTTTGCGTAAATACTTCGGGCGCGAACATAAAAGAAATCGCAAAATGTATCGCGCAATACATAACTTCTTACGTTAAAGATTAGCATCGCTTATTAAAAGATTAAAAGGCGGGCGTTCGTGTGAAAGCGAACGCCCTTAATAAGTTTTAAAAGCTACGCGACAAATATAGAATAAATAAAGAATAGATAAATAACCGAAAGAGAACGATTAAAACAGAGAGAAAGGGCATAGAAAGAGATTATGAGAATTAAATTATCCGACCATTTTACATACCGAAAGCTTTTCAAATTCGTGTTTCCGTCTATAATAATGATGATTTTCACATCCATATACGGCGTAGTGGACGGGTTTTTCGTGTCGAACGTGGCGGGCAAAACGGCTTTCGCCGCGCTCAATTTCGTGTTTCCGCTCATAATGATTCTTGGCGGGACGGGCTTTATGATAGGCACGGGCGGCAGCGCGCTCGTTGCCAAAATACTCGGTTCGGGCGATCGCGAGCGGGCGAACGAGGTTTTTACGATGATGATATATTTAACGCTTATCGTAGGCGTTTTTCTCACCGCCGCAGGCTTGTTGCTCGTAAGACCGGTTGCAAAAGCTCTCGGCGCGGGAGAAGAGATGCTTGACGATTGCGTGCTGTACGGTTCTATCGTAATAGCCTTCACGACTACGTTTATGCTCCAAAATCTGTTCCAGAGCTTTCTCGTTACGGCGGAAAAACCCAAGCTCGGGCTGTACGTCACGATAGCCGCGGGGGTGACGAACATAATTTTAGACGCCGTTTTTATCGCGGGGTTCAGATGGGGGCTTGCGGGCGCGGCGGTCGCGACGGGTATAGGGCAGACGGTCGGCGGCGTTATTCCGCTCGTGTACTTTTTGAGAAAAAACGACAGCCTTTTAAGGATAACCAAAACCAAGCTCGAAATAAAGCCGATACTCGCGGCTTGCTCGAACGGTTCTTCGGAATTTATGAGCAACATCGCCTCGTCGCTTATAGGGCTGTTGTATAACTATCGGCTTTTGCGGCTGTTCGGGGCAAACGGCGTTTCCGCGTACGGCGTTTTGATGTACGTTCAGTTCGTGTTCGTGGCGATTTCGATAGGCTATACCATAGGCAGCGCGGCAATCGTTTCGTATAACTACGGCGCGGACAATCGGGAAGAGCTTAAAAACGTGTTCAGAAAAAGCGTGATATGTATGGCTGTATCGGGAGTGGTGCTTTCCGGACTTGCGCAGGCGCTCGCCGTGCCGTTTGCCAAACTTTTCGTCGGCTACGACCAAGAACTTTTAACTCTTACCGTAAAAGCTTTCAGATTGTTTTCGTTTGCGTTTTTGTTGTCGGGGTTCAATATATTTTCTTCGGGATTTTTCACCGCGCTGAACAACGGCGCGATTTCCGCGATAATATCGTTTTTGAGAACGCTCGTGTTTCAGGCGGCGGCGGTTATATTCCTGCCGATGATTATGGGAAAAGGCGGCATCTGGCTGGCGATAACCGTGGCGGAGGTCTGCGCGTTCGCGTTGTCGATTACTTTCCTCGTCGCAAAGCATAAAAAGTACGGATATTATTGATGAAATGGAATTATCAGATAAAGAGATTTATTAGATAAAGGAATACGGAGTATAAGGGAAATACGGGAAGCCCGCGGCGCGAATTTTCGCGCCGCGGGCTTTGAGTCTTAAAAATAAAAGTTATACGGTTACACTATGTCCGTTTGTCTGCGTAAATCCGAGGCTTACGAGAAGAGCCGCGTTCACTTTTCGCATAGTAACGGGGGAAAGTTCGCCTATGCGTTCTTTCAGCCTTCGTTTATCGAGCGTTCGGATTTGTTCGAGCAGAATTACGGAATCCTTGTTCAGCCCGAAATCGTTTGCGTTGATTTCTATATGAGTCGGAAGTTTGGCTTTTGTAAGACGGCTTGTAACCGCCGCGGCAATAATCGTCGGGCTGTATTTGTTACCCGTATCGTTCTGAACGATGAGAATGGGTCTTACTCCGCCTTGTTCGCTTCCTACTACGGGACTGAGGTCCGCATAATATAATTCGCCTCTTTTAATCATAATATCTCCGACGTTTCAAGTAATTCCCGTTATCAGTTTATGTAAATAAGCTTGTCAGTGGTTACGGGGGTAAAGTAATGATACCCGAAACTCGAAGATTTATACACGGAATAGTTTTGACTTGTAAAGTATCCGAATGTTTTTTGAATATTGCGGAAAGTATTTTTTGCAGCGGGGAAGAGGAGTGGTCGTAATTAAATAAATCGAAAAGTGTAAAAAACGATGACAAGACAAATTTCGAGTCGCCGAAAATATAAAAGCACAACTCCGCACGCAAGGTGCAAAGTTGTGCTTTGGTACTCCCAGCGGGAATCGAACCCACAACTGCCCCTTAGGAGGGGGCCGTTATATCCATTTAACTATGGAAGCGAAAAATATAAAAAGTCGAAACTTGTTTTGTTAAATGGATGTAACGGTTCCGTTTAGCCGAGCAAGCAAAGCTTGCGAACGCCGTCGCGCATTGCGACATATCCATTTAACTATGGAAGCAAAAAATATAAAAATTTATCGTTTTAATTATATCGGTCGAAAGGGCAAAGCCTTTCGACCGATACGCTTTGGTGGAGATAGTCGGGGTCGAACCGGCGACCTCTTGAATGCCATTCAAGCGCTCTACCAACTGAGCTATACCCCCGCAAAGGTTACGATGCGCCGCATAAGCCGCGTTCATAAGAAGTGGTGGAGGCGCAGGGACTCGAACCCTGGACCTCTCGCATGTGAAGCGAGCGCTCTAACCGACTGAGCTACGTCTCCATCCCGAATACTTTTCTTATTCTATCATATCGGGAGGAGTTTTGCAAGTATTTTTAACGCTTCTCGTAAAACTTATTTTCAGCCGCGGCAAAGTTTTCGGCGAAAAAGCTTTTTGCATATCCGATTAAGAATTTTTTCCGATAAAAATACGCATACTTGCTTTATATAATGAAAAACAATTCTGTCACGAAAAAAACAAATAAGTTTTCCGAACTCGCCGAACATAAATCAACGCGCGGAAGGAAGTCGGTTTCGACGGCGATAACTGCGCCGATTTTCGCCCTCGTCGTTCTGTCATGCTCGTTTTTTGCGGCGTTTATCTTGATTCCGTCTTTTGCGATAAAAAATTTTTGTGACGGCGGCGCGGGAAGTACGGGCGGGGCGGCGGTCGTTTACGCGGAAATGCCTTTTTATGACCTTCGCCCGCAGAAAATAGTTAAACGCGCGGAGTTTTATACCTCGTACACTACTTCCTCACCTGAACGCAAAAACAATATTTCGGTGGCGGCGAATGCTCTCGACAATACGTTTATAGACGTCGGCGGCGAATTTTCGTTTAACGATACGGTTGGAGCAAGGACGGAAGCCCGCGGATACAAAAAGGCGAAAATAATCGTCGGCGGCAAATTCGTGGACGGAGTCGGCGGGGGAGTCTGTCAGGTTTCAACGACGCTCTATAACGCCGCGTTGCTTTCGGGACTAAAAATAACCGAATACCATTCGCACAGCCTGCCCGTTTCTTATATCGCGCCGTCATTCGACGCTATGGTGAACTCGGGGTCGGCGGATTTAAGATTTATCAACGATACGCATAACCCCGTGATAATCAAGGCGACGGCAAACGAATCCACTATAAGGATAACTTTGTACGGCGAGCCGATGAAAGAAAAATTCGTGCGAAAAAGCGTGATAACGGATAAAATCGCCGCACCCGAAGAAGAGGTCATTGCGGATGACGACGGCGAGTTTCCCGAACTATACGAGGGAGAGAGAAAGGTTGTTTCGTATAGTAAAGAGGGCTATAAAAGCGAGGGGTATCTGATAAAGCTTATAGACGGTGCGCCCGTTGCTTCGATAAAAATTCGCTCGGACACTTACGCGTCGCTCAAAGGTAAGATCGTGGAAGGACGGGCAAAACGCCCCGAAGGTAACGAAGAGGAAAATTCGTTCGGAATAACGGAGATTGACGATTTTGATAAGTTTAACGACTTTGACGAGACCGACTATATTGATTATATCGACGAACCGGACTTTGATAACGGGAGATAGCGCGAGCGGGTGGCGACGCTTTGCAGACGTGAAGTTTTGGCGAATATCGTCGTAAACGGCAGGACGAGACGGGGGAGACAGGAGCAAAAACCGCAAAACGGAGAAAAAATATGAAAAAGATTAGTTAAATGCTTTGACAAAAGGAAAGAATTATGATAATATATCGTAGACGCTGAATGGAAAATCGCGAAACGCTTTATTAAAGCGGGAACGCGGGGAGAGGTAAAGCGTAACAACTTGACGGTGCGGAGAAATACCCAAGTGGCTCAAGGGGCTCCCCTGCTAAGGGAGTAGTATGGCTTAAACCGTAGCGAGGGTTCAAATCCCTCTTTCTCCGCCAAAACGGCAAAAATCGTATGATTTTTGCCGTTTTTTCTGCGTTTTTTCGCGTTTTTTAACACGCGTTTTGCCGTTTTTCCGCAAAGTTTGGGCAGTAAATCGGGCAGTAAAACTGTTAAAAAAAACCTCAATATTCCTTGATTTTTTAGTATGCAAAAATTTCGATTTTTCCTTTATTTTCACATTTTTAACTAAAAAATTGAAAAATCGTTTTGATTATGATACAATAACAAACGAGGTCATAGAGGGAGAATGGAAAAAATTATTTATCAAGGTGAAACTTTTTACTATCTTAACGGGAGAATTTACGACGGCTCTTTTATAGAAATTCCGAAAATCGTTTCTCGTCCGATATTAAACGAATATTTGAAAAACGTTGATTATTCAGGCTACGGAGAAAACGAATTGTTGAAATATATAAAAGAGCTTAAAATCGCCGAATTGTACTCGACTTGCCAGACTGCCGTTTCGTTCGGATTGAACAAATTTACGGATTCGGTAGACTATTACAGTACGGTTTTTCCGATTATTACAAGTTGTTACAGGGCGCTCGGTCAGCCGCAAAAGGCAATAGATTTCTGGATGGAAAACAGAAGCTTGTTCAGGTGCTGTTTAAGTACGCCTTTGTTGACTTCTCTGGCGGCGGCGTATTGCGACGTCGGCGATTACGTTTCTGCGAAAGGTTGTGCCGACAGGGCTTACGCTTTGCAAGGAGGAGGTAAAGGATATAATACCGAATTATCGCTGGTTTATGGTAGAATCAAAAAGGAAGGCGGCGATTTGTGATGCTGTCGCTGCCAAACTTCGCATATCGGAATCGTAAAGTAAATAGTTAAGCAATGCGGAAAATAAAAGGTGGTTAAAATATATGAAATACGTTGTTGTGACGGGTGCGAGCGGCGGAATGGGAAGAAAAACCGTAGAACTTCTCGTGAAAAACGGCTTTTGCGTGTTTGCGCTCGACAAAAAAACGGGCGAGCCGAAAGAAAACGTTATTTGGTTAGAAACGGACGTTACGGATGAGGCGAGCGTTGCGGAGGCGGCTCGGCGCGTAAACGAGGTTACGGGGGAGCTGTATGCGATAATTCATTTTGCGGGGATATACGCGCTCGATTCTTTTATAGAAATCGAAACGGCGCAACTTGAAAGCATCTTCAAAATCAATTTGTTCGGGGCGATACTCGTAAACAAAATTTTTGCGGGATTTTTGAAAATCGGCGCTCGCATAGTGATGACTACGAGCGAACTTGCCGCACTTAATCCGCTTCCTTTTACGGGGATATACGCCGTAACGAAAGCCGCGCTCGACAAATACGCGTTTTCGCTTGCCATGGAAATGCAATTGATCGGCGTATCGGTATCGGTATTGCGCGCGGGGGCGGTGAAAACGGATATGCTGGGGGTATCCACTTCCGCACTCGACCGATTTTGCCAAACAACGAAGCTTTATACATATAACGCGGCGAGGTTTAAAAAAATAGTGGACACGGTGGAGGCAAAGTGCGTGCCTCCCGAAAAAATCGCGGAAAAAACTTTTAAGATTTTAAATAAAAAAACCCCGCGTTTTGCATATTCCATAAACCGCAATCCGCTTCTTTTATTGCTGAATATTCTACCGAAAGGACTGCAACTTAAAATAATCAGGCGTATTTTGAAAACAAAATGACGAGAGAATACGGTTATAAAAAAGCCTTTCGGACAATTTTTCCGAAAGGCTTTTGAGTTATTATAGCTCAAAAGAAAGATTTTTAAGCGCGGTTGATAATGCTTTCTTTTTTGTTTCATTTCCTGCCGAATATGAGTTAAAAGATCCGCTGACGTCAATAACAAAGGAATAGAAGTCGTTATATGCGTGCATAACTTCTTTTACCTCATCGGAGCAATCACAATCTTTTGCTTTTGCATAAAGCTCTTTAATTTTCTTGTCGTTGCTTTTTATTTTCTCAATGTTTTCCGAGTTATCCGCTTGGGCATAAGCTATTGCCAAATTGATATTTCCGGAATACTTTTTGTTGTAAATAGCGTCGTACCAGTAAGAATAAATTTCGTCAGCAACGATTTCGAGTAGGTCTGCGCTTTCTTTTACGGTATCGTAAAATTCTGTGGGGTTGTCTTCTTTAGCGTTTGAGTTGTTTCCGCAGGCTGTTGAAAAAGCGGTGACGCAAACAATAAGAAAAAGTATGCCGATAGTAAATAGTCTTTTGTGTTTCATAAATAATACCTCCTGAATTAACCATATTATAGTATAGAATATTCTATATGTCAAGAGAAAATATAGAATTTTCTATATTATAAAAATATGGACTATAATTTTTCGGAAATATTAAGGGAATTTCTTACTATAAACAATATGACGCAGACGGAATTTGCGAAAAGAGTGGGTGTTAAACAAAGTCAGGTGAGCGAGTGGCTGAAAGGTAAGGCGAAGCCGAGCTACGATATTTTAAGGCAAATGAGCCTTTCGCTCGGCGTTTCTTCCGATTATCTTTTGGGGATTGACGACGATTTTAGAAAGTAGAAGACGGTAGAAGTGATAAAAAATCGGCTGGGCGCGAAAATTTTTCGCGCCCAGCCGAAAGTATTTTTTAGTGTAGTCACGATATATATTAACTTTGATATATATAGTCACGAAATAAATAATCGCGACGAAGATAACCGAAAATAAATAGGCGTTTATAAAAACAGCGGCAAAAGTTTATACAGTCCCAAAAGTATCAGCACGAGCGGAGGGAGAAATTTAAGTTTTCCGAATCGTTTTATAAACGGCACGTTTGAAAGAACTATGCCCAAAACTATCATCACGGCGTGCATGACCGCAATGACTACGGGGACGTAGAATCCGTTTATCCCCATTATCGCGAGCGAAAGATTTGCCGCCGCGCCGTCGAGCCCCACCGCAAAACCCGCAAGTAAAGATTGCCGTACGAGCTTTCCTTTTTCACGTTTTGCGCAATCTGATTTTTCGTTTTTTAAATCCTCGTTCCCACCGTTGAGTTTTTTTGTCGTTTCCGTGTTTTCCGCAGGTTTAATAAGGTTAAAAACGCCCACGCCTACGAGAATCAGACCGCCGAGCGAAGCTGTTTTTTCGCTTAAAATTTCCGCAAGCGCGGCAGCCGCGTAGTTAGCGGCGGCGCACATGGCAAAGACCGTCAGCGCGATAACGAGCGCGACGATAAATTTATTTTTACCTTTCCCGTTAAAGGCGAGCGAAAAGCCGCACGCGAACGAGTCTATACTCACCGTAAACGCGGTAATAAAAAGAAATCCCGTCATTAGTAATATCCCGTCTTTCGTTTATTATTATAATATTGTTCGGGAAGGTTAAATGTGACGGGGAGAAATTATTCTTTATTTATCGGTGGGGGAAGAAGGTCGGTTTTTTGCACGTTCGTTACAGAAAGCTTTTCAGTTTTTCGTAATAGCCCTCTTCGAGAGAAAGAAGT
Organism: uncultured Clostridia bacterium; assembly: GCA_934271275.1. Taxonomy (GTDB): domain Bacteria; phylum Bacillota; class Clostridia; order Christensenellales; family Borkfalkiaceae; genus UBA1259. The sequence goes on along the minus strand of CAKQRD010000002.1, from coordinate 126,104 downwards.
TCCGAAATAAAGCCTTCCACATTTTCGTCGTAGTTTTCCTTTTCGTTTTTCATCGCGGTAAGTTCGTTGATGCCCATAACCGTTCCTTTAATCATCATGTCCGCGATATTGTTTTTAGAATCGTCGATAAGCGTTTTCATTTTAACGCTGCTCCACATCATTGCCTTTTTAAAAACGTTCACGTCTTTGGGTTCGATGTTTTTTTCCGCGAGATAAGAAGAGATTTTACCTATAATTTTTTCGTAACCGTCGTATTCGTCTTTCAGTTCCTTTTTAAGTTTTTCGTCTTCGACCGCGGGAAGAATATCCGAGATACTTTGAAGCGCGAGGTGCGCGTTTTTATAAACGTCCGTAACTGCTTTGCGATTTACGTTTTCGTCTGCCATATAAGCCTCCTTATAGCTTTTTAGCGTAGTTTGCGCGTTTAAAATAAAATCATTCGTGCCGCCTTTGAAAAAAATATGAAAACCGCCGTAAAAGTTATCGTAAACATATCAAAATCGTTTGACATTTCGCCGTAAATTTAGTAGAATACCGAATGAGCCGCTCGAATGGGGTTATTTTTAAGTGCGCTTAAATCGCAGAGTCCGGCAGGGAAAACTGTTTGAACGAAGCAAAAAAGCACCGCCCCGAAATCAAAATTCGGCGAGACGGGTTACAGGAGGTAACGAAGATATGTACGCTATCGTAGAAAACGGTTCTAAGCAGTACAAAGCGGAAGTCGGTTCGGTCATAAGATTCGAGAAACTTTCGGGAAACGTAGGCGACAAAGTGGAATTCGGCGTTTTAATGGTGTCGGACGAAAACGGAGTTAAGGTTGCGGAGGAAGCCAAAGCTTTTAAGGCCGTAGGCGAAATCGTAGAACAGGGCAAAGACAAGAAGATAGTCGTCTTCAAGTACAAAGCCAAGAAGAACGAAAGGAAGAAACAGGGACACAGACAACCTTTCACCGCGGTTAAGATCACCGAGATCGTCGCGAAATAAGAAAGGAGGCAATTATATATGATATTATTCAGATTATTTGCTCACCACAAAGGTGGCGGCAGCACCAAAAACGGCAGAGACAGCAACGCTAAAAGATTAGGCATCAAAGCGGCTAACGGTCAGTTCGTACAAGGCGGCAGCATTATAGTTCGTCAGCGCGGCACGAAAATTCACCCCGGTAACAACGTAGGTATCGGCGGAGACGACACGCTTTTCGCTCTTATCGACGGCGTGGTTAAGTTTGAAAGAATGGGCAGGGACGACAAGAAAGTCAGCGTCTACGCCAAAGAAAACTAATTAAAGAAAGATTGCGAGCTGTTTTTCGGCTCGCTTTTTCTTTTTCGGCTATGCTTTTATAAAATCCGAAAGCGGCGACGGGCTTTTTAAAAGGTGAAACGCTATGGAAAAAACGGTTAAAATAACGTTCGATAAAGAATATTTCGATATCAAAGACACGCTTTGTTGCGGGCAGATTTTCCGATTCCGAGAAACGGGCGGAGATTACGGCGACGGTGCGGCAAAGCTCGGCGGAGCGGTTTGCCCGCCAACCGCCGCGGCGGCGGGCGGAACAAACGGCGGCGACGATTTCGGTTGCGGTTATCTCGTTTTTTCGGCTGATAAATGCGCGTTTTGCTATTGCGAAAAAGATAAAACGGTTATCGAGTGTGCGGCTGGCGACGAAGAATATTTTTATAATTTTTTCGACCTTGAAAGGGATTACGCGGGAATCGTTTCGGCGGCGTTAAGTTCCGGAGTTCCCGTGCTTAAAACGGCGGCAAATCTCGGTAAGGGCGTAAGAATATTAAACCAGAATCCAGAGGAAGCCCTTTTTTCTTTTATCGTTTCGCAAAATAACAATATTCCGAGAATAAAGGGAATAATAGAAAAGCTTTGCGCGGGAGCGGGAGAGGAAAAAGTGTTTTACGGCGAGCGTTTCGGAAAAAACGGGCTTAAATATCGCGCGTTTCCGAGCGCGGAAACTCTTGCCGAAATGCCGGAAAGTTTTTTTAAGGAAGCGGGACTCGGATACCGCGCAGGGTACGTTAAATGTCTTGCGGAAAAAATTGCGGACGGTTTTTCGGTTGCCGCGTTGTCGGAACTTTCTACCGAAGAGCTTCGCAAAGAACTCGTTTCGATTAAGGGGGTAGGTCCTAAGGTCGCGGACTGCGCCGTGCTGTTCGGTTTTCATCGTGCGGACGGCTTTCCCGTGGATACCTGGATAGAGAAGGTTTATAAAGAAGATTTCGGCGGAACGCTTTCGGACAGAAAAAAGATTTCTGAGTACTTTGTGAACAGGTTCGGAAAAAACGCGGGTTATTTTCAGCAATACCTTTTCTATTATAAAAGAAGCCTCGAAAAAAAGTCGGAAGCGAAGCCGTAAAACGGACTTCGCAATGAACGATAAAATAAAACCGCACGAGATAGTTAGACGAAAAATCTCGAAAAACGCGGTTAAAAACATTAAAAAACGATTGTCAATCGCAAACGAAATGTGGTATACTGAAACCGTAGTTAATACATTACGAAATTTTATGGAGGGCATATTTTTATGCAGTATTCGGCAGAAGTAAAAGAAATGTGCTGCGTAGCGAAAGGTCCGCACCACGGACCTGCTCCCATTCCCGAAGAGGGCAAATGGGTAGAAGCAAAGGAAATAAAAGATATTTCCGCTTATACGCACGGCGTAGGCTGGTGCGCACCCCAACAGGGCGCGTGCAAATTGTCGTTGAACGTTAAAAACGGCATTATAGAGGAAGCTTTGGTAGAAACCATAGGCTGTTCGGGAATGACTCATTCGGCGGCTATGGCGGCGGAAATTCTCCCCGGCAAAACCATTCTGGAAGCTCTTAACACAGACCTTGTCTGCGACGCTATAAACACCGCGATGCGCGAACTCTTTTTACAGATAGTATACGGTCGTTCGCAGTCCGCGTTCTCCGAAGACGGTCTTGTAATCGGCGCGGGTATGGAAGATCTCGGCAAGGGCGCGCGTTCTATGGTCGGCACTATGTACGGCACGAAAGCGAAGGGCGTAAGATACCTTGAAATGACCGAAGGTTACTGCACGAGAATGGCTCTCGACGAGAACGACGAAGTAATCGGCTACGAGTTCGTATCGCTCGGCAAGATGACCGACTTTATAAAGAAGGGCATGGAGCCTAACGAAGCTTACGAAAAGGCGAAAGGCACTTACGGTCGCTTTAAGAAAGAAGACGGCGCGGTCAAATACATCGACCCGCGCAAAGAGTAAGGAGGTGTTGAACTATGGCTCAGTTTGAAGGTTACGAAAGAAGAGAAGCGAAAATCCTCGCCACTCTTAAAGAATACGGCATTTCGTCCATAGACGAATGTCAGAAAATTTGCGAAGAAAAGGGCATTTCCCCTTATACCATAACGCAGGAAACCCAGCCGATTTGTTTTGAAAACGCTAAATGGGCGTACACCGTGGGTTCTGCAATCGCCATAAAGGCGGCGGAAAAGACGGGCGACAAGAGCGCGGCTACCGCGGCGGCGAATATCGGCGTCGGTTTGCAGTCTTTCTGTATCCCCGGTTCGGTTGCGGAAAACAGAAAGGTCGGTTTAGGTCACGGCAACCTCGGCAAAATGCTTCTTTCAGAAGAAACCGAGTGTTTCTGCTTCCTTGCGGGACACGAATCCTTTGCGGCGGCGGAGGGCGCAATCAAAATCGCGCTTAACGCAAACAAAGTAAGGGTAAAACCCCTCCGCGTTATCCTCAACGGTCTCGGCAAGGACGCGGCGTATATCATTTCCAGAATCAACGGCTTCACTTACGTAGAAACCACCTTCGATCCTTATAAAGAAGAGGTTAAGGTAGTAAAGGAAATCGCGTTCTCCAAGGGCGCGAGAGCTAACGTAAAATGCTACGGAGCGGACAACGTTCCCGAAGGCGTGGCTATAATGAAGCTCGAAAACGTAGGCGTATCCATAACGGGCAACTCCACCAACCCGACGAGATTCCAGCACCCCGTTGCAGGCACTTATAAAAAATGGTGCGTAGAAAACGGCAAGAAGTATTTCTCCGTTGCATCTGGCGGCGGCACGGGCAGAACGCTCCACCCCGACAATATGGCTGCAGGACCTTCTTCTTACGGTATGACCGACACGATGGGCAGAATGCACTCCGACGCGCAGTTCGCGGGCTCTTCGTCCGTTCCCGCTCACGTAGAGATGATGGGACTTATCGGTATGGGAAACAACCCGATGGTAGGCGCAACCGTCGCTTGCGCGGTCGCGGTCGAAGAGTGCCTTAAAAAATAATCAATAATCCGAGAAGCGGCTCCGAAAGATATTTTTTCGGAGTCGCTTTTAAGGTTTGTCAGACGGGGAAAAAATATGAAAACAAGAAAGAAATTTTTAGCGATAACCGCGGCGGCGTGCCTTGCGATTTCGGCGTTTACGCTTTCCGCGTGCAGTATTTTGGGCGGTCTCGGCGGAAGTAAAAGAACGTTCGAGAAGGTCGGCATAATGTCCGAGGTCGTGGAAGGCACGTTTGAATCTGCCGGCTACACCAAAAAAGCCGCTTCTTCCGACTCTTCGGCGGCTTCCGAGCAAAGCGCACAGGGCGTTCGGGGTGCGCAGGCAATGCGGTCTGCCGTCGCGGCAAAAAGCGGGGTAAGCGTTTATTCGGATCGCCCTGCGTCCGTCACCGCGCCTCTCTTTACCGCGCTTAAAGCACATATCGGCGACGATCTTAAAGACGTGGAGCTTGACGCGCGGGAAAGATACAAAGCGACGAGCAGCGCGCTTTATCAGGGGCTTAATATAGCCGTTCTTGCAAAGTCCGTAGCGGAGGTTATGGGCGACGGGAGCTTCGGCAAAACGTACAGCTTTATAGAAGGCGATTCGTATATGCACGTCCGCGTGACCGAAAAGGACGGCGGGTACGAATTTCTCGGTTCGTCGTGCGTAGACGCGGTAAGCTATGGAGAAGAGAACGAAAGTTGCGTGAATATGTTTTTCAAAGAATACGAGAACGGCAAGTTCGACTTTACGCTCGCGCATTATCAGAGGTACGGCAACGAGTATCAGATGCGTTTCGTATATTACGACAGCGAAAAATACATAGTGGACGCGAAATTTGAAGAAAAGGGCAGTTACGACTTTTCCAAACTCGAACTTTCCGATTTCAGATTGTTGCTTAAAGAATTTTCTTTCGCTACCTTCGACGGGCATAATTACGTCGTGGAGGAAAAGGACTTCGGTTTTGCCAAAGCCTGCATAATTCCGTTTATGACCGATACTATGGGCTATACGGGCGATAAGTACCTGACGGCAAAAAGTCTTACGAAAGGCGAAACGCTCGTGGAAAAGGACGCTGTGGCTATCGTGGCGAAGCAGAGGGATAATACGTTCGTCAACGACTATATAGGCGATATGCCCTCGGTGTCCGTCAGAGACAGCTATACAGTTCCCGAAGGCGTTACCGTTCTCGGCAAATATTCCGTTCCCGCAACGAAAAAGCTGATTATACCGAAGCACGTCAAGAAAATAGGCGATTCCGCGCTTTGCTATCCGCAATATTTAGAGGAAATCGTTTTTGAAGATCCCGATAACGGCGCGCTTACGCAGATAGGCGAGGACGACGAGTATTTTGCGGGCAAGGATCACGTTTATAACAAGACGAGATATTTTTTAACGTCTTTTACCAAAGTTAAAAATTTCGTATTGCCGAAAACGGTGAAAAAGATAGCGGGAAAAATAATCGTAACCTCGGCTATGGAAACGCTGGATTTAACCGCGTATACCGGCAAGAGCGAAACGGGCGATATAAGTATAGTATTCGGAACGTTGCCGTTTTACGAAGACGGTATTTATAAGGAACTCGGTTCGATAGAAAATCTTTATATAAACGATAATTGCAGCGTGCAAGTCGCTGTGTTCGGACGTGAATATACTTACGAATGTCCCGACGAAACATACGAGCCGTATAACGAATACTGGGCAAAGGTAGACGAACGTATTCCGCAGGAAGTTCCGAAAAAAGAGGCTTATTTCGAGTACGCAAAGCTTCGCGGGTACGAAAAGACGGAAGCCTTTGTTACTAATTTTTACGCTTATAAAACCGAGAATCCCGACGTTTATCAGCGCGTTAGTCGCGAATGGGAAGAATTCAGGACGATTTTGAGATTAACGGAAAATCTGTACGTCGAAAGCGAATTTTACGAAAACGTTGTCGAAAACTTAGAAAGTGAATACGAAATGAACGCGGATGATAACCCGACTCTTAAAAAGGTCAACGTATTCGTCCTCGGCGGCGAAGAGGAGAAGAAATAATAATTTTATCGGCGCGACGATAAGAGTAAAGCGCGGGCGAGAAAGATTACTTTCTCGCCCGCGCTTTTTTTGTATGCGTAAAAACGAAAAAACCTTTTCAGATACAAAGAAAACGGCAAAATTTAGCTTGACAAAACCCCTCCGAAAACTTACAATATAGTAGAATGAAAAAGCATTCGGCACAGAGCCGATTTTACGGAGGAATTAAAGCTTTATGGGTTACGACGCTTTGGGTGCGTGCGCGCATTTCGGGATTGAAGGAGAAGTCACTTATTGCGAACGCTACGGCGCAGGACATATAAACGATACTTATCTTGTTAAAACTACCGCGAACGGCGGTAAAAAACAATATATATTGCAGCGCGTGAACAACAAGATTTTCAAAGACGTTCCGCGGCTTATGAACAACATTAAACTCGTTACCGAATTTGCGAGAAAAATCGTTACGGCGCGCGGAGGCGATTCCGACAGAGAAACCATGACGCTTATTCCCGCAAAAGACGAAAAAGTGTTCTGGACGGACGGCGAAAATTATTTCAGAGTATATCTTTTCATAGAAGATTCCGCGGCGTATCAGATAGCGGAAAACCCCGAAATATTTTATCAGTCGGCGGTTGCGTTCGGGCGTTTCGCGGCAATGCTTGCGGATTTCGACGCGTCGCTTTTATACGAGTCGATTCCGCAGTTCCACGATACGAAAAAGCGTTTTAACGACCTTCTTAACGCGATAGAAGAAAACGAAGCGGGAAGAAAAGATTCCGTAAAAGCGGAAATAGAATTCGCGCTTGCGAGAAAGGACATGACGGGTAAAATCGTGGATAAGCTTGCTTCTAAGGAAATTCCTTCGAGGGTTACGCATAACGACACCAAACTTAACAACGTTTTGTTCGACGCGAAGACGAATAAAGCCCTTGCGGTTATAGATCTCGATACCATTATGCCGGGTTCGACGTGTTACGACTTCGGCGACAGTATTCGTTTCGGCTGCAATACCGCGGCGGAGGACGAACCGAATCTCGATAAAGTCGATTTCTCTTTGGAGCTTTTCGACGTGTACGCAAAGGGGTATTTGTCCGAGCTTAAAGGCTGCCTGACGGAAGCGGAACTCGATAATTTGCCGCTCGGCGCGATTATGATGACCTACGAGTGCGGCATAAGATTTTTAGAAGATTATCTCCGCGGCGACGTGTATTTCAGAACTTCGAGAGAAAATCACAATCTCGACCGCGCGAGAACGCAGTTTAAGCTCGTTTCGCTTATGGAAAAACGCCTTCCCGAAATGCAGGCGATTATAAGAAAATACGCGAAGTAAAGTCCAAAAAGCGAAGTAAATTCAAAACGCGAAGTAAAACCAAAATTAAATCTATTGAAAAAAAGTAAACCTCCCGCGGCGGCAACGAGCCGCCGCGGGAGGTTTTTAATAAAAAAAGTATTATATAAAATCAATAATTAAAGTACGAAACCGTTTCGTAAATTAAATAAGGTCGATGACCGTTTCGTAAATTTTGCCCGTCTCGTCGTATTCTTTCGAGAGTTTTTCAAACGTTTCGGGAACGGATTCGTAGGTTGCGGAAGCGAGCTTTAACTGCGAAAGATTTATCGCCTTGTTCGCGATAAGGTTTATCGCGGAAGCCGCGTTGCCGTAGCCGTTGTTTATGCAAAGAATGTCGAGCTGTTTTTTGATTGCCTGCGTAAAAGAAATGGAAATACTGCCCGAAGTCACGCCCGTTATCGCCACCGCCGCGTTGAACGAGGCGAGGGAGAAGGCTTTTATTATGGGGATATTAGATTCGTAAATGAACACCGCTTTATCCGCCATTCTGCCGCTCGTTATGGAAGAGACTTCTTTCTGCCAATTGTCGTCTTTGCCCAAAACGTAGTAAACGCCCGACTTTTTGGCTATTTCGTAATCTTCTTCGTCGTTGGTTAAAACGATGGGAACCGCCTGATAATAAATGAGGAGCTGGGCGAGAATGTTGCCGAAGTTGTTCGCGCCGAGTATCGCGACGTAATCGCCCTTCTGCACGCCGAGCTTATCAACCACGGCGACGGCAAGGGAAATATGGTCTATAAACAACGCCTCGAAATCGGAAACGCTCTCGGGGAGAACGAACAGTTTTTCGTGCGGAACGGACATAAAGTCGCTTAAAAATCCGTCGTAATCTTCGCCCGCGACGAGCCTGTCGAGGCATTTGTCGAATTCGCGGTTTTTGCAGTTGTAACATTCGCCGCATTCCTTACACGGTTCGACGTAAATGTGCTTGCCTTTCTCTAAACCGAACAGGTTCGCTTCCGTTTCGGAAACGACGCCTATGCCCGAGCTTCCGAGAACGACGTTTTCGCAGTCGATATCGCCGCGATAGCACAAAACGTCCGAAAGGGAAAGGAGAGCCTTAGTAATTCTCACCTTCGTGCAAGCCGTTGTATTTTCGGTTTCCGCAAGCTCCTTTTCTTCGAGAGTATGGGGCTTAACGAGCTTCCAACCTTTCATAAGCACTCCGTTTTTTTGAACTTTGCAATAAAGTATATATCAAAACGCAAAAAAAATCAAGCAAATAACCACGCCGCGAAAAAATATTGCCTCGCGGGCGGGAGAATCTGACCGAATTTCTCGTAGCGCCCGTTTGCATCTTGCTCGCACCCCGCTTGTGTTTGGGGATAGTCTTGCTCGCTCTCCGTTCGCGTCTACGTTTGCGCCGCGATTACACCCCGATTGTTCCCCGATTACGCTCCGATTGCGCGGGGTATAAGTAAAACTTTTGATAAAAACGCGAAAAATAAGGCGGATATAGTTGACTAAAAATAAAAAATGTTTTATAATTACACGGTAAATAAATTTTGAGGTGTTTTATGAAACAGGGAATACATCCGGATTATCATGAAGTAACGGTTCAATGTGCCTGCGGCGAAACTTTCAAAACCGGTTCTACTAAAAAAACTGACGTTATAAAGGTTGATATTTGTTCCAAATGCCATCCTTTCTTTACGGGTAAGCAAAAGTTGGTGGATACCGGCGGCCGCGTTGACAAATTCAACAAGAGATACGGCAAGGCAAAATAATACGTTTGCTTCGCGGCTTTAAGAGTATTTACTACCCTTAAAGCCGCTTTTTCTTTTATTTTTATTTTTTTTCTTAATGTCTGACGAAAATATTAAAGAACTTAATGCCGATAACTTCGGCGAGAGCGGCGGTGCGGCGGAAAATGTCTGCGACGGCAATGCAAGCGGCGAAAACCCGAAAATCAAGGCCGAGATAAAAGCGGCAAGAAAAGCCGAGAAAAAGGCGGCGAAAGCTAAAAAGCGCGTAACTTCTATCGGCGGTCAAGCCGTTTTGGAAGGCGTTATGATGCGCGGCGCAAGCTCGGAGGCTCTTGCCGTAAGAGACGAAGACGGAATTATCCGTCTCGAAACGAAGCGCGTTAAGCCCGTAAAAGAAAGAAATTTCTTTTTCCGTCTGCCGATAGTGCGCGGGGTATATTCGTTCGTGCAGTCGCTCGTCGGCGGCACGGCGTGTCTTATGCGTTCCGCGGACGTTTACGGCGAGGGAGAACCCTCTAAATTCGAGAAATGGGTTTCGGAAAAGCTTAAAATCAACGTAATGAGCGTTGTGAGCGGAATATCTATGATAATAGGGCTTGCGCTCGCAATACTATTGTTTATGTGGCTTCCGCAGTTCGTGCGCGGATTGTTTGAAAAATGGTTTCTTCCCGAAAATCAAACGTTCGGCGTATGGGCTAAAAACTTTATCGAGGGCGGCTTAAAGCTCCTCATATTCGTTTCGTATATACTTTTATGCTCCCTTCTTAAAGATATAAGAAGAACGTTTATGTATCACGGCGCGGAGCATAAAACGATAAGCTGTTACGAAAAAGGGCTTCCTTTAACCGTTGAAAACGCGAGAAAATGCACCCGAGTTCACGACAGGTGCGGAACTACCTTTATCGTTTTCGTACTCGTTATCAGCATAATAGTTTTCGCGTGCTTCGAGTCGCTCGTCGGAGGGGAGCTTAACGGGGCGTTGAGGGTTTTGTGTAAACTCCTTCTTCTGCCCGTCGTCGCGGGACTTTCTTACGAGCTGTTAAAAGCTCTTGCCAAAACCAAAAGCCCGCTCGTGCTTCCGCTGAAAGTCCCCGGTCTTCTTCTGCAAAGAATAACCACCAAAGAGCCTACGGACGATATGCTCGAAGTCGCCATAACCGCCTTTAACGCGGTGCTTCAAATGGACGCGGATCCGACTATCCCCGAAAAGAAATTCGTCACCGCGGAAAAACGCCGCGAACTTCTTTCTCGTGTTTCAGAGAAATTGAAAGCGGGCGGAATAGACGAGAGCGCGGAAGCGGAGTGGATAGTTTCTTTAACTATCGGCGTAAAACGCGACGAGCTTGACTCCGATAAACTCGTTTCGCCGTCGCTCGTCGAAAAGGTGAATAAACTCGTTGAAGAAAGGCTGACGGGCAAACCGCTTTGGTATTGTGTCGGCGATACCGATTTTTACGGTTATAAAATCAAAGTGGACGAAAGAGCGCTTATTCCTCGTCCCGAAACGGAGCTGCTAGTTGAAAACGCGCTCGGCGTTATAGGAAAAGACAGCGAGGTTCTCGACCTTTGCACGGGCAGCGGCGCGATAGCCGTGGCGGTAAAAAAGGAAAGCGGGGCAAAGGTGACCGCTTCCGATATTTCGGAGGGCGCGTTGTCGCTCGCGAAAGGGAATGCGGAAATAAACGGCGCGGAGATAGAATTCGTTTTGTCGGACGCGTTTGAAAATCTGAAGGACAGAGAGTTCGACGTTATTATTTCTAATCCGCCGTATATTAAAACCGGCGATATAGACAGTCTGCAAAAAGAAATAAGCTTCGAGCCGAAAATCGCGCTCGACGGCGGCGAGGACGGACTCGATTTTTACAGAATAATAGCGAAAGCCGCTAAAAAGCATCTTAAAAAGGGCGGCGCGCTTTTTCTCGAAATAGGTTACGATCAGGCGGAAGAAGTCGTAAAGTTATTAAAGAAAGCCGAAGAAATTAAAGTTATAAAAGACTACGAAGGGAAAGACAGAATAATCAAGGCGGTATATTGATGTTTAAAAAACTCGACAAAATGCTCGAAAGATACGCAAAACTGAACGAACTCGTGTCCGATCCGGAGGTCATCGCGAAAATGGACGAGTGGAAGGCTTATACCAAAGAGCTTGCCGATATGTCCGAAACGGTTGAAAAATATACGGAGTATAAAAAAGTCGGCGAGGATATGGAAAGTCTTAAAGTTCAGCTTCCCGAAGAGAAAGACGCCGAAATGCGCGCGCTTATCGAAGAGGAAATAGAAAGCGATAAGGTTAAGCTCGAAAAGCTTTCGGAAGAACTGCGTATTCTGCTTCTCCCGAAAGATCCCGACGACGACAAAAACGTTATAATGGAAATCCGCGCGGGCGCGGGCGGCGAGGAGGCGAGCCTTTTCGCTTACGAGCTTTACAGAATGTACGTTAAATACGCCGAAAAGAACCGCTGGAAAACGGAAGAGATAGAGAATAACTCCACCGAACTCGGCGGCGTTAAGGAAGTCGTGTTTTCGATAAGCGGCAAGTCCGCGTTCGGAAAGCTTAAATACGAAAGCGGCGTGCATAGGGTGCAGAGAGTGCCGGAAACCGAATCGCAGGGGCGCGTTCACACCTCCACGGCGACGGTGGCGGTGCTTCCCGAAGCGACGGACGTCGAAGTGCATATAGACGAAAAAGACCTCCGCGTAGATACTTTAAGGAGCAGCGGCGCGGGCGGTCAGCACATAAACAAAACCGAGTCCTGCATAAGACTTACGCACATTCCCACGGGAATAGTCGTGCTGTGTCAGGACGAGCGTTCGCAGACCAAAAATCGCGAAAAGGCGATGAAGGTATTAAAAAGCCGTCTTTACGATTATTATCAGTCGCAGGCGGATAAGGAATACTCGGAAAACCGCCGCAGTCAGGTCGGCACGGGCGACCGTTCGGAGCGTATCAGAACCTATAACTTCCCGCAGGGAAGAGTTACCGACCACAGAATCGGTTTTACGCAGTATAATATAGAAGAATTTATAATGGGCGACATAGACGAGATGATAGAACGCTTGTCTATTGCGGACAGAGAAAGAAAGCTCGCGGGCAGCTCCGACGAGGAGTAATATACGTTCGCTCAGACAACCAGCCAAAAACCAACAAGCATGCAAGGAAGAAAGGAGAAAAACTATTATGGTATCAAAAAAAGTCGGAGAAATCGCACCCTCGTTGACGCTTGAAATAACCGCGAAGGCGAAGAAACTCAAAGCGGAGGGAGTTTCCATAATCGGTTTCGGCGCGGGCGAACCCGATTTCAATACCCCCGAATACATAACGAACGCCGCAAAACACGCGCTCGACATAGGCTTTACGAAATATACTCCCGCCGCGGGTATGCCCGAGCTTAAGGAAGCGATTTGCAAGAAATTTCTTAAAGACAACGGGCTTTCGTACGAGCCTTCGCAAATAGTCGTTTCGACCGGAGCGAAAAGCTCGCTTTTCCACGCGATTTGCGCGATGGTAGACGAGGGCGACGAGGTGATTTTGCCGTCTCCTTACTGGCTTACTTATCCCGAACTCGTAAAGCTTGCGGGCGGCAAAACGGTATTTATAAAAACGACGGCAAACGACGGCTACAAAATGACCGCGGAAGAGCTTTCCGCCGCGGTAACGGATAAAACCAAACTCCTCATTCTCAATTCGCCAAATAATCCTACGGGAGCTGTTTATTCAAAAGAAGAACTTCTTGCGATAGCAAAGATATGCGAGGAGAAAGGCGTATACGTGATCTCGGACGAAATTTACGAAAAGCTCGTTTACGGCGGAGAAAAACATTATTCGATAGCCGCGCTTTCGCCGTATATGAAAGAGCATACCGTAGTCGTGAACGGAATGAGCAAGTCGTATTCTATGACGGGCTGGCGTATAGGCTATCTTGCCGCGCCCAAGGATATAGCGAAAGCCGTTTCTTCTATGCAGAGCCACACGACCAGTAACGCGTGTTCTATCGCGCAGTACGCTTCGGTCGCCGCGCTCGAATCGGAAGAAAGCGATAAGTTTATAGAAAAAATGCAGAAAACCTTCGACGAAAGAAGAATTTATATGGTGAAAACCCTGCAAGCGATAAAGGGAGTCGTTCTTCCCGAACCGAAGGGCGCGTTCTACGTTTTCGCGGACGTTTCAGCTTTTTACGGCAAGAGCTTTCAGGACGAAAAGGTCACGGGTTCTCTTTCGTTTGCGGAGCTTGCGCTCAAAAAGGGCGTGGCGGTCGTGCCGGGTATAGCCTTCGGCGACGACGATTGTATAAGACTTTCTTACGCAATATCCATAGAGGACATTAAAGAAGGCTTGAAAAGATTAAAAGATTTTATTGCGGAACTGAATTAGCCGCCGAAAAAAAAGGAGACTATAAAATGGAAACAAAAGTTACGTTAAACAAAAAAACCAACCTGCTGGAAGAGAAAATATACAGTTACTCTTTACAGGACGTTAAAGAACCGCAGCTTTATCGCGATATTTTCGATTACGACAGCGTGCCGAAGGTAATATTCAATTCGCGTTTCGTGCCGATGGGCATGCCCGAGGAAATCTGGATTACCGATACAACTTTCCGCGACGGGCAGCAGTCTATGTCGCCGTTCACGGTGGAGCAGATAGTAGAACTTTTTAAGCTTATGTCTCGTCTCGGCGGCAAAAAAGGGCTTATCCGTCAGTCGGAGTTCTTCCTTTATTCGGAAAAGGACAGAAAGGCGGCGGAAGCGTGCAGAGATTTGGGACTTGAATTTCCCGAGGTCACAAGCTGGATTCGTGCCAACGCGAAGGACTTTCAGCTCGTCAAGGAAATGGAGCTTAAAGAAACGGGCGTTCTCGTAAGCTGTTCGGACTATCACATTTTCAAAAAAATGAATCTGACGCGCGCACAGGCGCTCGATAAATATCTGGGCATAGTAAAAGACGCGCTTTCCGCGGGTATCCGTCCGAGGTGCCACTTCGAGGATATTACGAGGGCGGATTTCTACGGCTTCGTCGTTCCGTTCGCAACCGAGCTTATGAAGCTTTATAACGAAAGCGGAATCCCGATAAAAATCAGGGCGTGCGACACTATGGGCTTCGGCGTAAACTTCCCCGGCGCGGCTCTTCCGAGAAGCGTTCCGGGAATTATATACGGACTTCGGCACTATGCGGAAGTTCCGAGCGAACTTTTGGAATGGCACGGTCACAACGACTTCTATAAGGTCGTTACCAACGCGGACACGGCGTGGCTTTACGGCTGTTCCTCGGTTAACTGCGCCCTCCTCGGCATAGGCGAGCGCACGGGTAACTGCCCGTTAGAGGCGATGGCTATCGAATACGCTTCGCTTAAAGGCACGCAGGACGGTATGGACTTTACCGCGATAACCGACATCGCGGACTATTTCGAGAAGGAAATAGGGTACGTCATACCTTCGAGAACACCGTTCGTCGGAAGGAGCTTCAATTCCACCCGCGCGGGTATCCACGCGGACGGTATGCTCAAAGACGAAGAGATTTACAACGTGTTCAACACGAAAAAACTGCTTAACCGCCCGATGTGCGTTTCCATAAACAACACGAGCGGACTTGCCGGTATCGCGTACTGGATAAATCAGTACTACGCTTTGGAAGACGCGGACAAGATAGATAAAACGCACCCGATAGTCGCGCAGGTCAAAGCTCTTATCGATAAAGAATACGAAGAAGGGCGTTGCAGCGTGATGGGCGACGACGAGCTTGACGACCTCATTCTTATGTGCGATAAGGCTTTTCATAAAAAATTATTGCTTTTAAGCAAATAAATTTTCAAAAACCTATTGTAATTTTCCGAAAAGTGTTATAGAATATAAGAAAAAGAAATCCGCAGGAGGAAAACTAATTATGAAGATTATTTACGGACCTAAGGGAACAGGCAAAACCAAAGCCATCATAGACGGCGCGGTAAAAGCTCTCGAAACCGCAAAAGGTCACGTCGTCTTTATAACGAACACCAACAGATACGCTTACGACTTAAATTACCAGATAAGGTTTATCAACACCGAAGATTTCGATATACAGGGTATGGAAGGCTTCCGCGGCTTCCTTAAAGGAATAGTCGCCGCAAACGGGGATAACGAATACATATTCATAGACGGCATAGCCCGCATCACCGATAAGCCGCTTAATGAGCTTGAAAATATTTTCAACGCGATGGAGACCTTGGAAAAGGAAAAAGGCGTGAAATTCGTCCTTACCGTAAGCGCGACGAAAGAAGATTTGCCCGAATTCGTGTTAAAGCACGTAGAATAGTTGTTTTTAACGCAAAAATGTTGTAAAATAATAGTCGGAGCTTTAATAAGTCCCGACTATTTTTTTATTTGTTTACGAAAAATTCTTCGCTTCGGCAGATGCCATAGAAAAAGTGCGTGAAGCTTAAAAAAACGCGCGCCGCGGCGAAGTTTCCAAAAAAAACGGAGTATATATGAAATTTATAAGTACGAGAGGAAAATCGGTTGCGGAAACCGCCGCTTACGCTATTGCGAAAGGTCTGGCAGAGGACGGCGGATTGTTCGTGCCGGAAAGCTTTCCCGAACTCGGCGATAAAATAGAAGCGATGCTCGATATGGAGTATGCGGAACGCGCCGCGCTCGTTATCGGCAGTTTTCTTCCCGAATACGACGGGAAGGAGCTTTTGTCCGCCTGCGTAAAGGCTTACGGGCAGTTCGAGGACGGCGACGCCGCGCCCATCGTGAAAACGGACGACGGGTTCTTTATTTTAGAGCTTTTCCACGGACCGACGCTCGCGTTCAAGGATATGGCTCTCACTCTTCTTCCGTATCTTCTCCGTAAAGGTTCGGATATAAGCGGCATAAAAGAAGAAATACTTATTCTCGTCGCGACGAGCGGCGACACGGGTAAAGCCGCGCTCGAAGGCTTTAAAAACGCGGAAGGCATAAAAGTTATGGTTTTCTATCCTTCTCAAGGCGTTTCCGATATGCAGAAACTGCAAATGTGCACGCAGGAAGGTGATAACGTGAACGTCGTGGCGGTAAAAGGCAATTTCGACGATTGTCAGACCGCCGTCAAAAACATTTTTTCTGACGAAAAATTCTGCGCGGAGCTTAAAGAAAACGGAGCGGTGCTTTCGAGTGCGAATTCCATAAATTTTGGAAGACTCGTGCCGCAGATAACCTATTATTTTTCCGCATACGCAGACCTCGTTTCGAGCGGGGAAATCAAGCTCGGAGAAGAAGTGAATTTCGTCGTGCCGACGGGGAATTTCGGCAATATCCTCGCGGGGTATTACGCGAAAAAAATGGGGCTTCCCGTGGGGAAGCTGGTTTGCGCTTCCAACTCCAACAACGTGCTTACCGAGTTTTTCGCGGACGGAACTTACGACGCGAACAGAGAATTTTTCAAAACGACCTCGCCGTCTATGGATATACTCGTTTCAAGCAATCTGGAACGCCTTATATTTGAAATTTCGGGAAGGAACGCGGAACTTACCGCAGCTCGTATGCAGGAGCTTAAAAAGAGCGGCGTATACTCCGTCACGAAGGAAGAGCTTTCTTCGCTTCAAAAGGAGTTCTACGCGGACTGCGCGGACGAAGAGGAGTGCGAAGAGGAAATCGGCGGGTTTTTCGACGAGTACGGCTACGTTCTCGATCCGCATACCGCCGTCGCCGTTTGCGTGGCAGAAAAGTACCGGAGGTATTCGGGGGATAGCAAGGTTATGGTAACCCTCTCTACCGCAAGCCCGTATAAATTCCCGCAAAGCGTTCTTCGCGCGATAACGGGCGAAAGGGTTTCGGACGCGTTCAAAAGCGCGGAAAAATTGTATAAGGAAACGGCTTGTCCCGTGCCTCATTCGATAACCGCATTAAAGTCGAAAGAGAAAAGATTTACGACGGTTGCGGATAAAACAGAGCTTAAAGAGCTTGTAAAGGATTTCGCGGTTAAAAAGTAAAAATTCAAGGTATTTTCAATAGAAAAAGGGTATGATTATGTCAGACAAAAAGGTTATGTTCAGCGCGATTCAGCCGAGCGGAATACTCACGATAGGCAACTATCTCGGCGCGCTTAAAAATTTCAAGAAGTTGCAGAACGACTACGAAAGCGTGTTTATGCTTGCGGACCTTCATACGCTTACGGTGCGGCAGGATCCCGCGGTGCTTCGCAAAAACACCTACGAGCTTTGCGCGCTGTACCTTGCGTGCGGACTTAATCCCGAAGAGTCGGTTATATTTTTGCAGTCGCACGTCGCCGCGCACGCGGAGCTTACCTGGATATTGAATACGATATGTTATCCGGGCGAGCTTTCGAGAATGACGCAGTTTAAGGACAAAAGCTTAAAGCACGAGGACAACGTGAACATGGGACTTATGGATTATCCCGTACTTATGGCGTCGGACATACTTTTGTATCAGACGGAGCTTGTGCCTATCGGCGCGGATCAGAAACAGCATCTGGAAATCGCCCGCGACCTTGCGATACGCTTTAACAACAGATACGGAGAAACGTTCAAGATACCCGAGGGATATATAAGTAAGTCCGCGGCGCGCGTTATGAGTTTAGCCGAACCCGACAGAAAGATGAGTAAGTCGGACGCGAACCTGAACGCATTTATTTCTATGGACGACGATCCCGCGACGGTAGTGCGAAAATTCAAGCGCGCAGTCACGGACAGCGACGACAAAATCATCGCTTCGCCCGATAAGCCGGGGATAACGAATCTTCTTACGATTTATTCCGCGTTTACCGATAAGAGCATCGAGGATGCGGAAAAGGAATTTGCGGGCAAAGGCTACGGCGATTTCAAGCTTGCGGCAGGGGAAGCCGTCGCCGAGACTATAGAGCCTATCCGTCAGGAAAAGAACAGACTTTTGCAGAATAAAGATTATTTAGACGACGTTTTAAAAAACGGTGCGGAAAGAGCTTCGAGACTTGCGTACAGAACTTTGAATAAGGTGTATAAGAAAGTAGGACTCGTTCCTCTCAAAAGGGGTTGACGAGCGCGTATAGCGGCAAATCTTGCCGCTGCGTGCTTGGCGGCACTCGGTTACATACGGTATTGTATGCGCCCTTCGTGCCTTCTCGCCTGCTGCGGCAATCTTCACCACTCTCCGCACTCTTTACAGAGAACGTCTTGCGACTGCGTGCTTCGCTCGCCTTGGTCGTGTACGCTTTTGTACACTCCCTGCGGTCTCGCTTGCCGGCTGTCGCAATCCGCACGATTCTTCGTCCTCAATTAAGTGAGAGTTTAGCGGCAAGCAAGTCTTGCGACTGCATATTCGGCGGCGTAAAATATTTTTTGTGCCGAATCAAAGCGGGCGTCATTCTGAGTCCGACCGTCATTGACGTGCTTACGAAGAATCTCAAAAACAAGTTTCGTTAAAATAAGTAAAGGAGGAAATCGCAAATGTTCGGGTACGTTAAAACCGATATGCCGTATATGTTCGTAAAGGACACTGTTCTTTATAAAGCTATGTATTGCGGTCTTTGTAAAAGCATAGGCAAAACCTGCGGCACGAACGCGCGCTTTCTCCTTAACTATGACCTCACGTTTTTGTCCGCTTTTCTGCATAACGTTTGCGGAAAAGACGTAGAAATAAAAAAGGAACGCTGTATAATTCACCATATCGTAAAACGCCCCGTCGCTTCCCGCGACGAGCTTACCGAAAGAATCGCTTGCTTAAACGTTATTCTCGCAAGGTACAAGCTTTCGGACGACGTTATGGATTCGGGAAAAGGTCGGCTCAAACGCTCGTTTTTTGCGGGCGGCTACAAAAAAGCCAAAAAACGCGAACCCGTTCTCGATAAAATCGTAAAAGACAGATACGCGGAGCTTCTCGGGTACGAGAAAAACGGTTCGGACAGTCCCGATATGGTAGCCGATCCTTTCGGCAATATGATGAAAGAAATCGTCACCGAACTTGCGGGCGAATCCGCGACGGAAGAGGTCAAAACCCTCTCGTACGATCTCGGTAAATGGATATATTTAATCGACGCGTTAGACGACTTCGACAAGGATAAAAAGCGCGGCGAATTCAACGTATTCGTAAACGCTTATAAAGATATAG
Source organism: uncultured Clostridia bacterium (assembly GCA_934271275.1). Taxonomy (GTDB): domain Bacteria; phylum Bacillota; class Clostridia; order Christensenellales; family Borkfalkiaceae; genus UBA1259. The sequence goes on along the minus strand of CAKQRD010000002.1, from coordinate 106,730 downwards.
AAAGCAAAGAATCGCTCGTGAAAGAAAAGGGCGCGGAACTTGCCGTTCTGTTCGGCACGGTTTTAAGCGAAATTTCAGAGCTTACAGATAAAATAGACTACAAATTCAACGGCGACCTCGTGAAGAACGTATTGAAGCGCGGGTTGCTTTCGGAAACCAAACGCATAACGGAGAATAAAAAATGCAAGAATTCTACAAAATCTTAGGGGTTAGCGAAAACGCTACCGACGAAGAAATCGAAGCGGCTTACTCGCGGCTTAAAGACGAATATTCGAGAGATCGTTTTTTAGAGGGCGAGGCGGGCAATCTCGCCGCCAAAAACCTTACCAAGCTCGAGACGGCGTATCAGGAAATAAAAGAGTCGAGAAGAAATACCGCAAAGCCCGACGGCAAAGAACCCGAAAGTCTCGAAGAGGTTGAAAAGCTTCTTAAAGCGGGCAAGATAGCGGAAGCGCAGACCGCGCTCGATAACGTTACCGACAGAAGCGCGGAATGGCACTATCTGCAATCGGTCGTTTTCTATAAAAAGAACTGGCTTAACGAGAGTAAAAAGCAACTCGAAATAGCTATGAACATAGAGCCGCATAATCAGAAATATTCGGACGCTTATACCAAATTAAAGCAGAAAATGGAATTTAACGAGCGGCAGTTCACTTCGGGCAATACCGCGTACGGCGCGGGCGGCGCGAACGGCTATCGCGACGATAAACAGATGGGCGGAAGCGCCGCAAACGATTGTCTTTCTTTCTGCGGAACTTGGTGTTGTGTAAACCTTTTATGCAATATGTGTTGCAGATAACCGCGAAAAGCGTAAAAAGGCGTAAAGAATGAAAAGCAAGGTAATCGCGTTGTCTGCGGTTTCCGCGGGCTTTACCGCAATATGTCTTATCGTAGGCGCGTATCTGGATTTTGCGGATTTAATCGCGCTCGTACTCGCTTCCGCGTTCGTTATTCTGCCGCTGTATTACGGCTCTTATAAGGGCGCGGCGCTTTCGTTTCTCGCGGGCGGAACGATAGCTCTTTTAATCGCACTCCCGAAAATCGCGCTCACGATAGTTTTTCCCGCGTATGCGGCGTTTTTCGGGCTATACCCGATAATAAGGCATTTCGCGGCGGAAAAGCAGGTTAAAAAAACGATAATTTATATCGTCGGGGCGATATGGTGCGTCGCGGCGGTATACGGAATGTATTTTTACTATTCGCTCGTGCTGGGCGTGAATTTTTTCGACGCGCTTCCCGCGTGGGCGGAATGGATTCGCGACGGAATTTTGTATATTCTTCCCGTAATCGGCTTGATTTTCTTTTTTATTTACGACAGATACGTCGTCGTCACGAAAACTTTTTTAGACGGCGTTCTTAAAAGAATAGTAAAATAGCGATAAAGAATAAGGAAGCAAAAGAACGCGAGGTAGCGGAAGAGGCGGGCGGAACGGCTACTTAAAGCAGCCCGCTCAGCGGCGGAAAAACGGGTTAAGACGAAAAAACTAACAGGATACTTTTAAGATATGCTAAGGAAGAACGAAGAAAGAGTGGGAACGGTCGTCGCGATAGGTTCGGAGTGCGAGGGCGTTATAAAGGACGGCGAAGAAGTCGTTTTCGTGCCGTTCACCGTAAAGGGCGAAAAGGTTCGCTATAAGGTGCTTAAAGTGAAAGACGGCGTCGCGTACGGCAAAGCCCTCGAAATCTTAACGCCTGCGGAAGAGCGCGTTCGTCCCGCGTGTCCCGCGTTCGGAAAGTGCGGCGGGTGCAGACTTCAGCATATAAAATATCCCGTACAACTTAGAATCAAAGAGAAAAACGTCGAGAACTGCTTTAAAAAGATAGCGGGGCTGGACGTTTCGGTTCGTCCTGCGGCGCACGGCGAGGAATACGGATACAGAAACAATCTTCAACTGCCCGTGGCGGAGCAGAACGGCGAAACGGTCGTCGGGTTCTACGCCGAAAATTCGCACAGAGTAGTGCCGATAAACGATTGCCCGATAAACGCGCCTTGGACGGGGCGTGTGATTGCCGCCGTAAAAAGATTTATGTCGGAATACGGCTATCGCGGGTACGACGAGACGACGGGGCAGGGCGACGTTCGCGAAATAACCGTCAAAGAGGTTAAAGGCAGTCTGCTTATAACCGTCGTTACGCCTGACAAAAATTTCCGCGGCGCGGAGAAATTCGAGAAAATTTTAGAAGAAACCGTAAAATATCCGTTTGCATTGTACGTTAACGTAAACCCGAAAAATACCAACGTAATTTACGGCGAAGAATTCAGACTGATAAAAGGTCCTGCGAATTTTTCTGCGGAAATGCTCGGGGTGAAATATAAGGCGGGAGTGAGAAGCTTTATGCAGGTCAATTCCGCGGTGTGCAACAAACTATATTCTTCGGTGCTTGCGGCGGCGGGCGCGGACGAAAACGTTACGGTGATAGACGCTTACAGCGGCGCGGGAGTGATGACCGCGCTCCTTGCGGGCGTTGCGAAAAAGGCGATAGGGATAGAAATCGTGCCGGAAGCCGTCGCGTTTGCGGACGAGGTTAAAAAGGCTAACGGGTTAGAAGATAAAATGCAGAATATACTCGGCAAGTGCGAAGATATTCTGCCCGACGTGGTAAAGAGAGAAAAGGCGGAGGGAGGCAAGGTTACCGTTATATTAGACCCGCCGAGAAAGGGCTGCGACGGGAAGGTAATAAAAGCTCTTATAGAAAGCGACGTAGATAAAATCGTGTACGTTTCGTGCAAACCTTCGACGCTAGCAAGAGACGTGGGGCTGCTGGTCGGGAGTCTCGAATTTGCGGAAAACGGAATAAAGCGCGCGGCGGAGTATAAACCGCGTTACAAAATAATCGGGGTGAAGCCGTTCGATATGTTCGCCCAGACGAAACATATAGAGACCTTGTGCGTGCTTTCCAAAATCGTGTAGAAAAGAGGCGGGAGCGCGTAAAAGTTATTAAACGAAGAAATAAAAAAAATAATTTTAACGTTAATCGTGCAAAAAAGAGTATTTTGCACGATTTTTTCGTTGAAAAAAAGCGGGAAATATAGTACAATATATAGTGAGTAAGTATTAAGTAAGATTAAAGCCGACGACAAACGGCGTTTTTGCGTGGGCGTGGCTCGTTTCGCGTTCGATTATTTTATCGTTTTCGCTTTCGTCCGCACCGCGGTTCGCTTTTGCCGCGCATTGCGTATCGGGTGGCGCTACGTTTCCGTTTGTTTCCGTCGGCGCGGAGGATAAAGTACCGATGATAAAGGCGGTTTTGCTCGATATAGACAACACGTTGCTCGATTTTAACGCAAGCGCCGCGCTCGCGATGGAAGAAGCCTTTTTATCGCACGGTCTGCCGTTCGTAAAAGAGCATTTCGCGACTTTTAAAAGCGTGAACGACTCTCTGTGGTTGCAAATAGAAAGCGGGGAGCTGACGCGCGCGGAGCTGCACGCAAAGCGTTTTGATATAATTCTCGGTCGGCTCGGTCTCGATTACGACGGAACGGCGGTCGAAAAGTCCTTTTTGGAAAATCTTAATCATTGCGCGGTGAAAATGGATGGCGCGGAAGAGCTTTTAACTTATCTTTCGGCAAAATATACCCTTTGCACGGCGAGCAACGCGCCCACGGTACAGAATAAAACGAGATTGAGATTTTCGGGACTGAAAAAATATTTCACGCACGAATTCGTTTCGGAGGAAATAGGCTTTGCAAAGCCCGATCCGCGTTTTTTCGCCGTTTGCTTTAAGACGCTTGCACCGGTAAAAAAGGAAGAAACCGTTATGATAGGTGATTCGTTCACCGCGGACGTCGCGGGGGCGGTGAATTACGGAATAAAAACCTTTTGGTTTAACCAAGGAGAACTCGGCAAAACCGTTCCGGACGGCGTGACGGAAGTAAAAAAACTTATAGATATAGAAAAGTTTTTATAAAACGAACCGCGCGAATTTGCAGGGAGTTTTCGCGCGATTGTCGCGTATACGGGCGCTTATATGGGTTATATCGCGGAGAGAATTTGATTAGCGAGCGTTTGCGATTTACGCGTATAAATTTTACGAAGAAGATAAAAGAACCGATTTTTTAGCGGTTTATAAAAGGGAACGAAAAAGAGAAAAGGAGACGAAAGGTGAAGGGCAGAACGGCTTTCAGAAGAACAAAAACCGTAGTTTTAGACAAGATAAAAGAGGCGTTTTCCTCGGTTTTGCCTATAACGCTTATAGTTTTCGTGCTGTGCGCGACGGTTACGCCGATAGAGAGCGGTCTTTTTCTCACGTTCCTTCTCGGCGCGCTTTTAACCATAATCGGCATAGGACTTTTTACCCTCGGTGCGGACGCCGCAATGACGCCGATAGGCGAATACGTCGGCTCGACGGTTATGCGTTCAAAGAAAATCTGGCTGATAATTCCCGTGTTTTTCGTTCTCGGCGTGCTTATCACCATATCGGAGCCAGACCTTCAAGTGCTTGCGGGGCAGCTTTCCGCAACGGTGAACAGTTGGGTGTTGCTTCTCACGGTCGGCGCGGGCGTGGGCGTGTTCCTCGTCGTCGCGTTTCTCCGTATAGTGCTTAAAATAAAGCTTAAATACGTTCTTCTCGTGTTGTATACGTTGGTGTTTACGCTTTCGTTTTTCGTGCCGGAAACTTTCGTGCCGCTCGCGTTCGACTCGGGCGGGGTGACGACCGGACCTATGAGCGTTCCGTTCATAATCGCTATCGGTACGGGTATCGCGGCGATGCGTAACGACGACAGCGCGGAAGAAGACAGCTTCGGTCTGACCGCCCTTTGCTCCGTCGGACCGATTCTCGCGGTGATGGTACTCGGTATGATATATCGTCCCGACTCTTTCGACGTGACGCAGACGGAAACTATAGTCGTAAACGATTCGAGAGAGTTGTTGAGAGAATTTGCGATAAGACTTCCCGCGTATATGAAGGAAGTCGCGATAGCGTTGTTGCCGATAGCCTGTTTCTATTTCGTGTTCCGTCTTTTCGGAAACAAGAACGATAAAAGAAGCACGGTGAAAATCGTAATCGGTCTTTTGTATACGTACGTCGGTCTCGTGCTGTTTTTGCTCGGGGTAAACGTGGGCTTCTTGCAGGTCGGCAATTACGTCGGCGGGGCGATAGGAAATCTTTCTTACAGATGGATAATGGTTCCGATAGGCTTCTTGATAGGCTTTTTCGTAGTTGCGGCAGAACCCGCGGTACACGTTCTTACCAAGCAGGTTTATGAAATTACTGCGGGCGCAGTACCGAAGAAGGCACTCTCGGTCAGCCTTATGATAGGCGTTGGCGTTTCGGTTGCGCTGTCTATGCTTCGGATACTTTTACATATACCTATAATGTATTTCCTTCTGCCCGCATACGTTATAGCCCTCACGCTGTCGTTCGTCGTACCGGATATATTCACGGCGATAGCGTTCGACTCGGGCGGAGTCGCTTCTGGCGCGATGACCTCGGGCTTCGTTCTGCCGCTCGCGCTCGGCTTTTGCAGGGCGGTAAGCGGAGAAGCCGCAATCGCAACCGAAGGCTTCGGCGTGGTTGCATTCGTCGCGATGACGCCGCTTATCACGATTCAGATATTAGGACTCGTGTATAAGCTCAAACAGAAGGCGGCGGAAAGAAAGGCGGAAGCTTCCGAAAAGGAAGAGATAATAGGATAGGAGAGAAGGTTTTATGACGGGATATAAATACGTTATGATAATAACGGACAGAGAATACGGCGGGGATTTCGAGGAATTTCTGAAAGGTCGCGGCGTTAAAAACATTATAGAAACGCTTGCGAACGGCACGGCGATGCCCTCGGTTCTCGACTCGTTCGGACTTGAAAAAACCGAAAAAATCATACTCGGTTTCATTGCGGAGGGCGGTAAAGCCGCGGAGATAAGAAAAGGACTGTATGATGAAATGAATCTTGCGGCGGCGGGCGGCGGAATAGCCGTGATACTGCCGATAGACGGAATAGGCGGAGAGTCGTCCTTAAAATATTTTTCGGAAGAAACGGATAAAGGAGAGCGGATTGCTATGGAAAATACTGAATATAAATGCGTTATGCTTACGGTAATCGCGGATAAGGGCAACAGCGACACGGTTATGGAAGCGGCTCGCGGTGCGGGAGCTACGGGTGGCACGGTCGTCCGCGCGAAAGGCACGGGCGCGGCTATCGCCAAATTTTTCGGCATAACCATAAGCGCGGATAAAGAGATTATTTATATAGTCGCAAAGCGCGAAAAACGAGACGATATTATGCACGCCATTATGGAAAAGGCGGGCAAAGCCTCGGGTGCGCACGGCATAGTGTTCTCGCTCCCGATAGACGCGGTTGCCGGTATCGCCGGTATGGACGCAGAGGCTTAATATGTCCGGGAAAGAGGTTGCCGAAACCGAAGCCGAAAACATCAAATCCGAAAAAAGCGAAGCCGCCGAAACTGCGACAGTAAAAAAAACGGTAGCCGAAATCGTGGGCGCGGAAAATTCGGTATCCGAAAACGAAACGGGCGCGGAAAACGCGGGTGCGGAGAAAAGCGACTATGCGGCGGAGCTTGCTAAAAACGGAGCGATAGCGTTCGTTCCGAGCGGCGTGAGTATGTGGCCTACGCTTAAAAACCGCGGGCAGTCCGTGATAGTGACCGCAAAAAAAGAACGGCTCAAACGGTACGACGTCGCGCTGTATATCCGCGCGGGGAATAAATACGTTCTCCACAGAGTAATGGAAGCGACGGGCGGCGGCTATATCATTTGCGGGGACAGCCAGTTCGCTTTGGAGCGGGTAAAAGAAGAGCAGGTTATAGGCGTTATGGAAGGCTTTTACCGCGGCAAAAAATTTATATCCGTCGGCGACGAGAAGTATAAAAAAGAAGTCGAGAGCTGGTACGGAAGAAAAATTCGCAGAAAGATAAGGCTGAAAATCTTTTATTTTTTCCGCGGAATAAGAGCGAAACTCGGAAGAGTTGCAAGAAAGCTTGGGTTTAAGAGAAAGGGCGAGAAAAAGAGTTGCGACAAAGGAGCGGAAGCGAAATAAACGCGGAAGCCTTCGCGCAAATGAGACTCGCGCAATCGTATTCCGAAACCGAAAAAAGAGGAAAAGATTATGTTTGATTTGATAACAGCGGGAAAAGCGGCAAAGGCGGCGGCGAAAAGCCTTCTTTCCGTGACCGAAGAAAAAAAGAACGAAGTGCTTGTCGTTGCGGCGCGCCTTCTTCGCGAAAACGCGGAGTACGTCAAGACCGAGAACGCGAAGGACGTGGAGCTTGCACGAAAGAACGGCATCAGCGAAGCCTTTATAGACAGACTTACCGTAACGGATAAGGTTCTGGAAGGGATTGCCGTAGGTCTCGAACAGGTCGCGGAGCTGAAAAATCCGCTCGGCAAAGTCGTTTATTCGTACGAAAACGAGTATCAGGGTATTTCGGTAAAGAAAGTAACCGTGCCGTTCGGCGTTATCGGGATAATTTTCGAGTCCCGTCCGAACGTGACGGCGGACGCGTTCGCGCTGTGCTACAAAACGGGCAACGCGACGATATTGAAGGGCGGCAGCGACGCGCTTCGCTCAAACGCGGCGATAGTTTCAGTGCTTAAAAAGGCGATAAAAGAATGCGGCGAGGACGAGAACGCCGTTACACTTATAGAAGATACTTCGCGCGAGACGGCTACGGCGTTTATGAAGCTCAACGAATACGTCGATTTGCTGATACCGAGAGGCGGCGCGTCGCTCATAAAAACCGCTTTGAGAGAGGCTACCGTTCCCGTTATAGAAACGGGACTCGGCAACTGCCATATATATATCGACGAAACGGCGGATACGGAAAAGACCGCGACGGTAGTATTCAACGCGAAAACGCAGAGATACGGGGTATGTAACGCCTGCGAATCGCTCGTGTTCCATTCCGCCGCGCTCGCAAGAGTTCTGCCCGCTGTCGCAAAAAGACTGAAAGAAAAGGCGATTGAAATCCGCGCGGACGAAAGGTCTTACGAAGTGCTTGAAAAGGCGGGGTATCCGTATCTTAAAAAGGCAACGGAAGACGATTTTTACGCCGAGTACGACGACGCTATAATTTCGGTGAAAACCGTTGACGGCGCAGGCGAGGCGATAGAGCATATAAACGAACACGGCACTCACCATTCGGACGCGATTATGACGGAAAATAAAGAAAACGCGCAGAGGTTTTTGACGGAGGTCGATTCCGCCGTCGTGTACGAAAACGCTTCCACCAGATTTTCGGACGGATTCGTGTTCGGACTCGGCGCGGAAATAGGCATTTCCACCCAGAAGCTCCACGCGAGAGGACCTATGGGACTTGACGCCTTATTAACCACGAAATACGTCGTCACGGGCGACGGCGCGGTGAGAAAATAGAATTTTAACGACGGATAAATTAAGACAAATTTAATAAAAAAGAAGGTGTTTAATATGAAAAAGTTTTGTAACGCAAACGTATACGTCGAGGGAGAGGGAATAAAACGCACCGACCTTTATTTCGACGAAAAAATCGTCTGTATCGGCAAAAGCTGTGGCGAAAATTGCGGTAAAGCCTGCGGAGAAAAACCCGCGGAAGCCGCGGCGGCGGAAGAAATAGCCGTTCCCGAAGGCGCGGTCGTTTTGCCCGCGTTTATCGACACGCACGTTCACGGCGCGGGCGGTTCGGACGCGATGGACGGCACGGAAGAAGCGCTTTTCACGGTGGCGAAAACGCTTGCAGCCGACGGTACGGCAACATTCCTTGCGACCACTATGACTCAAAGCCCCGAGAATATAAAGAAGGCTCTTTCTGCGGTTAAAACTTACAGAGAAAAGAATTGCGACGAGGGCGCGTATATATACGGCGTACATCTCGAAGGTCCGTTCATTGCGGAAAAATTCAAGGGCGCGCAGCCTCTCGAATACGTTGCCGCACCGAGCGTTGAGGTATTCCGCGAATATCAGGAAGCGAGCGGCGGCTGTATAAGAACGGTAACTCTCGCACCCGAAAAAGACGGCGCGGAAGAGCTTATAAAAGAGCTTAAAGAAACGGGGGTGAACGCTTCTGTCGGGCATACGTCGGCAAAATTTGCCGATATAGAAAACGCGGTAAAGGCGGGCGCGGTCGGGATAACGCACACGTATAACGCACAAAGCCCGCTTCATCACAGAGATATAGGCACGGTCGGCGCGGCGCTTTTATTAGACGAGCTTCAAACCGAAATAATCGCGGATACCATTCACGTTTCCGTGCCTGCGATAAAGCTTTTGGTAAAAAATAAACCGAAAGAAAAAATAACGCTCATAACCGACGCGATGCGCGCGAAGGGCATGCCCGACGGCGAAAGCGAACTCGGCGGACAAAAGGTATTCGTTAAAAACGGCGAAGCGCGGCTTGCTGACGGCACACTTGCGGGCAGCGTTCTTAAAATGAACGTAGCCGTTAAAAATATGACCGAAAAAGTCGGCGTTCCCTTTACGGAAGCGGTGGATTTCGCAACCAAAAACCCTGCGAGAATGATGGGCTTATCGGAAACGAAAGGCAGTATCAAAGTCGGCAAAGACGCGGATTTCGTGATTCTCGACAAAGACTTCAACGTTCTCAAAACCATAAGAGCGGGCAAAGTCATTTACGAAAGATAAATTAAAGTCGGATTTATTTATAAACTGCCTATCGGCGGCAAACGGAAAATATCGGATAAGGTATAGCGGCGCGCCCGGATTATATTCGGACGCGCTTTCACGTTTAAACGGATGTAATAAACGAGTAAAGCCGAAAATCTTTCGACCGTTATAAGTAATTTTTACGGCAAGAAAAAATTTTGCGATCATAAAAAGCAAAGCCGAAACGTCGTTTTATATAAGAAGCGATTATGCGTTTTATAAAATATCAATAATACTAAAAAATAAAAAACGATAAGATATTTGTTGACTTTTCATTTTCGGGGGGGGGTATAATATTTATAATAAGTGCAGAAGCTGTCGAAATCAAACCGATTTCGGATTTGACGTTCGGGAGCCGATGCGCAAAAGGAGTAGGAAAATGGAAAAAAATAAACTCGGCTTTTTTGTAACGTTTGCAGCGATAATCTTGCTATGCGTCGGTTTTTGCGTCGGTTGTAAGACCGAAGTCTTTCGCGTATCGTTCATGGACGGGGAGACGATCGTTGCGGAAATCACCGTAGAAAAAGGAAAAACGATTTCGGCGCCCGATTACGGGAAAGAAGGCTATGACGTCGTGTGGTTGAACGGAGACGTTGCCTACGATTTCAAGGAGTCCGTTGAGAGCAACCTTACGCTTAACGCCGAATTCACGGTTAAAGAATATACCGTCACCGTTGCAAATTCCGACGGCTCGGTATTGAAAAAAATCACGGTTCCGTACGGCGGCAAGGCAGATCTCGATTCCGTTTCGCCGATACACCCCACGAAAAACAGATTGTTCACCTTTAAAGGGTGGGATAAACCCGCGGATCGCGTTACGGGAGATATGACGGTTACGGCGACATACGATTATAAGTCGTTACCCGAGGAAATGTTTAATTACACGTTGCTTGGCGACGGCACTTATGAAATTGCCGTAAAACAGGACGCGGATTTTTCCGAACTCAATCTCGGCGGTGAATTCGGCTTGCCTTATGAACACGAAGGAAAACCTGTTTCTAAGATCGGCGCATACGGTTTTGCGCATTTTGAAAATCTCGGAGACCTCTCGGAACTTACGTATCTCTATGTCCCCGAAAGCATAAAAATTGTGGACGCATACGCGTTTCTGTTGCAGGAAATCCCGGAGTTGGAATTTGCGGGCGTGGAGGAGATTTATTCCTTGGCTTTCATTTATTCCAACGCTCGCGTGTTGCTCCCCGACACGGTGAATTACATCGAGCCTTATGCGTTCTTTAATTTCGGAGGATTTCCCGAGTCCGTAACTAATTTCGTCGGAAAGATTACTCTTGACGAAAACTGCAAGGCGTATTATCAGGACGAGATAGGATGCGTTTATACGGCGGACAAAGAAACGCTTGTTTATTTCAACAGTAACTTTTTTGCCCCCGAAGATGAGTTTTCAGAGGAAGAAAATACATTTGAACTGCCTGCTACGGTAAAGAACATTTATCCCGCTGCGTTTTATTATGAATATAATCTGGCAACAATCGTATTCAAAGGCGATATCGATACCATAGGCTCGGCGTGTTTCTATAATTCCGGTATTAAAAATTACGATTTCCGCGGAACAGTCCGCAAAATCGAGGGCAGCGAAACTGTTTATTCGACAAAAGGTTCGGCTACCGATGAAAATATGAATGAATTACGTCAAGGCGCGTTTTCGCGAAGCTATGCGATTTCGAACAGTGACACATTTAAGCTTCCTTCGGGTTTGAAATATATCGGTGATAACACATTCTTCAACACGGGTATCAGAGAAGTTTGTCTTGACGGCGTGGAATACGTCGGGTTTATGGCTTTCTGGTCGGACTCAAGTTATTGGAAGTTGGATACCATAATCGTCACTAACAGCGATAAGTATTATAGTTACGAGGATAAGGCGTTGATCGAGCGCGGGACGGGACCCGAATACAACGGCAAAGCAGGCGATACTTTTATGGTTTATGCTTCGGCGGTGAACGATATCTCCGGTAAAGACTTTTTTGAAAATCCGGATAAATATATTACGGATACTTTCCGAGTTCCGGATGGCGTGACGGCGTTTCACCCGTATGCTTTTTACGAAGCAAATTTTATCCGCCACTTGGTCTTGCCCGAAGGCGTTCGCTCTTTGCCTGCAGGTTTTCTTATTACGGGAATTGATTATCATATCTTTGACAACGAAGGGAAATATCTTGGCAACAAGTCTATCGGCATTGTGGACGTCAGCTGTCCCTCCACGTTGACGGAGATTAACGCTTATGACGGCGCGGAAAAATGGCTTCTTATCGACGACTATCACAATGCAATCGAAATGCGCACCGTAGGGGCGGAAGGATTGCTTTTCCCGAACGGTTCCAATCTGCAAAAACTCAGCAGCTTTTCGATTTATATAGAAAAAGATACGATGGTTATTCCCGCTTCCGTGACCGATTACGCGGGAAATGCGATTTTCCGCATAAACGACGTTATGAAATTCGAGGTGGAGGAAGGTAACGCGAAATACGTCGCATTCGGAGGTTGGTTGTACGAAAAACTAGGAGATAAAAAGCTTAAACTCGTGCAGATACCTTTCGATCCGACCGCAACGAAGCTTGTTTATCCCGAGATCGGTGAGTATGTTTTAACTGAAATAGGAACTATGGCATGCAGGCTTTTCACCGGTCTTACCGAGTTGATAATTCCCGAAGGAGTGAAAAGAATCGACGAGTTTGCTTTTGCCGAGAATAGCTATGAGAGCGTTGTTATTCCCGCAAGTGCGGAATATATAGGCAAGCAGGCTTTTATGTATGGGTCCGGTTTGAAAACGATTACTTTTGAAGGAACCGTTCCTCCCGAAATGGACGAAGAAGTGTTCTTCTGTATGTTTGACGAAACGCTTGGCGGAACCGAGATTCGCGTTCCCAAAGACGCGTATGACGATTGGTATAAGTTTTTATCCGAATACGGCAAGAAATGCGGCGTGGAAGGATATTATAAGAATGTCGTCGGTTATTGATATCTATGGACCGAAAATCGCAATCGGTTAAAAGACGAGTTCTCTTTAAACGAAGACGTAAACAGAAGCGTTAAGCCGTAACCGAGCCGAAGACGAAAAAACCCCGTCGCCGAATAGCCAAAAGCCTTTCGGCGACGGGGTTAGTTTTTATATTTTTCAATTTATCACGCTGTTTGCGCACAGTCGATTTTGCCGTTTTTAAGAATTTTTCCGAAAACTCGGCAAATTACAAAACGTGTAATTTCGATAATTTCAGCTAATTCAAAAATTTATCGAGTTCGGTTTTGACGCGTTTTTTGATTTTTACCTTGGGTTTATCGATAACGTTGCCGCGTGCGATGACGAGGCGCACGTTTTCGAGAACACGCAAATCTTCGAGCGGGTTTTTATCGGTAACTATCATATCGGCGGCTTTGCCTTCTTCTATCGTGCCGGTAATATCGCCGATTCCCGCAAGCGAAGCGGCGCGCGCGGTCGCCGTATAAAGCGCAAACGAATTAGATACGCCGACGTATTTATGAAAATAATAAAGCTCGCGCCAGAAGTCGTATTGAGTAATCCACGGACAGCCCACGTCGTTGCCGAGGACTACGGGAATACCGTTTTCGACAGCCGCCTTCGCGCAGTCTATAATTCCCTCGAAAACCACGTTTCCGTTAAACTGTTCCACTTCGGAAGCGTTCGACACGGAGCGGTCGAAAAGCGCATACGGCAGAGCGGGGGAAATGGTCGTGCAAAGAAACGCGCCTCGCTCCTTAAACAGTTTTATAATCTTGTCGTTCGGTTTTGCGCCGTGTTCTATAGAATCTACGCCGTTTTCGAGCGCGACCTCAACGCCTTCGGGCGATTCGACGTGCGCGGCGACGGTGTAGCCCGCTTCGTGCGCCTTGTCGCAAACCGCTTTCACCATTTCGGGCGGCATTTTAAGCTCCCCCGGAACCCCCTTTGTTTTAGCATCGAGAACGCCGCCCGTTATCATCAGCTTAACGAGATCGACTTTTTCTTTTTCGCATTCCGCAAGGTGGAAAAGGGCTTCTTCGTTATTTTTAGCGGCGACGGCTACCGAACCCGCCATATGACCGTGCGGAACGGAAATGCCCTCGTTCGCGGCAAGAATACGAGGTCCTGCTTTCTTACCCGCGGCTATTTCGTCCCTTAATTTCGTATCGAAATCGGCAAGCCCGCCCACCGTACGGATAGTGGTAACTCCGCTCGTGAGTTCGGTTTTCGCAAACCCCGCAACCATATTGTAAGCAATCGATCGGGTGAGCGGGTTGCTCATGATTTTAGCGACGAGCTTTGCGTTGTCGCGCTGTTTTTTCTGCGGCTTGCCGTTGCCCGCAAGGTGAACGTGCATATTTATAAGCCCCGGCATAAGATAGTCGCCTTTAAGGTCGATGATTTTATATCCCGAAAGGTCGGCTTGACATTCGGGAACAATCGCAGAAATCTTTTCGCCGTCTACGAGAACGCAAAACCCTTCTTCGGGCTTCATATCCTCTTTGCCGCTTAAAATTTTGCAGTTGATAAAAGCGTATTTCATATCGCGTTTTCTCCTTTTTCGTTCGGATTATATTTTAATATTCTTTTTCGATTTTGTCAAATCGCCGCACACTTTTTTGTCCGTCGTCCGTCCGGATGCCGCCGCGCCCTTTTTGTCTGTCGTCCGTGCGGATACCATCGCGTGGGTGTCGCCGCGTTTTGTTTTATTTCGGCGCGCAGTTTTGCAAAACCCGCGACTTCTTTAAAAATTCAGCAAAAAGCTTCTTCGCCGCGCGGTCACGGAATATTACGACCGTTTCTTCGGGGGGGGGTATTGTTTTTATGCTTATTTTGCTCGGATAAGAGTGTTTCGTCGTTTATCACCTTATAATCGCCCCATTTTTGAGTGACCTTTAACGAGCGTTCGGGGGTGTTCGCCTTCCGCCACTTGGAAGGGGAAACGCCGAACTTATTCTTAAACGCGTTTATATAACTGCTTTGCGAGCAAAAGTTGTTGTCAAGCGCGATGTCAATAATCAGCTTGTCGTTATCCATAAGCATAGAAAGCGAGTTGTAAAGCCGTTGTTCGAGAACGTAGTTCACGATAGTCTGCCCCGTGATTTTCTTAAAATTTTTGCAGACGTACCCGTGGCTGTAATTCGTGGTTTTTATAATGTCCTCGACCTTTTGCTTTATAAACTCGGGGTCGCGGAGTCTCGTCAAAAGTTCTTGAATCCACGCGGGGTAGCGGTTGGGGATATTCAGCCGCGACTCAATATAAAGCCCTAAAAGATAGGAAACGATAGTCGAGTGAATGGTGTCGAGCGCGCTGTCGTTGCCGTTTTTGTAGTTGGAAAAGACGTTCAGTCTGTCCTCCAAAACCTCTACCGTGTGTTGCGGGAAGGGGCAGACTATGGGATCGGAACCCGCGGAAAGCTCGTCGTATAAATCCTTGTCTATCGCGTCGCAGATTTTGCGCATTTTATCGTCCTCGACGAAAATGTTTCTGTCCTTGACGATTGTTTTCCCCTCGCGGATAAGCCCGTGCGTGTCGAACGGTCTGATGATGAGAAAGGAATTGCTGCCTATTTCCACGCTTTTGCCGTTAATGACCTGAACCGCGACCTGATTGAAAAGGGTGTAGGTGATTTCCCAGAACGTGTGGGTATGTGTGTTGGAGTACACGCGGTCGGTGACGGAGGTCAGCGGCGCGTATTTTATAACCTCTTCCGTATAAAGCTCTATCATTTTCCGTTTCCGTCCTTTTTTTGCGTTTTTAATAGTAAAATCTTGTCCGATAATGGTAAAAAAATTGCTTTTTCGTGCGTAAAAGGCTTCGTGACTTACGAATTTTTAATTAAAAATTATGTTTTTTTAATATATAAAATTTCGCAAAAATAAATAAAATTTGCCCGAAAACCTTGAAAAAAGCCGTTTTTTGCCTTATCGCTTAAATAATACTATAAAAATTTGAGTTTGTCAATAATTTGGAGAGTGCAAAAAATTGCAACTTTGAGATAAAAAATGATATAGAAATGTTTTCGCTTTGCGTCTATAATAGATTTGAATTATAGGGGAATGTGTAAATTTCCCCGAAAATAGGTAGGGAGAAATATGAAAAAATCAAGAATTCTTTTGACCGTGGCGCTAAGCCTTATCGCGCTGTTTGCTTTTTCCGCTTTTTTTGCGGGTTGCGGAAAAAGCGGCGGTAACGGAAAGGTGGAAGGCGCGTTTTTCATAGCGGGTAAGCCTGCGGATAACGAGCTGACGGTCGGCAATTCGGTGACGCTTATCGTAAAAGCCGAACCCGAAAACGCAGACTACGAAAAAGCGGAGTGGAGCGTTTCCGACGACGGCATAGCGACCGTGACGGACGGCGGCGTGCTTACCGCGGTTGCGGCGGGCAGATGCGTCGTTACGCTCACGGTAGACGGCAAAGCGGCGGACAATTTCGTGCTTACGGTGCTTTCGGACAAAACTTATGTAAGCGCAATAAAGATAGAAAATAAAGAAGGAACGACGCTCGTGGTCGGCGAATCCCGCGACCTTGCGATTACCGTTACGCCCGAAAAACACGACGACGAAATAGCGTTTATAACGAGCGACGACAAAGTCGTTTCGGTGGACGAGAACGGTAAAATAACCGCGACGGGCGAGGGCGAAGCCACCGTGACGGTTAAAGCCGTGAACGGCGACAAGAGCGACGGAATAACCGTTCGCGTGGTAAAAGCGGAAGCCTTTTCTGCGGACTTTGAAAGCGTGAATTACGACGAAGCCGCAAAGAACCTCGTCGGGAGCAACTTTTCTTCTTCCGTAATCGAGGACGAAGCCGTGACCGTCCGTAAGGAAGAATATAAGGGCAAGGCTTATATAGAGCTTGTGAACGCTTATAAAGGTTCGTATCACGTTTTTGCGTTTATATGCAACGGTAAGTACTACGCGGGCGTTAAATATACGCTTGCGCTTAACGTTCAGATTTTGCGAGGGGCAAGCGCGGCAGGCATAGCGATTTGCGCGGAGGCGGACGCAAACAAAAAGATACCGACCGAAAACGACGACGGCGAGGCTTATAACGTCTTGCTAAAAGATCCGTTCGGCTTGAACGAAGTGAGAATAGAGTTCGTTTGTCCCGCGGATACCGAGACCTTGTATCTCTATTTCGGCGAAGCTAACGGCGAAAATATCGTGGCGTTCGGGAGGCTTGAAATAATTCCTTCTTTTAATTACGAAGAAAAGCCTGCGGAAAAAATAAACGTTTATAAAGAAGAGTTCAGGTTTGCTTCGGCGCAGGAGGACGGCTCTGTCGTTTCTTGGAACGAAAATAAAGAGGGTGAAAGAAACCCGTATTTCTATCTTCCGCCGAGAGACGAAAACTCGCTCAATTCTGTGAAAAACGAAAACGGCAAGTCCGCGCTCGTTATAACTAATAATTATACCGAAACGTATATCCCGCGCGAAATGATTGCGAGCTTTAATCTCGAAGAAGGCAAGAAATATTCGGTAACGATAAAATATACCACCGTCCGCACGCATAACGGGCAGTTCATAATCAAATACGCTTCGGACGGCGGCGAACAGATAGGCGAAGTTTTAACGAACGGCGGAACGGATATGACGGACGGCAAGGTCGAGTGGACGTTCGACGCGGCGCATGATTCGACGGGGCTTCTCATAACTATGGCGGATTTTATCGGCAACAACGAGCTTCACGTTTCGCTTATAGAAATAAAGGAAATAATCTGAAAAGAAGGTAAACGATGTCAAAGACGAAGGCAATAACCGGACCTCGCGGAAAAGTCGGAAAAGTCGGCAAAAACGGACTGAAAAGAGACGGAGTCGTACTCGGCGTGCTGTGCGCGATATTTTTCGTGTACGCGTTTACGCTTATATTTCCGTTCGGGTGGATAACTTACAACTCGGTAAGAACGCCGATAGATTTCGCGACGAATCTGTGGGGGAAGCCTTCGGAATACGTTTTTTCAAACTATCCCGAAGTGCTTGCGGAATTCGATTTGTTCACTATGTTTTCCAACTCGCTGATAATCTGCGTGGCTGTGCCGACCTTATCCATATTCGTTACGGCGTGCCTTGCGTACGCGCTTACGAAATTCGATTTCAAAGCGAACAAGGTCATATACGTCATAGCGATTTCAAATATGTTCATACCGGTCGCGGGTTCGCTCGCGTCACTTTATAAGCTGATGTCCGATATAAATCTTATAGACACGCATATCGGGTTTATCGTAATGTCGGCTTCGGGCGTGGGGTTCAACTTTCTGCTGCTTCACGCGACGTTCAAAAACGTTTCGCCGACGTATGCGGAAGCGGCTTCGATAGACGGCGCGGGAATGTGGAGAACGTTTTTGCAGATAGTAATGCCGCAGGTGATGCCTATCTGCACCTCCATTTGGCTGTTAAGCTTTATCGGAGTGTGGAACAGCTACGAAACGCCGTACCTCTTTTTGCGTTCTTACGAAACGATAGCGGTCGGGGTGAAACGGATAAGCGACGGCGTTGCTAAGGCGGGCGCGCTTTCTGGGCAGTATCCCAAGCTCTTTTGCGCAATACTTATAACCACCCTTCCTATGGTGATACTCTTTCTTGCGTTCCAGAAAAAGATTATGGAATTCAGTATGGGCGGCGGCATAAAGGAATAAACGGGCAAAAGAACGAAAAAGTGCAAAAACATACGAAAATAAAACGTATAAATTGCCGCAAAAGCGAGATTTTTGCAAAAAAGTTAAACGCGAAATCCACAGAAAGCGGTAAAAATCAATAAAAATCGAAAATAGCGGATAAAGGAGAATACATTTTATGAAAAAGAAAAGATTGCTTGCATTAGCGCTTGCCGCGGCGGCTGTCGCGGGGTGCTTTGCCTCCGCGGGCTGCGGAAAGAAGAAAGGCTCGGAAGAGGGAACGCTTGACATAACCTTTTATAACGGCGGTTGCGGAGAGGAGTGGCTGACCAACGCCTGCGAAAGATATAAATCGATTCACCCCGATTTCAAATACAACTTAATCCCCGAAACGGACGGTTCTTGCAACGCTTCCACGATTCTGACGACGGGTAAAAACCTGCCCGACGTAATTATGGGCAACAACCTCGGGTTTGCGGAGTTCGTGACGAGCGGAAAAGTAGAATCTCTCGAAGACGTTTATTCGGCGAAGGTAACTACCTCGAACGGCGAAAAGACTGTTTACGAATATCTTTCTCCCGCGGCGAGGGATAAATATTATATGCAGAAGCGCGCGGGGCAGACGGAAAATCTCCCGTGGGCAATGCCGTGGACGATTCTTCCCTGCGCAATGGTTTATAACGAAAACGTGCTTTTATCGACCGTACACGTCGAATCGGGATTTAAGGTTTCGGAAAAACGCCTTTCGGGCGGCAAGTGGATAGCTCCTCCCGAAACGGTGGAAGAGCTTTTGGCGTATTTTGCGGACGTAAACGCGGGCAACGAAACGAGAACGGATAAAATCACGCCGTTCGGCTGGCCGGGAACTTCTCCCAACTACTTCTTCTTTATGCTTTATAAATGGTGGGCGGAGGATCAGGGACTGTCCGTAAGCAATTACGAGGGAGAGGACAGCTGGTACGATTTCTGGAATTACGGCAACACCGCGACTTCCGTAACCGAAAAACAGACGTTGAGCCTTTCGGTGTTCAATCAGTCGGGGCAGAAAAAGGCGATAGACACTCTCCGTTCGCTCATAATCGGCGAGGACGGCAAATATATCAACAGTCCCGAAAAGGTGAACAGTTTAAGCCTTCAACAGCTCGAACAGTCTTTCGTTCAGGGCAAGGTGGCGATAGCTCTCGGCAGCTCGTTCATAGAAAAGGAAATGCAGAACTTCATCACCGATAAAACGCCTTCCTTCAAGTTTATGAACGTTCCTTCGCTCGACGGCTATACGGGCGATAATTATTGCCTCGTAAACGTCGGCGAAATTATGTATATCCCCGCAAAAGCGACCGACAAAGAGCTTGCGAAAGACTTCCTTATCTTCCTTTCGGAGGAGAATAATCTCGTAGAGTTCGCAAAAGACACGGGAAGCCTCCGCGCGTTCGATTACGATCCGCTTTCGCTCGCGAAGGATTATAAATGGACGGAGTTCAATAAATCGGTTATGGAAATTTACAAAACCTCCGTGCAGCTCGTTGATTATCCGAAGAACGTAGCGGATAAAAACCTTATTTCTTACGTTTACAGATATTCTGGGCAGACGATGTTCGGCGCGATGCAGATGGCTGATATGCTCAAAAACCTTTCTTCGATGAACGGCAAAGAGCTTATGGCGAAGGTTGTGGAAGAGACGAAGGATTCCTTCGACGGTTATAAGTCCATATACAATATGGATCTCGTTTGATAAATAACGAAACGATAGCGAAAAAGAAAGTAAACGAGTATGCAAGTTACCCTGAAAAAGAAAAAAGCGAGCGCGAAAGAAATTGCGTTCTATATATCGCTCGTATCGTACGCGCTTCTGCACTGGGCGGTATTCTGGCTGTACGTCAACGGGCAGACTATCGCGCTGACCTTTCAGAAATTCAACGGCGAAACGTTTTCGCCCGCGTGGTTCGATAATTACGCGCGCCTTATACCGAAGGTGTTTTTCGGCGGCGATACGACTATGTTCAACGCCTTTAAGAACTCTTTTCATTCGATCGGCATAAACCTTATCATTCTGCCGCTCGCGGTGATAGTTTCCTATGCTTTTTACAAAAAGATTCCCTGTCAGACTTTTTTCAGGGTGATATTCTACCTGCCGAATATGATAAGTATGGTCGTGCTTACGATGTGCTTCCGCTTTATGTTCTATAACAGCGAATTCGTGTTTATAGGACCGCTCGCGGCGGTATTCAACAAGCTCGGCTATAACGTGGATTGGCTGGACGTGATAAACGAATCGCATACCATATGGCCGCTTATTTATACCTATTGTATCTGGTCGGGACTCGGCGCGAACGTAATTCTTATCTGCGGCAATATGCAAAGGATTCCGCAGGATTTGGCGGATTATTGCAAGATAGACGGCGTAGGCTTCTGGCGCGAGCTGTTTACCATAGTCGTGCCGCTCATAATGCCGACGATAACGGTGTTCTTTATGAATATTTTAATGAGCGTGTTCGGCTTTACTTACGCGCCTATGTTCATCGTGGGCGACGCGGCGGGCGGCGCGCAGGGGCAGGCGTTTACGCTCGGCTGGTATATATTCAATCAGGTAGCCTCGGGTTCTACGATGAACCTTATAGACGCCGCGACGATAGGTATTTCGTGGTCGCTGTTTATGATACCGTTCATATTCCTGCTCAAACGGTTTCTCGATAAAATCACGCCGGAGGTATATTTTTAATGAACGCTTCTCGGACGAAAAAGAGAATATTCGCGATAGCCTCCGCCTTTGCGGTTTTAGCGGGAACGGCGGTTTATGCGGCGAGCTTTAAAGAAGAGACGGAGGCGGCTTCGGTCAGAACCGAATGGTTTTACGACGATTTCAATTCGGAAACGCTTGCGGGGGAGTGGGAGAATCACGGCGGCTCGATAACCGCTCCGTATAAAGCCATGCACTTCGGCGGCGAATATTTCTGGGCGGGCGGCGCGGTGATAAACCGCGAGGTCTTTACGGGTAAAAGGGTAACGCTCGGATTCGAGCTGAAAGCGGCGGCGACGGGCAACTGGATCGGCGTCGGGTTCGGCGGAAAGGATACTTCGAGCGACTTTTACGCCTACGACGGCGCGCTTATAATTTCCACCGCGGACGTGCGGTACTTCAAGAACTACGGCGCGTCGGGAATATCAGATTCGGGAGAAAGCTATTCTACGAGTTTATACTCGTCAAGCACTCAGAAAATCGTAAAATATACGTTTGATTTTCGTCCTTCGGGCGGCGCGAACGAATATTCGGTGACGGTTAAGGGGTACTCTTCGGAAGAAGCGAAATACGATTTTACCGCAAAGCGCGGTGAGTTCGGCGCGGAAGAGTTTTGCGCGGAATTTAACGGCGTGGAAATTATAAACCCGTATCTGTGTTTAAACGGAATGAATCCCGTGGCGGACGTTCTTAAAGTGACGGTGCGCGCGGGCGAAAACGCGGAGGAAACGATTTTGGAGGACGATTTTTCTTCGCCGTCCATAAGCTATCCGAGCGAAGCGGTAGGAAAGGAGAGCTGGCACGTAAGTTCGAGATACGATAAAACCAACCTCTATATCGCGCCGATAGGCGAACTCGTTCTCGAAGGTAAAGACTTCGTGCTGTATTCCGAAAACGTGTTAAGGCGTTCGGAGAAAATAGACGAGCTTTTCAGTCTGGAAGTCGAATTCAAAATAAACGGCGCGGAGAGGGGCGACCGATTCGGCTTCGGTTTAGGGCTTGACCACGGGGACGAAACGGCGGACAGGATAAACCTTGCTGGAATAGAAAAGCGCGGCGAAAACGAATACGTTTTTTCTCTTTCCAAAAAGGGTTCGTCGCTCGATAAAAGCGTAGAGGTTTTTAAGCTCGAAGACAGGGCGATATATAAGCTCAAACTTTCGGCGTACGCGGATAACAGAATAACCGTTTCGACGGCGGGGAAAAGCCATACCTTTTACGACGTGGAAACGGACGGCTTGTGCGCGATAGCTTCTTCGGGCGTGGAGGGCGCAAGCTTTTCGGCGGATAATTTTTCTTACGATTTTTTCACCTATAAAGGCTCTGCGGAGGCTGACGCGGCGATAAATTTCAAAGGGATAAAAGAGGACGAAAGCGGACTTTCTTATTATATAAACGAAAAAGACTGGTATATCGGCTCGCAAGTCACGCTGCCTATGTACAATATTTATTTCAAGTCCGAAAAGCTGGTGTTTGCGAGCTGTACCGAATTTTCCTGTTTCGGACCTAAAAAGAAGTACGCAGACTTTATAATGCAGTTCAACGTGAAGATAGAAAGCGGAAGAACCAACGCGGCGGCGTTCGGTCTTGCGTTCGGGAAATCGTCTTTCAGTTCAAATATTTCCGTAACCAAAGCGGTCGGGTTTATGTGTAACGGGTACGAGAAACTGAACCCCGAGGACGAAGAACCCACGGTGCAGACGACCGTGCAGGCACTCAATTTAGCGGGCGCGAATTCCGCTTCTTATCAGCGCATAAGAAACGGCGAGGATATAGTCGATATGTGGGACGGCAGAACGTATAACGTGATGTTCGTCGTTAAAAACAGAACGGTCAGGGTTTACTTTAAAGAAGAGAATGAACCGATAGAAATGCTTGCCGTCTGCCGTGCGGAGTACGGCGGAGTCGATACCTACGGCTATCCCTCGGTGTTCGGCAGAAACGGAATAAGCTTCGATTTGACCGAGCTTAAAATCACAAATCTGGGGCTTTAACGCGGAGGAAAATATGAAGAATTTTGTCAAAAAAGCGTTTTTCTTTATCTCCGCAATAACGGCTTTCGCAATTTTTAGCGGTTTCTCGTTTTTGTCGCCCGTAAAAAACGCGGTAAATGCGGAAAATCTCGTAAAACTCGAAAAAACGGTGCTTAACGCGGAAACGCTTGCGGAAGAGAACTCGGACTTTGATTTTTACGGAAAGATTTCCGCGGACGAAAACGGCGAAAGAGTTGTAATGGCGGAAGGTTCGACGGCGGCAACGAAGGGCGAAACGAAGTTTTTCAATCTCTTTGCGGAAGGCGTAAAAAGCAAAAGACTGCGCCTTTCGTTCGGAGAAAGCTACGCGGAGATAAACGCGGAAAACGGCACGATAACGATTTCGGTCGGCGGCTCGAAAACGGAAACGGCGCTCGGCGATAAAACGAATTTGTCCGAATATTTCCTTTACGTCGAGGTGGAAAACGGCGGATATACCGAAACGGTGGTGAACGACAGATACGTTCTGACCTACACTGCGGGCGGAATAAAAATAGGCGTCGCGGGCGCGGGTGAAGCCGAATATAAGGCTTTCGATATTGCGGCGCAAGCCGAGATGACCGAATTTTCTTACGGTAAAATTTCGATAGAAGCCTTCGGCGGCGAAGCCTCTTTTAAGGAAATAAAAATTTTCCCATTCGACACGGGTTACGTAATAGAAAACCGCGACTATGACGAAAAAGACGACGAGATAATTCGCGTGGAAAAACCCGAACGACTTACCGAAAAGCAGAAAAAGCAAAAAACCGCGTTTATCGCTATCGTTTCGGTTTGCGGCGCGGTCGCTGCGGGGCTGATTATAGCGATAATCGTGATAATCGTAAAAAAGCGTGCGAAGAAAAGGCGGTAAAATATGAAAAAACGTAAAATTACGGCAATTTTCGCCGCGTGTTTAATCGCGATTTTCGCGTTTTCCGCGTTCGGGTGCGGCGGAAAAGAGTATAAAAGAAAAGAACTTTACTACGGACTCGGCGAGGTCAGCGCGGAATTCGATCCGCTTGTGGAAAAATGCGACACGAACGACTATCTTGCGGAGATATGCGGCGGCTTCGGCGTGAGCGCGTTCAGAATATGGATGACGAACGCTTCGCTTTTTATGCGCGAGCAGAACTCCGATAAGGTCTCGTTAAATCCGTTAAAGACGGAAATAATTCACGACCTGTGCAAAAAGCTTAAAGCGAACGGCGTGCAGAAAATCGTCGCGATGAGTTCTACCTTTATTTATCCGTACGACTATTCGCAGACTACAAACAGCGCAGTACCCGATCCCGAGGACGAGCGGGAGTTTTACGAACGCTTCCTTAACATCGTAAAAGATTGCTACGCGCTTCTTGCGGCGGAGTTCGACGAGATAGACTATTTCGAGGCGATAAACGAACCCGACCTCGACGGGCAGACCGTTCTGCATAAAAACGGCTATACCTTCAACGCTTCTTCGAGCGTGAACGCGAACTTTTTGTATACCTACGAGGAGAGCGCGCGGATAGCTATGGATATTCAGTATTACGCTACGGAAGGGATAAAGACCGCGGGCGCGCACAAAAAAATGCTTTCGCCCGCAATGTGTGCCTATACGGTAAGCAAAGATTATCTCGAAGAGTGTTACAAGGCGATAAAATCGAAAACGCTCCCCACGGGCAGAGATTATTCGGTCACCGATCCCGACAGTTATTTCGAGATACTCAACTGGCACCCGTACGTTCTTAAAAACGGCGCGCGGGAAATGGACGAGGGCTGGGCGAAATTTCAGCGCGAGTTTTATAACGTGGCGATGGAAAACGGGCATACGGGCGTACCCGTG
The DNA here is from genome assembly GCA_934271275.1 of uncultured Clostridia bacterium. Lineage (GTDB taxonomy): Bacteria > Bacillota > Clostridia > Christensenellales > Borkfalkiaceae > UBA1259. The sequence continues at coordinate 81,963 of CAKQRD010000002.1, read as the reverse complement.
TGGTTCACGGAAATAGGTTTTTCGTACGCGGAGGGCGGAGAAGACGTTGCCGCAACGCGCATGCAGAACTTTTTAAGGCTCGTAAAACAGCTCGATTTCGTGGAAACGATATTCGTATTCAGAATAAACGAGCTGTATTCAAACAAAATCAGCACGTTTGAGGATCAGTTCGGGCTGTTAAGAAGCGTGTGCGATCCCGAAGTGACAGCCGAAAACGCGGTGAAGAAAACGGGCGAAATTTACTTTAAAGAAATAAACGGAAACGCGAGCATAACGAAGCTTACGGACGTTATCGCGAAGTACGTCGGAAAATTCAACCAAAAAACAGGAGGAACGAAAAGTTGAAAAAAGATTACGAAACGCCGCTGTTTATATTGCGGCAAACGGAAGCGCGCGACGCGCTTTTAGCCAGCGGAGACCGGTGGTCGGACGGAACCGACTTCGGTACGGACGATATATTCGGAGGTGAATTCTGATGAACGGGGCTGATACGAAAATATCCAAAAAATTCAAAGCGATAATCGCGCTTGCGGCGTGCTGTTTTGCGGCGACCTTTGCGGGCGTTGCTTCTATGGTATCCGTAAACGCGATAGCAAAAGACGAGCTGACTCTCGCGGACTATGCTTCCACGTTCGTGATGGACGAAAGGGCTTCTATAAGGGTGAACGCGGTAAACGGCGGCTTGCGCTTTACCTCTTACGTCTCGGCAGAGGAATATAACGCGCTTAACGCAAAATACGGCGAAAGTCTCGTGGTCGGCACGCTTATCGCGCCAAAAGACCTCGTGGCGAACAAGGGCAAGCTTGCACTCGATAACGCGGAACTTACCTTAAACAAGGACTACGTCAACGTAACGGGCAAATTCTTTAAGAGCGCGGAAGAAGAGAATTTATACGGCTTCAACGCGGTCATATCTAACCTTAAAGAAGCCAACTACGCGAGAAGCTTTGTCGCGCGTTCGTATATAAAGGTCGGCGACGACGTGGCGTACGCGGCGGAGTTTAACGGAGAAGGCAGAACGGCTTTCTACGTTGCGACCGTAGGTCTTGCGAACGGAAGCGCGGAAGGCGAGCAGGTAGAAGGCTACCTTAATTCCGTATCCGCATACGAAAACGCTTTGCTCAAAGTTGAGGACGTAACGCTTTTCGTCGGCGAAACCGCTACCGTAAACGCGGTTATAGAAGGCACGGAAAACGGCAAAGCAAGAAGCGTTTCGGTGTTTGCGGAACTTACCGCGGGCGGCGAAGAGATAACCGTTTCGGGAATGGAAATAACGGGCGTAAAGGCGGGAACGACGGAAATAACCGTTAAATACGGCGCATATACCGCTACCGCGAGCGTGACCGTTAAGGCGGCGGAAGTTTTGGCTAACGGCACTTTCCTTTCTTACGAGAACAGCGGCGCGGATTTCAATCTTAATATTCCGAGCGGCGAAACTCCCAGAATTTTACAGCTTACCGACACGCAGATAGTAAATCCGAACAGCGCGGCGGCGGCAAGACTTTCGGACGACGAACGCGGCAAATATCGTGATTTGGAGCTGAACGTTTTCGCGCATATGGATAAGGTCGTGGAAGAAGCGAAACCGCACTTTATAATCCTTACGGGCGACAACACCTACGGCGAGTTTGACGAAGATTATTCGATGATAGACGCGCTTATCAAAAGGCTCGATTCATACAAAATTTACTGGGGCTTTGCCTACGGCAATCACGACAGGGAATCGCTCGTTTCGGAGCTTGCCGCGAGGTATTCCTCTTCCGAATATTGCTTATACGCAAACGCTTCGGAAGGTAAGGAATTTTATTACAGCGTGGCTATAAAGCAGAACGGAGAAACTATACGCGCGATTTATCTTATGGACACCAACTCCACCGCAAGCGCGGCGGCAAAAGACGACCTTGTGAAAGTTCCCGGAATGACGGCGGAGCAGGTCAACTGGTTTGCGAGAACTTCCGCGGAAATTATAGGAAAATCGGGTAACGCGAATTTGCCCGCTTCTATCTTTACGCACATACCTTCCACGCAGGTTTACGAAGCGGCTAAAAAGTACGGCTATCCCGAAAATTCGGAATTTACCGCGGACGAAGACGGCGATTTCGGTTGTATTCATTACGAGGTTAGAGAAGATCCGTGGACGTTGAGACGCGGCGAAAGATGGTTTGCGCTTGCAAAGTCCGCTAATACGGACACGATGTTCTTCGGGCATCTGCACGAAAACAACGCTTCCATAACCTACGACGGGGTGCGCCTTACCTACGGGCTTAAAACCGGTATGTACGACAGCTACGAAAAGGGTGAGCTTGGCGGCACTCTTATGACTTTGAACGGCGCGGAAGCGACGGTCAGACATATTTACAGTACGGACAGAGAAAAAGAAACTTTCGATTATTACGTCAGCGCGTCCGATACGACTATGTACGGCTCGCTTATAGACGCTTCGGCTTCTAACGAATTCGTGCTTTCGAGAACCACGGACGAGAACGAACTCCCCGAAAACGGTACGGGCGCGGCGTTGAAGGCTGTAAGAACCTACGCGGGCGACGGTACGACGGGCGTATTCAATTTCGTAAGATTTATCACCTATAAAGCCCTGACCGCGGGACAAAGCTATAAAATCTATTTCGACTTTAAGACCGACACGGCGGGCGTGTATTACGTTCAGTTCGTAAGTGGCAACGACGTCCTTTCGACGGCAACGGTAAGCGCGGAGGCGGGAAGCACTCCCGTGAGAGCGATATTCACGCCGAGCGTAAACGTCGATAATTTGCAGATAAGAGTCGGCAACGGCGCGACGACGAATAACTATACTATGATATTCGATAACCTTTCGGTATCAGAAATAACCGTTCCGAAGGAAGAGACCTTCGACGATATGTATTTCTCGGGCGGCACGGGCTACGGACTTAATATGAACGTGGCAAATTATTCCGCTAATATTACGGTCGGGCTTACGGACAATGCGGCGGAGCTTCCCGAAGGCGGTTCGGGAAAGGCGCTCAAATTCACTAACAGCGGCACGGACAGCAGATACAATTACGTTGCGATAACCACCAACAAAGCGGTTACCGCGGGAAGCAAGTATCTTATCTCTTTCAATATAAAAACGATAAGCGGAACGTATAATTCCATATTGCAGGTATATCAGAACGGAGCGGTGACGAAAACCTTCTCGGGGCTTTCGCAGGGCAAGGTAGAGCTTATTTACGAAGCGACTGCGGATTGCGCTAATATGCAGATTTACTTTACAGACGGCGCGACTGCGGCAGCGTACGCGGTAACCGTGGATAACGTTTACGTTGCGGGGCTTAAAACGACAGCGACGACTCCGTTCGATAAAGAAGATTACGAAAACGCGATAATAGCGGATAACGCTTCTTACGGAGTTATGGAAACGGTCGTTGCAAAGACCGCGGGAGTAAACACGACCGCAAGCCTTGCGAAGTTTGCAATGTATACGACGGAAGACGAAGCTTACAGACCTGCAAACGGCACGGGTAAATATCTCGCGCTCGAAGTTACTAACGGCACGCATACCTATACTTGGATAAACTTTAATTTCGGCGCGGTGGAAGCGGGTAAAAAATATAATTTCTACCTCGACGCCAAAGAAACGGTGCTTTCGGGAGCAACGCAAAACGTTCATTTCGCGCTCACTACGAGTACCGATCCGAGAGTGTGGGATTCTTCCGTAAGAATAACGGACGTCGCGTATTTTTCGGCGAGTATGCAAACCTTCTCGTTCAGTCATACCTTTACGGAATCGCACGATAACGTTTCGTTATGGTTCCAGATAGTTGCTTCGAGCAGCTCCGACCATATCGTTTACGCTTTCGACAACGTAAAGATGACGGAAGTAAACGCTTAAAAGACAAAACGCAAAAACGCAAGCCCGAAACACGATTTTCGGGCTTGCGTATTAAAAAAGAAGGATAAAGGACCGTTTATTTTATGAAAAAACTTACGGCGGTACTCGTCGGCGCGGGCAACAGAGGTCAGATTTACGCCGATTATTCGATAAACAATAAAGAAGAGCTTTCCGTAATAGCGGCGGTAGATCCAAACCCTCTTCGCCTTAAAGAATGCGGAGATAAATACGGCGTTCCCGAAAACATGCTTTTTCGCGATCTTAAAAGTTTTATCGCCGCGAAAATTCCATGCGATTTCGTCATCAACGCGACTATGGACGAAGAGCATTACGAAACGGCAACGGAGCTTATCCGTGCGGGTTATAATATGCTTCTCGAAAAGCCCGTTTCCGCAAAATTTTCGGAGCTATACGAGATTTGGAAGGGTGCGGAGGCGCGCGGCTTAAAACTTCTCGTTTGCCACGTTCTGCGCTACACGCCTTATTACAGGACGATGAAGGAAATTATAGACACGGGCGATATAGGCGAAATAGTGAGTATGGAGCTTAACGAACACGTCTGGATAGGTCATTTTCTCGATTCGTACGTTCGCGGAAAATGGAGAAGCGAAAAGGAGTGCGGATCCGGCTTTCTGCTTGCGAAATGCTGCCACGATACCGACCTTATCTGCTGGCTGAACAACGCAAGTAAGCCGAAAAAGGTTTCTTCGTTCGGAACGCGTTCGCAGTTTATAAAAGAAAAAGCCCCTGCGGGTGCGACGGAGTTTTGCTATAACTGTCCGCATAACGCTGTCTGCAACTATTCGGCGCAAAAGGCGCATCTTGAATGCGACCTTATGCCTTTTCAGACGTGGCGCGGTATAAACAAGCCGTATCAGACGATTACGAAGGAAGAAAAGACGGAATTTTTAAGGCGCGACGTTTACGGCAGGTGCGCGTATAACGCGGGCGGCGATATCGTGGACAGACAGGTCGTGACGGCGGAGTTTGAAAACGGCGCGATAGCAACCCTTAATATGATAGGCGGCTGTACGTTAGAGGACAGGCACACCCATATCGTCGGAACTAAAGGCGAGATTATCGGCAAGGTTTCGGAAGGGAAATTCACCGTGTGGCGTTTTTCACGGGAAGGCAAAAATTTCGGCGGAATACCGGAGGTTATAGACGTGAACTCGCAGATAGTCGGCAACGCGTTTTACGGAGGACACGCGGGCGGCGACTACGCGATTATGCACGACTGCGTGCGTTATTTTGCGGGCGAAGGCGGCTCGGCTTCGGTGACGAAAATAGAGGATTCCGTTTACGGACACGTTTTGTGTTACGCTGCGGAAGAAAGCAGAATAAACGAGCGGATAGTAAGAATTTCCGAATACGTTAAATAATTTATATGAATGAAACGATGAAAGAGAAAACGGTGCAAAGAGTAAAGGGCGACCGAATCCGCCCCGGTAAATATATTTACGATACCGAGGGTAAGCCCGTGCAGGCGCACGGCGGCTCGATATTTTACGAAAACGACACCTTTTACTGGTACGGAGAAAACAAAGAGGGAGTTACGGGAAGAGCCGTCGGCGGCAACCCCGCGATCTGGCATAACGGCGTTAAAATGTATTCTTCTAAAGACCTGTATAACTGGAAGGACGAGGGGGTGCTTATCGTCGATAACGAAAACCCCGACCACCCGTTTTACACGGGCAGAATTATGGACAGACCGCATATAATTTTTTGTCCGAAAACCAAAAAATACGTTATGTGGGCAAAGATAGCCGACCTTCTCGGCGGGCAGGGCTTTAACGTCGGGTACTACGCCGTTGCGGAAAGCGATAAAATAAACGGCAAGTATACGGTGGTAAATAAAGAAACCCGCGCGCTCCCCGGAGATTTCGATTTGTTTACAAAGGACGGCAAGGGGTATATAGTTTACGAAAACCCGCATACCGAAACTGTCGTGCGGGATTTGTCGGATGATTTCCGCTCGTTCGGGGAAGAGCTTTCGCACCATCAATCCGCGCCGTATCCGCCGTTTGCAAGAGAGGCGGCGGCGTATTTTGCCCGCGGGAAAAAAGGGTATCTTTTAACTTCGGGAACGACGGGGTATTTTCCCAACGAAAGCGAGATTTCGGAGATAGAAGATATTCACGGAGAGTGGAAAAACCTCGGCAACGCTTGCCGCGGCGACAAAAACAAAAACTCCTTTCACGCGCAATTTTCAAGCGTGTTCAAGCACCCGAAGAAAAAGGATTTGTACATCGCTTTGGGGGACAGGTGGCTTGTCGATTTGCCTCCCGAATACGTTTCGGGAAAAGACCTTTTCGAGAGTTGGTTTAACCCCGAAAAGAAAAAACTTCCCGAAAGCCTTTTAAGCGAATATACCGACGAGAACACGAGCCTTGCGACTTACGTCTGGCTTCCCGTTCGTTTCGACGAGGAAGGTAAGCCGTTTATCGAATGGCAAAACGAATGGAAAACAGAAGATTTTGAGGACGAATAACATGCTCGAAAAACGCTTTATCGTAAAAACCGAGGGAAAAGCTTATCCCGAAAATATCGTTTTTTATCAAAACTACCGAATTACCGTACTTACCGAAAGGCTGTTTCGCGTAGAAAACAGCAAAAACCGCAAATTCCGCGATTCCGCAACGCAATCGGTGTGGTTCAGAAACGCTTCGCCCGTAAAATTCGTTTCGGAAGAGGATAAAAGCGGTTGCGTGATAAGAACGGAAAAATGCGCGCTCGTTATTTGCCCCGAAAGAAAGGATTGCAGAGTTATTATCGGCGGCAAAGCCCTTTCTATCGATAACGAAGAAAACCTGCTCGGCACGACGCGCACTCTCGATAACTGTAACGGCGGCGTGAGAATGGAAGACTGGCGACCTACGGCAAAACCCGTCGGCAAAGTTGAACTCGGCTTCGGCGTATGTTCAAAAAAAGGCGTTGCCGTGATAGAAGACTCGGATTCTCTAACTCTCGGAGAGGACGGAATGATAAAAAGCGAACGTGCGGACGGCACGGACGAATATATTTTCTGTTACGGAACGGACTACGCGGGCGCGGTTAAGGCGTTGTATTCTATAACGGGCAAGCCGCCTATGCTTCCGCGGTTTTCGCTCGGTAATTGGTGGTCGCGGTTTTATCCCTACACGGATAGAGAATACCTGACTCTTCTCGAAAAGTTCAGAGAAGAAAACGTGCCGCTGACCGTCGCCACCGTGGATATGGACTGGCATTATTATAAAGATATAGACGAAGTTTTCGGCGTTACCGAAAAGGGGAGAAATACCGATTTTTACGGCGGTACGAACGGCTGGACGGGATATTGCTGGAACAAAACGCTTTTTCCCGATCACCGCGAGTTTTTGCGCGAGGTAAAAAAGTTCGGGCTTAAAATTACGTTGAATCTTCACCCTGCGGACGGCGTGCGCTGGTGGGACGATAATTACGAAAACTTTGCGCGGAGAATGGGGATAGAGCCCGAAACGGCGCAAAAAATTCCGTTCGACGTAGCGAGCGACGAGTTTATAAACGGGTATTTCGACGAGATAATTCGCCCGTACGAAAAAGAGGGAGTGGATTTTTGGTGGATAGACTGGCAGCAAGGCACGACCTCTTCTATGGAAGGTCTGGATCCGCTGTGGTCTCTTAATCATTATCATTACCTCGACAACGCGGTGACGGAGAACCCGCCCGTTATACTTTCGAGATACGCAGGTATAGGTTCGCACCGTTACCCGATAGGTTTTTCGGGCGATACCTACGTTACGTACGAAACGCTTGCTTATCTGCCGTATTTCACCTCGACGGCGACGAACGCGGGGTATACTTGGTGGAGTCACGATATAGGCGGGCATATGCACGGCGAAACGAGCGGAGAATTATACGTCCGTCACGTTCAGTTCGGGGTATTCAGCCCGATTAACAGATTGCATTGCAGCGACTCTAAAACGGTTACGAAAGAGCCTTGGTACTATTCGGGCGGCGCGGGCGATATAGCGGAGCGGTTTTTAAGATTCCGTCATAGTCTTATACCTTATTTATACACGGAAAATTACCGGACGGCGACGAGCGGAGACGCGCTCATAAGACCGCTTTATTACGAACACCCCGAAGCAAAGGCGGCGTACGAATATAAAAACGAATACTATTTCGGAAATCTTATCGTTGCGCCTATAACCGCGCCGAGAGAAAAAGACGGTTTTTCGCGGGTTAAGGTTTGGCTTCCCGAGGGGAAATTTACCGATATTTTCACGGGCGACGAGTACGAGATTCGGGAATGCGGCGAGGAACGCACGATACTCAGAACTCTCGATTATATCCCCGTGCTTGCGAAGGCGGGAACGATATTGCCACTTTCTGCGGATAGCGGAAATTCTTGCGAAAACCCGCAAAAGCTTTGGGTAAAGGTTTGTTCGGGCGCGGGCAAATACGTTCTTTATGAGGACGAGGACGGCGCGGGCGCGTACTTTACTGAATTTAAAATGCGCGCAGAGAACGGCAAAACGGTGCTGACGATAGCGGGCGAAGGAAACGAAAATGTTATTCCGAAAAACCGCCGCATAACCGTGACGTTCTGCGGTATAAGAAAGGGCGAGCTTGAATTTTATTCGCACGGTGAAAAAGTCGCGGTAAAGCCCGATTATAAGGAAGAGCTTTCCTTAACCTTCGATTACGAGGCGGGCGCGGAATACGAAATCGCGGCGACGGACGGTGAAAGCGAAATCGAAAAGCTTATTTCGCGCGCGGCGCGGGTACTTTGCGGCGCAGAGGGAAAGGTTTGCGAAAAACAGCTTGCGCTTGAGCTGATAGAACGGGCTAAAACGCCGCAAGAGTACGCCGTTGCCGTTAAAAAAAGCAAACTTTCGCCGATAATGAAAGCGAGACTTTCGGAAACGTTGAAAAAGGAAATTACAGATGAGTGAAAAAATAGTAGCAGAACTTAAAAGCGAAGCTATAGACGAATATCGCGCGATACCGTTTTGGAGCTGGAACGACGAACTTGAAGAGAAAAAACTCGTAAAGCAAATCGAATGGATGAAAAGCGCGGGCTTCGGCGGCTATTTTATGCACGCGCGAGGCGGGCTTAAAACGGAATATATGGGCGAGAAGTGGTTTTCTTGCATAAAAGCCTGCGTAAAAGCGGGAAAGCGGCTGAAAATGGAAAGCTGGGCGTACGACGAAAACGGCTGGCCGAGCGGCTTTGCGGGCGGTAAACTTCTGGAAAATCCCGATTACCGTGACCGCTATTTAACCCGCGAAAGGGGAGATTTCGACGAGACCGCGTACGCTTCTTATCTCATAACTAAAGACGAACTTATTAGAGTTAAAACTCGAACGGAAGCGGATAATTCGGAAAAAAATTATCCCGAAAACGAAGGCTTTCTGAACGTATATTTAAAAATCTCCGTTTCTACGGTCGATATACTCAACGAAAAAGTCGTTAAAAAGTTTATAGAGCTTACTCACGAAGAGTATAAAAAGCGGCTCGGAAAGGATTTCGGCTACGGCGAGGGCGACGCCGAACGCGAGGGACTTAAAGGTTTTTTCACGGACGAACCGCAATATTACCTTAACGGTCAGCCGTATACTCTCGTTCTGGAAGAATATTTTAAGAATAATTACGGAGAGGATATAAAGGACGGACTCGGGCTGTTGTTCGAGGATAAGAGCGGTTGTCGCGAATTTCGTTATAAATTCTGGGGCGCGATGCACGAGCTTATGCTTAATTCCTACGCGAAGCAGGTTTACGAGTGGTGCGAGCAGAGCGGCGTAGAGCTTACGGGGCATTATCTCGAAGAAAGCTCGCTGTTCGGGCAGATGATGTGCTGCGCGGGGATAACCTCTTTTTACGAATACGAGCATATGGTCGGAATAGACTGGCTTGGGAGGAGGACGGACACGCCCGTAACGCCGAGACAGGCTTCTTCAGTGGCGCGGCAACTCGGCAAAAAGCGCGTTCTCGGCGAGATTTACGCAATGTGCGGTTGGGACGTCACGCCGAAAGAACTGAAAATTATAACCGAATGGCTATTCGTATACGGCGTGAACGTTATATGTCAGCACCTCGTGCCGTATGCGGAACACGGACAGAGAAAGCGCGATTATCCCGCGCATTATTCGGAATATAACCCGTGGGTAAAAAAGGATTTTAAAAGTTTCAACGATTATTTCGCGAGGCTCGGCTATCTGCTCGGCGAAAGCGAAGAAATAGTTTCCGTAGGTCTGTTCGCGCCCGTTTCGAGTATGTATTTCGATTATAAGCAGGGCGTGGCTAAGGAACACGAGGCGGACAGAAGCTATAAGGAGCTTGCATTGAGGCTCGGTAAAGCGAATATTCCTTTTCATATTCTTGACGAAAAGATAATGGAAGGACACGGAAAGGTCGTCGGCAAAAAGCTCGTCGTGGGGAATTGCGAATACGAATTCGTTATTCTCCCCAAAACGTTCACCCTTTCGGAAAACACGGCAAGACTGTTTGAGGAGTTTTACGCGGCGGGCGGAAAAATTCTTTTCGCGGAAGGTGTTCCCGAATATCTGCGGTGGGAAAAGCACGACTATGCGATGAAAAGCAATACGACCTTTGAGGAAATCGCGGCGGCGCAACCATACGCGATAAGCGACACGACTACCGAGATAGCGTCTACGCTCCGCCGCACGAACGACGGAAAAGAGTTTATCTTTGCCGCGAATATCTCGTTTGAAAAAAGCTATACGATAGAATATTTCGGGAAGTTCAAAAGCTTTAAGAGGCTGAATCTCGAAACGTTCGAAGAAAAGGTCGTTTCCAAAAAACTTACGCTCGAAGCGGGCGAATCCTGCGTTCTGTTTTTTGCGGGCGAAGAGCCGAAAGAAGAAAAGGTAAAGGGGAAAATCGTTCCGGACGACGGGTTTGAAATCGAAAACTCTTCGGAAAACTATATGCTTATAGATAAACCGAGATACTCGAAGGACGGAAAGACATACGGCGAAAAAACGCGGTATATGGGGATATTCGACGAACTGCTTGGGGCGCGTTATAACGGCGAATTATATCTTAAATACGAGTTCAAAATTAAAGAAATGCCGAAAACTATTTCGTTCGGATTTGAAGAAATGAACGTAAAAGAGCTATTTGTCAACGGAGAAAAGCTCGAAAATGCGAATTTTGACGAAAACGAGGAAAGATTTTACGCCGATATTTCCGAAAAAGTTAAAATCGGCTTAAACGAGGCGGTTTTGAAAATAAATTTCTTCGAGAGCGAAAAAACGTATTACGCGTTGTTCGGAGAAGGCGTTACGGAAACTCTTAAAAACTGCATCGCCTACGAAACGACGATAGAGGCGGGGTTTTTAAAAGGCGACTTCGGCGTGTATTCGGAAAGGGGTTTTAAACGCGGAAAAGAGAAAAACGTTCTTATTTCGGACGGTGATTTTTATATCGGCAAACGCAAAACCGAAATAACCGATACGGTGAAGGACGGCTATCCGTTTTTTGCGGGAAACATGACGTTTTTAACGAAGTTCGTGTCTGACGGCGGCGATTGCGTGTTGCGGCTTGACGGGAGATATCAGCTTTCTTATCTCGAAATAAACGGCAAGCCCGTGCCGAAGTCGTATTTCGGAAATTCGGCGGATATTACGGAGTTCGTAAAAAAAGGGGTAAACGAAGCGAGAATTACTCTATATTCCTCTAACCGTAACCTTTTAGGGCCGCACCGCCTTAAAAACGAGGAAGAAAGCTTTCTCGTCGGACCGTTTTCGTGGGAACAGCAGGGCAGTTGGCAAAACGGAAAAAGCTTTAACGAACGGGAAAGCTATTCGTTCGTAAGATTCGGCTTGTTCGGCGAAGAGGATAACGTCGAAAATGCCGAAGACGCGCCGACTGCGTAAATTAAAAAAAGAAAAAAGAAAAAATAGCAAAATAGCGCGGCGGCGAAAAGAAATTGCTATTTAAAAACATTTATTTGCTATCACGCGGACGAAAATTCTGATAGAATAGAGAAAAAGACGGAAAATAAGGATAAAATTATGAAATGGTATAAAAATTTATACAGAAGACACCTTCTCGATATGCACATAGAGGACTGGGATGAAAGGTTTTTGTCCGAGTTCTCTCCCGATGAATACGTAGAAAATCTAAAACTCGCAAAAATTCAATGCGCGATGATATATTTGCAGTCGCACGTGGGGCTGTGTAATTTCCCAACGAAGGTTGCCGAAGAGCATAGGGCGTTCGTCGGTAACGACAAAATGCAAAGACTTATAAAGCTTTGTCACGAAAACGGGATAAAGGTCGTGGGGTATTACAGCCTTATCCACAACAATCGGGCGGAAATCAACCATCCCGAGTGGAAAATGATAGAAGCGGACGGCAAAACCCCGCGCGAAAAGGGCGGAAGATACGGCTTCGTCTGTCCGAATAACAAGGAGTACCGCGCATTCGTCGTGGAGCAGATAAAGGAAATGCACGACAATTTCGAGCTGGACGGAGTGTTTTACGATATGCCGTTCTGGCCTGACAGCTGCCGCTGTAAGTCCTGCCGCGAAAGGTGGCAAAAAGAAGTCGGCGGCGATATGCCCGAGCCCGATTTAAAAGCTCCGCGATTCAAGGAATACGCCAAAAAATTGCAGGAATGGATGGCGGAGTTCTGCGCGTTCGTCGCGCAAAAAACGCACGAGATAATGCCCGAGGTAAGCATCGAGTTCAATAACGCGGGCATAGTCGCGTTCGACTGGACGGCGGGATCTACCGAAAAAATTTCCGACGTTGCGGACTACGCGGGCGGCGACCTTTACGGCGACCTTGCGGCGCATTCTTTTTCGTGTAAATATTTCTATTCGATAACGCAGAATCAGCCGTTCGAGTATATGAACAGCCGTTGCGTAAGGTTGCAGGAGCATACGGCGACCAAAGATTCCGAATATCTCGAAACGGAAATCGCGCTTACCCGCGCACACCACGGCGCGACCTTTATAATAGACGCGATAGATCCCGTGGGAACTATGGATAAAAGGGTATACGAGCTTCTCGGCAAGCTTTTTTCGGAGCAGGAAGCTTTGGAAAAGTATAACGCGGGCGAACCCGTTTGCGATATAGCGGTATTCTTCGACAGCTCGACGCAGTTTGACGAATCGGGGATAGGCTTCGGCAATAAGGAAGCGGCGATTGCGGCGACGAGAAGGCTTACCGAACGCCACGTTCCCGTAGCGGTTATCGGCAACGGGCATACGGGCGAACTTTCGAGGTTTAAGTGCGTAGTCGCGCCGATGCTTCAGAATTTCGATAATCCCGAAGTCGAAAAGCTTATAAAATACGTTGAGGACGGCGGCAATCTTTATATAGACGGAGCGAGCGACGCGCGGCTTATAGAAAGGCTTCTCGGCGGTAAAAACGAAGGATTTATCGGCACGACAATGACGTATATCGCGCCGAAAGCGGGGTACGAAAAACAGCTTTCCGATTTTAACGCAAAATATCCGATACCGTTTAAGTATAAGCTTGCGAAACTTTCGGTCGCGAAGGACGCGGAAATTCTGGCTACGGCAGAGCTTCCCCGCACCGTGCCGGAGGATAATATCCGTTTTGCCTCCATACATTCCAACCCGCCGTGGGAGGTTACGGAAGTTCCCGCGATAGTGAAAAGAAAGGTCGGAAAAGGCATGGTTGTCTGGTGCGCGGGCGCGATAGAAAAGGACGACAGAAGAGCGTTCGGAGACGCGTTCCTGAACCTTATAAACGAGATGACGGGCGGCGATTATTCTGTAAGAGCAAAGGCTTCCAAAAACGTGGAAACGGTAACGTTCAGGGCGGAAAACGCGTTCTATCTTTCGGCGGTGTCTTTAAGCGCGGATAAAGATTGTATCTATCCCGTGGAAATAACGGTAAAAACGGGAAGAAAACCCGTAAGCGTGAAAGAACTTTCCTGCGAAAAGGAAATCTCGTTTGCGTACGAGAACGGAGCGGTTACTTTTAAGGACGAAATAAATCTTCACGCTTCTTACGAAATAAAATTATAACGGTAAATAAAAGCTGCGGCGGCGAGAAAAATTTTTCTCGCCGCCGCAGCTTTTATCGTTTATTTATCGTTGCGTACGCCGCCGCAGCTTCTTAAAGGAGCTACGAATTTTGTTTGCGATATTTAAGAGGGGTAACGCCCGTCGCTTTTTTGAAAACTTTTATAAAATAATTGTAGTCGGAGTATCCCACGTCCGCGGCGATTTCCGAAACGGGCTTATCGGAAACTATAAGAAGCTCTTCCGCGGCTTTCACTCGCTTTGCGGTGACGTACCCGAAAACGGTCGTTCCCGTTTCTCTTTTAACGATTCGGTAAAGCATTTTGGTGCTTATGAAAAACTTTTCGCAAAGCTCTTCCACGGAAACGTCCTGCCGAAAATTTTCGTTCAGATATTCGATGATTTTATACGCCGCGGAGGTTCCGTCCGCCTTAATCACGTTTTCTCCGCAAAGGTATTTTATGCAAAGTTCCATCATCGCGACGGAAGCCTTAACCTGTTCGGGGGAAAGTCGGGGGAGCTTTTCGTATTCCGCGAGAAGCGTTTCGTAGTCCAGCGCGTTTTTATTGCAGAAAGCGGCGAGTGCGGCTTTGCTTGCGTCTTCGTTACCCGCCCCGCGGTATTGCCCGAAAATGATATAGCCTATAATTTCCTCGTCGTAAATTACGGGGAGCATAGTTTCCGTAAGCCCTGCGTGACAGGTGTAAGTGACGGGCTTTTTCAGCTTTTTCACCTGCCTGCGGTGCGTTTCGTCCGATAAAAGGCATAGTTTAAGCTTTCCCTCAGCCTCTCTTATCCTTCTGCAAAACGGCTGCATTTTTTGCGGAAGCGCGGCAAGCACGTTCATATCCGCGTCGAAAAAGCAGATATTCGTGCGCGTGATTTCCGCAAAACTCGTGATAACCTCTTTCAGTTTTTGTGTATCGAGAACGATTTTCATTCCGAACGCTCCTTTGATAGTTTTTTTACGCGTGCCGGTCGTTTTAATCCGCTTATTTTGCGCCCCGTCGTCGCCGCCGCGTCTTTATTCCGCACCGCACGATTATCGCGAGGCAATCCCGACAAGTCATTTCGTCCCGCCGCTTTATCGCGTAGCCGCAGGCGGAATGTCGCCGCCCAGCGGTCGCCCCTTGTCGGAATCCTTATTTATTCGTATTATATTGCATTTCGTCCGCTTTGTCAACGGATTCAAAAAGGATAAATTATTTTCAAAAACGGAAAAGATAGTGCTATTTTTCAGTTTTATTCTTCTATACCTCGGGCGGCAAAAGGGGTATTATATAAGTAATAAATCTTATAAGGAGATTATATTATGAGCATAGCCGAAAAACTGCTTAAAGAAGGCGAAGGCGTATTAAGACTTAAACCGACGTGGGTACCGAGAAGCTTCTGCCGTCCGGGTAAGAGGATAAAGCTTCACCCCGACGATTACTACGTTCTGGGACTTGAAAAGGGCGGAATAGACGAAAGATGGTTCGCTTCCACGACGTGGGCGGAGAACGGACCGGGAACGCCCGCGGACGAAGGGCTTTCGTACGTCGTTTCCGCGGAGGGAGACGAAAAGGTTCTTCTCCGCGATATGGTTGCGGAATTAAAGAAAGAAATCATCGGCGAGCATTTGTGGAACACCTACCACGGCTGGTCAATGTTTTCCAAATTTTTCGATAATCAGGGACCGCTTCCTCACCACATTCACCATAGGGAACAGCACGCGAGAAGGGTAGGCTCTGCGGGTAAGCCCGAAATGTACTTTTTTCCCGCGCAGATGAACAATCACGGCGGCGAATTTCCGTTCACGTTCTTCGGTCTTAACCCCGAGTGTACGAAAGAAGAAATAAAGAAATGTCTTGAAAATTTCGAGAAGGGAGACAACAAGCTTCTCGATTATTCGCAGGCTTATAAAATAGAACTCGACACGGGCTGGGACGTTCCTCCGGGAGTTCTGCACGCCCCCGCGAGCCTTTGCACCTACGAGCCGCAGTTCGCTTCGGACGTATACGCTATGTATCAGTCGGTTTTATACGGCGGACATTGCGTACCCGTCGACCTTTTGTGGAAGAACTGCCCGCCCGAGGAAAAAGGGAATTTCGATTACCTTATGGACGTTATCGACTGGGAAGCGAACGTAGATCCCGAATTCAAAAAACATCGCTTTATGCGCCCCGTCGTCGCGAGAGAAAGCGCGGCGTATAAGGAAGAATGGATATGCTATAAATCGAAGCTTGCCTGCGCAAAACGCCTTACGGTATATCCGGGGCAGACGGTAACGATTTCGGACGGCGCGCCCTACGGCTTTATTCTTATAGAGGGCAGGGGCAAATTCGGCGTGTGGGATATAGAAACGCCCACCCTAATCCGTTACGGCGAGCTTACGAACGACGAATTTTTCGTGACGGCTGACGCGGCGAAAAAAGGCGTAAAGATAACCAACACGAGCAAAACGGAAAATATCGTAATGCTCAAACATTTTGCGGAAAATCCCGATTTAAAGTTATGAACGAAAGAAAACTCGGCAACGTAAAACAATGCTTTTCGGCGTACGATATAGAGTTTAAAAGCGGCGCGGAAAGCGGCAAAAACTGCGTACTCGTCACCGCAGGGAAGCTCGAAGCGCTGTTTAACAAGGATAACGCGCTGGATATTTCGCGGGTGCGTTTTTGCGGGGAGAATATTTCTTTTCTTTCCAAAAACGGCATAAACTCGAACTCGGGCGAATTTGCGGAGAAGTTCGAGGGCGGGTTCTTGTATACCTGCGGAACGGACAACGTAAGCTCGTGCGTTGAAGGGAAACCCGTTCACGGCAGCCTGCACTATAAAAAGGCGGAAAACGTTTATCATTTTGCGGAAGGCGAAAAGATAGTCGTCGGGGGCGACGTTAGAATTACCGCGCTGTTCGGCGAAAATCTTATATTGCGCCGCCGCTACGAGGTGACGGAGAGCGGTATAACCGTAAACGACGAGCTTATAAACGAAGGCTATACTTCCGCGAAATACGTTCTTTTATATCATACGAATTTCGGCTATCCGTTCCTCGACGAAAATCTCGCGCTCGATATTCCCGCAAAAACGAGCGAAGGGCTTACCGATTACGCGAGGTCGCGAGCGCCTTTCAGACTGAAAATAACCGAGCCGATTGACGGAGGGGACGAAGAGGTTTTCTATAACTATCTTTCGCGAGGGGAAGTAAAGCTCGATAACGCCGCGCTCGGTATAGCGGTCAAAATGCGGTACGATACGGAAAGTTTTCCCGTCACGCTTTTATGGAAGAGTATGATAAGCGGCGATTACGCGCTCGGGGTTGAACCCGCAACCACTCGTTTCGACGAGTTTGAGCCGATGACTTTACCGCCGGAAACCGCAAAACGCTACGAGATTAAATACGAATTTATAAAAATCAAATAGCTTGAAAAGATAAAGGGAAGACAGCCTTCGGGTTCTCTTCCTTTTTTATCCGCAGTTTATTCGCAAAATCGCGGGCTAAAAAACGCAGGCACGCCGAAAGGAAAGCGGCGGCAAGCAGAGAAAAAGGCGTGGAGCGCCGAAAACCTTTAAAAAAAGATTGTCACGGGGTGACGGTTTGTGGTACAATATTAAAAATACGAAGAAAAATTTCCCCTTGCGCGCGAGCGGCGGGGAAAGAGGAATGCGAAGGAGGATTCTATGGAGAATTTTTTTGAAGAACTTGCAAGATACGACGCGGACGTGGCGGCGGCTTGCGAAAAGGAACTTAACCGCCAGCGCGGCAACATAGAGCTTATCGCTTCCGAAAACATAGTAAGTCGCGCGGTGCTTCTTGCGGCGGGCGGCGTTTTAACCAACAAATACGCGGAGGGCTATCCCGAAAAAAGGTATTACGGCGGTTGCGAGTACGTAGATATCGTAGAAGAAATTGCGAGAGAACGGGTGAAAAAACTTTTCGGCGCGGAATACGCAAACGTTCAGCCGCACAGCGGCGCGAACGCAAATCTTGCGGTGTTCTTTGCTTTTTTGCAGCCGCACGACACCGTTATGGGAATGAATCTTTCGCAGGGGGGACATCTTTCTCACGGTTCTCCCGTAAACATTTCCGGTAAATATTTCAACGTAGTTCCGTACGGCGTGTCGCCCGTGACCGAAAGAATCGATTACGACGAAATGGAGCGGATAGCGAAGGAATGTAAGCCGAAGCTGATAGTCGTCGGCGCTTCTGCTTATTCGAGGACGATAGATTTCAAGCGTTGCAGAGAGATTGCGGACGAGGTGGGCGCGATTTTGATGGTAGATATGGCGCACGTTGCGGGACTCGTGGCGGCGGGGCTTCATCCTTCGCCCGTACCGTATGCGGATGTGGTTACTTCTACCACGCACAAAACGCTTCGCGGACCGCGCGGCGGACTTATTCTTTGCAAAGAAAAATACGGTAAGATTATCGATAAAGCCGTATTTCCCGGTACGCAGGGCGGACCGCTTATGCACATAATAGCGGCAAAAGCCGTGGCGTTCGGAGAAGCTCTTACTCCGGAATTCAAGAAATATCAAAAGCAGATAGTTCTTAACGCCGCCGCTCTTGCAAAAGGGCTGACGGAGCGCGGAATAGACCTCGTTTCGGGCGGGACAGACAATCACCTTATGCTGTTGAAACTCGTTAAGTTCGGCGTGACGGGAAAAGAACTCGAAACACGACTCGACAACGTACACATCACGGCTAACAAGAACACTATTCCCGACGATCCGCAAAGCCCGTTTATAACGAGCGGACTTCGCGTGGGGACTCCCGCCGTTACTTCGCGCGGGTTTAAAGAAGCGGAGATGGAGCTTATCGCGGACTGGATATATCGCGCGATAACCGATTTCGACGGCTCGAAAGACGATATAGCTGCGGGAGTTAAAACTCTTTGCGAAAAATATCCGATATATTGATAAAAAGTTTTTAAGCGCGGCAGACGTATGCCGCGCCCGTTTTTAATATTCTGATTATCGTCGCGTCGCTCAACGTCGCGGAAAAAGGAGGGCGTAAGGAATGTTTACCGATATAGAGATAGCGCAAAAATGCGACTTAAAACCCGTTTACGAAATAGCCGAAAAAGCTAAAATCGACCAAAAGAACGTAGAACCGTACGGCAAATATAAAGCAAAAATCGACGTAAACGCTTTTTACGCCGATTTGAAAAACGAGAAAAACTCTAAAACGGCGAAAAAAGACGGAAGACTCGTTCTCGTCACCGCCATAAATCCCACGCCTGCGGGCGAGGGCAAAACCACTACCTCGATAGGACTTGCGGACGGGCTTAACAGAATCGGCAAGAACGCCGTTCTTGCTTTAAGAGAACCTTCTTTAGGTCCTGTTTTCGGCGTAAAAGGCGGCGCGGCGGGCGGCGGCTATTCGCAGGTCGTTCCCATGGAAGACATAAACCTGCATTTTACGGGCGACTTTCACGCGATAGGCGCGGCGAACAACCTTCTTGCCGCTATGCTCGATAATCATATTCATCAGGGTAACGCGATGGGAATTGATACCCGCAACGTCGTTTGGAAAAGATGCGTGGATATGAACGACAGACAGCTTCGGTTTATCGTAGACGGGCTTGGCGGAAAAACTAACGGCGTTCCGAGAGAAGACGGATTCGATATAACGGTAGCGAGCGAAATCATGGCGGTTTTCTGTCTTGCGGAAAACCTTGCGGATCTTAAAGCTCGGCTTAAGAAAATAATCGTCGCATACGACGAAA
This sequence comes from uncultured Clostridia bacterium, assembly GCA_934271275.1. Lineage (GTDB taxonomy): Bacteria > Bacillota > Clostridia > Christensenellales > Borkfalkiaceae > UBA1259. The sequence goes on along the minus strand of CAKQRD010000002.1, from coordinate 62,400 downwards.
ACGGCAAACCCGTTACTTGCGGAGACTTAAAAGCGGAGGGCGCGCTGACCGCTCTTCTTAAAGACGCGATAAAGCCCAACCTCGTGCAGACCTTGGAAGGAAACCCCGCGCTCGTGCACGGCGGACCTTTTGCGAACATCGCGCACGGCTGTAACTCCGTTATAGCAACGCGCCTTGCGTTAAAGCTCGGCGACTACGCCGTTACCGAAGCGGGATTCGGCGCGGATCTCGGCGCGGAAAAATTTCTCGATATAAAGTGCAGACTTTCGGGGCTGAAACCCTCTGCAGTCGTAGTGGTGGCAACGCTCCGCGCGCTTAAAATGCACGGCGGCGCGACCAAAGAAAATTGCGGAAAAAGAAACGACGAGGCGTTAAGAAACGGTATTCCGAATCTTCTCCGCCACGTCGATAATATAAAAACGGTGTATAAGCTCCCGTGCGTCGTCGCGATAAACAGATTCCCGACCGACGAGGAAGAAGAAATAAAACTTTTGTCCGAAGAATGCAGAAAACTCGGCGTAAAAACCGTTCTTTCGGAGGTTTGGGCAAAAGGCGGCGAAGGCGGAGAGGAACTCGCAAAAGAGGTCGTGCGGCTTTGCGAAGAAGAGGATAACGGCGAGTTTTCCTTTTCATATCCGCTCGAAGCGGGGATAGAAGAAAAAATATCCGCGATAGCCAAAAGAATTTACGGCGGAGAAGGCGCGATTTTCACTCCTGCGGCTAAAAAACAGATAGAGAATTTAGAAAGGCTGGGATTTAAAAACCTTCCCGTTTGCGTGGCGAAAACGCAGTATAGCTTTTCGGATAATCCCGCGCTTCTCGGTGCGCCGAAAGGTTTTTATATAACCGTAAAAAGCGTAAAAGTTTCCGCCGGCGCGGGATTTATCGTCGCGCTTACGGGCGACATAATGACGATGCCGGGGCTTCCGAAAGTACCTGCGGCGGAAAAAATCGACGTGGACGAAAACGGCGTTATCACGGGACTTTTTTAGGTCTAATAAATCCGCGCCGAATCCTTAGAACGCTTTCGGGCTTTCAGCGGCGTAATCCGAATTTAACCGTTTAATCAGAACAAAAAAATAACACACCGTCAAGGAGAATTTTGATATGGCGAAATACATTAACGAACCTTCTCATACGTTTAACGAATATCTGCTTATACCGGGGTATTCTTCCGCAGAAGCCGTTCCTTCAAACGTGAGCTTAAAAACTCCGCTCGTTCGGTATAAAAAGGGCGAGGAATGTCCGCTTATGATGAACGTTCCCATGGTATCTGCGATAATGCAGTCCGTTTCCGGCGATAAGCTTGCGATAGCTCTCGCGACCGAAGGCGGCGTTTCTTTTATATACGGTTCGCAGAGTATAGAAGACGAAGCGGCTATGGTTGCAAGGGCAAAAAATTATAAGGCGGGTTTTGTGAAAAGCGATTCCAACGTTTCGCCCGAAGATACTTTGGCAGACGTCGTCGCGCTTAAAGAAAGAACGGGACATTCTACCGTTGCGGTAACCGAAGACGGCACGGCGGAAGGTAAGCTCGTGGGAATCGTGACGAGCCGCGATTACAGAGTAAGCCGAATGAGTCCGGACGTTAAAGTCAAAGAGTTTATGACGCCGTTCGATAAACTTATCACCGCGAAAGAGGGGGTAAGCCTGAAAGAAGCGAACGATATTATCTGGGATAACAAACTTAATTCTCTGCCCATTATAAACGAAGAGGGCAAGCTTCTTTATTTCGTTTTCAGAAAGGACTACGATTCGCACAAAAACAACCCGAACGAACTTTTGGACGGCAAAAAGAGATACGTCGTCGGCGCGGGTATAAACACGAGGGATTACGAGGAAAGAATCCCGGCTCTTCTCGCGGCGGGTGCGGACGTGCTTTGTATAGATTCTTCCGAAGGCTTTTCCGAATGGCAGAAAAGAACGCTTGCGTGGGTAAGGCAAAATTACGGCGATACTGTAAAAGTCGGCGCGGGTAACGTCGTGGACGCGGAAGGCTTCAGATTCCTCGCGGACTGCGGCGCGGATTTCGTTAAGGTCGGTATCGGCGGCGGTTCTATCTGTATAACGCGCGAAACGAAAGGAATAGGCAGAGGTCAGGCGACCGCGCTTATAGAAGTATGCGCCGCGAGGGACGAGTACTATAAGGAAACGGGCGTTTACGTTCCCGTATGCTCGGACGGCGGAATAGTGTACGACCATCATATAACGCTTGCGCTTGCCATGGGTGCGGATTTCGTTATGTTAGGAAGATACTTTGCCCGCTTCGACGAAAGCCCGACGAACAAGGTTATGATAGGCGGCAACTATTTTAAGGAATACTGGGGAGAAGGTTCTGCAAGAGCGAGAAACTGGCAAAGATACGACCTCGGCGGCGATAAAAAACTTTCGTTTGAAGAAGGCGTTGATTCTTACGTGCCGTACGCGGGCAAGCTTAAGGACAACGTAGGGCTGTCGCTTTCAAAAGTGCGCTCGACCATGTGTAACTGCGGCGCGCTGACGATAAAAGAATTGCAGCAAAAAGCAAAACTCACGCTCGTTTCGGCAACGAGCATAATAGAGGGCGGCGCGCACGACGTTATCCCCAAAGAGAAAACGCAGCCCATAAAATAAAAAAGTTACGATTCGTTTTATAAAAAAACGCCCCGCGTAAAAATCTCCGCGGGGCGTTAAAAGTAAAAAATGCGCGGATTTGCGACTTCGATTTTTATTAAAAACGCAAAAAACGAAAATCGAGCGCATAAACGATTCGGTAAAAAACCGAAAACGTTAAAAAAAGTAAAAAAACACCGAAAAATCGAAAAATGTACTATAAAATTACAAACGGCTCCGTATCGTTCGGCGCGGACGTTATTTTAGAGAGAATAGACGTAGAAATAAAAAACGGCGAAAAAATTGCGGTAGTCGGCAGAAACGGTTGCGGCAAGACGACGCTTTTAAAAGCAATCGTCGGAGAAGTTCCTATGGAAGAAGGTACGGGAGAAACGGCTTTTTCGGTTACGCGCGTCGGGAATCCGACTGTCGGATATCTGAAACAGATCGACTTCGAGGACGAAACGAGAACGCTTAAAGAAGAGATACTCACCGTTTTCAAGCCGGTTTTCGATTGCGAAGAAAGGGCGGAAAGACTTCGCGAAAAGCTTGAAAGCTGTTACGACGAAAAGACGGTAAAAGCTTATTCTTCCGCGTGCGAAGAGTTTGAGCGGCTCGGCGGATATACCTATAAAAAAGAGTACGCGGTTATGATAAAAAGCTTTGGATTTACCGCGACCGACGAGGAAAAATCCGTGTCCGAATTTTCGGGCGGACAGCGCACTAAAATTTCGTTTATGAAACTGCTTTTGTCAAAGCCCGACCTTCTGCTTTTAGACGAGCCAACCAACCACCTCGATTTATCTACCGTCAAGTGGCTGGAGGATTACCTTAAAAGTTACAAGTCCGCCGTAGTCGTGGTATCTCACGACCGAATGTTTATAAACAGGGTGGTAGACAGGGTATACGAAATAGAATACGGCGAAACGCACGCGTACAAAGGCAATTACGCCGATTTCGAGCGTCAAAAAAGGATAAATCACGAAAAGCAGAAAAAGGATTTCGAGCTTCAACGCGCGGAGAAAGAACGCCTGACGAGGCTTATAGAACGCTTTCGCTACAAGGCGACGAAAGCAAAAATGGTGCAGTCTAAAATCAAGCTTTTAGACAGAATGAAGATTATAGACGCGCCCGATCGCTACGATTTAAGGACGTTTCACGCGGATTTTCAACCACTCGTCGAAACCGGCAGAGAGGTGCTTAAAACTTCTGCGCTGGAAATAGGCTACGAGCAAGGCGCGCCGCTTGCGAAAATCGACCTTGCGCTGTTTAAGGGGGACAGGCTCGGCGTTATCGGCGATAACGGAATCGGCAAGTCCACGTTTTTGAAAACGATAGACGGTATCTTGCCTCCTCTCGGCGGAGGTTTTAGCTTCGGCGCGAACGTACAAATAGGATATTTCGATCAGGAAATGGCGCACGTCACGGGAGAAGATACCGTTTTCGAGAATTTTCGGAACGCATTTCCGCAAATGAACGACGGGGCGGTGCGTTCCGCGCTCGGCGCGTTCAATTTTTCGGGCGAGGACGTGTATAAAAAGACTTCGGAACTTTCGGGCGGGGAGAGGGTGCGACTCGCGCTGTGCAAAATCTTTCGCGCCCGTCCCAACGTTCTTATTTTAGACGAACCGACCAACCACCTCGATATCGTAGGAAAAGAAACTTTGGAAAATATGCTTTCGGAGTATTCGGGAACGCTTATTTTCGTTTCTCACGACAGATATTTCGTTCTTAAACTTGCCGACAAGCTGCTTGTTTTCGGCGATAATGCGGGCAAGTCGGGGGAAAGGGCGACCGCCGAGTTTTTCCCTTACGGTTACGAGGAGCTTGAAAGAAAAGAAAAAGAAGCCGCAGAGTTTGAAAAGGGCGGCGCGGAACTTTCGGATAGCGAAAATAAAATCGCCGCTTCCGCCGCTTCCGCCGTTTCCGACGCGGCTATAAGCATAACGAAAAAAGACGGCGGAAAAAAGAATTTCACGACGCCGCTGAAAGAAAAGGCAAAAAGGCAGAAAAGACTGGAAAAGCTTGAAAGACTTTCGGAGGAAACCGATAAAAAAATAGCGGCGATAGAAGAAGAGCTGTTAAAGCCGGAAGTATATTCGGATTATAAAAAATGCGAAGAGTTGCAGACGGAAGCGGATAAACTTCGCGCGATGTCGGAAGAGTACGCCTCCGAATGGCTCGCGCTGTCGGAAGAAGAACGGTGAAGCGAAACGGCGGACTGCAATATCGGAGAGCGGTATCGGAAGAAATAGCGGGAGAAGTCTTTTCGTCCCGACGAGGAAGAAAAATTTTTAAAAGATACTTTCTTCGGGCGCAAGGATAACGCAGCCCGATTCCGAGATCCTTTTGTAATATTCCTCCGCGGGTTTTTTGTCGGTGATAAGATAATCTACCTCGTCGAACCTGAAATCGGTACACATAAAGGTTTTTCCGAACTTCGTCGAGTCGCAAAGCATGGCGACTTTGGCGGAGTTTTTTTTCATTTGCTGTTTTAATTTCGATTGTTCTATGTCTGCGTCCGTAAACCCTGCGGAAATATCTACGCCGGAGCAGGAAACGAACGCGACGTCCGCGTGAATCCGCGAGATATAATCGATCGTATCCGAGCCGGTTATCGAGTTGGAATGGTTTGAAATTTGTCCGCCCGCGATATAAATTTTAACGTTGTTCGTTTGCGATAAAAGCAGCGCGTTCCGTAGCCCTATCGTCGTTACCGAAAGATATTTAAGATTGTTTAAAAGCGGTATCAAAAAACCCGTAGTGGTGCTTGAATCGAGAAAAATCGAGTGTCCGTTTTTGACGAGTCTGAACGCGAGCGTCGCGATAGTTCTTTTCGCCGCGGTGTTTTCCTGTTCGCGAATGGCGAATGCAGATTCCTCCGTCGTTGAGCGGAAAGGCATCGCCCCGCCGTGCGACCTTCTTATAAGTCCTTGTTTTTCCATTGCGGAAAGGTCTCTTCTTATCGTCGCGCCGGAAACGTACAGTTCTGCCGCAAGTTCTTCTACGGTCGCTTGCTTATTTTTGTTCAAAATCTCCAGAATTTCTTCTTGCCTTCTTATCGTAAGCATGTTTTAACCCCTTTTTGCGCCGCAAAACACCCGACGCTTTGCGCATTTGTGCGCGTTTGTGTTCATATTTTATCATAAAAATATTCTTTTTGCAACTTTTTTTCAAGAGGATACATTATAATGTATTTGTGGTAAAATAAAACAGGCTCATAAGGGGGCGGAACGGACGCGGTTTTTTATAAAAAGCGCGGCGGAGATAAGCGGCGGGAGATAAGCGGCAGGAATAAGAAATCTATTATCTTAAAAACCGAACCCGAAAAGAGAGTAAGCAAAGAATAATAAAATCGGAGGAATCTATATGAAAACCAAGGCGGTAAGACTTTACGGCGTGAACGATTTAAGGCTTGAGGAGTTTGAGCTTCCCGAAATCGGGGAGGACGAAATCCTTGCCCGCGTAGTATCGGACAGTATCTGTATGTCAAGCTTTAAGGCGGCGGAACAGGGCGCGGCGCATAAGCGCGTTCCCGAAGATATCGCGGAAAACCCCGTTATAATCGGTCACGAGTTCTGCGGCGACATAATCAAGGTCGGCGCGAAATGGCAGGGCAAATTCAAAGAAGGGGACAAGTTCGGTATTCAACCCGCGATAGACTTTAAACCCGTTATGAACGGACTCGGCGCGCCGGGGTATTCGTATCGCTACATAGGCGGAGATTCGCAATACGTTATAATTCCCAACGAGGTTATGGAAAAAGATTGCCTTATTCCTTACGACGGCGACAGTTATTTTAAGGCTTCGCTTGCAGAACCCATGTCCTGCATAATCGCGGGGTATCACGAGAACTATCATTCGAGATACGAAACGCATACTCACGAAATGGGTATTAAAGAAGGCGGCGCGGTGGCTATTCTCGCGGGGGTAGGACCTATGGGACTCGGCTGCGTGGATTACGGCATTCATTGCGACAGAAAGCCCTCTCTTATGGTCGTTACCGATATAGATCAGGCAAGACTCGACAGAGCGGCAACCCTTCTCACCGTGGAAGAAGCGGCTAAAAACGGCGTCAGACTCGTTTACGTAAACACTTCCGCCATAGAAAATCCCGTAGAATATATGAAAGAGATAAACGGCGGCAAAGGTTTTGACGACGTGTTCGTATACGCGCCCGTTTCCGCGCTCGTCGAGCAGGGCGACGCGCTTCTCGGCGAAGGCGGTTGTCTTAATTTCTTCGCAGGACCTATAAGATCCGATTTCTCCGCAAAATTCAATTTCTACGACGTGCATTACGCGTTCCACAGAATAACGGGAACTTCGGGCGGGAACAAGAACGACCTTAAAGAAGCGCTTAAACTCGCGGGCGAAGGAAGAATCAATCCTTCTATCATGATATCGCACGTCGGCGGACTTGACAGCGTTGTGGATACCACGCTGAATCTTCCTAACATAAAGGGCGCAAAGAAACTCGTTTATACGCATATTTCTATGCCGATGACGGCGATCGCGGATTTTGAGGAGCTTGGTAAAACCGATCCGTTCTTTAAGGATCTGTCCGATATATGCAAAAAGAACAACGGTATCTGGTCGGCGGAAGCGGAAAAATACGTTCTTGCCAACGCTAAAAAAATATAATCACGAAAACGTAATTTTATAAGATATAAAGGAGAAAACGTAAATGGCAATTCCCGTAACGATGCCGAAGCAGGGCATCACGGTGGAAAGTTGTATACTCACCAAATGGAACGTTAAGGTCGGCGACAAGGTTAAGGTCGGCGACGTGCTGTTCTCTTTTGAAACGGACAAGTCTTCTATAGATTATATATCCGAAGCAGAAGGCGAAGTTCTTGCGCTTTTCTGCGAAGAGGGCGACGAAGTACCCGTTCTCACCAACGTTATGGCGATAGGCAAAAAGGGAGAGGACTTTTCTTCGCTCGTGCCGAACGGTGCTTCCGCACCCGCCGCGACCGAGGTAAAAGCGGAAGCTCCCGCACCCGCCGAAAAGAAGGCTGCCTCCGCGCCCGTAATTCCCGCGGACATAAAGGCGACGCCCGTGGCGATGCCGAAATCGGGTATCACGGTCGAAAGCTGTATTCTGACGAAGTGGAACGTAAAGGTCGGCGATACCGTAAAGGTCGGCGACGTGCTGTTTTCTTACGAAACGGATAAGTCCTCGTTCGACCTTCAGGCGGAGGTGGCGGGCGAAGTTCTTGCGACGTTCTTTAACGAAGGCGATGAAATCCCCGTCGGAACGAACGTTCTCGCTATCGGCGAACACGGCGTTGACGCAAGCTGTTTTGCTCCGAACGGAGCGGCGTCGACGACGGCGGCGGAAGTTAAAGCTCCTTTAGCGGCAGAGACCGCTTCCGCAGGGGCAGAGGCTCATACAAAGAGCGCGCAGACGGCAAATAAAGACGGCGACAGAATTTTCGCGAGTCCCAGAGCCAAAAACCTTGCAAACAAACTCGGCGTTTCCCTTACGGACGCCTCCGCGACAGGTCCTAACGGCAGAATTATAGAAAGAGATATAAGAGAAGCGAGCGTCAATCCGAAATCGCACGAAGCTTCCGTTCAAACCTCCGCGCAGGCGGCAACCCCCGAAAAGAGTGCGGCGGAAACCGCGGACGTCAGGGCGTACAAAGACGAAAAGATGTCGAATATCAGAAAGGTTATCGCAAAGAATATGGTGGCGAGCCTTTCTACGATGGCACAGCTTACGCACACGCTTTCTTTCGACTGTACAAATGTTATGGCGTTCAGAAAGTATCTTAAAGACAACGCCGAAAAGCTTAAACTCCCCAACGTTACGGTAAACAATATAATAGTATTCGCGGTATCGAGGGTGATAAAGAATCACAGAGACCTTAACGCGAACCTTATAAACGGCGACACGATACGCTATTTCGAACACGTCAACGTGGGAATCGCGACGGACACGCCGAGAGGGCTTCTCGTACCCACGCTGTTCGGCGCGGATTTGATGAGCCTTTCGGAGATAGCCGCAAAGTCCAAAAAGCTTTCGCAAGACGCGATAGACGGCAAGATTTCTCCCGAACTTTTAACGGGCGGCAGCTTTACGGTCAGCAACGTGGGAACAATGGGGATAGAAAGCTTTACGCCGGTCGTCAACCCGCCGCAAACGGGCATACTCGGCGTCAACACTCTCGAAACCCGCGTGAAGCTCGGTAAAAACGGCGAAATCGTTCCGTACACCGCAATGAGCCTTTCGCTTTCTTACGATCACAGAGCGCTCGACGGCGCGCCCGCTTCGAGATTCCTTAAAGAACTTAAAGAGTATCTCGAAAATTTCAGCTTCAATCTGCTTGCTGATTCCAAATGCATTTAAGGTAAATTTGCTTTCCGCGCGGCAAAAAGCTTTGCGGAGAGCGTTTTAGCTTGAACCTTATTATATAACGATTAAAGGAGAGGATTTTCTATAATGGAAACGTTCGATTTAGTAGTAATAGGCGGCGGACCTGCGGGATATCTCGCATCGGAACGCGCGGGACACGCGGGACTTAAAACTCTCGTTATCGAAAAGAGAGAGTTCGGCGGCGTGTGCTTAAACGAAGGCTGCGTCCCTTCCAAAACTTTTCTTAATTCCGCAAAGGTTGCGGACTACGCAAACGAAGCGGCGGCTTTCGGCGTAAAATTAGAAGGTAAGCCCGTCGTTGATCAGAAGTTCGTCGTAGAAAGAAAAAACAAAGTGGTAAAAATGCTCGTTTCGGGCATAAAAGGTCAGCTTGCCGCAAACAAAGTCGTAACCAAAAAAGCGGAAGCGTATATAGAGGGTAAAGACGCGGAGGGCTATATAGTCCGCGCGGGAGAAGAAAAATTTCTTGCGAAACGCCTTCTTATCGCAACCGGTTCTGCACCTGTAGTTCCGCCCATCACGGGACTTAAAGAGGGTATCGAAGCGGGACTCGTTCTCACTAACAGAGAGGTACTCGATTTAACCGAAATACCGGAAAAATTCGTTATTATCGGCGGCGGCGTTATAGGTCTTGAAATGGCAAGCTATTTCTCTTCGGTCGGCAGCAAAGTCACCGTCGTGGAAATGCTCGATAAAATCGCAGGACCTACCGAAAAAGAAATTTCAAAAATTTTGCAGAAAGCAATGGAGAGAAAAGGCGTTACCTTTAATCTCGGTTGCAAAGTCACCGCAATCGACAAGGACGGCGTCGTGTTCGAGAGAGACGGCAAAACCGAAAAGGTCGCGGCGGATAAGATTCTTCTTTCTATCGGCAGACGCGCGGTCACCAAAGATCTGGGACTTGAAAATATCGGCGTGAATTTAGAGCGCGGCGCGATAGTAACGGACGATACGATGCGCACCAACGTTGCCAACGTATACGCCGCGGGCGACGTGAACGGCAAAATAATGCTCGCGCATACCGCTTACAGAGAAGCGGAGGTTGCGGTAAACAATATGCTCGGCAAAAAAGACCGTATGCGTTATAACGTAATTCCTTCCGTCATATACACTCACCCGGAGGCGGGTACGGTAGGCGAAACGGAAGAAAGCGCAAAGGCAAAGGGACTGGACGTTAAAACGGTATCCGTTCCGATGACTTATTCGGGAAGATACGTTGCGGAAAACACCGAGCTCGACGGCGTTTGCAAACTCGTTGTAAACAAAGCGACGAACACGCTTATCGGCGCGCACATAATCGGTTCTTACGCAGGCGAATTTATAGTCGCGGTATCCGAACTTATAGATCTCGAAGTAGATATAGAGAATATCAAAAAACTCGTGTTCCCGCACCCGACCGTTTGCGAAATAGTAAGAGAAGCGGTATTTAAAATTTAAGTAAAAAATAAGGAGAGAAAAAAAATGTCCAAACAACTTTTCGTAGATCCCGTAGAAATCAGAAAAGCGGGTAAAATATCTTTTGAAGATATCGCGGTAAATCAGTATAACAAGACTATCGAAGAAGAGAAAAAGAATTTCAAGAAAGACGACTTCGTAAGAATATTCAACGATATAGCCGTCCTCCGCGAATTCGAGAGCATGATAAACTCGATAAAAATCAAGGGCGAATATCAGGGCTTTAAACATTCTTATCCCGGTCCCGCGCACCTTTCCATCGGTCAGGAAGCGGCGGCGGTAGGACAGGCATATATACTCGATCTCGACGATATGACCTTCGGTTCGCACAGAAGCCACAGCGAAGTTCTTGCGAGAGGGCTTGCTTCCATTCATAAGCTCCCCGACGATAAACTTTATCAGATAATGAAAGACTTTATGGGCGGCGAAACGCTTGCCCCCGTAGAGAAGCTCAACAAAACCGGCAACGTGAAAGACCTTGCGGTAGACTTCTTGCTTTACGGCTTTATGAGCGAAATTTTTGCGAGAAGAACGGGCTTCCACAGAGGAATGGGCGGATCTATGCACGTATTCTTCCTGCCTTTCGGAATTTACCCGAACAACGCGATAGTCGGCGGCGCGGCACCCGTTGCGCTCGGCGCGGCTCTCTATAAAAAAATAAACGACAAACCGGGTATCGTCATCAGTAACGTCGGCGACGGCGCGGTCGGTTGCGGGGTCGTTTACGAGTCCATGAACTTCGCTTCTATGGACCAGTTCAGAACGCTTTGGGAAAAGAAAGGCGGACTTCCGATACTCTTTAACTTTTTCAACAACAACTACGGAATGGGCGGACAGACGCGCGGCGAAACGATGGCGTACGATTTCCTTGCCCGCCTCGGCGCAGGCGTAACCCCCTCGCAGATGTACGCGGAAAGGGTAGACGGGTTCAATCCTCTTGCCGTAATCGAAGCGATGAAGAGAAAGAAAAAGCTTCTCGCGGAAGGCAAAGGACCGGTTATGCTCGACGTGATTACTTATCGTTACGGCGGACACTCGCCTTCGGACGCAATGAGCTACCGTACTCCCGAAGAGGTGGAAGCGTGGAGAGAGTACGATCCGATAGTGACGTACAGAAAAGCCCTCGTAGACGCCAAAATCGAAAAGGACGCGAAGTTCGACGAGATACTCGCAAGCATTTCGGAAAGAATGTTAAAGCTTTGCAAGCTCGCGGCAGATCCCGTGGAATCGCCTTATCTCGACTTCAAAAAAGATCCCTATTACGTAGAGAATCTTATGTTCAGCAACGGCGCGGTGGAAAAAATGGAAGACCGTCCCGTAGACGTGAAAATGCCTATGGAAGAAAATCCGAGAGTTAAGCAGATAGCGGGCAAATCCCGTTACGCGTTCGACGAAAAAGGTCAGCTCGTTTCCAACATGAAGCGTTTCAATATCCGCGACGCGCTTTTCGAGGCGATTATAGACAGATATTATAAAGATCCTACTTTGACCTCTTACGGAGAAGATGTCCGCGACTGGGGCGGCGCGTTTGCGGTTTATAAAGGACTTACCGAAGCGCTTCCTTATCACAGACTTTTCAACTCTCCCATTTCGGAAGCGGCAATCGTATCTTCGGCGGTCGGCTACGGACTTTGCGGCGGCAGAGTTATAGTAGAGCTTATGTACGCCGACTTTATGGGCAGAGCGGGCGACGAAATATTCAACCAGCTCGCCAAATGGCAGGCGATGAGCAGCGGTATACTTAAAATGCCCGTCGTGCTCCGCGTTTCGGTCGGCAGTAAATACGGCGCGCAGCACTCTCAGGACTGGGTTGCGCTTCCCGCGCACGTTCCGGGACTTAAAGTTTGTTTCCCCGCAACGCCTTACGACGCGAAAGGTCTTATGAACGCCGCGTTGAACGGTACGGACCCCGTGGTATTCTTCGAGTCGCAGAGAATTTACGACAAGGGCGAAGAGTTCAGAAAAGAGGGCGTGCCGGAAGGTTACTACGAGATTCCGCTCGGCGAACCCGACGTTAAGAGAGTAGGTAAAGACGTTACAATTCTTACCATCGGCGCGACGCTTTATAAAGCGGTCGAAGCGGCGAAAATTCTCGAAGAGAAATACGGCGTAGAAGCCGAAATCATCGACGCGAGAAGCATAGTTCCGTTCAACTACGAAAAGGTTGTGGAGTCGGTTAAAAAGACGGGCAGAATAATTCTTGCTTCGGACGCTTGTTCGAGGGGATCTATCCTTAACGACTTTGCGAGAAATATTTCCGAACTCTGCTTCGATTATTTAGACGCACCCGCGGTCGTTTGCGGCGCGCAGAACTGGATAACTCCTCCGTACGAGTTCGACGCGGAGTTCTTCCCGCAACCCGAATGGATAGTAGACTATATAAACGACAAGATTTTGCCGCTTAAAGGACACGTTTCGACGATCAACACTTCGGACGCGGAGATTATGCGCAAGGCGAAGAAAGGCGTTTAAGCTTACAGATTAAATCATAAAAGCAACACGCGCCGAAAGAAACGGTTTTCTTTCGGCGCGCTTGTTTACCAAAGTAATTATGTCCGATTTTTTATTTATAACCCACGATAATCACGATCCGTATTTTAACCTTGCCTCCGAAGAGTACCTTTTACGGCACAAAGACGGGTTTTATATTTACCTTTGGGTAAACTCTCCTGCGGTAATCGTAGGTATAAATCAGAACACCATTCAAGAGGTGAATCTCGGTTTTACCGAAGCCAACGGAATAAAAGTCGTACGCCGTCAGACGGGCGGGGGAGCCGTTTATCACGACCTCGATAACGTTTGTTATACCGTTATCGCGCCGTACGACGAAAGCGCGGATAATTACAGAAAGTTTACCGCGCCCGTTATCGAATACCTTAATTCGCTCGGCGTAAAGGCGGAGTTTTCCGGCAGGAACGATATTACGGCGGAGGGCAAGAAGATTTCCGGCAACGCGCAAACGGTTGTAGGAAACAGGATAATGCACCACGGCACGCTTCTTTTTCATACGGATATGTCCGTACTTGCTTCCGCATTAAAACCGAACAAGCTTAAAATGGAAAGCAAAGGCATAAAATCCGTTCGGGCGCGGGTGGGGAACATCTACGACTTTCTCCCCGAAAAAACGAGCGCGGCGGAATTTTTGAAAGGGCTTTCGGCATACTTTAAAAAATCTTGCGAAGAATACGTTTTCAGCGAGGAAGATATTGCGGCTATAAACGCGCTCGTGCAGGAAAAATACAGTAAATACGAGTGGAACGTCGGGCGCTCGCCCAAGGCGGAAAACTCTTTCGAGGCGCGTTTTCCGTTCGGAACGTTCAGAATGGACTTCGACACCGTAAACGGTCTTATGGAGAACGTGAAAATAACCGGCGATTTCTTTTCGAGAAAACCCACGGAACTTTTGGAGAAAAAGCTTAACGGCACGCGATTCAATAAAAAGGAGTTTGCGAAAGCCGCGGAAGACTTGTCCGAATATATAGTCGGGGGCGACGGCGCGTTGCTTTCCGATAAAGTTTTCGAATAGCGCTTAAAAAACAGGAATTTATAATAAAAAGGGAAATCGCGAGGGGGAAAAACTTCGCGGTTTTTCTTTTCGGACGGAAACACGCATATGAACGCGAATATGAAACAAATTTCGCCTTTAACTCGATAAAATCGATAAAATTTATACGATTTACGAAAAAACGCAAGATTTTTTTCGCATAAACTTGTTGACATAATTTTTTTATTTGGGTATAATAGATAAGCAAGTCGAAATGTCTAATTCAAAAAATGCGGGCGTTCGCTGGGCGCGAAAGGTAAATGCGCGACTTTTTCGGACGGATTTATAAGGACGCAATAAACGATTTTGCAGATGGGGTATGCCATCGAAAAACGAAAATTTAAGCTTCGTAGAGTAACCGGCTACCTTTGATAGGGGCGGTTTTTTCATTTTCAGGGGGAAAACTTAAAGAATTTCGCAAAATTTTCCGAGCGGAAAGTCTTTTAAGTTGTTTTTTGCTATCATTTTTTCCAAGTAAAATTCGCCGGAAAAACGGCGGAACAATAAAAATTCAAAAGGACGGAGAGGCAATTATGGAATATCGTATCGAAAAAGACACGATGGGCGAAGTTAAAGTCCCTGCGGACAAGTACTGGGCGGCGCAAACCGAACGCAGTCACGAAAATTTCAGGATAGGCGTAGAAGTTATGCCGCGCGAAATAACGCACGCGTTCGGCATACTTAAAAAGGCGGCGGCGATCGCCAACTTCAAACTCGGAAAACTTTCTGAAGAAAAGCTTAACGCAATATCGCAGGCGGCGGACGAAGTTATTTCCGGCAAACTTAACGAGCATTTCCCGCTCGTGGTATGGCAGACGGGCAGCGGCACGCAGTCTAACATGAACGCTAACGAAGTTATCGCCAACCGCGGCAACGAGATAGCGGGCAAAAAGCTTCTCCACCCCAACGACGACATCAATAAGAGTCAAAGTTCTAACGATACTTTCCCCACGGCAATGCACATAGCGGCGGTCATCGCGATAGAGGATAAACTTTTCCCCGCGATGGACGAACTTATAAAGACGTTCCGCCGTCTTGAAAAAGAAAACGAGGGAATAGTAAAAAGCGGCAGAACGCACCTTCAGGACGCGGTTCCGATTGCCTTTTCGCAGGAAATAAGCGGCTGGCGTTCTATGATAGAGGCAACAGAAGTACAGCTTAAACTTTCCCTTAAAGGCTTAAAAGAATTAGCTCTCGGCGGTACGGCGGTCGGTACGGGACTGAACGCGCCCGCGGGCTTCGACGTTCAGGTCGCGAAAGAGGTTTCCGCACTCACGGGTAAAGAGTTCGTTACCGCGGAAAACAAATATCATTCGCTCACTTCTAAAGACGCGCTCGTATTCGCGCACGGTGCGATGAAGGCGCTTGCGGCAAACCTTATGAAGATAGCAAACGACGTACGTTGGCTCGCTTCGGGGCCGCGCGACGGGCTGGGCGAAATATTCATTCCCGAAAACGAACCGGGGTCTTCTATAATGCCGGGCAAAGTAAATCCCACGCAATGCGAGTCTATGACGATGGTAGCCGTTCAGGTTATGGCAAACGACGTAGCGGTAGGCATGGGAGCGTCGCAGGGAAATTTCGAGCTGAACGTGTTTATGCCCGTCATTATCTATAACTTCCTGCAATCGGCAAGACTGCTTGCGGACGGAATGGTTTCTTTTAACGAGCATTGCGCCGCGGGAATAAAGGCGAACACCGAAAAAATGAAGCATAATCTTTACAATTCGCTTATGCTCGTCACCGCGCTCAATCCTTATATCGGGTATGAAAACGCTGCAAAAACCGCTAAAAAAGCGTATAAAGAAAACATTTCTTTAAAGGAAGCGTGCGTGGAACTCGGCTTTTTGACGGCGGAAAAGTTCGACGAAGTGTTTAAGCCCGAAGCTATGGCTTATCCTCACGGCGAAAAGAACTGAAAATACTTTTGCTCCCATAGAAACGAAAAATAAAGGTGCATATATGAAGATTTGTTATTACCCCGGCTGTACGCTTAAAACGAAAGCAAAAGAGCTGGACGAATACGCGAGGAAGTCTGCCGCCGTTCTCGGCGTGGAAATGGAGGAAATAGACGGCTGGCAATGTTGCGGCGCGGTCTATCCCACGGCACGCGACGAAATCGCAAACAAGCTTTCGGCGGTGCGCGCGCTGGACTACGCAAAAAATCGCGGCGGCAAATTGCTGACGCTTTGTTCTGCTTGCCACAACGTGATAAAACGCGTGAACGACGATATGAAAAACGACGATAATATCCGCACGAAAGCGAATAATTATCTTGCGTCCGAAGAGCCTTATCGAGGAGAAACGGAAGTTATCCATTATCTCGAAATGCTTAAAAATCTGGTCGGTTTCGACAATATCAAAAAAGCCGTCGTAAACCCGATAAACCGCAAAATCGGCGCGTATTACGGTTGTCTTTTATTAAGACCGAGCGGCGTTCTCGCAATGGACAACCCCGAAAATCCGAGCATAATAGAGGATTTTATATCGGCAATCGGCGGCACTCCCGTCAAATATCCCATGCGTAACGAGTGTTGCGGCGCGTACGTCGGACTTAAAAACGCGGAGCTTCCCAAAAAGCGCAGCGAAGCCGTGCTGAAGTCCGCCAAAGAAAAGGGCGCGGAAGAGGTGATAACGGCGTGTCCGTTATGTTTATACAACTTAAAAGTGAACGGCGGAGAAATACTTCCCGTAACGTATTTTACAGAATTGCTTGCGGAAGCTTTAGGAGTTAAGTAATGAACAGTAAAGATTATACCGAGCTTATAAAAGAAATATCCGGAACCAACGTAAGACAATGTATGAAATGCGGCAAGTGTTCGGGGCGTTGTCCCGCGTATAACGAAATGGATATAAAACCGCATCAGTTCGTTTCCATGCTCGAAAAAGGCAGGGTAGAAGAACTGCTTTCATCGAAAGCGATATATAATTGTCTTTCGTGCATGGCGTGCGTAGAACGTTGTCCGAGAGGCGTAGCTCCCGCGCAGGTTATAGAAGCGGTGAGAACGACTTTTGCGAGAATGCAAGGCAACAACGGCATAAAAGCGGAAGATATTCCCCCGATTGTAGACGAAAACGTGCCACAGCAGCTTTTCGTTTCCGCTTACAGAAAGTATAACAAATGATTTCAATAGGTGAGAAAATCAAATGCAAAGAATAGGTGTATTTATTTGTTGGTGCGGCAGTAACATTGCCGCGACGGTAGACGTCGAAAAGGTCGCCGCGGTAATCAAGGCAGAACCCAACGTCGTATACTCTGCAGATTATCAGTATATGTGTTCGGAAAACGGACAACAGCTAATTAAAAACGCCGTAAAAGAGCATAATCTTACGGGCGTGGTTATAGGCTCGTGTTCGCCGAGAATGCACGAGGCAACGTTCAGAAAGGCGGCGGAAGAAGCGGGGCTTAACCCGTATATGTTAGAAGTCGCGAATATACGAGAACAATGCTCGTGGATTCATAAAGACAGGGAAGAGGCTACCGAAAAGGCGCTTATCCTTATCCGCACCGCAATCGCGAAAGTAAGACTTAACGCGCCGCTGACCGCAGGGGAGAGCCCCGTAACCAAGCGTGCGCTCGTAATCGGCGGCGGCATTGCGGGAATACAGGCGGCACTCGATATCGCGGAAGCGGGATTCCCCGTGGATATAGTGGAAAAGAACCCGACTATCGGCGGAAGAATGGCACAGCTCGACAAAACGTTCCCGACTTTGGACTGTTCGGCGTGTATATTGACGCCGAAAATGGTTGACTGCGCGCAAAGCGATAAAATCGACATACTTTCTTATTCGGAAGTCGAAGAAGTGAAGGGTTTCGTCGGTAACTTTAAGGTTAAAATAAAAAGAAAAGCGAGATTCGTAGACGAGAAAAAGTGTACGGGTTGTAAGGTTTGTATGGAAAAATGCCCCTCGAAGAAAGGGCTTAACGAGTTCAATATGAACCTCAATAACCGTACCGCGATTTACATTCCGTTTGCGCAGGCGATACCGAACGTTGCCGTTATAGATCCAGAACAATGTCTTAAATTAAAAACGGGCAAGTGCGGAATTTGCAGCAAGTTCTGCGGCGCGGGCGCGATAAATTACGAAATGAAAGACGAGTTTGTGGAGAGAGAGTACGGCGCGATAGTCGTTGCGACCGGTTTTAAGCCGATAAATATAGACGCGTTCAACGAATACGGATACAGCGACAACGCGGACGTAATAACCTCTCTGGAACTCGAACGGCTTATGAATGCGGCAGGTCCTACGAACGGCGTTCTTCTCCGTCCGTCGGATAAAACTCACCCCAAGGTCATAACCTTTATTCAATGCGTGGGGTCGAGAGATACTTCCGGTTGCGGCAAACCGTACTGTTCCAAAATATGCTGTATGTATACCGCAAAGCACGCAATGCTTATCCGCGAAAAGTATCCCGATACCGAAGTTCACGTTTTCTATATAGACGTGCGTACGCCGGGCAAGAACTACGACGAGTTCTATCGCCGTGCGGTAGAGCAGTACGGCGTCGATTATATCAAGGGTATGGTAGGGAAAGTCTATAACGAAAACGGCAAGCTGATGGTGCAGGGATCTAACCTTATAGACAACGAGCAGGTGGTAATTCCTTCCGACCTCGTAGTCCTCGCGACGGCAATCGAACCCGAACCTTCGGTAAGAAAAATAGCAACTTTACTTACCGCGAGCATAGATACCAACAATTTCCTTAACGAATCTCACCCGAAGCTTCGTCCCGTAGAAAGTCCGACGGCGGGCGTGTTCCTTGCGGGCGTGTGCCAAGGTCCGAAAGATATACCGGAAACGGTTTCGCAGGCTTCGGCGTGCGCGGCGAAGGTTATAGGACTTCTCGTTAAAGATAAACTTAAAACCAACCCGTGCATAGCTCACGTCAACGAGAATATGTGTAACGGTTGCAGTCAATGCGCAAACGTCTGCGCTTACGGCGCGATAACCTACGTCGATAAAGAATTCCGTATCGGCGGCGGCAAGACGGAAACGAGAAGGGTTTCTTCGGTAAATCCCGCCGTTTGTCAGGGTTGCGGCGCGTGTACGGTCACTTGTCCTTCGGGAGCTATGGACTTGTCGGGATTCGCTACCAAACAGATTATGTCGGAGGTTGAAGCGATATGCAAGAGATAAAAGAGCAGAATAACGGGACTTTCGTTCCGAATATCGTGGCGTTTTGCTGTAACTGGTGTTCGTACGCGGGTGCGGACCTTGCGGGATCGGGAAGACTTTCTTATCCCGCCAACGTAAAGATAATCCGCGTACCCTGTTCTTGCAGAGTGAACCCGACATTTATACTGAAAGCCTTTCAGCAGGGCGCGGACGGCGTGATACTTTGCGGCTGTCACCCCGGCGATTGCCACTACGTTACGGGAAATTACTATACGAGAAGAAGAATGGCGATGCTGTTCGATTTCTTGAATTATCTCGGAATAGAAAAAGAGCGTACGCGCGTGGAATGGGTATCCGCGGCGGAAGGCGCGCGTTTTTCTGCGGTAATGAACGATTTCGTCGCTAAAATCACCGAACTCGGCGAGAATAAGCGCATAACCGATTTAAGGGTAAAGGAGCAATAATATGTCCGAATTAGAAAATCGTATACTGAAAAGAGCGGAAGAACTTTTAGACGGCGGAGAAATCAAGCGCGTTATCGGTTGGAAGAAGGGCGAATTTTGCTTTGATCCTTCTCCCGCGACCTTTGAAACGAAAGAATCCTTAAAAGATTTCGTGTACAATCCGTTTTGCGGCGCAAACCTTTCCAAATACTTGATAGAACAAAGCAAAAAAGAAGGCAAGACCGCCGTGTTTTTGAAGCCGTGCGACACGTACAGCTTTAACGAACTCGTTAAAGAACACCGTATCGCGAGAGAAAACGTATACGTCGTGGGGATAGAGTGCCAAGGAAAACTCGATATAGAAAAAATCAAAGCGCAGGGAGTAGCCGCGGTAATGGGCGCGGAAGATCTCGGCGACAAAGTGAAAGTAACTTCGGTTTACGGCGAAAAAGAGTTCGACAGAAACGATTTGCTTCTTATAAAGTGCAGAACGTGTAAGAGCAAAAAGTTTGCGGTCGCGGACGAAACGATAGTCGTAAACGAGATGAATAAAGCCCCCGAAGACAGATTCGATATGGTCGAAAAGCTTGAAAAAATGACCGAAGACGAGCGGTTTGCGTTCTGGCGCGGAGAGCTTTCCAAGTGCATAAGATGCAACGCGTGCAGAAACGTTTGTCCCGCTTGTTCTTGCCTTAACTGCGTGTTCGACAATCCGCAGTCGGGGATTTCGGGCAAAGCCAACGCAGACAGTTTCGAGGAACAACTCTATCACGTTATCCGCGCGTTCCACGTCGCTGGGCGTTGCACGGACTGCGGCGAGTGCAGCAGGGTGTGTCCGCAAAACATTCCGCTTCATCTCCTTAACAGAAAATTCATAAAAGATATAGACGTCAACTACGGCGAATTTCAGGCGGGAGAAACGGCAGAGGGCAAAACGCCGCTCACCGAGTACACCGTTTCGGATATAGAACCGAACGCGATTACGAGAGGAGGCGCGAGCAAATGATAAAGCTTAAAAGAAGCGATTTGAACGAACTTTTCAAAAAGATTTCGGAGAAATTTCCGCTGTATCTCCCCGTAAAAAAGGCGGGAGAGGTAAACTACGGCGCATACGAAGAAGGCGCGGAAGTATCTCTCGACACCTTAAAAACGGTAAGGTCGGCAAAAGACTTTTTCTTCCCGCAGAGCGAAACGATGATGAAATTCAGGCTCGAAGGAAAGAATATAGAGATAGACGATATCAGGGGCGAGGTCGCGCCGTTCGTGCTGTTCGGCGTGCGCGCTTGCGACTACCGTTCTTTCTCCGTTCTCGACAAAGTTTTTCTTTCCGATCCCGTGGATACCTATTATAAAGCGAGAAGGGACGCAGGCATAATAGTTACGTTAAGTTGCTCCGCGCCCGAAGAAAGCTGCTTTTGCACGGTGTTCGGCATAGACCCCGCAGAGCCGCAGGGCGACGTTACCTGTCATATCGTCGGCGAAAACGTATATTTTGCTTTTAATACGGAAAAGGCGGCGGAACTCGAAAACGTTATAAAATCCATAGGCGAAAACGCAGACGGAAAAGACGAAGAAGAACTTAAAGCCGCGCAGAACAAAACGCGCGATATAATGAAAAAACTTCCGTTTACGAACCTCGACCTTTCACGCTTTAAGCACGAAAACTTAAACGAGCTGTTCGACTCGCCCGAATGGAAAGACCTTTCGGAAGCGTGCCTCGGTTGCGGAACGTGTACGTTCGTTTGTCCGACCTGTCAATGTTTCGACATTCGCGATTTCAAAACGAATAAGGGCGTAATGCGTTTCCGTTGCTGGGATTCCTGTATGTACAAAGATTTCACGCAGATGGCGGCGGCAAACAGCAGAACTACTCAGCTTCAGCGTTATCGTCAGCGGTTTATGCACAAACTCGTATACTATCCCTCGCAATACGACGGAACGTATTCTTGCGTCGGTTGCGGCAGGTGCGTAAACAAATGCCCGCAAAAGCTGAATATCGTTAAGGTTATAAAACGTTTGGGAGAAGAAAAGAAATGATAAACGAACAACTTATACCGAAAATCGGAGTAATAACCGACATAAGAAAGGATACGCCGGACGTAAAAACCTTCCGCGTGGTCGGCACGGACGGAAAAAAGCTGTTCGAGCATAAACCGGGACAATGCGCAATGCTGTCCGTCCCCGGCGTCGGCGAAGCAATGTTTTCTATAACCTCTTCGCCCACGAACGAAGAATTTATGGAGTTTTCCATAAAGAAATGCGGTTGCCTTACGGAAATTCTGCATTCTCTCGAAGCAGGTCAGCAAGTGACCGTGAGAGGACCTTACGGCAGGAACTTCCCCGTAGATACGGACTTTAAGGGCAAAGACCTTCTCTTTATCGCGGGCGGAATCGGACTTGCGCCGCTTCGGAGCGTTATCAACTACGTCCGTCATTACAGAAAGAATTACGGCAAGGTAGTAGTCGTTTACGGGTCGAGAAGCATGGACGACCTCGTGGACATTAACGAAATAAGAAACGAATGGATGAACGAACCCGATTTCGAGGTTTATCTCACGATAGACCGCCCGCAGGAGGGTTGGGAAGGACATGTGGGTTTCGTGCCAGCGTACGTCAAAGAACTCGGACTTGACCCGAATATGACGGCAATCCTCTGCGGTCCGCCCATAATGATAAAGTTCACGCTTCAGGGGCTTCTGGAACTCGGTTTCGATAAATCCCGCGTGTACACTACTTTGGAACTTCGTATGAAATGCGGTATCGGCAAATGCGGCAGATGCAACGTCGGCGATAAATTCGTTTGTAAAGACGGTCCCGTATTCAGAATGGACGAGCTGGACGAGCTTCCGCCCGAATATTAAGAGAAGGAGAGAACGACAATGGAAAAATTTGTAAACGTATATTTTTTCGGTAAAAAATACAGCGTTCCCGAAAGCCTTACCATAATGAAGGCTATGGAATACGCGGGGTATAGGCTCGTACGCGGTTGCGGTTGCAGAAACGGCTTTTGCGGCGCGTGCGCTACCCTTTATCGTATTCACGGAAAGCAGGAACTTCACGCATGCCTCGCCTGTCAGACGCAGGTAGAAGAGGGGATGTACGTGGCAACTCTTCCGTTCTTCCCGCTCGTAAAGCAGGTTTACGATATAGAAAAAGTAAAACCTACCGAGCAGATTATGATGCAGCTTTATCCCGAAATTTATTCTTGTATAGGCTGTAACGCGTGTACCAAGAGCTGTACGCAGGGGCTTAACGTAATGCAGTATATCGCGTACGCGCAGCGCGGCGAATACGAAAAGTGCGCGGAAGAGAGTTTCGACTGCGTTATGTGCGGAGTGTGTTCCTCGCGTTGTCCCGCGGGAATATCTCACCCGCAGGTAGCGGAGCTTGCAAGAAGACTTTACGGCAAGTATATCGCACCCGAATCCAAACACCTTATAAACAGGGTAGAGGAAATCAATCGCGGCGACTACGTTAAAATTCTTGAAGAGCTTATGGGAAAACCCATAGAAGAAATGCAAGAGCTTTATAATCACAGAGATATAGAAAAATAAGGAGAGATTTTATGTATCATTATACCGAAGAGCAGATACAGTCGATGAAAAAGGTAGAGGCGACTCGTGCCGAACGCCTTAAAAATCTCTATCCGAGAATGACTGCGGAAGAAAAAGACGAGGTTTTGAAAGAAAATCACCCCGACTATATCCAAAGCGCGTACGAAAACCTTAAAATAGGACCGAATAAAGGCGATAAGGTTTTGCACGAGCTGGCGGATTTGTTGCAGGGAACGCCGCGTATTCTCGATTACAAAGATAAAGTCAATCTCGATAAGCCCGACTATGACGTAGACGTGCTCGTAATCGGCGGCGGCGGCGCGGGTTCCTCTGCGGCGATAACGGCGCACGCTGCCGGCGCGAACGTTATGATAGTAACAAAGCTTCGTATCGGCGACGCCAACACCATGATGGCGGAAGGCGGTATTCAGGCAGCCGACAAAGAAAACGACAGCCCCGCCATACATTATTTAGACGCGTTCGGCGGCGGTCACTTTGCGGCAAAACACGAACTGCTTTATAAGCTCGTAAACGAAGCGCCGGACGCTATCAAATGGCTTAACGATCTCGGCGTAATGTTCGACAAAGCGCCGGACGGCACTATGATAACCACGCACGGCGGCGGCACTTCGAGAAAGAGAATGCACGCCTGTAAAGACTATTCGGGTGCGGAAATCATGAGAACGCTTCGCGACGAGGTTCTTAACAGGAATATCCCCGTGGTAGATTTTACCGCCGCCATCGAACTTATAAAAGACGACGAGGGCAAGGCTTGCGGCGCGGTTCTTCTCAATATGGAAACGGACGAAATTCTCGTTGCAAAAGCCAAAACCGTTATAATCGCGACGGGCGGCGCGGGCAGACTTCATTATCAGGGCTTCCCGACGAGTAACCACTACGGCGCGACTGCGGACGGACTTATTCTCGCGTACCGCGCGGGCGCAAAGCTCCTTTATGCGGACACTCTTCAGTATCACCCCACGGGCGTTGCAGAGCCTACGCAGATATTCGGCGCGCTCGTTACCGAAAAAGTCAGGTCTTTGGGCGCACAGCTCGTAAACGCCGACGGAAGCGCGTTCGTGTATTCTTTGGAAACGCGAGACGTAACCGCGTCTACGATAATAAGAGAGTGCAATAAGCGCGGCAAAGGCGTTAAGACGACGGACGGCGTAGGCGTATGGCTCGATACGCCGATGATAGAACAGCTCGGCGGCGAAGGCACTATCGAAAAGCGTATTCCCGCAATGATGAGAATGTTCGGCAAATACGGCATAGACATAAGAAAAGAGCCTATTCTGGTATATCCCACCCTTCATTATCAGAACGGCGGCATAGATATTTCCGCTAACGGCGAAAGCGACGTGAAAGACCTTTTCGTCGCGGGAGAAGCCGTAGGGGGAATACACGGCAGAAACAGGCTTATGGGCAATTCGCTTCTCGATATAATCGTGTTCGGCAGAAACGCGGGTAAATACGCGGCAGAACGCGCAAAGAGCGTTAAGGTCGGAAAAATGACGATTTCTCACGTCGACGAATTTATCGCGGAAGAAAAGGCGGCGGGAATTACGCCGAGCGTAAAATCGCCGAGAGTACTTCCCGATTACAGAAGAAAAGATATGTAATTGCTTTTTTTCGGAGGAAAAGCGAAAAGTCTTTTCCTCCGAAAAAGGCGTTTAAAAGAGTTTTGGAGTTGATTAAGTATAATGGAAAACGAAAAAATAACGGTCGAAACCGACGCGCAGGCGGTGAACGCCGCGGAAGAATCTTCTTTCGTCAGCGGCGGTAACGACGGAAATAACGGCAAAAAGAGCCTTAAATGGCTGTGGATTTCTATCGCGCTCGCGATTGTTGCGGCAATAGCGGCGTGGTGCATATATAACGTAACGCAAACGGAAAATAAAAACGACGTTATGGGCGTTACGACGGTGGTAGCCCTTCTTTTCGGCGTATTTTTGGTAGCTACGCTCGGATATCTTCTCGGAAGTATTTCCATAAAGGGCGTTTCGCTCGGCACGGCGGGCGTGTTCCTCGTGGCGATAGCGTTCGGTTGTATTTGCACGATAGGCGGACTTAAAGATATACCGCTGATCAAGATGTTTTATATCCAAAACGAGCAATCAACCCTGTATGGTTACTACGGAAAAATCATACAGAATATCGGACTCGTATTGTTCGTTGCCTCGGTAGGCTTTATCGCGGGACCGAACTTTTTTAAGAATCTTAAAAAGAACGCGAAATCGTACGTTCTTCTCGGCGTGACGATTATTCTGGTCGGGGCGGTATGCGCCGTGGCGTTCACATACCTTCTCGGCGACGGATACGGCGGCGCGGATTTTGCCATCGGCATTATGTCCGGCGCGCTCACGACTACTCCGGGGTATTCCGCCGCACTCGACGCGGCGACAGAAGCCTCGCAATCTATGATAACGTTAGGTTATGCGATAGCGTACCCGTTCGGCGTCGTAGGCGTCGTGCTGTTCGTTCAGTTAGTACCTAAATTCATGAAAGCCGATATGGACAAAGAACGTAGTTTAATGAAACTCGGTTTAGAGGAGAAGGTGAAACTTGAAGGCAGCTTTTTCAAAGCGGACGAATTCGGCGTTATGCCGTTCGCGCTTGCGGCGATCTGCGGGCTTGTTCTCGGCTCGATTAAAATTCCGCTCACTTCGAAGGGCTTTAACGGAACGTGCTTTTCTTTGGGAACTACGGGCGGCGTGCTTATAATGTGCCTTATTTTCGGTCATTTCGGGCATATCGGCAAACTTTCTTTGGAAATTCCCGATAAAACCGCAAAGGTGTTCCGCGAATTCGGACTTATGCTTTTCTTAATCGGCGCGGGCGTAGCGGGCGGCGCACAGCTCGTAACGCAGATAAGCAAATACGGTGGAATAATTATTTTATACGGCTTCCTCGGCGGCATCGTTATGACTTCGCTACCCATGATAGTCGGTTTCTTTATAGCGAAATACGTGTTGAAGATAAGCCTTTTGAATACTCTCGGTTCGATAACCGGCGGTATGACGAGTACTCCCGCACTCGGTACGCTTATAAGCGTCGCGGGTACGGACGACGTGGCTTCCGCTTACGCGGCAACCTATCCGATGGCGCTCGTGACCGTAGTTTTCGTTTCGCAGTTCGTTGTAACGTTGCTGTAATTTTTTTATTCGCGTAAAAACGGTATTTATGGCTATTCCGGGGAAAATCGAGAGGCTAAACTATAAAAAATAATGGTGTATTATGAGAAAATTCGATACAAAAGTTCAGCATCTTAAATATAAGGTCTTGCGCGAGGTCGCAAGAGAGGCGTGGGAAGGCAGACTTCCGATGTCCGCCTTCGATATTCCCAAAACCATAGTTCCGGGCAAAATTCCCACTATGCGCTGTTGCGTTTATAAAGAGCGCGCTATTTTGGCAGAACGCGTTAAGCTTGCAATGAGCGACGTGTCCGAAGAGGGGAACGTTATAAAGGTTATCGATATAGCCTGCGACGAATGTCCCGCAAGCGGATTTGCGGTGACGGACGCTTGTCGCGGCTGTCTTGCACACCGTTGCGAAGACGTTTGCAAAGCGAACGCCATAACTTTCGACGAGCATCAGAAGGCGCATATAGATAAAACCAAATGTCTCGAATGCGGAATGTGCGCGAAGGTCTGCCCGTACAGCGCGATAAGAAACTATAAACGTCCTTGTCAGAACGCCTGTAAAATAAAGGCAATTTCGATGAACGAAGACCTTTCCGCGAAAATAGACGATAATAAGTGTATATCTTGCGGCGCGTGCGTGTATCAATGCCCGTTCGGCGCGATTACCGATAAATCGTACATCCTTAACGTTATAGATATATTAAAGGGTAGCGAAAACAATACGAAGTATAAAACGTACGCGGTCGTCGCGCCTTCTGTTTCCAGCCAGTTTTCGTATGCGAATTTAGGTCAGGTCGTGACGGGTATCAAAAAACTCGGCTTCGACACGGTTATGGAAGCGGCGCTCGGCGCGGATATGGTGGCTCAGGCGGAATCAAAAGAGCTTGCGGAAAAAGGTTTTTTGACAAGTTCATGTTGTCCCGCGTTCGTGTCTTACGTCAGAAAGAATTTCCCCGACCTCGTGGAAAACGTTTCTTCTAATCTTTCTCCTATGGCGACGATAGGCAAGTTCATAAAAGACCGCGTGCCTGATGCGAAGGTCGTATTTATAGGACCTTGCACCGCGAAAAAGATGGAAATAAAACAGGAAAACGTCAAGCCTTACGTTGACGTCGCAATGACTTTCGAGGAGCTTCAGGCGCTTTTGGACAGCCGCGACATAGATATTACCTCTCTTCCCGAAAGCGAGCTTGATAACGCCTCTTATTTCGGCAGAATATTCGCCCGTTGCGGCGGACTTGCGGACGCGGTTGCGGAAGGGCTTAAAGAGCAGGGAATAGAGAATTTCGAGTTGAAGCCCGTTTCGTGCGACGGCATAGAAGCCTGCAAAATCGCGTTGCTTAAAAAGAGCAAAAATTTATCAGACGCAAACTTTATAGAAGGTATGGCTTGTACGGGCGGTTGCGTAGGCGGCGCGGGGTGTCTCACTCACAGCGAGAAAAACCGTCTTGAAGTAGAAAAATACAGTATGAAAGCAAAGGACAAAACGATTATCGGCGCGGTCGGCGCCGCTGAAAAGAAATAATTTTATTTTTACCGTCAAAAGTTAAGGAATAAAACGACCTCTTGCAAAAAGAAAGCTTTTGCGGGAGGTTTTTCGCTTAACAAAAAGGAAAAACTTGTAGCATAGTGTGATTTTTTGAGCGCTCGCTATTGACAAAAGTTTGTAAATTTCGTATAATGATAAAGCAAGCCGAAAAATCGGCGGGGAAAGAAAATAAATAGAAAAGGAGAAAGAATGACGAAAGATTTTGAGAACGGGGCGGTAGACGCAATCTGCCGTAAATTTTTGGTAGCGGGAGAGTACAGGGGCTTTGAAAAAGTTTCTTTCGGACATATTAACCTTACGTTAAAGGTTTATTATTTCAGAAACGGGGAAATAAAACCTTATATTTTGCAAAGAATAAACACTTACGTTTTCAAGCGTCCGGAAGAGATTATGTATAACGTCGTGGGCGTTACCGAATACATAAGAAAGAAAATCAAGGAAATATACCCGACCGCGAAAAGAGACGTTCTGCATTATCAGCATACCGAAAACGGAGATTACTTCTATTATGACGAAGAGGGCGGATTCTGGCGTTGCTATCGGTTTATAGACGATTCAGAAGCGATCAATTACACCGACGACCTTAATATGATAAAAGAAATGGGCAAGGCGTTCGGCGATTTTCAGAACTATCTTGCGGATTACCCCGCGGAAAAGCTTTTTATAGTCATTCCGCATTTCCATAACACGGTAAACCGCTACGAAAATTTCAGAAAAGCCGTGGAGGCAGACGAGGTTAAACGTGCGGAAGGCGTGAAAAGCGAAATTGACGAGTATTTTTCGTTAGAAGACGTTGCGACGAAAATGTATAAAATGCAGGTTGCGGGCGAGCTTCCGCTCCGCGTGACGCACAACGACACCAAGAGCAATAACGTTCTTTTCGATATAAAAACGCACGCGCACCTTGCCGTCATAGACCTCGATACGGTTATGCCGGGGCTTGTCGGCTTCGATTTCGGCGACGCGATAAGGTTTACCGCGAACACCGCCGCAGAGGACGAAAAAGATCTTACAAAAGTGCGACTCGACCTCGATAAATTCCGCGCGTTTACGGAAGGCTTCGTCGGCTCGGTCGGGAAATCTCTTACGGAAGCGGAAAAAGATACTCTCGCTCTCGGCGCTATCACGATGACGGTCGAGTGTGGAACGAGGTTTTTGACCGACCATCTCGAAGGCGACAAATATTTCGGCGTTCACTACGAGGGACAGAACCTCGACAGGGCGCGTTGCCAGCTCGCGCTTGCCAAAGATATGGTAAAGCACTACGACGAAATGAAAGAAATAGTTAAAGAATATCTGTAAAATATCATAAAAGCTCCCCGCCGCGCGGCGGGGAGCTTTTATGAAAAAGGCGCGTTTTAAAACTCGCGAACAAAAAGCAAAAGGGGCGGTTATGGAAAAGAAATTCACAAAGTTTGCGGCGACGGAAAACAATCCGAAATATTCAGAATTGATAGAAAGGGAAAGCTCGTTGTACGGCGAAAATTCTGGTGATTATCGCACGCCGTTCGAGCGCGATTATACGCGTATTCTCCATTCGCAGGCATACAGAAGATTAAAACATAAAACGCAGGTGTTTTATAATATAGAAAGCGACCATATCTGCACGCGTATGGAACACGTTCTGCACGTCGAATCCGCAAGCTATACGATAGCGAAAAGGCTTGGGCTTAACGAGGAGCTTACCCGCGCGATCGCTATGGGACACGATATAGGTCACGCGCCGTTCGGTCACGAAGGCGAAAAGATTATAGAAGGAATTTATAAAGATTTTTTCGGCAAAGACGCGCGGTTCTGGCACGAGAAAAACGGCTTATATTTTGCGGAAGACGTAGAGCTTCTGCCTGACAGGAAGAACGTTTACAGAAACCTTAATCTTACCTACGCCGTGCGAGACGGGATAATTTCGCATTGCGGAGAAGCGGACGAAAAGGGGCTGTTCCCGAGGGAAAAACTTATCGACCTTAAAGATTTTACCGAAACGGGAATGTATGCCCCGGCAACCTACGAGGGGTGCGCGGTCAAGCTTTCGGATAAAATCGCGTATCTCGGGCGGGACATAGAAGACGCCATAAACCTCGGTTTTCTGACGACGAACGACTTAAAAGAGCTTTCGGAAATAGCGGAGATACGCGGCGGGGAAGCGGTGAATACGGGCGCGATTATGAGTGAATTTATCGCGGACGTGTGTGAAACGAGTTCGCCCGAACGCGGCATAACGCTTTCCGACGCGAATTACCGTAAGCTTACCGCGATAAAGACTTTCAACTACGAAAAAATTTATAAAAACGAACGATTCGAGCCGTTCAAACGCTACGCGAGCCTCGTGATAAACGAGCTGTTTTCCGCGTTATATTCCCGTACGAACGGCGGTGAAATTTTTGAAAACTTAAACGAAAAAGAGAAATTCTATCCGAAGCTTATAAAAGATTTCAAGGGTTGCGTAGCGAAATACGTAAACGAAGAAACTCTTAAAAAAAGCGGCTGTGTATTAGAAGAAAAGTACGAAAACAAGAAAATTTACGGCGCGCTCGCAGACGAAAAAACGTACGCGAAAGCCGTTCTCGATTTTATTTCGGGAATGACGGACAGATACGCCGTGAGCAGCTTTAACGAGCTTATAACCTATTAAATCGAAAAAATTAAAAGAAGCCCTTGCGCGGCGGATAACCCGCCGCGCAAGGGCTTCTTCCTTATGCAAGGCGGTTCGTTTTCTTAAAAAGCATATTTATTACTTCCGCCGAAAAGTCTTTTTTCCGAATCTCCCGAATATACTTTTTCTATGAAGCCGTTAAGAATATTATCGGGCGCGGTTCTTGCCGCGGCGATACTTTTTACCGCGTTTTTCGGCGCGAATAAAATTTCCGAAAAGAAGAGTTTTGCGGAAGAAAAGCCGTATAAAGGCGTTATAACCGTCTGGCAGATAGATACGTTCGAGGGCGGAACGGGTTCGAGAAAAAATTTTCTTTTATCCGCGGCGCGCGGCTATGAGAGAAAAGAAAACGGCGTTCTCGTTATGGTAATAACTCATACGGAAGAAAGCGCGAAAGAGGCGTTCGGTAAAGGAGAAACGCCCGACGCCGTGTCTTACGGAACGGGCTTTCCCGTG
This sequence comes from uncultured Clostridia bacterium, assembly GCA_934271275.1. Lineage (GTDB taxonomy): Bacteria > Bacillota > Clostridia > Christensenellales > Borkfalkiaceae > UBA1259. The sequence goes on along the minus strand of CAKQRD010000002.1, from coordinate 31,514 downwards.
ACGGGCGCGAAAAAGCTTTCGATAAAAGGTTCGTCTTCGGAGTTTTCAGGCGGCAGAATAGGCGACGACGTTTATGCCGTTCCTTGGTGCAGGGGCGGTTACGTTTTAATAGAAAATCCTTCTGCAAAAAGCGAACGGACGGGGCAAACGAAATCCAAAACCGAATTGCCGGACTTATCGGAAGAAACGCTTCTCGTCTCCGAGGGAGAGCATACCGCGCCGCTTTGCGCCGCCGCGCTTTCGGGATTAAAAATAAAGTCAGCGGAAATTCTTTCGCCTATGGAGGCTTACGTCAGGTTTACGGAAGGCAAAACGCGGTATTTTCTGGGAACGCAAAGAGACGTCGTGCGGCTTACTCGCCGCGAAACGAGCTTTAAAATCTATCCGCTATCGGGGTATAACGACCTTTATCAGTATATTTCGCTGACCTCTTTGTCGCCCGAAAAGTCCGTTTATGCCGAGCGGTTTATAGAATATCTTTTAAATGAAAGCGTGCAGAAAACGCTCGGTAAAATATGTATGTTTTCGACTTTGTTAAGAGCGGAGCAGGAGAGCGAAGCCCTTACCGAAATGCAGAAAATATGCGCGGCTTCGACCGTTCCGTTTTTTATCGACGGGAAAAGCTATGCGGAATTGAAGGCTTTGTCTCACTCCGCCGCAACGGGGAACGAAAAGGATTTGCATAAAATAAAAAATTTTCTCGCGTAGCCTTGAAAAAAAACGAAAAATATAGTAGAATGATAAAAGGAGTTTTATGGATTTTCTCGAAGAGCTTGCGGGTATAGAAGGACTCGCCCTTAAAAGAGAAGAACCTATGAAAAAACACACGACCGCAGGACTCGGCGGCAACGCTCGCATCTATGCGGAAGCGGAAAGCTTATATTCTCTCTCCTCCGCGCTAAACGCCGCAAAACGGCACGCGGCAAAATGCAAAGTCGTCGGCAACGGCAGCAATCTGCTCGTTTCGGACGAAGGCTTCGACGGACTTATAATCTCCGCGGCGCGGCTTAAAGACGCGTTTATTACGAAGGACGGGCTTCGGGTCGGCGCGGGGCTTACCTTGTCGGCTTTAACGCAATTCGCGCTCCGTCTGGGACTCGGCGGCGCAGAAGAACTCGTCGGTATTCCGGGGACGGTCGGCGGCGCGATAAAAACCAACGCGGGCGCGTTCGGAAAAAGCGTTTCGGATATACTAGTTTCGGCGGAAGTTCTGACGGACGGAAAAATAGAAAAGCGCAAGGCGGAAGAACTCTCTTTCGGGTACAGAAAAAGCGGACTCAAAAAAGGAGAAACGGTCGTTGCGGCGACCTTCGGACTCTATTCCGCAAAACCCTCCGAAATAGAAAAACGGCGGGCGGAATTCATCTCGTTAAGGCGGGCGAAGCAGCCGCAGGGCAGAAGCTTCGGTTCGACCTTTAAAAACCCGCAAAGGGTTAAATGCGAAGAAATAAAACGGCTCGGCGCGGGCGCGATAATAGAAAAGGCGGGGCTTAAAGGCTTTTCTTTCGGCGGCGCGAGCGTATCCGATAAACACGCGAATTTTATAACGCTTTCCTCTTCCGCCACGGCAAAAGAGGTTAAAACGCTTATAGAAGGGATAAAAACAAGGGTATACGAAAAATTCGGCGTAAAGCTTTCGGAAGAGGTGGAATACGTCGGGGAGTTTTAGATGATTTTAACCGGCGATTATCATACGCACACGATATTTTCCCACGGCAAGGGAACGATAAAAGAAAACGCGCTTGCCGCGAAAGAAAAGGGGTTAAAGGAAATAGGAATTTCCGACCACGGCTTCGCGCACCCTGTATTCGGGCTGACAAAAGGGTGTCTTAACGATATGAAAAGGCTCTGCGCGGAGGCTTCCGAGGAAACGGGAGTGAGAACGCTTCTCGGGATAGAATCGAATTTCGTCGGCACGGAAGGGGAAACCGACCTCAAAGAAAAGCTGTACGATTATTTCGACGTGTACCTTGCGGGGGTGCATAAATTCGTTACGTACAAGCCCCGCGCGCTGTTTTCTATGGCGATTCCGAACTTTTTTCTGTCGAAGAGAAAGAATCCGAAGCCTTCCGAAAGACTTATAAAGGAAAACACGAAGGCTTATATAAACGTTATAAAGAATAACCCCGTGGACGCGATAACGCACCTTAATTACTGCTGTTTTTCGGACGCGGAGGAGGTTGCGAAAGCGGCGGCGGATTACGGCACTTATATAGAGCTGAACGCCAAGAAAACGCACCTTTCGGACGAGGAATTATATAAGGTCGCGAGGACGGGCGTGCGGTTTATAATCGGCTCGGACGCGCACACACCGCAAAGGGTGGGGGAAATTTCGCTCGTGGAAAAGCTTCTTGCCCGCGTGGAAATTCCCGAGGACAGAATAGACAATATAAACGGCAGAACGCCCGATTTCAGATTCGTAAAATTTAAGGGGAGAGCGGGAAGTTGAATTTCGGCGAAGTGATAAAAACCGAGATACTCGGCAAATACGTTAAAGAGCCGCAGTTAAAGCGCGCGTTTCTCGCGGGGCTTATACGCGGTTCGGGCGCGCTGTACGAATCGGGCGGCGAAACGGGACTGATGTTTACGGTGTCCGAAGAAACCACGCTCGCGCTCGTTTCCGATTATTTCCTGTCGCTTTTTAACTACGAACTGCGCGAAATAGCCGTCGAAGAGGACAGACTCAACAAAAAGGACCGTTATACGGTGAGCTTGTCGGGCGAACGGGCGGCGGAAATACTCGCGGAGCTGGGAATACTCGAAAGATGCTCCGAGGGCTACGCTTTAAGCTTTGATTTTTACGGAAGAGCCTTTGAAGGCGAAGAGGAATTTCGTTCGTTTATAAGAGGGCTTTTCGTGTCGGCGGGCGGCTGTACCGTGCCGAACGCGGGCGAAAACGGAGAAGCGAGCGGAACGGGCTATCATCTGGAGCTTGTTTTTTATCACCCGCGACCCGCGGGCAGAACGAGCGAAAAACTTGCGGGCTTCGGGATAAAAACACGCATAACGAGGAGAAAAGAAAGCTATCTCGTATACATTAAAAGCGCGGAAGAGATAAAGGATTTCATAGCGTTTCTGCACGCGCCCGTAGCCGTTTTAAGACTTACGGACGTAATGATAGAAAGAGAGCTTAAAAACGACAGCAACAGAAGAAAGAACTGCGACCTCGGCAACGTTACGAGACAGGTGGAAGCCTCTTTAAAGCTTGCGGAGGATATAGAATTTCTTGAAAAAAGCGGCGTTCTTGCCTCTCTAAAATCCGAACTTTCGCTGACCGCGAAAGCGAGAAAGGAATATCCCGAGGATACCCTTTCGGAGCTTGCGGAAAGGCTGAACATAACGAAAAGTTGTTTAAATCACAGATTAAGAAAGATTTCGGCGGCGGCGGAAAAGGCGAAAGCCGAAAACGGAAATATTTGATAAAAGACGAAAGAAAATAACGAAGGAAAACAAAATGTCCGATTTCGTACACTTACATTTACATACGGAATACAGCTTGCTCGACGGTGCGACGCGCATAGACAAGCTTTTTAAGGCGTGCAAAGAGCGCGGTATGGACGCGGTAGCGATAACCGACCACGGCAATATGTTCGGCACGCTGTATTTTGCGGAGGAAGCTAAAAAGGCCGGTATAAAATACATAATCGGTTGCGAAATGTACGTTTGCGACGATTATACGAGTAAAACGGAAAAGCAGTCTTACGACCACCTGATACTTCTTTGCAAAAACAAAAAAGGTTATAAAAACCTTATAAAACTCGATTCGATAGCGTACGTGGACGGGTTTTATTATAAACCGAGAATAGACTATAAAACCCTTGCCGAATACAGCGAAGGGCTTATTTGTCTTTCCGCCTGTCTTGCGGGCAGAGTGCAGAAAAAACTTGTGGAAAACGATTACGACGGCGCAAAAGCTACCGCGGAAATGCTTCGGGATATTTATAAAGACGATTTTTACCTCGAAATACAAGACCACGGACTTGCAGATCAAAAGCGAATCAATCCGCTTATCGTAAAACTCTCGCGGGAGACGGGTATTCCGCTTGCCGCAACCAACGACGTGCATTATCTCGACAGAGAAGACGCAGAGATGCAAGACGTCGTTATGTGCATCAGTATGAAGACCACTCTTGACGATCCCACTCGTCTTAAAATGGAAAGCGATCAGTCGTATTTCAAAACCCCGGAGGAAATGAAAGAACTTTTTTCATATATTCCGGAAGCTGTGGAAAACACCGTCAAAATCGCGGACAAGGTAACGGAAGAAGTGTTCCCGCTGACAGCGAAGGGAGAGCCGATAAGGGATAATTCGCTTATTCCGAAATACGTTCCCGACGACGGAACTACGCCTAAAGAATACCTTCTTAATCTTGCGGAAAACGGACTTAAAAAGCGTTATTCGGTGATAACGCCCGAAATTCGCGAGCGTTTCGACTACGAGTTCGACGTTATAAGCTCGATGGGCTTTTGCGACTATTATCTGATAGTGTGGGACTTTATCAATTACGCGAGAAGCGTCGGGATTCCCGTTGGAGCGGGCAGAGGTTCGGGCGTTTCGAGTATAGTTGCGTATTCGATAGGAATAACCGACGTAGAGCCGCTTCGCTATAATCTGATTTTCGAGAGATTTTTAAATAGAGAAAGAGTATCTATGCCGGACTTCGACGTAGATATATCCGACGCGCGCCGCGGCGAGGTCGTGGAATACGTAAGAAGAAAATACGGTTCGGACAGAGTCGCGCAGATAGTTACCTTCGGAACTCTTGCAAGTAAAGCGGCGATAAAGGACGTTGCGAGGGTATACCGCGTTCCGTATTCGAGCGTAGACAAGGTGACGAAGCTTATGGACGGCAAGTCCACCATAAAGCAGTCGCTCGGAATGGAACTCCTTAAAGACGGCACGAACGTAGGCGTTCCGGACCTTATCGACATATATAATAACGACGAAGAGCTGCATAAAATCATAGATATGGCGATAAAGTGCGAGGGGCTTCCCAGAAACACGAGTATGCACGCGGCGGGCGTCGTCATATGCGAAAAGCCGATTATGGATAACGTTCCGCTTCAAAGGAACGGCGAGGATATAACCACGCAGTTCGATATGATAGAGGTAGAAGCCCTCGGAATGCTCAAAATGGACTTCTTGGGACTTCGCACGCTTACCGACGTTCAGCTCGCGTGTCAGTACGCGAAAGAAGATTTCGGCGTAGACCTCGATTTCCACGTTTTGGGTTATGAGGATAAAGGTACTTACGACCTTATCGGTTCGGGAGAAACGGACGGGGTGTTCCAGCTTGAAAGTCCGGGTATGAAGCGATTCATGAAAGACCTGAAACCGACCACGTTTGAAGATATTATCGCAGGTATTTCGCTTTACAGACCGGGACCTATGGATTCTATTCCGCAGTACATAAAGAACAAGCATAACCCCGCGGAAATTAAATACGACCACCCGCTTCTCGAACCTATCTTAAAGAACAGTTACGGCATACTCGTTTATCAGGAACAGGTTATGCAGATTTGTCAGAGTCTCGGCGGGTTTACCTTGGGACACGCGGACATAGTTCGTAAGGCGATGGGTAAAAAGAAAGTCGAGATAATGGAACAGCAAAAGGAGATATTCGTTTACGGCGGCATCAACGACCATACGGGGCAACCCGTAGACGGTGCGATAAAAAGGGGCGTTCCCGAGGACGTCGCGATACGCGTTTACGATAATATGAAACCTTTTGCAAGGTACGCGTTCAACAAATCGCACGCGGCGGCGTACGCTGTGCTTGCTTATCAGACCGCGTATCTCAAAAAGTATTACCCCGTGGAATTTTTCTGTTCTCTGCTTAATAACCGAATAGATAAAATCGACGAGCTTTCTAAATATTTAACTTACTTAAAGAGCAACAACTACAAGGTTTTAACGCCCGACGTAAATAAGAGTAAAGCGTACTTTTCGTGCGAGGACGGCGGAATCCGTTTCGGTCTCGTCGGCATAAAGAACGTGGGGCAGGCGGTTATCAACGATATAATAAAAGAACGTACTGAGAACGGCGAGTTCACCTCTTTCGAGGATTTTATAAACCGCGGCGTGCCGATAGGAATAAACAAACGTCTCGTGGAAAGCCTTATACTTGCGGGCGCATGCGACTCGTTCGGCAAAAACAGAAGCGTGCTTATGGCGGTTTATTCCGACTATATGGACAGGGTATCGGATGCGAATAAAAAGAAAAACAGTATGCAGATAAGCTTTTTCGGCACGGTGTTCGAGGAGGACGAGGGGCTTAAAATAGATTATCCCGAAATGCCCGAATTTTCCTCCAAAGAAAAGCTTATAAACGAAAAGGCGGTCGTCGGAGTGTACCTTTCGGGACATCCGCTCGAAGACTATAAGGAGCAATTTTCAAAGTTTTCGTTCAATACGGGACTTACGGAATATTACGAAGAGGACGAGGAAGGAGAAAGGGTATATACCGAAATCAAAGACGGCGAGCAAATCGCCATGGGCGGTATAATTTCCGAATATAAAAGACTTACCACAAAGAGCGGACAGGTTATGGCGTTCATCACGGTAGAAGACGTTTACGGCAGTATAGAAGTAGTTGCTTTTCCGAAGGTATTCGAGAAGGCGAAAGCCGTCATAAACAACGAAGAAATAGTAAAAATAACGGGCAAAACGCAGATAAAAGACGGTAAACCAACCATTCTTGCGGACGGAATAACCAGGCTCGAAATAAAAGAACCTTCCGAAAGTCACGCCGCACCCGCGGAGCAGGAGTATCTGGGGCTTGTTATTCCCGAAGGCAAAGAAGGCGAACTGAACGAAGTTCTGGATATAGCGGAATCTTACGTCGGAGATATACCCGTAATAGTCGCGATGAACGGCAAAAAATACGACGCGCACGTTTCCGTTCGCCGTTGCGGGGGGCTTGTCAGCGAGCTGACTGGAAAACTCGGAAAAGATAACGTAATTTTTTTCTTGAAAAAGCACTAAAAGCTTTGTAAAAAAATAGCCTTTTTAAATAAAATGTGGTACAATATTTCGGAATGAAGAAGATAAAAAATCAAAAGAGGTATCAGATATGAAAAGGATCGCGGTATTGACGAGCGGCGGCGACGCGCCCGGAATGAACGCTTGCATAAGATCCGTAGTTCGTACGGCTCTTTACAACAATATAGATATATACGGAGTGGAACGCGGTTACGCGGGGCTTATAAAAGGCGAGATGTCCCGTCTCGGCTCGCGTTCGGTTTCCGATATGATTCACAGGGGCGGCACGTTTTTAAGAACGGCAAGATGCCCCGAATTTAAGGATACAGAAGTGCAGAAGCAGGCTGTAGACGCGCTCTCCGCTTACGGAATAGAAGGACTCGTGGTAATCGGCGGCGACGGAACGTTCCGCGGCGCGAAGGATTTAAGCGACAACTTCGGCATAAAAGTTATGGGAATCCCCGGAACTATCGACAACGACCTTGCGTATACCGATTATACGGTCGGGTTTGATACCGCCGTAAACACCGTTTTGTGGGCGATAAGCAATCTTCGCGATACCATGCACTCGCACGACAGGGTATGCCTTTTGGAAGTTATGGGCAGACATTGCGGCGATATAGCGCTTTACGCGGGCGTCGCGGGCGGCGCGGAATACGTTCTCGTTCCCGAAATACCGTATAATCTCGACGAAATAGCAAAATCTATCAAGAAAAGTTATTTGCGCGGCAAAACTTCTAATATGATAATCCTTGCGGAAGGCGCGGGTAATCGCGACGAGATAGCGGAAAAGATACAGGAAAAGAGCGGAATTAACGTGAAAGTTACCAACTTCGGGTACATTCAGCGCGGCGGCTCGCCGAGTATGCAGGACAGAATTCTGGCGGCTCGTTTCGGCGCAAAGGCTGTGGAGCTTTTGATGAACGATTCGGAAAGCGTGGCGATAGGTATCCGCAAAAACGAAGTCGTTACCGTTCCGTTCGCGGAAGTCGCTACCGCCGAAAAGAATTTCGATAAAGAGCTTTACGACATAGCGCACGTTTTAAGTCTGTAATTTTTATACGGAACAAAACATACGGCTTAAAACCGACAAACAAGCAAAAAAATAAAAAATATATAAAGCAAAGGAGAAAAACAATGAAAGGATTGAAAGGCGCGCTTATGTTCGCGCAATCCGGCGGACCTACCTCGGTAATCAACGCAAGCGCGGCTGGCGTATTTATCGAAGGTCTCAAACAAAAGAATATCACCGCGGTATACGGCGCGGCGCACGGTATCAAGGGTATTCTTAACGAAGAGTTTTACGATATATCTAAAGAGGATATGAAGGAGCTTGAACTTTTGAAGCATACGCCTTCTTCCGCTTTGGGTTCTGTAAGATATAAACTTAAAGACGCTTCCGTAGACGACACCGATTACAAGAGAATCCTCGAAGTATTCAAGAAATACGACGTAAGATATTTCTTCTATAACGGCGGCAACGATAGTATGGATACATGCAACAAAATAAGCAAGTATATGGCGAAATCCGGTTACGACATAAACGTTATCGGCGTTCCCAAGACCATAGATAACGACCTTTACGGTACGGACCATTGCCCCGGTTTTGCAAGCGCGGCAAAATTCATCGCGACCACTATTATGGAAATCAACCTCGACGCAAAGGTTTACGACACGGGTATGATCTGCATAATAGAAGCTATGGGCAGAAACGCCGGTTGGCTTACGGCTTCGGCGGCTCTCGCAAACAGCAAGGGCTACGGCGCGGACCTTATTTATCTTCCCGAAACCGATTTCGACGTGGATAAGTTCGTAGAGGACGTAAAAGCGGTCTGCGCGAAGAACAACAATAAGTGTATCGTCTGCGTATCGGAAGGTATTCACGACAAGAACGGCACGCTCATCGGCGAAGTTCTCGGCAAGGCGGGCGCGAGAGACAGCTTCGGTCACGCGCAACTCGGCGGCGTAGCGGCAAACCTCGCAAATATCGTAAAAGAAAAGACGGGAATCAAAACCCGCGCTATCGAACTTTCGCTTATGCAGAGATGCGCGGCGCACTGCGCAAGCAAGACCGATATTGAAGAAACCTTTGAGGCGGGCAAACAGGCAGTTAAGGCGGCTGTCGGCGGAGAAACCGACAAAATGGTTTGCTACAAGCGAAAAGAGGGCGATAAGTACGTTTGCGAATACGAACTTCTTCCCTTGGAACTTGCCGCAAATACAGAAAAAACCGTTCCGCAGGAATGGATTACTAATAACGGCACGGGTATTTCCGAAGAGTTTGTAAAATACGCGCTTCCGCTTATTCAGGGCGAAGCCAACGCTCCCAAAGAGGACGGACTTCCGAGATTTGCAAAGCTTAAAAAGGTTCTCGTAGAAAAGAGATAAGCTTTTATAAATTCGCAAATTTGTTAAATTAAAAAAAATAACGATATAGCGAAGAAAAGCGAGGGGCTTGAAATTTCAAGCCCCTCGCTTTTACTTAAAGTATCATATTTGACCGAAAAAACTAATACACTGTATCGTGGATAACTTGCGGGTTATCAACATTTACGCGCATAAAATCCGTCAAAAAGTGGATAAGTGCGGTGATTTTAAAGAGTTATCAACATTTTTTGTGAATTCGGGGGAATATGGTAGTTCTTAAAAGAAGGAATATTTTAATAATATCCGTCTTGCTCGTTACGGCGGTAACGTTCGTTATATGTCTTTCGGCGTTGACGAAAACGAGCGCGGGCGCGGACGCCACGGGCATAACCGTAGTGCTGGACGCAGGACACGGCGGAATAGACGGGGGAGTCGTCGGCGTAAAAACGGGGGTAAAAGAAAGCGAGCTTAACCTAAAAATCGTAAAAAAACTCGAAAACTATCTCCGCGAAGGCGGCATAAATTCCGTTTTAACGCGAAAAACCGAAGCGGGGCTATACGGAGTCGCTGTAAAAAACTTAAAACGACGGGATATGGAAAAGCGCAAGGAAATTATCCTGAAAGCTCGACCCGCGCTCGTCGTCAGCGTGCATCTCAATAAATTTTCCGTTTCTTCTCGTCGGGGCGCGCAGGTTTTTTATAAAGCGGGGGACGAAAACTCGCACCTGCTTGCCGAAAGCATTCAGTCGGTTTTCAATCAGATGGAAGAAAGCATAAGGAGCTTTTCTCCGCTCGCGGGCGATTATTACCTTCTTAACTGTTCCGAATATCCTTCGGTCATAGCAGAGTGCGGCTTTTTGTCTAATCCGGAAGAAGAAGCCCTGCTCGTCACCGAGGAATATCAGGATAAAATAGCCTATTCGCTGTTTAAGGGTATCGTAAAATATCTTGCGGAAGCCTCTTATAATCCGCAGATAAAAGGTTAAAAACGGTATTTAGAAAAGTAAAAAAAGTACGAAAAACGCGCCCCGCTTTCGGAATAAAAGCGGGGCGCGTAATTTTAAAAAATATCGCGTTTATGCTGTGAGCATTTCCGAAACGCCGAGAAGAGTTATGCCGACTAAAGTTAAGGCAATCGCCAGATAATGTTTCCACGAAAGCTTTTCTTTGAGGAAAATTCTGCTCCAAACGACGGACAATACGCAGTATGATGAAATCATCGGTATACCCGCCTTAAAATCGGAAAATATAACCGCCATATAGAAAATTTGTCCGACCGTTTCGCAAGCCGCGCCGATTATGAGCGACTTTCTCAAAGTAAGCTTGCCGCCTGCTTCCGAAATTTCTTTCCCGTAAGGAGAAAAGAATTTCTCTTTTTTAACGAACCTCACGACGATGAACGAGATAATCGCGAACAAAAGCGCGGTGAACTCGAACGACGTGTTAGAAGCGTATTCGGAAAGCTCGTCAAATAATTCCAGCTCTGCAATCGCGCTGTCGCCGACCGTTCCCAAAGCGTCTAAAAGAAGATAAATTATAGGTATAAGAATCGCTATAAAGCTTTTCGTGTACTTAAATTGCTTGCTGTCTTGGCGCGCGAGCTTAACCTCTTCGTTTTCGCGGTATTCAACCACGCCGAGTCCTATAATTCCTATCGTTATAAGAACGACCGCCGCGATTGAAATTCCGTCGATAGTCGCCCAGCCTAAAATAAGGCAAATGACGAGCGCGAGCGAACCCGAAGAATTGCATATGGGAGAAGACACCGAAAGTTCTATATACCGCAAGCCGATATACCCGATAAGCATGGCGAGAAGGTATATCGCAGCGACGGGCGCGTAGTGCAAAAAGTCTATCGGCTTAAAGTCGGTGTAAATAATATTTCTCCACCATTCGGGGGTTGCGTCCTCCGCAAGCGGGGGAATCCAAATGCTTGCGATAATGGTAATCACCGCGTGAATACCCATAACGACGCCTACGAAAAACATAACGCGCCAATGGCTGTTTTTGTCTTGTTGCGCCGTTCCGAGCTTTGAAAAAAGGTCGGAACCGCTCCAGCATAAAAGGGCTATGAGGGCGAAAATAAACGCTGTCATCTGCTCTTCTCCTTTGTGTAAAAAAATTTTAAAAAATAAAAAACGCGAAGCTGTAACGGTAAAAACGATACGACTAAATATCGTATCCGCGAAGCTTCACGCTTTTAACGAAAGGTTTAATTATATCCGCAAAACTTTTTGCCTCCGCTGTTTCTACGGGGGAAAGGTTTTGGGACATACAGTAATCGCCGGATTTAAAACGTTGCAAAAAATACTTCTCCGCGCCTCTTATCCACTCGGAGATTTTAGCCATATTTTCGGCGTGATGGTATTCGGAAATAAGGGTAGTGCGAAATTCGTAGTCTGCGCCGCCCGAAAGGAAGAAATCGACCGTTTTTTCGACCTTCGAGGTGTCGTATTTGTCGAAGCCTATAATTTTCGCGTAATTTTCGCGGTCGTTTTTTATATCCATCGCGAAATAATCTGCAAGTCCGTTTTCGGCAAGGCTTTTAACCATATCGGGGTTAGTTCCGTTAGTGTCGATTTTAACCGAGTAACCGAGATTTTTAAGTTTTTCGCAAAACGCGGGCAAATCTTTATGCATGGTAGGCTCTCCGCCGGTAACGCAAACGCCCTCTAAAATGCCTTTCCTTTTTTCGAGGTAAGAAAGCACTTCGCTTTCGGGAAGTACGTCTAAATTTTCGGAATCCAAAACGAGTGCGGCGTTATGGCAAAACCCGCAACGAAAATTGCAGCCGCCGGTAAACACGGTAGCCGCCACAAAGCCGTCGTAATCGACGAGCGAAAGTTTTTCCATTCCGAAAAGTTGCATAAAATTTCCTTAAAGGCATTACTGCCGATATATTTTAACACAAACGCGCGCCGTTTGCAATCGTTTTTAGGTGGTACTGTCAAACAGTTTTGCAATTTCTACGTTTAACACCTTTGCAATACAAAAGACCTCTTTGTCCGTTGCAATTCTTACCTGCCCTTCGAGTTTGGAATAGCTCGTAGGATTAACGTCCAACCCTTCTAATTGAAGCCTTGCAATAAAATCTTTTTGAGATATTCCCGCAGCTTTGCGCAATCTTTCGGCGTTGCGCCCGATTAAATTTGCGTTTCCGTAATTTTTCGCCCTTGTTTTCATTATAACTCCGAAAAATAATTCTTTTACGGAATTATACATTGATATCTGCTTGACATAATTCCGATACGGAATTATAATGAAATTATATAAAAATTATGGAGAAAAGAAAATGAAGGACTTGAAAAACAGCGTAAAAAAGCTTTTAATGGGGTTGGGGTTATTTATTATTTTTATCGGTATCGGGAGTATAATTTTGTATATAGCGGTAACCGCCTTTGAAAAAGGAAACATTAAAATAGGCGACTTTATCGAAAAATGTTTGGTGCTTGGGTTTTATACTTTTTTGCCGGGAGGCACTTGCTGCGGGCTGAGTGCTATAATCGACACTCTACAAAATATTTCTTCAAAGGAAAGCGTCAAGGTAGAAATTGAAAAAGAAAAAGCTGACAAGCAATAATTATAAGACAAAAAACACGGAACAACAGCAAGCGGTTGTTCCGTGTTTTTTGATGAAGCTTAAAAACCTTTAAATTTTATCCTCTTCGTTTTCGTGGCGGAGAGCGGCGGCTTCCGAAGAATAGTCGGAGGGAAGCGGGTTGACGTGAACCATACAATGCTTAATTCTTCGGTCGGAATTTTCTATAGCGTTGTGCGCGGCTTCCGCAATTCCGTGTGCCTCTTTAAGCGGCAGATTTTCGTCCGCGCCGATTTCTACGTCGACGTAAAACCGGTCACCGAAAGTACGCGTTTTTATATCGTCTACGGAAAGCACGCCGTCTATCGAAAGCAACGTTTCTTTAAGCATTTCCACAAATTCCTGCGGACAGGATTTATCGACCATTTTATTCATTGCTTCCATAAAAATATCGAGCGCGACTTTGAATATAAGCAGGCATATAACGAGCGAAGCGATAACGTCTAAAATAGGCAGATTAAACAGCATCGCGCCGCCGATACCTATAAGCGAACCGACGGAAGAAAGCGCGTCCGAACGGTGATGCCAAGCGTCTGCTTTAAGCGATACCGAATTGATTTTTTTCGCGTTGATGATGGTGTACCAGTACATACCTTCTTTAACGACGATAGAAGCGATTGCGGCAATAAGCGCGATAAGTTCCGGAGGAGTAGTGGTTTTATAATCGCCCGTAACGAGCGAATTTACGCCTTTATACCCGATAAAAATACCCGTTTCAAACAAGAGAACCGCAAGAATGGCAGAACATACGCATTCAATGCGCTCGTGACCGTACGGGTGACTGCGGTCGGTGGGGCGCGCGGCAATGGCAACGCCTATTATAACCACGATCGTGCTGAAAATATCCGAAGCGGAATGAACGCTGTCCGAAATCATCGCGGAAGAATTACCCACGATACCTGCGACGAGTTTGAACACGGCAAGAATAAGATTTACCGCAATAGTCACGATAGAAACTTTGAACGCGATTTTTTTATTTACGTCCGACAAATTGTTTTTTTTCATAAAAATTTACCGTTAAAAGAGTAAATTCGTTTTCTCTCTTTTCTCCCTATAATAAAATATTAACATTATAATATCGTGCGTGAAAGTTGTCAACCTTTTTTACTTGCAAACGCAAAAAAAATGTGGTAAACTTGATTGCGGCAAACGGGAGGCGCAAGAATGAAAGCGGTTATTCAGCGGGTAAGGAACGCGGAACTTAAAGTTGAAGGCGAGCTTATCTCGAAAATCGGGAAAGGCTACGTTATATTTCTCGGCGTAGGCAAGGGCGACTCTGAAGAGCAAGCCGACTATTTTATAAAGAAAATACCTCCGTTACGCGTTTTCGAGGACGAAAACGGCAAGATAAACAAGTCGATTACCGATACGGGCGGAGAAATACTTCTCGTATCGCAGTTTACGTTATACGCAAACGCATCTCACGGCAACCGTCCGGATTTTCTCGCGGCGGAAGCCCCCGAAAAAGCGAATGAACTGTATTTATACGTTGCGGAAGGATTACGGGCGGCGGGACTTGCGGTAAAGCTCGGCGTGTTCGGCGCGGATATGAAGATTTTGCAGGAAAACGACGGACCGTTTACTCTGATTTTGGAAAAATAGGGAATGAATTATGAAATACATCTGGGTTAAAGAAGAAAAATTGCATACTTATGCGGAATTTAAGACGAATTTTTATTATTCGGGCGAGGGAACGCCGTATCTCAAAATTACCGCCGACTACAAATTCGCGGCGTTTATTAACGGAAACTTTGCCGCGACGGGGCAATACGCGGATTTGCCCGAATATAAAACCTTTTCTTTGTACGACATTTCCTCGGTGATTCGCCGCGGCGACAACGAACTCGTTGTCAAGGCGTATCATTCGGGCGAGGGGTTTTCGGTCTGTCGCCCTATGACCGCTTCCGTTGCGTTTGCGGTTACGGAAGGAGAGAAGATTCTTTGCGAATCGGACGAAAATACTTTTGCGCGGGAAAGTTCGGAATACAGCAAAGGCGAGCTTTGTACCTATCAGTACGGATATTTATATAACTATTCTTTTACCGCAAAAGAAAATCCGTGGGAAAAAGCCACGGTCGTTGATCCCGATTTTAAGGAATACGCAAAACCCATAAGAAATACGCTGATAAAAAAAGGCAGGCGCGCGAAGATAACGGCGCAGGGCGAGTTTAAGTTCAACGGCGGGGAAACGGCGGGCGAGCTGGCGCAATTTGCATGGCTTTCTCCGTTGCCGTTCAACGAAGCGACGGGTAAGGACAAATGCCTTTTCGATAAACTTGAAGAACCGCTCGAATTTAAAGCGGCTCGCGAGGCGGGCGACGGCGTTTTCGTCACGCTCGACCTCGGCGCGGAATGTGCGGGGTATCCCTATTTCTGTATAGAAACCGAAAAAGACGCGATTGCGTATTTCGGTTACGGCGAACATTTAGACGATTTAAGACCTCGTTCGTTTGTCGGGTCAAGGAACTTTTGCATTAAATTCGAGCTTAAAAAGGGGAAGAACGATTTCTCCGATTATCTCCGCCGTATAGGTGCGAGATACTATATAATAATGGTAGAGGGCAAAAGCTTTAAGCTGCACGACGCAGGTATTCGCGAGGAAGTTTATCCGTTCGATAAACCCGTAAAAGATTTCGGAGACAAACTGTACAACGCGGTTTACGAAACGGGCAGGCGTACTCTCGAACTTTGCGCGCACGAGCATTACGAGGATTGCCCCTGGCGCGAGCAAGGGCTATACGGAATGGATTCGAGAAATCAGATGCTTTTCGGGTACGGGGCGTTCAACGAATACGATTATCCGAGAGCCGCGCTTTCGCTTATGGCAAAGTGTATAGAAGAAGACGGGCTGTTGTCGCTTTGTCCGCCTTCTCGAAACGATATAACCATATCTTCGTTCTCTCTTTACTATGCGATAGCCTTTGCGGAAAACGCCGAACGCGATTTTAACGACGAGTTCGTGAAAGAAGTTTTGCCGAAGATAAAAGACCTTCTCGAAACGTTTATGCACGCACAGAAAGAGGACGGCGCGTTGTATACGTTTTCCGACAAAAGATACTGGAATTTTCACGAATGGTCCGAGGGGCTTGACGGCGGCACGATAAGAAGAGAGGGCGAAATTGAACCTGCGGCGGATTGTATTTTGACCGCGCTTGCCTTGATTGCGGCAAAAAAGGTGGCGTGGGTTTGCAAAAAAGCGGGGGAAACAGAATTTTGTAAAAAATTGAAAGGCTTTTCGGAACGACTTTTTGCAGGTTTAACGAATTTTTACGATTCCGAAAAAGGGCTTTTTGCTTCTTATTTGCAAAAAGGCGTAAAAAGCGGCTATCACGAGTATACTCAAGCCGTAGTCCTGCTTTCTTCGGGCGATAAACTTGACAGGCGCGTAAAAGACGAGCTTGTATCCGCGCTTAAAAACCCGAAAGGGTTAGTCGGACTAACGCTTGCGGGGCTTACCGTTAAGTACGAGGGGCTTTTAAAATTCGGCGGTAAAAACGCGAAACGATTCGTGCTTGAAGACTGTATGAAAATTTTCGGAAAGATGCTTTTATCGGGTGCGACCTCGTTTTGGGAAACGGCGAAGGGCGCGGCTGATTTTGAAGAGGCGGGCAGTCTTTGCCACGGCTGGTCGTCCGTCGCGTGCTACGTGCTTGATACCGTTTTTTGTAAATAAAACCTTAAGTCGGTTTGCGGTTTAATTATTCCGTTAAAAGAGTTTATAAACGTTGACAAAACCGCTTGCGAGTGCTAAAATTGAGGTAAAGTAAAAATTCAAGGAGCAGAAGGGCAGATATATGAATTATCAGAACACTTTAATGTGGAAAGAGATTAACGAAACACCGAGAATTTTCGGCGAAATACGCGAAGCGAACGAAAAGACGATGAACGCGCTCGTTACGGCTATCAAAAACGGCAAAGCGACTAATTTCGTTGCGGCGGCAAGGGGAACGAGCGACCACGCGCTTATTTTTTTCAAATACGTTACGGAAATTTACACTAAATACACCGTCGGACTTTCCGCACCGAGCGTAATAACTCTTTATAACGGCAACGTCAACTACGAAAACAGCGTGGTTATAGGTTGCAGTCAGAGCGGAAAAGCGGCAGACGTTTTAGAGGTTATAAGAAAGGGCAACGCGCAGGGCGCGATAACCGTTGCGGTTACGAACGACGAGGAAAGCCCGCTCGCAAAAGAAGCAAAGTTCCACCTTTATTGCGATTGTCGGGAAGAAAAATCGGTTGCGGCGACGAAGACTTTTTCCGCGCAACTCTATCTTCTTTCCTGGCTTACGTACGAGCTTGCGGATAATAAAGCGGACCTCGAAGCCCTTAAAAACTTAAAGGCAACCGCTACGGAGATTATTCCTCAAATAGACGCGCTCACCACGAAATATGCGGAGCAGTTCAAGGGAATGAAGAGCGGTTTCGTTCTTTCCCGCGGAATAACTTTCGCAATCGCTATGGAAGCGACGCTTAAATTGCAGGAAACGTGCTATATTCAGATGAAAGGTTATCCGGGAAGCGATTTTTACCACGGACCTATGGCGATGGTAAACGAGAATACTCCCGTTATAATTTACTGTGCTAAAAACAAAGGCGACGCGGAATCCGAAAAACTCGTTCGTGCCGATCAGGAAAAGTGCGTTGACAAGATGGTAAGCCTCGGCGCGCCCGTTCTCGTCGTAACCAACGACAAAGAGCTTACGGGCAAAGGCGGCAACGCATACGACGCGCTCATCGACCTCGACGCACCCGAAGAAATAACCATGTTCGCTTTTGCTTTATTCGCGCAGATGTTCGCGTGCAAAATCTCCTGCGCTATCGGCAATAATCCGGACGAACCCCGCGCGCTTAAAAAAGTTACGATAACGAAATAAAATAAAAAGCCGATAATAAATTAAAAGGCTGTTTAATTAAAAAAACAAATAAAAACGCAAAAAAAGCGTGCGCCGCGAAAAAATCGCGGCACACGCTTTTTTCATGAAAATTAAAATCATTTTCCGATTCTGCGCATAAGATAGGGAAAAGCTTCTTCAAAGTTCACGCCGTACCAGTTCGCGTGATCGTCTTTCATAGTTTTTATAATGCTTTCCACCGTGAAATCTACGGCGATTGCCGTGCTTTGCTCAATGGTTTTACCCAAAGTTTTCGCTCCGCAGAGCGCGCTTGCGAATATATCGCCCGTGCCGTGATATGCGACGGGAAGCTTTTCTCGGTAATAAGAAAAGAACTTGTCTTTTAAAGAATCGTATCCGTACGCGCCGAGCTTATCCCGTTCAAGCGAAACGCCCGTGATTATCGCGGTTTTCGCGCCGAGTCCGGTAAGTTTTTTCAGCAGAGTTTTTATATAGTTTTCGTCGTATCCGCTTTCCGTATATTTTTCGCCGAGCATAAAAGCCGTTTCGGTAAGGTTAGGGACTATAACGTCTGCTCCGGAACAAAGTTTTGCCATTTTTTTCGCAAAAGCCTCGTCGAAACCGTAGTACAGTTTGCCGTTGTCCGCCATTGCGGGGTCTACGATAATTTCCGCGCGTTTTCCGCCGAAGGTCTTGAAATTTTCAAAAAGATTCGCAACTATCTCAATCTGTTTTTCAGAGCCGAGATATCCCGTATAAATCGCGTCGAAGCCGATATTTTCGGAAAGCCACTTTTCTTCGATGCCCGTTATATCGTCGGTAAGGTCGCGAAAAGTGAAGCTTTTAAAAGCCGTATGCGTGGATAAAACCGCGGTGGGCAGAACTGCCGTTTCCACGCCGAACGCGGAAATAATCGGCAAAGCCACCGTAAGCGAACATTTCCCCACGCATGAAATATCCTGAACAGTAAGCACTCTTTTCATTGCGTTTTTGCCTCTTTGTAAAGTTTTTTTAAGTTTTTGCGAATTTATCGGGAACTAAAAGACTTCCGAAAAAAGTTCTAAACCGGAATCTTTAAGAACTTTGGCGACGAGGGCGGGGGTAGCCTTCGGAAAGAGCCTCCCGAAAAAGCTCATAGACCTTCCGTCCGCACCCATAACCATACGTTTTTTTCGGTGCGAAAGCCCTTTAACTATTTTTTTCGCCGCCTTGTCTACGGGCATCATAAACTTGTTTATAAGCTTGTTTTCTTTGTCCGTTACGGACATTCGTTTAAGAATTTCCGTGCGGATAAAACCGGGGTAAACCCCCGCTACGTAAATTTTGCCTTTGTATTCTTCGATAAGCGTTTCGGTAAAGCCGCGCACGGCGAATTTAACCGCGCAGTACATGCTTTCCCCGACGACCGCGCAAAGTCCCGCCGCGCTTGAAACGTTTACGATTGCGGGCGAAGACGACTGCTTTATCAGCGGCAAAAGATACTTTGTCGAATTGAGGTTAGAGATAAAG
Organism: uncultured Clostridia bacterium; assembly: GCA_934271275.1. Taxonomy (GTDB): domain Bacteria; phylum Bacillota; class Clostridia; order Christensenellales; family Borkfalkiaceae; genus UBA1259. Next base: position 12,202 of record CAKQRD010000002.1, on the reverse strand, counting down.
TCCGTGGCTACTATTTCGTCTATTTCCTCGAAAGTAAGATTTTCAAACCTCTTAAACGGCAGCATAAACCCCGCGTTATTGATTAAAATATCGGGTATAATTCCGTTTAGGGTAAGTTCGTTTGCAAAGTTTGCCCAGTTTTCTCTTACGGAAACGTCGAAAATTCTGTACGAAAAATTATCCCGCTTGTTTTTAAGCGAGTCTTGCAGCGCTTTAAGCCTTTCTTCGTTTCTTGCGATTCCGATAATTTTACAGTCGAATTTTTCGATAAGGAGCTTTGTCACCGCCGCGCCTATGCCGCCGCTCGCTCCCGTGATAATAGCGGTTTTTCCGCATAACCAGTTGTTTCTCATAGAAATCATTTTAACATTTTGAGAGTTCTTTTGCAACGGAAAAAGTAATATTTAAGGTAAAACGTAGGTAAAATTTACGCGTAAAACGCAAAAAAAGGACTGTTTAAGACTTTTTGCGACGACAAAGACTTACCGTTACGCTATAAAAAAATAATTTTTGCGTAAAACGGTTGACAAATTCGCCTTTCGGGGTTATCATATACTTGTTAATTAAAGATGCCCGAAAAAACGCGGACAAGTAGACCGTCGGAAAGTTTTCAGAGAACGGGGAGAAAGGTGTAAGCCCCGTAACCGAAGACGAGTATCGAAACCACCGTGCATGGGCAAGCGGCGTCGCGGGCTTACGCGCGATAAAGAGCGGTCGTATTCGTCAGTCGTTTGCGGCAATCAAGGTGGAAACGCGGAATTTTTTTCGTCCTTACGGCAAAACGTAACGGGCGATTTTTTTATCGCGGACGGTATACGGAAAAAGCTTTACGGAAAACGGCTTAAAAAGCGGCTTACGCATAGCGGTTTACGAAAAAAATACGAACGCCGCAAAAAAATACGGTAAAAAATATTTTGGTATAATTATAGGAAACAGCAGGAGGTTAATATATGAAAATTACTTTAAAAGACGGTTCTGTTCTCGAATTTTCCGCGCCGATAACCGCGGAAGAAGTTGCTAAAAGCATTTCGGAAGGGCTTCACAGAAACGCGGTTTGCGCAAAAATAGACGGCGAACTTAAAGATCTTTCCACGGTTATAGATAAAGACTGCGATTTGCAGATTATAACCTTAAAGGATAAAGAGGGACTGCAAGTATATCGCCACACGGCGGCTCACGTTCTCGCGCAGGCGGTTAAAAACGTGTTTCCGACCTCTAAACTTGCGATAGGACCTACGATAGAAAACGGGTTTTACTACGATATAGAGTTCAAAACGCCCATAACGCAAGCGGATTTGCCTAAAATAGAAAACGAGATGAAAGAGATTATAAAGAGCGATCTCCCCATAGAACGTCACGTTTACGATAAAAAAACCGCGCTCAAATTTTTCAGGGATTTTTCCGAGCCGTATAAGATAGAACTTATCAACGATCTCCCCGCGGGGAGCGTTATATCGTTCTATAAGCAAGGCGACTTTATGGATCTTTGCCGCGGACCGCACCTTCCCTCTACGGGGAAAATCAAGGCGTTCAAGCTTACTTCGGTTACGGGCGCATACTGGCGCGGCAACGAAAAGAACAAAATGCTTACCCGCATATACGGCACGGCGTTTGAAAAAAAGAGCGAACTCGAAGATTATCTTACCGCGCTCGAAGAGGCTAAAAAGCGCGACCACAACAAGCTGGGCAGAGATCTCGGTATATTTATGACCGAAGAGGTTATAGGGCAGGGCTTGCCTATTCTTATGCCGAAGGGCGCAAAGATTTTACAGATACTTTCGCGGTTTGTCGAGGACGAAGAAGAAAAACGCGGTTTTATGATTACCAAAACCCCGAACATGGCAAAGAACGACCTTTACAGAATTTCCGGGCATTGGGATCATTATCGCGATAAAATGTTTATAATAGGCGACGAAAATTCGCCCGAAGCAATGGCGCTTCGCCCGATGACTTGCCCGTTCCAGTATCAGATTTATAAAAACGGCTTAAAGAGTTATCGCGACCTTCCGTGCAGATACAGCGAAACGGCTACCGAATTCCGTAACGAAGCGAGCGGGGAAATGCACGGACTTATAAGAATCCGTCAGTTCACCCTTTCGGACGGGCATATCGTCTGCACTCCGGAACAGGTTGAGGACGAATTTAAGAGATGTCTTGATTTAAGTTATTATTTCCTCGATTGTCTCGGTATGAGAGAGGACGTAACTTTCCGTTTCTCGAAACGCGGTCTTAATAAGGCAAAGTATATCGATAACGACAAAGCGTGGAACGAAACGGAAGCGCTTATGAAGAAAATTCTTGACGATATAGGAATCGAGTACGTCGAAGCGGAAGACGAAGCGGCGTTCTACGGACCTAAACTCGACGTACAGTCCAAAAACGTGTACGGAAAAGAAGATACGATAATCACCATACAGTTAGACTTTGCGGCGGCAAAGAGTTTCGATATGACGTATATAGACGAAAACGGCGAAAAGCAGTACCCGTTCGTAATACATCGTTCGAGTATCGGTTGCTACGAAAGAACGCTTGCCATGCTTATCGAAAAATACGCAGGCGCTTTCCCGTTCTGGATTTGTCCCGTTCAGGTAAAGGTATTAAGTCTTACGGACAGAACCGCCGATTATGCGAAAAAGCTGGCAGACGAGCTTCGTGCGGCGGGACTTCGCGCGGAGGCGGACGTCAGAAACGAAAAGATAGGCTATAAGATAAGAGAAGCGCAGCTCGATAAAATTCCGTATATGTTCGTCGTTGGCGATAAAGAAGCGGAAGCGGGAACGGTTTCCGTTCGTTCGAGAGGAGAAGGCGACCTCGGCGTTATGGACGTGAAAGATATTATAGCCCGCCTTATCGAAGAAGACAGAACCAAAAAAGTCAAATAAAAACGCGGGCGTAAAAAGGGGAAGGCGAGAAAAATTCGCTTTTCCCTTATTTTTGGTAAAAAAACGGGCAAAATATAAACAAAACTAAACGTATGTCGCATATATTCGATTGACAAAACATTGCGTTTTATGTATAATAAACCCGTAAATCGTTAAAGAAAAACGAAATTTCATTTCGGAGGTTTGATAATGAATAAAAAGACCATAAGAGACGTAGACGTAAAAGGCAAAAGATGCCTCGTGAGGGTTGATTTCAACGTTCCCATGAAGGACGGCGTCATCACCGACGAAACGCGTATCAACGGTGCGATTCCCACCATCAAGTATCTTGTCGAACACGGCGCGAAAGTTATTCTTTGCTCGCATATGGGCAAGCCGCATAACGTTCTTACCGCAGGTTTCGGCTTGAATAAAAAAGAAAAGAAAGCCGTAGAAGCCCTTCCCGAAGCGGAAAGAGCGGCGGCTACCGCAGAATATCTTAAAAAAGCGGAAAAAGACAGGGAAAAATATTCGCTCCGTCCCGTTGCGGAAAGGCTTGCGGAAAAACTCGGTCAGAAAGTTACTTTCGCTACCGACGTAGTCGGCGCGTCTGCGGACGAAGCCGTTAAAAACGTGAAAGACGGCGAAATAGTTCTTCTCGAAAACACTCGTTTTATGGCGGGCGAAGAAAAGAACGACAAAGCTCTTTGCGAAAAACTTGCTTCTTATTGCGACGTGTTTGTAAACGACGCGTTCGGAACGGCTCACCGTTCTCACGCTTCTACCGCGGGTATCGTCGAATACGGTTTTGTAAAGACCGCGGTATGCGGATTCCTTATCGAAAAAGAGCTTTCCGTTATGGCGGACGCATTAGAGAACCCCGTACGCCCGTTCGTCGCTATTCTCGGCGGCGCGAAAGTTGCGGATAAGCTTAACGTAATAAACAACCTTCTCGAAAAATGCGACACGCTTATAATCGGCGGCGGAATGTCTTATACATTCCTTAAAGCGAAAGGGTACGAGGTAGGCAAATCTTTGGTGGATACCGAAAAGATGGACTATTGTCTGGAAATGATAAATAAAGCGGAGAAGCTCGGAAAGAAATTCTATCTCCCGCTCGACGTAGTAGCTACCTACGAGTTTCCCGATCCCATAGACGCGAAGGTGGATACGTTTATCTACGATATAGATTCTATTCCCTCGGATAAAGAAGCGCTCGATATCGGACCTAAAACCCGCGAGCTTTATGCAGAAGCCGTTAAAAACGCCAAAACCGTTATCTGGAACGGACCTATGGGCGTTTCGGAAAATCCTTGTTTTGCAAGCGGAACGATAGCGGTAGCGAAAGCTCTTGCGGAAACGGACGCAACCACGATAATCGGCGGCGGCGATTCGGCGGCAGCTGTAACGAAGCTCGGCTTTGCGGATAAAATGAGCCATATTTCGACGGGCGGCGGAGCTTCTTTAGAGTTGTTCGAAGGCAAAAAACTCCCCGGCATAGAATGTCTTAACGACAAAGACTGATTAAAAAAAAATACTTGAAAAATAAAGGACTTACAATATGAGAAAACCTATAATCGCAGGCAACTGGAAAATGAACAAGACGGCTAAAGAAGCCGCGGAACTTATAAACGAATTAAAACCTCTCGTGGCTAAATCCAAACCCGAAGTCGTGGTTTGCGTTCCTTACACCGACCTCTGGACGGTTGCGGAAGCCGTTAAGGGTAGCAAAATAAAGCTCGGCGCGGAGAACGTCGCGTGGGCGGACAACGGCGCGTTCACGGGCGAAATTTCCGCGGAAATGCTTAAAGAAATCGGCGTCGAATACGTTATCATCGGTCATTCCGAACGCCGTCAGTATTTCGGAGAAACGGACGAAAGCGTTAACAAAAGACTTAAACAAGCGCTTAAAAACGGCTTAAAGCCTATCGTTTGCGTAGGAGAAACGCTCACCGAGCGCGAAAAGAACAAAACGAAACGCGTTCTTAAAAAACAGGTTTTAGAAGGATTTGCGGATATCACGGCGGAAGATTTTGAAAATATCGTCATCGCGTACGAACCCGTATGGGCGATCGGCACGGGCAAAACCGCTACCGCGGACGAAGCCAACAAGACTATCGGTTATATCAGAAGTCTTGTTAAAAAGACCTGGGGACAAGACGTTGCTAAAGCCCTTCGCATTCAGTACGGCGGCAGCATGAAGCCCGCAAACGCGAAAGAACTTATGGCTATGAGGAATATAGACGGCGGTCTTATCGGCGGCGCGGCTTTAAAAGCTAACGACTTTGCGGCAATCGTAAACTATAAAGACTAATACACGATATAAAAGGCACGCATGCAAAACGTGCCTTTTTTAAAGAAGAGAAATAATTATGAAAAAACCTTATTGCATAATCATTATGGACGGCTACGGATACAGCCCCGAAACGAAGGGGAACGCCGTTGCCGCGGCTAACGGCACGTTCGTTAAAGAATATATAGAAAACTATCCTTCCACCCTTATCGGCGCAAGCGGTATGGACGTAGGTCTTCCCGAAGGGCAGATGGGCAACTCGGAGGTAGGTCACCTCAATATCGGCGCGGGCAGAGTCGTTTATCAGGATTTGACGAAGATAACCAAAAGTATAGAAGACGGGGATTTTTTCACTAATCCCGCATTGTTAAAAGCGATAGATAACGCCGTTAAAAACGATAAAAACCTGCATCTTTACGGGCTTTTGTCCACGGGCGGAGTACATTCTCATATAACGCATCTTTTCGCGCTTTTGGAGCTTGCCAAAAAATCGGGCGTAAAAAATACCTTCGTTCATTGCTTTATGGACGGAAGGGATACCGACCCGTGTTCGGGCGCGGAGTTTGTTGCGGAACTTCAGAACAAAATCGACGAGCTTTCTTACGGTAAAATCGCCTCCGTCTGCGGCAGATACTACGCTATGGACAGGGATAACAACTGGGACAGAACCAAAAAAGCGTACGATATGCTGACTTTGGGAAACGGCGTGCAGGAAGAAAACGCCTTAAAAGCCGTGAAAGACAGTTACGAAAAAGGTGTCACGGACGAGTTTATTCTCCCGACTAATATCGTGGAAAACGGCAAGCCCGTTGCGCTTATAGAAAAGGGAGATTCCATAATCTTCTTTAATTTCCGCCCCGACAGAGCGCGCCAGATAACCCGCGCGTTTTCGCAAGAGGAATTCACTCCTTATACCGACGCGGAAAAGGGCAAAGATATGTACTTTATCAGGGAAACGGGTTTTCTCGCGCCGACGTATACGGGGTTTGCGGTGTACGACGCGTCTTTTAAGGGCGTGTACGTTGCTTTCCCTCCGGACGAAATTAAAAACACTCTCCCGCAGTATCTCGCTTCGCTCGGAAAAACGCAACTTCATATAGCGGAAACCGAAAAATACGCGCACGTTACTTTCTTTTTTAACGCTAAATTAGAAGCACCCGTAGAGGGCGAAACCCGTATCGTTATACCTTCGCCGAAGGTTGCTACTTACGACCTTAAACCCGAAATGAGCGCGTACGAGGTTGCGGAACGCGCGGTAAAAGAACTGGGTACAGGCAAATACGACGTTATGATACTTAACTTTGCCAACTGCGACATGGTAGGTCATACGGGCGTGTTCGAGGCGGCGGTAAAGGCGGTTAAAACGGTTGACGAGTGCGTTAAGAAGGTCGTCGATAAAATTCTTTCGATGGGCGGCGAAGCGATTATCACCGCCGACCATGGCAACGCGGATAAGATGATAGACGAACACGGACACCCGTTCACCGCGCATACAACCAACCTCGTTCCGTTCATCGTCGTCGGCGAAAGGTTTAAGGGTAAAAAGCTTCCGAAGCCTTATCCCGAAGGTAAAGACGGCAGACTTTCCGATATCGCGCCCACTCTTCTTACAATGATGGGCTTGCCCGTTCCGAAGGAAATGACCGGCAGAAGTCTTATTTAACGTGCATAAACTTTATTGAAATACAGACTTATTCGGCTTTTCGTGCGGGGAAAGCAGCAAAAAGATTTTTCACGGCGAAAAAATGCCCGAAAGTGCTTAAAAACAGTTGATAAAAAGCAAAGTTTGTGCTACAATATTTTTACTTTATGAAAAACGGCGCGTTAACAAACGCGACTTGGGAGATAAAAATGAACCTCTATGATATGCTTATGGCAAGCGGCGGATTTTGGAACTACTGGCCGATAATAAAGATAATAGCGCTCGTCGTAATGGCGATTGCCGCGTTGTTTATTATCCTCGTGGTAATGTTCCAGCCGGGCAACTCTTCCGGCGTAAGCGCGCTCGGCGGTCAGACCGAAACTTTTTTGGGTAAAAATAAAAGCAAAACCTTTGAACACAAAATGAGAAAGCTCACCGTAATAAGCGGCGTAATTTTCGCCGTATTATCTATCGCGTTCGCAATCGTTGCGTTGTTCGCTGCAAAATAATCACCTGAAAAATAATTTTCGGCGATCCCGCCATAATACCGCGGGGTCGCCTTTTTGTTTACTTCATAAAAAAAGATATTAAAAAGCCTATACATATATGAAAAAAGAGATAATACGCGGCGTCTTGCAGGGCAACGAGCGCGGCTATGCTTTTCTTGTTCCGCTTGCGGAAGAAGAAACTTTACGCGAAGGTCACGGCGGCAAGGATATTAAGCGCGAAAAGAAAGACTATTTTATTCCTCATTCGGAGCTTAAAGGCGCGATGCACGGCGATACCGTGCTTGCGGAAACTACCGAAAATTCGGGCGAACGCGGCGAGCGCACTACCGCAAGAGTTCTTAAAGTTCTTGAACGCGGAATTACAGAACTTGTCGGCACGTATTTCACCGCCCGTGCAGGCGGATTCGTTCGTCCGGACGACGGCAGATATTATACCGATATATTCGTTCCTTTCGGCAAGGGAATAAGGGCTAAAGCGGGCGATAAAGTCGTCTGCAAAATTTTGACGTATCCGCGCAAACAAAGTCCGGAGGGGATAGTTACAAAGCTTCTCGGCAGACAATTCGAGAAAAAAGCGGAACTTGCTTCCGTGCTGTACGAATTTAAGCTTCGCGATGAATTTCCGCTTTCGGCTATAGAAGAGGCAAAAAATCTGCCGGCAAAAATTACTTCAAAGTCCGTTAAAAAGAGAAAAGATTTTCGAAACGAAACGGTTTTTACCATAGACGGAGAGGACGCTCGCGACTTTGACGACGCTGTGTCGATAAGAAAATCAGAAGACGGATACTATCATCTCGGAGTTCATATCGCGGACGTTAGCGAATACGTTAAGCCGCACGGCGATATCGATAACGAAGCTTTCGAGCGCGGCACGAGCGTTTATTTCCCCGAAAAGGTTATGCCTATGCTACCGGAAAGGCTGTGCAACGACCTTTGTTCTCTGCGCGAGGGCGAAGAACGGCTGACTCTTTCCTGTCTGATGAAAATCGATCAAAAAGGAAAGGTTATTGACAGAGAAATTTGCCCGTCCGTTATAAAAAGCAAAAGAAGACTTACTTATACCGAAGTCCGAAAATTTTTCGACGGCGAAGAAACCGAATTGAAAAGTCTTGAAGACATATCCGTCGATTTGACTTTAATGCGGGAGTTGGCAGAAATATTAAAGAAAAAGCGCGCGGCAAACGGCAGTATAGACCTCGACGTAAAAGACAGCAGAATATCCGTAGACGAGAACGGAGAGATAGAGGTTTGTGCCGACGAAAAAGATCTTGCGCACGGGCTTATCGAAGAGTTTATGATAGCCGCAAACTGTACGGTTGCCGAGTATGCGTTTTATCTTTCGATACCGTTTATTTACCGCGTTCACGAAGATCCGAGCGAAGAACGGCTTGAAAGGTTCTATGCGTTTCTCGAAGGACTCGGCATAAGCGCAAGAAGAAATCGAGAAGGCGTATATTCCACGGACTTCCAAAAAATTTTATCGGCTGCGGAAGGCTCGCCTGTTTTTCCGCTCGTGAACAGGGTAATGCTTCGCACTATGCAAAAGGCGTATTATACTACGGAAGCAAAAGGACATTTCGGACTTGCGGAAGAACATTATTGTCACTTTACTTCGCCTATAAGAAGGTATCCCGACCTTGTGGTGCACAGAATACTTAAATACGTTATCGAAAACGGAACGGATAAAATCGAAGAAACTTTCGAAGAGGACGCGCAATTTGCTTCCGTTCAATCGTCCGCAACGGAGAAAAACGCGGAAGCTGCGGAGCGCGCGGTGGACGAGTATTATAAATTACTTTATATTTCCGGCAAAGAGGGCGAAGAATTCGACGGCGTGGTGTCGGGCGTGCTGAATTCGGGAATGTTCGTAGAACTCGAATGCGGAGTAGAAGGTTTTATTCGTTCGGAAACGCTTTCCGGCGGCAGAATAATCTGCGACAGAGACAGATATACTTTAACGGTAGGCAAAAAGACTTACAGACTCGGCGAAATGGTAAAAATAGTCGTTGCGGGCGTAAATCTTGCGGACAGACGGGCGGAATTTGTCCTTTCAGAAAAAGAAGAGGAAGATATCGGGCGTAAAACCAAAACGAACGCAGATAAGAAATCGGGCGTAAAAAACGAAACGAAACGCGGCAGGACGGAAAAATGGAAGAAAAGACGATAACCTTAAACAGACAGGCTTCGCACGAGTATTTTATACTTGAAAAACTCGAAGCGGGAATAGTGCTTGACGGCGGAGAAATCAAGTCGTTGCGGGCGGGAAGCTGTAATCTTAAAGACAGTTTTTGCACGCTTGATAACGGAGAAATTTTCGTCAGAAATATGCATATAGCCGTTTACGAAAAGGCGGGCGCGTATAACGTAAAAGACAGTAAGCGCGCAAGAAAGTTGCTTCTTCATAAAGATGAAATCATAAAGCTGAAAGCTAAAGTAAACGAAAAAGGACTTACGGTCGTCCCTCTTCGACTGTATTTTAAAAAAGCTTTGGTAAAGGTCGAACTCGGAATTTGCAGAGGTAAACACACTTACGATAAAAAGCGTTCGCTTATGGAAAAGGACGTAAAAAGAGAAACGGAAAGAACGCTTAAAAACTATCGATAATCATAACCGAGGGTTAATCGCGACAGAAGCAAATCGCACGCTTGACAAAAACGTTAAGAACTGATAAAATAAATAAAAACACGTTAAACACGGGGGTGTTAAAGATTCGATTGGGCGACCGCGATAAAAAATAAGCATACCGAAGGATTCCCGACTTCGTAAAAACGGGATAAAAAAATAAATGCTAACAATAACGAAGTAGCATACGCAGCTTAATTTTGCGTAAGTCCCTTTTTTCGTTTTCCCGTCGGCGGGGATAGGGGCTTAAATCAAGGCGGGGTACGGCTTGCGGATTATTTCCGCGGTTTGCAAGCGGAATTCAGCGGAATGGAAATCGTTCAAGGTCGCCGACGACCGTGACGGTTTCGAGATTTAATCGTCGGATAAGTATGTAGAAGGTTTTATCAAAGCGTTCAAGACCGGAGTGCAAGTCTCCGCATCTCCACCATCTCAGGTGCACAAAAAAGATGCCTGAGCAAAAAAGCCTGATTTTATCAGGCTTTTTTGCTATCGAAATCACGAAAATTTCAGAGCGTTTTTCGTAGATGCTTTTTAATTCTGTACAGACCTGAACCCCTGCGAACAATTAAATACATAAAAAATATGGCGCGTAGCGATGAAACCATGCGTCTTTTTTTATACAAAAAACAAGGAGAATAAAAACGATGGATGAAACAGCAAACTTGAATCTCATAGGGCATTCCGTTGCGGGAAATAAGCGGCTTCGGAGCATCGAAGCAGTTGCCGACTTTATTTGCAAGCACGGGAAATACGGCGACGTTAAAATAACGAGTAACGGGGAAACGTTCATAACTACGATCAGGATATATCTCGATAAGGTAGCCGATATAAAATACCGGGCGAAACTAATGCCCGTTTTAACGAAAAAACAAGAAGAGGTGTTTGTTGAGTTGATAGATTGACAAATACAGCAAATCGATGTAAAATAAAAAAAAGACATGATTGTGTGCGATAGGTAGGTTTTAAGAATAAAACAGTTATTATGACATAAATACATCTACGGAGGTGTTTGTCAATGGATATATTAATTTAGGGTAAGCGAGAAAAGTTTTTTAGTTTTTTTTGTTACAATTTATAGAAAATGAGATAACTTTTAATGTTTTTATTGTTTTATAGTATGATATTATTTGAAGGAGGACAGGAATGTTTAAAATTTGCAACGAATTTTTAATTAAAAGAATTAAAGCATTTATATTTACTGTGTTAATTATTGTTTTACCGGCTTTATTAGGTGGTTGTTCCTATCAAAATAATAGAGTATCATACAAAATTGATTTTTCATTATCAGGTTATGGCACTGATAATGAAGGTTTTCAAACGTCTTTATCAAAAGAAAATCAAAAATATGAATGCAACTTGAATATATTCGATTATTTTATTTGTACGCCTACCTTAAATGTATATGAATATAAAAATGATAAATTGGTGAGCGGAAAGCCTGTTTATAAAGCAAACATCGCACAGATGCGGACCGATTTTGGAGTGGAAAGCGTTTCGTACAATATTGAAAAAGAACAAATAACTGAAAACGTAGATTTTTGTTTTGACAATTTTTATTTGACAAATAATGAAATAGGAAATGGATCATTTGCTATTTTAAATAAAGTCGGGAAGCATAAATTACAATTTGATATTCCTGCAATGCAGCAATACGGAACAGAAGCATTGTCGTTTGAAGTTGTATTAAATGTAGATGAAGATTCTCGATCTAAATTTACGGAAATTTATCTTGCCGAAAGAGATGGAAAAAGAAAGACTGATGTAACCTTGAACGGAATGGATTTTTATGAAGTAAGCGAGCAGCCGGAATTTCGAGTTGTGGATGCTTCTTCAGGAGAATATTTGATTGGCAACAGCGGTGGCAGTAGCGGTGTTATGCCTTGCGGTGGACAATTATTTGTTTCTTATCGTAAATTAGATGAGTCGTATTATTCGAATGTTATAGAATATTCGATTCAAGAAGGGTTATATCTATGCAATGTTTCTTTTTTTAACAGTAGCGAGTATCGCTCTAATTCTTATCAATGCTATATTTTATATAAGACAAAATAAATAAAAGAAGAAATTATTAAGATTTTTTACGATTAAATATCATATAAAGCGCAGAGCGGCGCAATCAGAAATGGTTGCGTCGTTTTTTGATATAAGACGATGTGGATATAAATACCAAAAATGAAAGACGAGGCGAATGCAGGTGAAGTGAACCCAAAAGTTTGGACAAAAATCTAATTAAATTATTTGAGATTGAGTTCGGTATTGTACCGGACTCATT
>CAKQRD010000001.1 GCA_934271275.1 uncultured Clostridia bacterium | reverse complement strand
CGCGCGGCGTAAGGAAAATTCATACGCCGCGCGACTTTTTATCGTTTGTTTTATTAGAAAATTTTTTAAATTTTATATTTATCTTCAATAACGAAGTCTAAACCGTGACGATTTGCCTTTTCCCAGCGTTGAAGTATTTCAAGCGTTTCAACGTAAGCGGTCATTTCTCCGATAATAAAATCGTTACGAGGCACAGCGTTTAGTTCTTCTAAATATTGAGAGTATAATTCTATAAGATAAATAATCGTTTCTTCTGCGTTCATAAAATCAGTCCATAGTAACGGCTATTTCTTTTAACGTATTTTGTTCGTCTTCCAAACAGGCGAGAAAGCATTCCACTATTTCGTTTCTTAATCTGAAAAGGGTGCTTTGCGCAATATTGCAACTGCTTGCAAGTTTCCACGCGGGTAGTTTTGATTTTTCAATATAAACAGCCTTCTACGAATAACGGCAAATTAATTGGCGTTAAGAGGGTAAAAGGCATTGAAAAAACAGAAGAAAAATGGTATAATAAATATAATCTAACGATAGAAGGAAAAATCGTATGGAAGACAAAATCAAAATTTTTGAGAATAAACAAGTCCGCACGGTTTGGAGTGCAGACGAAGAAGAATGGTATTTTGCCGTTGTAGACATAATCGAAGTTTTGACGGATAGCCCTAATCCTCAAACATATTGGCGTGTCTTAAAGAAAAGGCTGAAAGACGAAGGAGATGAAACCGTTACAAGCTGTAACGCTTTGAAAATGTTGGCAAAAGACGGTAAAAACAGATTGACCGATTGTCTTGACACGAAAGGCGTTTTGCGGCTTGTGCAGTCGATTCCGTCGCCGAAAGCCGAACCGTTCAAAATGTGGCTTGCGCAAGTGGGCAGCGAAAGACTTGATGAAATAGCAGATCCCGAAAAGGCGATACTTCGCGGCGCAGATTTTTACCGTGCTAAAGGATATACGGAAGGTTGGATAAATCAGCGACTTCAAACGATAGAAATGCGCAAAAAACTTACCGACGAATGGAAAGAACGCGGGGTAAAAGAAGGCGTAGAATACGCAATACTCACCGATGAAATGACGAAAGCGTGGAGCGGTCTGACGGTTAAAGAGTATAAAGAACTCAAAGGACTGAAAAAAGAAAATCTGCGCGATAATATGACGGATATCGAACTCGTTTTGAATATGCTTGCAGAAGTTACGACAACGACGCTTTCAAAGAAAGAACAACCGGAAACTTTTGCGGAAAACCGTTCCGTAGCAAAGAAGGGAGGTAAATTTGCAGGTGATACCCGCAAACGATTTGAAAAAGAAATCGGCGGGAAAGTAATATCTCCGCTTAATGCAAGTGACAAGCCTGCGCTTGAAACAAAGAAAGATAACGACGAAAATAAAGGCTGATTATAAAAATCAAGAATAAAACTCGGATATAAACAACTGAATATAAAAACGCCGAGAAGCCGCACGAAAAATGTGCGGCTTCTTTTCGTCGTATAAAATAAACAATTAAGGAGCTATCAATGAAATATAAAGAATGGTTAGATATATGGTTTACCAACTACATAGAACCTTCATCAAAAACGAAGACGAGAGAAAGATGTTCTGAGATTATCGAAAAACATCTGAAAATAGAGTTGCCGTAAAAAATAAGGAAACAGGCGTAAACTTTTCGCCTACGCCTGTTTCCCTAATGGTGACACCCGAACGTGCAATATGAGGAAAACCCTGTATCGCACGTTATTTTTATATATCGTTAAATATCATTGTGATATATTTTTAAAGCCTCGTCGAAGCAAATATTTGCGGAAAAAGCAGATTAAAAATTTGTAATAAAAAGAGTCCGAAGGTCGAAATAAAAAGATAAAATTTAAAAACTCTGAAAAAACGACGATTTAAAAAAAACAATATAAACGAACAAAAACGTGCAAAGGGTATCGTTCGTCATCGATAAATATCGTTAAAAATATTCTGTTAAGGTCATATAGGAAATTAAACCATTAATCGGATATTCCCAAGTTTTGGATTATTTTTTACGGTATTGCAGCGGTGTGATGCCGTATTTTTCTTTAAAAAGTCGCGTAAAGTGCGCCTGCGATAAAAAGCCCACGGTGTTCGAGATTTTCCACAGCGGAAAGGTGGTGCTTTCCAGAAGGTTGCAGGCGTAATTAAGCCGCAAATCGTTGATATACGAAATGAGCGTTTTGCCGGTGCATTTCTTAAATTCTCTGCAAATGGTCGTCTGCGAATAGTTGGAAAGCTTATACACGTCGGCAAGGTGAATTTCGTTGCCGAAGTCGAGGCTCGAAAGCTTTCTCATAAATGATTTCAGCCAGTCGGGGGCTTTGTCGTTTTCCTCTTTTGCGTAAAACACCCCGAAAACGAACGCAAGAAGCGATTTTATCGCGAGGTTTCTGTGTTCCTCGTTCTGCGCTTCCAAAATAAGCTTCTGATAATTGAGAACGGTCTCGAAATACGAGGAGTTGAGGTGGATAAGCTGGTTCTGACAGGAAACGTTTTCCGAACCGAAAAACAGCTTCAAAAGATCTTTCGCAAAGTCTACGTTACAGGTAAGGTTTATGTGCTGGGAAGAGTAGTTCTGATACTGGCTGTGTTTGTGGTACTGCCCGAGTTTTACGATAAACGCGTCGCCCGTCTTCATAACCGTCTGCTGTTTGTTGAAATGGTGTACGAGCTTTCCTTCGGTTACGATAAAAATCTCTATATAGTTGTCGTGCGCGTGGTAAAAAGAGGTAGGGCGCGTCCAGATATGAAAGGTAAAATCCTTTTCCGATTTTAAGACGGCGTAAGTCCTCGTCCGCTTAACGCTGGGAAAAAGGTCGTTCGCTTCTGTTGCGAGCGGCCGTTTTGTTTCCTGCATATCGGTTTCGTTACCCGTTTCGGTGCGTTTGTTTTCCATAGAAAACTCCTTTAAAATAGATTGTAACACGCAAAAAACGAAAAGTCAAGACGGAAAAGAAAAAACTAATTCGGAATAAAAATATTGAAAAATATATTTAAGATAAAAATTGTTTTATAACCTTAAATCGCAAGTAAAATGCTTGTGATTATTTTATCAATGTTTAAAAATCGGACTAAAAAAAGCAAAAAACTAATTAAAAACAGCAAAGCAGAATTTAAAAACGGTGTTAAAATTGAATTATGAAAGAATTCATAAACGCCATATTCTGCGCTCCGACGGGTGCGTACGACGAATTGCCCTATCCTTCGCGGCTTACGGACGAGGTTTTTCTCGCCCTCAAAGAGGCAGGGATAAATCGGATTTTCGGATTCGGATACGACGTTCGCGAAGAAACGCAGAGAAAAACTCTCGCTCTGTGCGAAAAGTACGGGATAAAATATTTGCCCACGATGCGTTCGTTCGGCGAATACGTCGATTTCGGGTGGAAAAATTTATCCGAACAGAAAAAGAACGAGCTTGACCGCAGGTTTACGGAAGAGGTGAGAAAATACGCGGGGCATAAGGCTTTCGCGGGGGTGTTTTTCGGCGACGAAGCGGGGTATCTCTCCTTTGACGGAGTGGCGCACGCAAAAAGAGTTTTCGACGAAAATTTCCCCGACCTCGAATTTCACTTCAATTTCTTTTCGTACTCGATTAACGACGCGATATTCTGGGGCGGAATGGCGGGGAGCGTTCACGGCGTACCCGAAGCGGAAAAGCCGTTCGAGCTTAAAGGCGACCTCGAAATTGTTTTCAAAAACCGCTTTAAGTTTTACGACAAGCTTGTGGAGGGACTCCTGCAAAAGGCTAAATTCGACTATATTTCGCAGGACAAGTATCCGTTCGAGGGATTCTGGAAGGAAGTGCCTTCTTCCGTCCACGTAGCGTTGTTCGAGTTTAACGCGTATTTTGCCGAAAAAAAGAAAAAGTATGGCTGTAAATTTTATAACTATATGCAGGCGGGGCAGTGGGCGACCGATACCGAAAGAAAGCATATGACTCGGGGCGAGCTGAATCTTCAAGCGCACGTCACCGCCGCGTACGGGAACGAGGGCTTTGCGTATTTCCCCGGTTGCTATCCGATAGACTATACCTTTGACGAAAGGCAGAGATATTCTATGGAAGGCGCGGGCGGACTTATCGATATTTACGGCAGAAAAGCGGAGGCTTACGAAGCGGTTAAGGAATTGAACGCTTTCTTTGCGAGGATTGCGGACGACGTGCTTTCTTCCGAATTTCTCGGGACGTACGCTTACGGCAAGTATTATAATGGCTTCACGGAGAACGATATAAAAAATCTGCCCGACAACGAATGTATATTCAGGGGCGAGCTTCCGGATATTCTCAAAAGAAAGGACGAAAGCTTTTCGGCGCGGGCAGATAACGGGCTGATGGTTTCTTCCTTCGTAAAAGACGGAAAGAAACGTTACTACGCGGTTAATTTATCCACGGTATGCCAAAATAATATCGAGCTTAAACTGCCGCGCGGCGAATACGAAATCTTCCGCGGCGAGGAAACGTTGAAAGCCTCGGAAAACGTTAAACTTACGCTCCGAGAGGGCGAAGGCGTTTATATAAAGTCCGTATAAGGCGTATATAAACGAAATTATATAAAGAACTTTGATAAAAAATCTATAAAAATTATCCGAAAAAAGACGTAAAGGAACGACCGAAAATGAGCAAGACGAAAAAAGTACGAATGATATGCAACGCGCATATAGATCCTATCTGGCAATGGGAATGGGAAGAAGGGGCTTCCGCCGCGCTTTCCACCTTTCAGAGTGCGGCAAACCTCCTGAATAAGCACGACTATATATTCTGCCACAACGAGGTTACGCTGTATAAATATACCGAAAAATACGCGCCCGCGCTCTTTCGCGAGATACAAAAGCTCGTAAAAGAAGGCAAGTGGCACATAATGGGCGGGTGGTTTTTACAGCCCGACTGTCTTATGCCGTGCGGAGAGGGGATAGTCCGCCAAATCCGCGAGGGCGAAATATATTTTAAAGAAAAATTCGGTGTAAAGCCGACGGCGGCGGTCAATTTCGATCCGTTCGGACATTCCCGCGGAATGGTGCAGATAATGGCGAAGTGCGGGCAAACGGGGTATCTGTTTATGCGCCCGTACGGCAAATATATGCCTTATCCGCAGCTTTCTCTCCCCGACGAGTGTTTTATTTGGAAAGGCTACGACGGCAGCCGCGTAAAGGCTTCGAGAATTACCGAATACAATTCCGATCTCGGACACGCGCGCGAGAAAATCGAAAAAGATATGAAACGGCAGGAGGACGCAGAAGTCGCAATATCCTGCTGGGGCGTAGGCAATCACGGCGGCGGACCTTCCGACAAAGACCTTTCGGACGTGGAAAAGCTTATGACAGAAAGCGATAAGGATATAAAATACGCCACTCCCGAAAGTTATTTTGACGAGGTGAATCCGACGGTGGTTTACGATAAATCGCTCGTGCCGTGTATGGTCGGGTGCTACACTTCTATGGCGGAGCTTAAAAGGAAGTACAGGATCCTTGAACGGCAGCTTACGTTTGCGGAAAAAATCGCAAGTCTTGCTTCGCTCAAAGGCTCTTACGAATATCCCGCGGAGCTGCTTAAAGACGTTACTGAGGATATGCTTAACGTGCAGTTTCACGACATACTCCCCGGCGATATGATTCGCGCGGGCGAAGAAAACGGCTTCACTTATATAAATCACGGACTGCATATCCTGAACAATATCCGCGCGGACGCGTTCTTTGCGTTGTGCAAAGGTCAGCCCGTCGCGGAAGCGGGAACTTATCCGCTTATGGTGTTCAATCCGAAATCGACGGAAGGAAAACAGATTATAGAATGCGAGCTTTCTATAATTCCGACCGAAAACTATTTAGAAAATCGTTCTTATATAGAGGTTTACGACGAAGCGGGCAACAAGCTCAAAGCGCAGACGGTGAAAGAGGGCAGCAATATTTCGATAGACTGGCGCAAAAAAGTCGTGTTCGAGGCTTTTCCCGCGCCGCTCGGCATCACGAGATACACCGCGAAAACCGTCGTTCTGCCCGTAAAGAAGTATCCCGCCGTAACGGAAGATATTATATTCGACAACGGCGAAAAGCGGGTGGTTATCGGCGCGAAATCGGGGCTTATAGAAAGCTATAAGGTAAACGGCAGGGAGTATGCGGAAGGGAAGCTGTTCGTTCCGAAAACGTTCGACGATACCCCCGATCCGTGGGGAATGAACGAGTCGTACGTCGGGCATAATCCGATAGAAATGCCGCTGCTTAAAACCCCCGACGGAGTGTTCGACGGAATGAATTCGGTGCAGATTACGGAGGACGGCGAAATTTACCTCGGCGTGGAAGCGTTCTTCGGAACGGGGCTTACGAGAGTCCGCGTGGGTTATAAAATTTATAAGAGAGGCGCGGCGGTGGACGTGGAAGCGAACGTTTTCCCGAACGAGGCTTCAAAGGCGATTAAGCTCGGACTTACGGTCGGAAAAGGAAAGTATATAGGCGAACAGATTTTCGGCAAAGAGGAATTGTTCGACGACGGCAGAGAATGTATCGCGCAGAATTTCGTCGCGCTTGAAAATGGCGGCGGCGAATATCTCG
The DNA here is from genome assembly GCA_934271275.1 of uncultured Clostridia bacterium. Lineage (GTDB taxonomy): Bacteria > Bacillota > Clostridia > Christensenellales > Borkfalkiaceae > UBA1259. The sequence goes on along the minus strand of CAKQRD010000001.1, from coordinate 258,778 downwards.
AAATAGTAACGCAGGATAACTTCGGCTCTTCTTATAAAGACGGCGAAATAAACCTTACCCTCGTGAAAACGGCAACCTACTGCGCGCACCCTGTACCGAATCGTCCGCTTCTCCGCGACGGAATTTTCATCGGAAAGGTGGATCAGGGGCAAAGAGACTTTAATTTCCGCCTTACCGTGGCAAAGGAAAACGAGCTGAAACGAAATGCCGACGAGTTTACCGAAAAGCCGTACGCGCTGAACGTTTTTCCGACGATCGACGAAAAGGACGACAACGGCTTTAAAATCTCTTCCGAAAATGCGGATATTTCCTTCGTCACGCTCAAAAAGGCAAGACAAATTAAGGGCTACGTTATGAGACTTCAAAACAATTCCGAAAAGCCCGCCCGCGACCGCGTGAGCTTCGGCGATAAAACGCTCGGACTCGAATTCGGCAAATACGAGGTCAAAACCGTGGTTTACGACGGCGAAAAGCTTTACGAAATCGAGGAAATGATAATTTAAAACCGCCGGAAATAACGCGGCGCAAAATACGGCGTGAAAAAACACGAAAAGCCGTTGAAAAACAAAAATTCGGGAAGGGGTATGCCCCTTCCTCGGGTTAAAAAACCCGAGGAAGTTCCCTTTATCGGAATAAAAAAAGAAAAAACGAAAGGAGCGAAAATTATGAAAAAGACATTAACGAAAGTGCTGACTACCGTCCTCGCCTGCGGACTTATGTTTACCGCGGCGGCGTGCGGCGGCAAAAACAACGACAACGCAGGCAAAACCGCAATCAAGACTTCGTTCTTCATAGGAGAGTTCGGCGACGAATGGATAAAGGATCTTGCCAAAGAGTGGAGCGCGAACAACGATAAATATTATATAGACGTTAAAAACAACCTTAACCTCGGCGGTACTATCGTTGCGGATATAAAATCCAACTCCTCCTTCGACCTGTTCGTCGCGGAAGACTGCGCTATGCAGCAGCTTTTTACGGGCGATTATCTGGAAGACCTCACGGACGTTCTTTCGGTAAAGCCCGAAGGCGACAAAACGATTAAGGAAAAGATAGAAAATTTCGACCACTGGTCGGAAGCGGCTTCCTTAAACGGAAAAACGTATATGCTCCCTTATAATATCAGCCCCTGCGGACTTATATTCGACTACGACAGATTTAAGGAAAACGGCTGGCTTATGACGGACGGGGCGGGTAACGTCACCGTCGGTAAAGACGGCGTTGCGGGAACTTACGACGACGGCTTGCCGCAGACTATGACCGAGTTTAAGAGTATGTGCGAAAAGATTAACGCGAGCGGCGCGAAGGTGTTCCTCTATATGGGCGCGAACCACCCCGAATACGTCAATAACGTCGCGTATTCCTACCTTGCGCAGACGATAGGCGAAGAGGGTTACGAAATTTTCTATTCGCACGACTCCAAGGGCAAGGAAATAGAACTCATAAGCGGCGAAAAGACCGTTGTCACCATAGAGGACGGCTATAAAACGTGGCGTATGAAAGGCGTGGACGCTATGGCGGAATTTTTGCAGGACTACCTTTGCAATTCTTCCCGCTACGTTTCGGACGCGACGCTTACCGATAAATCGCTTTCGGTGGATAAGAGCCACGCGCAGTTTATCAGCGTAAACGACGATTCCCCCGCGTTCATAGTAGAGGGCAACTGGTTTGAAAACGGTTCGAGAAGGCTTATAGAATCCAACGTGAACTACGGCGGAAAGGAATACGGCAAGAGCGATTACAGATATATGCTTCTTCCCGCGAACGAAGGCGAAAGGTATCAGCTTTTCTCGCAGACGGGCGGCGCGATGTTCGTTCCGAAGCAGGCGGATGCCGAAAAGCTTGCCGCTATAAAGGACTTTATCGCGTTTATGCTTAAAGACGAAAATATGGCGCGCGTAACCGCAGACACGGGCATGATCTGGAATTATAAATACTCCGTTTCGGACGAGGTTAAAACGCAGATGACCAAATTCACGAAAAACACTTACCAAATGTCGCAGGACGAAAAGAACGTGGTTATACATTCCGCTTATATAGACACGGCGGCAACCCCGATATACGCGTATTCCGCGCTCGGAGCTTCGGGACTTATGATGTGTTCGGATTCTCAATACGACCTCGTGAGAGGATTCCTCGATAAAGGCAACGCTTCTGCGTTCGTTGCGGGCATAGCGCAGTATAACGACGCCGCGCGCTGGGCGGGGTATCTCTCTCAGGCAAAAACCTACGGCTTTTATAACTGAACGGTTCGATAAAACAAAAAGCGATAAGATTATGAACAAAAAAGTAAAAAACAACCTGTTCGTTTATTCTCTGATAGCGTATCCGTTGATACTGTTCGCGATTTTTTACGTCGCGACGAACTTCAACTCGATACTTCTCGCGTTTCAGAGAATAGACGGCACGGGTAAGCACTTTGCGGGCGTAGAAAATTTCTCGGCGTTTTTAGAAGAGGCGTTCGGGCGGGGAGAGGTGCTTTCTTACAGCCTTATAAACTCCGTAAAAATGTACCTTATAAACCTTCTTATATGTCTGCCGCTGTACGTCTTTTTCTCTTACCTCATATTCAAGAAGTGTTTTCTTAACAAGGTAATAAGCTTTCTTATAATGATTCCCGCGATAATGTCGGGACTCGTCATTGCGCTTATATTCGTAAATTTCATCGGCTCGGACGGACCGCTTACCGCGATTTTCAAGACGCTCGGAATAAACGGCGGGGAGTGGATAAACCTTTTGTACGACGAAAAATACGCTTTCGGTACGACGATTTTTTATATGATATGGCTGTCGTTTTCCACGAGTCTTATCGTATATCCGACTGCGATGAGAGGAATAAGCCCCGAAATTTTCGAGAGCGCGAAGATAGACGGCGTAACGCATATGTTTCAGGAGCTGTGGTATATAATTCTGCCGCTAATCTATCCCACGTTCACGACATTTCTCATTACGGGCTTTGCGGCGATATTCTCGACCGCAGGACCGCTCCTCGAATTCTATTATACGGGCGCGCCCGACTACGTTTCTAATATGGGGTATTATTTCACCAAAATGATACTCGTGGATTCCACCGAATTTTCCTATCCGAAGTATGCGGCGGGCGGACTTATTTTAACTATTATAGTCGCGCCGCTGACGCTGCTTCTTAAATGGGCGTTAGAGAAATTCGGGCCGACGACGGAGTGAAAAGTATGGAAAAAGAATTCAACTTAAAACCGAAAAACCGTACGGCGGCGGACGTTATCTCTTCGATAATATTTTGGGCGTTCTGGGTGCTTCTGATAGTTTACGCAATTTCTATGCTCGTGCTTCCTCTTTATATGCTCAACACCTCGCTGAAAGCGGACGACCTCGAATGCGTGTACAACCCGTTCGGACTGCCGAAGGAATTTACTTGGTCGAATTTTAAGGAAATTTTCGTTATATTCGACGAAAAAATGGAAATCAGCGTTGCGGGAATGTTCTGGGTAAGTATTCTGACCTCGGTGTTAAAGCCGTTTCTGGCGGTGTTTTTCACCACGCTGTTTGCGTACGTCGAGGCGAAGTATCAATTTTTCGGCAGGAAATTTTTCTTTAACCTCGGAATAGTTCTTATGATTCTTCCGATAGTGGGAAATTTACCCTCCGCGATGCAGATTAACAAAGCGCTCGGGGTATACGACAATCTCGTACTGAATATTTTAACCTCGCCCTCGGGGTGCTTTTACGGCACTAACTTTTTGCTTATGTACGGGGCGTTCAAAGTGATACCGTGGGATTATGCGGAAGCGGCGTTTATAGACGGCGCGAACGATTACACGGTGCTTTTTAAAATCTATTTAAGAATGGTTCTGCCGCAGGCGGTGGTTCTGTTCGTCCTCGGATTTATGGGAACGTGGAACGATTACAGCACCTATCTTATCTGGTTGCCGAGTACGCCGAACATTTCTTACGGAATGTATCTTTTCTATCAGAAGGCTAACGCTTACCGCGTGTCGCTCCCCGAGCTTATGGCGGGCTTCACCGTGGTTATGATACCTACGATAGTTCTTTACTGCTGCACGCAGAAAATTATAAACAGTAAATTCGTGATAGGAGGGCTTAAAGGATGAAAAAAGCGATTTCCGCGCTTATCCTGGCGGCGGTACTCGTTTCTTCCTTCAGTTTCGGTTGCGCGGGGGATAAAGTTACCGAAATAAACATTCCCGCCGTTACCGTAGACCTTTCCGCGCCCGAGAACAGGGTGGAGGTTTCCGCTTCCGAAAAGTCGGAGGTGTTTGACGAAAGCGGAAGAAAACTCGGTGAAAAAGAGTGGCTTTTAAACAGCAAATTTTCCAAAGCGTATATCCGCTCGCTCGGCGCGGGGGAATATAAATTCACCTATAAATCGGCAAAGCACACGGGTACGATAACCCTCGTCGTAAAAGACGAAGCCGCGCCCGCGTACGTTTTCGCCGCGGAGCTTAAAGAAAGCTACGACTTTCTTTCTTCGCCCGTTCTTCCCCTCCTCGTAAAGGAGCAGGATTCTTATCAGGAAGACTTCGAGCCGACGTACGAGCTGAAAAAGGACGGCGAAGTTTTCGAGACGACGGCGGCGGAGAACGGCTTTGTTACGGGCGAGTTGACGGGCGGAGCGTACGAGTGGAAAGCGACGATTATAAAGGGCGGCGAGACTTACGAGTTTAAGAAAAGATTTAAAGTCGGCACTTTTGAAGAGTGGCTCAAAGCGAAAGAAAACGCGTTCCTTTTCGACGCGCAGACGGGAGAATATCTTGCCGCGGAAAACGGAGTTTATAAAGTAAATACCGAAAACAACGGGGATATGTTCTCTTATAAAGCGGATAACTCCGTTCTGCAAATCGCTATGAAGGCGGGAAAGACTAAATTCCGCGTGGAAATTTTAAGCGACAGAATAATAGACGTTGGCGCGGGTAACGGCAACGCGTGGTGCTCCAACGGTTGGAAAGGCTACGTTTGGGCGTTTTCGGGCGCGGCGGAATACGAAGAGGATAAGTTAAACGACGTTCCGCCGAGATTTTCGGGAATGAAGATAACCGAAAACGGCTACCTCTACTATACCGAAGGGCTTCTTATCGACAAGTATTTCGAGGACGATCCCGAAAAACCGCTGCAAATCGACTTCGCGAACGGCGCAAAAACCGTGGCGGGCATTTCCGTAACCTTTATGTAAGGAGAGAAGATGAAGAAAAAATTGTTTATAACGGGGCTTACTTTCGCGCTTACGGCAAGTCTTACCGCGGCGGTCGCGTTTGCGAATATTTCCGAGGGGGAAAGCAAACCCGTCGTTTACGAATACGCCCTTTTAGGAGATACTTACGAGACCGAAAACGGACTCGTTTCCGCCAAAAAGCCCGACGGAACGACAATTTCCGCAAGAGAGAAAAGCATTTTTCTCGACTGGGCGCAGGGCAGTTATATTTTCGAATATAAAAACAAGACGGTAAACCTTAAAGTTTACGAAGCAGCGCCGGAGGACGAAATAACTTATTCGGGAGAGATGCCCGCGGAAACGGTTGCGGGCGTTAAGGCGGCTTTCCCCACGGCGACGGTGAAAAGCGGAATAGTCCGCACGGACGGCGCGCCCGAAATCGGGTTTTACGAGGTTTCGGCGACCTTTTCGCACAAGGGCGAAGACGTTTATTCGGTTAAAAACGCGGGTGAAGAATTTTATTTTACTCCCGCAGAGGGCGGCATTTACGAACTTAACTATATTTATAAAGACGTTTTCGGCAGAACGCGCAGTAAAAGTTTTCTGACGAACGCGCGGGAAGAAAAGATAGTTGTTTATAACGGGAAAACGGAGTTTTCGGTAGGCGAAAGGCTTTCCCTTTCCTCGGCGTACGGCTTTTATAAGGGCGAAAATTACGTGGCGACCGGAAAAGCGGTCGCGCCTTCAGGAGAAACAAAGACCTTTAACGATTATCTGATTTTTTCCGAAAAAGGGAAATATCAAATAACCTTATCCTCCGAAATAGCAGGGGAAACGGCGGAAAATACCTTTACTGCGGAGGTCGGCGCAAGCCTTTCTTCTTTCGTGACGAATAAAAGCGGGTTTTCCGATCCTTCGGAATTTATAAACCACGAGAACGTTAAAAACGCGCCCGAAAAAGGGCTTTATCTCGACTGCACGGCGGCGGAATCGAGTTTCGATTATAACGGGGTTATAGACCTTAAAAAGCTCGGCAAAACCGTTCCCGTAATTTCGTTTACGACTAACAACGCGTACGGCGGCAATATTTCGGTCGTGGAAGTCACTCTCACCGACGTTTATGACGCGAAAAAGGCGGTGACGGTGCGGTTTACGAGAAACAGCGACGTGACCGCGACGAGTCTCGGTTACGACAACACTCTCGTGAGGGCTTCGTTCGGCAGCGTTTCCACAGCTTTCAACAATTACTATCCCTTAAAAACCGACGCGGTTGCGTGGGATACGACGTTTTACGGCTTCTGGCGTTCGGAAGCGCACATCAACCCCGATAAAAAGTATTCGCCCGCGCAGAACCTTTACACGATGAACTTTTCTTTCGATTACGAAACGAACGAGATATATTCCTACGGAAATTTCAGCAGAATCGGAAGACCCGACGGCAACGAATCGGGCGTGAAACAGTGGAAAATAGCGGAGCTTTCTTCACCTTCTCTTCCCGTTGCGTTCGAGGGCTTCACCACGGGCGAGGTTTACCTCTCGTTCAAGGTGACTTCGGGGAGAGGCGATATAGTTATAGATACTCTTGGCGGGATAAATTACGGAAGCGTGACCGCGCGCGATTACGCCGCCGATACCGACGTGCTTATAAATAATTTCGACGGGAGTATTCCCGCGATAGTCGGCAAAAATTACCCCGTTCCGAACGCGGAAAGCAAGTTTATCTCGAATTTTACGAGAAAGGTGATTTTCGGCGGAGAAGAAACGATTCTGACGGGCGATTATTTCGTTCCCGAAAAGGAGGGGAGATATACCCTCGTTTATTCGGGCGTAAACCCGTTCGGCGTCGCCGCGGAAAAACGCGTGGAATTCGAGTGTCTTAAATCGGCTATCACGATAGAAATAACTTATGACGGCGAAGCGGCGCGCTACGGCGAGGCATACGAAATCAAAACCCCGACCGTCAGCGGCGGACACGGCAAAGTGGTTTACGAGATTTTCGCAAACGGAGAAAGCGTTTCCGCGCTTGAAAAAATAATCGTTTCGGGCGAGGAGACGGAAATAAAAATCGTCGCCCGCGACGAACTCGGCAACGCCGCCGAAAAAGTCTTCAAAATAGCGACGGAAGGCGACGCCGTTTCGTTTACGGTCGATTTCCCGAGAACGGCGATTCGCGGCGAAAGCTTCGTTTTCCCGAAGGCTACCGTAAAATATCTCGCGACGGGCGAAATTCTCCCGTACGAAATATTCGTAAGCGGCGTCAAAGCGGAGGACGGCTTCGTTATGCCGAACGCAAAATCCGTGACGGTTGAGTATCGCACGGCGAAAGGCAGTAAAGAATTCGTTCTTAACTTAAAATCCGCGGAGGTGAAAACGGGCGGCGACGCGCTTATTTTCGAGGGCGAAGCTTCTACCACCGACGAGGGAACGCGCGTTAAGGTAACGAAAAATTCCCCCGTAATATCGCTCCCATATAAGCTTTCCCCGAACGGGCTGTATTTCGAGTTCATCGTTCTGGCGGAAAAGCTCGATTTCGGCGCGGTATCTTTTAAAATCGCGGGCAAAAACGGCGTTTCGGTAAAGCTGACGGTAGCGGATATTCAAAAGGACTATGCAAAGCTTCTCGTAAACGGCGAGGACGCGGCAGTCAGAATAGAAAAGAGAAAGCAGACTTTCTCTTCTTCGGCGAGCGAAGGATTTGCGGGCAAAGAATACTACGCGTTTTCCGTTTTATACGAGGATTTTTATAAGGCGACGCTTTCCGGCAACGCGATACAGAAATATATCGAAAAGGACGAGCGCGGAGTTAAGTTTACGGGCTTTGGCTGCGGTGTTTACGCGGATATTATTTTAGAAAACGTTTCCGAGAGCGGCGCGGAAATAGTTATTACCAAAATCAGCAATCAGCTGTTCTATTCATCTTCGTTCGATTACGGCGACGTCGTAGGTCCTGCGCTTTTCTCAAAGAATTTCAGGCTCGGCAACGCCAACGTCGGCAGAAATTACGAGCTGGACGTTTCGGAACTTTCCGCGTTCGACGTGATAACGGGCAAGGCTTCCGTGACGGTCGCTTTAACCTCTCCTTCGGGCGTTAAAATTTACGAAAACACGGCGGCGGCGACCGCACCCAAGACCGTTCTCACCGAAATCGGAGTATACCTTTTGAGAATCACCGCGAAAGACGGCGGAAACGTCGTTACCAACGCGAATTACAGGTTTTCGGTAGAAGACGGCTCCGCGCCCGAGCTTATCGTTTCGGAAGAGCTCGTGAAAACCGCAAAGGTCGGGGATAAAATCAAATTACCCGCGGCTTCCTGTACGGACGAGACTGCCGCGACGGTCAGGGTATTCGTCACCCGCCCCGACGGCAAAGTAGAAATTATCGAAGGCGGCGCAAGCTTTGCGGCGACCGAATACGAGATAAAGCGCGCGGGAACTTACAGGATAACCTACCTTGCGGAGGACGAATACGGCAATGTTTCCGTAAAAACCTTTATAGTAACTGCGGAGGAAAAATAAATGCGTAAATTCATAAAGCTTTTAACGGTAATACTCGCGTGCGTTTTCGCGTTTTCCGCGGCGGCTTGCGGTAACGGCGGCGAAACGCCCGAGGAAAACGGCGGCAAATACGCTTCCCGCACGCAGGGGATTGATTTCGATACCTCGCTCGGGAATGTTTCCGATTATAAAATAGTGATTTCTCCTTCCGCGACGGAAACCGAAAAATACGCGGCGGAACAGGTCGTGAAATACGTTTACAAGGTAAGCGGCGCGACCGTTTCGTATGCGGCGGACGGTAAATTCTCGGACGAAAAGGTAATTTCGATAGGCAAAACAGAGTTTTCGGAAACTTCGGGCGTAGAATTCGACGAAGTCGCGCTCGGAAACGACGGCTTCGTGATAAAAAGTAAAGGCTCTGCTCTAATCATAAGGGGCGGCGGAGACAGAGGCACGCTTTACGGCGCGTACGACTTCCTCGAATATCAGCTGGGAGTGAAATGGCTCACCGCGGATACGACTTATATTCCGGAAACCGCGGGCGCGCAGGTTTATGCTTCCGACAGAACGGAAATTCCCGCCTTCGATTACAGAGTATACCTCGATCCTTCGTCTTTTTTCAACGACAGCACGGAGTTTACCACGGCGAGAAGATTTACTTCGGAATATCTTAAAATCTCGGAGAGCGCGGGCGGAAACCTCAAATGGTATCAGGGCTACGGCACGCATAACTCGCTTTCTTGGGTGAATGCCGAAAAATACGTTAAAAACGGCAAAATAGACCCCGTGTATACGGGCGCGTTCTCAAACGACGGCAACAACGTTATAACGCACGAGAAAATGGGCGGGCTTTGCGTTTACGCCGCAGACGTCTGCTATACGGACGGCATAAACGATGACGGTTCTTACAGCACCGAAACGACGAACGAAGACGGCACGACGAGAAAAACCGCAATAGGAATGGCGATAGAGGGTATGACCGCCGTTATCGGCAGCGATAAAGAAGAAAACAACTATTATATGTTCGGGCAAACGGATATTACCTCGCGCCCCTGCCTTTGCTCGCGGTGTATAGCCGCTTCGAAAAAATACGGCGATTCGGGAATGATGATAAGGTTTATCAACGCGCTCGCGGACGGCGTTAAGGAATACGCCGAAAAAGAAAAGATTACCCGCGATATTGACGTCGTGACCTTTGCGTATCTCTGGTCGGCGTTCCCGCCCGTTAAAAAGAACGCGGAAGGAAAATACGAGGCGACCGACAAAACCTGCGTGCCGAGAGACAACGTTACCATAAGACTCGCGCCCATCACGATGAACAGATTCGTGCCTTATAAAAGCGAGTATCAGGACGTAAACGCTTACGGCTCGGACTATATGGAGAAGTGGGCGGCGATATGCAATAAGTTTATGGTTTGGGATTATACGACTTATAACCCGCGGCATTACTGGTGGTATCCCGCGTACACGACTTGGCGCGAAAGACTTACAGATATGAAAAAGATGGGCGTAGGGTACGCGATGCTTCAATCGAACTTTCAGGAACGGACGATTTATCAGACGATATTCGAGGGCTACGTCGCTTCCAAAATGCTGTGGAATCCCGAATACGATATGAACGAGCTTATCTCGGAGTTCAATAAATATTATTTCGGGAAAGAAGCGGGAAAGCTCGTGGACGAATACGTTGCGCTTATGACCGCAAAGTGCTACGAGGTGCTTGCAGAAAACGAATACAGAGAAAGCGCGGCGCTTTCTTTCGGAAACAAAGGGCTTCTGAAATCCGCAATCGCGATACTCGACGAAGCGATAGAAAAGGTTAATTCGGGAGATTATTCCGAAAAGGAAAAATCGGAGTACGTCGAGCGGCTCGAAATAGTCAAATTCCAGCCGAGATATATGTACCTCTATAACTATATGGAATACGAGACCGACGAAGTGCAGATGAATATCGAAGCCAAAAAGTTCATTCTCGAAGTTATGGCGAAGGGCGGCGTGTACTGGGCGGAAAATCAGCTGTTCGACGCGGAAAGTATAATATTCAAATAATAGATAAATAAGAAACGACGCCGAGAAAAGCGGCGGAAAAATAAAAGACAGGAGGAAAACAATGAAAAAGGCAAGACTTTTACCGATTATATCGCTCGTTTTCGCGGTGATATGCGCAGTGTCCTTCGCGGCGTGCAAAGGCGAAGAGAAAACGAAGCTTTCCGCGCCGAGCATAACCCTCGCGGCGGATTATTCCGTTTCGTGGGAAGCCTCTGAGGGCGCGACGGGCTACGTCGTGAACCTTAACGGCGACGACCTGAAAGAGCAGAGCGCCACCGCTTTTGCGGCTATAAAATCCGCGGGCAGCTACGAAATCAAGGTCAAAGCGGTGAACGGCGAAAAACAGAGCGAATACTCGAACGCGGTTTCTTACGCGCTGTATTCGATAACGCTTCCCTCGGGCGAGGGCTACGAGGCGGCGGGCGAAAAGCTCGTTTACTGCGGTAAGGACTATTCCTTTACCGTAACCCTTAAAAGCGGGTACGAAAGTTGCACGCCGACAGTAAAAGCAAACGGCACGGAGATTGAGCCCGCGGCGGACGGCGTAACCTACGTCGTGAAATCCGTTTCCGCAAATCTTAACGTAACCGTCGAGGGCGTGGAAAAAGCGACCTTTGCGGTGACCGCGCCGACGGGCGAAGGCTTTATCTTTAACGGCGCGGAAAAAGCGGTTTTCGGTGAGGATTATATCTTCACCGTGGCGAAAGCGGAGGGCTACGAAAACAGCACCATTACAGTAAAAGCTAACGGCGCGGAGCTTAACCCCGCGGAAGACGGCGTGACCTACACGGTTAAAGCCGTTTCGGAAGCTTTAACCGTAACGGTAGAGGGTGCGGAGAAGAACGTTTATAAGGTAACCCTTCCGTCAAGCGCGGCGTATACGGCAACTGGCGCGGACAGCGCGACTTACGGCGAAGATTATTCTTTCGTTCTCGAAATAAAACCCGAATATAACGCGGAAAACCTCGTCGTAAAAGCTAACGGCGAAATCCTTACACCCGAAGCGGATGGCAAAACATACGTCGTAAAAGCGGTCAAATCGGATATAACCATAACCGTGGAAGGTTTGGAAATCAACGTTTTCTCGGTAACTCTTTCTTCGGGCGAGGGCTACCTTTTAGAGGGGGCGGCGACCGCGGAGCAGGGCGCGACCTATCGCTTTACTCTTACGATAGAAGAAGCTTACGATAAGAGCGAAATCACGGTGAAAGCGAACGGCAGAGAGATTTATGCGGAACCGGACGGCGTGAGCTACGAGTTAGCGAACGTGACGGAAGACCTTGCGATAACGGTTGAGGGCGTGGAGCTTAATACCTACGAGGTTAAAATTCCCGCGGGCGAGGGCTATACGATCACGGGCGAAAGCACGCAGACGGTAAATCACGGCGACAGCGTATCGTTCATCGTTACGGCGACCGAAGCGACGAGCCTTGTAAGAGTTACGAACGGCGCGGCGAAGCTTGCGGGCGACAACGGCGTTTACACGATAGAAAACGTTACCGAAGACGTAACTCTTTCGGTAAAAGTTTTCGGCATAACAGAGCGCATATACGCATCGGAAAGCTGGAATTTAGAAGGCGCGGAAACGGCGGATTCGATAGAATTTACCTGCAAAACCGCAAGCCTTAACGCGGAATACGTTAAAGCCGCGCTTGCGGCGGGTTATACCCACCTCAAATTCGACGCGAGCCTTGCGGGCGGCGAGGGCATTGCCTTAACCCACGGCGGCACATGGGACAGATTCTGGCGCGTAACAGATAAAACCGCGACCTTCCGTATAGACCTCAACGAGTTCGTAAGCGGCGAGGAATATTACGGCTTTAATATCGAATGCAGAAACGGCGACGGAGTGCAGGTGGAAGAAGACGGCACGCTTACGATAACCGCCGCAACGCTTATAAAGAGCGAGCAAACGGCAGCTTGGACGAAGAGCAGCACCAACGTATACTGCGCGGAAGAAGACGGATATATCGTTCTCGACACGTTATGCGCGGGCGCGTGGGCGAACGTTTTAACCGACAGCGCGTGGTGGGAAAAATTCGCTAATAACCCCGACGCGGGCAACGTAGGACAAAGAACGGTAACGATAACGGGGCAGTGGCTTGGTATCGGAAGCAATTATCGCGGAATGATCTGGGGCGTAAACGCCGCGGTGAGCGCGGTCGGCGGCACGGCGACAACCGAACTCGTCACCGAATATATGAACGACAGAACCTTTAACGCGGGCGATAAATTCTACGCGGGCAACGAAGAGGAAGGCGTTTATAAATTCAGAATAAACGAGTTTGTGGCGAACAGAAATCAATGGGGCGGCTTCTCCTATACCTATGTAAGCGAAAATTCGTTTAACGTGAGCTTGCCCGTGGAAGGTAAGGTCGTGAACGTATGCACGCAGGAATATATCAAAGCGGGCTATACCAAAGTGAGAGTAACCGCGGGCGAATATACGGGCGGACAGCTTTGGGTAGGTAACGACGACTGGGGAACGCCTTACTGTATGAACGGCTTAAACAGCGGCGCAACCGTAGAAATAGAGCTTTCTATATTCACGGCGGAAAAACCCTATCTGCATATTTTCTGCTCGGGCGAAGCAACCACCGCGACCATAACTTACGAATTTATAAAGTAACAACGCCGTCAAATAACGGGAAAGGCAATTAACGGAAGCCGAAACGGCAGAAAAACCGTTTCGGGCGGGCGCGCCTCGCAGACAAAGCCGTTTCGGCTTCCCGAAAGAAAGAAAAAAACTAAAAAAGGAAGAAAAGGCGAAACGCCTTTAATAAAAGAGTACGGAGGTACAAGATGAAAAAGAAGTATGAACACGCACACATCGAAATTTTCCTTTCGGAAAATCTCGACGTTATCTGTCTGAGCGGCGGCGACCTGCTCACCGACGGTAACGGGAACATCGACGGCAAGGGTAGCAGCGATATTTTCTTTTAGGAAAAAGGAGAAAACGAAGATGAAAAAAGTTATAAGAAGAAATATTTTACTCACCGCTTTGGCGTTTTTGTTCTGCATTACCGTGGGACTCGGCGCGGGCTTTGCGACGGTTTTTGCGGAAACCACGCCCAAAACGCTTGCGGAAGTCACCCTCACAATGGAAGACGGCGCGCTTATAAGAGACAGCGAACCCACGGGAATCCGTTTCCGTTCGTTTATGAGCGAAGCGGACTACGAGGGGCTTATCGCGAACGTGGGAGAAGGCAAGGCTTATAAAAGCGTGAACTTCGGTATGCTCATCGCGCCCGAAGATTACTTAACGACGGGCAGAGAGCTTACGGAAGCTAACGTTTTCGGCGAAAACGCAATATATTCTTACGGCGATACCGCGGAAGAGGGCAAAACCCGCATAATCAACGTCTGGGATTCGGAAATGTACGATTATACGGACGGAAAATTCTTTGCGGGAATTATAACCAACGTTGCGGGAACTAACTATAACCGCGTATTCGCGGGGCAGGCTTACGTTAAGGCTACCGCGCAGGACGGCACGGCGAGCTATCTTTTTGCGGCGGCAACCGATAACCACAGAAGCGTTATAGGCGTTGCGCAGGCGGCGATAGCGAACGGCGATACGAGCGAAGCGGTTCAGGGCTTTGTTAAAAACGCCGACCTTGCGGGACTTGTAACGAGCGTGGAAAACGGCGACAAAACCGCGGCGAACGCAGTCGATTATAAAGAAGGCGTTATCAGCGCAAATGCGGGTAAGGACGGAAATTTATATATCAGGCTCAATCACGAGGTTATTTCCGAAAAAGGCGCGGGTTGCGAAACTTTAAGACTTTATATTAAGAGCAGCACCCTTGCGTCGTTCGGAATAATTCCGAAAAATTCCGAAGGTTCGGAAAATTGGGGATATTTCAGAACTACGCTCACTACCACCGGTTATAGAGACGCCGACAATAACAGTTGGGCCTATAAGGATATTCCGTTAAACGATATTTCGGTACACGATTTCTCTAAATATGACCTTACGCTTTGGGCAGCAGGGGCAAATCAGAACATAACCGTAGATAAAGTAGAATATATTAAAGTTCCCACTCTCGAAGAAACCGCGTTGACGACTTCTGCTTGGGATAGCTACGACGGAACGACTTATACCGAAAACGCGGACGGAACGTTTACCGCGCGCGGCTGGCAGTTCGGCGTAACCGCCGCATATATGCAAAGCGCGATAGAAGCGGGTTATACCCACCTTAAACTCGATTATACGCTCGTAAATTACAGCGGCGACCAGTCCGATGCGGCAATCTGCGCAGAAATCAGCGGCGGTTCTTATGTAAAGGTGTATACGGGAACGAGCGGCAGTTTGAGATTCGACCTTGCCAACGCGACGGACGGCTCTTCTTACAGAAAAATTTGGATGCAGGGCAGACAGGCGACCAACCACGGCGCTGCGATAGACGTTGCGCTTACCGTTACCTCCGTAAGTCTTTATAAGAGCGAAGAAACGGCAAGCTGGACGAAGAGCAACACGAGCATTTACTGCGCGGAAGAGGACGGCTTTATAGTTCTCGATACGATTTATTGCGGCAACGATGCTAACGTCCTTTCTTCCGAAGCGTTCTGCGCTAAATATTTCAATAATACCAAAGGCAAAGAAGTAAGTCAAAACACCGTAATGCTTATGGGGCGTTATCTCGTTGCAGGTTCTAACACGAGAGGTATGGTTTGGGGCGACACAAGTGCGGCGATAAACGTTGTCGGCGGCACGGCAAATACCGATTTCGTTATAGAATACCTGAACGACAGAAACGGATATGTTGAGGGAAACAAGTTCTATATGGGACTCGATAAAGATGGCGTATATCAGCTTAAAGTAATAGACTACGTTTCAAGCAGAAATAGTTGGGGCGGATTCTCCTTTACTTACGTTGACGAAAACACCTTTACCGCGACGATGGCTGACGGACAGAAGCTTGCATACGTCAACACGCAGGAAATGATCGCGGCGGGCTATACCAAGGTCGTTATAACCGCGGGCGAATATACGAGCGGACAGCTTTGGGTAGGTAACGATTCTTGGAGCGGAGACACCGCATATATGCACGGCTTAAACGGCGGAGCTTCTATCGAATTAGACCTTTCAAAATTCACGACAGATAACCCGTGGCTCGTAATATACAGCTCGGGCGCGACTACCGCAACCGTTCAAGTACGTTTTTTTTAACGGCGACTGACGCGGAAGAAGCGATAAGGCAGGACGAGCTTGATAAACAGGCTCTCAAAACTTACGCGTTGGTCGTTAAAGAAAAGGATTCTTCCTCTGCGGCTTATAACGCCTCTTTGGAATTACAAAGCTATTTATCGAAAATGACGGGCATAACCTACGAAATTTATTCCGAAAGCGAACTTACTTTGGGATATAACCGTAAATGCCACTATATTTCGATAGGCGAAAACGCTATATTAACGCAAAGCCCTTATAAAAACCTCGGCGGGATAACCGCCGAGGAAGGGTATTTCGTCAAAAACGACGGGAACATTATAATCATCAACGGCAATTCGGAGAGAGGCACGGTTTACGGCGCGTACGCCTTTTTGCGCGCGCTCGGTTGCGAATTTTATGCTTCGGACTGCGAAAAAGTTCCATCGGGCGTTACGATAGAAGAAAGCGCGATAGATATTATGGGCGAACCCGATATTGCGGTAAGACATTATCTTTCGTATAAAACCTGTTACAGCGGCGCGGACCTCGGCTTCACCGCTAAAATCGAGGCAAATTCCTCTTATGCCGCGCTTACCTCCGCGCAGGGCGGAAAGGTCGAATTCGGCAATATCGGCGGAGACACGCACAATATGCACTTTTACGTTCCTTCCTCTTATCGGGGAACGAGCTACTGCCCCGCTAATGCAGAGGTAGACGGCGGGTACGTTCTTTGCCTTACGAACGGTATAGAATACAACACGAGCGGGGTTTCCACTCTTTCGCTCGTTACCGAAAGTATGACGAACCTTATCAGAACCTCTCCGTTTTCCGAATATTTCGTGTTCGGACAGGAGGACGGCGAAGGGTATTGCTCCTGCGCCTATTGCACGGCGGCGGCGAATACTTACGGCAGGAGCGGCGTACTCGTCAGATTCTGCAACAAGCTTCTGGAAAATCTCCGCGCGGACGAAAACTTAAGCGCAAGAACGTTCAAAATAGTCACGCTTGCGTATTCTTATACGGTAGTTCCCCCGAAAGGCGGCGTTACCGTGGATAAGGACCTGCGCATATGGTATGCGGAATATTCGGATATGAGATATTCGCTTTTATGCGATAATCAGCAGGCTGTTTCTCCGAGAAAGGACGGTACAAAAGTTTCTTACAAAGAAAATCTGCAGGGCTGGATAAACCTTACGAGCGGAGAAAACAGCGGCTCGGTTATGCTCTATCTGTACGACACCTCTTTCAACAATTACCTTGCGTATTACGGCACAGCGCCGAGCGCGATTGACGGAATTATCGACGAGGCGAACGATTTGGGCGTGGAGCGTATGGTTGTTCTCGGCTCTTACGACGCGGACAATATGTGGCAGTCGGTTATGCGTAACTATATCTGGTCGAGGAAGATGAGCGATAAGTCGCTTAAAGCGGCGGATTTGCGTGCCGATTTTATAAAGAACTATTTCGGCGAGGCGGCGGCTTCTTATATTCAGAAGTATTGCGAAGATTACGACGGATATTACGCGGATAATACCAAAGATTACCCCGTTAAAAGCGGCAATCAGTATTATCTTAAAGTAACCGTTTCGGAGCATTGCGCAAGTCTTAAACGGGTGAACGACGCGATTTCCGCGGTGAACTCTTCTTCGCTGACGGAAGCGGAAAAAGCGGTATACTTAAAGAGGCTATACAGCGTTAAAGTTTCTTCCTACGCGATGATTTTGTATAATTACGACGATTATTATAATAAAGCGATTACTTCGTCGAGCAATCGTGAACTCCTCGGAGGCAGTATACTCACGGGTTCTTCGACCGCAAAAGCAAACTTTACCGCGGAGTTTAAGACTATCTGCGAAAACGCGGGGATAACCCGTTGCAGAGAGGGTACGGACGCAAATAACACGGTAGAAAACTTTATCGCGAACAACGTGGGCAACGCTTGGTAATTTTTTTAAATAAATTTACTTTAACGGATAAATAACGAAAGAGATATTATGGCATTTCATATTAAATTCGGCTCGCCCGAAAAAATTATTCCGTCGCTTTTTTGCAAAGGGTTTAATTATCGGGAAAGCGAGATTCGCTACGACGTAAATAAAATAACGTTTAATTAAAACGCGCGCGGTTGCGTGCTTTAATTTCCCGTCCGCAAGGAAGAACGGTTTTACGGCTTGGGTCTTCAACTTAAAACCTTTGAACTGACAGGGAAAAAACCATAGATTATTTTTTCGATAAGAAAATGCCGCTCTCGGTCGTCGGATTAGAACCCGGTTGGCAGACGGCGGCGTATCCGTGTTCTTTTAAGTGGAATAAGGAAAGGTTTTCCGACCCGAAAAAATTTGTAAACGGCATTTACGATAAAAACCTGCATATAAATTTATGGGAACACGCGTTTACCTCGTTTCAAAGCGATATATACGGCGATTTGAAAAAATACAGCGGGAATTATTTGGTATGGAACGGCTTGGTTCCGGATTTCGCTATCGAGGAAGCGAGGGATATTTTTGCGGGGTATCATAAAAACAACGTTACTTTCGACCGTATAGATGGTTTTAAAATCGACGAATGCGACGGAAGCGATTACACGGGCAGCTGGACTTTTCCGTTGTGTTCCGAATTCCCTTCGGGCATAGACGGTGAGCAGTATCACAGTTTGTTCGGCACGTTATATATGCAAACCGTATTACGGATATTAGTCGAAAAACCTACTTATTCGGAAGCGAGAAACGCGGGAGCGCTTGCCGCGTCTTATCCGTTCGCAATTTATAGCGATTTATACGATTACCGTGATTTTATACGAGGATTGTGTTCTGCGGGATTATCGGGCGTACTGTGGACGCCGGAAGTTCGGCACGCAGACAGCGCGGAAGAGTTCTTAAAAAGGTTGCAACTGGTAGTTTTTTCACCGCAATGCCTTATCAACGGCTGGTATTGCGAGGAGTTGCCGTTTATTAAGTTCGGAATAGAAAAAGAAGTAAAATACTGGTTAGACGAGCGGGTGAAACTTATACCGAGGCTAACGCGTGCGTTTGAACTTTATAAACAAACGGGTAAGCCCGTCGTAAGACCGTTAGTCGGCGATTATACTTTTGATAAAGAGGTATACTCGATAGACGACGAATTTTTGCTCGGCGAAGATTTACTTGTCGCTCCCGCGTTTTTAGGGCAAGACTGTAGAGAGGTTTATCTGCCCCGCGGCGAGTGGGAAGATTATTTTACCGCGGAAAAGGTTCAATACGGAAGATTTACGGTTAAAACCGACAGGATTTTGGTTTTTGTAAAAAAGGACGTGTAAAACGAAAGGTTATCGAAAAGTTAGAGGCGTGTTCGGTACAAAGGTGTTTTATAACAATAAATAAGATTCGGAAAATAATAGGAACAATGATACGAAACATAATTAACCCTTAAATTCTGCTCACTTTTATTTGTAAAAATTGCTCACTCGATGATGATGAGATAGAATACAATCGGCACAAAGTGGAATTACTTTTACGCTCGCTTGCGAGAAACGAGACGACAACGGTTTCGGATTCTTCATTGTTAAAAGACATTATAGAACAAGATAATGAATCGATGAGTCGAAATACAATCGCTAAATATCTTCAAGCGTTGAGTCGACTGTTTATATTTAATAATCAGATGCCATATTCGCCGAATTTGCGCTCGTCTTTACGAGTGAAACAAGCCGAAAAACGGCATTTTTCCGATCCCGCGATGGCTTGCGCACTGTTGAACATTACGCCCGAAAAGTTGCTTAATGATATAAATACTTTTGGTTTTTTATTTGAAGCTTTGGTTGAAAGAGATCTTGCCGTATACGCTCAATCGTTCGGAGGGAAATTGTTTCATTATCAGGACTATAAAAACAATGAAATCGACGCCGTAATAGAATTAGAAAACGGTGACTGGTGTGCATTTGAAATAAAACTCGGAGCAAAAAAAATAGACGAGGGCGCGGAAAATCTCGTTAAAGTGTGTTCGGACATAGAACAAAACGGGGGTAAACCGCCGAAGGTGAAATGCGTTATATGCGGACTGTCGAACGCCGCATACGTTCGCCCCGACGGAGTTTTTGTTGTGCCGATTACGGCACTGAAAGAATAGTTTAAGATATAATTTGGGCAGATAAAAAAGGTAGAAAAAAATTAACAAGTAAAAGCGGTGATTTTTTATTAAAAACCGCCACTATAACAGTAAAAACAAGAATAACGTGCAATATAGGGAAAACCCTGTATCGCACGTTATTTTTATGTATTATTGTAATGTTATTAGGTAATTGTCAGTAAAAATATTAAATTTTATACTTATCTTCAATAACGAAGTCTAAACCGTGACTATTTGCTTTCTCCCAACGTTGAAGTATTTCAAGCGTTTCGACGTACGCTGTCATTTCTCCGATAATAAAATCGTTACGAGGCATAGCGTTTAGTTCTTCTAAATATTGAGAGTATAATTCTATAAGATAAATAATCGTTTCTTCCGCGTTCATAAAATCAGTCCATAGTAACGGCTATTTCTTTTAACGTGTTTCGTTCGTCTTCTAAGCAGGCGTAAAAGCATTCCACTATTTCGTTTCTTAATCTGAAAAGGGTGCTTTGCGCTATGTTACAACTGCTCGCAAGCTTCCAAGCGGGAAGTTTTGATTTTTCTATATAAACGATTTTAAACACTGCAAGGTGATTAGATTTATGCAAGCGGTAATTTATTCTGTAAAACTTATGAACGAAGTAAAAAGCGTTCAGGTAATGACTATTACCCGAGTAAACAAAAGATAGTATTCGGCTTTCTTTCTCGCTTAACGACTTATCATAAGTATAACCTTTCATAGATACTATTTTAATATTTATGAGTCGGCGCGCACTCTCAAAAAATGGGAGTGCAAAAAAGAAGGAGAAATAGGTAGAATTTTATAATTATTAAAATGGGAAAACTATTATAACAAATTAATTCAGGTAAATTCTTTGCAAGGAAATAATTGTCACAAAAGCAATTTGTCGTAATGTAGCGGTAAAAATAAGTATCGTGAGGAAATAAAAAATTTCCCCTTTGTCCGTTTATAGCTTGACTTTTTACAATTATTTGACTAAAATAAGATTGTATCGTATTTTGGTCGATAAAAAACGAAGGCTGTTATACGGAGGCTGTTATGAAGTACATTACAAGAGATATGGAAAATCTCGTAAGAGAATTAACGAAAGAGTATTCCTGCATTTTGATTACGGGACCGCGACAAGTCGGGAAAAGCACGATGCTTGAACATTTAGACGGAAAGAGAAGAAGGGTTACCCTGGACGATTTGCAGGAAAGGAATCTTGCGAAAACCGATCCCGAAATGTTTTTGCAGTTACACAAACCGCCTGTTTTAATCGACGAAGTGCAGTATGCTCCGGAATTATTTTCTTATATAAAAATCGCGGTTGATAACGGCGCGGCACCGGGAAGTTATTGGCTTACCGGTTCGCAAAGCTATAAGCCGATGAAACTTTCGCAGGAAAGTCTTGCCGGAAGAATCGCCATATTGAATCTGCCTTCAATATCCCAGCACGAATTGTATGCAAAAAACCGATTGACTCCGTTTGAAATCGGAATCGATAATATACAGGAACGGGTAGAATCTTATGAGACGGCAGACGTCAAAGAAATTTTTCAAAGAATATGGAACGGAAGCTTGCCGGGGCTTGCAAGCGGTAAATATTCAAACAGAGATGTCTATTATTCAAGCTATTTGCAAACGTATATATCAAGAGACGTAAAAGAAGAAACGATAGTAAAAGACGATGCGAAATTCGTAGACTTTATTCGCGCCGTTGCTTGCAGAATCGGGCAGGAGTTAAATATACACTCTATCGCTCTTGACGTAGATATAAGCGATGATACGGCGAAAAGGTGGCTTAGTTTGCTTGAAAAGTCCGAGATTGTTTTTTCTCTGCACCCGTATTCAAACAATTTATTGAAGAGAGTCGTTAAAACTCCGAAAATATATTTTTTCGATACGGGACTCGTTTGCTATTTAACAAGACATTCTACTGCCGAAATTTTACAGAACAGTTCTATAAACGGCGCAATTTTAGAAAATTATATAGTAGCCGAAATACGTAAATCATATTTAAACCTTGGGAAAGAACTCTATATGTATTATTATAGGGATAAAGAACAGCGAGAAATAGACTTGATTCTTGAAACAGACGGGGAATTGCATCCGATAGAAATAAAGAAGTCGAGTAACCCTACGCTCTCTATGACAAAAAATTTCAACGTTCTGCAAAAGCCGAATATCAACGTCGGACAAGGGGCTATAATCTGTATGAAAGAGAATTTGTCTGCGCTTAATAAGGATACTTTGGTGATCCCGATTTGGTGCATTTAAGAGTTTTGCATTTTGACAATATATCAACGCGTAAAAAATTTTAAGGCTTAATTGCAAAAGTTATAAATATTGATAGAATTATAAAAAAAGTATTTTGTTTTTTTACACAACAATTTTTTGTTGATAACCACTACTGTAACGGTAAAAATATCGGTAACGTGCAATATGGGGAAAACCCTGTATTGTACGTTATTTTTATGTATTGTCGAGAAAGGTTGTTAAGGAATCGCCGAAGCGAAAAGTTTCGTAAATAGCAAATCGTACCAAAAATGTTTTGATTACGGTTGCAAAAAATTTCGTCCTTAAATAATTCGCCTAAAATCGGTTTAAACGGTATTTTGAACCCGAAATCGAGCCGAATCGTTATTTTTATAACCTTTTACAGTTATTTTTCCCATTGAAACGCGGGAATAAATTTATTAAAATATTATTGAACAAAAAACTTAAACCCGATTTTACATCGGAGGGCGTTGTGGGCATTGATGCATTAAAGGAAAATAAATGCAAAATCGTTATCGATACGGACATAGGCGGCGACGTTGACGACGCTTTTGCGGTAGCTTTGGCGTTAAAAACGGAAGAAATAGAGGCTCTCGGCATAACCACCGTATACAAAAATGCCGCGCTAAGGACTAAAATATTAAAACAGGAATTAAAGGCTTTCAACAAAGAAGAAATTCCCGTTTACGTCGGCGCGGACGACGCGGACGGCTTCGGGACAGGGTATAAAAAATATTCCGCCGCATACGTACGGTGGATAGACGAAATGAGAAAACGTTTTCCGTCCGTGATATTCGAGGGCTGCTCCTCGGGCGGAATGAGAACGGATTATAAAACGCTTTCGAGATTCTCGGTCGTTTCCACATCCGATCAGACCGACTATAAAAAATACTTGTACATAGGCGGCGAACGTGCTTGCGGCGGCAACGCCCGAACAGGCGGCGGTATGGAGCTATCCCGTAGAGGTTTCCGCCCCATAGGCACGGTATACGAACCGACCGAAGAGTGGGTTAAGGAAAATATTTCCGAAGAGCGCGTCGTTATGAGATAAATTCTTCGTGATACGTTTTTTGATTAAAATATTTTACAATATGTTTTTTTAACCTTTACCCGACGGGCATCAGGTGATTCTTTCAAAAAAATCTTAAGTTGCAAAAAATGTAAAAAATGCAATCATAAAAAAAGAATTTGCAATTGACATTCCGCTATTTAGTTGTACAATATTTGTATGGTGAATCGCGGCGTTTTCTACGGGTTGAATATTCGCCGAAGAATCGCCGAGCGCGGCAGAAGTTTGCTTTTTTATCAAAGACGAATCATCAGGAGGAGATAAAACAATGATTTCGCTATTAAGAAAACCGGACGCGGTATACGGCGCGACCGAAAAAACGCCCTTCCGATTTGAAGAAATGCTGATTAACGAGGTTGAATATTCTTACGAAGTTTCGGGAAAATCGGCAAAAGTTTCGGTGTATCCGAGCGGTTCGCCGATAAAATATCTTAAACTTCGTTTTAACGGCGATCTTCAAAACGTTGACAAGGTTTACGGCGATCAATGGGAAAGGGCGGGGCTTTACGCCTATCTCGAATGGCGTTCGGTTATGGCGTGCAGGGTTCTTCCTTGGTTTTGCTACGTTGTTTCTTCAAACGGAACGTCTTGTTACGGAGTAAAAACGGGTGCGAATTGCTTTGCTTTTTTTCAGGTAGATACGAGCGGAATTACCCTTTTTCTTAACCTTTGCAACGGTACGAACGGGACGGATATCACGGAGCCGCTTTGCGCTTGCGAAGTGGTTGAGTTGCATTCCGACGGAAATAAAAGCGTATACGAAACGGCAGCCGCTTTTTCAAAGATGATGTGCGATAAGCCCGTATTACCGAAGTCGCCGATCTTCGGCGTGAACAACTGGTACTGGGCGTACGGCGATATTTCTTACGAAAGCGTTCTTAAAGAAACGGACTATCTTAAAGAAATGACGAGCGGTTGTAAAAATAAGCCGTATATGATAATAGACGACGGGTGGCAAAAGAACAGGGTAGCAGGGGCTTCGAGCTACATAGGCGGAGAATGGACGCCGAACGACAGGTTTAAGGATATGCGAAAAACCGCGGAAGCCATTCACGCAAAAGGCGCGAAAGCGGGAATATGGTTCCGCCCTCTTTTAACGAGGGAGAACGTGCCCGAAGAAGCGATTCTCTGTGAAGAATGCGGGGGAAAAGTGTTGGATCCTTCTCACCCGTTTACGCTCGAAAAGGTTTATAACGACGCAAAAAGGTTGTCCGACTGGGGTTTTGACCTTATAAAGCACGATTTTTCGACGGGTGACGCGATATGCGGGCAAAAGGCTTTAACCTGCGAACGATACGATTACGCGCTCGTTGCGGAAAACAGAAAGTTTTTCGATCACAGAAAGACAGCCGCCGTTATTCTTAAAGATTTATATCGTGCGATTCAGGACGGCGCGGGAGAAAAAGCGGCACGGTACACGTTCCCGAGCGCGCGTTCGAGGACTACGTTTATTACGTTTTCAAAAGCTTTCTTTACGCGGGGTTCAGGAATATTTACGTTGTGATTCATCATCAGTTCGAGCAGGAATCGGAGATGCCGATGACGCTTTGTTACCGCATAGCGGCAAAACGCGCTACTATGGAATATCTCGAAGAAACGCTCGGCGAGGGCTGGTGGGGCAGCGAAAGCTACGCTGATTATTACGAACAGTTAGAGGGAGCGGACAACCCGTTCGGCTGGATAAAAGTTATACCCACCATGACGACGGAAGTTCAGAACGCCACGGGTTACGACCACGCGGGCGAGTTTGAAAGCAGTATTTTAATGTCTTTATATCCCGACTGCGTAAAAAAAGAAAGAATAGACGACGTTAAGCACTGGTTTACCGAAAGCGCGAGAAAAGCGAACAAGGATCTCGGCGACAGAATGGTAGAACTTTCCTTAAAGTCTTTGGAAGAACGCATTAAATAGTTTATTGCGCAATATTTAACGGCGTGGCAAAGGGTGATTTTCAGGAATTACTCTTACGTTCCCGCCCGAAACATAGCAAAAGTCCTCGGCACTATCGGGGCGGTTATAGAAGCCGAGGCTCGCAAAGCGGGCCTCGGCAAATTCCGTTATAATCCGAATTGGCTTTAAAAAGGCTTCGTAACGATAATCCGCGAAAACCGGGATATTCTCACAAAAGAACAACTTCTTATTCTCACCGACTTTTCCGAAAAGGAGTTTGACGCTCTTTTAAAGGATTACGACTTTTTGGACGTTGCTCGGCGACAAACCGAACGTTACCGCGCCCGCATACGGCGTTCCGCAGGCGGACGAACGAGTAACGGCAAAGGTCAGGGAAATAGCGGAAGAATTTTACGTCGAACCGACGGCAAAGCCGTTTGATTATCGTTTAATTCTTATTCGCTTTATTCCGTAGTCTCGGTCGTTCCTTCGGTAGCTTCGTTAGTCTTCGTTTCAACGGTATCGGCGGTTGCCGCAGGTGCGGCAGGCTCAGCGTTGTCGGGAGCATTCGGAGCGGTCGCTCCGCCCGCTTGCATATTCATCATCTGCTGCTGCATAAACTGCCGGAACATTGCGTTCTGCTGGTCGCGAAGTCTGTCGTTTTCCGCTTTTCTCGCGCGTTCTTTTTCCTCTTCTATGCGTTTGTTTTTAGCACGGAGAGCCGCGGTTTCTTCTTCCGCGTGTTTAAGCTCCGCTTCCTCGCTCGCGAGCTTCGCCACGTTCGCTTCGTAGGTCGCGGCAACGTCTTTAAAGAACAAGCCCGTTACGAAGGTATATACTGCCAGACCTAACGTGTAAATTCCCGTTACCCCCATGGTTGCGAACACGCCGATAGAGGCGATAAGGGTTATAACGCCGAAAAAGTAAAGTCTCTTTACGGGCGCGACTATCTGCATCTGACCGACGAAGCTGTCTGCGCTTTTCATAAGCGATCTGTAAAATTTCTTCGCTCTCGAATAGGTCAGAGTGTAGTTTACGAAGAAGGCTACGAGAAGTACGGCGACTATTACGACTATGGCAACGAGTACGCCCGCGCCTACGTTAAGCGTGCTTTGCAAGTTTCCGAAGATTTGTTCGATTTGATTTGCGATGTCCGCGCCGCCAGCAGAAGAAGCCGCATCTCCCGCGATACTTCCGATTTCACCGATAGAACCTCCGGCGTTCGTTACCGCCGAAGCGAGGGCTATTCCCGCGATAACGAGTAATACTGCAAGTATAGAAACGGCGATTGTTGACATAACGCAGAAAAATACCATAAGAGAACACATAGAGGTAAGCCCCTTCATGTCTTTGGAGTCAAACTGTTTTTTTGCGTACAGCTTTATGGAAGCCACGAGCGAAATTGCCATCGCTATGCAGAAAATAAGTATTACGACGAATGCGGGGATAGAGGTTTTAAGTACGCCTATCGCGGAGAGAATCTCGCCAAAGACGACTACCGCCAGACTTATGAGAAGAATAAGGAACACGGGCTTATGGAATTCTTTTCCGAGCGCGTCGTGCCAACCCTTTCTCGTTGCCTCGCATTTTTCGCGAAGCTTTTTGGTTTCGATTTCCTCCTGACAAGAGGGGCAGATAAGCGAGCCGTCAGGGATCTCGCTTTTACAAGTGGGACAAATCATTTTTTTTACTCCTTCTATAAAAATTTCCTTATGTTCGGGCGGTTCGGCGTTCAGATTTAGCCAAAAATCGCCACAACGCATATATTTTAGCATTATTGCCGTTTTGTGTCAAGTAATAATAATCATAAATGATAAATTATACTTACAAAAAGTATTGTACAATAGAATAAAAGCAGAGAGATTTGCTCGTGCAAAACGGATACGACGGGAGGCAAAATGCTTATAGAATTTCCTCAACGGCTTAAAGCTTTAAGAGAAAGGAGCAACATGACTCAGGCGGGGCTTGCAAAGCGGCTCGGAATTTCGCGGAACGCCGTTAACTCGTGGGAGATGGGGTTTTCTTTTCCGTCCGTTCAGAACATCGTGGAGCTTACCAAAATTTTCCACGTTTCCGCAGATAAGCTGTTAGCTATCTCGGGCGACGAAACTTCCGAAACGGTGGATATTTCGGGGCTTACCGAAAGCCAGAAAAGCGCGGTGCTTGCCGTTATAAACGCGTTCGACAGCGATGACGTGGCAAAATAGGCGGCGCGACGGGGAACGCTGGCAGCGGGCGACGGCGAAATGTGCGGATATGTTTGGCAAAATAGGCGGCGCGACGGACTTTATTTTTCGCGCGGGTTTTCTTGGAATTCTTTAACAGGCGCGACGTTCTTTTTAGCGAGCGGATAAGCGGGGCGTTGCGGACGGTTATTTTTTCGCTGTGAGCCGCGCGATGATAATTCCTTACGATAAACAAATTAAAAAACGGAACTCCGAAAGAGAAGTTCCGTTTTATTTTTACAGAAAGTCTGATATAAGCGAGCTTAAAACAAACTTTAATTAGGCATAAAGCCGACGGAACGCCGTACCATAACGATATGCGCCCGAGCCTTGATTTATGCCGTTTTTTACGCGGTTTTCAGTACGGTAAGTCCCGCGCCCGTGAGAGTCGCGGTCTGCGCCGAGGTGTTGTAAATAGAAAGCGTTCCGCCCGCGGGTACGTTTATAAGCACCGTTTTGCTTGCCGCGGAGTTGGAGCCTGCCGTGTTCGTCAGGGTTATGGTTTCGCCCGATACCGCAGAGCCGTTCAGATATAACGCAGCGGTAAGGTCGCCGCTCGGTACCGAACCGTTTACGAAATAGCTTACGAGATAATAGCCCTCGTCCGTCACGGTTACGGCGTTAGTCGCCACGCTCATCGTGGTATCCGCCGTCGCCGCGCTCCGGGTTAAGGGTATTATGGTGTTAGTCGCGACCGTGTTTGCCGCGGAGTTTGCGTAAATAACGTCGTTAGTGCCGGCAGGTCCTTGCGGCCCCGTTGCGCCTGTCGCGCCCGTAGCTCCGGTTTCGCCCTGCGGTCCTTGCGGACCCGTAGCGCCCGTTGCGCCGGTTTCGCCCTGAGGTCCCTGCGGACCCGTTGCGCCGGTTGCGCCCGTAGCGCCCGTTTCACCCTGCGGTCCCTGCGGCCCCTGCGGACCGATTGCACCGGTAGCGCCCGTTGCGCCGGTTTCGCCCTGAGGTCCCTGCGGACCTGTAGCACCCGTTGCGCCCGTAGCTCCGGTTTCGCCCTGAGGTCCCTGCGGCCCTTGCGGACCGATTGCACCGGTCGCACCCGTAGCACCCGTAGGTCCTTGCGGACCGACGGGACCCATAGGACCGATAGGACCTCTCGCGCCCTGCGGACCTGCGGGACCCATAGGACCTCTTATGACGACGGGGCGGTTTCCGCAATTTATATTTCTGCAATTATTGCAGCCGAATAAACAGCACATTAGAAAATTCCTCCTTTGCTTGTTTACGGTATTATATTCGTAAAGCGTTAAAAATCGTTACAACAAACCTGCGTTTGACTTTAAGCGCCGTTCTTTTTTGTCGATTTTATATAGAATGTAAAACGGAGACGAATTTTGCGCATTATAGGTAAATGGGTTGATTTTTTTCCGCCACTATGCTAAAATAGAAAAGCGACCGACGGTTTTTTAACAAAGTTTAACGACTTTTTCTCGGCTATACGGGCGGCGACGGCTTTGCCGCGGTCGGCAAAAGGTCGGCAAAAAAATCGACGAAAGGTCGGCAAAAAGTTTGCAGAAAAGTCGCAAAACAGGGAAAGAAAAATTTATACGGAGAAAAAGCGAGTATGAGCTTACCAAGGGAAAACGGAGAGAAAAAGAACGAAAGGGGCGGCAAAACCTTTTATTTCAACAGGTTTCTGCTGTTTTTTTACGATACACTGATACTTTTATTGTCCTGCTTTTTATTGCTGTTCGCGGACGGGGCTTCGGAGCTTTTCGGAAGCGCGGAATTTTTCGTGCATTTCGCGGTGGCGTTCATACCCGTTTTCGCGTTCAGATTGCTTTTTAAAACGTATAATCAGGTTTGGAGATACGGCGGGGTTCAAAGCTATTTAAGGCTTCTTCTCGCGGACGTTTGCTCCGCACTCGTTCTTATTCTCGCGGAGAGATTTCTGCCCCTTAAAACGCATATTTCGGTGGCAAGAAGTCTTGCGACCGTAGGAAGCTCTCTCGTTCTCGCGCTCGTTATAAGAATGCTTTACCGCTACGCTTATAAGTGCTGCGAAAGGGATAATAAGCTTGGCAAAATATTGAGCGACGTCGTTAAGGTTATAACCTTTAACACCGTCAAAATAGAGGATATAATAGTTGCGGTCAAAAAAGACAACGTGGCGATAATCGGCACGGGGCGCACGGGCGTGGGGCTTGCGGAGGAATTTATCAGCAATAAGCGCACCGAATACGCGCCGAGACTGTTTATCGACGCGGAAAGCGACAAGTGCGGCAGACAGATTTATAATATCCCCGTCGTAAGAGAAAGCACCGTCACCAAATCGCTTCTCGATAAGTACAAAATCAAGTGCGTTATAGTCGCCGTTCCTTCACTCGCGGCGGAACGGAAAAAGGCTATTTACGAAAAATTCAAACAGCTCGGCTGCGACGTGAAGGTTTACGACTATCCCGTAGTCAAGCAGGCGGGCGAGCAGAAAAGGCTTCTCCGCGAATTCGATATAGAAGAGCTTTTGTTCAGAAAGCCCGTTTACGTCAACGACGACGCGACCTGCGCTTACTATAAGAATAAGGTTATTCTGATAACGGGCGGCGGCGGAAGCATCGGCAGCGAGCTTTGCCGTCAGATAGCTAAAATGCACCCCAAAACCCTCGTTATATTAGACGTTTACGAGAACGGCGCGTACGAGGTTCAGCAGGAACTTAAACGCATATACGGCGACGCGCTCGATTTGCGGGTGGAAATTCTTTCGGTATGCGACAGGGCGGCTCTCGAAAAGGTGTACGCGACTTATCGCCCGAACGTAGTTTTGAACGCCGCGGCGCACAAGCACGTTCCGCTTATGGAGCATAACTGCTGCGAAGCGATAAAGAACAACGTTTTCGGCACGTTAAACAGCGTTGAGCTTGCCGAAAAGTACAAGGCGGAACGTTTTATGATGGTTTCCACCGACAAAGCCGTGAACCCCACGAACGTTATGGGCGCGACCAAGCGTATGTGCGAAATGATAGTGCAGTGCCACAGCAAGACTTCCCGCTACACGACGTACAGCGCGACGCGTTTCGGCAACGTTTTAGGCAGCGCGGGTTCGGTTATTCCGCTGTTTAAACGGCAGATAAAAAGCGGCGGACCTCTTACCATAACCGATAAGCGGATAATCAGATATTTTATGACGATACAGGAAGCTAGCCAGCTCGTTTTGCAGTCGGGCGCGATGGCTAAAAACGGCGAACTGTTCGTTCTCGATATGGGTAAACCCGTCAAAATTTTAGACCTTGCGGAAAATATGATACGCCTTTCGGGGTTAGAGCCTTATAAGGACATAGACGTTATCGAAACGGGTTTGCGCCCCGGCGAAAAGCTTTACGAAGAACTGCTCGTGAAAACCGAACAGCTGGGTAAAACCGACAACGATATGATTTTCGTGGAAAAGGACGTGCCTATAACCCCCGAAAAGCTGGAAGGACGGCTCGAAAAGCTCCGCGCGGCGGCGGATTCGGGCGACGACGACCTCGCGAAGGAAACTCTTCATAAAGTCGTTCCCACTTACGTCGCTCCCGAAATCATCAACGCGGAAGCGATACGCACCGAAAGACTTAAAGAAGCGGCGGGCGAATAAATTGACGGCGAAATTACAGAAAAATTACAGAGAAAATTATAGAGAAAACGAAGACGGCGGGCGATATTGCGCGCCGTTTTTTACGGTAAGGCTATGAAAGGTTTTAAGACGAGCGAATATTCTTCGGTCGTTGCGGGCGTTCCCGTGACTATAAAGAAAAAGCGGGTGAAAACTTTGAGAATATACGTTTATCCGAACGGGCGAGTAGTCGTTTCCGCGCCTTTTTATCTGTCCGAGGAAAGAATTTTTTCGTTTATAACCGAGCGGGCGGGGTGGATAAATAAAAAGCGCGCGGAGTTTTCCGCGGTCGGAGAGCTTTGCTCGGGAACGGACGGGGAAAACGGCGTTCGGGCGCGGAGATACGCTTCGGGCGAAGCGTTTTATTTTCTCGGCGAAAAATATACGCTCGTCGTAAGAGAATACGGCGCGGCGGGCGGCAATATAAATGCGGACGGGAGCGGCGGCGAACGTGCGCGTCGCGGGAGGAAGAACGCCGTCACCGCGGACGGGAGCGAAGTCGTGCTTACGGTAAAGGCGGGGGCGACCTTTGAGGAAAAGGAGCGCTTTATAAACGCTTTTTATAAAAGGGAGCTTGAAAAGACGGCGGGGAAACTTTTAAAAGAGTGCGAAGAACTGACGGGTTTGAACTCTTCGGGGTTCGGAATACGAAATATGCGCACGCGTTGGGGTAGTTGCAACGTTAAAACGCATAGGATAACCTTTAATTTACAGCTTGCGAAAGTTCCGTCGCGGCTCATAGAATACGTCGTTTTGCACGAGGTTCTGCATATAAAAATTCCGAACCACGGCAAAGGATTCAAAGCCCTTCTCTCTCTGTATATGCCCGACTGGAAGGAAAGGAGAAAAGAGCTTTCTTCGTGCGGCAGGGCGTACGCTTTTAAGTAGCCTTTTCGCGGCAACGCTTCGCTTCGGCTTTGCGGGGTGGCGAGTTTTTTTGGACAAGTTTTGCAGGTCGGCGGGCGCGCGTTTTCCGTTGACAAATATAAGAAATTAAAGTACAATATAACTTATGATAATCGTCGGCTTCGACCCGGGGCTTGCAACGCTCGGCTACGGTGTTATAAGAAAAGAAAAAAGAAAAAAAGCGGAAATGATAGATTACGGCATAATTTCCACCCCCAAGGACGAAAATCTTGCCGTAAGACTTTGTCTGCTGGAAAAAGGCGTCAGGCAGGTGATAGATACCTTCCGCCCCGACGAAATCGCCGTGGAAGAACTGTTTTTCGCAAAAAACGTCAAAACGGGTATTGCCGTCGCCCACGCGAGGGGAGTTTTGCTCCTTACCGCGAACAAGGAGTGCGGCAGACTTTACGAATATACGCCGCTCCAAATAAAGCAGGCTCTCACGGGCTACGGCAGAGCGGATAAAAA
This sequence comes from uncultured Clostridia bacterium, assembly GCA_934271275.1. Classification (GTDB taxonomy): domain Bacteria; phylum Bacillota; class Clostridia; order Christensenellales; family Borkfalkiaceae; genus UBA1259. Next base: position 226,413 of record CAKQRD010000001.1, on the reverse strand, counting down.
CCAGATACAGCAAATGGTTAAAACCTTTCTTAACCTTAAAGCGATACCCCGTCCCGACGACGCGGCGGACGCCCTTGCGGTCGCGCTCTGCCACGCGCAGACGAACAAGCTCGGCGGTCTGTTCAGCATATAGGGGTTGCTCGGAGAATAAGGATTTAAGATTGTTTTCTCCCTCCCGCGGGAAGGGTAAATACAAGAAAGGAGCTATTTATGATAGGCTATATAAAAGGTAGCGTGCTGAAAGCAAAAGAAGGCTCGGTGCTTCTCGTAAATAACGGAATCGGTTACGAAATAGCCTGTTCCGCAGAGGCTTACGCCCGTCTTACCCTTGGCGGAGAGGGCGAGCTTTTTACCTATATGGCGGTAAAAGAAGACGGAATTTCTCTTTACGGCTTTGCTTCGCCCGAAGAAAAGGAGATGTTTTTAAAGCTTATTTCGGTATCGGGGGTCGGACCGAAGCTCGGCATCACCGTGCTTTCGGGAATGAGCCTTTCGGAACTTACGCTGAAAATCGTTTCCGCCGATATAAAGGGGCTTTCCGCGATAAAAGGTCTCGGAAAAAAGACGGCGGAACGCATAGTTTTGGAACTTCGTGAAAAAATAGGCAAGGTGGACGAAAGCACGGGCGAAATAATATTCGCCGCGGGCGCGGAAGAACCCGCCGCGGAAAAGGACGAGGAAGCGGAGGAAGCGACTATCGCGCTCGTCGGACTCGGCTTTACCAAAGCGGAAATTTCGGGCGCGCTGAAAGGGGCGCGCGCAGACGGGTGCAGAACCGTTAAGGAATTTATCGCTTACGCCCTTAAAAGAATGAGATAGGTGTTATATGGAAGATGAAAGACTCGTCACGAGTACCCGTTCGGAAACGGAATCTGAGGTGGAAAACGTTCTCCGCCCGAAGTCTATGGAAGGGTACGTCGGTCAGGAAAAGGTTAAGGATAACGTAGCTCTCGCGATTGCCGCCGCAAAGCTCCGCGGCGACGCGCTCGACCACGTTCTTTTATACGGTCCTGCGGGACTCGGCAAAACCACGCTTGCGCATATAATCGCTTCGGAACTCGGTACGCAACTTAAAGTGACGAGCGGACCTGCGATAGAACGCGCGGGGGATCTCGCGGCGATACTTACGAACCTTAACGAGCGCGACGTACTGTTTATAGACGAAATTCACCGCTTAAACCACAACGTAGAAGAGATTTTATACCCCGCAATGGAGGATTTCACCCTCGATTTCATTATCGGCAAAGGACCTTCCGCCAAAAACGTGCAGTTGCCGCTTCCGAAGTTTACGCTCATCGGCGCGACTACCCGCGCGGGTATGCTTTCCTCGCCGCTACGCGACCGCTTCGGCGTGATTTGCAGATTAGAAACCTATTCTCCCGCGGAGCTTACCGAAATAGTGCTTCGCGCGGCAAAAATGCTCGGAACGGATATAGAGGAAGAAGCGGCGGCGGAGGTTGCGAAGCGCAGTCGCGGCACGCCCCGTATCGCGAACAGACTTTTGAGAAGGGTGCGCGATTACGCGGTGGTGAAAGGACACGAAAAAATAGAGCTTTCGGACGCGAAGGGCGCGCTTAAAATGCTCGAAATAGACGAGTTGGGGCTTGACGCCATCGACATAAAACTTTTAACCTCTATGGCGGAAAAGTTTAAGGGCGGACCGTGCGGACTCGATACCGTAGCGGCGACAATCAACGAAGACGCGGGAACTATCGAGGACGTTTACGAACCGTATCTTTTGCAACTCGGTTTTATAGCGAGAACGCCGAGGGGCAGGGTGCTTTTATCTCGCGGATACGAACATATAGGCAAAAAACCGCCGCAAAGCGCGGAACAATATTCTTTATTCGACATACAAAATGAAAACGAGTGATTTTGACTATTATTTACCGGAAGAGCTTATAGCGCAGACGCCCGCGGAGCCGAGGGATTCTTCGCGGCTACTCGTGTACGACAGAAAGACGAAAGAAATTTTTCATAGGCATTTTTACGACCTTCCCGAATTTCTGAAAGAGGGCGATTTGCTCGTCAGAAACAACACGAAGGTTCTGCCCGCAAGGCTGTTCGGCTATACCGAACACGGCGGCAAGGTGGAAATACTGCTTCTCAAACGCTATAACCTTACCGACTGGGAGGTCTTGGTAAAGCCGGGTAAAAAGGCGAAGCCGGGCGTACGCCTCGTCATAAACGAAGAGCTTTCGGTGGAAATTCTGGAAAACGTGGAAGAGATAGGCGGCAGGAAGGTGCGTTTTAATTTCGACGGCGTGTTCGAGGATATAATTTCGCGCGTCGGAGAAATGCCGCTTCCGCCGTATATAACGGAAAAGCTTAAAGACGGCACGCGGTATCAGACGGTTTACGCAAAGGAAAACGGCTCGGCGGCAGCGCCCACCGCGGGACTGCATTTTACCGACAGACTTTTGGACGAGCTTTCCGCAAAGGGCGTGGAGATAGCGGACGTCCTTCTGCACGTCGGACTCGGCACGTTTCGTCCCGTAAAGGCGGAGGACGTGACCGAACATCATATGCACTCCGAATATTACGAAATAAGCGAAGAGGCGGCGGAAAAAATCAACCGCGCGAAACGCGAAGGGCGGCGGGTGGTTGCCGTCGGCACGACCTGCGTGAGGACTTTGGAGTCGGCGGCGGACGAGAACGGATTCGTTAAGCCCGTCAAGGCGAATACGAGTATTTTTATTTATCCGCCTTATAAGTTCAAGTGCGTGGACGCGCTTATAACGAACTTCCACTTGCCCAAGTCAACGCTGCTAATGTTGGTATCCGCATTTTCTTCCAGAGAAGAAATGCTTTCTCTTTACGAGACGGCGGTGAGGGAGAAGTACAGGTTCTTTTCCTTCGGCGACGCTACTTTGCTTTTATAACGCGTCGAAATACTGCGTTACGCTGCGGCAACCCTCGGTCATTTACGGCTCAGTAAACTCCCTCGGGTATATCCTCGCGTGCCTTGTCTTTCTCGGTTCTAAAAGCAAATCGATTTTTGCTTGCTTCTAAAAAGAGCTACCTTGCTTTTATAACGCGTCGTTATGCTTCGTTTCTGTTTCGGCGGGAGGGGCCTCTCCGCCCTACGGAGGGTATACAGTTTGTAACTGTATAAGAAGAAAACAGCACGTGTAACTTGCCGTCTGCCCCTTAAAGAATAAGGGGCAAAGTTAGTGTGAGGTATGCGCGATAGTAAGGTGGGGTTTTTGAGGAGTTTTCATATTAGGGAGAGCGGGAGAGGGGAAGAACGGATTCGGAAAACAGTTCTTCCCCTCTCGAAAAAAAATAAATTGTGTCATTCTGAGCGTTGCTTACGGAGACAATCCCGCGAAGAATCTCAAAAGTTACTTTCGCGTAGAGATTCTTCGTAAGAGGGGGCAAGAAGCAGGTCTTAGAATGACAATAAGGGATTATATTAAAAAAACTCGATGAAAGTCGGCGCGAAAAATTTATAAAATCATACAATATTTACTAAGAAATTATGGAAAAATTTTACTACGAAACCATTAAACAAGACGCCAGAACGGGCGCGAGAGCGGGCGTTCTTCATACCCCTCACGGCGATATAGAAACCCCGACCTTTATGCCCGTCGGCACGCAAGCCACCGTAAAGGGCGTTATGCCGCGCGACCTTAAAGAAGCAAAAACGCAGATTATCCTCGCTAACACTTATCATCTGCACATACGTCCCGGTGACGAAACCGTTAAAAAGGCGGGCGGGCTTCATAAATTTATGGCGTGGGACAGACCTATTCTCACCGACAGCGGCGGCTTTCAGGTTTTTTCTCTCGCTAAACTCAATAAAATAAAAGACGAAGGCGTGTACTTCAATTCTCACGTAGACGGCAGACTGCATTTTTTCTCGCCCGAAAAGGCTATGGAGATAGAAAACAACCTCGGCGCGGATATAATAATGGCGTTCGATCAATGTTCTTCGTACGGCGCAACTTACGAAGAATCAAAAAAGGCTTTGGGCAGGACGATGAAGTGGTTAGACCGTTGCTATGCGTATCACAAAAATCCCGAACAGGCGTTGTTCCCCATAATTCAGGGCAATATGTTCAAGGATTTGAGAATAGAGAGTGCGAAAGCCGTGCTTCCTTACGTTAAATACGGCGTTGCGGTGGGCGGGCTTTCCGTCGGCGAACCGAAGCCGCTTATGTACGAAATGATGGACGAGCTTTATCCCTATTATCCGACGCACGTTCCGCGGTATCTTATGGGCGTGGGCAGCCCCGATTGTCTTATAGAAGGCGTGCGGCGCGGCATAGATATGTTCGACTGCGTGCTTGCAACCCGCGTCGGCAGAAACGGCACCGCGCTCACCTCAAACGGCAAGGTAGTCGTGAGAAACGGTATTTATAAAGAAGATTTTTCCGCGCTCGATCCCGAATGCGATTGTTACGCGTGCAAAAACTATACGAAAGCGTATCTCCGTCACCTGATAAACGTCGGCGAAATGATGGGCGGAATGATGTTAAGCCTTCATAACATAACATACCTCAACAAGCTGATGCGCGAGATAAGGAACGCCATTTTAGAAGGTTCTTTCACCGAATACGCGGAGGACTTCTATAAGCGCACGGGAGATACCTATCCGAGATTTTAAGTATCGAAGATTTTGAGGGTGAAAATCGACAAAATACAGGCGAAAATTCGCGCCGCCGAAGAGCGCAGACGATAAAGCCCGCGCGGAAGCCGAATTTTAAGCCGAAAAACGCTTGCTAATTTTTGCAAAATACTTTACAATAGACTAAACGAAAAATAAAAAACCACGAAGCGATTCGTAAAAAGGAGTTAAAAATGTTATTCAATTTGTTTTTGGCGGCGGAAAGCGCAGGCTATACCGGCACCGGTAACACTACAGGCAACGAGCAGCAGAGCAGCCCGATTATGACCGTCTTTCTCATTTTTCTGGTGGTTGCGGTTGTCGGTCTTTTCATCTGGCAGTCGATTTCCGGCAAAAAGAAGCAGAAGGAAGCGCAGGAACGCGTAAACAAGCTTAAAAAAGGCGACAGAGTTAAGACGATAGGCGGCGTGTGCGGCTTCGTTCACGAAATAAACGACGCGGAAAATACCTTCGTTCTCGAAACCGGTTCGGGCGACGCTAAATCCTACGTTAAGTTCGACAAAGCGGCTATTTATCAGACCGCTCCTGCAGAGGGTTATGCAAACGCCCCCGCAAATACCGAATCCGAAACGAAGGAAGAGGTAAAGACCGAAGCAAAAGCGGAGGCTGAACCCGTTGAGGACGTTGCGGAAGAAGTTCCCGCATCCGAAAACGCGACGGCGGAAGAAAAAGCGGAAGAAATTTCCGATAAAGAGTAAGTTCTTTTAAGGCGACCTAAGGCGACTTTTCCGAACGAAAGCGGTATAAAAGCGGCTCGCAAAAATACGGAAACGCGTTCGTGCGTTCGCGGGTACGAGAGTAAGGCGGACGCGGCGGCGGAATACGGCGCGGATAAGAAACGGCGAATATCGCCGAAACCAAACGCCATACGAAAAGCCTTATAAAACGGAATAAAAAGAAAAACCCTCGCATATCTATAAAAACGTAGACGTGCGGGGGTGTTTTTTATGAAAGAAAGAACTAAAAACGGGTTTATTCCCGAGGTTTTGCGCGGAGCGGCGACGGCTTATTTATGTACTCTCGCGCTCGTGCTTATATTTGCGCTCGTGTTAAAGGCGGCGACGATTTCCTCGCTCGCGGTAAAGGTCGTAAATCAATTCATAAAGGCGATTTCGTTGTTCGTGGGGTGCTTCTTCTCCTTTTCGGGCGATAAAGGACTTTTTAAGGGCGCGCTTACGGGCGTTTTATGGGCGGCGGTCGTGTACGCCACCTTCGCTATTTTAGGCGGCGGAAGCTTTACCGCGCTCGCTGTCGTTCTCGATTTCGTCTTTGCGGCGATAGTCGGCGGGTTATCGGGCATAGTCGCGGTAAACGCAAGAAGATAAAAGAAAGAATACGAATAACGTCCATAAAAGTGTCGTTCATAAAATATTGCTCATAAAAGTCATATACTTATAAATATTGCGTATATAAATAGTACATAAAAATATTGTATATAAAAATATCGGGAGTATCGGGCATAAAAAACGCCGCGGGCAAAGATTTCGTCTTTGCCCGCGGCGCGTATTTTCATTTAATCGGTTTTACGGAGTAACTCTGTTTATGTCTCTCGGGAACATAGTCGCTTCGCGAACGTTCTTAAAGCCTAAAAGGTGCATCGTCAGACGTTCGAGTCCGAGTCCCAGACCGCCGTGCGGGGGCGCGCCGTATTTGTGGAGCATAAGGTAAGTCTCGAAGTCCTCGGGATTAACGCCGCAACGTTTCATCTTTTCCACCTGCTCGTGATAATCGTGAACTCTCTGTCCGCCCGAAGTAATTTCAAGCCCTCTGAACAAGAGGTCGAAAGAAAGGGTATATTCGGGATCTTCGGGATCGTCCATAGTATAGAACGGGCGTTTTTTGGAGGGATAGTGGGTTACGAACAAAAAGTCGCTTCCGAGTTCCTTTTTCGCGTATTTACCGAGAAGGCTTTCCTCTTCGGGATCGAAGTCTTTCATATCGGTGGGTTTATACTTGAATTTATCTATAATAAGCTGTTTCGCGTCCGCAAACTTTATCGTGGGAATTTTCGTTATTTCGGGAATGTCCGCGTGCAGAATTTCCACCTCTTTCGCGTAGTCCGTTTTAAGCAGCTCCATAATATATTTAAGCGCGCCCGTTTCCATATTCATAACGTCCTCGAACCCGTTTATAAAGCCCATTTCAAAGTCCATCGAGGTGTATTCGTTAAGGTGTCGCGAAGTGTCGTGATGTTCGGCGCGGAACACCGGTCCTATCTCGAAAACTCTGCCGTAAACGCCGACGAGAGCCTGTTTATAAAGCTGCGGACTTTGCGCAAGGTAAACCTGTTTGCCGAAGTAATCGAGCTTAAACACGTTCGTGCCGCCTTCCGCGCCCGCATAGTTGATTTTAGGCGAACGAATTTCGGTAAACCCGTTTTTCATAAGGTATTCGCGGAAGCCCCTTGCGATGCCTTCCTGCAGTTTGAAGATGGCGCGCTGATAGGGGTTGCGGAGCGATACGGGGCGATAGTCCAAAATAGTATTCAGAAGAACGCCGTCGAGCGTCTTTTTGTTGATTACGATAGGAAGTCCTTCCGCGGGGAGCGAAAGAATTTTTATATCGTGAATCTGCATCTCGAATCTTTCGTTGCCTTTCGCGTCGACGCTTTTTACTATTTTTCCGAAAACTTTTACGCACGCCTCTTCGCACAGTTTTTCGTCGAGGCGATAGTCGGAAAATTCCGGCGCGTAAACGCATTGAACAAGGTCTTCGGGCGTGCGGATAATAACGAACGCAAAGCCCGTCATCTCGCGGATACGGTGAACGTAGCCGCTTATCGAAACGATTTCGTTTTCGTGCAATTTAAAGTCCGCGTACTTTACGTCCGTTTCTTTAACGCAACCGTTAATTTTTTCCATTTTTAACGTTTCTCCTTAAAATGTCTTTGTGATAACGAGAATATTCTATCACTTAAAGCTTTCGTTTAGCAAGCGTTTAAGTAAAAAATTGCGCGGTGCGCGAAAATTTTCTCTTTAAAATATGAACAAAAACCCGAAATCTGTTGTCAATCGGAGCGCATATATGGTAAAATAATTCGGCAAGCGTTTTCGGTTCGCGGCGGGTTTTCTTCGCGGGCGTAAGCGACGAAAAAGGAGAATTATAATTATGAAAATAGCCGTTTCTGTAGAATCTACCAACGATTTGAGCAAAGAACTTTTAGAAAAATACGATATAAAGGTTATAGCTTATACCATAACTTTGGGCGATATGACCTTTAAGGACGGAGAACATACCACCGCGGAAATGTTCGAGTACGTTGATAAGTACAATACTTTACCCAAAACCACCGCCCTGAACGAGTACGAATACACCGAGTTTTTCAAGGGTATGCTCGAAAGTTACGACGCGGTCGTGCATATCTGTCTTTCGAGCGGGATAACCTCTTCTTGCGGAAACGCGGAGCGCGCGTCAAAGAACGTGGACAACGTTTTCGTCGTGGACAGCAAAAGCCTTTCCACGGGCATAGGACTTCTTGCAATGTACGCGAGAGAGCTTGCCGAAGAGGGCTTTTCCGCCGCGGAAATAGCGGAAAAAGCACAGGCGCGCGCGGAAAAATTGCAGGTAAGTTTCGTTCTGGAACGCCTCGACTACCTTTATAAAGGCGGAAGATGTTCCAGCCTTCAACTGCTCGGCGCGAACCTTTTAAAAATTCGTCCGCGTATAATTCTCAAAGACGGCAAAATGATTTCGGATAAAAAATTCCGCGGCGGTATGGGCGGCGTCGTTGCCAAATATTGTGCGGAAACGCTCAAAGATTTTAACACTCCGGACCTTAAAAGGGCGTTTATAACCTATACGACCGCTACGCCCGAAATGGTGGAGGCGGCAAGAAAAGCCCTTTCGGCAACGGGCTTTAAAGAAATTTACGAAACGCGCGCGGGCGGCACGATCGCAAGCCATTGCGGCGCTAATACCTTGGGTATTCTCTATTTCAACGACGGAGAAAATAAAAATTAAAAAAACGCGGATTTTCTCGTAAAACGCGCGTAAAATCGTTGACAAAACCGCGTAAATCGTGTATTATATTAAGGCTTAAAGCAGAAGAGACCCTTCTCGCCGACGGTAGAAATCGTTCGGCTCGATACCTTGAAACGCGAGTATTATTGCGGGTAAAGTAGTTTTTCGTCGGGTGCTTTTTTGTTGAAAGCACCCGTTCTTTTTGCGCTTATACAGCGCGGAAAAAGGAAAATTTATAAAGAGGTGTACTACTATTAAAAGGGAACATCAGACGAACGGAGAAATCCGCGACAGAGAAGTGCGTCTTATAGGCGAAAACGGAGAGCAACTCGGCATAGTTTCTTCGAGGGAGGCTTTGAGCCTTGCGGAGGATAAGGGACTCGACCTCGTTAAAATTTCGCCGAACGCAAACCCGCCCGTATGTAAGATAATGAACTACGGGAAATACCTTTTTGAAATCGCCAAAAAAGCCAAGGAAGCCAAGAAAAATCAGAAAGTCGTCGAAATCAAGGAAATCTGGCTTTCTATGACGATAGACGTCGGCGACCTTAACGTTAAGGCGAAACAGGCGCAGAAGTTTTTGTCGGGCGGAAACAAGGTTAAAGTTTCTATAAGAATGCGCGGCAGACAGATGGCGCATCAGGAACTCGGCGTAGACGTTATGAAGAGGTTTTACGAGATAGTAAAAGACTTCGGCACGATAGAAAAGCAACCGCTTACGGAAGGCAGAAACATCTGGATGATGCTCGCCCCCCTCAAAGCGTAACTTACTTAAATAAATTCAACGGAGGGTAATAATATGCCTAAAATGAAAACCAAAAGCGCGGCGAAGAAGAGATTCAAAGTAACCGCCACCGGCAAGATTAAAAGAGCTTGTTCGGGCAAAAATCACATTCTTACCAAGAAAGACAGAAAGAGAAAGAACAATCTTTGCGCGGGCGCATACGTGGACGATACGCAGGCAAAGACCGTTAAGACGCTCATTTACAATAAATAAGGTCAAGAGGAGAATAGAAAATGCGTATTAAAAGAGGCGTAAACGCCGTTAAGAAACGTAGAAAAATTTTAAAGCTCGCCAAAGGTTATTTCGGCGGCAGAAGCAAGAGATACAGAGTAGCAAGAGAAGCCGTCATGAAAGCGCAGATGTACGCTTACGTCGGCAGAAAAGCGAAAAAACGCGATTTCAGATCTTTGTGGATAACCCGTATCAACGCGGCGGCGCGTATCAACGGGCTTTCTTACAGCAAGCTTATGTTCGGTCTTAAAAACGCCGGAATAGACCTTAACAGAAAGGTTCTTGCGGAAATAGCGGTTTCGGACGCGCCCGCTTTCGCAACTCTTTGCGAAAAGGCAAAAGCCAACTTAAACAAATAATCAAAGTAAAAGCCTACCACTCGTAGGCTTTCTTTCGATAAAATGATAACTTCGAGAAACAACGCGCTTATAAAAAGCGTTCGCGCGTTAGACCGAAAAAAGGAACGCGACGAATACAGGCTTTTTATCGCCGAAGGACTTAAATCCGTTAAAGAAGCCATTCTTACGGGGCAAAATATTTTCGCGCTTATTCTTACCGAAATCGGCGAAAAACTTTTGTCCGATAACGCGGAAATCCCCGCAGACGTCCGTAAAGAATCGGTTTCGGAAGACGTGTTTAAGAGCGTCAGCGGGGAAAGTTCTCCGCAGGGCGTGCTTGCGGTGCTGTATAAGCCCGAAACGGTTCTTTGCGAGCCGAAAGGGAACTGTCTGTTTTTAGACGGCGTTTCCGACCCCGCGAACGTCGGCGCGATTATAAGAACGGCGGCGGCAACGGGCTTTACGGACGTATATATCGCGGACGGAGCGGACGCGTATTCGCCGAAAGCGGTGCGTGCTTCCATGAGCGGAATTTTCCGCGTGAAGGTTTTCGCGGGGAAAAGAGAAGAACTTTGCGAAAAAATAAACGTTCCCTTTTACGCGGCGGATATGTGCGGCGAAAATCCTTTCGGGATAAAAGCGGCGGAGAAATTCTGTCTTATCATCGGCAACGAGGCGCACGGGGTTTCCGAATTTATGAAATCGAAGACGAGCGTAACGTTAGGTCTTCCTATGCAAAACGGTGTGGAAAGTCTTAATGCGGCGGTCGCGGCGGGCGTGCTTATGTACGCTTTAAAAAACAGTAAAATATAGGAGAAAATACTATGTCAGGTCATAGCCACGCGGCGAATATCGCCGTAAAAAAAGCAAAACAGGACGCGGTAAGGGGTAAAATTTTTACCAAAGTCGGCAGAGAGATAGCCGTTGCGGCGAAAAGCAATCCCGATCCCACCACCAACAGCAAGCTTGCGGACGCTATCGCCAAGGCGAAAGCGGCTAATATGCCTAACGACAACATAAAACGTTGTATCGCAAAAGCGGCGGGCGAACTTGCGGGGGATAACTTCGAGGAGCTTACCTACGAAGGGTACGGACCTGCGGGCAGCGCGGTTATAATCAAAGCCCTTACGGATAACAAAAACCGTACGGTAGACTTTGTGAGAACGGCAATGAGAAAACACGGCGGTTCTTTGGGTAATGCGGGTTGCGTGTCTTTTACCTTTACGAATATGGGTATAATCATAGTCGAAAGAACTCCCGACCTTACCGAGGACGCAGTTATGGAATACGCGTTGGATGCGGGTGCGGACGACGTTATTTCGGAAGACGACGCTTTCGAGGTGCATACTTCGGTCGCGAACTTCTCGTCCGTCAGAAAGTATCTCGAAGACAAAGGACTCAACTTCTTCGAGGCGCAGGTAGAAATGGTTCCTTCCAACAAAATAACGCTGGAAGGCGAGGATTTAAATAAATTCCAAAGACTTCTGGACGCGCTCGAAGATTTGGACGACGTTCAGGACGTTTATCATAACGTAGACCTTCCCGAAGAAGAGGAAGAAGAATAATTCCGTAATTCGCGGGTGCGAAAATATATTCGGGGGACTTTCGGATACGTTCGGGCTTTCGCGTGAAATCGCGTTAAGTGCGTTTTTGCAGAAAAACATACCTTTTTTCGGACGAAAAGCGCAAAACGATTTAATTCGTCGCGGCGCGACGTGGTAGCGGCGCAAAATTCCGAGACGGATTCGGAGTTCGATTTGCCAAAGCTGCCGATGCGGCTACGGAAAACTGAAAGGAAAATTTGCGCGAAAATTTTTATAAACGGAAGAATAAAATCGCCTTGACTGCCTATACTTATCGTATCGGCGGTAAGGTGATTTTTCTTTAATGAGAATTATTCCGGAAAATACCGATAAATTACTGCCGTTTCAATATCCCTCCCAATAGCTAACGGCAGTAAAACCCGCCGCAGGCTTGCGGCGGGAAGCGGGGCGCGGCGAAAATTCTTTTCGCCGCGCCCCGCGTTTTATTACGGAACGGGAAAGTCGATTGTTCTGTTTTTATATGCACGGCTCAGCGTTTATGGAACGATTTTTAATTCAGTAATTCAGGGTAAAATCAGATTATTTTTAAGTGACGGGAGGTATACGACGGGGTGGAGACGCCCTATGAAGTGTATACAGTTTGTAACTGTATGCGCGTGTGATGAGTGTAGGGCGGAGAGGCCCCTCCCGCCGCTTATATGACGTATAAGAAGAAACAGCACGGGTAACCTGTTGTTTGCCCCTTAAAGATTAAGGGGCAAAGTTAGCGAAAGGTATGCGCGATAAGTAACGAGGGGTTATAGAAGAGTTTTCATAATAGGGAGAGCGGGAGAGGGGGAAGAACGGATACTTCTCCGCTTACGCTATGAAGCACAAACGTAGCGGAAAACAGTTCTTCCCCTCTCGCAAAGGGAAAAGCGTAATGTGTCATTCTGAGATGGGCTTGCGTAGACACTCCCGCGAAGAATCTTGAAAGTTACTATCACGTAGAGATTCTTCGTAAGAAGGGGCAAGAGGATAGACTCAGAATGACAAACAATGGGTTTGCGTAGAGATTCTTCGTAAGCCCGTCAAGAAAGGTCGGCTCAGAATGACAATCAGGAGTTTTCGCATAACAACTCATCGGCGGCGGGAGCAAGCCCCCGCCCTACGAATACAGGGCAAATGCGGCTGATATAAAACGAATCAAGTTTAAAAGATATGTATACAGTTTGTAACTGTATAAGAAAAAGTACGGTCAAATAGTTATCTGCCCTTTAAAGATTGCAATGCAAAGGCGCATAAAAAAGACAACCGAGGGGGTTTTCGGTAAAGTTTTTTCCCCGTCTTTTCAAACAAACGATAAATTTTTTCTTTTTTTGTAAAAAATTTTTCATAACACTCCGTTTTTTAAGGTTAATTTAAGTTTAGCGGGTTAAAATATAAACGAAAAAGAAAAGAGGCATACAAAAGGGGTATGAAAAAATTTCTTAAATCCTGCGCGTTGTTCGCGGTAGTATTTGTAATAGCGTTATGCGCCGTAGGCTGTACGTCGTTTATTCGTCAGCCGGACGTCGGCGACGGGGCGAGCGAACGTTATGCCGCCAAAGCGGTAGTGTTCAACACGGACAAAAGCGACGAAGTAAAAGAGCTTTCGCTTAAAGACGCTTATGCGGAGGTCGCGAGAACGGCTGTTGCCATCAAGGTTAAAACTTCCTCCGGCACGAGCGCCGGCAGCGGCGTTATCGTCGATATGTCTTACGAAGAAAACGCGGACGACAGCGCGGCGTATATCGTTACCTGTCATCACGTTATCAGCTCCAAAGGCGATATAACCGTTTATCTTCCCGACGAAGACGTGATTTACGAAAACGACGACTACACCTTTACGGGTACTATCGGCGAGGAAAGCGGCGCGATAACTCTTATCGGCGGCGACCAGTCTTCCGACGTGGCGGTGCTGAAATTAAATCTCGATAAAGCGGCGGTTTCGGGCAACAAGCTTTCTGCGGACAAAATAGTAAAGGCGAAAGTGCCTTCCGCGAGCTACAAGCTTTCGGTTATGGACGAAGTGTTTGCGATAGGCAACCCCACGGGCGTGCTTCCGGGTACGGCTTCCGTCGGATATATAAGCTACCTTAAACGCAGCGTGAACGTAGACGGCGTGGGCGAAATGCAGCTTTTGCAGATAGACGTTTCCACAAATCACGGCAATTCGGGCGGCGGACTTTATAATCTTTACGGCGAACTTATAGGCATAACCAACGCCGGCAACACCGATTACGATCAGATAAACTTCGCCATTCCTTATAAAAGCTCGGACGACGTCGAACAAGATTGCGGTTTTGTGAAAATCGCGAGCGAGCTTCTCGGCACTTATACCGGCGATAATTACGGTTTCATTGCCGGGAATAAAGAAAAATTCGGCTTCACCGCGGTGCAGAAGTCGGACGGAGAAGGTTCTTACGTTTATATCGGCGCGATAACGAGCGGCAGTCAGGCGGATAAAATGGGTATTAAGGTGAACGACGTTATCGTTAAGCTTAAAACCGAAGCCGGCGGTGAAAAAACCGTTTCCACCGTTGAGGAAGTCACTGAAGTTATGCAAAGCTTAAAGATCGGCGACAGCGTGACCTTGACCGTTTCAAGAGTGAGCGGGTACAGAGCGTATACCAAAACGGTCGCGCTCGTGGCGACCCAGTTCCGCTTCTGCAATACGGGCAGATAAATAATACAAGCAGATAAAATTGACTATACGGCGGCACTCGAAGGTTAAAAACCTCTGTCGGTAAAAGGCGACCGCAACGAACGGTAACAGCCGAAGTCGTGCCGCAAAACAATAAATAATAATTTTAATAAGCTCATAAACCTCCTTCTATAAATTAGATAAAACCGAGCCGCAGGCAAAAAAGCCCTGCGGCTCGGTTTTATTGCGTCTTGATTTCTCCGCGCCGTTTTTTGTTGCGGCTTTTTAAGTTTGCTTTGAGAGTGCCTTCCGCGCTTGTTTTTTTCGCGTTCGTTTTCGCTCCCTGATTTATCTGCACTTCTTTTCCGCGTCCGTACCTGCGCGCCGTATTCCCGCGCCCGTTTTTGCGCGTTCCGCCCTCTTTTATTAAAAAATTCGGAATTACCGTATAAATTCTTTCAAAACGGTCAATAAAAAATCAGAAAGAAAATTGCCCGAAAAAGCGGGCGTAAGGGGATAAAAATTCAATATGAAAAAAATTTGCATACTTTTTCTTGCTTTTCTCATAATAGCATTGTCGGCGATAGGGTTAGCCGCTTCTAAGCCGGAAGCCGAACCCGAGACCGAATATTTAAGAATACATATCCGTGCCGATTCCAACCTCGAAAAGGATCAGTCGGTAAAGTATCTCGTAAAGGACGCGGTGGTAGAGCTTTTAACTCCGTATCTTGCGGAATGCGATACTCGGGAAAAGGCGGAAAAAACGCTTACGAACGTTCTGCCCGAAATAGAGCGCGCGGCAAACGCGGTGCTTGATAGAAACGGTTTTTCCTACAAGGCGAAAGCGCGGATAAATACGGAAGAATTCCCGACGCGCGTATACGGCGGGCTTACCTTGGAGCGCGGTTTTTACAAGGCTCTCATCGTAAACCTCGGCAGCGGCAAGGGCGATAACTGGTGGTGCGTGGTTTATCCGCCGCTCTGCTTTACGGGCGAGGGTAAAAACTACGTTTACAGAAGCAAAATTTACGACGTTATTAAAAAGTTTTTTGAAAATAAGGAGGAAAAATGAAAAAAGCATTAAAAATCGTTATCTTGGCGGCGCTTGTCGTTACGACGGCTGTGTGCGCGGCTATCGCTAAACCTACCGTGCGAGAAAACTACGGCGATGAGGTCGTGTGCGCGGCGGTGATAAGACAAGGCAGCTCGGGCGCGACGGTAAAGAAGATTCAGCAGAAGCTTAAAAACTGGGGCTACTATAAAGGCTCGGTAGACGGCGTTTACGGCGCGAAAACCACCGCGGCGGTTAAGTATTTCCAGAAAAAGAACGGGCTTACCGCAGACGGCATAGTCGGCGCGAAAACCCTTGCCGCACTCGGCATTTCAAGCGGAAGCTCGTCGTCCTCGACCTCTTCGACGTACAGCGATTCGGACGTAAACCTTCTTGCAAAGCTAATTTACGGCGAGGCGCGCGGGGAAAGCTACGTCGGACAGGTGGCGGTCGGCGCGGTCGTTATGAACAGAATCAAGAGCGCGTCTTTCCCGAATACTATGGCGGGCGTAATCTATCAGAGCTACGCGTTTACCGCGGTCAGCGACGGGCAGATAAATTTAACGCCGAACGCCACCGCGAAGAAGGCTGCGCAAGACGCTATGAACGGTTGGGATCCGACCTACGGCGCGATTTATTATTACAATCCCGCCACCGCGACGAGTTCTTGGATTTTTTCGAGAAGCACGACTGTGACGATAGGGAATCACGTTTTCGCCAAATAATTTTTTGAGCGAATATAAGGGAGGTTAATGAAATGGAAAAAAAGAAAAATAACGCAATTGAAAAAGCGGAAAACGCGGCGAAAAATAACGCCGCAAACGGCAAAGAAGAGCTTGCCGTAAAAAACGACGCCGCGAAGCCCGCAGGGGATAAGCCTTCTTCTAAAAAGCGGGCGACGGCGAATAACGGCAAAACCAAGTCGGCGAAAAAGTCTGTAAGCAAGGCTTCCGCAGGCAAAAAAAACGAAGCAAAAAAGACTGCCAAAGGCAAAAACGGTAAAAAAGCCGAAAAGCTTGCGGCGAAATATGCCCGCGCCGAAGAAAAGAAACGCATAAAGGAAGAGCTTCGCGCAAAGAAGCTCGCGGCGAAAAACGCCAAAAGGCGCGAACGCGAGAGTGCGGAAGCGGAAAAAGAAAGAATCCGCGCCGAAAAACGCGTGGAAATAGCAAGGATTAAAGCGCACAAAAAGGCGGAACGCGAAAAGGCGAAAGCCACCGCGCTTCGCGATAAGAACAGGCGCATAGCGGAAGCGAAAGCGAGAAAAGCGGAGATAAAAGCCGAAAAACAAAAACGCCGCGACGCGAGGAAGAGCGAAACGAAAAAACAGCGTGCGGAACGTATAGCGGCGGAGCGCGCGGCAAAGCTTTCCGCCAAAAAGGAAATGCGCGCGCAGAAGGCGGAAGAGAGAAAACAGAGATTTCTCGCTAAAAAGGAAAGAAGAAAACGCCGCGACGAAACGCGGCAGAAGAACAAGGAACAGAGAAGAGGCTTCGGCGGGTGGCTTGCGGCGGTTATATCGCTGGGATGCGCTACTCTCGTACTCGCTTCCGTTCTTACCTTCGTATTCCTGATGCCCACGGCGGAAGAGAATATGCTGGAAGCTTCTTACAGAAAGTCCTTTTATGACACGGTGGATCAGGTGGATAATATGGACGTAAACCTTTCCAAGGTTATGGCGACCAAAGACGCGGGCGCGGCGCAGGGGTATTTGTTAGACCTTGCGGTGAACAGCGAGCTTGCGGAAAGCGACGTTCAACAGCTTCCGTTGCAAGACGAAAGCAAGCATTATACCACTAAAATCATAAACCAGATAGGCGACTACGCGAAGTATCTGCACAAAAAGATAGTCGCGGGCGAAAAGCTGACGGACAAGGAATACGAAAATCTTGCGAGCCTTAAAAAGGCGAACGAATCGCTTAAAAACGCGCTTGCCGAAATGACGGCGAATATGAGCGGCGACTACAATTTCACCGCGATGACCGAAAGCGGCAACGGCGATATAGTTATCAACAACTTTAACGAGCTTCAAAATCTTTCCGCGGAGTATCCCGAGCTTATCTACGACGGACCTTTCTCTGACGGGAAGGACAGGCGCGAAATAAAGGGTATAACGGGCGAAAATATTTCGGAAGCGACCGCGAAGGATATTTTCTCCAAGCTGTTTATCGGCTTCAATCCGACGGACGTGAGAAACGACGGTATGACGGAGAGTGGCATAAGATGCTTTAATATTTCGGGAACGAGCGACGGAGAGCTTTTGTACGCGCAGATTTCCGAAAAAGGCGGCAAGCTCGTGATGTTCGCGTACTCGGGTTCGTGTAAGAAAGTGAACGTCGACGACGACCTCGCGACCGAAAAAGGTCTTGAATTTCTGGAGGCGGCGGGCGTTGACGGAATGACTCCCGTATGGATAAACCTCGCGAACAACGTTTACACGGTGAACTACGCTTCCGAAAAGGACGGCGTGATAATCTATTCCGACCTGATTAAGATAAGGGTTTGCGCGGAAACGGGCAATGTTATCGGTATGGAAGCGACGAGCTATTATATGAATCATACCGAAAGAACGCTCGCAAAGCCCGCAATAACCGAAAAGACTGCGCGCGAAAACGTTTCGGGTAATATAGACGTGGTGACCTGCCGTCTTGCGGTGATACCCGTCGGCGAGACGACCGAAAAGCTTTGCTACGAGTTTTCGGGAACGTTCGAGGGCGACACCTATTACGTTTATATAGACGCCGCGACGGGCAGACAGGTAGAAATGTTCAAGGTGGTAAAGTCCTCCGAAGGCGAACTTTTGATGTAGAGTAGAGATAAAAGTTTATTGAGAGAAATAAAGAAGGCGCGGCGAGCTTTTACGGCTCGCCGCGCCTTTTTTTGCACCGTGACTTTTTGTGCTGTGCTTTTTTTCGCGTTGCGTGTAGTTACTCCGCGCATTCTCGGCGTCGCGTCTTTCCGTTTTTTTCTCGATTTCTCCCGCGGCGTACCGAAAAAATCACCTGTTATGATTTAAGAGTATACACTCGCCCGTAGTTGCCGATTGAAACATCATCCAGTACCCGTCCCCCGAGAGGTCGAAAATAGAAACGGGAATGAACGAGCAGTAGGGGGCAAGTTCCTCGGGCGCGTTTTCGGAATAAGCCCCCGGCACGCCGTAGCAGATATATTTTTCTTCGCCGCTTTCCTTTATAAGCCCCACGACGTAAAATTTATCCGCGGAATAGTTGACGCGCGAAAATTCGCTGTCGGGGAAAAGTTTTTTGAGCGAGGTTTCTTCCGGAAACTTGCTGAAAATTTCGTTAAGCTCCTCTTTTACGGTGAGATAGTAAGGGCGACTTTCCGAATATTCCTCGCCGTCCCCAAAATCCTCTTCATTCTGAGCGCCGTAAGCGTCCGCCGACTCTTTTCCTTCTTCTTTTTTGCCGCCGAAATAAGGCAGTTCATTTTTAAATTGTATGCCGTCGTTTTCATTTTCTCCCGCTTCCGCCTCGTAATAGTTTTCGGTTGCGACCGCCTCGTCGTCGTATACGAAAGCACTGTCCGTTTTTTCCGCAAAGCTCGCCGATTCCTCTGCGTCCTCGTCGTTTTCGTCTTTTATCTCTCCCGTTTCATCCGCTTCTGCGGCTACTTCGAGATTTTCGGTTTCCTCTGTATCCTCGTATATTTCGTTAAGCTCCCGCGGTTCGTCCGAAAGCTCTTTTGCCGTTTCTATTTCCTGCGGGGCTTCCGTTTTTTCTTTTTTCGGGGAAGCTTTCGCCGCCTTTGCCGTTGCCGCAGACGTTTCCGCGGGTGTGGTTTCGGTTGCCGCTACCGCAGGAGTTGTCGCAGTCGCCGTTTTTGCCGCCGTCGCGGGCGTTGAGGCTTCCGCAGATTCAATAGCTTCCGCCATCTTAAACCGCTGTTTTCGTAGCGATAAGCATTTTTCGGCGGAAAGGCTTTTCATATCGGTCACGGTAAGCTCGCACTCGTCCGTCCTTCCGAACGCCGCAAGGGTGGGGAGGTCGTCCGCAACGAAGCATACGCCCGCGGCAAATCCCTTTTCTATGTCGGGAAGCCTTTCCATAACCCGCGCAAAAGAGGTGGGGCGCGCGCCTAATTCGTAGTAAAAGGGCGTTTTCTCGCCGTCCGTGAGAAAGAACGCGTAAGTTCCCCGCCCCGAAGCGCGGAAATTCACGAACGAAAGAAAAAGATTAGCCACGCCGTCCTCGATTTCCACCCGCACGATGCCGCTTACGGGCTTTTTGCATACCGAAAAGCCCTGCGTGATTTCTTTAAGCACGACGATTTTTTTTGAATATCGCATTTTCGTTTTCCCCCTGACGACTTTCTTAAACGCCACAAAGCGCTTTTCGGCGGCTTTAAAAGCGTTCTCTTTGAAACGCCGAAATATATTTTCCGTATTTACGGTTTAAATATATATGTTTTCATTACGAAAAAAATAACTTTTTCGGGCGTTTTTGCGCGAATAAAGTAAAAAAGTCGCCGTAAAAATCCGTTGCGTTGCGGAAAAAAGGAGACGTAACGGGCTAGCGCGTGCCGAAACGTTCTGCGATTATCGAACGACGGTTTTGTAACCGCGGGAGAATGCGACGGGCGAGCGTGCGATAACCGCGCGCTCGCCCGCGGCGATGTAAAAACTTACAATAATCGGGAATTTGTTCAGCGCGATTTTAAGGAAAAACCGAAAATAAGTTGAAACGGCGGCGGTTTTTTGGTACAATATTATATGGAGTAATCTAATAACGCAAGGGAAAAATTATCGGGAATGTGTAAAACGAAAGAAAAAAAGACGATTTATTATTCTGACGAATTAAACGACGATTTTGCCCCTACGTACGGTAAAATAAAGCCGAAAAAGATAACGGGGGATTATAATTACTTAAAGGATAAACGCCCGTTGTGGAAATTTCTGCGGTTTATTTTATACCGCCTTATCGCCACGCCCGTCGCGTTTATTTTTATGCACTGTAAGGGAATAAGGATAAAAAACCGCAAAGCCCTTAAAAGCGTGAAGGGCGGCTATATTTTATACGGCAACCACACGCAGATGGCGGGCGACGCGTTTACGCCGTCTCTCGTCACCTTTCCGCGCCGCGCGAATATTCTGGTTTCGCCCGACGCCGTGTCTATTCCGATAATTGGCAAAATTGTGCCGCTCGTCTGCGGTATGCCCGTCCCCGGAGACCTTGCCGCGACCAAAAATCTGCACAAGGCTATGGAAAAGCTCCTTAAAAAGGGGCAGACGATAGTCGTTTATCCCGAGGCGCACGCGTGGCCGTATTATAACGGGATAAGGAATTTTTCGGCGGCTTCGTTCGCGTACCCGTTTTCCTTTAACGTTCCCGCGGTCGGCTTTACCGTGACTTATCGGCAGAGGAAGCTTTTTAAAAACGGCAAGCCGCTCGTGACGGTTACGGTGAGCGACCCCGTTTACCCCAAGAATTGCGACGGAAAGCGCGAAATGCGCGATAAAATTTACTGCTTTATGAAAGCTACCGCGGAGCGCGAAAACAGCTACGCATATATAAACTACGTCAAAAAGGAAGAAACGAATGAAGATAACGGTAGTCTGTGACGTTTTGGGAAAAGAAAACAACGGCGTTACCATCGCCGCGATGAATCTTATCCGCTACCTTAAAGAGGCGGGACACGAAGTGAAGGTGCTTTGCGCGGACGCGAGCAAAAAGGATACGGAAGGGTTTTACGTCGTGCCGAACAGAGATTTCGGGGTGTTCAACGCCTATCTCGAAAAGAACGGTGTGACGCTTGCTTCGCCCGAGCGGGAGATTATAGAAAACGCGATAGACGGCGTGGACGTCATTCACATTATGCTTCCGTTTTCTCTGGGGCAGGCGACGGCGAAAATCGCGGAGGAAAAGAAAATTCCTACGGCGGCAGGCTTCCACTTACTTGCCGAAAATTTTTCCACGCATATTTTTATGAGCAAATCTCGGCTTGTCAACCACCTTACCTACGAGCATTTCCGCAATATGTATAAGCGAGTAGACGCCATTCACTACGTTTCGCAGTATCTGCGCGACGTGTACGAGGGAATGTACGGCGCGACGAACGGCTACGTTATTTCCAACGGCGTGAATGAGATTTTTACGCCCGACGATAGTGAAAAAACGGACGACGGGTTTATAGATATTCTCTATACGGGCAGATATTCCAAGGAAAAATCGCATAACGTGCTTATCGCGGGCGTCGCGAAGTCAAAATATAAGGATAAAATACGGCTTACGCTCGCGGGCGGCGGACCGCTCGAAGAAAAGCTTAAAAGTCAGGCGGAAATTTTGCCGATAAAGCCGCGGTTCGGATTCTTTACCCGTTCCGAAATGGTGGAACTCGACAGAAAAGCCGATCTTTACGTTCACGCCGCGGATTACGAGGCGGAGGGGATAGGCTGTCTCGAAGCGATTGCCTGCGGAACCGTTCCCGTAATCAACAACGCCCCGAAGAGCGCGACGAGATTTTACGCGCTGGACGATAAAAGCCTTTTCGATTATAACGATTCGGACGATCTGGCAAGAAAAATCGACTGGTGGATTGAACACCCCGAGGTGAAAAAGGAATACGAAAAGAAATACGCCGCCATGGCTCGCGAAAAGTTCGACCGCGGCGTGTGTATGAAAAAAATGGAACAAATGCTTATCGAAACGGCGGCGATAAAAAAGTAAAATCTGCGATATAAAAAGATAAAAAATACAAGCGGCGGCTCTTTGCGAGCCGCCGCTTATGCTTTTAACTTAATTCTATATCCGAGGATATTAAAACGCCGTTATTCTTTGCTTTCGGGCGGAATTACTTTTACGACGAGGTCGCCGTTTTCTTCTTCTACCACGAGTTCGCTGTTCGGAGCGAGGTCCGCTTCGAGCATCTTTTTAGCAAGCAAGGTTTCCACCTTTCCCTGTAAATATCTCTTCAAAGGTCTTGCGCCGTAAATCGGGTCGTAGCCGTGATCCACTATGAAAGCCTTCGCTTCGTCCGTAACCGAAAGGCGCAGTCTTCTTTCTTCCATTCTCTCTCTGAGGGAGCTAAGGAGCAGGTCTATTATACCCGTGACGTTCGCCTTCGAGAGCGGCTTAAACATAATCGTCTCGTCGAGCCTGTTAAGGAATTCGGGACGGAAGGACTTCTTTAAGAGCGCGTTCACCTCCGCCTTTGCGGCTTCGCTGATTTCGCCCGTTTTTTCGTCGATGCCTTCGAGAATGTAATTCGAGCCGAGGTTAGAGGTAAGGATTATAATCGTATTCTTAAAGTCCACCGTGCGCCCCTGCGAATCGGTTATTCTGCCGTCGTCTAACACCTGCAAAAGGATATTGAACACGTCGGGGTGCGCCTTTTCGATTTCGTCGAAGAGGATAACGGAGTAGGGTTTTCTTCTCACCGCTTCGGTAAGCTGACCGCCCTCGTCGTATCCGACGTATCCCGGAGGCGCGCCGATAAGCCTCGACACCGAGAACTTTTCCATATACTCGGTCATATCTATTCTGACAAGGTTATGCTCGTCGTCGAAAAGACTTTCCGCAAGAGCCTTTGCAAGCTCGGTTTTACCTACGCCCGTCGGTCCTAAAAACATAAACGAACCTATCGGACGGTTGGGGTCCGCTATGCCCGCGCGGGAACGCATAATCGCTTCCGAAACCTTTTCCACCGCTTCGTCCTGTCCGACTACCCGTTTATGCAGAATGTCGGGAAGGTGCAGAATCTTTTCTCTTTCGCCTTCCATAAGCTTCGAGAGGGGAATACCCGTCCAGCGGGACACGACTTTCGCGATTTCCTCTTCGGTAACGGTGTCGCGAAGGAGGGTGTTTTTCTGCTTTCCTTCGCGGTGCTTTGCTTCTTCCAGCTTTTTGTTAAGCTCGGGGAGAGTGGAATATTTGAGCTTTGCCGCGTGTTCGTAGTCGGCGTTTCTCTGCGCCGTCTCTATTTCCGCGTTCACCTTTTCGATTTCTGATTTCAGGTCGGAAACCTCGTGAATGCTCTTCTTTTCGTTCTCCCACTGCGCCTTCATCGCGCCGAACTTTTCGCGCAGATCAGCAAGCTCTTTTCTTATTTCTTCAAGGCGGGCAAGACTCAGTTCGTCCGTCTCCTTTTTGAGTGCGGTTTCCTCGATTTCGAGCTGCATTATTTTTCTCGAAATCTCGTCCATTTCGGTCGGCATGGAATCTATTTCCGTTCTTATCATCGCGCACGCTTCGTCCACGAGGTCAATCGCCTTATCGGGGAGGAAACGGTCGGTAATGTAACGGTTAGAAAGGGTTGCCGCCGCAATCAGCGCGCCGTCGTGAATGGTTACGCCGTGATAAACTTCGTAACGCTCTTTAAGTCCGCGCAGTATGGAAATAGTATCTTCCACCGTCGGTTCGTCCACGAGAACGGGTTGGAAACGACGTTCCAAGGCGGGATCTTTTTCTATATATTTTCTGTATTCGTCGAGGGTGGTCGCGCCGATGCAGTGCAACTCGCCGCGCGCGAGGAGCGGCTTTAACAGATTGCCCGCGTCCATTGCGCCGTCCGTTTTGCCCGCGCCGACTATCGTGTGCAGTTCGTCGATAAAAAGAATTATCTTGCCTTCGCTCTTTTTCACCTCGTTCAAAACAGCTTTAAGTCTTTCCTCGAATTCGCCGCGGAACTTCGCGCCCGCAATCAGCGCGCCCATATCCAGCGCGAAAATAGTCTTTTCTTTAAGCCCTTCGGGAACGTCTCCGCGCACTATTCTCTGCGCAAGCCCTTCCGCGATAGCCGTTTTACCTACGCCCGGTTCGCCTATCAGCACGGGGTTGTTCTTCGTCTTTCTCGAAAGGATTCTTATAACGTTTCGTATTTCGTTGTCTCTGCCGATAACGGGGTCGAGCTTTTGCTGTTTAGCGCGTTCCACGAGGTCGAAACCGTATTTATTAAGCGCGTCGTAGCCGTTTTCGGGTTCGTCCGAAGTAACGCGGTCGGTTTTCACCTTTTTAAGCTCTTCGGTAAAGCCCGCCTTGGTTATTCCGTGCGCGCGGAACACGTCCTTTATGCCGTCGTCCGCGTAGTCGAATATAGAAAGCATTATGTGTTCGACCGAAACGTACTCGTCCTTCTGATTGTCCGCAAGTCTTTCCGCCGCGGTTAAAATCTTATCGGTGAGAGGGGAGATATAAACCTTGTCGGGTTCTCTGCCCGCTCCCGAAACCGCGGGAATTTTCCTTATAAGAGTATCTATTTCGGACAAAAGCTCGTCCGGAGATTTGCCCATTTTTCTTATGAGCTGACCGATAAGTCCGTTTTCCTGATCGATAAGCGCGTATAAAAGATGCTCGGGCATAATCTGAATGTTGCCGTTTTCTATCGCTATGTTCTGCGCGGCGGTTATGGCTTCCGCCGCCTTTTTGGTAAGCTTGTTTGCGTTCATAAATTTTTACCTCCTTCTTGTAATCTTTAATTTATTGCTTAATATCGTGATTTAAATTTTGTATTCGTTTTTGCGCTAAATGATGAGCGCGCCGCCGTTCAAAGCTGCAAGGTAGTCGTTTTCGAGTTCTCTTACCGAGGAATAACCGTCCGCAAGGTATTTTTTAAGTAGTCTGTCGAACACCTTGACGTATTCGCTTATCGCGCGGGAAAGGTCCTCGCTTTCGTACCGCTTGTTCTCGGGGAAAGAAAGGCTTCTCGTCCACTTGTATTCGTCAAGCGAGTAGCGTATGCGCCCGCTTTTGAAGAACGAGAAAACGTAAATTTCTTCGAGCCTCTGCCAGTACCTGAAAAATTCGGTAAGCTTTGTGAGAAGCTCCGGAGACTGCGTGCGGAAATTGACTTTCAGCTCGCCGAACGCTCCGCCTTCCGTGCGGTAAAGCTCCACCTCGTAGCGAAGGGTCGGACGGTATTTATAAGAAAGCGCGCTCTTAATAGAAAGGGTGTTGTCGTGGCTTTCGCGGTATACGGGAAAGCTCGCGTCGCCGCCGAAAAGCCGCTCTATTCTCTCGAATATATCCGAAATCCGCTTTTCGGGCGTGGTTATCGAAACGTATTCCGCAAGAATCTGATTAACGAGATTAGATCTGTTCGTGCCTTCCTTTTCGGCAAGGCGGTCTATTTCTTCCACCACCTTTTCCGATAGCATCAGGCTGTACATATTCTTTTTCATTTCGTCCTCCTTAAAACATTTTCATCATTTTTTATATAAATTATACCACAAATTTTTTGTTTGTCAAGTATTTAGCGAAACTTTTTATAAAAATTTATATAAATTTCTTTACGAAAGTTTGAAAAACGCTTGTGAAGAACTAATGCGTCACGGTGTTGACAAGAGTGCGTAAAAATGGTATACTTTATTTTAATATAAGCGAGGGAATACGGAACGCGCGGATAAAGGCGGCGTATAAAAGCGGCGGTAGCTACGCGGCGGTTACCTTAAAGCGGGAAACGATATTTCCGTAACGCGCGGGAGCGAGAGAAGCATACTATGAGGGTATGCTGAACGTTGCTAAAATAGATTTGTCTGCGATACGGGAGAACGCGAATAAAATAAAGGCGATTTTGCCGAGGAACACGGCGTTTTGCGCCGTGGTAAAGGCGGACGCATACGGACACGGCGCGGAAAGAGTGGCGGAGACCCTGCACGGAATCGCGGATTGCTTTGCGGTCGCACTTATAGAAGAGGGAACGCGTTTAAGGCGGGCGGGAATTACCGAAGATATTCTCGTTTTCAACCCCGTTTCGCGGACGGATTATATAGCCGCGGCGGAAAATTCTCTTACTCTCTGCGTAAGCGGGTGTCGTGACGTTTTGTGTGCGGAACGCGCGGGGCGGGAAGTCGGTAAAACGGTCGGAACGCATCTTAAAATCAATACGGGCATGAACCGCGGCGGCGCGGAGCAGACGGAGTTGAAAAAGATTCTTTCGTGTTACTCGCGGTGCGGCTGCGCAAAGCTTTGCGGGGTGTTTTCCCATTACGGCGCGCCCGAAAACGACGAACTTTTTTTGCGCGCTACAGAAAAATTCCGTCGGGCGGTAAAGGCGGTTAAAAGTTTCGACCGCGGAATAAAGGCGCATATTTCCGCAAGCGGCGGTTTTTTGCGCGGCGCGTATTTCGATATGGTGCGGATAGGGATACTTCTTTACGGATACAAGCCTTTTGCGAGCGATAAAATAGCCGTGCGTCCCGCGATGAAAATTTTTGCGCCCGTTCTCGGAGAAAAAGCACTTAACGCGGGCGAAACGCTTTTATACGGGAAGGAAAGACTTGCGGAGAATACGCGTGCGCGTATAATAAGATACGGCTATGCGGACGGACTGCCGAGGGGAAAGTTCGGAAAAGATATTGCGGCAAGGTGTATGGACGTTTCGGCGGAAAAAGTTTTCGACGGGCGAGGCAAAAAAAGCGTTGCCGTTATGACCGAAGCGGAAGTTCTTGCCGAAAAATATAATACCATAAGCTACGAAATACTAACGAAATCTGCGGCGCGAGCCGAGAAAATCTATATAGACGAGAGTAAAAAATGATTAAATATTACGTTAAAAACGCGGTTCTGCCGTTCGTTTATCTCTTTTTTATGGCGATAACGGCGTTCGGCATACTCGCTATCCAAAACAACAATCTTGCCTGGCTTAAATACGTTCTTCTCGTGTTAAACCTCGGTTTATACCTGTTTATCATTGCGGCGTACGCATATAAGTTGGGACAAGACGCCCTTAAAACCCGCAACGCCAACGACCTCGAAAGAAAGCAGATGATATTGACGGGCGAGCTTCGCCCCTTAAAGCTCAACGAAGAGTACAAGCCCCATAAGGGCTTTATGATAGGCTTTACCGCCTGCGTGCCGCTTATAGTTCTTATGCTTGTGCATACGATTATGATAATTTGCGGCGGAGGAAACGGTTTCGGTGTGGCGGCTTCTCTCGTATACCTTGCGTTTTACGCGTTTTTCCGCGTAAGCGGCACGGGAAGCCCTTCTCCCGCGACGTTCTATTTAACCCTCGTCGCTCTCCCCGTGATTATTCTGACGCTGGGACTCGCTTACTATCTCGGCGCAAGAAAAATCAAGGCGCAGTACGACAGAATCAGGGAAAATCAAAAAAGAATTTACGGAGAATAGTCGTGAGAATAGTCGGCGGAGAATACAGGAGCAGAAAGCTTGCGGAATTTAAGGGGGAAGCCATTCGTCCCACGGCGGACAGCGTGCGCGAAAGCCTTTTCAATATTTTAAGAAACCGCGTGGAAGGGTGCGATTTTCTGGACCTTTATTGCGGTACGGGCGCGGTCGGGCTGGAAGCTCTTTCGCGCGGGGCGAACTCCGTAACTTTTAACGATTTATCTCGCGAAAGTCTTGCCGTGCTTAAAAAAAATCTGGAAATTTTGAAGATAAGCGACGGCGTTACCGTGAAAAATTCGGACGCGGCGACCTTTCTTGCGGGAATGAAAAACGCTTCGGAAGAAAGAAAGTTCGATATAATATATATAGATCCGCCGTACCTTGCGGGCGCGGAAAGCGTGTTGCCGCTCGTGGCTTCGGCTCTTAAAAAGAGCGGCGTTGCGGTTTACGAGAACGAAAAGCCGTTTACGGGAACGGCGGAAGGGCTTAAAATAGCGGACGAGAGGAAGTACGGCAGGGCGTACCTGACCTTTTTTGAGCGAATATAAGGGCGCATCTTGACGCTACGTGTTCGTCGTGGCTTGGTTGCGTACTTCTTTGTACGCGCCCTGCGCCACTTCTCACCTGTTGCGGCAATCCGCACGCCTTTCCGAACTCAAAATACTTTTGAGCGCAAATACCTCAGACTAACTTTGCCCCTTACTCTTTAAGGGGCAGACAACGATTTGACCGCATCTTTCCTCTTATACAGTTGTAAACTGTATGCGTCCGTAGGGCGGAGAGGTCCCTCCCGCCGTCATACAATTTTTTACACGAAAACTTTTGATTGTCATTCTGCACGTCTTTTACCGAAAAACGTTGCCGAAAGAAAAACGAAACACCTTATAAAAAATATATAAAGGAACTAACCGAAAAAATGAAAAACGCCGTATTCGCGGGAACTTTCGACCCGCTAACCGTCGGTCACGTCAATATCATCAACAAATGCCTTAAAGCTTACGGCAGAGTAATAGTAGTCGTGGGCGAGAACCCCGATAAAAAACCGCTTTTTCCGAGGTCGGTGCGGCTTAAAGCCTTAAAAGCCGCGTTCGGCGGCGAGGGGCGCGTGGACGTTCTGTCTTATGCGGACGTCAAAAATTTCCCCGCTTATCTAAAAGAAAACGGAGTGACCGATTACGTTCGCGGAATCAGGAACGACAAGGACCTAAAATACGAACACGCCGCGGAAGAAAAAAATCGGCTTACTTACCCCGATATAAGAACCTCGTACGTTTTCGCAACCGACGATTATAAGGATATAAGCTCCACGAAGGTTCGCGAAATGATAAAGAGGGGCGAGGACTTTTCCGCTCTCGTTCCCGCAAAAACGCTCGATATTTATTCGAGATTCCTAAAAGAAAATTCGGTAAACAATCAAGGCGAATAAAAAATTCAGAGCCGCCGCCGCTACCCTTGAAAGAAGGAAAGGCGCGGCTTTTATTTTTGCCCCCGAAAGATACGCGAGCGACTGCGCTATGACCGAAAGCCCGCCGAAGCCGCACATTCCCGCCGCGACGGCGAACGCGCCTTTTGAAATTCCCGTCGCCGCAAGTCGAGTAATTCCGCCCGTACACTCGAACGCGCCGTAAATTATCCCTTCCGCAAGCGTTTCGCTTCCGAAAATTTCGGCGAGCGCGGCGACGAACGGCTTAAAAACGCCGTAAAAATCGAGAAGAGAGGTGAGGACGGAAAACAAAACTATAAGCCCGCCCACCACGAGTATGGAAACGACGGAATTATATGCGCATTCGTATAACAAATTGTCCGTTCCTCCCGCGCCGCTCGCGTTTTTGTCCGAATTTTGTCCGTTAAAGCCCGTTTTTTCCGTGCTTTTACTTTCCGAAACGCTTGAAGCCGCCGCCGAAGAGCCGCGGCTTTTTTTGCTTTTATAAAAGGAAAATATAACGCCTGTGCATACGGCGGAAACGATATGGCACGCGGTGAGCGCGATTCCGAGCCGCGCCGAGCCGAACGCCGCGCTACCTACCGCCGCGATTAAAAATGACGGCGAAGAGGTGGAGCAGAGCGCCGCCGCGCGCACCCCCTCGTCCTCTTCTAAAAGTCCGTTTTTCCTTAAATCGGAAACGATTTTCGCCCCGACGGGATAGCCCGAAATCACGCTTAAAAAGAACGCGTACGAAACTATTCCGCTAACCTTAAAAACCTTGCGGTAAACGGGCGAAAAGGTAAGCGCGAGCCGTTCGGTGATTTTAAGCCGCGTCAGTATAGCGGAAACGAAAAAATACGGGAAAAGTGCGGGAAGAACTACCGCCGCCCACAATTTTATTCCTTGAAGGGCAAATTCCGCGCCTTTTCCGCTTGCCGCAAGAAGTACTGCCGCCGCAACGAAAACCGTAAACAGCGAAAATTCTTTTATCGTCGCTTTGTCGACCGCGATTTTTTTGGTTTTATTTTTCGCGGCAGCCGTTACAGAGGTCTTTTTTGCGGGCGTAAAAGCTCCGCCGCTTTCGGTTTTAACAAAATATGCCATATTTATATTGTATTAAGACTTGAAAAAAAATATCGGATATGATAAAATAAATAATATGGATTTATTCGATATAGCCGCCGAAAAGGAGGGCGTTAAAAAGAATATTCCGCTTGCGGAACGAATGAGAGCAAGAACTCTTTCGGAATTTCTCGGACAGGAACACATAGTTTCCGAAACGGGACTTTTGCGCCGCGCGATAAAGCTGGACAGGCTCGGGAGCTGTATTTTCTGGGGGCCTCCGGGGTGCGGCAAAACCACTCTCGCAAACGTCGTGGCAAACAGCACCGCGGGCAATTTCGTAAAGCTTAACGCGGTTTCTTCGGGCGTCGCGGACGTTAAGCGCGTCGTGGACGAAGCGGTATCTAACGCGAAATTATACGGAAAAAAGACCTATCTTCTTTTAGACGAGTGTCATCGTTTCAGCAAAACGCAAAGCGACAGCCTGCTTCCTTCGATAGAAAAAGGCGATATAATTTTTATCGGTTCTACTACCGAAAATCCTTATGCGAACATGACTCCCGCAATCGTTTCGAGATGCAGGGTATTCGAGCTTAAACGCCTTTCGGAAGAAAATATCCTTTCCGCGTTGAAAACTGCGACGGCGGATAAGGAAAGGGGGCTTGGTAACTACGACCTCGAAGTGGAAGAGGCGGCTTATCGCCACATCGCGCGGGTTGCCGCGGGAGATCTGCGCGTGGCGTATAACGCGCTGGAACTTGCCGCGCTCACGACCGAACCCGATAAAAACGGGGAAATTAAAGTAACGTTAAAAGACGCGGAAGAATCCATTCAGCAAAAGGCTATGTCTTACGACGAGCAGGCGTATTACGATATGCTTTCGGCGTTCTGTAAAAGCCTCCGCGGCAGCGACGCCAACGCCGCGCTTTATTATATGCAGCGGCTGGTGCAGGGCGGGTGCGACCCGCGGCTTATCGCAAGGCGGGTGATAGCTCATTCTTCGGAAGACGTAGGAATGGCAGATCCCATGGCGATGGTGGTTGCGACGAACGCCCTCGTCGCATTTGAAAAACTCGGACTTCCGGAAGGGCTTCTTCCGTTGTCGCAGGCGATAATTTACGTTTGCGAAGCGGAAAAATCCAACTCCGTGGTAATCGCTATGGACGAATCCGCAAAGGACGCGCGGGAGATAAAGGACGACAACGTGCCGCCGTGGGTTAAAAACGCGGTGTACGGCTCGAAGGAAGATAAAAAAGAAGCCGCAAACTACAAGTATCCGCATTCTTACGGCGGGTACGTAGAACAGCAGTATCTGCCGGACTCTTTAAAAGACAGAGTGTACTACGTTCCGCAGAACAACGGGTACGAAAACACGGTTAAGGAAATCCGCAAAAGAAAGGGCAAAAAAAGATAAATTTTGTAAACGCAAATCGCGTTGCACCCGATTTGAACGGACGGCGTTGAAAGTAAATTCATAAAAAAGGTTAAAAAGCCGACTGCCGCGGAAACAATATCGCGCGGCGAAGAGCTTATTTATAAAAGAAAAAAAGGTAAAGGTAAACTAAACAGACTATGGACTATTCGGCAAAATTATCGGCGGAATTTAAAATCCGCCCCGACCATTCCGCAAACATCATAACGCTTATCGACGACGGAAATACCATTCCGTTCATCGCGAGATACAGAAAAGAAATGACGGGGTCTTGCGACGATCAGGTGCTTCGCGAGTTTGCGGACAGACTTAAATATTTGCGCAACCTCGACAAGAGAAAAGAGGAAATCACCGCTTCCATAACCGAGCAGGGCAAAATGACGGAAGAAATAGCCGCCGCGCTCGAAAAAGCGGAAACGATGACGGAAGCGGAGGATATTTATCGTCCGTACAAGCAGAAAAGAAAAACGCGCGCTTCGGTCGCCGCGGAAAAAGGGCTTACCCCGCTTGCGGAATATATTCTTGCGCAGGATAAAAACGCCGACGAACCCGAGAAAGAAGCGGAAAAATATATCAACCCCGAAAAGGGCGTGGAAAATTCCGCGCAGGCTCTCGCGGGGGCTTCCGACATTATCGCGGAACGCGTTTCTGACGACGCGGAACTAAGGAAAACTCTCCGTAAAAAGACTATGGAGACGGGCGAAATTTCCTGCAAGCTTTTGGAAAACGAAAACGCCAAAACCTACGATATGTATAAGGATTACGAGGAGCGCATAGATAAAATGCCCTCGCACAGAATCCTTGCGGTAAACCGCGGCGAAAAGGAAGAGTGCTTAAAAGTTTCCGTCGTCGTGGACGAAGAAGCGTTTATCTCCGCAATTCAAAGTTTATACGTCAAGGGTGACGGCAACAACGCGAAGATAGTCGCCGCCGCCGCCGAGGACGCTTATAAAAGACTTATATTCCCTTCGATAGAAAGGGAGGTGAGAAGCGACCTTTTCGAGAAAGCGAGCGAACAGGCGATAAAGATGTTCGAGGTGAACCTCCGTCCGCTCCTTCTTCAACCCCCGCTCAAAGGCAAGGTTGTTTTAGGACTCGATCCCGCGTACAGAACGGGTTGCAAAATCGCGGTCATCAGCCCCGAAGGGAACGTTCTCGACACGGCGGTCATTTTCCCCACTCCGCCGCAGAATAAGATTGAAGAAGCGGAAGCGAAAATTCTCGCGCTCGTTAAAAAATACAATGTGGACGTTATTTCGATAGGTAACGGCACGGCGAGCAAAGAATCGGAAATTTTCGTCGCGAATTTGATAAAGAAATGCGAACGTCCCGTATCGTACGCGGTCGTGAACGAAGCGGGCGCTTCCGTTTACAGCGCGAGCAAGCTCGGCGCGGAGGAATTCCCCGATTTCGAGCCTGCGCAAAGAAGCGCTGTTTCTATCGCGAGAAGATTGCAGGATCCCCTCGCGGAGCTTATTAAAATAGACGTTAAGTCGATAGGCGTGGGACAGTATCAGCACGATATGCCGGAAGCAAGACTCGAAGAGGTTCTCGGCGGCGTGGTCGAAAACTGCGTTAACAGCGTCGGCGTAGACCTTAACACCGCTTCCGCAAGCCTTCTTTCTTACGTTGCGGGACTTAACGGCGGCACGGCTAAAAGTATTACCGAATACAGAAAAACCGCGAAATTCGAGCGGCGCGAAGACCTTTTAAAGGTTAAAAAACTCGGCGCGAAAGCTTTTGAACAATGTGCGGGCTTTTTGAGAATCCCCGGCGGCTTCGTTCTCGATAACACCGCCGTTCACCCCGAGGACTACGACGCGACGAACAAGCTTTTAGAACTGACGGGGTATACTCTCGAAGACGTGGAAAAAGGCAAGATAGGCGATATCAAAGCTCGGTTGGAAGGCAAGGGATACGCCGCCGTTGCGAAAGAGTGCGGCATAGGCGAGCCTACTCTCCGCGACATAGTGGACGAGCTTTTAAAACCCGGCAGAGATATTCGTGATTCGTTGCCCGCGCCCGTGCTTCGCAGCGACCTTATGGATTTATCCGACCTGAAAGAGGGTATGGAGCTTACGGGAACGGTCAGAAACGTTATCGACTTTGGCGTGTTCGTGGATATAGGCGTGCATCAGGACGGACTCGTGCATATTTCGCAGATTTCGGATAATTATATAAAGCACCCCTCGGACGTGCTTAAAGTCGGCGATATAGTAAAGGTAAAGGTTCTCGGCGTAGACACGGTTAAAAAGAAAATTTCTTTAACCCTTAAAACCACCGAATGTCCGCACGGCATCAACGCGGGCAATCAGAAAACGGACAGAGAAAGAAAAGAGGGCAGAAGAAACGCCGAGGCAAGGCGCGCCCGCGAGGACAGAGAACCTAAAAGCAACGAAGAGCTTTTAGCCGCGCTTTATAAAAAATTCGGCAGATAAACGCGCCGAAAGCGTTTGACAATCCGAAATTTTCGTGGTACGATATAACTACAAAATCGGTATGGATTTTTCTGAGCGCAGAACTCATTTTTCGCCATACACCGCAGCTCGGTGTGTGGCGAATTTTATAAAACGGAGGTAAAATTATGACTAACGAAGTTTTGGAAAACATTAAGAAAAGAAGAAGCGTGCGCGCTTTTAAAACGGAAGCCGTGCCGCGGGAGCTTCTCGAAGCGGTGTGCGAGGCGGGAACTTACGCTCCGACGGGAAAAGGGCGGCAATCTCCCACGATTATAGCCGTCACGGACGAGAAATACCGCAAAGAGCTTTCTCGGCTCAACGCGGAATTTTTGGGCAAAGACTGCGATCCGTATTACGGTGCGCCCGTGATTATTATAGTGCTTGCGGAAGGCTCGGTGAATACGTTCGTCGAGGACGGCAGCTGCGTGCTTGAAAATATGATGCTCGCCGCCGCTTCTCTGAACCTCGGCAGCGTCTGGATTCACAGAGAACGCGAAATTTTCGACTGCGAAGAGGGCAAAAAGCTTTTGCGCGAATGGGGCTTACCCGAAACGCTCCGCGGAGTCGGCGCGCTCGCGCTCGGTTATCCCGCGGTCTCTGCGGCAGAACCCGCGAAGCGCAAGGATAATTACGTTCTGTATAAATAAATAGCGAGAAACAGCGAGCGAAAAGCGCGAAAAGTCGGAAGCGAGCCGAAAGACTAAACTATACGGAAAAAATAAAATCGTAATAAAATTTCACCAAAGAAAATGAAAAAGATTAAATTATCGGGCGAAGCGGTCTATATATGCGCAATCGTGTTGCTTGCGCTTGCGGTGGCGATACTTTCCGCCGCGGATTTCGGAATTTCTATGATAGTCGCGCCCGCGTATCTGTTAAGCTTAAAAACGGGCGTGCTGACCTTCGGGCAAGCCGAATACGTTATTCAGGCGGGCTTGTTTATAGTTCTCTGTATAGTGTTAAGGCGGTTTAAGTTCGTTTATCTCTTGTCCTTTGCAACCTGCCTTATATACGGTTTGGTTCTCGATTTGTGGCGGAAGCTCCCTTGCTTTAACCCGTCCGTTACTTCGCCCGAAAGCATAGCCTTGTGGGTCAGGATAGTTATGTTCGTTGCGGGAACGGTTTTAACCTCGTTTTCGGTGGCGTTGTTTTTCAAAACCTATCTGTATCCGCAGGTATACGACTTTTTCGTGAAAGCCGTTTCGGCGAGGTACGGTATAAAGCTTTCCGTTCTGAAAACGATAGTGGACCTCTCGTGTCTTACTGCGAGCGTTATTATGACGTTCGCGTTTTTCGGAGAAATCAGGGGGATAGGTTGGGGTACGCTCGTTATGGCGCTTATAAACGGAACTATAATAGGCTTTTTCTCGAAGCTTCTCGATAAAGCGTTCGTTTTCGAGCCGACGTTCCCGAAATTCGCCGCGCTGTTTAAGATTGAAGAAAAGAAGCGGCCTTTGCCAGAGAAAAATGAATCGTCTTTGTCGGAAGAAAAGGAAACAGAACGGATTCCGAAAGACGAAACGCAGTTTTGAAATCTTTTTATCGAGCAGAAAGTTAAACTCTGCGGAAAAGTATAGGTAATAAAAAATAAGCAATAAAAATACGTGAACGCGGGGGCGATTATTCGCCCCCGCGTTCACGTTTCGATATAATTCAAAAACCGAATTATTTAATTCTTATTTGCATTCGTCCGCTTTGCCCGCGCAACCCAAAACGTCTCTTAATTTATGACGAACGAGTTCTTTGATGTTAGCTCTTGCGGGTTTAAGATATTCTCTCGGATCGAACTTTTCGGGATGTTCGTTGAAGAACTGTCTGATAGTTCCCGTCATTGCAAGGCGAAGGTCGGAGTCGATGTTGATTTTGCAGACGGAAAGTTGCGCCGCGTGGCGGAGCTGTTCTTCGGGTACGCCGATAGCGTCCGGCATCTTGCCGCCGTTGTCGTTGACCATTTTAACGTATTCCTGCGGAACGGAGGAAGAACCGTGAAGAACGATGGGGAAGCCGGGGAGCTTTTTGCTGACCTCTTCCAGAATGTCGAAGCGAAGCGCGGGGGGTACGAGAATACCCTGTTCGTTTCTGGTGCATTGTTCGGGTTTGAATTTATACGCGCCGTGGGAAGTTCCGATTGCGATCGCAAGCGAATCTACGCCCGTCTTTTCAACGAATTCGATAACCTGTTCGGGCTTCGTGTAAGATTCGTTGCCGTGTTCAACTTTAACGTCGTCTTCGATACCCGCAAGAGTTCCGAGTTCGCCTTCTACGGTAACGTAAGGAACGTGCGCGTGAGCGTATTCGACGACCTTTCTCGTAAGAGCGATGTTCTCCTCGAAGGGAAGGTGCGAGCCGTCTATCATAACGGAGGTAAAGCCGCCGTCTATGCAGGCTTTGCAGGTCTCGAAATCGGGGCCGTGGTCGAGGTGAAGAACTATCGGAATGTCGGGGCATTCGATAACCGCGGCTTCCACGAGTTTAACGAGGTAGGTGTGGTTAGCGTATGCTCTCGCGCCCTTGCTGACTTGAAGGATGACCGGTGCTTTTTCTTCTTTGCACGCTTCGGTTATACCCTGAACGATTTCCATATTGTTGACGTTGAACGCGCCGATAGCATAGCCGTTTTTGTAGGCTTGCTCGAACATTTTTTTAGAGTTTACAAGTGCCATAAAAAATTCCTCCGTAAAGATTTGTAATTATTTTGTAAAACCTTGGTGCGGCTAATAAAAAGTTTGCCGCTTCTTTACAGATAACACTATATCATTTTTTTCGGCGATTTGCAAATATTTTTCGGGTTTTAGCCGAAAAATCCTTTATAATTTGCCCGCTCGGTGGTATAATTGATTTAAAACAGACAAAAAGAAGGTATTTTATAATGCAGGACGAAAGAATAGTTAAGCTCGCAAAAACTCTCGTGAATTACTCTTGCGACCTTAAAAAGGGCGAAAAGGTGCTTATAGAGGCAAAGGGCGTAGACTATATGATAGTGAACGCGATAGTC
The DNA here is from genome assembly GCA_934271275.1 of uncultured Clostridia bacterium. Taxonomy (GTDB): domain Bacteria; phylum Bacillota; class Clostridia; order Christensenellales; family Borkfalkiaceae; genus UBA1259. The sequence goes on along the minus strand of CAKQRD010000001.1, from coordinate 189,756 downwards.
AAAGAGGTTTTCAAGGTCGGGGCGTATCCGTTCGTGGAAACGACGGATAACCGCATAACGCGGGAAACGCTTATGGGCAATTCGGAAGAATACGCAAGACTCCGCGCTAAATACGACGGTTACCGTATGGCGGATATGGACGCATATATCGGCATAAGGGGCGGCGAAAACTGCAACGAAAATTCGGACGTTCCCGAAAAGAACCTTAAAATAGAAAGCGAAATATATTCGCACCCCGTGCATCACGAACTTCGCGTAAAAAAGACGAAGTGGGTGGTTTTAAGATATCCGAATCAGGGCATGGCGCAGCAGGCGGGTATGAGTACGGAGGCGTTCGAGAATTTTTATTTCGACGTCTGCACGCTCGATTATTCCAAAATGGACAAGGCTATGGACGCGCTTAAAGCCCGTCTTGACAAAGCGGACAAGGTGCATATAATTGCAAAGGACACCGATATTTCTTTCTCCATAAAGGGTATCGGCAGCAGAAAGTGTTCGGGACACCGCAATATCCCCGACGGCGAATTGTATTCCGCGCCGATCAAGGACAGCGTGAACGGCGTGATTACCTATAACGCGCCGTCCGTGGAAAACGGCTTTAAGTTCGAGAACGTTTCGCTCACTTTTAAGGACGGCAAAATCATAAAAGCCACCGCCAACGACACCGAAAAGGTAAACGCTATTTTCGATACCGACGAGGGCGCGAGATACGTGGGAGAATTTTCTTTCGGATTCAATCCGTACATCACGAAGCCCATGGGCGACATACTCTTCGACGAAAAAATCGCAGGCTCGATACACTTTACCCCCGGTTGTTGTTACGACGAGTGCTATAACGGCAATATTTCCGCTATTCACTGGGATCTCGTGCAGATTCAGACGGAAGAATACGGCGGCGGTGAAATTTATATCGACGGCGAACTTATAAGAAAGGACGGCAGATTCGTTCCCGAAGATTTATCGTGCTTAAACCCCGAAAATCTTAAATAAAGAAAGGTTAAAACAAAACGGCGAAAAAAATAAAAAGCGGAGAATTTATGAACGCTACGAGTATTCCCGAAATTTTCGGGACGATGGTATTTAACGATAAGGTAATGCGCGAACGCTTGCCGAAAGAGGCATACGACGCGGTTTGCAGGGCTATGGAAGAGGGCGAACCTCTTTCTCACGGCGCGGCGAAAATCGTCGCTTCGGTCATGAAAGACTGGGCGATAGAAAAAGGCGCGACGCACTTTACGCACTGGTTTCAGCCGATGACGGGTATCACCGCCGAAAAGCACGACGGCTTTATAGAGCCGTTCGGAAAAGGCGAAGCGATTATGAAATTTTCCGAAAAATCGCTCGTAAAGGGCGAATCGGACGCTTCGAGCTTTCCTTCGGGCGGACTTCGCGCGACGTTCGAGGCGCGCGGCTATACCGCGTGGGATCCCACGTCTTACGCATTCGTAAAGGACGGCAGCCTTTATATTCCGACCGCGTTCTGTTCGTACGGCGGAGAGGCGCTCGACAAAAAAACGCCGCTCCTTCGTTCTATGCAGACCTTAAATAAAAACGCGTTGCGGGTATTAAAGCTTTTCGGCAACGACAAGGTGAAAAAGGTGTTCCCGACGGTCGGCGCGGAGCAGGAATATTTCCTTATCGACCGCGCGGTTTACGAAAAACGCATAGACCTTATGATTTGCGGCAGAACGCTTTACGGCGCGCGCCCCGCGAAAGGTCAGGAACTCGAAGACCATTACTACGGCGCGATAAAACAGCGCGTCGCGGAGTTTATGAAGGAGCTTGACGAGGAGCTTTGGAAGCTCGGCGTGTACGCGAAAACCAAACATAACGAAGTCGCGCCCGCGCAGCACGAGCTTGCCTGCGTTCACGTTTCGGTGAATACCGCTTCCGACCATAATCAGCTTACCATGGAACTTATGAAAACGATAGCGAATCGTCACGGACTCGTTTGTCTTCTTCACGAAAAGCCGTTTGCGAAGGTGAACGGCAGCGGCAAGCACAACAACTGGTCGCTCGCGACGGACACGGGCGAAAACCTTTTCGAGGCGGGCGATACGCCGAGAGAAAACGCGCAGTTCCTTTTGTTCCTTCTTGCCGTCATCAAGGCGGTTGACGAATATCCAGAGCTTCTCAGAATAAGCGTTGCTTCCGCGGGGAACGACCACAGACTCGGCGGCAACGAAGCCCCGCCCGCAATCATTTCCATATACCTCGGCGAGGAGCTGGAAAGAATTCTTGATTGCATAGAAAACGGCAAACCGTATTCCGCGGCGAAGAAAAGCGAGCTGAAAATAGGCGTAACGGTGCTTCCGCCCATAAGAAAGGATTCTACGGACAGAAACAGAACTTCGCCCTTTGCGTTTACGGGCAACAAGTTCGAGTTTCGTATGGTAGGTTCTGCGGCGAACATTTCCTGCCCGAACTTTATCTTAAACACGATAGTCGCGGAAGAATTGCGCCTGTTTGCGGAAGAACTCGAAGGGGCAAGGGACTTCGACGCCGCGCTCGAAACGCTTATGAAGCGGACTATAAAAGAGCATCGCCGCGTGATTTTTTCGGGCAACAACTATTCGGAAGAATGGAAAGAAGAGGCGAAACGCCGCGGACTTGCGGAACTTAAAACCACGGTGGACGCACTGCCGCTTTACTTAACGGAAAAGAACGTGGAGCTGTTTGAGAGACACGGCGTGCTTTCGGAGAGCGAAATTCATTCGAGAACGGAGATACTTCTCGAAAATTACGCGAATATCGTGCATATAGAAGCGGTTACCGCGCTCGATATGGCGAGAAAGGAAATTACTCCCGCGATAATAAAATACGAGCATCTGCTTTTATCCGAAATAAAGCTGAAAGAGTCCTCCGGCGCACTTTCCGCAAAATTAGAGAGCGGAGTTTTGCGGCGCGTCGCGGAGCTTTCCGAAAAATTCGCGGACGGCGCGGACGAGCTTGAAAACGCACTTAGCTCGTGGAACGCGGGCGGAAGCAATCTGGAAAAGGCAACCTATTGCAGAGATAAGCTTTTGCCGCTTATGGAAACGGTGAGAAAATATGCGGACGAAACGGAGCTGCTCCTCGGCAAAGAATATCGTCCCTTCCCGAGTTACGAGGATATTTTATACAGCGTTAAGTATTAAAGAATAAAAAGGAAATGCAGAAAATATGAGGAAGAAAAGTTTGTTGAAAGCGGCGGCGACCGTAATCGTTGCCGTTGCCGTGACTTGCGGTTTTTCGGCGTGCGGCAGGACGGACGGAGAATCCGCGCATATTCATTCGTATACGGAAACGGTTGTCGCTCCCGCTTGTACCGAACGGGGGTATACCTTACATAAATGCGATTGCGGAGACGAATACAGAGATAACGAGAAAAACCCGCTCGGTCATAATTATTCGGTAGAATTTACAGTCGATAAAAAAGCTACCTGCAAGGAAACGGGCATAGAATCTCGTCATTGTACGCGTTGCGGGGCTAAAACGGACGAAACGGAAATTCCTTTTTCGGAGCATAATTACGTTGACGGCGTTTGTACCGTTTGCGGAGACGAAATATTAGAAGAAGCGACGAGGCTCGAATATAAATTAAGCGGCGACGGCACTTATTACATAGTTAAGAGCTTGGGCGAGGAAACGCGCGTCAGGTTTATCATACCCTCTTTATATAAAGAAAAGCCCGTTAAGGAAATAGGCTACGGGGCGTTTCGCGATCGCTACGGTTTAAAGAGTATAACGATTCCCGACGGCGTGACGAGTATCGGCGAGTACGCTTTCAAAGGTTGCCGTTCGCTTACGAGCCTGACTATCGGAAAGGGCGTGACTAATATAGGAAGGCAAGCGTTTGAAGGGTGTTCGTCGTTTGAGGACGTATATATCACGGATTTGGTTGCTTGGTGTAAAAACAAGTTTATATACGACGGTCTTACGGCAAAATCGAATAATCCTTTGGAATATGCTCACAATCTGTATCTGAACGGCGAGCTTGTGACCGATTTGGTTATTCCCGAAGAGATAACGGAAGTAGAGGATTACGCGTTCAGCGGTTGTACCTCCGTTACGGGCGTGACTATTCATAGCGGCGTAAAAAACTTGGGCTGGGGAGCTTTTCAGAATTGCACGGCTCTTGAAAGCGCGATTATTCCGGAAGGCGTGACTACGATAAGTAATTACGCGTTCTGCGGTTGTACTTCTCTCGCAAGCTTAACAATCCCCGAAAGCGTGACGAACGTAGGTTGGGGCGTATTCGACGAGTGTAAAAAGCTTATAGAAGTCGTAGAAAAAACGGGTTACGTCGGAAAGTGGGCGGTTAAATGCTACGAATCGTACGCAAAAGAGATAAAACTGAAAGACGGTATAGCGGGTATTGCGGGGCAGACCTTTGCGTGGTCGTCCGTTATAAGCGTATCTATCCCCGACGGGCTTAAATACATATGCTCACGCGCGTTTTTCGATTGTCGTTCTTTAAGCAACGTCTCGATTCCCGAAAGCGTGACGAAAATCGAGGTCTCTGCCTTCGAGGGGTGTGAGAAGCTTATAAAAAAGGACGGAGGGATAAGCTACGTCGACAAGTGGGCGATAAACTGCGAAGCGATTGCTTCAACGGCAGAACTGCGAGCCGATACGGCAGGTATCGCGAATTACGCGTTTAATTATTGTATATATCTTAAAAGCGTGACGATTACTGACGGAGTGAAAAGTATAGGCGATTATGCGTTCGGCGAATGCAAAAAGATTACGGATATAATAATTCCCGAAAGCGTGACGAGTATCGGGAAAAATGCGTTCGGCAAGTGCATAGGGCTTACGAGTATAACCTTTAACGGCACGAAAGAGGAATGGCAAAGTATAGAAAAAGGAGACGGCTGGAAAGGTAATACCGGTGAATTTACCGTATATTGTACCGACGGAACGCTGGCGAAGGCGGAAGCTTGACGATAAAAACGTAAAATCTTAATTTTTCTCGAATAATTCGGGCGGGGAGCAAGGTCTCCGTCCGTTTTTGTATTTGCTTTTACCTCGCGGCTTTCTTTTTTTAAGCCGTTTCGGGAAACGCCGCAGAACCCATTGCCGACTCGCCGCAGAATTCATTGCAAGTCGTTACGCCGAACTCAACACAGGCTTGATGTCAAAATTAACGAAAAACCCGCGGTAAAACTTACGGCAAAACTCGCGCAGAACGGGTTTTTAAAAAGCCTTTTCGCGGGGCATAGGCGGTTCTTATGAGAATTATAAATATTTTTTGTAAATAATTATCAAAACTTCATAAAACAGTTGATAAACGCTTGCGTTTGTGTTAAAATAAACAGGTTATCAAAAACCTTACTAAAAAGGGAGAAAGAGTATGTTTGAAATTGTTTCTCGCAAATCGCTCAATCCTACCGTTACCGAACTCGAAATTTCCGCTCCGTTCGTTGCCAAAAAGGCGCAGGCGGGGCAGTTCGTTATCGTTCGCGCGGCGGCGGACGGCGAGCGTATCCCTCTTACCGTAGCCGATTTCGACAGGGAAAAGGGTACCGTAAAGATTATCTTTCAGATAGTCGGCGCAACCACTTATCTTCTTAACCGTCTTAACGTAGGCGACTGTCTTGCGGATTTTGTCGGTCCGCTCGGCAACCCCACGGAAACGGAAGGGCTGAAAAAGGTTGCGGTGGTCGGCGGCGGCGTCGGTTGCGCGATAGCTTATCCCGTTGCCAAAAAACTTCACGAAGAGGGCGCGGAAGTTCATTCCGTCGTCGGTTTCAGAAATAAAGACCTCGTGATTTTAGAGGACGAATTTAGGGCGGTCAGCGATAAATACGTGCTTATGTCGGACGACGGCACGGCGGGCGAAAAAGGACTTGTGACAGACGCTCTTAAACGCCTTATCGATAGCGGCGAAAAGTACGACGAAGTTATCGCGATAGGTCCCGTTATCATGATGAAATTCGTTTGCCGCCTTACAAAAGAATACGGCGTAAAGACGGTTATCAGCATGAACCCCATTATGATAGACGGTACGGGAATGTGCGGCGGTTGCCGTCTTACCGTCGGCGGAAAGACGAAGTTCGCTTGCGTGGACGGTCCCGATTTCGACGGTCACGAAGTAGACTTCGACGAGGCAATGTCGAGAGGCGCAAGCTACAAGGAGTGGGAACGCCATAAATACGAAGAGACCTGTAACCTCTTTAATAAGGAAGTTAAATAGGGGGGGAGAAAAAGTTATGCCGAATATGTCTTTAACAAAAAATCCGATGCCCGTTCAGAGTGCGGAGGAAAGAAATAAAAACTTTAAGGAAGTAGCCCTCGGTTATACCGAAGAGCAGGCTTTATCCGAAGCCGAAAGATGCCTTAATTGTAAGAACAAGCCTTGCGTTTCGGGTTGTCCCGTTATGGTAAGGATTCCCGAATTTATAGCGAAAGTGCGCGAAAAAGATTACGAGGGCGCGTACGAGATTATTGCGGCGACATCTTCTCTTCCCGCAGTTTGCGGCAGAGTTTGCCCGCAGGAAACGCAATGCGAAAAGTATTGTATCCGCGGGATTAAGGGCGAACCCGTGGGTATAGGCAGGTTAGAACGTTTCGTGGCGGACTACCACAACGCGCACGCCGCAAAAAAAGCGGAAAAACCCGTATCGAACGGCGTTAAAGTCGCCGTCGTCGGCAGCGGCCCCGCAGGACTTACCTGTGCCGGCGACCTTGCCAAAAAGGGTTACGACGTAACCGTTTTCGAGGCGTTGCACCTCGCGGGAGGCGTTCTTTCTTACGGTATTCCCGAATTCAGATTGCCCAAAACCATAGTAAACAAGGAAATAGAAGCCTTAAAAGAACTCGGCGTAAAGGTCGAAACGGACATGGTTATAGGCAAAGTGCTTTCGATAAACGAACTGACGGAAGAATACGGCTTTAAGGCGGTGTTCGTGGGATCGGGCGCGGGACTTCCCAAGTTTATGAACATAGAGGGTGAGAACCTTAACGGGGTGTATTCCGCGAACGAGTTTTTAACCCGTATCAACCTTATGAAAGCATATAAAGAAGATTCTTCTACCCCGATAAAACGCGGCAAAAAGGTCGTGGTAGTCGGCGGCGGTAACGTCGCGATGGACGCGGCGCGTTGCGCAAAACGCCTCGGCGCGGACGTACATATCGTGTACAGAAGAACTCTTAACGAACTTCCCGCAAGAAAGGAAGAAGTGGAACACGCTATGGAAGAGGGCATAGTGTTTACCCTTTTAACTAATCCCGTAAAGATTAACGGCGACGAAAAGAGATGGGTAAATTCTATCACCTGCGTGAAGATGGAACTTTCCGAACCGGACGCTTCGGGAAGAGCGCGCCCCGTAGTCGTAGAAGGTAGCGAATTCGATATAGAGGCAGACGTAGTGATAATGGCGCTCGGCACTTCTCCGAATCCGCTTATCAAGTCTACCACGAAAGGGCTGGAAGTGAATAATCACGGCGGAATCATCACCGACGAAAACGGCAAGACTTCCGTAACCGCGGTATACGCGGGCGGCGACGCGGTGACGGGTGCGGCTACCGTTATACTCGCGATGGGAGCGGGAAAAACCGCGGCTCGCGCGATAGACGAATACTTACATAAATAGGAAATCTGAAAAGACCGGAAAAAGCACAGGGAAACACCCCTTTGCTTTTTTCGCGTTTTTTCTCGAATGGAGGAAATTTACACTAAATGGCAGAACAACTCGATTACTCCGTCCTTGACGGAGCGATTAAAGACTTCGGCGCGAAAGAAAGCTCGCTTATAGCGATTTTGCAGCGCGCACAGGAATTTTACAGGTATCTTCCCGCGGAAATATTCCCGTATCTTGCGAAAAAGCTTGGTATAAGCGAAGCCAAAATTTACGGCGTAGCCACTTTTTACGAAAATTTTTCGCTCGAAAAGAAAGGTAAATACGTTATTAAAGTTTGCGACGGTACGGCGTGTCACGTCAGAAATTCCGTACCTATTTTAGAAGCTCTTCGCAACGAATTAGGACTTTCGGAAACGAAAAAGACCACCGACGACGGCGTTTTTACCGTGGAAACGGTATCTTGCCTCGGCGCGTGTTCTTCCGCTCCCGCGCTTATGGTGAACGACGAAATATATCCTTCTATGGATCCCGATAAGGCGATTGCGCTCGTTATTTCTTTGCAGGGAGGTAAAAATGTTTAATTCGAGAGAAGAACTCGTTTCTTACAGAGAAGGAGCGAAAAAAGCGGTCGCGGCGGAAAAGAAAAGAGTTATAGTATGCGGCGGCGCGGGTTGCGTCAGCAAGGGCGCGAATAAAATTTTCAAAAAATTCGCGGAGATAATGGCGGAAAGGAAGATTGCTTTCTCGCTTGAACTTCAGGACGAACCGCACGGCGACGCGGTAAGGCTTAAGCAAAGCGGCTGTCACGGGTTTTGCGAGATAGGACCTCTCGTGAGAGTAGAGCCGCAGGGCTGGCTGTATACCAAAGTAACCGAAGACGATTGCGAAGAAATTATTTTAGAAACGATAGAAAACGGCAAATGCGTAGACAGACTTGCGTATACGCTTAACGGAGTAGTTTACAGAGAGCAGAAAGAAGTTCCTTTTTATAAAGGACAAACGAGAATCGTTCTCGATAACTGCGACAAGATAGACGCCGCGGCCATAAGAGAATATATCGCGGCGGACGGCTATACCGCGCTCGAAAAGGTGCTTTTCGAGATGACGAGCGAACAGGTCGTGAAGGAGATAACCGATTCCGGACTTCGCGGCAGAGGCGGCGGCGGCTTCCCCGCGGGTAAAAAGTGGACGCAGGTCGCAAGACAGAAAGCTCCTCAAAAATACGTGGTTTGTAACGGCGACGAGGGCGACCCCGGCGCGTTTATGGACAGGTCGGTAATGGAAGACGACCCTCACAGAATGATAGAGGGTATGATAATAGCGGGGCTTGCCTGCGGCGCGAACGACGGTTATATTTACGTCCGTGCGGAATACCCCAAGGCGGTTGCAAGACTTAATCTCGCGATAAAACAGGCAACCGAACTCGGTCTTCTCGGCGAGGATATTTTAGGTTCGGGTAAGGCTTTCAGACTGCACATAAATAAGGGCGCGGGCGCGTTCGTCTGCGGAGAAGGTTCTGCGCTTACCGCTTCTATCGAAGGAAAACGCGGTATGCCGAGAACGAAACCTCCGCGTACCGTCGAACACGGACTTTTCGATATGCCCACGGTGCTTAATAACGTAGAAACGTTTGCAAACGTTTCGCTCATAATAAACAGGGGCGCGGCGTGGTATAAGAGTATCGGTACGGAAAATTCTTCCGGAACGAAAACGTTCGCGCTTACCGGTAACATCAAGAACGCCGGACTTATAGAAGTCCCCATGGGAACTACGTTAAGAGAGGTTATATTCGACATCGGCGGGGGAGTAAGAGACGATAAAAAGTTCAAAGCGGTGCAGATCGGCGGACCTTCGGGCGGCTGTCTTACCGAAGAACATCTCGACCTTCCTCTCGACTTCGATTCGCTCAAAAAAGTCGGCGCGATAATCGGTTCGGGCGGACTCGTCGTTATGGACGACAAAACCTGTATGGTAGAAGTGGCAAGGTTCTTTATGAACTTTACTCAGCACGAATCTTGCGGAAAATGCGTGCCGTGCAGAGAAGGCACGAAGTGCATGCTCGAAATTCTTAACCGCATAGTAGAGGGAAGAGGCGAGGACGGCGATATCGAACTTCTTAAAGAGTTGGGAGAAACGATTTCTTCCATGGCTCTTTGCGGACTCGGCAAAACCGCAGCAGGTCCGGTACTGTCTACCATCAAGTATTTCGAGAACGAGTATCGCGACCATATTTATAACAAACATTGTCCCGCGAACGCATGTCAGAAACTTAAAACGATTAAAATCGATCCCGAACTTTGTAAGGGTTGCAGCAAATGCGCGCGCCATTGTCCCGTGCTTGCTATTTCGGGCGAAATCAAACAGACGTTCAGCATAGACCAGAGCAAGTGTATCAAGTGCGGCACTTGTCTTAACGCTTGCCCGTTCGGCGCGATAAAGGAGAGTTGGAATGGATAAGGAATTTATGACGATAGACGGCGTTGAGGTAGAACTCAACGGCGAAAGAAATATTTTAGAGGTCGCGAGAAAAGCGGGCATAGATATTCCCGCGTTCTGTTACGATCCCGAACTTTCCATATACGGCGCGTGCAGAATGTGCGTATTCGAGAACGAGCGCGGCGGGATAGACGCTTCCTGCTCTGCGCAACCCCGTGCGGGAATGGTGATAAAAACCAACACGCCGAGGCTTCGTAAATACAGAAAAATGGTGCTGGAACTTTTGCTTGCAAACCATTGCAGAGAATGTACCACCTGTTCAAAAAGCAATAATTGTAAATTGCAGGAATTTGCGCTTCGCTATAACCTTACGGACGTTCGCTTCCCGAACTCCGCAAAAGAGGGCGGCGCGGATAATTCTTCTTTGTCTATAGTAAGAAATCCGAATAAGTGCATACTTTGCGGCAAGTGCGTGAGAATGTGCAACGAAGTGCAGAACGTCGGCGCGATAGACTACGGATTCAGAAGTTCCAAAATGAAAATCGTTACCGCGTTCGACGGCGAAATAGCAAATTCGTCCTGCGTGGGCTGCGGTCAATGCGCGGCGGTTTGTCCCGTCGGCGCGATAGTCGTTAAAGACGATTCCGAAACGGTTTGGGACGCGCTCGGCGATAATAATACCGAAGTTTCCGTTCAGGTCGCGCCCGCGGTAAGAGTCGCGCTCGGTAAAGAGCTCGGACTTAAAGAGGGCGAGCCGCTTATGGGCAAGCTCGTTTCCGCATTGAGGAAAATGGGTTTCGATAAAGTGTACGATACTTCGCTCGGCGCGGATATGACCGTTTTAGAAGAGGCGAGCGAGCTTCTTGCCCGTCTTAAAAACGGCGGCAAGTTCCCGATGTTCACTTCTTGCTGTCCCGCATGGATAAAGTATGCGGAACAGAAATATCCGGATTTGCTTAAAAATATTTCTACCTGCCGTTCGCCGATGGAAATGTTTGCTTCGGTAATAAAGAACGAGTACAAGGGCGAGAAAAAGCACCTTCACGTTGCGATAATGCCCTGTACGGCGAAGAAGTTCGAGGCAAAGCGCGAAGAGTTTATCACGAAAGACGGTTCGGAAGCGGTGGATATAGTTTTAACCACGCAGGAAATCGTTAAGATGATAAAGAGTGCGGGCATCGACTTCGCTTCTCTTAATTGCGGCACGCCCGACAGTCCTTTCGAGGAAATTACGGGCGCGGGCGTTATATTCGGCGTGACGGGCGGCGTGACCGAGGCGGTGTTGAGATACGCAAGCAAAGATAAATCGGCAAAAGCTTTGGAAGCCATATCGTACGTAGGGGTAAGAGGACTTAACGGCGTTAAAGAGGCAACCGTGAATATCGCGGGCAAAGACCTTAAAATAGCGGTCGTCAGCGGGCTTAAAAACGCAAGCGAGCTTATAGACGGAATAAAGAGCGGCAAGCTTTGGTACGACTTCGTAGAGGTTATGTCCTGTCCCGCGGGTTGCATAAACGGCGGCGGTCAACCGAGAGCCGAGTATTACGACCGTGCGCTCCGTGCGGAAGGAATTTATAAGGCGGACGAGGCGGAAGTAAAACGCGCTTCGGACGAGAACGAAGAGGTTAAGGCTATACTCGCCGGTATGGACGAGCATAAAAAGCACGAACTCTTGCATACTTCTTATAAAGCGAGATAAACTTAATATCGCAGGAATTTTTCCCGCTCGAAGAAATCAGAGAAAGAGGGGAAAAGCGGCGCGGCAAAACCAAAGGTTTTGCCGCGCCCTTATTTTTTTGTCACTTAAAGATTATGGGAACAGAGGGCAAATTGACCGTGTTATTTGTATTATTTCTTTTATACAGTTTGTAACTGTATAATCCCGTAGGGCGGCGGAATATCTGTCTTTTCCATTGTATACCCCGTAGGGCGGGGGCTTGCTCCCGCCGAAAAACGAGGAAGCGTCTCGCTTAAATCCTTTCTATGAAAAATTTATACGCAAAAATCCCTTCTTGTCATTCTGCACGTCCTTGACTTGCAATCTTCGACGGGCATAGTGCTTCGTAGCGTAGCGGAGAAGTGTCGTTCCACCCTAACGGACTTACAAAGAATTTGCAAACTAAAAACAGTTCTGTCATTCTGAGCCTTACTTCTTGCACCTTCTTACGAAGAATCTCTTCGCGTAAGTAACTTTCAAGATTCTTCGCGGGATTGTCTACGCGGGCAACGCTCAGAATGACATTATCCACTATGCGTTAAATATTGTACGCACAGTTACAAACTGTATTTTGGTGTAGGGCGGGGGCTTGCTCCCGCCGAAAATGCGCATATTTCCGCCGGGAAATCTTTACTCCGCGCACGGAACGCGGCGAAATGTAAATAACAAAGCGTTCGTCGCCGAGCCGATAGAGAAGGAAAAAGTTTGTTAACCTTTCCGTATCCTTAAAGCGTATAATACAAAAAACGCTTAAAGGAGTGTTTATGGATAGACCTATCGCTTTGGAACTTCCTTATCCCGAACCGAAAAATCTTTGCCCCGATCCGTTTTCCGCGCGCGTTATTTCCGCCGCGTATGCGGGCGGTCACGGCGAGCTTACCGCCATTTTACAGTACGTATATCATCATTTCTGGTTTGAAAATTCGGGAGACGAGAAAACGGCTTCCGTTCTCGTCGGAATCGCCGTTGCGGAAATGCGACACCTCGATATTCTCGGCAAAACGTTGCTCGCTTTGGGCGCAGACCCCGTCTTTACCCGCTTTCCGCCGTATAAATGCGATTTCTATTCTTCGTCGTTCGTAAACTACTCCAAAACCGCAAAAAAAATGCTTATGGACGACATCGCGGGCGAGCTGAAAGCGATAAACGATTATCGCGAAATGCAGTCCGTGCTTAAAAACGAAGAGGTTTCGGCTATCGTTTCCCGCATAATTCTCGACGAAGAGCTTCACGTTAAAGTGCTTAAAGAACGGCTGTTCGCGGTGTGCGGCACAACTACGACGAATTAAAGCTTTTCCGCCGTAGCTTGCTACGCAATAAACCGAATGCGCGCCGTCGCACCCGTCGAAAACGCGCAGAAAAACCGTTAAAATATGCACATATATATAACTCGCGCTTTTTTCGAGCGTATTTTAGTCCGCATTTTCCGCGTTTAAGGTTGCATTTTTGCAAAGAATATTGTATAATCTTCTATATAAAGCGCAAAGAACGCGATAAAAAAGGGACGAAAAGCTGTGTTTCGCAAAAACAAAAAAGAAGAAGTAGGCAAGATAGTGGTTGCGGGCGAATACGAACGACCGGATAAAGGCGGCTACGACAGACTGCGCGACAACGCGTTGTTTCTTAACGCCGACGGCAATACCAACGTGCTTCAAATAGAATCTTCGGTCGCGCACGAGGGCAAAACCACCGTTGCGTGCAATCTTGCGGTAAGCCTCGGTCAGACGGGCAAAAAAACCATAGTTGCGGAGCTTGACTTTCATCGTCCTACGGCGCACCGCGTTTTCCGCGCGGAAAGCGAGGGCATCGCGGGCTATATTCTCGGCACGGCGACCAAGGAAAAGGTTATAAAGCACACCGAGTTCGAGAACGTGGACGTTTTGCCGCGCGGCGGGGAGATAGACAACCCTTCGCTCGTGCTTATTTCGGAAAAATTCAAAAACCTTATCGCGGAGCTTAAAAAGGAATACGACTACGTTATTTTAGACTGCGCGCCCGTACTGCAATCCTCGGATTTTATCCATATTTCCAAGGTCGCGGACGGCACGATTCTGCTCGTGGCGTATGCGGAAACCACCCGCTATCAGGTGGAAGAAACGGTTACAGAGCTTAAAAAGAGCGGCGTAAGGCTTCTCGGCACGGTTTTCACCAAATACGACCCCAAAAAGGGCTACGATTATTATTACGGTGCGGAATACGGCGCGAAAAGCGGTACGAAAAACGGCGTAAGATACGGAGAGAAAGATAAATAATCCGACGAGGAGCGGAACGAAGCGGCAAAAAGCGAAGCGCGTGCAAATCGATCGGGAAAGGGGAAAGCAAAGATGATAGACGTACATTCGCATTACCTGCCTATGGTAGACGACGGAAGTCCTTCGGCGGAACTTTCGGTGCAGATGCTTAAAGAAGCGGAAGCGCTGGGGGTTACCGGCGTTATTCTCACGCCGCACTACCGCAAACAATACCGCGCGGGAAAGGCGGAGCTTCTGCCCGCGTTCAAAAGCTTTTCGGAATTTTGCGAGAAAGAGGGGCTTAACCTTTCGCTTTATTTAGGGCAAGAGGTGTATTACGAAAAGGGCGTGTTCGACGACGTTGCGAACGCCGAATATCTTACGCTTTGCGGCGGCAAGTATCTTCTGACGGAGTTGCCGTTCGACGTGGAAATAGAGGCTTACGACGTTGCGCTTAAAATCATAAATCAGGGTTATGTCCCCGTTTTCGCGCACGTCGAAAGGTACCCCTATTTAACGCCTTCGTATATTGCGGAAATCAAAGAGTTGGGTTCGCTTATTCAGGTGAACGCGGGTTCTGTTGCGGGCGCGGCGAAAAAGGCTTACGGCAAGACCGTGACGGAGCTTTTTAAGAGAAATCTCGTGGACCTCGTTGCGAGCGACTGCCACTATAACAGAGAAAACAAGATGGACAAGGCGTACGCGTTCGTCAAAAAGAAATTCGGAGAGGATACGGCGGAACGCGTTTTCGTCGAAAGTCCGAAGCGGATTATTAAAGGCGAATAGGCGGTAAAAGCACGGACGGAGCGCGCGGACTTAAAACGTATGAGCAGATGATAATCGTAAAGTGCGTCGGCAGTATAACGTATGCGCAAACGTAGGTTATAAACGGTAAAATCGAAAAAAGCGTACGAATAAACGCGCAATAAAAATAACGAGAAAGCTTTCCCTTTGCCCGAGCGGAAAGTTTTTTTACGGAAAACGGGCGAAGAAAACGTTCGCGGAAAACGCGGGCGGCGACGAATTACAAAAGCGAATTAAAAAAACGAACGAACGATGAGGAACGAAGCGGAAAATCGGAGGAGAAACGAACTGTAATGGATAAATATCTGGTGGCGATAGGCGGCGGAGAGATCAAGAACAAGACGACGTTAAAGATAGACGAATACGTTGCGGAGCTTGCAAAAAAGCACGCGGGCGAAAATCGTGCGACGGGGCTGTTTATAGGCACGGCTTCGCACGACAGTATGCCGTATTTCAACAGTTTCCGCAAGACGTATACTTCGGTATTCGATATAAAAGCGGAGGTCGCGCTCATCGTTTACGGAGAAATGAACGTCGAGCATATAAAAGCCAAAATCGACGCGGCGGATTTTATTTACGTCGGCGGCGGCGACACCGTGTTTATGCTTGAAAAGTGGCGGCAAACGGGACTAGATAAGCTGATTTCAGAGGCTTATGAAGCGGGCAAGATAATCTGCGGGCTTTCCGCGGGAGCGATTTGCTGGTTCGAGGATATGTATACCGATTACGAAATTATGCGCGGAGAAAGCTCGTCTTACGTTATGAGAAAGGGCTTGGGGCTTATCGGCGGCGCGATTACCCCGCATTTTAACGAGCGGGAAAAAGATTTTATCCCCGCACTCCGCGCGGCGGGCATAAAAGAAGCGTACGGCGTGGAAAACGACGCGGCGATAGTGTTTAAAAACGGCGAGTTTTTGCGTTCGCTGTCTTCGGGCGGAAAGGCTTACCGCGTGACGGTGACGGAGAGCGGCGCGGAAAAAACCGAGCTGTGAGCCGCGCGCGGATAAAATACAGATAATAAGCTGAAAACAGAGTTATGAACAAAATAAATTACGACGCCGAGCTTGAAAAATTTATGCGCGAGCTTAAAGCGAGAAACGAAAAAAAGACGGAAAAAGCGGAAGACGGCGACAAACGGGCGGTTGGGAAAATGACGGAAAAACAGCAGAAAGAAAAGCCGAAGCTTTTGTTGCATGCCTGTTGCGCGCCCTGTGCTTCTGCTTGCATAGAGCGTGTGAAAAACGCGTTCGACGTTACGGCGTATTTTTATAATCCGAATATCGACGGCAAAGAGGAGTACGACTACCGCGCGGGCGAGCTTGAAAGGCTTTGCGAAGCGTTCGGGGTGAAGTCGGTAATCGAGAACTACGAGCCGCAGGAATTTTTTTCGGCGGCAGCGGGGTTTGAAAACGCGCCCGAGGGCGGCGCGCGTTGCGAAAAGTGTTTTTTACTGAGGCTAAATCGTACGGCGAAATTTGCAAAGGAAAACGACTTCGATTATTTTGCGACGACATTGACTTTAAGCCCTCTTAAAAATGCGGAAAAGCTGAACGCCGCGGGCTTTTCTGCATCTGAAAATTACGGAGTAAAATATTTGCCCACGGACTTTAAAAAGCGGGGCGGGTATTTAAGGTCAATCGAGCTGTCAAAGGAATTCGGACTTTACCGCCAGAACTATTGCGGCTGCGTGTTCTCAAAGAGAAGATAAAGGGGATTACCCGACGGGCGGATAGGTTTATTCTATTACAATACGGGAAAAAGAGATAAAATATATCCCCGACGCGAAAAAGCGTTTTTCGCGTCGGGGATATAAAATTTTTCTGAAAAATTTACAGTTTATTTCCGCACTCGGGGCAGAATTTGGCGTTAGGGGAAACCTTCGCGCCGCAATCCGAACAGAATTTTTCGGTCGGCAGTTTTTCTCCGCATTCGGGGCAGAATTTGGCGTTTGCAGGAATTTCCGCACCGCATTTAACGCAATGTTTAACGCCCGCGTTCTTTTTGGCTTGTGCTTTGCCGCCCGCACCGTTTGCGCCGTTTTCTCCGCCGCCGTCAGAAGAGGCAGAGGACTTGAAAGCTTCCGCAAAAGCCGCGCCGAGTCCCGCGCCCGCGCCGATACCCATACCCGCGCCTACGAAAGTTCCGCCCGCGCCGGTGTTTTTAGCCGCGCTTTTCATTGCTTCCGCGGCGGAAACCTTCATCATAACGTCGGTTTTGTCGCCGAGTATGCCGTATTTGCTGCGTTCGTCGATAGCTTTTTCCACTTCCTCGGGAACGGACATATTTTCGATGAAAAGGTTGGTGAGTTTAAGTCCGATTTCCTTGAACTTATGCTGAATGTTTGCGGTGACTATTTCGTTGAATTCGGTGGTGTTTCCCGCAAGGTCGAGTGCGGAAATTTTGCTTTCGCCGATAGCGTCGGTAAGCGCGGAAACGAGCATCGTTTTCAGCCAGTCGGTGATGTCGCGCGTCACGAAAGAAGAGTTCGTGCCGAACAGTTCTTTAAGGAATACGCCCGCGTCGTCCACCTTGAACGCATACGAGCCGTAGCCCTTTACGCGAATCATTCCGAATTCGGGATCTCGCATCATTATGGGGTTAGCCGTACCCCACTTATAGCCGGTAAATTGCTTGGTGTTGACGTAATAAACGTCGCAGGTGATGGGGGTTTGAAAGCCGTATTTCCAGCCTGCGAGTTTAGAAAGAATGGGGAAGATTTCGGTGTTGAGGTCGTAAGTTCCCGCGGGGAAAATATCGCAGATCTGCCCCTTATGCACGAAGATAGCTTCCTGAGATTCTCTGACGACGAGTTTACTTTTCTGATTTATTTCTCTGCCGCCCTTGGGAAGCGGGTATTTGTAAACGAGGGTGTCCTTTGAATCGTCTTTCCATTCGAGGATTTTCAAAAACAGTGCCATAAAACGAACTCCTTGATGTATAGTCGTTTCGCGATTTGCGAAACGTTCCGAATTTTCTATATTGTACCATAAAAAATTTAAATATACAATATTTTACGTTAAATAAAGTTTGCAATTTGCGAGAAAATATGATATTATAGGTAGCGAAAACAAGAGGGTGCAGGTGTAGTTCATCGGTAGAATGAGAGCTTCCCAAGCTTTAGAGGTGGGTTCGATTCCCATCACCTGCTCCAAAAGAAAAAACACCCGAGCGGGGTGTTTTTTCTTTTGAAAAGGGTTGTAGCGGGGGAGAACTAAGTTCGGCTCTGCCTCCGCAGCGATAGCGGAGGAGTTTCCCATCACCTGCTCCAAAAATCTTTAAAGCAGTCCGAAACAGGCTTCTATTATTTGCAAACTCGGTATTACGATCCGACGATAAGAAGGTTTATCAATGCGGATAATTACGAATTACTGCCGGTATTAGCAAAAACTTTGGGACAACTGAACTTATATGCTTATGCCAACAATAACCCGCTTATGAACGTTGATATGAGCGGCGAAGGAATAGTTACCTTAATAGTTTTCTTGGCGGCGTTTACTCTTATCGGAGCGGGTGTTGGCACGGTTAGAGGGATTGTTTTAGGGCATACGGGCTGGGATTTAGTCGGTGACATTGCCTTAGGTGCGGCTGCGGGGTTATTTACGGGTAGCTTTATAGCTTCTCTTGCGGGCGTATGCGGTGTGATTGCTGGAAAAGCCATAATATTGGGATTATTACCAATAAGAACATGGGCACTTGCTTCTGCGATTTATAATTCTTTGGGTTTTATAATTTCGCCAATATTAAATATTGATTTTAAGCCAATAGAATATGATGACAATCATAAATACGATAAAAGACCAAATTATGAACCGCCGGCAATAAGTACACCGTTAAATTATTATAAGGTAGAGGGGAATTATGACAACTATTGAGTTTGAAGGTGAGTTGACAGAAGAAAATAAGAATTTTCTATATAAGCAAGAGTATAAACTCGGGGTAGTTGTATGGATTACGGTTTTTATAAGTTCATTGTTTTTATTGCTCATTGATCTGAAAACAATGCTTCCGTTTGTTATCGCGGTGGCTGTTATAGTGGTGTTTAACTTAGTATATCCGAAATTCGATATTCCTAAAAAAGAAATGGAAAAGTATTATCCGTTAAAAATATCTATCGATAATGAACGGATTACTTGGGAAAACACTTCTTTTGATAGTTATTGCAGTAAAGAATTCAGCGATATAAAACGTGTTTTTGATTATGGAAATTTCTATTATATTACATTTCATTTTCGATATAAGCACACTTGTCTTTGTCAAAAAGACCTGATAGTGAAAGGAACGATCGAGGAATTTGAGGAGCTGTTTGCGGATAGACTTGTCCGTAAAATCAGGAAAATAAAGTAACCCGAAGCCTCCCCGAGGGGAAATATCTTCCCCTCGGGGAGGAAAGAATAACGGCAACATTAAAACATGTATCTTTTCAACCAATAGAGGCTTCGCCTAACCCTAATCAAGATAATTCGATTTTGCCTCCAAATATAGAAAAGACTATCGATGATTATTATATTGTTGGAGGTGTAAATTAAGATGATTGAGTTTTTTGGAGAATGGAATGAAGAGAGTAAAAGTTTTATAATAGCTTTTGCAAAAAAATGGATAAGACTGGCAGCAACGTTAACAATGATTATGACAGGCATATTGTTTGGAACGCTTAGTTTTGCGGAGGGAGAGACGGGAATATATTGCAGAGCAGCCGTCGCTTTTTGTTTGACGATATACATAATTGCGATGATTTTTCCGAATTTAGCAGTTTCAAACAAAAAGATATTAGCACGTTGTCCGGATAGAATCACAATAGAAGGCGAAAAAATAGTTTGCGACGGTAGTGTAGAAGTTGAATATTGTTCAAAAGATATTTTAGATGTAAAAAAAGTTTTGGATTACGGTTCGTTCTATTTTATAAAATTTTATTTTGATGGAGGCACTTTATACCTCTGTCAAAAAGACCTGATAGTAAAAGGAACGATCGAGGAGTTTGAAGAGTTGTTTGCGGATAGACTCGTCCGTAAAATCAGGAAAACAAAGTAACGTTTTTTCCCAGCCCGAGGGAGGAATACCTTCCCCCTCGGGCTGGGAAAAAGAACAACGAAATATTAAGTTTTTTATAAATAAAGCCGAGGGAAAATTGTCATGATTCTTCCTCGGCTTTAATATTTGAATTTCTTACCCTCTTTCAATAAATATTCGTCCGATAGGTCTGTATAAGTATTTCCGAGAATCCCGAGCGAATGTCCGACGTATTCGTTTATGGCATTATCTGCAACTCCGCACTCCTTTAAGCGGGAATAAAACGTAGTTCTCAAATCGTACAAAATATGATTCGGCAGCGCTTCCTTCATTTTTGTCCGAAGGTAATTTACGTTTTTGTTTTCGATAAGCACGAGTTCTTTGTCAGTGACGTACGGGGCAAGCATAGGCGATATAGGTATCTTCTTGTATTCTACTTTACCGTTTTTTCTCTTGCTGTTTTTAGCGACGATGAATTTTCCGTCAACTTTTGCCGTTTCCAACTCGTTCGGTCGAAGTCCGCAGTATAACAAAAGCGCAAAGCTTTGTTCGTATCGCGTGTCTTGGAAATAATTCAGCAAATTTTTCTCTTCGTCTTTTGAAAGTGCTGTGCCGTGCGTTTTTTCGTGTTTTTGCAGAATTACTATGTTCAGCGGGTTTGTTGAAATTATTCCGTGCAGAATAGCGGTTTTAAATATGATAGATAAAAGACCGTGTACGTCCGTGGCGGTTTTGCCCTTGCCTTCATCAAAGATTGAATCCAGCAGCCTCTGACAGTCCGCGGGCGTTATCTTTTTTATAGGTGTTTCCTTAAAATACGGCTTTATATAATTGCGATATTTGCATAAATCGCTTTTAAGAGTCAGCTTTGCGACCTTTTTCTTTCTGAAATTTTCAAAATAGTAGTTTGCGAAAGCGTTAAACGTGGTCGGAACGGCAGTGCCTGCCTTTGAATTAGATTTTGTTACTTTTTCGGCAGTTTTCAGTTTTTCGATAAACTTCTTTTTTGCCGTATCAAGGTTTTTGTCTGTAACGGTGACGTTGTAAGAATTCCTTCTGTATTTAATATCGTAGGTATAACTTTCTTTGCCGATTTTTCTGCGGTAAACGCGTGCCGTACACCCGTCCGTACGGAATTTTTTCTTGAAGGTCTTAGGCATTTTTTCTACCTCCGAAGGGGTGAAAGCGAGAGGTATATTTTCTTGTAAGCCGAAAAGAGGCGAAAAGGAAAGAATAGAAACTAATCTTTCCAAATCGTCTCGACTTAAAGACCGAATATACCGTTGTCTTTCGAGTTCGTTTGCCATAAAAACCTTTCTGTGAGAACGATGAAATTCTTTTTCGCGTCGCAGATTGTATCGACAATTTAAGGTTAGCATATGGGAAAAACAAAGTCAAAATTAAAAGAGTAAGAGATAGGGTATAAAGAGGGGTGAAAGAGGTATTAAAAGCATACATAACCGCACCTCAAACCATAATAGCGGCATACTTTTTCATTATGCGTTGCCGTCTTGCCCAGACTGTGCCGTGAGTGACGGATAACATTTTCGCAACCGCAAACGCTCCGTATCCGTGCATACATAACGTTAAAGTGTCTTTCTCCGCTTTTGACAGGTTAAGACGTTCTATGATTTTATCCACCTTCTCGTATTCTTTTTCGGTATCTGTAATATCCGTTTCAATCGTTCTTGAAATAGCGGCTTCGTCCTCGATAAAGTCTTCGAGATAAGCGTCTCGGGTATAACGGTAGGTAATTTCGTTTACTGCGGCATAGCAAAGCTTTAACACGCTTGCGGGGCACTTGTATTTGTTAACCCCTACAATATCGTCAAGTTTCTTTCCGACGTGTTGAAGAAGCACACAGCATACGCTTTGTACCAACTCGTACCCGTCGGATAAAGGACGGTCTATTGAAGGAGAGTGAATGTCGTCTAATAATCTCCTGTACATATTCTGGTATCTTTGGTTTTTACAGCTCGCCTTTTTCAGCGCGGCGACTGATATGGATTGAGCCATATGTAAAAGATTGTCTTTGGTAATTACTTCGTAAAAAATCTTAGAACTCATAATCTCACTCCTTAAAATATCTCATCATCGATGTTGTTGCCGTAGTAGTGAGCCTGCTCTCTTTTCTCGAATCGGCTTAAATGCGGAGTAGTATCAAGCGGTGTTCCGCCGTTTCTGTATTTGTAAGCGATACCGTCGGATAGCCCTTGATAGTAATCTTTTTGATTGTCGGTTAAACGTATTTGTTTTTTGAAACCCGATTCCGCGTACTTCTTGCAGTTTTCCATGGTTAGTTTGTTGTTTGCGTCTGCGTAATATCCGCTGTTTGATAGGTTTTCGGAATATATCTCTATACCCTTAACGAATCCTTTTTTGTAACTGAAACTATTTTTGTTCATAATTCTGAACTCCTTTAATGTGTTTTTTGCCTTTTTCGGCGGGGTACGAAAAGCACGGGGAAAGAAGATGCCGCGCACTACAAAATTTACTCCACCCCTAAGTCAACGAGGGAGTATGAAATCGTCGCATAAAGAAAGCCTTACCGAAAGGGTAAGACTTAATGCGAATAGAACGCGGCGATTTAATACCGTTGACTTACGGAGGCTTTCTCCGTGCTACAACCCCGCAGGAAGAAAAAGACAAAAAAGGAGATCATCGTTTGCTCGACAAGAGTTCTAAAAGCTCGTCTACGGAAGAGAACCCGTGTTCGAGCAGCTTTTCTTTTATTTCGGATAACTCGGACGAATCGTCCAGCTTCTTCGGAACTCGTTTTTTAGACAAGGCAGAGGAGATAACGTTTGCGGATTGTAATTTGGAAGTAAAATCGAGGTGGCTGTAAACGTCTGCGGTAGTGGAGAAGTTAGAATGTCCGAGCCATTCCTGAATCTGTTTCATCTGTACACCGTTAGATAGCATAATGGAAGCGCAGGAATGTCGTAAATCGTGTAAACGAATTTTCTTTAAGTTATGCCGACGGATAACCTTTTCAAACGAGTGAGTAAGGTAATCGGGGCGGAAGAGTTCTCCGAGTTCGTTTACGAATATGTAGTCCGCATACTTCTTGTTGTAGTCTATATGTTTACCGATGAAACGGAACGAATCAAATTTGTCAGCGACGAGTGCGTTGTAGATCAAGTCGTGGATTGGTTCGGTAAAAACATAACGTTAAACGCGCGCGGAAACGGAAAGTACGAAGCGGTGGTTTCGGCAAGCCCTAACGCAATGGAATACTGGGCTATGCAATATTTAAACTACGTAGAGATAAAAACGCCGGTAGAACTTCGAGAAAGAATAAAAAACAACCTGCATAAGGCAGAAGAAAAGTATAAATGAGGAGCAATATAATGAAACAATAACAGTATTATTATAACGTTGTAAAGAGAAATCTTGACGGCGTTATTTTTATATATGAAAAACGGGAGACTGTTAAGTCACCCGTTGTCGATATGCGATTGAACCCAATCTTTTAATTCATCATAAGCGATTTCGCTTGATGCCAATTGCAAGAAGACGGACGACAATTCTTGTTGGCTATATGATAGAGAAATCCCATTCAATTTTAGTGTTACAAGCATAGCGTGCGCACCGATACGTTTGTTGCCATCGATAAACGGGTGGTTTTGTATAAGCCCGCAAGCTAGTCGGACCGCTTTATCGATTAAAGATGGAAACAATTCAATAGAATTATATGTTTGCATAGGCGAAAGCAAAGCAGACCGTAAAAGATTATCGTCACGAAGTCCGTCCGAACCACCTGTGGCTTTAATGAGTTCGCTATGTAAGTAAACTATTTGATCACGAGAGAGCCATATCATTCAGCAAGCTCCTTATACGCCGTCATATTTTGGTTGATGAGTTCTTTAGAGACGGAAGATAATGCATCGTTGGATGCCGTAGAAATTGTATTACGAGTGATTTCAAAAGGGATACGTTGTTCGCGAATAGATTGTTTTGTAAACATAATCATAGCGGCATTAAACGAAAGACCGAAATCCGAAAAGAGTTCTTCCGCTTGTTTTTTAAGATTTTCATCCATACGGATTGTGACGTTAACGTTAGCCATAAAAACACCTCTAATTTAATTTTCTATTGTTATTATACTCAAACCAAAACGATTTGTCAATATAATTATGTGCAAAAGCAATGCAAAATATGTGCTATTAAAGGAATAATAACGCAGATAGGAATATCTGATGTCTATAGCTTATAAACTCGATAATGTGTATAAGATAATTGTTAAGTGGAAAATCTAACCGATAGAAAGCGATTTGATACGCAGGCAGAGGCGATTCAATTGGATAACGAGTTGAAAGATTGTTATTATAATTGTTTAATACCGATGGCGAAGAAAATAAAGTTCTTTGATGCTTTTAAATATATTTTTCCGCAGGCGACGAGAATTTCAAGTGTGAAGAAAGTCGATTTCTATTTATGGACTGCATAAATATATGAATCGCAAACTGAAAGATTGTTTGGTAAACGTTCCATATATCGGGAAAGAGACTTATAATGAATTGGAGCAAATTATTGAAATAGAAGGGTATACGAAAGTATGTTATTGACCTTATTTTCTACTCGCTACTATGGTTGCTTTTTAATTTATATTTTTGTGCAATAGTCGAAAAATGTAAATAAATATGATAAAATAAGCATAAAAGGCGGTATGTATGATAGATTTATTGCATTTGGAAAAGTATAAGGAAAATAACAGAATAGAGGCAAAAAAGTCGCTTGGCGGATTGCCGAATAGTATTTGGGAAACTTATTCTGCTTTTGCAAATACGTTCGCGGGAATTCTGTTATTGGGAGTGGAAGAATTAAAAGACGGACGGCTTTCGGTTGCAAACAGCGGAATTTCCTCTCCGAATGCTTTAATTAAAGAATTTTGGGACATAATCAACAATCCCAAAAAGGTAAGCGTCAATATTTTATCCGTTTGCGATAAAAAACGGTGTTCGCGTAGACGATACGCCTGTTCACGAGGCATTACGCGAGGCGTTGGCGAACTGTTTGGTAAATGCGGATTATTATGGCAGACAGGGTGTGGTTATAATAAAGACAAAAGACGAGATTTCGTTTTCTAACCCCGGCGGATTCAGAATAGAGATTGACGCTGCTAAAAGCGGAGGGGTGTCTGACCCTCGGAACAGTGCAATGCTCAGAATGTTCATTTTGATAAATATAGGGGAAAGAGCGGGAAGTGGTATTCCGAATATTATGTCGATTTGGAAGCGGCAAAATTTTGTCGAACCGATTATAACGGAAACGTTGGAGCCGGAGAGGACAACGCTGATTTTATCGATGAAAGACAAAGGGACGGAAAGTGACGGCAAAAAAGCGACGGTAAAAAGTGACGGCAAAAAAGTGACGGCAAAATCGGCAGTGCAAAAGCGAGCGGTTATAGAGTATATTACAAGAGAAGTAAGCGTCACGAGTCAAGACGTTGCGGAATTGCTGAAAGTCGGATTATCTCGTGCAAAAACGATTTTAAGAGAACTTGTTGCGGAAAAAATCATCGTGGCAGAGGGCGCGGATAAGAATCGTAGGTATAGCTTAAAAAGATGAAATTTCGTTAGGGGCAGATAATTTGTCACAATATTGTCACAGAAATTAAAAATCGCTAGATACTAACGATTTTAAGAGCAGATGGGGTTCAATCCCGTAGGCGTCACAAAATAAGTTAAAGGCGAATTCGTTTTTGTTAGGAAACGAGTTCGCCTTTGTTTTTATTAAAAAATTTTTCAATGCCTAAAACAGCAAGGATTTATCTTGCTGTATTGCTGTTTCTAGAACTTTTCACTTGGCAGTAAACATTGATTTTGCAATTTTTGTGTGATATACCAAAAGAAAACAATATTCAATGAGAATTAAATGGAAAAATTTTATATCGGTGAAAATAAATATTTAGAGAAAAAAGTTTTGGCTTTATATAACTGTGATTATGTTGGTTATCAAAAGCAAGGCAATCCAGACTTTATCAATCACCTTAAAAATATGACAAATCAATATAACGAGCTGGATTTAGTTGAAGATTTTGTTCAGGTTTCAGAAAGATTTGTTAATGATATGGAAAGTATTTTTGATAAATCCGATTTTAAGAATTTTACAGTTTGCGTTATGCCTCGTTCTAAAAGAGAAAGCAAGTATAAGCAAAGTCAATTAATGTTCAAAAAGGCTATTTCAAGTTGCGCAAACAAACTAGGTTTTGTTAATGGCACGGATGCGATTACAAGAATTAAAGATACTAAAACAACACATAATTGGAGACTTGAAAACAACACGGGCGATAATCCTTATAAAGGTATCACAAAAGACACTTGCAAGGTTGATGTAAGTAAAGTTAAAGGTAAAAAAATTATTTTGGTTGATGATATCTATACCGAAGGCGTTAACGTTAATGAAGATTGTCTACAATATCTATGTGATTTAGGCGCAAAAAGTGTTATACTATATGTAACGGCAAAAACAAGGTAAAAGTTATGAATACAGATATATCGTTAAAACTTTATAACTTAATAAAAACGGGCGTTATAAAATCTAATGCTCTCTTTTGGAAGTCTTTTTATAATGAAGAGGTTATAAATTCTTTTCCGTGTGACGTGCAAGTAATAAAACAAGAACTTGAAGATAAAGGCGTAAACGTTATATGTGTATTTGATAAAAATTTCCCTAACGCAAACGTTAAACTCAAAAATAGCGAAAAGCCGTTTTTCTTTGTGTATAAAGGTGATATAACTCTACTTAATGACGCGAACAAAAATGTTGCAGTTATAGGTGTGTTGACTCATACTAACCAAATAATAGAAAGAGAACGCAACGTTGTTAGAAGTTTAGCTATAAAAGGTTTTAACGTCGTAAGCGGACTTGCAAAGGGCTGTGATACGGTAGCGCATATTGAAAGTGTTAAAAACGGCGTAAAAACAATAGCCTTCCTTCCGTCGAGCATTGAAAACGTTTATCCAAAACAAAATATTGATTTGGCAAAAGAAATTGTTGATAAAGGCGGACTTATTATTAGCGAATATGTAAGTGAGCAAAAAAACAAATACGGAAACGTTAAAAGATTTATAGAACGAGATAGGTTGCAGGCGATATATTCTAAGGCGGTTATTTTAATCGCGAGTTATCGTAAAGGCGAAGGCGATAGTGGTTCGCGCCACGCTTTTAAAAAGGCAAAAGAATACAGTAGAAAAAGGTTCGTTATGTTCAGAGAAAGCGATTCTGACGATTTAATATTCGGATTAAACAAAGACTATGTCGATAACGGCGAAAAAGTTCTGTCGCAAAAAGAAATAGAGGAATTATAAGGATAACTATCCGAGATATGTAATTACGACCGATTATCTTTTGCAACGACGCAACGGAATAAAGAATGTGAATTTGATAGACTTTATCAGCAAGAACGAAAAATTCTGAAAAGGAGCGGACGACTTTATCCGTTAGTTAAAAACGGTATAGTATATGCATAGAAAATGACGAGAAAGGGTTTTACTTGGTAGCAAATCAGGTATATTTTTATCGGTTTTTCATTTTGTCACAATATTGTCACAGGAATTAAAAATTGTTAGAAATTTACTGACGATTTTAAGAGCGGAGAAAGGGTTCGATTCCCATCACCTGCTCCAAAAGAAAAAACACCCGAGCGGGGTGTTTTTTCTTTTGAAAAGGGTTGTAGCGGGGGAGAACTAAGTTCGGCTCTGCCTCCGCAGCGATAGCGGAGGAGTTTCCCATCACCTGCTCCAAATATTACAAAAACAGTCCGAGCGGGCTGTTTTTTACTTAATTCCGCTTGCGCCTGCTTTTTTCTGCCCACGCAAAAAACTATGCGAGGGGAAGAGTTGCGGAAAATATCGTTAAATTATCTTTCCGCTCGTAGGTAAGTTCGCCGTGCATAGACTCTACGGCGGAGCGGGCGAGAAACAGCCCGAGTCCGGAATTGCTTTCGGAAGGCGTTCCCGAAACGTAAGGCTCGAAAATATCTTTATCCGTCGTGACGCCCGTGCCGTCGTCCGCGACCATGACTCTGCACACGCCCTTGCGTTTTACCGCGGACACTTCCAGACGGTTGCAGGACGAATGTTCGATCGCGTTGAGAACGAGGTTTTGTATAACGCTTTCGACGGCTACTTTTTTTGCATAGACCGGTAACTCTTCGGGAACGGAAACGGTTAAAACAATGCCGTTCGCCTCGCAGTCGGGGCGAAGTTCTTCCGTCACGCCGTTTATGACGCGGCTTATATCCAGCACCTCGGACTGTTCCGCAACGAAGTTTTGCTTGCCGTACTTTCCTAAATCAGCAAAGTCCTTTTTAAGTTCCGCGTTTTTTTGGAGCAAAACGTCTACCTTCGCAACAAGCTCGGGTTCTTTTAAATATCCGCGCAAATCGTATAGATAACCGTTCATATTCAGAACGGTTTTTTTCATATCGTGGCTGACGTACAAAAGAATTTTGTCGCGCTCCGTAATGACCTCTTTCAGGTTCTGCGTTTGCGTTTCGACTTCGCGTTCGAGGTTCGTCGTAAGATACCTGTTGCGGATTTCCGCCCTGATAAATTCTCTGAACCCCAAAACCACGGTTATTCCGAGCATCGCAAAGCACAGCCATAACGACGGCGAATGTGCGACGAACGGAAAGCTCTCTTTTCCGAACAGCGCGTCCGCCGCAAGCAGTCCCGCCAGAACGCCGTTAAACAGAAGCATAGGCGACTTGCCGTTTATCACTTCCGACACGGAGAAAGAAAGCACGGTAATCACGCAAACGACGGATAAAACGGCGTAAATCGTGCAAAGCGTCCTATACGCGGAAACGCCCGTTAAAAACGGTGCGACGAAAAGAAATCCGCACGCCGCCGCGGCTACCGTTATCGCAGGACAGAAAACCGGTATTCCGCCAGCCTTTTTCGGCAGATATAAGGCGGAAGCTATAAGCATTACGCCGAGCGAAAAGCCTTTTACCGCAAGCGCGAAATACGGCGCGGTCGTAAGCCCGAAAAGCGTGTAAACCGAAAACAAAAAAGCAAAAATTCCCGAGGCGAACAGCAGCTGCGGCACGAAGGTTAAAGAACGCTTCAACACGCAGATAAAGAGGAACAGTAAAAGGGTAGAAGCGGCTATAATCGCGCCGATAAGCAATAGAGAGCGGTTGCTCTCCACGGCTTTTCTTATCGCCGCGTCCTCGCCGATTAAAATTCCGTCCGAAATCCCCGCGAAGTTCTCGCTGTCCGATTCGTAGTGGAGAGTGACTATGCATTCTTTGGAATATTTCGGATCGGAAGAAACGGAAACGTCTATAAAAACGGGTTCGGTGGCGGTTTTATGCACTACCGAATCGTCGAACTCGGACGGCGCGGAAAACGAGCCGTAGTAGTCCGTATTATACCTGTCTATCGAGCCTATATACTCCTTGTTCTGATAGCGGACGTATACGGCGCACGCGGAAAAAACGGGCGGAATATACATAGTCAGATGCCAGTTTCCGTCGGGTTTAAGAAGCGTTTGTAATTTTTCCGAGTCGTTCCATTCTTCTCCCGAAAGAGTATCTATGCAAAAGCGGTAAGTTCCTCTTTTCGCGGGGGAAGCTCCCGTGTTTTCGTTAGATACCACCTCGTTAAGCTCCGCAAAATCGTTCGGGAGATAGTTAAAAGCGGTCATTTTCATAACGCCTTTAACGTCCTTCACGGAAACGGCGTTTACCGAAACGCCCGAATAATCTTTGACTATCGTCGGGGCGGCGGAAACGGTTTTCCTCGCAAAGCCCAAGCCCAAAACCAGCGCGATATAAAAAACGACCGCGCCGACGAGGGCGAAAACGTTCCGAACGTTCTTTTTCATAGAATATCCCCCGTAAAACAGTAGCCTTTGTTGAATTCCGTGCGTATAATATCCGCAAAGGGCAACGCGTTTTTAAGTTTTCTTCTCAGCGACGACAAATGCGCGCGGATAGTCGTGGTATGCAGCGACGGCGCGCACCAGATTTTCTCGTAAATCTCGTCCGCGGTGAAATATTTGCCGCGATTTTTTACGAGGAAAAACAAAATATTGAACTCCGAAGGCGTGAGCGAAACCGAAGCGTTGCCGTATTTGACCGTGCGCGTATTAGAGTTTACGGACAGCTGCCCGAAGGTCTCTACCGCCTCGGACTTCGGCAAAAGGCGAAGCGCGATATGCGTTTCCAAAAGCTTCATAGTGCAGGGTTTGACGACGTAATCGATTGCGCCCGAAGTAAGCCCCGCAAGCAGGTTGCTCTCACCGTCTAAAGACGATAAAATTATGACGGGCGGAAGCGCGGGGAAGGCTTTGAATAGGTCCAGCCCCATACCGTGCTTTAATATCAGATCGAGAACGACCGCGTCGAAATCTCCCGATTTTTCCAAAATTTCCACCGCTTCTTCCACGTCGGAAGCGGTATAAACGACGTTTGACGGCGAAAAATAATCGACGATTTCTTTTTTAAGCCGTTCGTCGTCTTCTATAAAAAGTAATTTTCTGTCGCAGACGTTGTAATTCATACGCTTTTTCCTTCCGTTAAAGGTAGTTAAAGCTTGCGGAAAGCAAAACGTTTTGCAAGCCTGATTTATATTATACCAAATATTTACGTTCGGCGCAACGCGGACGGCAAAATTCGTTTCGGCAAGTTTGTAAAGATTTGTTAAGAATAAGTAAAATCGCGGCAGTATTTTTTTTGAAAACAACGTTATATGTTAAAATATAAGCAAGTTTAAATTATTTTTTAAATTATTTAATTATTGCGGAAACAGTTCCGCGAAGAAGGAGAAATTTTTTATGACGAATAAGAGAAAAAGTTTTCTTAAGTTGTTCGCGTTTGCGGCGGTTTGTCTGTTTGCGGCGGCGTTCGGTTTGTTCGCTCAAGGCGTTTTTTCGGCAAGCACCGCTTATGCGGCAACCTGCACTCATCACACAAACGTTGACGAAACGACATTTAAATGCAGGGACTGCGGAACTTCGGGACTGATAGTCAAATTGACGATAGACGGTACGGTAAAGGGTTATTATAATAGATTTTCCGATGAATTGTATGCCGATTTACCCGCCGATACTTCGTCTCAGAACGCCGTGGTGACTTTTCTTGACGACGGATGCAGGTTTCTTGGGGTAAGATTTGAAAATAAAAAATTTACGCTTGATTTTAACGGAAAAAACGTCTTAAAGACCAGTAATTCCATCGTTAAGAAATCTGTAGTCGTTTTTAAGGATTCCGTCGGCGGTGGCGGGGTAGACTTTGAATACGTAAGTTTGGTAGGTTTTCAGTTTAGTTACTCTACCGTTACTATCGAAAGCGGAAGATTTTATAACTCCGGTACCGGTACTGCCGGTATGAGTTTGGATTATGGAACGACGACGATGAACGGCGGGAGCATAGAATCGAGTGTGGCTTGTGCAGGAAGTGCTTCCTCCCCTGCCACGTTTGAGATGAACGGAGGTTCTATTGCAGAGTTATATCGTAACAACGGATCGTCATACACCTTTAACAACGGCAGAATAGATAAATTTACAAACTTTTCTGCAAACACTTATAAAGCCGCGCTTGGAGAAAATAAGGCTTATTCGCTTACCGGTAGCGGCACGCTTATAAAGCTTGCGAATATGAAGAGCAATACCGCGAGCGTAACCATAGCAGATTGTACGCACGACAGCTATGCGAACGGCGAATGCGAATACTGCGGCAAAGCCTGCGTTCACCCGAGTTTAGACAGTAATAATAAATGCACCGTTTGCGGAAAGACGATTGCGGCGGCGGCGGTTGTGACCACGGGCAGTAATACCGCGCATTATACCGACATAGGCACCGCAATAGCCGCGCTTACTTCCGGCAGTACGATAAAGCTACTGAAAGACGTTGGCAATGAGACGTCTACTGAAATTTCGGTAGGTAACGTTACCGTCGATTTGAACGGAAAAAGTCTGTTGAGCTTACAAGTGAAAAGTAAGGTTAAGTTTATAGATACTTCTTCGGCGACGAACGAAAGAGAATTAGGGTTTTATCTTCACTCATCGGCAGACGTTACCTTGGAGTTGAACGATAAAGTAAAGTGTGTCCCTACTGTTTTTGGGACGTTGAAGATTTATGGGGCAAGAATAGTTTATTACAACGCTTCCAAAGCGTTAAGAACGGTTTTGCCCGAAAACTACGCGTTAAGATTCCACGACGATAGCGGTTCTTCGCTCGTCGAATGGAACGACGCCAAGGCTACGACCGTTTTATTCAACGATACTACTAAAAAAACCTATTATACCGTTGAAAAATGTACGCACGATAAATACGACGACGACCTTAAATGCGTGTATTGTAACGCAACGGTAAGCGCGGGCGTGGCGATAACCGCGGTTAAGAGCCGACTCGAAACCGCCGTTTCCGATTTGGAAACCGCGATAAGCGTAAAAGCAAATGCAGGCGATTTAACTACGGCGATAGCAAATTTAGATGCGGCTTATAAAGAAGCGGACAGAGTTTTGAAGTCGGGTTTAGATTCAAAAGACGCGGAACTTGCGGGCTTGATCGCAGACTTAAAGACCGCGAGCGAAACTGCGGACAACGCTTTACAAACCGCGATAAACACGGTACAAACAAACCTCGATAACGCGGTAAACAATTTAGAAACGAAAATCAATACCAAAGCAAGCAGTACGGAATTGTCGCAAGCGATATCCGATTTAACGAGCGCATACGAAGCGGCGGACACGGTATTGAGAACTGACTTTGAAGCGAAAGACGCGGAACTTGCGGGGAAAATTTCCGATTTGGAAACCGCATACAAGGCGGCGGACAACGCTTTGCAAACCGCGATAAACACGGTACAGACAAACCTCGATAACGCGGTAAACAATTTAGAAACGAAAATCAATACCAAAGCAAGCAGTACGGAATTGTCGCAAGCGATATCCGATTTAACGAGCGCATACGAAGCGGCGGACACGGTATTGAGAACTGACTTTGAAGCGAAAGACGCGGAACTTGCGGGGAAAATTTCCGATTTGGAAACCGCATACAAGGCGGCGGACAACGCTTTGCAAACCGCGATAAACACGGTACAAACAAACCTCGATAACGCGGTAAACAATTTAGAAACGAAAATCAATACTAAAGCGGACAGCACGGCGTTGTCGCAAGCGATAGAAGATTTAACCGAGGCGTACAAAGCGGCAGACGCATTACTTAAAACGGACTATCAAACCAAGGACGCGGCACTTGAAGGAAAAATTTCCGATTTGGAAACCGCATACAAGGCGGCGGACAACGCTTTGCAAGGAGCAATCGACACGGTACAGACAAACCTCGATAACGCGGTAAACAATTTAGAAACGAAAATCAATACCAAAGCGGACAGCACGGCGTTGTCGCAAGCGATAGAAGATTTAACCGCGGCATACGAAGCGGCGGACGCATTACTTAAAAATGACTATCAAACCAAGGACGCGGAACTTGAGGGAAAAATTTCCGATTTGGAAACCGCATACAAGGCGGCGGACAACGCTTTGCAAACCGCGATAAATGCAGTACAAACAAACCTCGATAACGCGGTAAACAATTTAGAAATAAAAATCAATACCAAAGCGGACAGCACGGCGTTGTCGCAAGCGATAGAAGATTTAACCGCGGCATACGAAGCGGCGGACGCATTACTTAAAAATGACTATCAAAACAAGGACGCGGAGCTTGCGGGGAAAATTTCCGATTTGGAAACCGCATACAAGGCGGCGGACAACGCTTTGCAAACCGCGATAAATACGGTACAGACTAACCTCGATAACGCGGTAAACAATTTGCAAACAAAAATCAATACCAAAGCGGACAGCACGGCGTTGTCGCAGGCGATATCCGATTTAACGAGCGCATACGGAGCGGCAGACGCATTACTTAAAACGGGCTATCAAACCAAAGACGCGGAACTTGAAGGGAAAATCGCAGACTTAAAAACCGCGAGCGAAAACGCCGATACCGCTTTGCAAACCGCGATAAATACGGTACAGACTAACCTCGATAACGCGGTAAACAATTTAGAAACAAAAATCAATACCAAAGCGGATAGCACGGCGTTGTCGCAAGCGATATCCGATTTGACCGAGGCGTACAAAGCGGCGGACGCGATATTAAAGACCGAGTTCCAAACGAAAGATACAGAGCTTGAAAACAAAATCAACAATTTACAGGCGGCTTGCGCGGATACCGACGCGGCTTTACAAAGGGCTGTCGACAAGGTGCAGGCAAACCTCGACAGGGCGGTTAAAAGTTTGACCGACTCCATCGCCAAAAACAAAGACGACGTGGAAAAGAAGCTTTCGGAGCTTGACAAGGCTTACAAAGCCGCCGACGCGATAATAAATTCCGACGTCTCTATGCTAAAAGTAAAAGACACGGAGCTTGCGGGTAGAATCGACGATTTGGAAAAAGCTTATAAAGCGGCTGACGAAGCCGTTCTGGAAGGCTTAAAGAAGCTTCAAGAAAACCTTGACGAAGTAAAACGTCAGCTCGAAGCCAAAGACAAAGAGTTGGAAGAAAGACTTAATTCTCTGCAAAAGGGCAACGACGACAATACGGTTACCTTCCTGATAATCAGCGCGATTCTCGGCGCGGCGATCATCGCTTTGATAATCGTTCAAATCGTTAAGTCCGGCAAAAATAAATCGCGTGAATAAACACTGCGGCTAATCAAAAACGAAAATCATTTCTGATTTTTACGCGGCGAGCTTTTGATTTTCAAAAGCTCGCCGTTACGGTAAAATAACAGGAAAGCGCCCGCAAAAATTGCGGGCGCTTTCCTGTTTTATGAATATGCTTACCTATAAGCTAATTTATGTGTTCTTTTGCTTTGAGCCTGTTAAGCGCGCGGGCAATTTTGATTTCCGCCGACAAAACGTTAAACCTGCTTTCCTTTCGCGCAATTTCGTCTTTTGCTTCTTTCAGCGAGTTTTTAGCCCAAGCCTCGTTTACGTCTTTCGCGTTTTCGCAGGCTTCCACGAGCATAAGCACTTTCCCGTTTTCGATTTTAACGATCCCCGAAGCCACGAACGCTATAATTTTATCCCCGTTCGCGGGTTTAAGCTCCGCCACGCCCGGAACTACCGCGACTACCGCGTTGCAATGCTTTGCGAGTATTCCGTATTGTCCGTCCGCGGAGGGAACGACGAGGGAAGAACATTCGCCGTCAAAAAATACTTTATCCGCGGCAAGGAGTTTCAAAGAAAAATCAGCCATCAGATTTCATCCTTCTTTATTTTTTCGGCTTTTTCGTAAACGTCCGCTATCGTTCCGACGTTGAAAAACGCGTTTTCGGGCAGGTCGTCGACTTCGCCGTTTACGATTTTCTCAAAGCCTTCTATGGTATCTTCAAGCTTGACGTACACCCCTTTAAGCCCCGAAAATCTTTCCGCAACGTGCGTCGGCTGGGATAAAAACTTCTGAATTTTTCTCGCGCGGTAAACGCTCTTTTTATCCTCTTCGGACAGCTCTTCCATACCGAGTATGGCGATTATATCCTGCAATTCTTTGTATTTTTCAAGGGTTTCTTTAACCTTGACCGCGACGTTATAATGTCTTTCGCCGACGACTTCCTCTTCCAGATTTCTCGAAGAGGATTCGAGCGGATCTACCGCGGGGTAGATGCCCTGCTCGGCGATTTTTCTCGATAAAACCGTCGTCGCGTCGAGGTGCGAGAAAGTCGTGGCGGGGGCGGGGTCGGTGAGGTCGTCCGCGGGAACGTATACCGCCTGCACGGAGGTTATAGAACCGTTTTCGGTAGAGGCAATGCGCTCTTCGAGCTTGCCCATTTCTTCCGCAAGCGTGGGCTGATAGCCGACCGCGGAGGGCATTCTGCCGAGCAGCGCGGAAACTTCGCTTCCCGCCTGAACGTAACGGAATATATTGTCTATAAAAAACAAAACGTCCTTGTGTTCTTTATCTCTGAAATTTTCCGCCATCGTAAGCCCCGAAAAGGCGACTCTCATTCTCACGCCCGGCGCTTCGTTCATCTGTCCGAAAACGAGCGCGGTCTTATCGAACACGCCGCTTTCTTTCATTTCCCCGAAAAGTTCGTTGCCTTCTCTGGAACGCTCGCCGACGCCCGCGAATACCGAATATCCGCCGTGTACCATAGCCACGTTATGTATAAGCTCCTGTATAAGAACGGTTTTGCCGACGCCCGCGCCGCCGAAAAGCCCGATTTTGCCGCCCTTTGCATAAGGCGCTAAAAGGTCTATAACCTTTATGCCCGTTTCGAGGATTTGCGCAGAAGGCGATTGAGAAACGAATTCGGGCGGTTTTCTGTGAATACTTGCGCGTTCCGCGTTTGCGGGGAGAGGCTTTCCGCCGTCTATCGTATCGCCGAAAACGTTGAACATTCTGCCGAGAACCGCTTTGTCGACGGGAACGGTTATTCCGCTCTCTATCGCTTCCGCGGTCTGCCCGACGAACAAGCCTACGCTGTCCGACAACATAACGGCTTTAACCGTCCGTTCGTTGACGTGCGCCGCGATTTCCGCATACTTGGTTTTGCCGTCCGCCTCGATTTTCAGCGCGGCGTTGATTTTTGGAAGCGTTCCGCATTCAAACGTCGCTTCTATTACAGAACCGTTGATTTCAGATATTTTGCCCGTCATTTTTTCTTACTCCGTTGAAAATTCGCGCCCGAAGCCACTTCCGTGATTTCGGTGGTTATTTCGTTTTGCCTTGCGTGATTGTATTCGCGCGTCAAGTCGGAAAGGATTCCGCTCGCGTTGTCGCAGGCGGACTTCATTGCCGCAAGTCTCGCGTTCTGTTCTACGCAATAGCTGTCTACGAGAGAACTGTAAACGTAACCGCAAACGTAGCTCGGCACGAGGTTATCGAGAACGACTTCGCGAGAGGGGACGAACTCGAACGTTTCTTTGATTTTGTCCTTTTCCGCTATGAATTCCGCGGTATGGAAGGGCAAAATTCTCGTCGATTTGATTATGACCTTGCCGTCCGCCATATCGGTGTATAGAATAAACAGCTTGGAATAATCGCCGCGGGTAAAGCCTTCGAGAAGTATATCCGCGATTTTTCTTGCCACGGCGAGGGTGGGGCGGAGAGCCTCGAAGACGAAATCCTTATCGACGTTATAGCCTTTTGCCGAAAGATATTCCCGCCCGAGGTCGCCGACTACGAAAAGCTTGGATTTTTCGTGTTTTTTAAGCTCGTTTTCCACGCGCTTGATAACGTTATGGTTATACGCGCCCGCCATACCCTTATCCGCGGTGATGACGAGATACCCGCACGCCGCGTCCGTCATATGGTCGTTTTCGGGGTACAGGTATTTGCTTTCCGTATGGTCTACCGTTTTGAAAATGGATTTGATTTCCTTTCTTATGCCCCAGAAGTACGGCGCGGTTTTTTCAAGCTCTTCTCTCGCTTTCCGCACTTTAGCGGAAGAGATAAGGTACAGCGCGTTCGTGATTTTCTGTGTCGCCGCAACGCCCTTTATTCTGTTTTTGACTTCGCTTAATTCAGACATTTTTTTGAGATAAAAACTTCTTTGCCGTCGAAACGATAACTTCCTTATCGTCGTCCGAAAGCGTTTTTCCGTTTTCTATGTTAGAGATTACGTTCGCGTAACGCTCCTCGAAATACGGCAGAAACTCGCCGAAAAACGGACGGATTTCTTTGACTTCGAGATTTAAGGTGACTTTTGCGAGCGAAACCGCGAGAATTACTATTTCTTCCCATTCGCGATAGGGTTTTTTGAGCGGCTGAACGAGGATTTCCGTAAGGGCTTTTCCGAATGCGAACTGCTCCTTGACGGAATCGTCGAGATCGCCGGAGAATTGTGCGAACGTTTTCATTTCGCGGTATTGCGCAAGCTCTAACCGAAGCGAACCGACCGCTTTTTTCATTGCTTTCGTCTGCGCGCTGCCGCCGACTCTCGAAACCGAAAGCCCGACGTTTACGGCGGGGCGTTGTCCCGATAAAAACAGTTCGCTTTCGAGAAACAGCTGTCCGTCCGTAATGGAAATTACGTTAGTGGGAATATATGCCGAAATATCACCGCCGAGCGTTTCCACGATAGGGAGTGCGGTCATACTTCCGCCGCCTTTTTCTTCCGAAAGGTGCGCGGAGCGTTCCAGAAGTCTCGAATGGAGATAGAATATATCGCCGGGGTAAGCCTCTCGTCCGGGGCTTCTGCCGAGCAGAAGCGAAAGCGTTCTGTAAGCGACGGCGTGCTTGCTTAAATCGTCGTATACGATAAGTACGTCTTTTCCCGCGTTCATAAAGTATTCCGCAATCGCGCAAGCCGAGAACGGAGCTATGTATTGAAGAGGCGCGGAGTCGGAAGCGGAGGAGAAAACGACGGTCGTATAATCGAGCGCGCCGCCGTCTTCGATCGTTTTCACAAGCCTTTTGACGGTGCTTGCCTTCTGTCCTATCGCGCAGTAAACGCATACTACGTTTTTGCCCTTCTGATTTAGCACCGCGTCGAGCGCGACGCTCGTTTTACCCGTCTGACGGTCGCCTATGATAAGCTCTCTCTGACCTTTACCGATAGGGAACATAGCGTCTATAGTTAAGATACCCGTTTTGAGCGGGCTGTTTACGGGGCTTCTGTCGATTATGGCGGGGGCGGGGCTTTCGACGGGCATATATTTGTCCGCGTCGAACGCGCCTTTGCCGTCGAGAGGTTCGCCGAGCGCGTTCACCACTCTTCCGATTATTTCCTCGGAAACGGGTACGCCGGCGGTTTTTCCCGTTTTATAAACGTTTTCTCCCGCGGCGGTGTTTTCGTCGTCGAACAGGACGCACCCGACCTCCGTTTCGGAAAGGTTGAGCGCAAGCCCTTTCTCGCCGTTTTCAAAAGCGAGAATTTCGCCGTATTTAACGCCGCTTAATCCCGTGACCTTTGCCACTCCGTCCGCGACCGAGCCGACTTTTCCGATTTCCTTCGGGATAACGCGCGGCTTCCATTTCTCTACGCTTTCTCTTACGAGCGAAATATAGTCGTCGTCGGTTTTGTCGACCTCGTCCACTGCCGTTTTAAGCCCGCGAAGAAGTCCGCTCGGGGTGTTGTCGTAAACCTCGTTCAGAATTTTCAGAACGAAGCCCTTTTTCACGCTCTCGTCCTTAATCCATTCTATACGGACGGGGCGGTTAAGCTTTTTTTCAAAATGCTCGGCGAGCCTCATTTTTTCGCTTTCGCTCGGAGCGGTCGCGGATAAAAATTCGCCGATAATCCGATTATCAGTCATTTTTCGTGTTCTCCGCTAAAAATCCGTCTACCGAACAGGCGGCTTCGATTTTTTCCTTCGCCGCTTCGGTTATAGCGTCGGAAAGAGAAGTCTTTGCTTCTTCTTCTGCGCGTTTTCTGATTTCCTCCGCCTGCGCGTTAGCCTTTTTAAGAATATCGGAGGCGTCGGCTTCGGCAGACTTTATAATCTTTTCGCTTTCCGTTCTCGCGTCGGCGATTGCGTTGCGTTTCTTTTCGGCGATTTCCTCGTCCGCTTTGTTTAAAAGTTCGTCGTAGGTCGCCTTTTTTTCTTCCGCCGCGGCAAGCTCCGCCTTGCTCCGTCCGTCCTGTTCTTCGTAGTGCTTTCTGCGCTTTTCCATAAACTTCTTTACGGGGTTATACAGCAGAAAATACAAAAGAAGAAACAGTATGACCAGATTCAGGAGGTGCAGAAGTATCTGCCGCCAGTCTATGTTCAGCGGAATACCGCTTAAAAGGAGATTGTACATACCCTTCACCTTATAACACGAATATTACGAGAATCGCGACTATCAGCGCGTATATGATTGCCGTTTCAATGAATACCAGACCGAGCATAAGTCCGGACTTTATCTGCGAAGCGGCTTCGGGTTGACGGGCGATGGCTTCGTTGGACTTCGCTATGGCTATGCCCATCGCAAGCGCGCCGAGCGCGGCGGCAAGACCTACGCATATACCCGCGGCGATCGCCTTGCTTCCTTTTGAGTTGTCTTCGGAGTTCTGCGCGTCGGATTGAGTTTCGCCGTCGGTAACGGCAACTATTTCCGTGCCGCCGTTTTCTTCCGCGTGAACGGCGGTGGAGAGAACGGGAACGGCTATAACGGACAATATCGCTATAAGTAATAAAAAGAACGAGATTTTTTTGAGACTTTTAAGCATTTTTGATTACCTCTTTTTTATTTTTGATTTTTATCGTTTTCTTTTCGGAAACCTCGCCGTAGAAGAGCGAGGTGAGCATCGTCAGGACGTATGCCTGAATAAGCGCGTGCAAAAGCGTGAACATCACGCCTACCACGACGGGCAGGACGAACGATAACGCAGAGAAATAGTATACAAGTTCGGTGACGAGCGCGCCCGAAAGAAGCGCGCCGAACAGACGGAAGCTCATAGAAACGGGGAGCGAGAAATCTTTAAGGGTTTTGCCCACGCCCCTGATACCGTTTGAAGCGATTCCGCCGCTTAGTATCACTGCGTACGAAACGCAGCCCATCGTAATCGCGCCGTTAACGTCCGCGAGCGGGGCGGGCAGGGAAACGGAACGGTTCAGCGTCGTTACGACTTGCAGCCCTAAAAGCTCGAACAGCGTTCCGACGAAAATATACGCGGCGGCGGTGAAGATATACGCGCCGAGGAATTTGTTTCTCGCGGGGCTGCTCGTTTTAGCCATATCGTCGAACGTTCCTACCGCCGTTTCGAGAACGAGCTGGAACTTGTTCGGAAGGTAAGAAAATTTCGGAATGACGAAAATTCTTACGACGAGCGTGAAAACGAATATAATTCCCGTCACGGTAAACGCCGAAATAAGTCCGGGGTTTACTTCCGTGCCGAAGAAATTTATTTTGTTCGTTTCGTGCAGAACCTCGTCGCGCATCGCTTCGTTTATGCTTTCGCCGTTCTCCTTTGCGGGAATGAGGAATATGCCCGTAAGAAGCAGCGCGATAATCAGAAGCCCGACGACGAGTACGATTATTTTTTTCTTTTTAACGTTCATAAATCCTCCTCGTTGTTTTCGTTTTCCGCGTTTTCGTTTTCCGCGACGTTTGCGGGAAGTTCTTCGCCCGTAACGACGGAGTCCGTTTCTTTACTTGTTTCTTTAATTTCGGATTGCCTGTTTTCTTTGCCGATAAACGCGAAAGAAGCTATAAACGTAAGGAGCGCGGAGAACATAATCGCGTAGTTGCCGACGAGTTTTTGCAGTAAATAACCCGCGCCCGCGCCGATTGCGAATATAACGACTACGATGAAGTATAAGCCGCAACGCTTCGCCGCCGTTTTGTCCTTTTTGGCTATCGCCGTAACGAGCGAACCCGACATACGGACGATATTGCCTATGCACATCGTGCTTGCAAAATCGTTGCCGTATATCTGATCGAACGCAAGCACCTGCATAGCGCAGGCAAAGGATACGAGCGCGTTGGCGTATAAGTTCATACTCTGCGGCATAAATCCCACCGAGAACAGCGCGACCGCTTCGATCAGAAGAACCATCTGCTTCCAGAACGTTTTTCTTTTATCCATTGCGAAGAACAGAACCTTTGCGAGTATCGCGCCAAGAGAAAAGGACAGTATCGGAACGAGATATTTAAGCA
The DNA here is from genome assembly GCA_934271275.1 of uncultured Clostridia bacterium. GTDB lineage: Bacteria > Bacillota > Clostridia > Christensenellales > Borkfalkiaceae > UBA1259. The sequence continues at coordinate 148,449 of CAKQRD010000001.1, read as the reverse complement.
CGCCGTAAACGTCTCCGTTCACTATATTGACGCTTAAAAACACCACGTTGCCCGTCTGCGCGTTGGCAAAAACTCCGTCGCGGCAGAAGTACGAATACGCGTCCTGCAACCCGCCCGATATTATAATGAATATCAGCATGCCCAAGGATTGTGAAATTTCGTTTTTCGTCTTTTTCATAAAAACTTCCTTGACTTATCTTTCGCAATACAGTATAATCTTCTCGCAGGTATCTGTAAAATATATATTTACAATACTTGTCATATATTTTTGATATGACAAAAACGGGCGGAACGCGCATAGACGGAACGGGTATCGGAAGAGAGAAAAAAATACGAATAGAAAAGGGGTAAATTTATGAATACTAACTTTGAAAATTACAAAACGTTTTATTACGTCGCAAAATACGGCAACATAACCGCGGCGGCGGAGGCTCTTTATTCGGAGCAACCGAACGTTACGCGGGCGATAAAAAATCTCGAACGGGATTTGGGGTGCGTGCTTTTTACTCGCTCGAACAAGGGGGTAACGCTTACGCCGGAGGGGGAAAAGCTTTACAGGCGCGTCGCGGTCGCCTGCGAGCAGATTGCCGCGGCGGAGGAAGAGCTTTCCCGTTACAACGGCTTTGAAGAGGGAATTTTGCGTATAGGCGTTTCGGAAACGGCTATGCACGAAGTTTTGCTTTCCGCGCTCGTCAGGTATCACGCGCTGTATCCTAAAATAAAGTTCAGCCTCGTAAACCTTACCAACGTTCAGGCGATAAGCGCGGTAAAAAATCAGGCGGTCGATTTCATTCTGATATCGACGCCTTTCGACCTCGATAAGTCGCTTAAAGCCGTTCCGATAAAGCGGTTTCAGGACGTCGTCGTGTGCGGAGAAAGATATAAATATCTCACGGGCGATAAGGTGCGCTTCGAGGAATTTACGAAGCATTGCCTCGTGAGCGTCAACAAATGGAGCAAAACCTACGAATATTACAGAAGCGTGTTCAGAAAGTACGGGCTGGAATTTTCTCCCGACATAGAGGTTTCCACGTCGAACCAGATTTTGCCGATAGTGCAGAACAATCTGGGGATAGGCTTTATTCCCGCTTCGTTCGCGGAAAAGGAGATAGCGAGCGGCGAGCTGTATAAGCTCGAAACGGAAGAGGTTATTCCCCCGCGCGAAGTGTGCCTGATAAAGCGTTCGGATTTTTCTCTTTCCGTCGCGGCGAAGGAATTTGAAAAATTATTGAAAACGCAATAAATAATGAAAATTATATATACGCACGATATATGCGCATGCGTTTTCGCGGTTTATATTATATAAACATTTAAAATATATCAAATAAATAAAAATTATATCGAAGCGAGAAATTCCGTAACGATAATCGGGCGACCCGTCGGAAAGATAAGTAAAAGCTATAATTGCATAAAATAATTCTAATATAAGAAAGGTTGTGAATAAATTCAAATTATTTGACAAATTATTCGCAAATATGCTATTTTTTTAAAAAGGTATTTTCAGAAGTCTATCTTCATTCAGCCGCAAGTTAAAACAGAAGCGGATAAAAAGATAAAACGGAAGAAAAAATAATAGAAGGAGCAGGTTATGAAAAAACATTTATGTCGTAAGTTTTTCGTTCTGCTTTTCTCGCTCGTGATGATTGCGACGGCAAGTTTTGCTCTCGCGGCGTGCGGCAAGAAAGAAGCAGGGCCCGAAACCGGTTCGTATTATTACGAAACCGAACTCGGCGAAACGTACTACGTTACCCTTACGGGCGGCGACAAGGTGTCCTTGCTGATTAAAGGCGAAACGCTTTGGGGAGATTATAAGCTCTCCGACGGCACGTTCGGCTTTACTCTCAACTCGGACGCTAAAATCGAAGGCTCGTATGCGGACAATACCGTTACGATCGTTATGGACGGTTCGCAGATGATTTTCCGTAAGGCGGAAAATTACACCGTTTCGTTCGATACGAACGGGGGAAGCTCGGTCGCTTCCCAAAAGGTTCTTAACGGAAAATCCGCCGTTAAGCCCGCCGACCCCGCGAAAGACGGATACGCTTTCGTCGGCTGGTATTCGGATTCGGCGTTCACCACGCCGTATTCCTTCGGCGCGACCATTATTACGGGAGACGCCACGCTTTACGCGCGTTGGTCGGACAGACTTACCGTTTCTAACGTATATACCGTAGATTTCGACCTCGGCTACGAAGGCGCGAAGTCTATTCCCGCGGTTTCTACCGTAGACGGCAGAATATACGACGTTCCCGCGCCCGCTCGCGAGGGTTATACCTTCGGCGGCTGGTGGATAAGCGATTTCGAGGCGGCGGATAAGCTTACCTCGATTTACGAGGACGGCTACGTTTTCAACGCGAACGCCACCCTTTTCGCACAGTGGACGGATAATTCCGCGGCTTCGGCTGCTCCCGCTCCGAGCGTTAAAGGCGATTCCGTCGTGTGGACGGCTGTTAAGGGCGCGTCCGCTTACGACGTTACGGTAGTCGGCGCGAACGGCAACGTTCTCGTTTCGACGAGAACGGGTTCGACGAACGTTTCCGTACCGTTCTCCGCTTCTGCGGAAGGCGAGTACAAAATAACCGTTTCCGCGGTCACCGCGAGCGGTTCGAGTTCGGAAGCTGCCGTAAGATACTATAACAACAAGGCTCTTGCGAGAGTTTCTCTCTTTGAAGTAATCGAGCCTTCTTCGCTCGTGTTCGTACCCGTAGACGGCGCGGAAAAATATACCGTGAACGTAGTTTGCGGCAACGGCGAGCATAATCACTCCGCGATAGACAACGGGACTTCGACTTATTTCGATTTCTCGGGCTGCGCTATGAGCGAGGACGGCATCAGGTTCACCGTAACGGCTTCCGCCGCGGGCAAAGCCTCTTCCGTTTCCGAAACGTTCGCGTTCAAGCGTTCTCTCGAAAAGATAGAAAACATCTATTTCAACGAAACGACCGAAACGCTTTCGTGGAATCAGATTAAATACGCTACCGATTATAAGGTGGTAATAAACGGCGAATCGGTTATCCTTACGGGCGGAAAAACGAGCGTAAGTTTAAGAAGTTTCGCGACATCTCCCGTGACCGCGGAGGTTATACCTTGTTCTAACGGCTATATCTCTCCCGAAGCGGCTTCTTATCGCTACGAAAGAAAACGCCTCGTCGCTCCCGCGGGACTTAAAATCGAAAAGTCCGTTCTTTCCTGGAACGCGGTTGCGGGCGCGACCTCTTACGTCGTGTCGATAAGCGGACAGGAATACGCGGCGGAGGGAACGAGTTTCGATCTTTCGACCGCTACTCTCGCAAACGGCGTTGATTACGAAATCGCGGTTAAAGCGATCGGCGCGACCGAGTCCGTTTACAGCGACGCTCTCGAAGCGCAGTACCTCACCGTTTCCGAATCCTTAATCTACGCTAAAAATACCGTTTCCTGGAGAAACGTTATCGGCGCGAAGAGCTATAACGTAACGGTAAACGGCGAAGCGTTCACCGCGGAGGCGGGCGTTACGAGTTTTAAAATAACCCTTACGCAGAAAGGCGAAAACGAAATAACCGTTCAGGCGGTTCTGGAAGACGGTACTTCTACCGATACCGTTTCCGTTTCCGTTTACGCTTACGAAATTTCCTTCGACTCGCGCGAAGGCACTCCCGCGGATACGATTTACGCCGCGGCGGGCGATACCGTCGTTCTTCCTTCTTCCGAAAGAGAAGGCTTCGATTTGACCGGTTGGTATAACGTTGCGGGAGCTTCTTCCGCGAACGGCACCAAATATGCGGGCGAATTCGTGTTCGACCGTATCGCGGACCTCGTTCTTTACGCGAACTGGTCGCCAAAGACTTATAAAGCGAACTACGTTCTTCCCGAAGGTGCGACCGCCGATACCGCGGAAGGCGACGTTCGGTATACGAGAAATTACCGTCTTGCGGTACCTGCGCTCGAAGACGCTTCCAAGGTGTTCATCGGCTGGTTCTCGCAGGAAGACGGCAGAGGCGAACAGCTTACCGACGCGGAAGGTTACAGCCTTTCCGTCTGGAACGATATGGGCGACGCGACCGTGTACGCTTATTTTGCGGAAATATTTGATTTCAGATTGCAGACCGAAGGTATTAACAAAGACACCTATTCGGTCGTTATGAAAAACGAAGTGTTCCGCGTTTCCAAAGTACGCGTCCCCGAAACGTATAACGGCAAAAAGGTAACCATAATCGAAGGCGCGGCGTTCCGTAACTGCTCGACGCTCCGTTCGATAGAAATTCCCGATACCATCAGAATCATCTATTACACCAGCGCGTTTGAAAAATGTACCGCGCTCTCCGAAATAGTGATTTACGAAACGGGACATAACGCAGAACCGAATTTCAGCTCTGCGGACGGCGTGCTTTACTATACGAGCAACGCGGCGACCGAGGGTAAAGAACTCGTGTTCATTCCCGCGGCGCGTACCGGCAGCGTGGTAATTCCTTCGGGCGTTCGCTCGATAGGCGAAAGCGCGTTCACCGGCTCTAAAATCCGCACCGTAACAATTCCCGCAACCGTGAACAACATCGCGGTAAGGGCGTTTGAAAACAGCAAATATCTCACCGATATTTATTTCGACCTTAACGAAGGCGACGAGCTTATGGTCGGCGAAAACGCGTTCTCGGGTTGCACCGCGCTCAAATCGCTTAACATTCCCGCGCGCTACGCGACTTTCGATCCCACCGTTCTCGGCGACAGCACTTCGATAGAGAACATCCACGTTGCAGAGGATCACGAGACGTATTCTTCGGTAAACGGCTTGCTCTGCAATAAAGACGGCAACGAGCTTATCTATTGCCCCGCAGGTCGCAGAGGTGCGCTCCGTATACCTTCCGGTATCCGTACCATAGGCAAATCGGCGTTCGCAAACTGCAACAACATCACTTCGGTGATAATACCCTCGTTCGTTACGAGAATAGAAAACAACGCGTTTGAAGGTTGCTCGAAGCTCACCTCCGTGACTTTTGCGGGCGGCACGGCTCTCGGCAGCAGCCTCTCCCTGGGCAACAACGTGTTTGCGAACTGCGTAAGCCTTTCCAAGGTATCGTTTGAAAACAACAGCAACGTTGCCGCGCTCGGCGACGGCGCGTTCTCCGGCTGCTCGAAGCTTACTTCCGTTAAGCTCCCCGCGACCTTGCAGAACGTTTCCGCAAAGCTCTTCGACGGTTGCGCTAACCTCGTGAACATCGAGGTGGAGGAAAGCAGCAATTACCTTTCCGCAGAGAACAGCATTCTCTACGATAAGGCTAAAACGAGAATGATTTACTATCCTTCGTATAAGAGCGATACCGAGTTTATCGTTCCCGAAACGATAGAAATTATCGACGCAAACCTTTTTAAGGGTAACGTTTCGCTCGAAAAGATAATTTTCGGCAAGAACGTCAGAGAAATAGGCGCGAGCGCGTTCGAAGGCTGCGCTAACCTTATGAAGGTCGTGTTCGTGACGGGCGGTGAAAACGAACTCGTTATCGGCGAGAGAGCGTTCGCTTCCTGTTCGGCTTTCGAGGGAATCTATATAGCGGACTCCGCGACGGCTTCCGAAGACGAATACGAACTCGGCACTCCCGCAACGCTCAGAACCATCGGCGCGTATGCGTTTACGGAGTCGCAGTTCGGCGGTCGGCTCGTTCTCTCCGAAGGCGTTGAAACGATAGGCAAAAGCGCGTTCGAGGCGACAAGCTTTATAACGAGCGTAACCTTCCCCGAAAGTCTTAAAGAAATAGGCGATAACGCGTTCAACCGTATCAGAATGTTGCGTTCCGTAACGTTTGCGACGGACGAAAACGGTAAAATCAAGAGCAACCTCGAAACGATAGGCGAAAGTGCGTTCAACTCTACCAAGATTACGAGCTTTAACGTACCCGCTTCGGTAACGAAGATAGGCGACAGCGCATTTTCTATCAGTAACTTAAACAAATTTACGTTTGAAGAAGGGCGTACCGAAAAAGTAACCCTCGGCTTATCCGTATTCAGCGGTTCCGCACTCACTTCGATAGTTTTGCCGAAGGATCTGTGCGAAGTAACATACGATACCAAGACCAGAGGGTATCTGATGACTACTTTCGACAGCGCGTGGAATCTTGCGGATATTCAGAATATGCCCGAAAACGATAAATACGCGTACGAAGGCGGCGTGTTCTATGAACTCAATTCGGACGGCGTTAAGACGATAGTCGATCACGCAAATCTCGAAAACAACGCATACGTTATCCCGAATACCGTAACGCTCGTGAGAAGCGGCGCGTTCTACGGTTGCAGCGGCAGCACGCTCACCTTTGAAGCCGGCGGCACGGACGACCTCGTTTTAGAGGACAGCGTGTTCAATAACTCGCGTATGAAGACTGTGGAATTCCCCGCTCGTCTGAAAAAACTCGGCAACGAGTTATTCTCCTACGCGAAAACCGAAAAGGTAACCTTTGTCGATACCGATTCCGAACCGAGCAGACTCGAAGAAATTCCGTATGCAATGTTCAAATACGCAGACAATCTTACCGAAATCGAAATTCCGAGAAGCGTTAAGAAAATCGGCAACGAAGCTTTCTGGCCAGGCGAGTCCTACTTCGGTCCCGTTAAGGTTCTTACCAAGATTACCCTTCACGAGGGACTGGAAGAGATAGGCGATCGCGCGTTCTCCAACGATTCGAACGGCGGCGCGGCGTTTACCGAACTCGTCATTCCTTCCACCGTCAAATCCATAGGCAACTTTGCCTTCAGTAATAACAAAAAACTGCAAAGCGTAACCTTTGCGAAAAACGCGGAAGGCAAAACTTCGCTTGAAAAGCTTGGCGCGGGTGTATTTATGAATACCGCCATCACATCGATAACCATTCCGAAAACTCTTGCGAAAGGCGTTTCGATTATCGACTGGGAGAGCATGGAAGAAAAAGACGGCATCTTGTCGGACAGCATGTTTATGAGTTGTAACAAGCTTACCGAAGTCGTCTTCGAGGACGGCTGTCCGCTCGTTACCGAATACGGCAGCAACATCTTTGCGGGCTGCACGGCGTACTCCGTCGTAACCTTCCCCGTAAACCTCGAAAAGATGGGCAAATGGGACGAATACAATCAGGGCGGCGCGATTAAGTCGATAACCATTCCGAAAGCGGTTGACGAAGAAGCTTTGAAGAGCTTTGTTCCTTCGCTTACCGGCGTTACCGAATTCGCGCTCGATAAAGACAATCCGTACCTCTATCAGGACGGCGAAAACGGCGCGATTTACAACAAAGCCAAAAACGTACTTCTTTACTATCCCGCAAACCTCACGCAGGAAAGCTACACCGTGCTTCCCACTACCGTGACGATAAGCGAAAGAGCGTTCTACGAGAACAAATATCTTAAAAAGATAAAGCTTCCCGAAGGACTCGTTAAAATCGGCGACTACGCGTTCGGCGTAAGCACGGACGCTCGTTCTACCGCGATTACCGGAATAGAAATTCCTTCCACGGTAGAGGAGATAGGAGAAAGAGCCTTCTTCGGCGCGGCGGAATTAAAGACGCTGACTTTCCTGAAGGACGCGAACGGAAACTGCGCGCTCAAGAGAATAGGCAATTCGGCGTTCCGTCATTGCTCTTCGCTCGAAGAAGTCGAACTTCCGTTCGGACTTGAAATTCTCGGCGAAAACGCGGGCTGGGGCGACGACGACGTGGACGCAAACGCTTCGGTTTTCTACGATTGCGCTTCGCTTAAAAAGGTTACGCTTCCCGGCAAGGTTGCGGATTTGCAGGCTCACGTCTTTGCGGAATGCCCCGCGCTTACCACGGTGATATTCCCCAAAGGTTGCGCGTTTACGAGAATCGCGTACTACGCGTTCTATAACAGCGGACTTACCTCGATAGACTTTACCAACGCGAACGGTCTTGCGATAATAGATCACGACGCGTTCAACGGTTGCTCGAACCTTGCGACGATTAAGTTCGCGGGGACCAAGAACAATCTCGAAATACTCGATTATGCGTTTGCGAATACCGCGGTCGAAACTATCGACCTCCCGTCGGGCGTTATAACCATCGGCGCATACGCGTTCTACAACGCGGCTGACCTCCGTGCGGTGAACATCGAAACGGGCAGCAATCTCCAAAATATAGGCGCATACGCGTTCAACGGCACGGCTCTTGCTTCGATGGACTTCTCGAAGGCTGCGGCGCTTGAAGAAATCGGCGCGTACGCGTTCTGCGAAACCGCGTTAGACAAAATCGTTCTCGCGGACGCGGTGACCTCGGTCGGAAACTACGCGTTCTATGGCTGCGCGAACGTTACCGAGTTCAGGCTCTCTTCGAGCATAAGCAATATCGGCGAATACGCGTTCGCGAAGATTACGAAAATAACCGCGGTTACCATAAGCGGTAACGATACGAAGGTCGGCAACAGCGCGTTCGAGGATTGCTCCTCGCTTAAAGATATTACGCTCGAATCCGGCGTATCTTCTATCGGGAACAACGCGTTCGGCTTTACGGCTGTTACTTCGGTGGTTCTCCCCGATACGATAACCTCTTTAAGCGGTAACCCCTTCGGCGGTTGCCCGTTAGAGAGCATAGAAGTTCTTGCGGAAGGCGCGGATATATTCTTCGACGAAGTAACCAAAACGCTTTACAACGCGGATAAGAACATTCTGTACTACCAGACGACCGTTACCACGGGCGCGTTCGTAGTTCCGGATACCATAACCTCTATACTTGCGGGTGCGTTCGCGGGATCGCATATCACTTCGATAACTCTCCCCGCCAACTTTACGAGGATAGAGGACGGCACTTTCCGTAACTGTACGGAGCTTAAATCCATAACGATAGGCAAAAACATCGCCTATATCGGCGCGAGCGCGTTCGAGGGTTGTACTTCTCTCGAAAGCATCACGTTCGAGCAGGGCGGCACGCAGGCTCTTACGATCGGCGCGAAAGCGTTCAAGGACTGCACCGCGCTTAAATCGCTCACTATTCCTCATCGTCTGAGAGACGGCGGCGAAAAGATTACGAAAACCTATTACATCGAGTGGATTGACGACTATATGGACGAAACGTTCGTGTGCGGAGGTCCCGGCATCGGCGAAAGCGCGTTCGAGAATACGGGTATCGTAGCCATCGATTGCGAAGAAGAACCGGCGGCGGGAATAAGCGACTCTGCTTATTACGCGGATACACTCTCCATTGCGGACAGCGCGTTCAGAAACTGTAAGAACCTTACCAAGGTAACGCTTCCGAGCTTTATGTCCAACTCCGGCGAGTTCTATAACAGAGAAGACGTGATAAAGCTTCCCGATCCGTTCACGGATGAGGATAAATGGTCGCTCGAATACAAGCAGTATAATTACATCGGCGCGTACGCGTTCTATGGCTGCGAAAAACTGACTACGGTCACGTTGCCCGAACAAATCGGCATAATGTACGACTTCGGCTTCTCGGCTAAGTCGGACGCGATACTCGGCGAGCATGCGTTTGAAAATTGTACCGCGCTTGTAAACGTCGGATACGTTCAGGACGGCAAATACGTATGGCCTTCTTATCTGTCGATAATCAAGTCTTATACGTTTGCTAACAGCGGTCTTAAAGAAGTTGTTCTTCCTTATGCGGAAAACGATTGGGGACAAACAGTAAAATACTCCATAGACGATTATGCGTTCTACGGCTGCAAGAGTCTCGTGAACGTCGAATTGCACGGCGAGATGTCTAACATCGGCGAAGGAACTCCGGTTCTCGGCAAATACGCGTTTGCGGAATGCACGGCGTTAAAGACTGCGATATTCGACGATATGTACGCGGTTATGGACGGAGCGTTTGAAAACTGCCGCGCTTTGCAGAAGGTTGAAATGACTTTCAGAGACAGCAATATCTGGACGCCCAGAACGGAATACAGATGCGTCGGCAAGAACGCGTTCAAAAACTGCTCCGCTTTGACTTCGGTATCGCTTAACGGCGAGCTTCAAAGCATCGACGCGGGCGCGTTCGAGGGTTGCAGATCTCTTATGAGCATCGAAATTCCCGAAGACGTTACGACCGTTGCGGCTACCGCGTTTGCGGGCTGGACGGCGGCGCAGAAAATAACCGTTCCGTTTAATGACGCAGGCTCGATACTCGCGGGTTACGCGACGGGCTGGAACGGCAACGCTACGATAGTCTATAAAGGATAGGCTTAAAAAACAAAAAATTGCGGATACTAATTCCGCGCAGGGAAAAACTTATCGGGAGTCGCGCCTTGGCGGCGACTCCCGTTTGTTTTTTTTACAAAACAAATTTTACTAAACGTCGTTTCGCCCCCTGTCGATATTTGACATAGCGGCGCGAAAAATGTTAAAATATTCTAAATGCGAATTTTTACGAAAAACGCGAAGCCCCGCATTTCTTATACGTTGAAAGGCAGGGGCAAACGGGAGAGAATATGAAAGAATCTCTTTTCAGAAATTACTACAAAAAGCTGCGGCGGAGCGCGATAATAAAGTCCGTTTTATGGGGACTTGCGTTCGGCTTTATTGCCGCGTTCATAACGGGTTTTATAACTTGGTTTTCTTACGAAAAAGGCTTTTTGATAACGATAGGCGTATTCGTTGTCGTGACTTTGGCGGCAAGCCTTATCTGCTATTATGCGTTTTTCCGTCCGACGGCGAAGGACGCGGCGAAAGCCGTGGACGCGCTGGGACTCGAAGAGCGTATGATAACGATGCTCGAACTCGAAGGAAGCGACGACTATATGGCTGTTCGTCAGCGCGAGGACGCGAAAGAGGCTCTCGAAAAGTTCGGCGATAAAAAGCTCGGACTCGGAATTTCCCTCGCTCTTGTCATAACCCTTGCGATAGGCGCGGCGTTCGGCGTTTCGGGCGCGACGGTCACGGGGCTTGCGGATCTCGGCGTTATAAAAAGCGGCGCGGAGCTTATAGACGAAGCGCAGGGGAAGGATCCGAGAAATTACGTTACGATAAAATATCAGGCGACGAGCGGCGGCAGCATAGTGGGTAACGCAGAACAGACGATCAGAAAGAACGGCGCTACCGAAACGGTAGTCGCGGCGGCGGAAGACGGGTATATGTTCTTCTGCTGGACGGACGGATACGCTTATCCCGCGCGTTCGGACGCACGGCTTACCGAGAGCGAAACGTATACCGCGCTTTTCGTTCAGCTCGGCAGCGACGGCGCGGAGGAAAAGCCGGACGGCGACGAATCGGACGACCAGCCGCCCGAAGACGGCAACGATACCGAAGAAGACACGTCGCAACCGTCCACGACCGTTCCCGCGAACTACGATTACGTTTTAGATTGGACAATTCATTACCGCGATATTTTAGACGATTATTACGAACAGGCCATGAAGGAGCTTGCGGAAAACGGCGAGCTTTCGGAAGAACTACGCAAATTCATTGAAAATTATTTCAATTCATTAAAATAAAAATAAAAAAAAGAGAGAGTGATTATTATGGTAAACGAAGCGGATATCAATCAATTCAGCAAACAATGCGATAAGATTTTCGAGCAGATTCGTCGCGACGTCGTCGGTATGGAAGAGGTGGTGGAATCCACCGTCATAGCGATGATCGCCAGCGGCAACGTGCTTCTGGAAGGCGTTCCGGGTGTCGGCAAAACCAGACTCGTAAGAACGCTCGGAAGAGTTTTCAACCTTCCCTTCTCGCGTATTCAGTTCACGCCCGACCTTATGCCTGCGGACGTTACGGGTACTAACATCATAGTGAAAGACGACAACGGCAACTCGACGTTCAGTTTTCAACCCGGCCCCGTATTCAGCAACATAGTTCTCGCGGACGAAATCAACCGTGCGACTCCTAAAACGCAGTCCGCGCTTCTCGAAGCGATGCAGGAGCATACCGTAACCGTTATGGGCGTTTCGAGAAAACTTAACGAGCCGTTCTTCGTCCTCGCGACGCAGAACCCTATCGAGCAGGACGGTACTTATCCGCTCCCCGAAGCGCAGATGGACAGGTTTATGTTTAAGCTTATCGTAAAAAACCCCGACCTCGACGAGCTTATGAACATAGTCACGATGACGCAGAAGACTATGGAAGAGACCGCGGACGCGGTTTGCTCGGGAGACGACCTTCTCGCGATGAGAAAGACCGCCAACCAGATTCCCGTTGCGGAAGAAGTTCTGCGCTACGCTATGGTGCTTTGCTCCGCAACTCACCCCGACAGCGACTGCGCGACGGAAGCTTCTAAAAAATACGTTCGCCTCGGCGCAAGCCCGCGTGCGGGACAGGCTCTTATTTCCGCGGCGAAGGTGCGCGCTTTGATGCAGGGCAGATTCAACGTTTCTTATAACGACCTGAACACCTTGGCATACCCCGTTTTAAGACATCGTATCAAGCTTAACTTCGAGGCGATTACCGAAAGAGTTTCCGCAGACGACGTTATAACGATGATTATAGACGAGCTGAACGGCAAAAAGCCCGCAAAAACGGCGACCGCCGCAAGCTCCGTTACAGAAGAAAAAACCGAAAATTCTTCCGAAGAGGAAGGAGCTAACAAGAAAACGAGGAAATTGTTCGGGAGAAAATAATGGCAAACTCGTATCTTAACGACGAGTTTTTCAGTCGCTTGGAGACGCTCGCCCTCAATCTGCGCGCGGACCTTTCCGGATTTTTCGGAGGGAAGCATCTGGTGAAAACCTACGGTCAGACCGTGGAATTCGCCGATTTCCGCGAGTATATGCTGGGCGACGACATCCGCCGTATAGATTGGAATCTTTACAGTCGTTTTGAAAAATTTTATATCAAGCTGTTTTCCGACGAGCGGCAGATGCGCGCGAGTATCTTTCTCGATTGCTCGGCTTCCATGGGTCGCGACAATCCCAAAAAGTCCGCGTACGCGGTAGGGGTAGCCGCCGCGCTCGGGTATCTTGCCGTGCATAACACGGATAAGGTGTCTTTCAAGCTGATGAAGGGTAACGTTTCGGACGATCCGTTCGGCGTTATCGTCGGCAAAAAGACCTTTTTCAACGCGGTGGGAAGTCTTGAAAATCTGGAATTCGACGGGGAAACGGACCTCGGCGCGGCTATAACCTCTTGCACGGATATAGGCACGAACGACGGGCTTGCCGTTATTATTTCGGACTTTTTCACGGACAGCGACTGGAAAAAAGCGGTAGATTATCTCGTATACAAAAAACAGCAGGTTCTGCTCGTGCAGGTTCTCACTCCCGAGGAGATCGAACCGACGTATATGGGCAGAGTACATCTTATGGATTCGGAAGCGGAAGCGATAGCGGACGACAGAAACCTTAAAGTGCGCATAACCCGCGGACTGCAAGGCGCGTACGACGAGGCTTTAAAAGGACTTATCGACGACGCGAGGTCGTTCTGCCATAAGCGCGGCGCGGAATTTATTACCGTAAGGACGGACGTACCGATAGAAAAAATGCTCTTTAAGGAACTTTTCAAGGTAGGTATAATGGAATGAAGTGGTTAGCACCCTTAGGTTTTTTGGGACTTCTGGGGCTTGTCGCGCTCATAATCATCTACCTCATTAAACCTAATTTTCAAAAGAAAGCCGTTTCCAGCACGTATATCTGGAAGCTGAGCCTTAAATTAAAAAGAAAGAAAAATCCTATAAACCGTTTTCAGGACATACTCCTTCTGATATGTCAGATTGCGGCGATTTTGTGCTTTACGTTCGTTATGGCGCAGCCTATTCTGGCGGCGTATCGTCCCGAACCCGGCACGCAGAAAATCGCCGTGATAGACGCTTCCGCGAGTATGCGGGCAGGCATCGAGGGAGAAACGCGCTTCGAGCGCGCCGTGAAAGAGGTGAAAACCCTTGCGGAGCGCGTGACTGCGAAGGAAAACGGCGAAATCACCGTCATTCTCGCGGGGGAAACGGCGGAAACGATTTCCGCGCGCGTTACCCGCAAAACGTTATCCGATCTTAACGCGGAGCTTGACGGATTGCTCGCGGCGGACGGACTTGCTTCGCCCGAGGATAACTGCGGCTATGGTTCTGCCGATATAGACGGTGCGATGAAGCTTGCAGAAGGCATTTTGACGGCGACTCCGCAGGCGGAAGTGGTTTTCTATACCGCAAAAACATATATAAATACCGGCAAAGTCGAAGTTGTGGACGTTTCCGACGATTACGAATACAACGTCGCGATATTAGACTGCAGAGCGGTTCTCGTCGAGAACTACTATACCTTCGAGGTGGACGTGGCTTCTTACGGCAGAGATTCTGACGTGCAGGTGAACTGCGAGGTGTACGGCGTGAACGGCGTTTCGGGCGCGGTCGCGAAGTATAGTATAAAGGCGTGGCTTAAAGGCAACGAAACGCAGACGATTTCTTTCAACGCGGAAACGACGGGTTCGGAGGGCGTGTATTCTTACGAATACGTTTACGTTTCGCTTGCGGAAAACGATTCCTTCAACTACGACAACAGCTTTTATATTTACGGCGGCACGAAAGAAAAAATCAAAATTCTTTATGCAAGTACCATTCCGAATAAATTCTTCCGCGGCAGTATAGTCGCGCTCCGCGACGCTATGCGTTCGCGCTGGGATATAGAATATACCGAAGTGGACGCGGGTAACAAGACCGCCCCCACGACGGGTTACGATTTCTATATTTACGAGCGCACGACTCCCAAGACTATGCCGAAGGACGGCGTGGTTTTGTTCGTCGATCCGCAGAGTATGCCGCAGGGCAGCGGAGTGGATATAGAAGGAACGGTCAGGACGGGCAACTTTACGCTCAAAACGGTCGGGGAACACCCGATAACGAGCGGTATCAACGCGGAGAGCGTGTTCGTTTCCAAAGTTTCGAGCATAACGGTGAACGACGACTACGAAATTCTGCTCACCTGCTTTAAAGAACCCGCGCTCGTCGTGAAAAACGAGCCGACCTCCAAGGTCGCGGTAATGGCTTTCGAGTTGCAAAACTCCGACCTGTCTCTTCTTATGACCTTCCCGAAGTTGTTCTTCCAGACTTTCAGCTATTTCTTCCCGTATACGGTGAAGGATTATAACTTCGAGGTCGGGGAAAAGGTGACGGTCAATTCGCGCGCTTCGTCGCTTACGGTAAGCGGGCAGGGCGTGAATATGGTATTAGAAGAGCTTCCGCAGGAAATAACCCTTTCCTGTTACGGAACTTACAGCTTTATACAAACGCTTTTCACGGGTAAAACGGTAACCGAAAACGTATACGTCAAAATCCCGAATTCCGAGAGCAACTTTACTGCGGAAATAGACGAACTCGTCAACCCGCAGGTTCAGGGTAGCGCGGAAAACGCGGATTACGACCTGCTTATATGGCTTGCGGCCGCGCTCGTTATTCTCGTTCTCGTCGAATGGGAAATTAACAGTCGTATGCAGTAACGGGAGGACGAAAAATGTATAATTTCTTAATAACCTTTAAATATCCGTGGTTACTGCTCGTTCTTATTCCCGCGCTATTTTTCACGTTTTTTCATTATTTCCGCTCGGCGAAGAAATACAGAAGAAACAGAAACCGCATAACGTCGTTGGTACTTCACACACTCGTGGCGGTGCTTGCGATAAGCGTGTTTGCGGGGATAAATTTCAGGTACGAAGTGCCTAATACCCAAAACCAGATAATTCTTCTCGTAGATATGTCCGAAAGCGGCGATACCGCAAGCGATAAACGCGACGAAATAGTTAAAGAAGTGCTGGAAGAAAGCCGCTCGCGGTACAGCGTGGGCGTGGTTATGTTCGGCTTCGATCAGGTTCTCGCTTATCCGCTCGGAACGGATATAGACGAGGCTTACGACCGCTATATAAATTCCGCGCTTCCCGATACGACGGCAACGGACGTGGCGGGGGCTATGCAATACGCGAAAGACCTTTTCACTAATCCCGAAGCGGCGAAAATCGTGATTATTTCCGACGGTCTGGAAACGGACGGCGACGCGATGAGCGCGGTTCGCACGGTCGCGGCGGAGGGTATCCGCGTAGACACCGTTTTATACACCCGCGCGGAAACGGACGAAGTGGAAATAACGAACATTCAGACGCCCGATTTCAACGTGGTCGTCGGCGACGAGTTCACGCTCACGGTAAAGCTTAAAAGCACGATAGAAAGCGACGCCACCATAACTCTTTACGACAACGGCGAAGCGAAAGGCGAGCTTTCGGGCTATATCACGAAGGGCGCGCAGGAAATACCCCTCGCGTACGCGTTCGATACCCCCGGTATGCACGAACTCAGCATAGAAGTAAAGAGCGGCAACGACACCCTTAACGAAAACAACGCCTATTACGCGTATATCAAAATAGAGGTGTTCGACAGGGTACTCGTCATAGAAAGAAATATCGGCGAATCGGAAAACGTCGTGAGAATGATAACGGACGAAACCGGCTATAAGGCGGACGTTCTGCATATCAAGAACGACGCGGAAAAGCTTCCGAAAACGGTGAACGAATTCCGCGAATACGACGAAGTGGTTCTCGTCAATATCGCTAACGCCGATATGCCCGAAGGGTTTATAGACAATCTTAATTCTTACGTCCGCGATTTCGGCGGCGGCTTGTTCACCGTCGGCGGCAACGACGACAACGGCGAGGCAAATACCTATAATAAAGACGATTTGGAGGGGACTTTGTATCAGCAGATGCTCCCCGTGCAAGCAATAAACTACACTCCGCCCGTCGCGGTTGCGTTTCTTCTCGACGTTTCGGGAAGTATGGATACCAAAGGGCCTTCGGGAAAAACTTATCTGGAACTCGCAAAAGAGGCGATATCTTCCTGCATAAGGTTTTCTCTGAGCGAAAGGGATTACGCGGGTATTTATACTCTGGGCGATCCCGCGGAAGAGCTTTGTCAGGTTCTCCCAGTGCCGCAGATGGCGAGAATAATCGCTTCTCTCGGCAGAGAGAACTTTAACAGTAACGGCACGCCGTACGCTTCTTCGGTGGATAAAGCGGGTACTGCGCTTAACGCGATTACTATGGTAGAAAAACGCCATATCGTTATAGTTTCCGACGGCGGTCCTACCGATAACGCGCAAAGCACGGTGGGTTCTAACGGTGAAAAGATAGAAGGTTATCTCGATACCATAAAGCGTTATCACGACAACGGCGTTACCGTAACCATCGTAAATTTAGGTACGGACGCCGGCAACGATACTTTGCTTACGGAAGCGGCAAAGCTCGGCGGCGGCAGATACGTTAAAATTTCCAACATAAAAGAGCTTACCGAGAAAATGCGTAAGGAACTCGAAGCCCCCGAAATCATAGACGTCAACTACGAAACGTTCACGCCGATGATAAGAGAGCATACTTCGGTCGTCAGCGGAGTCACGCAGGACGATATGCCTACTCTCGAAGGCTTTTACGGCACGAAATTGAAAGACGACGCAAAGGCGATACTCGTCGGAGAATACGTTCCCGTATACGCGCAGTGGAAATACGGCGCGGGTTCGGTCGGCAGCTTTATGTGCGACCTGAACGGAACGTGGTCGGCGGACTTTATCTCAAGCGAACACGGCGCGCTTATCGTCAAAAACATTATAGCCGCGCTGTTCCCGACTAAAAACATCAGACCTTCCGAAATAGAGGTGTCGCTCGATTGCGGCAACTATTCCACGGCGATGAGTATTTACACCGACCTTAAAGAGGGCGAAACGATAGAAGCCGAATACACGAGTAAAGGTTCTACGGGTACTACCGTCACTAAGATCGATATGGACGCCGCGAACGGCTACACGAGAGCGAACTTCGTAATTACGGAAGCGGGCGTTCACGAGGTCGTTGTCAGAAAGCTCGATATAAACGGCACGGTTATAGCGACATCTTCGGTATACAGAGTGTTCTCTTATTCCGCGGAATACGACGCGCTTACCGACAAAGACGGAGAGGCGTTTATGGCGGATATTGCAGCAAGGGGCAAGGGCAGCGCGATTTCCGAATACTGGCAGATTTACGAAGGTTTTAACGAGACTCTCGAAAAGAATTTCGATCCGAGACTTCTGTTCTCTGCTATCGCGCTCGCGGCGTTCCTTCTGGATATAGCGGTAAGAAAGTTCAAATTCAAATGGATACACGAGCTTATCCGCGAAAGAGCAGACAAAAATAAGCGCGGCTAACGAAAAAGCAAACGGTAAAAAAATATGAAAAATATTTTAAAAACAATACGAATAATTGCGGTAACGGGCGTTTTAGCCACTCTTTTAGCCGCGTGCCTGCTACTAACGGGCTGCGGAAAAAGGGAGCTGAAAAAGCCGTGCGGCGTATACGTCGACGAAATTTCGCAGGAACTTACCCTCAAATGGGATAAGGTGCAGAACGCAAGTCGCTACGAAATCGAGTTAAACGGCGAACGCTCGGATACCCGCCGCAACTTCTATTCTATGGAAGAGCTTGCGCCCGCCGAATACGAAATACGCGTGCGCGCGCTGGGCGACGGTATGAGATATTCCGATTCGGGCTGGTCCAAAACGATAAAATACGTTAAGGAAGCGGATTCGGGACTTAATTACCGCATCGTGGAGGATTATTCCGCTTACGAGGTCGCGGGAGCGGGTTCGGTCACGGGCGAAGCCGTCGTAGACGATTATTTCCGCGGCAAACCCGTTATAAGAATAGGCGCTTCCGCGTTCAACGGTTCTTCCGCGATTACGAGTATAGTTTTCGGCAAAAACGTAAAAAGCATAGAAAAACGCGCGTTCGCAAGATGCGCAACCTTAGAGAGCGTGACGTTGAACGAGGGGCTGGAAACGATAGGCGAATACGCCTTTCAACGCTGTATCGGGCTTAAAACGATAAACCTTCCGACCTCGGTGAAAAAGATAAGCGATTACGCGTTTTCTTCCTGCACGGCGGCGACTCTCCTAACCCTCGGCGAAAACGTCGAAAGCATCGGTTCGTACGCCTTTTCGGGACTTGAAAACTTACAGGAGCTGACTATTCCCGATTCGGTCAAATCGCTGTCCGAATATTCGTTCTATTCCTGCACGTCGCTTAAAAGCGTCGTTTTCGGAAGCGGAATAACCTCCGTTCCCGCGCACGCGTTCGACACCTGCTCTTCTCTCGAAAGAATAACGTTTACCGAAAAGCTTTCGACGCTCGGCGATTATTCGTTTGCAAGATGCGCGGCTCTTACCGAAACGGCTCTGCCGAACAGCCTCGCGAAAATCGGCGAATACGCCTTTTACGAGTCTGCAAAGCTTAAAAACGTAACCCTCGGCGATAATATCGTCTCGATAGGCAACAGCGCGTTCAAGGGTACTGCTATATGGAACGATACGAACGCGTACGCCGATCCGATAGTCAGGGTAGACGACTGGGTGGTCGGTTGCAGAAGAGATAAGTTCAACGAGGACGAAAACTTTTCGGTAGCCGAACGGGAGCTTGCAGGCGCGGTCGGCATTTCCGACTATGCGTTCTATAATATACAGGGCATATTGAGGGTGAATATCCCCGATTCGGTAAAACGGCTCGGCGATTACGCGTTTTACGGCGTTAAATCCATTCTCGAAGTAAATATAGGAAGCGGAATCGAGCGCGTCGGCGCGTACGCGTTTGATTCCTGCGAATCGATGGACAAGCTGTTCTTTGCTGAAAACTCGTCCTTAAAGGAAATAGGCTCGCACGCGTTTGCGAGATGCAAGAAACTAAAAGAGGAATTCCCCGCGGCGAAGGACGAAGAGCCGCAAAAACTCGACCTTCCCGACAGCCTTGAAAGAATAGGCGACTACGCCTTTTACGCGACGGGCTTGTGGCGCGTTTCCGACCTCATCGTCGTTCTCGATAACTGGATAGTGGGCGTGCGTTTCCCCAAAATCTACGGACCGCAGGGCGGCGGAATAGCGTTCCCCTCGGAAATAGTAGGGGTTTGCGACTACGCGTTTTATAACGCGATAGGCTACGAAAGCATAGTGATGAACGAAGGGCTTAAATATATCGGCAAGGGCGCGTTCTATAACGCGGCGGCTTTGAAAACGGTAAACGTGCCGTCCACCGTGAAAACTCTCGGCGATTACGCCTTTTACGGTTGCACCGCCCTCGAAAGCGTGACGGTTGCAAGCGGGGTGGAAACGATAGGGCGTTCGGCGTTCTATAACTGCGCCGCACTGACTTCCGTGAACCTCCCGTATACCGTAAAAAGCATAGGCGACCATGCGTTTTATAACTGCCTTTCGCTCGCTTCTGCGGGACTCGGCGGCGCGAAAAGCGTCGGAAACTGCGCGTTTGCGGGTTGCACCGCGCTCGAAAGCGTGAAAATCCCCGATACCGTCACGACTATCGGCAGACACGCGTTCAACGGCTGCACCGCGCTCAAAACCGTTTCGATAGGCAGAAACCTCGAGAAGATTTCGGAATACGCCTTTGCAAATTGCACCGCACTCGAAAAAATAACCGTTCCCGCTTCCGTGAAGGAGATAGGCGACCGCGCGTTCTTCCGCGCAACCGCGCTTACCGAAGCCGAGCTTGCGGACGGTGTGGAAATTATAGGAAATTACGCCTTTTACGGCTGCACCGCTCTCGAAAACGTAAGATTTTCGATGACGCTGAAATCTATCGGAAACTATGCGTTCAAGGGCGATTCCGCGCTTAAATCCGCGGCTTTCGGGGCTTCTCTCGAACGCGTCGGCAAGCTCGCCTTCTACGGCTGTAACGAGCTTACCTTCTATCTCGGAGCGGATAGCGAGGGAGAAGGCTTCGACGAGCTTTGGAACGCAAGCTATCGCCCCGTGATTTACGGCGCGACGATAGCGGACGGAGCGGTGACAGGCTTTAACGGAAGGGCGGAAAACATAATCAACGATAAAAATATAAACGGCGTGTCCGCACCCTATAAAAAGGGCTTCGTTTTCCTCGGTTGGAGCTATACCGAGGGCGGGGAAGCGGAAATTCCCGCGGATAAGCTGAAAGAGAACGCCGACGGGCGCGAGCTTTTCGCCGTATATCAAGAAAAATTTACCCAAGGAAGTGAATCAAATGACTAAAAAGAGTTTAAAAATCTTCCGTATCGCGCTTGCCGCAATGCTCGTCGTGTGCGCGCTTTTCGCTTTTGCGGCGTGCGGAAGCAAGGTGAGCGGAATTTCCGTCGGCAGAAACGATATGCCGAAGCTTACCTACGTCGAAGGGCAGGAGTTAGACCTTTCTTCGGGCAAGCTTACCGTCGATTACGGCGGAAAAACCGAAACTATTCCGCTTAATTCTAACAAGGTGTCCGTGACGGGCTACGACAATACCAAGGTCGGCAAGCAGAAAATAACCGTTTCTTACGAGGGGCAGACGACGGAGTTTGAAATAACGCTCGTGGCGCGGGTTCGCGCGGAAAACGCGCAGACCGTGTATTACGTCGGCGAAGCTTTCGATTTTACTCGCGGCAGACTTGTTATCGCGAACGACGACGCGACCACATTTACCGTTTCCTTTTCGGACGAAGCGGTAACGTTTACGGGCTTCGATTCGTCGGCTCCCGCGGACGCGCAGAAGGTAACGGCGGTTTACTCGAAAGACGGCAAGACTTACGGCGGAAGCTTTAACGTTTCGGTATTTACCGCAGACGAGGCGAACTTTAATAAGCCGAGAAAGTCCGCGTATAATTCGCACGAAACGCTTTCCGTTGCGGGTGCGTATATAACGTTCAAGCACGCCGGCTCTTACGAAAAGCAGATTGCAGTGACGGACGATATGGTAGAGGGTGTGGATTTCTCGCTCGTTACCGCCGAAAACAGCCCGATGGAGCAGACCGCGACCGTTAAATACTGCGGCAAGGAATTTACTTTCGTCGTCACGGTGACTTACAGCGAGGTGTCCGCTCTTAACGATATTCTCAAAAAATACGATTTCAAGTGGAACGAGCCTGCTATTCCCGCAATTACCGAAGAGGTCGGCGAAAAAGCGATAGAATGTATGAAACTCTATTTCGACCTTTCGCTTACCGAGCGCGAATACGTTGACGGAACGGCTTGCGAGGCTGCTGCCCGCACCGCGACGGCTTACGCGTATAAGAAGTGGGACGAAGCGTTTTCCGCGCTTAAAGATACGGTAACGATAAACGAAAACAGATTGTTATACGTTCTTTCCTCTTACGAAGCGGCAAAAAGCGACGGCGCGTTCCTGTCCGACGAAAACTCTGCGGTAAACGAAAACGTCGCGTTCCTCACGAGAATCGCGGAGGTTTTTGAAAATCTTACCGTCGGCGGCGACAAGATAGCAGATTATCTCGCGAAGGTAACGCTTTACGGCGAAAACAGAGAAGAAGTAGCGAAGGGCGTGAATTTTATCGTTTCCCTTGCGGAAACCCTTAAAACCGTGCCTGCCGAATGGAAAGACCTTACGGCTTACGCGGATAATATAAACGCCGCGAGAGACCTTATTGTGAACAGCGAATTCAATAAGCCCGAATACAGAGACCTTTTGGCGGCTGTTTCCGTTTGGCGCGAGAAGAACGATTTTTACGATATAATATACGACTATTATTACGCGCAAAAGGATACGACCTCGATAGACTCTTTAAAGAATATAGTTCTTCCCGCAAAACTCAACGAGATTTATAACCGTTTGTTTAGCGCGATTATGGCGTATTCCTCTATAACGCAGGAGCAGCCGGGCGGCGGCTATGCTACCGATTCCACTTACCTCGTTTATTACTTCAAACAGGCGAAAGCGGCGAGAGACGAGGCGCTTACGAACGGTCGCGATTTCTACGAGGAGCTTTACGAAACGGCAACCTTCGACGGCGTGCTTGTAAGCGATAAGGGCGAAACGCTCCACGCGAGCTTTACCGACCTGTTCAGATTCGTTATGACGAGCGGCTACGGATATTACGACCTCGCGGGCGGCACGCTCGACGATTCCGACCTCGTCGCGCTCTGGGACGAGTACCTTAAAATTTACGAAACGTCTCCCGAGGACGAGAAAATGGCGGAAGCCATGAAATCGTTCGCAGAGCATTTCGCAAACCTTTCCGCAGGACAGCAGCAAAGCTTCCTTACGTCGATAAACGTATATTACGAAGGCTACGATAAGCCCGCGCTCGACATGGAAGTCGGCTATTCTGTGCTTACGAGAATGCTCCGAATCTATTATTCGGAAAATCTTTCCGACGAAGAGTTTCAGAGACTGCAAAACCTGCTTTTCGCAATCGAAAGCTATTCGAAGTCGGGCTATAATCCGAACGCGGTAAAGGACTTCCTTAAATATATCGATCTCGTTTCGGAAGGCTATAACGATCATAACAACGAGACCTTCCGCGAGATTTTCGACTCGATTTATCAGCGGTATCTGGCAATATCCGATCTTTACGATATAGAAGGCTCGCTCGTCGAAGATTACGAGCTTCCCGAAGAGTGGAAAGAGGTGTTTAAAGACGTCGTTTCCGCAGTGGACGAGATAGAAAGACAGATGATGCTCATCACGCCCGAGGATAATACGAAAGCTTCCGACAACGGGTACGTCAGATTGTACGCTTCTTACGAGACGGCGTTAAGGCTTGCGAACAAGATTCTTACCGAAGCTCCGGAAGAAGTGAAAGAGAGTTATTACCGCGTTCCCGTGGAGTTCTCGGAGAACGTCGCGCTCACTCTCGATTACGCGATTTCGGTGCAGGCGATGAGAATAGGCGTGTTCTTCTACGGACAGATAAACGTCGGCAGCATCGACCTTTACGAGCTTATCGAAGACGATACGTCGTTCCGCGATTTCATTGCGGCAAGCAGAGAAATCGTCTGGACGGAAGCTTCCGCGACGGAAACGATTTCCGCGGAAAAGGCGGCGGAGGTTATGAAGAGCTTTATCAAGCTTTCCGCTGCCGAAAGGCTTATCTTTACGCAGATTCAGGAAATTCACGGCGCGGACGAAACGGAATACAACGCGTATTATTACGACGGCTTGAAAGCGATATTCGCAAACGCGTTTAAGGACGGCGCGAACGTCAAAGCGGCGGCGGAGACTTTGCTCGAAGCTGAGAGAGCGTTTACCGAATATCTCGCGTTAAAAGGGGCAGGCGAAGAAAACCGCGACGCGGACGAGTTCGCGAAGGCGACCGCGGAAGCGAAAACCGCTTACGAAAAATTAGAAGCGGCGGTTTCCGCACTCAACGCCTCGGAAAGCTCGACTTTTAACGGCTATTTTGCGGAAATCCTCGAATTTTACCGTAACGCCGCAAAGGACGTGAAATAATTCGCGAGCCGGTCTCGTTTATCAGAAAAAACGGATAAACGAAAATGACCAAGCCCGAACGGCGGCGGTCAATAAACCGTAACATAACGGCAAAAGAATAACTCTAAAGAGTTAAAAACAACTACCGAAAAAGGATAACGGAGGCTTCCGCTATCCTTTTTTATATTCATAACGTATGCGGGGGAAAAGTCCGCAACATAGCGTATCGCTTTGCCGTCCTTTATGCCGGGCGAATGTAAAGGAGGTGTTCGGATGGATACTATTGTAAAATGCCTTGCTGAAAAACGTCACGAGATAAAATTAGGATATACCGATTAAAAATTTAACAAAAAAACGGTCGTGGGGGTAATAATTTATCACTCTCGACCTTTTTTATTTTTTCCGTGATTTGCGGG
Organism: uncultured Clostridia bacterium; assembly: GCA_934271275.1. Lineage (GTDB taxonomy): Bacteria > Bacillota > Clostridia > Christensenellales > Borkfalkiaceae > UBA1259. The sequence continues at coordinate 123,978 of CAKQRD010000001.1, read as the reverse complement.
AGGGAAAATCCGAAAAAATTCCGTAATTATAAGCCGCAAAATCGCCGTGTGGAGTTGCGTATCGCCGCTTTTTGTGATACAATAATCAAACGAGGTATTATTATGAGTTACTTGAAAGAAAATTTTTTGCTGACTAACAAGACGGCGGAAAAACTTTATAGCGATTACGCCGAAAATATGCCGATTTTCGACTATCACTGTCACCTTCCCGAAAAGGTCATTCTCGAAAACAAGCCCTTTAACGATATTTTCGAGATTTGGCTTTCGGGCGATCACTATAAATGGCGGCTTATGCGCAACTACGGCGTGAACGAAGAGTATATTACGGGCGGCAAGTCTAATAAAGAGAAATTTACGGCTTATTGCGCCACGCTCGGCACGGCGTTCGGTAACCCCTTATATCATTGGTCGCAGGTAGAGCTTAAAGAGTTTTTTAACTGCGAACTCGAAATAAACGCGGAGAACGCCGACACTATATGGAACTGGTGCAACGACTATATAAAACTTAATAAAATCACTCCGCAGAGCCTTATCGAAAAGTCGAACGTGACCTGCATTTTTACGACCAACGAGGTGTTCGACGACCTTACGACGTTTGAAAAAATCGCGAAAAAAGGTTATAAATTCAAGGTAATTCCCGCATTCCGCGCCGATAAAATTATGAACTGCGCGGCACGCGGCTACGCCGGGTTCGTAGATAAGCTCGCAAGTCTTACCCACCCCGTAAACGACCTTAAAGATCTTGAAAGCGCGTTGGAAAAACGGCTGGAAGAGTTCAAAAAGGTAGGCACGCGCGCGAGCGATATTGCGGTCGAAAGGGTTTGCCCCGTAACGACCGAGGCGGCGGCGGACGAAGTGTTTAAGAAGGCTCTTTCGGGCGGAGCGATAACCGAAGAAGAGGAAAACGCGTTCAAAGGTTATTTAACCTATTTTCTTATGAAGCTCTACGCAAAGCATAATATCGCTACCGAGCTGCACGTAGGCGCAATGAGAAACAACAATACCGTTATGCTAAATAAGCTCGGACTCGATACCGGCTACGACAGCATTTCGGAGGATAATAGCATAAAAAATATGTCGCGATTGTTCGACAGGTTGAACAGCGAAAACGCGCTTCCGAAAACGATAGTATTCAATCTTAACCCCAAAATGAACGCGGAAATAATGACGCTTATAGGCAGTTTTCAGTCCGACGAAGCGCGCGGCAAGCTTCAATACGGTCCTGCGTGGTGGTTTTTGGATAACAAAGTCGGAATGTACAAGCACCTTGACGACTTGACCGCAACGGGGCATATCGGCGCGTTTATCGGTATGCTTACGGACAGCCGTTCGTTCCTTTCTTATCCGCGTCACCATTATTTCAGAAGAATACTTTGCAGCTATCTCGGAAGTCTTATGGAAAACGGCGAGATGACGACGGACGAAAAGCTCGCGGGTGAGGTTATTAAAGATATTTGCTATCGCAACGCGATAAATTATTTCAAAGTGGAATTATAAATCGAAACTATAATATTTTAACGATTTTAACGGAAAAAAGAAAGGAGATAAAGTATGGATAAAATCATACCCGTCGTCGTGTTAAAGACGGTGGAAGAAACCGAGCCGACCTTAAAGGCTCTTAAAAAAAGCGGCATTAACTGCGCGGAAATCTGCTTCCGCACCGACTGCGCGGCGGAGGCTATCGAGTACGCGGTGAAAAAGTTCCCCGATATGAATATCGGCGCGGGAACGGTTATAAACGCAGAACAATGCAGACGCGCTATCGTCTGCGGCGCAAAATTCATCGTTTCCCCCGGACTTTCCGAGGAGGTCGCGAAAATCTGCGCAGAGCATAATATACAATATTTCCCCGGTTGCGTTACGCCTACCGAAATCATGAAGGCTCTGGAACTCGGCTTGAACGTAGTTAAATTCTTCCCCGCGAATATTTACGGCGGGTTAAAGGCGATGAAGGCTCTTGCCGCGCCGTTCCCGCAGATAAAATTCATTCCGACGGGCGGCGTGGACGGCGGCAATATAGAGGAATATCTCGCGTGGGATAAAATATACGCGGTGGGCGGAAGCTCGTTCGTGAAGGAGGCAATGGAAAAATGCAAAGAGTAATAACGTTCGGCGAGGTGATGTTAAGACTTGCTCCCGAGGGGTATCTGAGATTCGTGCAGAGCGAAAGGTACGAAGCGACCTTCGGCGGCGCGGAAGCGAACGTAGCGGTTTCGCTCGCAAACTACGGCGTAAACGCGGCGTTCGTGACGAAGCTCCCCGAACACGAAATAGGACAGGCGGCGGTAAATTCGCTCCGCAAATTCGGGGTGGATACCACGGAAATAGTTCGCGGCGGCGACAGAGTGGGCATATATTATTGCGAAAAAGGCGCGAGCCAACGCCCCTCCAAGGTCATTTACGATCGCGCGCATTCGGCGATTGCGGAGGCGAGCGCAAAGGACTTTTCGTGGGCGAAAATTTTCAAAGGAGCGACGTGGTTTCATTTTACGGGGATAACGCCCGCGCTTTCCGAAAATATGGCAAAGATTACCTTTAAAGCGGTTAAGGAAGCGAAGGCGAGAGGTTTGACCGTTTCCTGCGACCTTAATTTCCGCAAAAAGCTCTGGAGCAAAGAAAAAGCGGGCGAAGTGATGGGTGAAATCTGCAAATACGTCGATTACTGCATCGCCAACGAAGAAGACGCGAAGGACGTGTTCGGTATAGAAGCGGATAATACGGATATAAACACGGGTAAACTCGACAGAAACGGTTATATCTCGGTAGCGAAAAAACTTACCGAACGCTTCGGGTTTAAGGGTGTGGCGATAACTCTGCGCGAAAGCCTTTCCGCAAACGACAACAACTGGTCGGCTATGCTTTATACGAACGGAGAAGCGACCTTTTCTAAAAAATACGCCATGCACATAGTAGACAGAGTGGGCGGCGGCGATTCGTTCGGCGCGGGACTTATTTATTCGCTTATCAATAACTACGAACCGCAAAAAGCGATAGAATTTGCGGTGGCGGCTTCCTGCTTAAAGCACAGTATAGAGGGCGATTATAATATGGTTTCCGTTAAAGAAGTGGAAACGCTTGCGGGCGGCAACGCTTCGGGAAGAGTGCAGAGATAACCGCTTGAATAACGCCCCGAAATCGTAATGAAAATCGCTGTAAAATCGTATCAGAGCATATTAAAACGTATTAAAATCGGGCTGTAAAGCGGTCGTAAAGCCGAACGAGGTTTTTAAACCTCAAACCTAAAACAAAACGCAAAACGTAAGGCGCGCAACGTGCGAATTAAAACGTAAGGCGCAAAAACGCGCGACGTAAAACGCGTAACGCACAAAGTAAGCCGCAGAACGCGCTATGTAAACGCGCAAGGTAAGGCTGCGCAACGCTAAAAACAAAAAGCACGCCGCTGCGAGGAATTTTCCTCGCAGCGGGCGTTATCAGTATTCCGAATATATTCCCGATATATTCGGAATACTGACGGAGAATACGTGCAAATATATGCGCACATATAATTAAAATAAGTGGACGGCGGGTTCTTCGGCAATAATTTGTTCATATTTTTGCTCAAAACGTTTTACATATTGTTTCCTTTTTTGGCGGCGGCTGTTATAATGAAGCTCGCGGGCGCGGCAAGCGCGGGCGTTTACGCGGCTTTGATTGCGGGGACGGCGGTATACGTTATAGCGTTTATCGCGCGGCTAATCAAGTATTGCAAACGCCTCGGCGATAAAAAAGAAGTCTTCGGCGCGTTTAACGCGGCGGAAGAATCGGTAGCGGCTGCGGACGCAAAAATTACGGAAATACGAATCGTAAGAAAAAAGCTTAAAAACCTTACCCTGAAACTTAAAGGGGCGAAATCGAGCGAAAAAGAGGTGGAAAGGCTTAAACGAAGGTTCGATTCCGTGCTTGAACAGATGGATTAAAAAGGAGCTTTATGGTACCGTCTTTGGTCGTTGCGGGGATAACCTGCGTTTTGATGATTTGCGGAATTTTGTTTTTTCCTCGGATCGGATTCGGAAAATTCAAGGTCGATTCTTACTGGGTGATCGCCCTCGTCGGGGCGGTCGTCGCGGTTTTGTTCGGACTGATAGACTTTAACGAACTTGTCGGCGAGCTGACGAAGGATTCTTCGGTAAATCCGATAAAAATACTCGTTCTGTTTATTTCTATGACGATTTTGTCCGTTTTTCTCGACGAAGCGGGATTTTTCCGCTATCTCGCGAGCAAAACGCTTAATCTCGCGAAAAAAAGTCAGAAAAGCCTGTTCGTCGCGTTGTACGTCATCGTGTCGGTGCTGACGGTTTTCACTTCCAACGACATAATCGTGCTGACTTTTACGCCGTTCATCTGCTACTTTTGCAAGAACGCCAAAATCAGTGCGGTGCCGTATCTCGTGACCGAGTTTATCGCCGCAAACACTATGAGTATGGCTCTCATAATCGGCAACCCCACCAACATTTACATAGCGACGTCTTACGGGGTGAACTTTTTAGAATACATAAAGGTTATGATATTGCCGACGGTCGCTTCTTTTCTAATCGCGTTCCTGATTTTGTATCTTATATTCCGCAAGGAGCTTTCAAAGCCCGCGGAAGTTACCTGCGAAGAGGTTAAAATAGAGAATAAGCCTCTTCTTGTAGTCGGGCTTATTCACCTTATCGTCTGCACCGTCGTGCTTGCGATAAGCTCTTATCTGGGAATAGAAATGTGGGCGGTGTCGCTCGCGGCGGTCGGGAGTCTTTGCGTTTGCACGGGAGTGACGTATGCGATAGAAAAGCGTAAACCGACGGAGCTTGTCGCGTGCGTAAGGCGCGCTCCGTGGCAGCTCGTTCCGTTCGTGCTGTCTATGTTTACTATTATTCTCACCCTTTCGAGCCACGGTTTTACCGAAGAGGTGGGAAGGATTCTCGGCACGGAAAATACGGTAGTAAGGTACGGAATCGCTTCCTTCTTATCGGCGAACGTTATAAACAACATTCCTATGAGCGTTCTGTTCTGTCCGATAATTTCCACGCTCGAAGGCGCGGCGAGAACCCGTGCGGTATACGCTTCGATAGTCGGTTCTAACCTCGGCGCGTATCTAACGCCGATAGGCGCGCTCGCGGGGATAATGTGGTCTTCTATGCTCAAAAAACACGAGATAAAATTTTCTTATCTCGATTTCATAAAATACGGCGCGCTCATATCCGTGCCGACGCTTGCGGCAAACCTTGCCGTTTTGTCGCTGATTATTTAAGCCGCGCGTTCGCAGTATTGCGGAGGTCGGCGCGGCGGCTACCTATGGAAAGATTTCCGCGGCGGGAGCTATAAAAAGCAAAAAGGAATACGAAGGAGAAAAACAAATGGAAAATCAGACGAAAAGTTTAGAAGAACTCGGATTCAGCAAAATTTCGATAGATTCCTACGAGGGGAACGAGCCGTATCTTTTTATAAGCTATTCTCACGCGGACACCGCGACGGTGGATAAAATTCTGCGGATTTTAGATCGCGAAAAGTTCCGTATGTGGTACGATGACACTATGGAGATAGGCGAAGACTTCCGCACCGAGCTTAAAACGAAGATAGAAAATTGTTACGCCCTCCTTCTGTTCGTGTCGAAGTCCTCTATGGCTTCCAAATTCTGCGGAATGGAAATCATAACCGCATATAAAAACGACAAGAGAATTTACCCCGTGTTCATAGAGAACGGCGCGGAAATTCCCGATATTATAAAGATGATTTTCGATACCATTCAGCACGTCAAGAGCGAAAACATCTTCGAGTCGGATAAATACGTCAAAAAGCTTATAGACAGCCTTCCCGACGAGACGATGCGCTCGCTTAAAGTGACGGACGGCGTTCTCGTAAAGTGCAAGGACGCAAGCCCGCGCATCACCGTTCCCTCGGACGTTAAGGAGATAGGCGCGGCGGCTTTCAAGAACTGCGAAAAGCTTAAAACCGTCGATATAGGCGCGGCGGTGTCGATAGGTACGGAAGCGTTCAGGGGCTGCAAAAACCTCGCCGCGATGGAAATAGGCGAAAACGTTAAAAAGATAGGCGAGAGCGTGTTCAGAGACTGCATAAGAATGGAATCGGTCGAGATTAAAAACGACGACGTGGAAATAGGCGAAAGAGCGTTCGAGAACTGCGCTTCTTTGTCGAGCATAAAGCTCCCTTCGGGTATGAGCGAAATCTACGGCGGCGTGTTCAACAGCTGCAAAGCCCTTAAAGAAATAGAGCTTCCGCAAAAGCTAACCATTCTCGGCGAAAGCTCGTTCGCGGACTGCATAAGCCTCGAAAAGGTCGTAATTCCCGAAACCGTTACGAAAATCGACGATATGGTCTTTAACGGCTGTATAGGACTTAAAGAAATAGAACTGAATCAGAGCCTTACCAAAATCGGCAAAAACGTTTTTAAGGACTGCTCGGAATTATCTTCGGTATTCATACCCGCTTCTGTCGGGAGCATAGGCATAAGTCCGTTCCGCGGGTGCAGCAGCCTTGTGGAGATAAAGGTAGATCCCAAAAACAAGAACTTCAAGTCGGTGGATAACGTTCTGTTCAACAAGAACAAGTCGCTGCTTATCTGTTATCCTTCCTGCCGCAAGGAAGAAAACTACGATATACCCGACAGCGTGACCGCTATAAGCGACTGGTCTTTCTGCGAATGTACTTCGCTTAAAAGCGTGCAGATACCCGACAGCGTGACCGCGATAGGCGAGGGCGCGTTCTATAAATGCTCTTCGCTCGAAGAGATTATTATCCCCGAATCGGTGACGAAAATAGACGATATAGCTTTCCGCGGGTGCGAAAACCTCAAAAAAATGGTTATACCGGAGTCCGTCAAGGAATTCGGCTGGGGCGTTCTGAACGGTTGCGAAAACGTAGTGGTCGTGTGTAAAGAAGGTTCTGCCGCGGCGGCTTATTGCGATAAAAAGAACGTAAAACGCGTTTCGTACGAAAACTGAACGGCAAAATCAAAAAGGATAAGACGGAAATTATGTGGGAAGTCTGCCTTATAATATCGGCGGTTATTTTTATAACGTTCCTTATTATATCGCTCGTAAAAAACAATAAAAAGCGCAAACGCTTCACCGTGTTGCGCCCGAGAAATTACCTTTTTATCGGCACGTTTCTCGCGGGCGCGGTTATGTTTTTGCCGTGTTATAAAACCTTTTTCGGCGACACCGAGCTTTCCGCGCTCAAAACCGTGGTTTTATCTTTACATAACACGATAAGGTTGTTCGTCGTGGACTCCGATTTCGAGTTTTTGTCCGAGGTTACTTCGGAACTCGACGCGGGGCTTAAAGAAGCGTATCAGATACACGCCGCGATAATTTATTTGTTCGCGCCCGTTCTGACGTTCAGCTTCGTTTTGTCCTTTTTCAAAAACGTCACGGCGTATATAAGACTTTCGCTGTCGTATCGCGACGATTTGTACGTTTTTTCGGAACTTAACGAAAAATCTTTGGCGTTCGCGGAGGACGTGGCGAAGAAAAATAAGCGCGCGGCGATAGTGTTCACCGATATTTTCTTCGGGCAGGAAGACGCGAACGACCTTATGGAAAAGGCGGAGACCTTCGGCGCGATATTTTTCAAAAAAAGCATATCCGCGATAAATTTCTCGTTTCACTCAAAGAAATCGGAAATTTCATTTTTCGCTATATCCGGCTCGGAGGACGAGAACGTTAAAAACTGCTCCGCGCTATATAAAAAGTACGAAAACAAGCCGAACTGTGCGCTTTATCTTTTTTCGGAAAGCAAGCAGAGCGAACTGTTTTTCAACGGCTTATCGCCTGCGAGAAAGCTTAAAACGGTGCGGATAAGCGAATCGCGTTCGCTTTTTTATAACTACCTTTACGAGAACGGAAAAACGCTTTTTGAAAATACTTCGGGCGTAGAGGACGGCAGGAAAATCGTTTCCGCCGTGGTCGTCGGGGAAAACGGTTGCGGAAAAATCGCGGCAAAAACTCTGCCGTGGTTATGCCAACTCGGCGGGTATCGCTTTAAGATGAACTATATCGGCGAAAGCGCGGATACGGAATCGGAGTTCCGCGCGGAATGTCCCGATTTTCTTAACCCCGCATGCAACGGTGTATACGTCGAGGGCGAAGCACAGTACGATATAACCGTCCGTTCGGGTGTGAACCTGAAAGGTTACGGGTTTGAAGAAATTCTCGCTTCTGTAAAGGACGCGTCCTTCGTGTTCATCGACCTTACCTCGGACGAAAGGAACGTGGAGTGCGCGGCGAGAGCGCGGACGATTTACGAACGGGCGGGGCTTCGCCCGAAGATAGTCGCCGTGGTGCGCGACGCCGAAAAGGTGAAAGCGATTGCGGACGCGCGTTCGACCGACGGCAGAAGCTTCGATATAGAGTATATAGGGGATTCGGCTTCGGTGTATTCGGAAAGCGTGCTTGTGGGGTCTAAGCTCGAACGGCGCGCGCTCGAAGTGCATAATCAATACCCGATAAAAGGGCTTACGAAAGAAGAACACGAGCGGGTGTTCTGGTCGCAGGAATACAGCTATAATTCTTCATGCGCTTCCGCTTTGCATCAGAAGCTCCGCGAGGATATGAATATCGCGGGCGCGGGGAAAAAGCGGGAAGAACTTACCGAAGAGGAAGAACGGGAAATTTCCGTGACCGAGCATTGCAGGTGGAGCGCGTACGTCAGATCCTGCGGCTACGTTTATTCGGGTTCGCCCGAAAAGAGTTCCCGTAACGACCTTGCGAAAACGCACAACTGTCTGATTCCGTTTTGCGAGCTGTCCGAAGAATATCAGAAAATAGACGCCGACGTCGCTGCGAAATCCTGAAACGGACGGAAAGACGGAACGTGCGTTCGGGAGAGCGTTTTGGCGGGAGTTTGAGGTTAAAACGCCTCCGCTCGGACTATTTTATTACAAAAATCGGTATTTTGGCTTATAAAACGGTTGACTAAATATCGAACTTTATTTATAATATACTTTGGAAAAAATATAAAAATAATTTTTGGAGGACATATTTTATGTCGAAGGTAACAAAAGTTGCAATTAACGGTTTCGGTCGTATCGGTCGTCTTGCGTTCCGCCAGATGTTCGGTGCGGAGGGTTACGAAGTAGTCGCGATTAACGACCTTACCAGCCCCAAAATGCTCGCTCATCTTTTGAAATACGACACTATGCAGGGTAACTACGCGAGAAATCACGAAGTAACCTTCGGTGAAGCGGTTATGAACGAGGACGGCACCGTTAAAGAGGACGGCTACATCGTAGTCGACGGGAAAAAGATCACCATTTACGCTATGAAGGACGCAAAAGACCTTCCTTGGGGCAAGCTCGGTATCGACGTCGTGCTTGAATGCACTGGCTTCTATACCAGCAAGGCGAAAGCGCAGGCTCATATCGACGCGGGCGCAAAGAACGTCGTTATTTCCGCTCCTGCCGGCAACGACCTTCCCACCATCGTTTACAACGTAAACCACAAGACTCTTACCAAAGACGATCATATCATTTCGGCTGCTTCCTGCACGACGAACTGCCTCGCTCCCATGGCAAAGGCTCTTAACGATTACGCTCCCATTCAGTCCGGTATCATGACCACCGTTCACGCTTACACGGGCGACCAGATGATCCTTGACGGACCGCAGAGAAAGGGCGACCTCCGTCGTTCCAGAGCGGGCGCTATGAACATCGTTCCTAACAGCACCGGCGCGGCGAAGGCTATCGGTCTCGTTATCCCCGAACTCAACGGCAAACTCATCGGTTCTGCACAGCGCGTTCCGACCGCTACCGGTTCTACCACCATTTTGGTTGCGGTTGTTAAGGGTAAGGACGTTACCAAAGAGGGCATCAACGCTGCTATGAAGGCGCAGGTAACCGAATCCTTCGGTTACAACGAAGACGAAATCGTTTCTTCCGACGTTATCGGTATGAGATACGGCTCGCTCTTCGACGCTACCCAGACTATGGTGTCCAAAATCGACGACGACACCTATCAGGTACAGGTCGTTTCCTGGTACGACAACGAGAATTCTTACACCAGCCAGATGGTAAGAACTATCAAATATTTCTCCGAAATTAAATAATTAAAGAGTAAATAAAAATCGAAATCCCCCGCGAGGAGAATTCCTCGCGGGGGTTTTTTCGTTTGCGTGTTAATTTACGATTTTATAAGCTTTTTACATAATTTTACGATTATTTGCGATTTTATAAGCTTTTTGCGCAACGTCAAGACTTTTTATATTTATAAACCTTTTGCGTGAAAGCGCAAATTTTTACATAATTTCGCGGACGGCGAGAACTTCGCCCGTCGCGCCGCTCACGAGCAGGGCTTTAAGCTTGCCGTTGCCTTCCGCAAAGCCTATGTACCAGAACGCCGCGCCGTCTTTCACGATAACCCGCGCGTAAATTTCCGCCGTAAAATTGCCGTTTTCGTCTTTATAACTTTCAATAAGGGTGGGCTGCGCCTTTTCGAGCGCGGTAAGCGCGGCGGACAGCGAAAGCGTGCCTTCGGGAAGCTCCGACTTAAAGCAAAGCGTTTCGTTTTCCGCGCCGGAGAGGAGGCTTGCCGTAAATTCTTTAAGCTCGAAATTTTCTATCTCGAAGCTTGCGGAAAGCACGCCCGTGAGCGGGTTCAGCTTAAACTCCGACTTATACTCTTCGCCTTTATACGCCATACAAATCGAGCGGTCGGCAACGTCCGTTTCCGCGCCTTTAAGGCTGAAATTCAGCCGATAAACCCTTTCGCCGACCTTGCCGTCGTTTATAAACGGTTCTTCCTTAAAACCGTACGCCGCGGATATATCGTATTTTTCGCTGTTCGCCGCAAAAACGTCCGAGCGCAGTTCGCTGACGTATTCGAGAAGTCCGTTTTCCTTTTTGCACCCCGCAAAAACGCCGAGCGCAAGCATAAGTCCGATGAGCGTTGCCGCAGACAAAACGCGTGCGGTAAGTTTAACAAATCTTTTCATAATAATTATTCTCCCACCGTAAAGTTATGCGCGGAACGCTTCGATTAGTACGGAATATCGTTTTTTGGGTGCAAAGAGTTGATTTTTATGCGCTCGTTTGGTAAAATAAAGGCGTAAATAATGCGTAACGCAAACCGTCCGCAAGTTTTTGAGTACGAAAAAAGCGGCAGGAGAGAGCCGTGTACGAAAAAAGCGGCGGGCGGAAAAGTACGGAAAAGCTACGAACGGAAAAATTTTGCACGAAGAAACGTTCTGGGAGAAGGAAAGTGAAAAAACTGATACTTAAAACGGCGGCGATAACGCTTGCCGCAATAATTCTGGCAGGGGGGCTGTTGTTCGGCGGGCTTTGGCTTTTTTCGCCCGTGACTCTCGCCAAAATTTCGGAAGACTTGGGCAACGAATCCGCCGCCGCCTCTTTTTACGCGCGGCAATACGACAAGTCGGGGGATTATAAAGACCTGCACAGACTTTGCGCGGTTCTCGACGAACATTCAAATTCCGCAAACGCCGAAAAATATCTCGGCGAATTTATCGAAAACGAAAACTTCGTAACCTATATTTTCTCCTACGATGTGAGAGAAAAAGAGGGCGAACACGTTGCGGCGTTTTATGCGAAAAAATACGTCGTTTCCGCGTTCATAAACGGCGGGGCGGCGCACGCGACGGAAGTCGCTTCTCGGCTTGCTTCGGGTAAATATTTCGGAAACGACGCTTGGGGTTGGGTGTATTCGGGCGTGATTATGCCGCCGTACTCTTTTTACGACGCCTTTAACGCGCTTCTTTCCGACGGAAAGCTTAATTTGACGAAAGGGGATCTCGAAGTCGTGAAAGCGAGCATTTCCGCAACGGAAATAAACGAATACGACGAAGAATACAAAAACGCGGACCTTAAACGGGTAAACGAGCTTATAAACCCGATTGCCGACTGACGCAAAAATTTCTGCCGCCGACCGCCTTTTTCGGTCGGCGGCTTTAAAATATAAGAATATTCCACTATAAAATTATGCCGGTTTTATTAAAAAACAAATCGCAGGCGGCGGGCGCGCTTTATACCGCCGCGATTGCTTTATATTTCGTGCTTTCCTTGGTCGGCGGGGCGATTCTTTCGGTTTTGCCGCAGGATAGCTTTGCCCGCACCGCGATTTCTCCGCTGTTTGCGGCGGTCGCGCTTTGTTCCGTTTCCTTTCTTTCTGTAAAAGCATACGGAGCGGTCGGGACGGTCGATGCGGTCGGAGAGCCGTCTCGTAATCGCGAAGAAAAACCGACTTGCAGAAGTTATAAGGCGATTTTCGGGTATAAAAAGTTTAAGCCCGCGTATCTTTTGGCGACGGTTCTGATTGCGGCGGGAATTTTTTGCGGACTCGGGTTTATCAACACAGCTTTTGCGGAGCTTCTCGCAAAAATCGGCGTAAATCTCCCGAACGCAGAAATAAAAATAAACGGCGCGGGCGAATATATAATTTTATCGTTCACTTTGGCGGTTATCCCCGCGATTGCGGAAGAAACGTTTTTCCGCGGCGCGATTGCTTTTGGCACGAGCGGCGCGAAGCTCTTTGCGGGCGCGGCGTTTTCGGGGCTTATTTTCGCGCTGTATCATTGCTCCTTGTCGCAACTTCTTTATCAATTTATATACGGCGCGATTTTATATATTCTCGCAAAAAAATCGGGAAGCGTTTTCCCCTCTGCGGTAGCGCATTTTCTCAATAATTTCGCGGTGATTACGCTCACCTTTTTCGGCGCGGAAGTCAATCTGTTTTCTCCCGTTCTGATCGCTTCGGGAATAGCCGCGCTTATGCTCGCGGCGGCGCTTATTTTCTTTATCGACCGCAAGGCGGCGCGCGAAACGGTTGAACGCGGAAAAACGGCGGAGAAAGCAACCGCTACCGAAACGGGAAAGCCGAAAAAAACGGAAAACGAAGAAAAATTTTCGGCAAAGGACTTTATTCTGCCGTTCGGAGCGGTGGGCGTTCTTGCGTGCGTTCTTATGGGGGCGGCGAGCTTGTTATGATAAAAGTAAATATCGTTTGCGTGGGCAGGGTTAAGGAAAAATATTTTGAGGAAGGCATTGCGGAATACGCGAAAAGGCTTTCCCGCTACTGCGAATTTAAAATTATCGAGGTAGAGGAAGAGAACTTTAAAAAAGCCGAGGACGGCGAGATAAATATTATAAAGGAGCGCGAGGGCGAGCGCATTTTGCCGCACCTTAAAGGCTACGTTTTCGTCTCCGCGATTGAGGGGAAAAAGCTTTCGAGCAAGGCGTTTTCCGAAAAGCTGAAAAAGGCGGCGGACGAGCGCGGAACGGTCTCTTTCGTTATAGGCGGGTCTTACGGGCTTGCGGACGAAGTGAAAAAAAGAGCGCGGGAGCTTATCTCCTTTTCAGATATGACCTTTCCGCACACGCTGTTCAGGCTTATGCTCGTCGAGCAGATTTACAGGGCGTTTTCCATTTCGGCAGGCACGGCGTATCATAAATAGCGCATATACTGCCCTATGAACGTTTTGGGTGACTTAAAAGAATTTTACGGCGGTTTTCGCGGAGAAAAGGGCGTGATAGGTGAAAGCGAAAGGGGCGCGCCGATATACTTTTTTGCGGTGAAAAAGACCGAAAAGCCCGTGATTATAGCGCAGTACGCGATGCACGCGCGGGAGTACATATGCGCATATCTCGGAATGTTGCAGATAAAAGATTTTATCCGCCGCGGAACGCGCGGAACGGTTTATTTTATCCCCGCCTTAAACCCCGACGGAATATCCGTCGCGCTTTCCGAAAATCCGCTTTACAAGGCGAATGCGAACGGTGTGGATCTGAACGTGAACTTCGATGCGCGGTGGGGTACGGGAGCGAAGAACGTTTTTACCGCGGGCGCGGAAAATTACGTCGGAAAATTCCCGTTTTCCGAAAAAGAAACGCGGGCGTTAAGGGATTTTACCTTAAAAATAAAACCGCAGGCGACTTTGAGCTACCACTCCAAGGGCGAAGAGATTTACTGGGAATTTTATCAGGACGAGGCGCGGCGTGCGCGCGATTATAAAATAGCGAAAGCCGTTTCTTTAAGCACGGGCTATCTTTTAAAAAGCGCGGTGGGTTCGGCTGGCGGGTATAAGGACTGGTGTGTGGAAAAACTTAAAATTCCCGCGCTGACGATAGAGGTGGGAAGCGACAGGCTTTCTCACCCGATAAAAAAACGGCACGCGAAAGAGATTTTTAAAAAGAACGCGGGAACGCTCGAAGCGGTTATAAACGCGCTTTCGGAGGTCAAAGTATAAGCTGCACAAGAGGGGCGACTAACTTCGGAAACGGAGAGGCAAAAGCCGATTAAGCGCGGCGGATAACGCGAAAAGGACTTTAAGGTTATGGAAATAAAATTTATGCGCGCGGCGATGAAAGAGGCGATTCGCGCGAGGGATAATGACGAAGTGCCGATAGGCGCGGTGATAGTTTCGGACGGAAAAATTTTAGCGAGAGCGTATAACCGAACCGAAGAAAAACAGCTCCCCACGGCTCACGCGGAAATTCTCGCGATAGAAAAGGCGTGCAGAAAGCTTAAAAGCAGGCGGCTCGAAAATGCGGAAATGTACGTCACGTTAGAGCCTTGCGCGATGTGCGCGGGGGCGATCGCGGGGGCGAGGATAAAAAAGGTGTATTTCGGCGCGTACGAAAAAAAGAGCGGCTGCGCGGTGAGCCTTTATCCCGTTCTCGAAATGAGCGGACTTAACCACTGCACGGAGTTCGAGGGCGGCGTTCTGGAAAAGGAATGTTCGGAGATGATAACCGAATATTTTAAGGAAAAAAGGAAGAAAACGGGGAAATAACGGCGGTGTTTGAAGCCGCTTCCGAAATATGGCGGCGAAAAAGCGGGGAAAAGCGTTTTTCGCTTGCAAACGCGGTTAATATGTGGTATACTGTGTAAACCGAAAGGATAATAAAGAAAACTTTACGGAGCTTTTTTGTGAGTAATAATTCGCATATCGGCGATATAAATAATACCGAAACAAACGCGGCGCGCCCGAACGACGAGCTTGCCGCGACCGACGGCACGGTAGCGGCGGAAGAGGCGGTTTTTCAGGGGAAAACCGCAAGCCAAGAGACGGAGAACGCGTTTTCTCCGCGTAAGGGTTTTCGCTACGGGTGCTTTTTGTTTTTTAAAAGAACCTTCGATATAATATCTTCGGGGCTGTTTTTAATACTTTTCTGCTGGCTGTATTTAATTCTCGCGATAGCGGTGAAATGCTCGGACGGCGGTTCCGTTTTTTATCGGCACGAGAGAATGGGAAAGGGCGGAAAGGTTATAAAAATTCCCAAATTCCGCAGTATGAAAAAGAACGCGGACAGGTTAGAGGACGTTTTAACGCCCGAGGAGCTTGAAGTTTATAAGCGTGAATACAAGATAGAAAACGATCCGAGGATTACGAAGCTCGGCAAGTTTTTGAGAAAGACTTCTCTCGACGAGCTTCCGAATATCTGGTCGGTGTTCGTCGGAGATATTTCGCTCATCGGGCCGCGCCCGATTATGAAAAGCGAGCTTATCGAAAAATACGGCGAGCAGGCGGACAAGCTTTTGTCCGTGAAGCCCGGTATGATAGGCTGGTGGGCTTCTCACGGCAGAAACAACGTGACCTACGACAGCGGCGAAAGACAGAAATTAGAGCTTTATTACGTCGATCATCAGTCGGTATGGCTGGATATAAAGATAATTTTCAAGACGATTGTATGCGTTTTCAAGAGAACGGGGGCGAAATGACCAAGGTTTACGGCGTTATAATGGCGGGCGGCGGCGGCACGAGATTCTGGCCGCTTTCCACGAAAGCCCGTCCGAAACAGCTTCTTTCTTTAAGCGGCAAAGAAGCGATGATAAACGAGACCGCGGACAGAATTTTTAAGGTTGCGGACAGAGAGAACGTGTTTGCAGTGACGAGCGTTCTGCAATCGGACGAGCTTATTAAAATCGCGAAGGGCAGAATAAAAGCGGAAAACGTTCTTAAAGAGCCTTCCGCAAGGAACACCGCGGCGTGCATAGGCTACGCGGCGGCGTATATCTTAAAAAAATTCGGCGACGGCGTTATGATAGTAACCCCCTCGGACGCGTTCGTAAAGGACGAAGAGGAATACGCGCGGGTTTTAAGACTTGCCGT
The DNA here is from genome assembly GCA_934271275.1 of uncultured Clostridia bacterium. Taxonomy (GTDB): domain Bacteria; phylum Bacillota; class Clostridia; order Christensenellales; family Borkfalkiaceae; genus UBA1259. Next base: position 107,919 of record CAKQRD010000001.1, on the reverse strand, counting down.
TTCCGCCGCGGAAAAAGGCGGAATAGTCACCGTCGGCATAACTCCGACTTTCCCCGCGACGGGCTACGGATATATCCGTTTTTCGGCGGGCGAAGGGGTGGTTAAAAAGGTCGAACGCTTTGTGGAAAAGCCTTCTCTCGAAAAAGCGGAGGAGTATTTAAAAAGCGGGAAATACGTCTGGAACAGCGGCGTGTTCGTGTTCCGCGCGAGCGTGATAGAGGAGGAGCTTAAAAGGCATCTTCCCGAGGTTTACGCCCCGATAGAAGAGATTAAAAAAGCCGTCGGCACGCCCGAAGAGGATGAGGTTATAAACAGAATTTATCCGCAGATTCCTTCCGTGTCCATAGATTACGGAGTGATGGAAAAAACGGACTTAATAAGCGTGATACCCGCCTCGTTCGGCTGGAACGACGTGGGCAGCTTCGATATGCTGAAAGTCTTTCACGCGCAGGACGAGAACGGAAATATCTCTGTAGGAGACAACGTTATCATAGACAGTAAGGAAATCACCGTTTATTCTACGGGGAGAACCGTCGCGGTACTCGGCGCGGATAACCTCGTGGTGGTGGAAACGCCTTCCGCCGTTCTCGTTATAGATAAGTCGAGAGTGCAGGAAGTGAAGAGAATAACCGACGAGCTGAAAGCGCGCGGGAAAGAAGAGCTTTTATGAACGATTACAGAAAGGAATACGAGCGTTGGCTTTCGGCGGACTTTACGGACGAAGCGACGAAGGCGGAGCTTAAAGCGATAAAAGACGAAAAAGAAATCGAGGACAGATTTTATAAATCCCTCGCGTTCGGAACGGGCGGGCTTCGCGGCGTTATGGGCGCGGGAACTAACCGTATGAACGCTTATACGGTGGGCAAAGCATCGCAGGGGCTTGCCGATTTTCTGGTTAAAACGGTGAACGAGCCTTCCGCGGTTATAGCTTACGACAGCAGAAACCGTTCGGAGGAATTCGCGCGGCTAACGGCGACGGTGTTTGCCGCGAACGGCGTTAAAACCTATCTGTTTTCCTCTCTCCGTCCGACTCCCGAGCTTTCTTTTGCGGTAAGATACCTGAAAGCTACTGCGGGCGTTGTGATAACGGCAAGCCACAATCCGCCCGAATATAACGGTTATAAGGTGTATTTTTCGGACGGCGGGCAGATAGTTCCGCCATACGACAAGCTTATTATAGACAGCGTGAACGCCGTTCCCGATTTCTCTTCGGTGAAGAAAATCGATTTTTCGGAAGCCTTAAAAAGCGGCGCGATAACGCTTATCGATAAAGAAACGGACGACGCGTTCATCGGCGCGATAAAAAGTCTTACCCTTTCAAAGGACGCGCTTAAAGCGGAAGCGGATAAAATCAAAATAGTATATACGCCCTTATGCGGAGCGGGACGCGTTCCCGTGCTTCGCGTTCTTAAAGAACTCGGGTTTATCGAGGTTTACGTCGTTAAAGAGCAGGAAGAGCCGAACGGCGATTTCCCGACTCTTAAATACCCCAACCCCGAAGATCCCGCGGCATTTACCTTGGCGTTAAAGCTCGCTAAAGAGAAGAACGCGGATATAATCCTCGCGACCGATCCCGATTCGGACAGACTCGGCGTGTATTTCAGAAAGGAAAACGGCGAATACCTGCCGCTTACGGGCAACGCGAGCGGGACGTTTATTCTCGAATACATTCTTGCGAGAAAGAAGGAGAAAGGGCTTTTGCCCGAAAATCCGAAGGATGCGGCGGTCGTTACCACGATAGTTTCCACCGATATGGCGAAAGCCGTCTGCAAAAGCTACGGTGTAACGCTTATAGAGGTTCTGACGGGCTTTAAGTACATAGGCGAAAAAATAAAGTCGTTCGAGGACGCGAAACGCGAAAACGGCGGCAGGCTTTCCGCGACGGCGGGGGCTTACGAGTATATATTCGGGTTCGAGGAGAGTTACGGCTCGCTCGTCGGCGACTACGCGCGGGATAAGGACGCGGTGGGCGCGGCGGCGAAGCTGTGCGAGGCGGCGGCTTATTATAAAAGTCAAGGCAAATCGCTTTCTTCCGCGCTCGAAGAGCTTTATGCAAAATACGGCTATTATCGCGAGGGCTTGCATACCGAAACGCTTAAAGGCGCGGACGGCGCGAAACGCATAAAAGAGCTGATGAAGGAGCTTCGCGAAAACCCGAAAAAAAGCTTCGGCGGTGCGAAAATCCTTAAAATCCGCGATTACTCTACGGGCGTTATTACCGATACCGCGACGGGAAAAACGGAGAAAACGGACCTTCCCGCGAGCGACGTTTTATATTACGAATTAGAAGACGGCTGGTGTTGCGCCCGCCCCTCGGGTACGGAACCCAAAATCAAGTTCTATTACGGCGTAAAAGCGGATTCCTTGGAAGAAGCCGATAAAAAGCTGGAAGCTATAAAAAACGACCTTCTGGCGGCGGTAAACGCTTAAAAAACGTAAAAAACTTAAAAAGCGCAAACGCGCGAAACGACTGTAAAAAGGGATAGGAAACCAAAAAACGGTAGGAAAGAATTAAAAATAAAAGATGAAGTGCCTTATTCTTGCGGGTGGCAGCGGCGACAGACTGTGGCCGTTATCGAGAAGAAACTACCCCAAACAATTTATGGAAATCCGTAAAGGAAGATCTATGTTTCAGGAAGCGATTCTTCGGAACATACCTTTTTGCGACGAATTTATCATAATCGCGAATAAGCGGCACGAAAGCGTCGTCAAAGCGCAGATGCAGGACTTTCAGGACCTTAAATATTCTATCCTTATGGAGGAATCGCCGCTAAAAACCGCGCCTTCCATAATCACCCTCGCGCTTAACTTCGACGGGAACGAGGAATTTCTGGTCGTTTCCACGGACAACGTTATAGACGGCGAATACAATAACTGCATAACTCACCTTAAAGAGGTCATAAAAAAGGACAAAATCGGCGTAGTGGCGATTGCTCCGAAGTCAAGACAATCGGGCAACCATTATTTCGAGTGTTCGGGCGGAAGAATACGCTATACCTCGGTGTGGGGCAAAAACTGCGTGGTGGATTGCGGCGTTCTGGGGGCGAAGGTTTCGGTAATACTCAAAAACGTAGACCCCTCTTTTATGGAAAGCTGCAAAAAAATCCGCATATCCGAAAATATTTTCGTAGAGGACGGGGAATACGTCAGTCACGTCGGAATGGCGGACGTTATGAAAACGGATAAATACGAACTCGTTACCGCGAAAATATCCTGTCAGAGAATAACCGACATCAATTCTTATTACAGTTACGCCGGCGTGCAGGAAGAAAAGCCCGCAAACAGTATCCGATATAATTGCAGAGACGTCAGCATAATCAATACGGCGGCGGACAGGCTCGTCGTGGCGAACGACGTCAGAAATCTGCTTATCGCAAACACCAAAGACGCAGTTTTTATCACGAGAAGAGATAGCCGTACGGGCATTAAAGAGATAACTAAAACCTATTATCAGGATAAGCGCAAATATTTCGACGATTATCCCGTCTATTATCAGGACTGGGGAGTTGAAGAAACGATAAGCTCGGACGCGGAATATAAGGTCGTTAAAATAACGATTTATCCGAAATGCGAACTGAAAGATACGGTGGGCGGGCTTTCTTTTACCAACTTTTTCGTGCTTGACGGAACGGTGGAGGCTTCCTCTCTCAAAGAAAAAGAGGCGAAAAGCCTTAAAGCGAACGAAAGCATATCGTTTAAGAGCGGCGCGACCTATTCGGTCGTGAACGTCGGCAAAAAATCGGTCACGCTCATCAAAACCGAAAATCGCAAAAGCCGTATCGCAAAGTCCTCCGAAAAGACGGATGACAGCTGTTTTGTTAAATTAAAACCCGAATTCAAGGACTACATCTGGGGCGGAGACAAGATACGCGAATTCCTTGGCAAAAACGTCGGAAAACACGACGTAGTTGCCGAAAGCTGGGAACTTTCCGCGCATAACGCGGGGCAGTCGAGAATCGCGAGCGGCAGGTATAAGGGGCTTAAATTCGGCGAATACATAGAGCTTATCGGCAAAGACAATCTCGGGTGGAAGGCGCAGGACTACGAGCGTTTTCCGCTGCTCATAAAGTTTATCGACGCGAAAGAAAATCTTTCCGTACAGGTGCATCCCGACGACGAATACGCCTTCCCGAACGAGGGCGACTACGGCAAAAACGAGATGTGGTACGTTATGAACGCCGATAAGGACGCCTATATTTATATGGGCTTTAACAGAGACGTTCCGAAAGAAGAGATAAGAGAACGGATAGAAAACGATACTATTTTAGAAGTTCTTAATAAAGTACCCGTCAAAAAAGGCGAAACGTATTTTCTTAAAGCGCGCACGGTACACGCGATAGGCGCGGGCTGTCTTATATGCGAAATTCAGCAGTCTTCCAACGTGACTTACAGATTATACGACTACGGCAGAAAGGATTATCGAGGCAAACCGCGCGAGCTGCATATAGATAAAGCCTTGGAAGTTCTGGATACCAAAAAATCGAAGGGCGATTTCAAGGCGACGTACAGCGTTCTGGAATTCCCCGGTTATACGAAGCAGCTTTTAGGGCAGTGCAAATACTTCGTTTCCACTATGTACAACATAGAAGGCGAGCTTTCGCTTGCCGCGCTCGGCGCGTCTTTCCGCGCGATAGTGGTGATAGAGGGCAGCGGAAAGATAGGAAACGGTCACGTTTCTTACAGCACTAATATAGGCGACACTTGGTTTTTCGGCAGTAAAGAACTCGTAAACGTTAAAGGCAAGCTGAAAGTCATCGTCGCAAGTATTTAAAAGAGTATCGCCGAGAGCATTAAAAAAGAAACGAAATGCGGGCGTTTCGTTTCTTTCGTTTTTACGGGTTTACCGTATACAGAGAGGTTCTTAATGAGGATTCTTCATATAAGCAACTATTACTATCCGCATATCGGCGGAATAGAACAGGTTGCGAGAGACGTTATAAATTCGCTTCCGTACGAAGAACAGCGGCTGATTTGCTTTAATCACGACAAGGGAACGGAAACCGACCTTATAGACGGCGTACCAGTTACCCGCGTGAATTGTCAGGCGAAAATCTCTTCGCAGTCCATCGCTTTTGGGTACGGAAAAGAGCTTAAAAAGCTGATGGACGAGTTCCGCCCCGAGGTCGTGGTTTTTCATTATCCTAATCCTTTCGTCGCGCACTTTTTGCTTAAATACGCGAAGCGCGACTTTAAGCTCGTTTTGTGGTGGCATCTCGATATAGTTAAGCAGAAATTTCTTAAAAAATTTTTCCGCGGTCAGAACCTGCGGCTGTTAAAACGCGCGGACAGAATAGTCGCGACAAGCCCCAACTATATAGAGGGGAGCGAATACCTTTCCGCGTTCAGGGATAAATGCACGGTGATACCGAACTGCGTGAATACGGACAGACTTAAAATAAACGACGAAATAAAAGCGGCGGCGGAGAAAATAAAAGCCGAAAACGCGGGAAAAACGATTTTGTTCGCGGTGGGAAGACACGTTCCGTATAAAGGTATGGAATATCTCGTAAAAGCGAGCAGGTTTTTGGACGAACGATTCAGAATTTTTATAGGCGGCAAAGGTTCGCTTACCGAAAGCCTTAAAGAGCTTGCCGCGGGCGACGAAAAAATTACGTTTACGGGCAGAATTTCGGACGAGGAGCTTCTCGCGTACATTCTCGCGTGCGATATTTTCTGCTTCCCTTCGATTACCAAAAACGAAGCGTTCGGCATAGCCCTTGCGGAAGCGATGTATTTTTCTAAACCCGCCGTCACGTTTACGATTGCGGGTAGCGGCGTGAACTACGTCAATTTAAACGGCATAACGGGGCTTGAAGTTGAAAACTGTAACGCCGAAAAGTTTGCGGAAGCGATAAAGCTTCTGGCAGGCGACGACGATATGCGCGCGATTTACGGCGCGGCGGCGAGAGAAAGGGTTGTGAACAACTTCCTGTTCGAGAACTTCGCCAAGAAAATCGAAGAGCTTATTAAAGGTCTGAACGAGGGGAATTAAAATGAAAATCGCTTTCGATTGCAGGTATTTGGGGAAATCGGGGATAGGAAGGGTGAACGCGGGAATGATCGACGCGCTCGACTTTTCCGAAAACGAATTTTACCTTATAGGTAGCGCGCAGAAGCTTGCTAAATACGAGGGAAAAGCGCATATCGTCGCAGACGAAACAGACCCTTTTTCGGCGCGCGGGCTGTTTTCTTTCGATAAAAAGCTTAACGGAATATGCGACGCGCTCGTCGTGCCGAATTTTATAATTCCGTTCGGCGTCAAAATTCCCGTTTACACCGTAATGCACGACCTGATGTTTTTAGACGTGAAGGAGCTGATAAAAAGCCCCGCGGATAAATTCGTCAAGAAAACGCTTATAGCGCGCGCGGTCAAAAAATCCGCGAAAATTTTCTGCGTTTCGGAGTTTACATATAACCGCTGCCGCCATTACTATCCGAAGTACGGCGATAAATTCGGCGTGTGCAGAGAGGGATTTAAAATAAATATCGGCAAGGACTTTAAGCCTTACGAGCATAAGGAAAAAGAACTCGTATACGTCGGGAACGTCAAGCCGCACAAGGGGCTTAAAACGCTGGTGGAGGCTTATAAAATGCTTCCCGCGGGCGAGTATAAGCTGAAAATCATAGGCGAAAAGGACAATTTCCGCACGGGCGCGAATATAGAAGAGCTTTCTGCGGACGGCGTGATTTTTACGGGCAGACTTTCGGACGAAGCTCTTTACGACGAAGTGGCGAAATCGGAATTTCTCGTTCAGCCTTCTTTTTACGAGGGGTTCGGGATACCCCCGCTCGAAGCGTTATGCCTCGGCACGAAGCCTGTCGTAAGCGATATAGAGGTATTCCGCGAGGTGTACGACGGGTTCGACGTGCAGTTTTTTAAGGCGGGCGACGCGAACGATCTTGCAAGAAAGATATTAACGACCGACCCCGTGCCGAAAACCGCCCGCGAGGAGATAGAAAAGCGGTACGATTACTCCGTTATGACGGAAAAGATTCTGAGGGAAATAAAAGGATAAATCGAATGATAGACGAAAAAGACGTACAACAAAATACGTTGGTATGTAAAAGAAGTATGTCGATAACGAGTTTTCTTTGTTATGCGCTTATTTTTTCGTACGTAGTTTTCGGAAATGCCATGACTTTTAATTTAGGGGAAAGGTTGCCTGTAAAAATCAGCGAAATAGTACTCGTCGTCGCGTTCGTTCCTTTATTTTTGAAAGAGTTTTTGTTGCCGCTTTTAAACGGCGGAAAAACTTTGGATAAACCCGCGGTCTTGCTTTTTGCTTGGGGAGCGTTTTCTTTCGTTCTTTCCGTGATTTCCACATTCAGATATCGTTTTGCGTTCAGAGAATTTTTGGTTGGGAATTTATATCTCGTAAGATTTTTAATTACGGCGTTCACTGCTTATCTCGCCGCAGGGTATATCAAAAAGGCCGGCGAGACGGAGAGGACTTTAAAGTTCGTCGTCTTCTGCTATTTTGTGGTAGGAATTATAGGTTTATTTCAGCTTGTTTTTTATCCGATAGCTTACGATTGGTATTCGATATTCTGGAACGCAGGGGTATATTTTCCAGAAGCCGACCCGCATATATCGCGGCTTGTATCCACTTATTTCGATCCTAACTATCTTGCCAGTTGTTTGGTTATCCCCTTTGCGTCGTTAATTTTTTTGATAAAAAAGGAATTTGAGAGACGGACTGAAAAAAGCTTAAAGTCGATAGCGGCGTATATGTGTCTGTCGTTTTTTTTTCTGATAGTCGTTTTCCTTACGAAATCGCGAAGCGGAATTCTCGGAATAGGCGCGCTTCTTTTCTTTTATCTGAGCATTTCCGGCGTTAAAGATGGAAAAATCAATTTTGCGATTTACGGAGTGCTTGCGTTGTTCTGCGTTGCCGCGGTTTTACTCGTTGCGTTTTCAAACGTTTCGGTATTCAAAAGGATAAGGGAAGTTTTTACCGACCCTTCCGCCGCCGCAAGGTTCGATAACTGGCGGAAAAGCTTCGGAATTTTGGCGGATACGAAATACGCGGGGTTCGGATATAACTTTCTCGGCGCGTATCTGACGCTTGGCGGAAACGATATAACCATGGCTTCCGGTCACGGGCTGGATTCCTCTTTGTTGCTTGCGCTGGTTACGACAGGCGCGGTCGGTTTTTTGATTTTTCTCGCGCATTGTTTTTCCTTGCTTGCGGGATTCCGTAATAAAAAAGTGTTCGGCGCGCTCGTGCTGACGAGCTTGGTAATTTGTAATACCAACAACCTGTTGTTTTACGGGCTTTGGGTATTCCCGTTTTATTTTATCGTTAATTTTTGCGGAGATTATATAAAAAGTTTATGAAAATTCTGTATTTGGCGGAACTTAAACCGACGGAAAAAAACGGCGGCGGGCTTTGTGAAAGGCGTAATCTAAGAATATTGTCTCGGTTGTGCGAGGTGGAGACGGTCGGCGTTTTTGCGGAGGGCAGAAGCTTTTTATGCAAAGCGAAGGACGTGCTTTTTTCGCCCGTTCCAACGCTGTATACTGCACGTCAGGTGCGCGAAATAAAGGACAAAATACGAAACTCCGATGCGGAAATCGTTTTTATTGAAACGAGCAGAATGGGATATTTCGCAAAATATGCTAAAAAGCTCGGTAAAAAAACGATGACGTTTATGCATAACTGCGAACGAGTGCTTTTTTCGGAAAGCAGAGGCAAAATTTTCGTTCCTTTTATAAAAAAACAGGAAGCGCTGACTTTGCGGTATGCCGATTTCGTTTTCTATCTTAACGAGAGAGACAGGGAAGCGTTTAAAAAATATTATCCTTATTCAACGAACGTTCCTTACGCTTACGCTTCGATAACTTTTGACGACAGAGTGACCGAAAAAGACGAAGAGGATATGAGGGCGTTGAAAAAAAGCGGTAAGGGCATTTTTCTCGGTTCTAATTTCCCGCCGAATTACAACGGACTTAAATGGTTTGTGGAGAACGTTTGCGGCAGACTCGATTGCAAAATAGAAATCGTGGGGAAAGGTTTTGACGACTGCACGGAATTCGCACGAGATAACGTGCGCGTTATCGGAACGGTAGACGACGTAAGCGAATATCTTAAAAATGCCGATTTCGTGGTTTATCCTATTTTTGAAGGTTCCGGAATGAAGGTGAAAACCTGCGAAGCGCTTATGTTCGGAAAAAGAATTTTTGCTACCGACGAGGCTCTTATCGGATACGAGGGCAATGAAAAAGCATATTATCGCTGTAATAACGAAGAGGGGTTTGCCGCGGCGATAAACTCTTTTGAAAAGAGTGACGACGGCATTTTCAGCGACGAGGCAAGGGCGTTTTTCAGAGAGCGTTTTACGGACGATCAATGTCTCGCAACGTTTGAACGCGCACTCGAAAAGATTAAGGAAATGTAAGGTAAATGCAGATAAACAGAACAACTAATACTATAAAAAATACGGCTACGGGATTGATATTTAAAATTCTTAACCTTCTTATGCCGTTCGTTATAAGAACGCTAATTATCAACAAACTCGGAATGGAATATGCGGGGTTAAGCTCTTTGTTTACTTCCGTATTGCAGCTTCTTTCTCTTTCCGAACTCGGGTTTGCTTCCGTCGTGGCGTTCGAAATGTATAAGCCGATAGCGGAAAACGACAGAGATAAAATCTGTACGCTTATAACGTTTATGCGCAAGGTTTATTACGTTATAGGTTCTGCATTGCTCGTAGTGGGGCTTGCGATAACTCCCGCGCTTCCTTATTTTATAAAAGGCGAACATCCCGCAGACGTTAATTTATACGTTCTTTATTTTATATATCTTTTTAATACGGTTATAAGCTATTTTTGTTTTGCGTATAAGGGCGTATTGCTTTCGGCGCATCAGAGAAACGACGTGGAAAACAACGTGATGACGTTATGTAATATGATCATGTACGTCTGTCAGATAGTCGCGTTGTGCGTTTTTCCGAATTATTACGTTTACATAATTTTTCTTCCTCTTTCGACTTTGATGATAAATCTGCTTCGTGCGCGTATAGTCAATAAAATGTTCCCCGCATACAGGGAAAAGCGTGAAATAGCGGCGGAGGATAAGAAAAAGATATTCAGAAACATAGGCGCGATGGTAGGACACAGTATGAGCGGAGTGCTTGTCGTTGCGCTGATAAACGTTATAATTTCCGCAAACCTCGGACTTAACGCTCTCGCGATTTATAACAACTATTATTATATTGCGAGCGCATTGATGGGGATAGTGAGGATTTTCTATATTTCGCTTATGGGCGGAATAGGAAACAGTATGGTTGTGGAAAGTCGCGATAAGAATTACAGGATTTTCAGAGTGCTGAATTTTATCAACGTTTGGCTCGTTGGCTGGATGTCCGTATGTCTGCTGTGTCTTTTTCAACCGTTTATGGGAATATGGGTAGGTTCGGAAAATATGTTGCCGGATTTAAGTGCGTTCCTTTTCGTGCTGCTCGTATATTTCTGGAAGTTTAAGGATATGGTATATACGTTTAAGGATGCGGCTGGAATGTGGAGGGCGGATTTTTGGAAGCCATACGTCGTGACTGCGGTAACCTTCATTGCGGCTATGATTTTGATAAAACTGCTCGGAATCGACGGCGTTATAATCGCGATGCTTCTCGGAGTATTCGTCGTTTCTATGCCTTGGGAAACTCACGTTTTGTTTAAAGATTATTTTGCTAAAAGCCCGAAACGTTTTTATTTGAGTATGCTCGTTTATACGTTGGCGATTTTTACCGTCGGGGTGTTAACGTATTATGTGTGTTCGTTCTTGCCGAAAAGCGGGTACGTCGGTTTGCTTTTGAAATTCGCCGTTTGCCTCGTTCTTCCGAACCTGATATTCGTTGCGCTGTCTTTCAGAACCGAAGAGTTTAAATCGGTGTGTGATAAATTAAAGAGTATGCTTAAAAACAGAAAGAAAAAGCCCGAACAAGATAATCCGAACGATTAAAAAGATATAATTAAAAAATATAAAACTAAATAACCCCGAAAAGAAAAATACTCAAAGAAAAGAACGAAAATCAACTTAAAAAAGAGCGCGCCGCGGCGAAAAATTTTTCGCCGCGGCGCGAATTTAATTTTATTTCTTATGCGTTATATATATCAGAATTTCAATTCGGCTTCTTCTTCGTGCTTTTCGGGGGAACTTTCTCCGCTCTCGAAGCCGTTTCTTTTGCATATTCCGTAAGTTTTAGAGAAAGCCGCGATATACGCGATTATCGCCACCGCAATCATAAGTACCGCTATCATTTTAACGCTTACGGGGCTGTCGTTTATCGCCCTCGCGGGGTATTTGACGGAAACTTCTTTCGCAAGATATACCGTTTCGTTATATTCCTTCGCAAGGCTTCTGTAATTATCGATTATGACTGCGGACTTCGTAAACAGCTCGGATAAGGTCTTGCTTATTTCGGCGGTTTTAGCCGCGGAAGCGGGAGTTTCGGACAGGTTCGCAAGATACCCGCTTATCACCGCGTTGCGTTCTTCGGCGGCGTTTTTCAGCCTGCTCATTTCCGAAAACTCTTTATAAAGTCTCAAAAATTCCGAATTGTCGTATTTTATCACGGTCACGCCGTCAGCGCCCGTTTCTATTTCCTTTATGGTGTTCATAAACGCGGCGAGGTTGGCGTTTGCTTCGTTGTATCTCGCGGCGTATTTTTCGGCTTCCGCAGTCGCGCGCGCCGCCGAAAGATTCAGGTGCTTTTTAAGCGCGCCCTCGCTCTTTTCCGCGCCGCTTATCACTATTTCGTCAAGCAGCCCCGAAAGCTTTTTGGCGACCGTCGAAAAATCGTTCAAAACGGTCTGCGCGGAGGATTTGCCGTCCGCGGAAACGAACGCCGCAAGCGACGGGTTCTGCGTAATGTATTCGGAAAGAATTTCGTACGCGCCTTTAACGCTTTCGTTCAGCTCGTCCGCAAGCGCGAAATATTCCGAAGAAGAATTTTCGTCGTAGCTCCCGAAGGAAATGCTCGGGAAAAAGCTTGCCGCAAACGCTTTTTTATATTCGTTCGCTATTTCGTCGAGAAGATTTTTGTATTCGCTGCCCGTAAGCTTTAATTTGCCGCTTTTTTTGAGAGACAGGGTAAAGGTTTTCGGCACGAACGTTTCGCCTTCCGCGATTTCTTTGGGCGTTTCTGCGGAAACGGTGAGGTTTTTAACCGCTTCGTCCGCGTTCTCAACGCCTATGCCCGCGGTTTTCAGCGCGTTCGACACGGCGGTGCTTTTATATTGCTTTAACCGTTCGAGCGAGTTTTCGTTTGCGGCGGAATAGGTTATCGCCGTCGAGTACGAAGGCACGCTCGTTATCGCCCGCGCCGAAAAAAGTATCGCGCCCGCGACCAGCAGGCTTGAGAGAAGATATATAGCCGTGCGCTTCAATGATTTTTTGAATACTTTGCCGAGCTGACCCAAGGTAAGCTCGTCGTTTTTGCCGTTCATAAAATTCCCTCCGAATTTTTATAAGGACATTTTAGCACTTTTTATTCTCTTTTGCAACGAATTACGGGCGTTTCCCCGCGAAATAGGGAAAAGCGGGTTAAAAAGCTTTATAAAAACGACGCAAACCGCGCCGCGTAAAGCCTTCCCGAGCGGAGAGAGAAAACGGGGACGCGCCGTGTAAAGCATAGCCGATGGGAAGGAGAGAACGCGGAGCGCGCCGCACAGATTGCGCTGCAGTTTTTGTAAAAATCTTAAAGCCCTTAAAAAAGTCGGGTTTTCGTTCCATAAAATTTTAAATACCCTTGACTATTCCCGTTTTTTATTCTACAATATAAGCGTACCATATGTACGCAAAGTTACATTAGGAGAAATTTTATAAATGATTACACACGGCAACACTATCGAAATCCTTACCGGCAATTCTAACCGCCGCCTTGCGGAGGCTATCGCCGCGGAACTTAAACTCCCGCTTTCCGACGCGGAGGTGGGCAAATTCTCCGACGGGGAAATAAGCATCACCCTGCCGCAGACCGTCAGAGGTAAGGACGTGTTCATTATCCAGACGACCAGCGCGCCCGTCAACGATAACCTTATGGAACTGCTCATTATGATCGACGCTTGCAAACGCGCTTCTGCGGGCAGAATCACCGCGGTTATGCCTTATTTCGGATACGCTCGTCAGGACAGAAAGGCTCGCCCCAGAGATCCGATTACGGCAAAACTCGTCGCGGATATTCTTGCGGCGGCAGGCGCGGACAGGGTTATGACGATGGATCTCCACGCGGCGCAGATTCAGGGTTTTTTCAATATCCCCGTAGACCATCTTTACGGCGCGCCGCTTCTCGCCAAATATTTCAAAAACAAAATGGACGAAAACTGGGTAGTCGTTTCTCCGGACGTGGGAAGCGTCGGCAGAGCGAGAAACTTCGCTTCGAGAGTGGACGCTTCGCTCGCAATAGTGGATAAACGCCGCCCCAAGGCCAACGCGATAGAGATTATGAACGTCGTCGGCGACGTGGCGGGTAAAACCTGCCTTATGGTAGACGATATGATAGATACCGCGGGGACTATTTGTCAGGGCGCGGAAGCCCTCGTCAAAAACGGTGCGAAAGAGGTTTACGCGTGTTGCACGCACGGCGTTTTGAGCGGTCCCGCTATCGAAAGACTTAACGCTTCGCCCATAAAACAGCTCGTGGTGTTAGATACCATTGACATTCCGGACGAGATAAGAAACAATCCCAAATTCAAGATTATTTCTGTCGCCAAATACTTTGCGAGAGCGATAAAATCCGTTTACAGCGACGCTTCGCTTTCCGCGATTTACGAGGACTGATAAATACACAACGAAACACGAAAATCCCGAAAAAGCCGCAAGTCGGCTTTTTTGGCGGTTACGGGAAATTTTTTTAGGAAACCATTTTATGAAGCTTATAGTAGGACTCGGCAATCCCGATAAAGAATATCTTAATACCTTTCATAACCTCGGTTTTATGGGCGCGGACGAAGCGGCAAAAATTCTCGGCACGGAGTTTACGAAGGAAAAATGCCGCGCGCTCGTGGCGGAAACACGCTTCGGCGGCGAAAAAATACTTATCGCAAAACCGCTCACTTATATGAATTTAAGCGGCGAGAGCGTGCGCGAGCTTATATCCTTTTATAAAACAGACCTTAAAGACATCGTGGTGATTTACGACGACTACGATCTGCCGAAGGGCGCGCTCCGCATAAGAGAAAACGGCTCGGCGGGTACGCATAACGGTATGAAAAGCATTATAAAAGAGCTGGGTTCGGAAAATTTCGCTCGAATCAGAATAGGCTTTAATCAGGGCGGCGATTGCCGTATTCCGCTCATAAACCTCGTGCTTTCGGGAATTAAAAAAGAGGACGAGGAGCTTTTCAAAAATTCCGTTCACGCGGCGGGCGCGGCGGCGGCGGAGTTTGCGAAGGGCGAACCGATCGACAGGGTTATGCAAAAATATAACCGCATCAAAACGGTATAAGCGTTGCTATCGCGGATAGTGGGATAGCTCAGATGACGGCGGCAAACGACGCAGAAAAATTTATTCGGTAAACGTAAAGAATATGCTTGAAAAACTTTTACAGCTTAATAATTTCGATAACTCGGTGAAGAAATTTACCGAAAACGTCCGCCGCGGCAAGTCCACGGCGGTTTTCGGCGTTACCGAAAGCTTTAAGCATATTCTTGCCGCTTCCGTTTCTTCGCCGGTGTTATACTGCGCGAGAGACGGCGTGTCCGCGGAAGCCGCGCTTCGCGCGTTCAGAGAACTCGGCAAGCACACGGTGTATATTCCGCCCGAGGACGAACTTCTTTTATCAGCAAAAGCCTTTTCGAGAGAGAGCGTATACGCAAGAATCGCCGCGGCGGAAAAGCTTAAAACCGCGGATATAATAGTTCTGCCGATAGAAACGCTTATGCAGCCATTCCCGCGCTCGGTCAGAAAACTCGTTCTGAAAACGGGCGAAGAGATAGATCCGCTGCTCGTTGTGAAAGAGCTTGTGGCGATGGGGTACAGGCGCGCGGACGAAGCGGACGCGAAAGGCGTTTTCTCGGTTCGCGGCGACGTTCTGGACGTGTTCCCGATAGATTCCGATCAGCCGTTTCGCGCGGATTTTTTCGGCGATACGGTGGACAGTATTAAAAAGGTAGATGCCGAAACGCGCAAAAACCTCGGGTTTCAGACCGAGCTTGAAATTCTTGCCGCACAGGAATTCTGTTTTTCAGAACAAACGATTTCGGGTTTTGAGAAAATTATAAGGGAAGAGCTTCGCGCCGCGCCGAAGGGCGCGTTTTCCCGCCTTAAAATAGTTGCGGACGACCTTATAACCGCCGTTACCGCGGGCGACGGCTCGGCTTTTTCGACGATGAGTCCGCTTGCGGATAATTTCGGAAGTATTTTCGACGCTTTGCCCGAAAATTGCGTTATGATAATCGACGAGCCGAAGCGCGCGGAGGGTACGGCGATTTTATACGAGCGCGAATTTACCGAAAGGTTTGCCGCCCTTTATCAAAGCGGCGAGGTGTTCTCTTTTGCGAAAAAAAACTTTTTCGGACTCGAATTTATAAAAGACGAGTTTGCGCACGCCAACGTTCACTCGGTGCAGTCGCTGGCTACCGCCGTTCCCTTTTTCAATCCGCAGGATATTATAAATCCCGCCGTTTCCGCCGTGTCCGATTATCACAGAGATTTTTCGGAAATATATCGCGACGCGGACAACTGGCTGAAAGGCGGGTACAGGGTTTTGCTTTTTGCGGGTGAAGAAAAACGCGCGGAAAAGCTTTGTCTCGATTTATCGGACAATAACGTGCCGTGCGCGCTCGGAGCGAATTTCCCGCTCGCCGGTGCGGTTTCCACCCCCGAAACGTTCGGCAAGGGCTTCGTTTTTCACGAGGAAAAGCTTGCGGTTATCGGCACTTCCGATTTGTACGCCAAATCCCGCGAAAAAGCGCAAAGACCGAGGAGCAAAAAACAGACTTTTTTCACCGCGCCCGCCGCAGGCGACTTCTGCGTTCACGAAACGCACGGCGTGGGCAGGGTTCTCGGCAACAAAAAAATCACCACTTCGGAAGGCACTAAAGATTATATTTCGGTAGAATATTCGGGCGGCGACGTTTTATACGTTCCCGTCGAGCAGATGGATATTTTAACCCGCTATCTCGGCGCGGAAAAAAGCCCGCGGCTTTCTAAAATAGGCGGCGCGGATTTCGAGAAGATTAAGGCGGCGGTTAAAGAAAGCATCAAAAAGATGTCTTTCGACCTTAAAAAACTTTACAGCGAGCGAAACGCGCTTGCGGGTTTTCCTTTTTCTTCGGACGAAGAACTCGAAAAGGCGTTCGACGAGGCGTTCCCGTTTGAAGAAACGCCCGATCAGGTCGCCGCGGACGAGGATATAAAAAAGGATATGGAAAGCGAACGGGTTATGGACAGACTCGTTTGCGGGGACGTAGGCTTCGGCAAGACGGAAGTCGCTTTCAGGGCGGTGTTCAGGGCGGTGGAAAACGGAAAGCAAGCCGCGCTTCTTGCCCCGACTACCATTCTTACCGAGCAACACTATAACACCGCGGTCAAACGTTTTGCGGGATTCGGAGTGAAAACGGCGTGCCTTAACCGTTTTAAAAGCGATAAAGAAGTTGCGGAAATTTTGCGAAAACTTAAAAACGGAGAGATAGATTTTATTATCGGCACGCACAGACTTTTGAGTAAAGACGTAGGTTTTAAGGACCTCGGGCTTCTCGTTCTCGACGAGGAACAGCGGTTCGGCGTGGAACATAAAGAAAAAATCAAACTGCTTAAAAAGAACGTGGACGCGATAACTCTTACCGCGACGCCTATTCCGAGAACTTTGCATATCTCTCTTTCGGGAATCCGTCCGATCAGCGTTATAAATACTCCGCCGAAAAAACGGCTGCCGGTACAGACTTACGTCACCGAAGAAACGGACGCTTTGATAAAAGACGCAATCACTCGCGAAATCAACAGAGGCGGACAGGCTTTTATACTCTATAACCGCGTGGAAAGCATTTTCAGGTTTTCCGAACGCGTGCGCGCGCTCATGCCCGACCTGAAATTTACCGTCTGTCACGGCAGAATGGACGAAAAGACCATGGAAAAGAACGTTCTTTCCTTTTACGAAGGCGAAACGGACGTGCTTATTTCCACGACTATCATCGAAAACGGTATAGACCTTCCCAAGGCGAACACCCTTATCGTTATAGACGCGGACAGATTAGGGCTTTCCACTCTGTATCAGCTTAAAGGCAGGGTAGGCAGAAGCGACAGGCTCGCCTACGCGTATTTTACGTTTAAGCGCGACAAAATTTTAAGCGACGCCGCGGCTGACAGACTTACCGCGATAACCGAATTTACGGAGATGGGAAGCGGTATTAAAATAGCGATGCGCGACCTTGAAATACGCGGTGCGGGCAATATTCTCGGCGCGGAACAGCACGGGCATATGGATAAGATAGGCTACGAACTGTATTCAAAATTGTTGCGGGAAGAGCTTGCGGGAAAAGAAGAGCGGGTACCCGAACTCGACGTGCGCCTTTCCGCTTTCATTCCCGATTCTTATATAGAAAGCAAGAGCGCGCGAATGGACGTTTATAAGGAGATTGCGGAATTAAGCTCCGAAAAGGAGGAAAAGGAGCTTGTATCCGCGCTCACGGATAACTACGGAGAACTTCCCGCAGAGACCGAAAATCTTATACTTATTTCCGCGGCGAAGCGGCTCGCGATGGGGGTGGGAACGGAGCTTCTTACGGTAACGAAGACCGAAACTTCGCTCGAATTCGATAATTACAAGGCGTTCGCGAACGAAGGCTTGCAGCGTGCGCTGGACGAATTTTCAAAGCAAACCGCCGTGGTGATGACAGGACAACCCAAGATCGTATTCAAAAGGGACAAAAGGGATAATTACGAAATGCTGCTGCTCGTGCGCGATTTTCTGGCGTATGCGGCGGCAACTTCCGCCGAAAATAAGAAAAATGCCGAATAAAAATGGTAAAAACGATTGCATTTTTCCCGTCGATAGTATATACTTAATGGGTATATCGAAAAATATACGAACAGAAAACTACAAAGACAATTGTAAAGGTGAAAAAATATATGAAAAAACGGCTCGTTACACTTTTTAGCTTGATACTCGCACTCGTTTTAGCGATAGCCTCGCTTGCCGGTTGCAACCTTGTGACTACCGACAGCAATAAGGATATGGAACAGACGGTGGCAACCGTTCAGATTTCGGACGACGCCGATAAAGACGAAATCAAGAAAAAAGATATGATTCTCGGATATCTTAACTACGGCTATATGTACGTTCAGTATTACGGATATACCCAGAAGCGCGCGTTCGAGCTTATTCTCGATAATCTTATTTCTTCAAGAATAATCGTTCAGGAAGCCGTTAAAACCACTCCCGCAAAGAACGTTGCGGACGCGGACACGACGGCGGCTTATCCCGTAGCGAAGTTTTTGGACGAAACGCAGCTTCGCGACGCGAAGTATAACGCGATTAAGGCTATCAACGACCTTATGTCGAGCGTGAATCACGACCACGAAGAAGCCGCGGGAGACAGCACCGTCGGCACGGCGAGAACGGTTCCTTCGGGAGCGACCAAAGCGGAAAGTAAAACTTCTGACGCAGAAAAGAACGCTTATATTGCGGACACCAACGTGAAAACGAGTCTTCTCTTAAATGATATGGACACCGAACACCGCAAAGAAAGCTATAACGGCGTGGTTAAGCTCTTCAAAAACAACGGGCTTCTCGGAGATTACGACAACAAAGACCTTAAAACTACCGACTATTATAAGCAAACCCTTAAAAGTTACTACGAAAACGAACTTATAACCGCTTATGAAAAGAGCATAGAAGAAGCGGAACGCGCGAAATACGATTTCGCCGCGGTAGCCGCAAAATATACCGAGATTTACGAAAAACAGAAGAAATGGAGCGAATCGGAATTCGTATCCGCGCTTTCTTCCACCACCGCTACCGAACCCATAGTTTACAGCGCGTTCGGAAGCTACGGATACGTTTATAACCTTCTTCTCGGCGTGAACGATTATCAGAAAGCGGAAATAGAAGCGATAAGAACGGATAACGACAATATTTCGGACGAGAAATACGACGAACTCCGCGCGGCAGTTCTTAAAAACACCGTAGTAAGCGACCTTCGTTCTTCGTGGGTGCTTGCGGGTTACGACGGGAAGTTCGACGAAAGCAAGAACGAATACGTTTTCACCGGCGACTACACCTTTGCGAAAGACGCAAAAAACAGCCTTCCTTTCCAAGGCAAGGTAAATTGGCTTAATAAGGACGGCGAGATTATAGAGAAAGACGACAACGGCAACGAGTGGTACGGCAAAGACGAACACGGTCACGTTTACTCGCCCGAATACGGCGTGGAAAGCGTTAAGTATTTCGGTCTCGACGAGTTCTTAACCTTTATGAACGGTTATTTAAGCGGCACCGATACCACGGAAGATTACGGCGACCTCGGCGCGTCCGTATACGACGGCAAGCTGCACAAGCTTTCGGGCGTGGAAGAATACGACGCGAAGATTAAAGAACTTATCTTTGCTTTCTCCACCGACAGCAGCTCGCTCTCCAACCAGAACGGTTACGTTATCAAGCCCGCGGTTGACGGCGGAAATTCGGAAGAATACGTTACCACCTTTGCAAAGGCGGGAAGAAAGCTTCTCGAAAGCGGCTCGGAAAGCTACGTTATCGTCGCTTCCGACTACGGCTATCACGTTATGTTCTTTGCGAAGAAGCTCGAAATCAAGTCCGCAGACCTTAAAGAATATCTCAAAACGGAGTGCGGGGTAGCCGATCCCGAAGCTTATTTCGCGGACATGATGGCTGACTATGCGGACTTCGAGGACACGGACAATTATCTTTACGTTCTTACCGACAGTATCGTTTCCACCGCGGTGGAAAACGCTAAAACCAAGGCGAGAAACGAACTCGTGAACAAATATCGTTACGAGGAAAGCGGAAGAGTTACCGTTTACGCGGACAGATACGCAGATATTATCGGTTAATTTACAGAAACGAACGCTATAAAGCGGCGGGGGATTGCGGCTGATTACGTCGCAGTCTCCCTTTTGTATTTTTGTCGTTATTTAATCGCGACGAACGGATTTATACGGAGGAGAGGCTTATGATAAAACTTGAAACGCATTGCCACACGTTCGGCGGAAGCTCCTGCGCCACCACCCCGATAGAATTGCAGGCGGATATTTATAAAAAAGCGGGGTATGGGGCAGTCGTCGTCACTAATCACTACAATTTCCCTTCGATAAACGCTTATAAAGGGGAAACCTTAAAAGAAAAGCTTCGCGGGTTTTTCTTTCTCGCAAAAACGGCGAAGGAGGAATTTGCGGCGAGAGGCATAAAGACATTTATCGGCGCGGAAGTGCAGACGAAAACGGAAAGAACGGACGGCTATCAGGAATTTATGCTGTACGGCTTCGACGAAAATTTTCTCCTCGAAGCTCCCGCGCTTTACGAACTTAATCAGAAAGAGCTTTTTAAGCTTGCGGAAGAAAACGGGCTTTTTATGTATCAGACTCACCCGTTTCGCCCGCACGTCATCACGGGCGATCCCGCGTATATGCACGGTGCGGAAGCGTTCAACGGGCATTATCACCACCGTAACGACAACGACCTTGCTGCCGAGTTTTGTTTAAAAAACGGGCTTGTTCCTCTTTCCGGTACGGACTTTCATCACGAAGACCAGCCCGTTACGGGAGGGTTGCTCGTTCCCGAAAACTTGAAAAACGAAAAAGAACTCGTCGATTATATAAGAAGCGGCAAAGCGGAGCTTATCCGCGAAGAAAAGACTTACGAGGAAGGGTATAAAAACTATATCGCAAGCCTCGGAAAGTAACCCCGTATGTCTGGGAATAATTTTGACGGGAAAAGCTTGTCGGAAAAAACTCGCAGGGAAATAACGTTATCGGGAAAGGATTCCGTCGAAAATATCGTCGGAGAATAATAGTGCCGAAAAAATCTTTTTTGGGAAAAAATCTTGAATAACGAAAGATAGTCGCGTAAGCTTAAAAAGGCGTGTGCAAGCGACCGAGCGGACTGTTTAATTGTAAAAAATAAAAGGAAAAACGAATGGAAATCGAATTTATAGACGTATTATTGTCCGTATTGTCGCTCGTGTTGCTGGCAATTCCGGGGTTCATATTCGCAAAGCTTAAAATGCTTCCCGAAAAAGCGACGGAAGCGTTCAGCGTCGTGGTATTATACGGCGCGCAGTCCGCGCTCGTGTTTAAAAGCTTTCAGGGTACGGCGTTCGAGGCGGAAACGGCGATAAATATGCTTATCGTCGCGGGGCTTGCGGTAGTCGTTCACCTTGTAATGATAGGGATTTGCTGTGCGGTGACGGCAGGCAAGGGCGAAGACGCAAAGATGCGTTGCGTGAGATACGCAGGGGTTTTTTCCAACTGCGGATTTATGGGTTTTCCGTTTCTTAAAGCCGTGTTTGCGGGACACGGAAGCATAAACGAAATAATGATTTACGGCGCGGTTGTGGTGGCGGTTTTCAATATAATCAACTGGACGTTCGGCGTGTACCTGATAACGGGCGACAAAACCAAGGTTTCCGTAAAAAAGATTGCGACTAATCCCGTTATAATCTCGGTAATTCTGGGCTTTTTGCTGTATGCGCTTTTGCCGCGCCCGATAGCGGATCTGGCGGCGCAAAACACCGTGATAGATAAGATTCTGGAAAAGCTTATGGAAGTTATCGGGTATCTGAGCGAAATCGTCACGCCCGTTTCCATGATAGTGATAGGTATACGGCTTGCTGGCGTGAACCTGAAATCGCTGTTCCTCGATAAATACGCGTATCTCGCGAGCGGCTTGAAGCTGATCGTAATGAGCCCTCTGACGATGCTGTGCGTTCTGTTTTTGCCGGTCGAGGAAGAAATCAAATATACTCTGTTCTTTCTTTTGTCGATGCCCTGCGCAACGAGCGGCGCGCTTTTCGCGGTGCAGTTCGGCGGCGACGGCGACTTCGCTTCGGTAACCGTTTTGCTTTCTACGGTGCTTTCCGTCGGCACTATTCCGCTTATGTTCCTTTTGTTTAATGCTTTGCTCGGGATAGTATAGAGAAAAATTTCAGCCGAAAGCGGAATGCTCGGCAAAGTTTCGGAACGTCGCGGCAAAACGCGTTTTTAATCGCGGGCAAAAAAACGCGCGGTTCGTGAAAAAGTGCGGCGCGAGAAAAACTCGGACGGGTAAAAATCAAATCGAAATAAAATCGAAAAAAAGGGCTAAAAAAGTTATATCTATTGACATCTCGGCATAAAAGTGATATTATACATATAAATATGAAAAAAGGAGTTTTTAGATTATGACGTGGTTTAACAAACAAAGCCGTTTGGTTCAGATACTTCTTCTTCTGATCCCCGGCGTAAACTGGATCACCGAGATTGTCGTAAGATGGTCTACCTGGCTTAAAAAGGGAGGAATTTTAAGACTGGTTATATGTATTCTCGTAACCATCCCTTCCGGTATCGTATTCGGCTGGATAGACCTCGTATGGGTGCTTCTTTTCAAGAAGCTTTGCTTGCAGTAAGCGATAAACGATAAATAAAAAGCTTTTTTAAGCAAAAAAGAGCGCGCGGCGGAAATTTTTCCGCCGCGCGCTTGAATATTTAAAAATAACTCCCGTTATTTGCATAATTTAATATAGTATGATAAAATAAAATCAGCGTACCGAAATTTGCGTAAAGATGCGGACTTGCGTGAAAACGCGGGGAAGCGCGGGGTAATCTGCGGAAATATATTGATACGCGGGGAAGCGTACGGAAGCGCGAGAAAAAGCGCGGTAACGCGCGGAAATATTTTTATGGGAGGCTTAAAGATAATGCGAAGAAAGGGAAGATTTTTAAGCGTCATCACCGTTGCGGCGGTTCTTGCGATTATGGCGGCTATGGCGTGCGTCGCTCTCGGACTTTTTTCTGCGTGCGGCGGAAACGGCAATAACGGCGATAACGGCAACGGCGGCACGGGCGGAGGCGATAAACCCT
Organism: uncultured Clostridia bacterium; assembly: GCA_934271275.1. Taxonomy (GTDB): domain Bacteria; phylum Bacillota; class Clostridia; order Christensenellales; family Borkfalkiaceae; genus UBA1259. The sequence continues at coordinate 84,903 of CAKQRD010000001.1, read as the reverse complement.
CGGGCGAACACACCCATTCTTTTATCGAAACGGTAATAGAGCCGACCTGCACGACGAAGGGCTATACTCTTTATAAATGCGCTTGCGGGGAAGAGTATAAAGATAACGAAAAAAACGAACTTCCGCATAATTACGTTGACGGAAAATGTACGGACTGCGGCGACGAGGTTACCGAAACCACGGCTTTAAGGTTTGAGTTGAGCGAGGATAAAACTTATTATATAGCGACCGAACTCGGAGAAGAAACCCTTACTCGGTTTTCCGTACCCGCCGCGCATAACGGTAAACCCGTTAAAGAAATAGGCGGCAATGCCTTTTATATGAGAAAAAACGTAGTACAGGTCGTTATTCCCGAAAGTATAAATAAAATCGGCAGAGAAGCGTTCAGAGGTTGCGATTCGCTTACGGGCGTAACTATCGGCGGCAGTCTGTCCGAAATAGGCGAAGAAGCTTTCCGCGATTGTATTTCTCTCGTGAGTGTTAAAATTCAGGAAAGCGCGGAGAGTATAGGCGACGGAGCGTTTATAAATTGCGGTCTGCTCACGAAAATAAAGCTTTCCGAAGGCTTGACAAGTATAGGTAAGTATGCGTTTTACGGGTGCGGTTCGCTTGCGAATATAAATATTCCCGAAAGTGTGACGAGTATAGGCAGTCGCGCGTTTGCCTCCTGCGGCTCGCTTGCGAGCATAAGCGTGGCAGGCGAAAACGGTTCGTTTAAATCTATACGGGACGATTTATACGGCGAGGACGGCAAAACTCTTATTCAATACGCGATAGGCAAGACGAATACTTCGTTTTCCGTTCCGAACGGCGTGACGAGCATAGGCGAATATGCGTTTTTTGGTAGCGAGTTGCTTACGGACGTAACCATAGACGGCAGCGTGACGAAGATATGCGATTATGCCTTCTGTAATTCTTCCGCGCTTAAAAGCGTACGTATCGGGGGAAGCGTGACGGCTGTCGGCGACAGGGCTTTCGACGGTTGCGATTCGCTTGAAAGCGTTACGATCGATAACGGCTTGACGAGTATAGGTAAGTATGCGTTCGACGGGTGCGGTTCGCTTGCAAATATAAATATTCCCGAAAGCGTGACGAGCATAGGCGGAAACGCGTTCAGGTATTGCGATAAGCTTTTAGCCGAAAACGGCGTCAGCTACGTCGATAAATGGGTTGTAGGTTGCGCCGTAGAGGTAAAGCAAGCGGAATTAAAAGCCGATACCGTAGGTATAAGCGATTACGCGTTCGATAGCCGCGGTTCTATCGTGAGCTTAACTATCGGGAACAAGGTGAAGCATATCGGCAATGGCGCGTTTTCTCTTTGTATTTCGCTTACGAGTATTACGCTCCCCGCAAGCGTGGAGAGGATAGGAGACGGGGCGTTTTACAGGTGCGATTCGCTAACCGGCATAAACGTGTCGGAAGGAAACGGGTATTATAAGTCCATACAGGGGAACTTATATACCGCAGACGGAAAAACGCTCGTTCAATACGCGATAGGAAAGACGGATACGGCGTTCGTTCTGCCCGAGAGCGTGACGAATATAGGGAACGAAGCGTTTCACTGGTGCGGGTCTCTTACGAGTATAACTATCGGTAATAGCGTGAAGAGCATAGGCGACGAGGCGTTCGGAGGGTGCAGGTCGCTTGCGGATATAAACTATAACGGAACGAAAGCCGAATGGGCGCAAATCGAAAAGGGTGCAGGCTGGACGTTTTCGGAAAGAACGGGTAATTTCACGGTGCATTGTACGGACGGAGATTTAACGAGAGAAGAAGCTTAAAGCAAAACGTAATTTCGTGATTCCAAATAAAAAAGATTTTACGGCGAAGCGGTAAGCGATGCGTTTGTAGATGAACTTATATATGAAATAGATTTGTTTGGTTTATTTTGAATAGAAGAAAGCGCGCCCCGCGAAATTTTCGCGGGGCGCGCGGCTTATTTTGCGCTATTTTTATTTTGTGTTACTTTTATTTTTGCGCAAGGCTTTTATTCTCTCATTTTTTATTTTGTACGCGTAAGCGCGGGGGAGGCGATACGGACTATTCGCCCTTTTTGCCGTAAAGCTTTATCCGCATGCGGGGGATCGCCGTTTCCGCGTCGCCCAGCGGTTCGTTCGCGTTGCGATAGTCGTGTTTGTCGCAAAACCTTTTCAAATCCCCTTGTATTCTCTCAAAATTTCTGCTTTCGACAGAACTTAATACGGATAAATACTCTTTTGCCGCAAAGCCCGCGGAGGAAGAATATTTTAACAGCTCCGCGTAATGCGTCAGGCAAAACCCCTTGGAAGAGAGCAGTGTTTTAAGAAAGCCTTTTTCCCGAACGAACATTTGTGCGATCGTTTTGTAATATTTTATCATGCTTTCGTTCACGAGGTCGCACACCGCACACCCCGAAAGCGCGGCTTCTATCTTTTCCGCCTGTTTTTTAGCCGCGCCCGCGCTTTTAACTTCGCCGAGAAGCGGCGCGATATTTTCCGCGCGAGTGCCGATTTGAAGTGCTACCGAAAGTTTGTTCGGTCTTTTGAAAAGCATATCGAAATGTCTTTCGCAAAAGCCCGTTTTGCCGACCTTTATGCGCGTGTCGTCCTCCATAACCGCGTCGTTTAAGAACTCGTGCAAAAATTGTTCTTCCACGACCGCTTTTATCTCGCACAGCGGACACTCGCTCGCGCCCGCGAATTTTTCTTTTATAAGTCCCGTGTCGATATGATAACTGCTCATATTTACATTTTAGCACATAACCCGAAAAAATTCAACTTTTGCGGCGTATTATCCTCTTTAATAATTGCAAAGTTTTTCGCGTTGTGCTAAAATTAAAGAAAAAGTTTTTTGGAGTATTTTATGATTTGTGAAACGGTTGATTTATATAAATATTTCGGCGTTGAACGCGAAGAGGGCGCGCAGGGTTATCTCGATTGCTACGTTCCCGAAATCAGCAAAGAAGTCGCGCCGAGACTTCGCCCCGCTATGCTCGTTATCGCGGGCGGCGGCTACGCTATGGTTTCGGACAGAGAACGCGAATGTATCGCTTTTTCTTATCTTGCGCAGAGCTTTGCGGCGTTTGCGCTTCGCTATTCCGTCGCGCCGATAAGATACCCGGCGCAGCTTATCGAAGCGGATATGGCTATGTTGTATATCCGCGAAAACGCAGAGAAATTCGCGGTGGATAAAGACCACGTTGCGGCGGTAGGATTTTCCGCGGGCGGACATCTTGCGGGTATGCTCGGCATTATCCCCGACGAAAAGGAGGCGGCGGAGGTTCTCGGCGACAGAGTGAAGAACGCCAGACCGAACGCCGTAATTCTGAGCTACCCCGTTATTACAGGCGGAGAAAAAGCGCATTTCGGTAGCTTTGAGAACCTGACGGGCGGCGACAAAAAGCTGATTGAAAGGCTTTCGCTCGAAACGAGAGTGAACGGAAATTCTGCACCCGCGTTCATCTGGGCGACGGCGAACGACAATTGCGTGCCGGCGGAAAACAGTCTTTTGATTGCGGCGGCTTATAAAAAAGCGGGCGTGCCGTTTGAACTGCACGTTTTCGAGAACGGTCAGCACGGGCTTTCGCTTGCGACGGAGGAAACGCAGTTCTCGAATAAAGCGGTCAGCCACTGGGTAAAAATCTGCAATAAGTGGCTCGTCGCGCACGGGTTTACCATAAAAAACGTATAATAAAACGTTATAAACGGGTTTTGGGGGCGCGGAAATAAAAAAATTTCCGTTAAGCCCCTTAAAACCGTTGATATTTTTTTTAATTTATGATAATATGATTAAGCTGCTTTGTGAAAAGTTTTTTAAAAAGCATAAGCTGGTGTGGCTCAGTCGGTAGAGCAGCTGATTCGTAATCAGCAGGTCAGCGGTTCAAGTCCGCTCACCAGCTCCAAAAAAGAGACGATACGAAAAGTCGTATCGTCTCTTTTTTTTATGTAACGTCAAAATTTGAACGGGAAGAAAAAAAGCGAAATACGAAAAAGCGCACGGTGGCGCGGACGCTGTGAGCCGAAATTCATAAGCATATTTCGGAAGCTCGGGGAGTATAATTTATCGTCGGGTAGATTTAACGAAAAAGTCGTTCGGTTTACGGAATGCCTGAAAGTCGCTTGATTGACCTTTGGCAAAAACAAAACCGAATGGCGCGGAGCTGACTCATTCAGCAAGCTTAAAAAATACGACAAACGCTTTTTAAAAGTTCTATTATTCGACAAAATTCGCGAGGGCAAAAGGTTTAAAATGTATTACGTCGTTTTAAGAAAAAGAAAACTTTTATCGGGGCTTTTGGCGCTCGTTTTAACGGCGGCGGCACTTACCGCGCTGTTTGCGACCGACGCCCACGCGGTATTTTACGGAAGCAATCTTAAAAAATTGCCTATTTATTCGGTGGAGACCGAAGAAAAAAAACTTTCCATTTCCTTCGACTGCGCGTGGGGAGTCGATTATACCGACAAGCTCCTTTCCGCGATGGCAAAAGAGGGCGTGCGCTGTACCTTTTTCACGGTGGAATTCTGGGCGGAAAAATACCCCGAATACCTTAAAAAAATCAGCGACGCGGGACACGAAATAGGCACTCATTCGGCAACTCACCCGAAAATGAGCAAGCTTTCCGCTTCCGCGATAGACAAGGAACTCGAAACCTCGGTAAACGCAATCGAAAAGGTTATAGGCAAAAAGGTGGAATTGTTCCGCCCGCCGTTCGGAGATTATAATGACCTTCTTATCGAACGTGCGGAAAAAGCGGGGCTATATACCGTTCAATGGAGCGTAGACAGTCTCGACTGGAAAGATCTTTCGGCAAAGGAAATAGAAAACAGAGTGCTTTCTCGGGCGAAAAACGGCTCGATAGTGCTTTTTCATAATCAGGGGCTGCACACGGCGGAAGCCATTCCGAACGTTATAAAGACTTTGAAGGCGCGCGGGTACGAATTCGTGCCGATAGGCGAGCTTATATACAGAGAAAATTTCAGTATGCGACCGGACGGCGCACAGGTAAAGAACGAAAACGCGTAGAATAAGCGCGTTGACGATAAGGGGAAAATCTTTAAGGAGGAAAAATATATATGAACAATTTTGCGGAGAAAAACAATAAGGTTTTTATCAGCGGGGAAATCGTGACGGAAGCGGAGTTTTCGCACGAGGTGTACGGCGAGGGGTTCTACGAAATGAACGTACTCGTGAAAAGACTTTCGGGACAAGGCGATATCTTACCCGTGACCGTTTCCGAACGGCTTATCGCGGACAAAAACCTGAAAGTAGGCGTAACGATAAACGCGATAGGGCAGTTCAGGAGCTATAACAAGCTCGCGGACGGCAAAAGCAAGCTGATGCTTACGGTTTTCGTGAGGGAGCTGATAAGCGTGGTTTCGGTAAAAAATCCGAACAGCATAGTGCTTTCGGGCTACGTTTGCAAGCCGCCCGTTTATCGCACCACGCCGTTTAACAGGGAGATTGCCGACGTTCTTATTGCGGTGAACCGCTCATACAACAAATCCGATTATATCCCCTGCATAGCTTGGGGAAGAAATGCGAGGTTTGCGAAAAATCTTACCGTCGGCGAAAAAATCGCCATAGCGGGCAGGATTCAGAGCCGCGAATATCAGAAACACATTTCCGACGACGACGTTAAAATTATGACGGCTTACGAGGTATCCATAAGTAAGCTTGCCGCTTCCGCAAACGCGGAAAGTTTCGACGCGGACAGAGAATTCGAGTTCTTAACGGAAGGCGCGGAGGCGCGTTATACTTTGGGAGAAAGAACGGACTACGCGGAAATTCAGGGGTAAACGGGACTTGAATCAGGGTGAAGCAGGCTTAAATCAAGAAAAAGCTTGAAACGAGCAAAAAGTTGAAAAGGGAAAGAAGTATATAAAAAGCGGCTGTCGCAAGCGAGAAATCAGGCTTGCGACAGCCGCTTTGGCTTTATTCGGGTTTAGATCGTAAAATTTATGCGTAAAGTTTTTAATAAGAGCGCAAGCCCGCGCCTTACGGGGTGTATACAATTATTATGGTTGCACATAGTTTGTAACTGTGTAAAAGAAACAGCACGGGTAACTTGCTGTCTGCCCCTTAAAGAATAAGGGGCAAAGTTAGCGTGAGGTATGCGAGATAAATAAGGCGGGGTTTTTGAGGAGTTTTTGGAAAAGGGGTAAGTCCGAAAGGGGAAAAACGAATTCGGAAAACAGTTTTGCCCCTTTCGGAAAAGAGTAAACGCAAGAACGGATACTTCTCCGCTACGCTGCGAAGCACTCGCGTGCGGAAAACAGTTCTTCCCCTCTCGCAAATTTGTGTAAAAAATTTTTCAACGGCGGGAGCAAGCCCGCGCCATACGAAGTTTTACAAAGGAGGCAGAAGCGAGGCGTTTCCGCCCAACGGTATATACAGTTTGTAACTGTATAAAAGAAACAGCACGGGTAATTTGCCGTTTGCCCCTTAAAGAATAAGGGGCAAGGTTAGCGTGAGGTATGCGAGGTAGTAAAGTGGGGTTTTTGAGAAGTTTTCATATTAGGGAGAGGGGAAGAACGGACTAGGAAAACAGTTCTTCCCCTCTCGCAAATTTGTGTAAAAATCTTCGGGCGGCGGGAGCAAGCCCCCGCCCTACGAAAAATAAATCAAACTCGCGCAGAATAACAACGTGCTTAAACTGTCAAAGTTATGCATACAGTTTGTAACTGTGTAAAAGAAACAGCACGGGTAACTTGCTGTTTGCCCCTTAAAGAATAAGGGGCAAGGATAGCGTGAGGTATGCGAGATAAATAAGGCGGGGTTTTTGAGGAGTTTTCATATTAGGGAGAGCGGGAGAGGGGAAGAACGGACTAGGAAAACAGTTCTTCCCCTCTCGCAAATTTGTGTAAAAATCTTCGGGCGGCGGGAGCAAGCCCCCGCCCTACGGCATAATTAACAAGAGATGGAAAAGCTTTCTCCGCCCTACGGCAGAATTAACAAGATATGGAGAGCTTTCTCCGCCCTACGGGGGGTATATAACAGGCGCGGGAGAGAAATTTCTCCGTTCTGTTCATAATTTTATTTTATTTTTTGTTTTACTTTTTTCGGGAAGGGGTGAGGGGGCTTTGCGTACCGCGCTCGGACAACAACTTTTTTCTTTTTTTCAGCTGGTATATTATTATCGACGCCGAAAAGATAATAAGTCCCGCGCCGATAAGTATCGCGCAGTTTCTGAAAAATTCCTGCGGCAGAACCGTTATAATCGCGTTTCCGTCGGGACTAAATTCCCAGTTCGTTTTCCCCGGAAAAAATATTTTATGAAAAATAACGAACGCTTTATCGAAATCGATTGCGGCGAGCAACCCTATAACGAGCGGTAAAATTACGGTGAAAACAGCCGAATAAAACGCGGGAGATAAGCCTGCGGGGCGCAAAATCGTTATTTTTTTGCTTTTACCGAGTACGATAAGTATTATAGTTACGATTGCGGAAACGATAAGCACCGAAGAATTAAGGGTGAAAAGTTTTTTGCAGTCCGCAAAATGACTTGCACCCTCTTCCGTATAGGGGAAAACTCCCGTGCCGAATTTCGCGTTCGGAAGGGTAAGGTAATTCATAACCTCGTCGAACGCCGCCTTTATTTCCGCATAGCTTTTGCCCGTTTCTTCGGGGAGCTTCAGGGCGTTTATGTGAATATAATAGAAAAACCTTAAATAAATCGGCAGGGCGATTGCGGCGGTGATAAGCAAAAAGAACACCGCTATTCCGAAAATCGTCGATAAAACTTTATTTTTCACTTCTCGCCCTCCGAGATTTGAGTTTAGTTAATCGTAAAATACTCTGCACAGGATTTCAGTTAAAGTTTAACATTTTTCCCGTTCTTTGTCAAACGACGCATAAGAAACGGACAACGAAAATTATTCTTTTAAAATTTTTTGCCTTTTTACATAAAATAAGTTGACAATTTTTTTGCCCCGACTATAATATAATTAGCACTTAAAGATAGAGAGTGCTAAAAAACGAAATACGCAAACTATTCGGAGGCAAAAACGATGAAACAATTCAAAACCGAATCGAAAAGAATACTCGATTTGATGATAAACTCTATTTATACTAACAAAGACATTTTTTTGAGGGAGCTTATATCCAACGCTTCGGACGCGATAGATAAACTTAAATTCATATCGCTTACCGATACGACGGTAAATTCCGATTTTAAGATAGTTATTTCCCGCGACGAAAAGGCGAGGACTTTGACCATAGAAGATAACGGTATAGGCATGACCGAAGAGGAGCTTGAAAAGAATCTCGGCACGATTGCGGAATCGGGTACGCTCGCTTTTAAAAAAGAGAACGCCGACAAGACGGACGAAGAACTTATCGGTCAGTTCGGCGTAGGCTTTTATTCCGCCTTTATGGTTGCTGATAAAATAGAGGTTTATACCAAGGCTTATAAATCGGACAAGGCGTATAAATGGGAAAGCGAGGGCGCGGAGGGCTACACCGTGACCGAAACGGAAAAGGACGGAGCGGGTACTAAAATAGTGCTTACCTTAAAGCCCGATACGGAAGACTTCAAGTATTCCGATTATCTTAAAGAATATAAAATTTCTTCGCTCGTAAAGACTTATTCGGACTATATCCGCTACCCCATAGAAACGGAGGTTACTCATTCGAGAAAGAAAGAGGGTTCGCCCGAAGATAAACCCGAATACGAAGAAGTTACCGAAACGGAAACGCTTAACAGTATGGTCCCCGTCTGGAAAAAGCCGAAATCGGAAGTTAAGGACGAAGATTTGAACGAGTTTTACAAGACGGAATTCCACGACTTTGAAAATCCGCTACGCAGCGTTTATTCCAAAATCGAAGGAGCGGTTAATTTCGATTCGCTTCTTTTCTTCCCGTCGCGCGCGCCCTTCGATTATTATTCCAAGGACTACAAAAAGGGCTTAAAGCTCTATTGCAACGGCGTTATGATAATGGAAAAGTGCGAAGAACTTTTGCCCGATTATTTCGGATTCGTCAAGGGCGTCGTGGATTCCTCCGATTTTTCGCTTAACATCTCGCGTGAAATTTTGCAGCAGTCGAGACAGGTTAAGGTCATCGCGAACGGCATAGAAAAGAAAATAAGCGCCGAACTCAAAAAGATGATGGAAGAGGACAGAGAGAATTACGAAAAACTGTTCAAAGAGTTCGGACTGGCGATAAAGTTCGGCGTTTATTCGGGCTTCGGAATGAATAAGGATAAGCTGAAAGACTTTCTTATGTTCTATTCTTCGAGAAAAGAAAAACTCGTTTCGCTTAAAGAGTACGTAGAAGGAATGGCGGAAGGTCAGACGGATATTTACTACGCTTCGGGCGAAAGCTACGAAAAAATCGCCAAATTGCCGCAGATAGAAAAGGCAAAGGAAAAGGGTTACGAAATACTCTTTTTCAAAGACGGCGTAGACGAGTTCGTGGCAAAGATTCTGGACGAATACGAGGGCAAGAAATTCAAATCCGTTTCGGAAGCGGACTTCTCGCTCGACACGGCGGAGGAAAAGGAAGCCCTTAAAGAAAAGAACGAGAAAAACAAGGAGCTTCTGGAAGAGATAAAGAACGACCTCGGCGACAGAGTTAAAGAGGTAAGACTTACGTCTAACCTGAAAACTTATCCCGTATGCCTTATTTCCGGCGGCGACGTTACCATAGAAATGGAAAAGGTGTTCAATTCTATGCCTAACGCGGACGGCAAGGTTAAGGCGGACAAGATTCTCGAAATAAGCGCGGATCACAAGATTCTCGCAAAACTCGAAGAGCTTTACGCAAACGATAAAGAAGCGCTCAAAAAGTACGCGCTCGTTCTGTACGGACAGGCGAGAATGCTCGAAGGGCTTTCTCTGGAAGACGTGGGCGAGTTCGTTTCCGCAATGAACGACATAATAGACTGACGAAAGGTAAACGCGGCGCGACCGGACAAAATACGATTGCACCGCTTTTAATTTTTTAAATAGTTTAAATCCCGCACGGGAGATTTTCAAGGAACGTTTAAGCAAGCTTTCGTATAATTTAATACGGTGAAAGAAGACGAAAAACTAGAAAAAGGAGACGGTAAATGGAAAATTCGGGAATGAAAGAAAAGACCTCCGCTTCCCGCGGGCGGGAGGAATGTGCGTTAAAGCTTTGCGGGATAGAAAAGGTGTACGGAGAGGGCGAATTTGCGGTAAAAGCCCTTAAAGGGGTGAACGTTGCCTTCCGTAAAAACGAATTCGTTTCCATTCTCGGACCTTCGGGGTGCGGAAAAACCACTCTTCTAAACGTTATAGGCGGGCTTGACAGGTATTCTGCGGGCGACCTTATAATCGACGGCAGATCCACAAAAGACTATAAAGATAAAGACTGGGACGCATACAGGAACAACTGTATAGGCTTCGTGTTCCAAAGCTATAATCTTATACCGCATCAGACCGTGCTTGCAAACGTGGAACTTGCTTTAGAGCTTTCCGGCATAGCCAAAAAAGAAAGGAAAGCAAAGGCTTTATCGATGCTCGACAGGGTAGGGCTTAAAGGTCAGGAACACAAAAAACCCAACCAACTTTCCGGCGGGCAGATGCAGAGGGTGGCGATTGCGCGCGCACTTGTGAACGATCCCGAAATAATACTTGCGGACGAACCCACCGGCGCGCTGGATACCGAAACGAGCGTGCAGGTTATGGATCTTTTGAAAGAGGTCGCAAAAGACAGGCTCGTTATTATGGTAACTCATAATCCCGATCTTGCGGAAAGATATTCTACGAGAATCATCAGGCTTTTAGACGGCGAGGTGGAGGGAGACAGCGATCCTTTCGTTCCCGCCGCCGAGGAAAAGCCGCACAAGACTTTAAGAAAACCCAAAATGGGCTTTAAAACGGCGTTCGCGCTGTCGCTTAAAAATCTTTTTTCCAAAAAGGCAAGAACGATACTCACTTCGGTCGCGGGCAGTATAGGAATAATCGGCGTAGCTTTGGTGCTTGCGCTTTCCAACGGGTTTTCGGCGTATATGGCGCGTATGCAGACGGATACGCTCGCTTCTTATCCGCTCACGATAAGCGAAAGTTCGGTTGATTTATCCACTTTTTCCAAACTCGAAAAGAAAGAGTTCGGAGAGAAGTTTCCCGAATTTAACAACGTGCTTGTAGAAAAAGCGTTCGATAAGCTTACGGGAATGCTTCTTAACAACAAACTTGACGATACTTCGGAAAACGGATTTCCCGCGTACCTTAATAAGCTTGACAAAAATTTGTATTACGACATAGCTTATTCTTACGGTTTTGATATGAACGACTATTTTTATACCGATATAAAGGTAGGCAAAGAGGGCGTCGAGCCGACCTTTATGTCCGTCGATACTCTCGTGAACATTATAGAAAAGCAGTATAAAGAAAAGCTTTTGTCGGCAATGGGACTTAATACGAGCTTCGTTCGGCAATATATTCCCACGATAACTCGTATGCCCGACAGCAAAGAGCTTATCGAGGAGCAGTACGACCTTTTATACGGCGAGTTCCCGACTTTTAACGAGGACGATTATAATCAGATAGCTCTCGTGGTGGACGAATACAACGGCATAAGCGATATCACGCTTGCCCTGCTCGGTTATTTGCGCATAGAACTTCCGGAAGAGGTTACGAAAACCGACGACGTTAAATTCGAGGACAGAAAAGATTTTACCATAGAAGAAATCGTCGGTAAAGAAGTGTATCTTGCTTCCAACTCGGTTATGTACAAAAAGTACGGCGATAATTTTTACTTTAACGCGCCGCAAAAAAGCGATTGCGAAAAACTTAAAATAGTCGGCGTGATTCGTCAGAAAGAAAACGTGAACGGAGTGCTTTCCACGGGTTTTGCGTATACGAGCGCGCTTACGCGCAAAGTGCTTAAAGACAACGCCGACAGCGAAATCGCGGCGGCGGCAAGGGAAAACGGTACCGTAACGGTAAAATCGCCGATAGGCAACGTAGAATCCGAAACGTTTACCGCGAGAACGCTTGCGGGCGTCAATACCCCGTCCAAAATAAGCGTTTACGCAAAGAGCTTCGAGGCGAAAGAAGATATAAAAAAATATATCGACGAATGGAACGTTATTTGCGAGGAGCGGCTCGCGGCGGGAGAAATTACCGAAACGGAATGTAATAAAATTAAAATCACATATTCGGATATGATGAGTATGATGTTCGGCATGCTTAACACTATGGTGAGCGCGGTGACGTACGTTCTCGTGGCGTTTACTTCCATATCGCTTATCGTTTCCAGCGTTATGATAGGTATAATAACGTATATTTCGGTGGTGGAAAGGACGAAAGAAATAGGCGTTTTGCGCGCGCTCGGCGCGGCGAAGCGTGAGGTCGGCAACGTTTTCAACGCGGAAACGTTCCTTATAGGATTGTTTGCGGGACTTATAGGAATAGGCGTTACTTATCTTTTAAGTATACCGATAAACCTGATACTTGCCGCGTTAGTGCCTACGGCGGGAAGCCTTGCGGTGCTGAATCCTTTGGCGGCGGTCGTTATGGTGGCGATAAGCGTTTGTTTAACCCTTATTTCGGGCATAATACCTTCACGCGCGGCGGCGAAGAAAGACCCCGTGGTTGCTTTAAGGTCGGAATAAACTCTTGATTTTTAATTAAAAGCTTGCTTCGGGGAGATTAAAGGAGATTAAAACGGTAAAAAAGATAGCGCGGCGGTGCTGTGAAAAGCACCGCCGCGCACGTTTATATAATTCGATTATTTCAGCGGTTTTTCGTTTCGACGGGGATTGCGGGAAAGTCGAATTCATTCGTTTCTATCGGCAGGTCGTAGCACATTTCTTCTTTGTCGCTCGCCCCGCCCGCAAAGGCTTTGTCGTTTGCGATTTTCATATACCGCGCTTCGCCCTCGGCAAGAAGCTGACCTTCTTCCGAATATATTTCGCCCTTAGCGGAGTACCAACGCGGCGAATCGTGCGTGATATAACCCCTTGCTTTCACCTTTATTCCGTACGGCACGGGGCGGCGATAGGTTATCGTCATAGTCGTGGTGACCGCGTAAGAAGAAGGCTCTTTTATCCATAACGCTCTTCCCATAACTTCGTCGAGCAGCGCGGAAATCATTCCGCCGTGCGTTCTTTCGGGGTAGCTTTGATGAATGAACTTAAATGCAAATTCGCTTGCGACCGAACCGTCTTCAAGTTCGTAAAACGGCGCTTTTACGCCCGCTTCGTTTTCCATTCCGCAAATAATACAGCTCTTGCTGTTTAATTGTCTTTTAACGACTTTCATTTTGTGCCTCGTTTTTAATTATTTATTTCAGTATTTTCGTTTATTGTATCATTCCCGTAAAAATTTTTCAAGTTTCCGCGCGCTTTAGCCTTAAAAAAGTTGACCTTTATTCCGCTACGGTAGTATAATGTAATAAAAGTAAGAAAATTACTACTTTTACGCCCGAAAGGTTTGCGTGCGATAAGCCGATAGCGCGGCAGAGAGTTTGCTTTTACGGATAGGCGAAAACGGAGCGGGTTCACATGCGGGCTTACGACGGGTTCGCCTGTCGATTCGCAGCGGGTTCGCCTGTCCTTCGGCGGCGTGCTTACGAAAGGTTCGCGAAGAGCTTGTACGGACGGGCGCGGGAAGAAAAAAGGAGAAAAATGAGCGATAAAGACAAGGTGATTTTCGGCATCTGCAAGGTCAACGAAAAGGGGCAGATAGTCATACCTAAGGAAGCGCGGGAAGCGTTCGGAATAAAATCGGGCGACAGTCTGATTCTTCTCGGCGACCTTAAAAAGGGGCTTGCGCTCGTAAAGGCGGACGTCTTTTCGGACGCGGCGGAGGAGATACTTAAAAAATGAACGAAAAAGCGATTGAAATCAAAGGTCTCGTAAAAAAATACGGCAAGTTCGTCGCCGTGGACGGGATTGATCTCGAAGTAGGCGAAGGCGAGGTTTTCGCTCTTCTCGGCGAGAACGGCGCGGGCAAAACCACCACCATAAAAGTGCTTTGCACTCTTACGGGCTTCGACGCGGGCGAAGTGCGGGTGTGCGGCAAGGACGTTACGAAAAACGCAGACGACGTGAAAAAGCTTCTCAATCTTTCCCCGCAGGAAACGGCTGTCGCGAAAAAGCTGACCGTAAAAGAGAATCTTTTGCTCGCGGCAAGTCTTTACGGCGCGGAGAATGCGGAAGAGCGCGCGGAGAGAATTATAAAGGAATTTAAGCTCGAAGAGATTTCGGGGCGGCTTGCGGGCAAACTCTCGGGCGGACAGCAAAGGCGGCTTTCGCTTGCCACGGCGCTTATTTCCGAGCCGCGGGTGCTGTTTCTGGACGAGCCGACCTTGGGGCTTGACGTGCGCGCGCGCCGCGACCTCTGGAAGGAAATAGAGGGGCTTAAAGGCAAGATGACGGTGATACTCACCACGCACTATTTAGAAGAGGCGGAAGCTCTTTCGGACAGAGTGGCGATAATGAAAAAGGGCAAAATCCTCGCGCTCGGTACGGCGGATGAGATTAAGGAAAAGGCGGGCGAAAGCTCGTTTGAAGAGGCGTTTTTGAAGCTTACGGGGGACGATTATGAACAGAATTAAGGCTTTGACGGTGCGTAATATTAAAGAAACCGTGCGGGAACCGCTTTCGCTCGTGTTCTGCGTGCTGTTTCCCATCGCGATGCTCGTTATGATGGAACTTATTATGAGCGGCGTGCCGAAGGGGGGCGCGACTATGTTCGAGATAGAAAATTTTTCGGCGGGAATAGCGGTGTTCGGTTATACGTTCACAATGCTTTTCATCGCGCTCGGGCTTGCTTCGGATAAAACCTCGGCGTTTATGACGAGAATTTCCGTCTCGCCCTTAAAGCCGATAGAATACTACCTGTCATACGTTTTCGCGTTTTTGCCCGTGTGCCTTTTGCAGACGGTGTTGTTTTTTGCCTGCGCGCTGATATTCGGGCTTAAAATCTCCGTCGGGCTTTTGGTCGCGATAGTCTATTTCATTCCGTCTATGCTGTTTTATATCTCCTGCGGAATTTTTATCGGCACGGTCGCGCCGTCGGACAAAGCGGCGGGACCTGTATCCTCGATATTCATTTGCGCGGCGGGGCTTCTCGGCGGAGTGTGGATGCCCGTCGAATCGCTCGGCGGCGGCTTCTTTTCGGTATGCAAGGCGTTGCCGTTTTTCGCTACCGTCAAGCCTGCGGCTTCCGCGGTGAAGGGCGTTTACGGCGATATTTTCCCGTACGCGCTCATAACCCTCGCGTATACGGTCGTTCTTTTGGCGGCTTCCGCGCTTATTTACAGAGTGAACGCTAAAAAATAACGAAACGGCGGAAAAAAATCAAACCGCAGAAAACCGAACGCGGACGGGCGCCGAGGAAAGAGAAAAGCAAAAAATTTTCCTTTAACGTTGCAAACGTTTGCGTTTTTTCGCGTTCTGCGGTACAATATATGCGAACATTTGTTTACCGATTTCGCGCATAAAACCGTTCGCGAAACAGCGAACGAAATCGCGTATAAAACTCTGTGCGGAAACGGTATATAATCGCGCTCCTTTACCCAAAATATAACGGGGTGGTAGCGTTATGCTCGATAAAAGATGTCTTTCTCTTCTCGAATATATAGATAAGGCGTGCGACCGCGGCGGATATAAAATTTTCGCCGTGGAAGAACTTGTTTCCGCAATGCCCGCGGAGTTCGGCGCGGACGCGGAAGGGGTGGAGGAATGCGTTCTTAATCTTTCCGCAAAAGAGTATATAAGCGTTAAGTATATGGACGAAGCGGAAATTTGTCTTTCGCCGCTCACGAAAGGGCGGCTCGTGTTCGAGCAGAGGCTGGACGAGGAGATAGAAAAATCCCGCGCGGAAAAGAGATATTTCGCGTTTGCGTTTTTGGGCGCGTTGTCGGGCGGGGCGGCGGTCGCGCTTTTTGCGGCGGTTATCAGACTGCTCGCGGGGGGTGCGTGATGCTGAATAAAGCCGAAACGCGCGTTATGGGCGCGCTTTACGAGGAATGTAAGGATAAGCGTTCCGCTCTCGTCAGCCCTGCGGATTTACTCAGAAAGGCGGGCGGGGAGCAAACGCTTTCGGGCGTGGAAAAAATCGTGAACGATCTTGCCGCGGACGGGTATTTCGACCTCGTGTATTCGGACAGGCGGGGCGAGACGGTGTATTGCGTTTCGCTTACCGAAAAGGGGAAGGGATTCCCGCGCAGCGTAAAGCTTATGCGGCGTAACCTGATATTCAGACTCGGGCTGACGGTGGCTCTTGCGGTACTCAGCTTTCTCGTAGGGCTTATTCTGAAAGCGATTTTTTCGTGAAAACGCCGATAAAAACTGCAAAACCTATTAAAATAGAAAAACTATGGAAAAACGAGATTTTATACTTCATTCCGAATATTCGCCGACGGGCGACCAGCCGCAGGCGATAGAAAAGCTCACCGAGGGCATCAACGACGGTTTAAGAACGCAGGTTCTTCTCGGCGTGACGGGTTCGGGCAAAACCTTCACTATGGCGAACGTTATAAAAAACGTCAACCGCCCCGCGCTCGTCATCGCGCACAATAAAACCCTCGCCGCACAGCTTTGCAACGAATTCCGCGAGTTCTTCCCCGAAAATCGCGTGGAATTTTTCGTTTCCTACTACGATTACTATCAGCCGGAGGCTTATATCGCAAGCACCGATACTTATATAGAAAAGGACCTTGCCATAAACGACGAGATAGATAAGCTCCGCCATTCCGCGACCTGCTCGCTTGCGGAACGTTCGGACGTTATCGTGGTGGCTTCGGTTTCCTGCATATACGGTCTGGGCGCGCCCGAGGAATATTACCGCCTTGCGGTTTCAATTCGCCCCGACGACGAAATAAGCCGAGACGAGCTTATAAGAAGGCTGGTTGCCATTCAGTATACGCGAAAGGACGTGGATTTTACCCGTTCTTCCTTCCGCGTGCGCGGCGATATTCTGGATATTTTTCCATCTTCCAACACCGAAATTTATATTCGCGTGGAATTTTTCGGCGATACGGTCGAGCGCGTTTGCGAAGCGGAATACGTTACGGGAAACGTCGTTTCCGAGCTTAAACACGCGGTCATTTTCCCCGCAAGTCACTACGCCGTCGCGCAGGAAAAGCTTAATCTCGCCGTCGCCGCGATAGAGCGCGACGAAGAAGACGAGGTTCGATTTTTTAAGGAAAACGGAAAGCTTATCGAGGCGCAAAGGCTTAAACAGCGCACCGATTACGATATGGAAATGATAAAGGAGATAGGTTTTTGCAAGGGGATAGAGAATTACAGCCGCTACTTCGACGGCAGAAGCGAGGGCGAACCGCCGTTTACCCTACTCGATTATTTCCCGAAAAACTTTATAACCTTTATAGACGAATCGCATATGACCATTCCGCAGATAGGCGCGATGTATAACGGCGACCGCTCGCGGAAAAAGAGTCTCGTGGACTACGGCTTCCGCCTGAAATCCGCTTACGACAACCGCCCGCTCACATTCGAGGAGTTCGACGCGCGCATAGGTCAGCTTATCTGCGTTTCCGCAACCCCCGCGCCTTACGAAATGAAAGAGGCGGGGCAGGTGGTGGAGCAGCTTATCCGTCCGACGGGGCTTCTCGATCCCGAAATCACCGTTAAGCCTACCAAAAATCAGATAGACGACCTTCTCGTAGAAATTAACGCAGTGGTAAAGGGCGGCGGCAGAGTTCTCGTTACGACTTTGACCAAGAAAATGGCGGAAAGCCTTACCGAATACCTTAAAGAAAACGGCGTTAAGGTGCGGTATATGCACAGCGATATAGACACTATGGAGCGTATCGACATCGTTTCGGGGCTTCGCAGTGGCGAGTTCGACGTGCTTTGCGGCATAAACCTCCTGCGCGAGGGATTAGACCTGCCCGAGGTCAAGCTCGTGGCGATACTCGACGCGGATAAAGAGGGTTTTTTGCGCAGCGAAACCGCGCTCATTCAGACAATAGGCAGAGCTGCGCGTAACGCCGAGGGCAGAGTGATTATGTACGCGGACGTGGTGACGGGCAGTATGCGCCGCGCCATAGACGAAACCGAACGCAGAAGAAAGGTTCAGGACGAATACAACAAAGCGCACGGCATAATTCCGAAAACCATAGTGAAAAACGTGGTGAACACGATAGAAATAACCAAAAAAGCGGACAGAACCAAGGATATGAAGGCGAAAGACATACCCGAAGAGATAGAAAAACTTAAAGCTCTTATGAAAGTCGCTTCCGCAAACCTCGACTTCGAGAAATGTATAGAAATCCGCGATACGATAACCAAGCTGAAAATAAAGCTCCGCACCGCGAAAGGCTGAACGGCGGCGTGTTCGTTTCGGTTGAGGCTCATTTTAATCAAGGAATTTAAGTATGGATAATATAGTTATAAAAGGCGCAAGACAAAACAACCTTAAAAATATAGACGTAACCGTTCCGAGAGACAAGCTCGTGGTGTTTACGGGGCTTTCGGGGAGCGGCAAGTCAACTCTCGCGTTCGAGACGATTTACGCGGAAGGGCAAAGGAGATACGTCGAAAGCCTTTCTTCTTACGCGCGTATGTTTTTGGGGCAGATGGAAAAGCCCGACGTGGATTCGATAGACGGGCTTTCTCCCGCGATTTCAATAGACCAGAAAACCACTTCGCACAACCCGCGTTCCACGGTCGGCACGGTTACCGAAATTTACGATTATATGCGACTTCTGTTCGCGAGAACGGGCGTTCCGCATTGCCCTAACTGCGGCAGGGAAATTACCCGCCAGACGGTGGATATGATTTGCGATAAGGTTACCGCCCTTCCCGCGGGAACAAAAATTCTCGTGAACGCCCCCGTCGTACGCGGCAAAAAGGGCGAATACGTCAAAGAACTTGCGAGTTTTAAAAAAAGCGGCTACGCGCGCGTAAAGATAGACGGCATCGTGTACGACCTCGACGAGGAAATCAAGCTCGAAAAAAACGTTAAACATAATATAAGCGTAGTTATAGACAGGCTAGTAGTTAAAGAGGGCATCGAAAAACGCCTTACCGACAGCATCGAAACGGCGGTAAAGCTTTCGGACGGTCTCGTCGAGATAGAAGAGGTCGGCTCGCTTGCGGACGCGGACGGAAATATCGGCGGCGCGGCTTCGGAAAACGGCGCGGGAACGGGCGCAGGCGGCGGTGTTGAAAACGTCGGTGCGGAAGGCGTGCAAAAATCCGCCGCGCTTACGGACGCGAGCGGAAAAAGCACTCTTTATTCCACCAAATATTCCTGCCCCGACTGCGGCGTGAGCATAGAAGAAATAGAGCCGAGATTGTTTTCTTTCAACAATCCGTTCGGCGCGTGTCCCGAATGTCACGGCTTGGGATTCAATAACGAAATAGACGAAAAGCTCGTCGTGAAAGATCCTAATCTTTCTCTCCGCGAGGGGGCTATGACCGTTTCGGGCTGGAATATCGGCGACGGAAAAATGGCGATTATGAATTTCAATTCTCTCGCGAAGCACTACGGTTTTTCGCTCGATACGCCCGTAAAGGATTTGCCGCCCGAAATTTATCATATTCTGCTTTACGGCAACGACGGCGAAAAAATTCAGATGAGCTACGAAACTCATACCTTTAACGGCAGCTATTATTCGGCTTGGGAGGGGATAATCCCCAACCTCAAACGCCGTTATCGCGAAACGACCAGCGACTACGTTAAAAGCGAAATCGAAAAGTATATGACCGTCACGGAGTGCAAAACCTGTCACGGAAAAAGGCTTAAAAAAGAGGCTCTCGCGGTTACCGTCGGAGGCAAAAACATTGCGGAGCTTACCGAGCTTTCTGTTGCCGACCTTTACGATTTTATAGACAATCTCGCGTTCAAAGGCTCGGACGAGATGATTGCGAAGCCCATTATAAAGGAGATAAGAGCAAGGCTCGGCTTCCTTAAAGACGTGGGACTTTCTTACCTTACCCTTGCGAGAAGTGCGGTAGGGCTTTCGGGCGGCGAGGCGCAGAGAATAAGGCTCGCAACCCAGATAGGCAGCGGGCTTACGGGCGTTTTGTATATCCTCGACGAACCGAGCATAGGGCTTCATCAGAGAGACAACGAACGGCTTATCGCAACCCTTAAAAAGCTCCGCGACATCGGTAACACCCTCATCGTAGTCGAACACGACGAGGACACAATTCGTTCCGCCGATTATATAGTGGACATAGGACCTAAGGCGGGCGTACACGGCGGCGAGGTCGTCGCGACGGGTACGGTTGCCGATATAGAAGCCGCGCCCCGCTCCATTACGGGCGATTACCTTTCGGGCAGAAGAAAAATAGAAGTGCCGAAAGAACGCGTCCAAGCAGGCGACAGATGGCTTACGGTAGTCGGCGCAAAGCAGAACAACCTTAAAAACGTTACCGCGGAGTTCCCCGTCGGTCTTCTCACCGTCGTTACGGGCGTTTCGGGGTCGGGCAAAAGCTCGCTTATAAACGAAATTCTTTATCCCGCGCTCGCGAACAGACTTAACGGCGCGAAGCTCCGCGAGGGAAAGTATAAAGAAATTCTCGGAACAGAGCATTTCGATAAGGTTATAGCGATAGACCAGTCGCCGATAGGCAAAACGCCTCGCTCGAACCCCGCAACTTACACGGGCGCGTTTTCGTTCATAAGAGATTTGTTCGCCGCTACTCCCGACGCGAAGGAGCGCGGGTATAAGTCGGGCAGATTTTCTTTCAACGTCGCGGGGGGCAGGTGCGAAAACTGCGAGGGCGACGGTATGATAAAGATAGAAATGCACTTCTTGCCCGATATGTACGTTCCCTGCGAGGTCTGCAAGGGCAAGCGTTATAACAGGGAAACTTTGCAGGTTAAGTATAAAGGCAAGAGCATAAGCGACGTTCTCGAAATGACCGTGGACGAAGCGTGCGAGTTCTTTAAGCCCGTCACGAGCATTTACAATAAAATCAAAACGATGCAGGACGTCGGACTCGGGTATATAAGACTCGGACAGTCTTCCACGACTCTTTCGGGAGGCGAGGCGCAGAGGGTGAAGCTCGCGACCGAGCTTTCAAAGCGCGCCACGGGCAGAACTCTTTACATTATGGACGAGCCTACCACGGGCCTGCATTCCTACGACGTGGATAAGCTTTGCTCGGTTATAAAGCGGCTGGAAAACGCGGGCAATACCGTAATAGTTATAGAACATAATTTAGACGTTATAAAGCTTGCCGATTATATCGTCGATTTGGGTCCCGAAGGCGGCTCGGGCGGCGGCACGATTATAGCGAAAGGCACGCCGGAAGAAATCGCGAACGTAAAATCGAGCTACACGGGGCAGTTCCTTAAACGCATACTCGAAAAGAATTAAAAGGAAATATGAGCGCGTGCCGCGTAAAACCGTTGACAAACGCGCGAAAAATGGGTATAATTTAATAAATCGCGGAAAGGCGTAATCGTCCGCGGTAAATTTAACCTTGCTCGGGATAAAAGTTCCGAGCCGAATAAGTCCGGGAGGTAAAAAAATGACTAAATACGAAATGCTTTATATTCTCGACGCTTCTCTTACCGACGAAGCGAAAGAGAGCGTTATCAAGAAGTTCGAGGATTTGGTTA
Source organism: uncultured Clostridia bacterium (assembly GCA_934271275.1). Taxonomy (GTDB): domain Bacteria; phylum Bacillota; class Clostridia; order Christensenellales; family Borkfalkiaceae; genus UBA1259. The sequence continues at coordinate 63,409 of CAKQRD010000001.1, read as the reverse complement.
CGGGGAACGGCGGCGTTATAGAAAAAACCGACCGTTGGGGCGTTAAAAAGCTTCAGTATCCCATTAACTACAAGACCGAAGGCTACTACGTTCTTATGACCTTTGAAGCCGAAAGAACGCTCGTGGTCGAATTGAAGCGCGTCGCGGGAATCACAGACGGCATCATCAGACGTCTTATTACCAAAAGATAAGGCGGGATAAATTATGAACAGAGTTATCCTTATAGGAAATTTGACCAGAGATCCGGAGCTTAACGAAACGTCCTCGGGCGTTGCTCGTTGCACCTTTGCCGTTGCCGTTACCAGAGATTACGCGAACAGCGACGGAACTCGCGAAACGGATTTTTTCAATATCACCGTTTGGCGCAGACTTGCGGAAAACTGCGGCAAATATCTTAAAAAAGGCAATAAAGTCGCCATCATCGGCAGTCTCCAGAACCGTTCTTACGAAGATAAAGACGGCATAAAGAGAAACGTGACCGACGTGGTGGCTTCGGACGTGGAGTTCTTAACCCCGAAAAACGCGCAGGGCGATTACGAGTCCGAGCCGAACGTTTCGGCGGCGAGAAGAGAACGTCCCCAGCTGGAAGCTATCGACGACAATCAGCTTCCCTTTTAACGGCAACGCGCCGCTATCATTTATCAGAGGAGATTAAATCTTATGGAAGAGAATTTGAACGTAACTCCCGTGGAAGAAGCCGTAGAAACCGCGCAGGTTGAAGAAGTTACCGCAGAAAATACCGCGGAAACCTCCGAACAGGCTGCTCCCGAAAGGAGAGAAAAAAAGCTTATAAAAAGAATTCCCCGCAGAAAAGTCTGCGTATTTTGCCAGAATAAGGTAGAAGCTATCGACTATAAAGACGTAGCTACCCTTAAAAAGTACGTTACCGAAGGCGGAAAAATTCTTCCCCGTCGTATGACCGGCACTTGCGCAAAGCATCAGAGAGTGCTTGCCACCGCCATCAAACGCGCGAGACTCGTAGACCTTCTTCCCTTCAAGGGCGAGTAAGGCTTTACTTAACTTAAAAAGCAAATTAAAAAGCGAAAAGTCCGAAAAAATTCGGGCTTTTTTCTTTTCGGAGGGAACGGAAAGCGCCGTCGGGCAGTTTGCGGGGCGCGTGCGAAGAATATACAACGGGCGAAGGTTTGTAAAGCTATCTCGGAGTAATAAAAAATTTTTATTGACAAAACGAAAAATATTCCGTATAATATATCATAAGAAAAAAGAGGCGGGAGAATATTATGCGCCCGCCCGAAAAAGGAGAGAAACTATGAAAAAATTATCAATCGTAGCGACGCTCGTTATGTGCGTCGTGATGGCAATGAGCTTTGCGGCTTGCGCTTCTTCTTACGGTGCGCTTAAAAAAGCGTTCGAGAACGAAGGTTATTCCGAAAGTCAGACAACGGAAGGCTTCACGAAGGATATTCAGAAGGCTTTGGATAAAGAAGAAATCAGCGTGAACATTCATGTTATGTCCAAAGAAGTTATTAAAGTCGCTATGATTATCGAGTTCAAGACTACCGAAGAAATGAAGAAATTCTACGACAACAACGAAATCGTAAGAGACCACGTTAAGAACGTTACGAGCAACGAAGACGTTAAAGCGTTCCAGAAGAGTATGGAAGACGCGGGCTACGCAAAGGGCAACTGTCTTGTTTTACCCGCGATCACCTGTATTTCCGAAGTTACGGCTATCGTAAAAAAAGCGTAGTCGCATAGGGAGAGCGTGGAATGGTTAGAAGAAAAAAGAATAAAAACGTCGCTCTTGCGGTAAGCGCGATTGCGGTGCTTCTCGGCATTGTGGCTATCGTTATGATGTTCGTGCCGTCTGTCGGCGTAAAGGATTCCGACACTACCTATAAGGGTATGGAAGTAACCTTCGGCTATCAGAGAACAGTTTCGCTTGTTAAATATACCGTGTTCGAGTTTTCGATTATGAACCTTATATCTTATATCCTCGTTGCGGGCGGCGTCGTGTTTACGATACTCGGCGCTCTCGGAAGGGGAAGTAAGTTCGCGGGCTTTATCGCGGCGGGCGCGTTCGTCGTTGCGGGAGTATTTTTCTTCCTTATGCCGCAATATACCGTAATCAATTCGGAAGCTACCAGATATTTCGGGAATCTTAACGATAATCTTACTCTCGGTGCGGGTGCGATTGTTTCGGCGGTGTGTTCGCTTCTTGCGGGCGCGGCGCAGCTTTACAGAATTTTGTTCAGATAATTGTTGGACGAAAGGTAAAAAACAGACCGAAGCCGAAAAATTTTCGGCTTCGGTTTTATTTTTTGCGGGACGCGCTAACGGCTTGAAAAAGGCGCTTTGAAAATTTTGTCGGATAAAAACGATTTATAGCAACAAAAAGTGTTAAATTCTAACAAAATATTACCATAATCGGGAAATTATGAAAAAAATTTTCAAAAAAATCTAAAAAAATTTAAAAAACGAGTGAAAAATACTTTACAAAAAAAATCGAAAGTAGTATATTATTAGTGTCGAAAGGAGATACGACCTGCGACGATAAAAAAGCTCATCATTTTCCCCCTTATCATATATTATTCAGGAAGCAGTAAACAAAGTTTATTGCTTTTTGAATTTTAAAGGGGGACTTCGTCCCGATTGCTGAAAGGTTGATTTTTTTGCCGACGTTTGTCGGCAGACGAAGGTATCGTTGTATTCCGTTTAATGCCATACTGCTTCCTTCTGCTCCGCTGTCGCTACGCAGCACTTGTCCGTCAGGCGGGCAAGTCAAAGTCGTGCAGAACGATATAAATAATTTTGCGTTAAAACGTTGCATACAGTTACAAACTGTATGCGCCGTAAAAAGAGAGGTTTTTATGACGAAAGGCGAAATCGCAAGAAATAACTTTCTTGCGGGCGATAATTGCTCGGTGTCCGTCGCTCTCGCGTTTAAGGACGAATTAAATCTCCCCGAAAATATGATAAAAAAGCTCTTTATCGGTTTTGGCGGAGGTCTCGCCAGACAAAGGCTTGTGTGCGGAGCGGTTTCCGCAATGACCGCCGTGCTTTCTTATCTCCTTTCCGACGGCGAAAACAAAGCCGAAATTTACGCGATAATTCAGAAAGCCTGCGACGAGTTCAAAAACGAAACGGGTTCGCTTATTTGCGGCGAGCTTCTCTCGCGTGGAACTCCCGTCGCGGCGAAAAGCACCGCGCCCGTTCCCGAAGCGCGTACCCCCGAATACTATAAAAAACGCCCTTGCGCGGACATATGCGCACTTGCGGCGGATATTACCGAAAAGTACTTAAAAACGTATTCAATACAGGCGCATGCGTCGCTGTAGAAGATAGGTTGCGACGTAATTCGGTAAATCAGACGGAGAAAAAATGAAAGCAGCGATAATTCTTAATTCGCCCGAACCCGTAAAAAACGTGGCGGAGGAATACGTCATCTACGCCGACGCGGGGTATAAGCATAAGGCTTTTCTCGGCGATAAAAAAACGCTTGCGGTGGTAGGCGATTTCGATACGCTGGGCGCGGCACCGGATAATGAGCCGATAGTTGGTCTTGAAAAAGAAAAGGACTACACCGACGGCGAGCGGGCGGTGCATTTCGCAAAGGAATGCGGAGCGGACGAGATTACGATTTACGGGGCGTTCGGCGGAAAGCCCGAGCATATCCTCGGAAATATCGCCCTTCTTGCGATTGCCGAAAAAATAGGGCTTAAAGTGGCGATTCGCGGCGATAATTATACCGTTTGTCTCGTCGGCGGCAAGCGCGCGTTCAATGTTCATAGCGGCGCGTCGGTTTCGCTTATTCCTTATACCGACGAAGCGGCGGTTACGGATAGCCGCGGGCTGTATTATCCGCTCGAAAACATCGTTCTTACAAAAGAGGACACGCGCGGGATAAGCAACGTTGCGACGGCGGACGAGTTTTTTATGAACGTATATCGCGGCAAGGTGCTTGCTATAATTTACGACTGAACCGTTCGCGGCGTGTTGTATGAAGCAGCCGCGCGATATAAAACCAAATAAAAGCGTTATACATTATATAATGGATAAAGGAAGAACGGGGTTATGGACGGCATAAATAAAGAAAAACTCGATAGGGCTACGGATGAGATAAAAAAGATTTTCGCGGCAGCGCGCATTCCGTACGCGGACGTTATTTGCTATAAGGGCGAGGATAAAAATTTAAGGCTTATTTACGGCGAAAACGCGACGGGTAACGAGAAGCTTCAAATGTATTCGTGCAGTAAGCCCGTGACGTCGTTCGCGGCGATGCAGCTTATCGAAAGAGGGCTTATCGGAATAGACGACGACGTGGAAAAATTCCTGCCCGAAATAAGCGAGCGGTTTCTTACGGACGAGCAGGGGAATAAGCTTGCGCCGAAAAACAAAATGACGGTGCGGCATCTTCTTACAATGACCGCTGGCTTTACCTATAACACGAGAACCGCGCCCGTACTCGAACAGCAAAAGAAGAATCCGAACGCGAATTTAAGGGATTTTATACCCGCGTTCGTGGCAACGCCTATGGCGTTCGAGGCGGGAACTAAATTCGAGTACAGCTTGTGCTACGACGTTCTAGCGGCGGTTATAGAGGTCGCGGCGAAAACCAAATTTTCCGCGTTCGTAAAAGAAAATATTTTTAAGCCGCTCGGTATGAAAAACTCTTCTTTCGACAATCAAAGCGCGAGTTTTCCGCAAAAATATTTCGTGAACGAAAAAGGCGAAATGCGCCCGTGCGGGGAAGAAAACGAGCTTATTCTGACTAAAAATTACGAAAGCGGCGGAGCGGGGCTTGTTTCCACGGTAGAAGATTACGCCAAATTCGTGCGGTGTCTCGGGCGCGGCGGCGTCACCGAGCGCGGCGAAAGAATTTTAGGCGAAAAATATTTGAAACAACTATCGACTGATCAGGTCGGCAACGCTTCCGTAAAGAACGAATTTACCTGCGTGCAGGGCGCGGATTACGGCTACGGCTTCGGCGTGAGAGTGAGAAAGGTCGATACGCCGTGGGGGCTTAATAAGGGCGAGTTCGGCTGGGACGGCGCGGCGGGCAGCTATTCTCTTATAGATCCGAACAGGGGAGTGACCATAGCTATGGGAATGAATCTTCTCGGTTGGCCGAGCGTTTTTACGGGCAAGCATCTCGAAATCGTCCGCGTTATATACGAAAATCTGCTTTGACAAATAGTTATCAACGAATATTAAAGGTAAGCCGCCGCGACTAAAAAGTCGCGGCGGCTCTCTTTTTTACGCTTACTGTCTGCAACTTTTTTGGTTAAGACGGCTTTTTTAACGCAATTCTTGCTCAATTTTCGCGGCGGCTCTCTTTTTTACGCGTCGCTTCCGCGCACTACCCGCGCTATTCTTACGCAATTCCCGCACGATTTCTTCGTAATTCCTTGCGTAATTCCCGTATTTTTTGGCGGCGACGCTTTTCTTTTCGTAATTTTTTTACCGCCCGCCGAGCGAAAACGCTCGGCGGGCGGTTTCGTATACCCCGACTAACCATAAGAAATTTTTATAGAAATGTGAAAAATTGTTCATATATTTCGTTGACATAAAAGTGCGGCGGTAGTATAATGCAATATGAAAAAAATTTCATATTTGGAGAAAGATTATGAATATTGCCGAATTAAAAAACGTTAGCCGCGTGTATAAAAGCGGCGACCACGAGCTGAAAGCCTTGGACGACGTGAATATCGGACTCGAAGAGGGAAAGTTCGTCGTCATATTAGGACCGAGCGGCGCGGGCAAAAGCACCCTTTTAAACCTGCTCGGCGGGCTTGACAGTCCGACCTCCGGCACGATAACGGTGAACGGTCAGGACATATCCAAGCTCTCTTCCGACGAGCTTGCGAAATACCGCGCGACGACGGTCGGGTTCGTGTTTCAGTTTTATAACCTGATACCTACGCTCACCGTAAAAGAAAACGTGGAGCTGGTAAAGGAGATTTCGCCGGACGCGTTCTCCGCGGAAAAGATGATAGAAGAGGTGGGACTTATCGACCACCTGAAAAATTTCCCAGCGGAGCTTTCGGGCGGCGAACAGCAAAGGGTTTCGATAGCCCGCGCGCTCGCCAAAAATCCGAAAATCATTCTCTGCGACGAGCCGACGGGCGCGCTCGATTCGGCGACGGGCGTTCTCGTTCTCAAACTACTTCTTAAAATGGCGAAGGAATACGGCAAAACGATAGTTGTGGTAACGCACAACCAGAACATAGCGAAAATGGCGGACGTGGTTATAAGGGTTAAAAACGGCAAGATAAAGTCCGTGGAAGCCCAGCCGGAACCCCTTTCCGCAGACGAGGTGGAGTGGTAATATGCTTCTGAAAAAGCTTTGGCGGACGATGGAGCTATACAAGGCGCAATTTATCTCTATGATAATTATGATTGCCTTGGGAATAGGCGTATTCGTCGGCTTCAATATGGAATGGAAAAGCATTGAGATAAACACCGCGCGCTTTTACGAGGAGACGGGTTTTGCGGATTACAGGCTGGTAAAGGAAAAGGGCTTTTCGACCGAAGAGCTTGATAAAATCGCCGCGATAGACGGCGTGGAAAAAGCGGGCAGGTTCGTGTCGTTTAATACCGCCGTTTCGGGTTATGCAGACAAAACGGTTGCCGTCGCGGTGACCGAAAACCACGAAATTTCTTACGTTATGCTCGTCGAAGGCGAGCCTTACGACGCGGAAAACGTGGGCGGAATCTGGCTTTCCGATCAGTTCGCTTCGGCGGGCGGCTTTAAGGTCGGCGACGAAATGACGCTTAATTTTCAGATGATTTCGTTCAAGCTTACCGTAAAAGGACTTGTGAAGGCTTCCGAATTTCTTATCTGTACGAGAGACGAGTCGCAGCTGATGCCGAAATACGATCAGTACGGCTTCGGGTACGTTACTCCCGCGACATACGCAAAGGAATACGATAACGGGCTAAAAGCGGCGATTGCCGAAAAGCTTTATCAAAGCGACGAGGACGTTATTTCAAAAGAGGAGAGGCAAGCAAAGCTCGAAAACGGCGTTTACGCGGAAACGGCAAACGCAATGTTTGCCGCGCAGTACGGCGAAAAGAGCGGCACGGAGGTTTATTCGCAGATTAACGTTATTTCGGGTTTAGGCAAAAAAGAAATGAAAGAGGCGGTGAACGCGGCGCTCGACACGACGACGATAGTTCTCAGTAAAGACGAAACGACCTCTTACGCAGGTCCGCAGGGCGAGGTGGAGGAAGGCAGAACTATGGGTTCGATTCTTCCCGTAATGTTCCTGCTTATCGCCGTGCTGACGATGGTAACGACGATGCACCGCTTAACCGCGAAAGAAAAAACGCAGATAGGCACGCTGAAAGCCTTGGGCTTTATGGATAAGCGCATAACCGTGCATTACACCTCTTACGCGCTTATGATAGGGCTGATAGGTTCTGCTATCGGCATCGCGCTCGGGTACGGCATCGCGTACGTGATTATGAATCCGCACGGAATGATGGGAACTTATCTCGATATGCCGTACTGGAAAATAAGTATGCCGTGGTTCTGCGCGCTGATTATAGCGGGTATAATCGCCCTGCTGACGTTTATAGGTTATCTTTCCGTAAAGCAGATGCTTAAAGGCACGGCGGCGGACGCGCTTCGTCCTTACGCGCCGAAAAAGGTTAAAAACCTTGCGATAGAAAAAACGAAGTTGTGGAAAAAATTCTCCTTCGGCACGAAGTGGAATTTGCGCGACGTTATGCGCCACAAATCGAGAACGTTTATGAGCCTTTTCGGAATCGTGGGCTGTACCGTTCTTCTCATCGGCGCGCTCGGTATGAACGACACTATGCAGGCGTTTTTGAACGATTATTACAACGACGCGATGAACTACGACGTTCGCATTTATCTTGCGGACGACGTAAAGCAGGATAAAGTCGATCAAATCATAACCGCGTTCGACGGCGATTATTCGGGTTCGGTTGCGGTGGAGATAGGCGAAAAGGCGCTGTCTCTCGACGTGTATTCGGTAACGAAAGACAAGGTACGCTTCCCCGCGAGCGGAAAGGACGGGTACGTCACACTCTCGGACGACGGCGCATACGTTTGCGAAAGAATCGCAAGGGAATTCGGCGTCGGCGCGGGAGATACTCTCGTCGTCAGTCCGTTCGGACAGGATAAGTCTTACGAGCTTAAAATAGCGGGCGTCGTGCGTTCGGTATCCGAAAACGTGGCGATAACCCCCGCGTACGCCGAAAAATTAGGCATATCGTATACGATAAGTTCGGTGTATTCCTCGGCGGATAAGAAAACCACGGAGAATATAATAAACGCGAACTCGGGCTTTAAGACGGCGATTAAAAACTATCAGGAGAAAAAGGAAATCATAAAAACGTTCGATACGTTCACAGAGCTTCTTAAAACCAGCGTAACGGTGCTTATGCTCGCGGCGATAGTGCTTGGACTCGTGGTTCTTTATAACCTCGGCGTTATGAGCTATACCGAAAGATACAGAGAAATGGCTACGCTGAAAGTCGTCGGTTTTAAGGATAAGAAAATCGCGGGACTTTTAATCGGGCAGAACCTCTGGGTGACGCTCGTCGGCGTAATCATAGGTATTCCGTGCGCGATAGGGCTACTCGGTTATCTTATCGTCGCACTCGCAAGCGAATACGAAATGAAGCTCGTGGTTTCCGCCGCAACGATTCTCATAAGCACTCTTATGACCTTTGCGGTATCTTTCGTCGTCAGCGTGCTGGTCGCGAGAAAGAACAAAAAAATAGATATGGTAGAAGCTCTTAAATTTGCGGAATAGCGAAAAGCGTTTTCGCGGGAGACGTGTTTAAAAGCGGACGAAACACCGCGTAATTACCGTACGATATATAAAAACATACTATAAAGCATACAAATTTTTTCATTATAAATTTCCCCCATAAAAGTCGTAAGCCCGAAGGATTTTTTTCCTTCGGGCTTACGATATTTGGAGGGTTTCTATAAAATAGGAGAAAATTATGAACCGAATTATTTGCGGTTAGCAAATAAGTCTTGCGTAAGCAAGGGCAAAGATTTATCTTTGCAAGCCGTATAATGTTATAATGCAAGCAAGAAAACTTGCTCGCAAGGGTTTTCGAGCGCAGTATTTCAACGCACGGGTTTTATTTGCGGTTAGCAAATAAGTCTTGCGTAAGCAAGGGCAAAGATTTATCTTTGCAAGCCGTATAATGTTATAATGCAAGCAAGAAAACTTGCTCGCAAGGGTTTTCGAGCGCAGTATTTCAACGCACGGGTTTTATTTGCGGTTAGCAAATAAGTCTTGCGTAAGCAAGGGCAAAGATTTATCTTTGCAAGCCGTATAATGTTATATTTTTATTTCGCCGACGAAAACGAGCGTCGCGCCGCCGCGGAGCATTATCGTGCCGTCTTTTTCGTAGCGGATAAAAAGCTCTCCGCCTTTAAGCTTTACCTTGATTTCCTCTCCGCGCGGGCAAAAGCCGCATTCGGTCGCCGCGACGACAGCCGCGCACGCGCCCGTTCCGCAGGCGAGCGTTTCTCCGCTTCCGCGTTCCCAAACCCGCATTTTAAGCTCGGTGGGGGAAAGAACTTTTATAAATTCGGTGTTCACACGCTCGGGAAAAAGCGGCGAAAACTCGAATTCTTTGCCGATTTTTTCTATATCGAGCGTATCGGGATCGTAATCGAAGGTCACGCAATGCGGATTGCCCGTAGAAACGCAGGTTATAGTCGCTTCGCCTATACTTTCGTTTATTTTCACGCGGCGGTTTATAACGCTTTCGCCGCTTAAAAAAACGGGGATTTTTTCGGGCGACAAAATCGCCTTGCCCATATTCACGGTAACGGTTTCTACGGCGTTTGCGCTATTTAAAGAGAGCTGCAGAGTTTTTATGCCGCTTAAAGTCTCTACCGTCAGCTCGTTTTTATCGAAGCCGAGTTCATCGTGCAGGAGCTTACCCACGCATCGTATCGCGTTGCCGCACATTTTGCCTTCGCTCCCGTCGGCGTTGAACATACGCATTTTCGCGTCCGCGCTTGAAGAGGGGAGGATAAGCACCAGCCCGTCTCCGCCTATCCCGAAGTGTCTGTCGGAAAGCTTTACCGCAAGGCTTTCGGGGTTTTCCGCAGAAGAGGCGAGGCAGTTTATATAAATATAATCGTTGCCCGCGCCTTGCATTTTATAAAAATTCAAGCACTTTTCTTCCATAGCGTTCTCCCGAAGTCCTTTCAAAGATTTTGTCTCGCGCCGCGTTTTATCGGGCGGCTCGTTTTTTATGATTTCACTTATTATAATAATGATACCACCGTTTGCGAGAAACGGTCAAGCGCGGGTTTATAGAAATGTAAAAACGCCCCTATAAGTAGCGTTTATATAAAAGTCCGTTTTAAAAACCTGCAAATTTTTTCGCAACGCTTTCAAAAAAACGTAAGGTATGGTACAATATCCTTATAAAAAATTATGCGAGGGCGGACGAATGAAATATTTTACGAAAGAGTGGTACGAGCTTTGTCAGAAAACGAATTTAGATTGCAATTTAAAGGTTGACGAGCGGGCGAGCGTGAAAGACGAGAAGCTGTACGAGAGTTTGTATAAGAAAGAAGAGCGCAGAATGGTCGAGCTTGAACGCGACGTTTACGACTTCGATCCGCGCGAGCTGATAAATTCCGCAAACGCGCCGCTTATAGAAGAGGACGGTCATGATGAAAAACGCGAATTTATCTTTTTATCGGATAGTCAGAGGGAAAGCTTTGACGCCGCCGTCAAAGCCTACGACGAGAGACCCCCTTTCGACGAAGCAAAGGTTAAAAAGGACTTTGCTCGAGCGATGAAGTTGAATAAAGAAAGGCTTGTCGCAAGCCTTACGGAAGAAATCGTTAATAAAGTTGCGGATATGCGCGTTTTGAGTTTAGGCTACTGTACTAAAGAGGTTTTGGCTGAAATAAAAAAACTTTCAAAAGCTAACGAGAGGGCGGTGGAAAAGGCGATTCGCGACTATACGAAGGCGCAGAAGGAAGAGAATATTCCGAAAAGAATAAGCAAACTCACCTTTCACGATTGCGAGGTTACGGATTTCTATATCGAAAACGCCGACGCGACGATGACCTTCGATAACGACGGTGGGTTTACCGACTACGATAAGATTATATTTAAGAGCGTCGAAATAACCGAAACGTCGGGCAGAATTATCGGTTCGTATTGGCTTTACGAAGAGGTGTACAGATGCGGCGAGGGCTACGAGATTCACGTGCTTTTCAGTAAAGAGAAATTGTCCGAGCTTATAATAAAATGCTCCGACGTCGTCGTGGGAAAAACTAACGCAACGGGTAAACGGCGCGGATTTCCTTCGGTATAATCGGAAAAAAGCTCGATAAAAAATAACCGCGGCGGCGGGCGAATCGTTTCGCCCGCCGCCGCAGCCGCTTTTAAATTAGTTTTTCCTTTTTCTCGTTTTATTCTCCGCTTGCGCCGTAGTTCACGAGAACGCGGGCGGACGGATCGTTTACGTCGCAGTTTTTCCACGCTTTGTTCGGCATCCAGAAACCTTTTATCATCTTCGCCTGACCTTTATAATATTTCTCGAAAATATCGCGGTATAAAAGCGATTCCTTCGTAAAAGGCGCGGCGTAGTCGTATTTTTCGGCCCTGCTGGCAAACGCTTCGTCCGAACAAACCGTTTCCGCATAAGATTTTATGTCGTCTACCATAGAATGTCCCACGGCGTCCGAAAACGCTGCTTTTTCGCGGAATAAAATGTTCGCGGGGAGGTAATCACCCTCGAAGGCGCGCCTTAATAAATACTTGCCTTTCCCGTAAACGTTCATTTTTTTTGCGGGATCGACGGAGAGAACGTATTTTACGAAATCGAGGTCGCCGAAAGGAACTCTCGCTTCCAGAGAGTTTACAGAAATGCAACGGTCGGCGCGAAGAACGTCGTACATATAAAGCTCTCGTACCCGCTTTACCGATTCTTTCTGAAATTCCTCTGCATTCGGGGCGAAGTCCGTGTATTTATAGCCGAAAAGCTCGTCCGAAATTTCGCCTGTTAAAATCACGCGGAGATCCGTGTTTTCGTGAATATATTTGCAGAGAAGATACATTCCCACGCTCGCGCGGACGGTGGTTATGTCGTAAGTTCCGAGCAGTGCGACGACGGGTTCTATCGCATCTATAACGTCCTTTTCGGTGATGATGACTTCTGTATGAACGCTTCCTATATAGTCCGCGACTTCTCTCGCGTATTTAAGATCTATCGCGTCCTTATCCATTCCCACGGCGAAGGTGCGTATGGGCTTTTTGAGAATCTTTGCGGCGATGGAGCAAACGAGAGAGCTGTCCAGCCCGCCCGAAAGCAGAAAGCCTATCGGCGCGTCCGAATCGAGCCTCTTTTCTACGCCCGCGATAAGCTTTTCGCGGATATTTTTGCAAACCTCGTCGAGGTCGTCCGTCACTACCTTATCGACCTTTGTTATATCGCGGTAACAGACGAATTTCTCGCCGTCGTAATAATGCCCCGGAGGGAACGGAAAAATTTCTTTGCAAAGTCCGACGAGGTTTTTCGCTTCGCTCGCGAAGATTATGCCGTTTCCGCGGTAGCCGTAAAACAGCGGGCGAATACCTATCGAATCTCTTGCCGCGATAAGCTTTTTCTTTTCGCCGTCGTAAATTATAAGCGCGAATTCCGCGTCGAGATCCTTAAAAAATTTCGTTCCGTACTTTTCGTAAAGCGGCAGTAAAATTTCGCAATCCGAATCGGATTTGAACGTATACTCTTTTGAAAGCTCTTCTTTGATTTTACGGAAGCCGTAAATTTCGCCGTTGCAGACGAGCTTGTTTTTATTTAAAGAAAAGGGCTGCATACCTTCCTCGGTCAGCCCCATTATCGCAAGGCGATGGAAGGCGAGTATCGCTTCGCCCTCCTTCGTCACGCGGGTTTCGTCCGGACCTCTCGAAATCGTTCTCGAAAAGCCCTTTTCAAATTCTTCCACCGAAACGTCGGCGGAGATACAGCCCATTATCGAACACATAATTAAAATTCCTTTTTCGGTCTGCTTTCGATGTTTCCGCGCGGCGGGAGAAACCCCGTACGCGGAAAAAACTTGCGGCAGACGCCGTGCGGCGCGGGGGAAATTCCGCGCCCGTGCCTGCCACGCGCATATCACGCGCCTATTTCACGCCTATCTTACGCCGAAAAGAAGCTCGCCGTAAGAGGGATAAGGCCACGCCGCCGCGGAGGTTATGCGTTCCGCCATATCAACGTCCGCGCGGAGCGACTGCATTGCGGAGAAAATAACCTTTCTGTGATAAACCGCCGTCGCGAGCGAATCTTCCTTCTCGGAGGAAACGAGGGCTTCTTCCAGCTCCTTAACCTTTTCGTAAATTGATTTTTCGTAAGAAGCAAGGTCTGCGATTCTTGATTTTTCAAACCCGCCGTTCGTATCGGGGAGAACCGCGCAGCGTTTATAAAGCGAATCCGAAAGCTCGCCTATATACCTGCTTATCGCGGGCAGAATATCCTTGTTCACCATATCCACCATGGTAAGCCCCTCTATATGTATGGTTTTAGAGTAGTTTTCGAGCATTATTTCGTATCTCGAACGAAGCTCGGTTTCGCTTAAAACCTTATGTTCGGCAAAGAGTTTAACGTTCTTTTCCGCAAGGAGATACGGCACGCAGTCGGGGGTGGAGCGGAGGTTTAAGAGTCCGCGCTTTTCGGTAGCTTCTTTAATCCAGCCGTCCTCGTAGCCGTTGCCGTTGAAGATTATACGCTTATGCGCGGTGATAGTGTCTTTTATAAGGTCGTGTAGCGACCCCGTAAAGTCCGAAGCCCCTTCGAGTATATCCGCAAACTGTTTAAGCTCTTCCGCGACGGCGGTGTTAAGAACGATATTCGCTTCCGCGATAGAGGCGGAAGAACCCACCATACGGAACTCGAACTTGTTGCCCGTGAACGCGAACGGCGAAGTTCTGTTCCTGTCCGTCGTGTCTTTGGGAAATTTGGGGATAACGTGTACGCCGATTTTCATCTGCACCTTTTCTTTTCTGCCGTACGCCGAATCCTTTTCGATAGCTTCTAAAATCTCGGTCAGCTCGTCGCCGAGGAACATGGAAACGACGGCGGGGGGAGCTTCGTTCGCACCGAGTCTGTGGTCGTTGCCCGCGCTCGCCGCGGAAACGCGGAGCAAATCCTGATACTCGTCCACAGCCTTGATGACCGCGGTAAGGAACAGCAGGAACTGCGCGTTATCGTAAGGCGTTTCGCCCGGCTCCAAAAGGTTTACGCCCGTATCGGTGGAAATCGACCAGTTGTTATGCTTGCCGCTTCCGTTCACGCCCGCGAACGGCTTTTCGTGCAGCAGGCATACCATACCGTGCTTTTTTGCCACCTTCTGCATAATTTCCATAGTGAGCTGATTGTGATCGGTGGCGATATTAGTCGTCGTGAATATCGGCGCAAGCTCGTGCTGAGCGGGCGCAACCTCGTTGTGTTCGGTTTTCGCAAGCACGCCGAGCTTCCAGAGTTCGTCGTTAAGCTCTTTCATAAACTCCTGCACGCGGGGTTTTATCGCGCCGAAGTAGTGATCTTCCATTTCCTGACCTTTCGGCGGGCGCGCGCCGAAAAGCGTTCTGCCCGTATAGATAAGGTCTTTTCTTCTGTCGAAAAGCTCTTTCGGGATAAGGAAATATTCCTGTTCCGGACCTACCGTCGTTTTGACGGAAGTCACCGTTTCGTTGCCGAAAAGCTTTAATATGCGCATCGCCTGACGGTTAATCGCTTCCATAGAGCGAAGGAGCGGCGTTTTTTTGTCGAGAGCTTCTCCGCCGTAAGAGCAGAACGCCGTGGGAATACACAAAACGCCGTCCTTTATGAACGCGAAAGATGTGGGATCCCACGCCGTGTAGCCGCGAGCTTCGAACGTCGCGCGGAGTCCGCCCGTTGGAAAGCTCGAAGCGTCGGGTTCGCCGCGGACGAGTTCTTTTCCCGAAAATTCCATAATGACCGAGCCGTTTTTCTCGGGCGAAATAAAGCTGTCGTGTTTTTCGGCGGTGACGCCCGTCATCGGCTGAAACCAATGCGTGTAATGGGTCGCGCCGTTTTCCACCGCCCAGTCCTTCATAGCGTTCGCGACGACGTTGGCCGTTTCTATGTCGAGTCGTTTGCCCTCGTCGATAGCGCGGCGCACTTCTTTATAGGTGTCTTTGGGAAGACGCGCCTTCATAATCGCGTCGCCGAACACGTTTTTGCCGAAATATTCGCTGATACTCATATCCGTTCTCCTTTTTTCGGGGCTTTATCCTTTTTCGCCCGATAGTTCCGAAATTGAAAATTAAAATAAAAAAAGACAAAGGCAACCAAAGAATTTCTCTTTGACGCCTTTGCCAAAATCTATTTTGCGCATATTATACCGCCCGATTTTCTTATTGTCAACGATTTTAAGGTCGAATTTTAAATTTTTTTGAAATTTTTTATTTTGCGTAAAAATCGTTGACAACTCTTTTTCGCGGTGCTATAATCTCATAAAAAAGATAAGAAAAGGGCAACGGAGTCCGTTTGCGTCGAAATAATCGGCGCACGCTTCGCGCCCTTTTTTATTTTCATTTTTTATTCTGAAAGTACTAGGCGGCACGCGTTTACGCGCTTAAAAAAGTAAAACCGCCCGTACGAAAAACGGAGACGTGCTTTATGAAAAGAGAAGGCGAAATAAGAATACCCGCGGGTTGCGCCATTGCGGGGATATTCGATAAAGGCGGAAAGAATATTTCGGGCGGAACGATAGTAGAAGCCATTTCCACTATGCACGACCGCTCCAACGGCTTGGGCGGCGGCTTTGCGGGCTACGGAATTTATCCGCAGTATAAGGACCTTTACGCTCTGCACGTTTTTTACGACGATTCTTCCGCAAGAGAGGAGTGCGAAAAGTTTCTGGAAGCCGTTTTCGAGATAGTGAACCTTTCTAAAATCCCCGTCAGAAAAAGCCCCAAAATCACGGGCGAGCCGCTTATATGGCGGTATTTCGTAACCCCCGACCAGAACGCGCTCCGAGACAGTCATTTAGACGAAGCGGAATACGTTTCGAGAAAGGTTATAAGGGTTAATTCGGAAATAAAGGGCGCGTACATTTTTTCGAGCGGCAAGAATATGGGCGTATTCAAAGCGGTGGGCTACCCCGAGGACGTGGGCGAATATTATCGGCTGGACGAATACGAGGGGTACTCCTGGACGGCGCACGGCAGATACCCCACGAACACCCCCGGCTGGTGGGGCGGCGCGCACCCGTTTTCTATGCTCGATTATTCGATAGTGCATAACGGCGAAATTTCTTCTTACGACGCGAACAGAAGATTTATAGAAATGTTCGGATATAAGTGCAATCTTTTAACCGATACCGAGGTCATAACCTATATTATAGATTATCTCGTCCGCAAAAAGGGGCTTACTCTCAACGAGACGGCGGCGGTTATAGCCGCTCCGTTCTGGAAAACGATAGAAAATAAGCCCGAGGACGAAAGGCGTGTTGCGGAATATTTAAGGAAAGAATTCCCGAGCCTTCTGATAACCGGACCGTTTTCCATACTCGTGGGTTTTACGGGCGGCATTATGGCGTTGAACGACAGATTGAAACTCCGTTCGCTCGTGTACGCCGAAAAGGGCGACAGGGTTTTCTTCGCGAGCGAGGAGTGCGCGATAAGAAAAATGGAGATAAACGCGGAAAATCTGCGTTCGCTGACGGGCGGCGAACCCGTCGTGGTGAGACTCGATAAAGAGGCGGCGGCGAGGGTATAGTCCGAGGAAAAGAGGTGAAAACTTATGTATACTTACGCGGAATACGAAGTGAAAAGAGATAAAGAACGTTGCACTCTTTGCGGCGCGTGCGTTAAGCAATGCTATAACGGCGTGCATTATTTTGAAGAAAAAGACGGCAAAAGGGTGCTTCTATCGGACGAGACGAAGTGCGTCAACTGCCACCGCTGCGTGGAATTCTGCCCCGCCCGCGCGATAAAAATAGTTAAAAGCGATCTGACTTTTAAGGTGAACGCGAGCTGGAATCAGGCGGATATAACCGAAATTTACAAACAGGCGGAAAGCGGCGGGGTGCTTCTTTCTTCTATGGGCTGTCCGAAAGATTATCCGTTATATTTCGACAAAATTCTCATAAACGCATCGCAGGTCACTAACCCTTCGATAGATCCGCTGCGCGAGCCTATGGAAACGCGGGTTTCGCTCGGCAAGCGCACGCACGAGATAAAAAGGGATTCTTCGGGAAAAATTATTCCCGAACTTCAACCTGCCCTCGACCTCGAACTACCCGTAATGTTTTCGGCGATGAGCTACGGTTCAATAAGCTACAACGCGCACAAAGCGCTCGCAACGGCGGCAAGAGAACTCGGAACTTATTACAACACGGGCGAGGGCGGACTTCACAAGGATTTTTACGAATACGGCGCGAACACGATAGTGCAGGTCGCTTCGGGCAGATTCGGGGTGCATAAGGACTATCTGAACGCGGGCGCGGCGATAGAAATAAAGATGGGGCAGGGCGCGAAGCCCGGTATCGGCGGACATCTCCCCGGTGCGAAGATTACCGGGGACGTGAGCAGAACGCGTATGATTCCGATAGGCTCGGACGCGATTTCGCCCGCCCCGCATCACGATATTTATTCGATAGAGGATCTCCGTCAGCTCGTTTATTCGCTTAAAGAAGCGACCGACGGCAGAAAGCCCGTCATAGTCAAGGTGGCGGCGGTGCATAACATCGCGGCGATAGCGAGCGGCATTGCGAGAAGCGGCGCGGATATAATCGCGATAGACGGTTTTCGGGGCGGCACGGGAGCCGCTCCCACGAGAATACGCGACAACGTGGGAATACCCGTGGAGCTTGCGCTTGCGGCGGTGGACGAGAGACTTCGCGAAGAGGGCATAAGAGACGACGTTTCTCTTGTCGTCGGCGGCTCGATAAGAAACAGCGCGGACGTCGTTAAGGCGATAGCGCTCGGCGCGGACGCGGTATACGTCGCAACGGCGGCTTTAATTGCGTTCGGCTGTCACGTTTGCAGAAATTGTCAGAGCGGAAAGTGCAACTGGGGCATAGCGACGCAAGTTCCCGAACTTACCCAAAGACTCGTTCCCGAGGTAGCCGCAAAACGGCTGGTGAACCTTATGACCGCTTGGAATCACGAAATAAAAGAGATGATGGGCGGAATGGGCATCAACTCCGTGGAAGCTTTGAAGGGCAACAGGCTTATGCTCCGCGGCGTGGGGCTTAACCAAAAGGAGCTGGATATTCTGGGGATAAAGCACGCGGGCGAATAAACCGCGAAATATAACCCGAAATTTTTTAAAGTATAAAAAAGTATTATTTTAAAAATCGTTTAAAATCAAAAAGGCTTGTGATATAATTATGATAGTTGACGCAAGAGGCAAGGATTACGCGGAACTTAACCGCGTCATAAAAGAAAATTCGGATACCGAAATAACCAACTGTCTGGGACAGCGGTTTCTCGCGGACGGCACGAGCGGCAAGCGCGTTAAAATAACGGGAACTGCGGGCAACGCGCTCGCGGCGTACCTTAACGGGAGCAGAGTAGAGGTTTTCGGCAACGCGCAGGACGCGCTCGGCGACACTATGAACGACGGCACGGTGATAATCCACGGCAGCGCGCAGGACGCGGCGGGTTACGCTATGCGCGGCGGCAGTATTTATATAGAAAAGGACGTCGGCTACCGCGCGGGAATACATATGAAGGCTTATATGGATAAAATTCCCGTAATAGTCGTCGGCGGCGCGACGGGGAGCTTTCTCGGCGAGTATCAGGCGGGCGGATATATTATAGTTTTAGGGCTTTACGGCGAAGAGAAAATTACGGGATATTTTTGCGGAACGGGTATGCACGGCGGCAAAATTTATCTCCGTACCGAAAATCTGCCGAAAGACCTTCCCGCGCAGGTGAACGCAAAAAAAGCGACCGAAGAGGATAAAAAAGAGATAGAAAAATACGTAACGGAATTTTGCGCGCATTTCGGCAGGAATAAAGAGGAAATTCTGGCTTCCGACTTTTTCGTGCTTACGCCGAACTCCGCAAATCCGTATAAAAAATTATACGTTCAGAACTGATAAGGAGAAGCTTATGGCTTATACCGTACAAGACGTTTTGGATTACGTCCGCGAGGAGGACGTAAAGTTTATCCGTCTCGCTTTTTGCGACGCGCACGGAAAGCTTAAAAATCTTTCGATAATGCCCGCGGAGCTTGAAAGAGCGTTTACCCGCGGCGTAGCCTTCGACGCTTCCGCGATACGCGGGTTTGAAAGCGTGGAAAAATCGGATATGTTTCTATTTCCCGATCCCGATACCCTTACGGTGCTTCCGTGGAGACCTTCCCGCGGGAGAGTCGTAAGGCTTTTTTGCGATATAAGAAAAGCGGACGGAACGCCTTACGAACTCGATTGCAGAAACCTTCTGAAAAACGCGGTGAGCTTTGCGGCGGAAAACGGCGTTAAGGCGCGTTTCGGCACGGAATTCGAGTTTTATCTTTTCAAAACGGACGAAAACGGCGAAGCGACCGAAGAACCAGCGGACGAAGCGGGGTATATGGACGTAGCTCCCGCCGATAAGGGCGAAAACGTTCGCCGCGAAATCTGCCTTACGATAGAGGAAATGGGACTTTCTCCCGAGGCTTCTCATCACGAAGAAGGACCGGGGCAGAACGAAATAGATTTTAAGTACGCCGAAGCTTTGAAGGCGGCGGATCACGCGGTGGTTTTTAAAAACGCGACCGAAACGATAGCTTATAAAAACGGTTTTTACGCTTCGTTTTCGCCCAAGCCCCTTGCGGGGAAAAGCGGAAACGGCTTGCATATAAATATCTCGCTTTTAAATGCCGACGATAATAAATTCGGGAGCTTTATGGCGGGGGTATTGAACAGGATAGAGGAAATAACCTGTTTTCTGAACCCGACCGAAGAGTCTTATGCAAGGCTCGGGGAATACAAAGCCCCGAAAGCGGTGTGCTGGGCGAGAGAAAACCGTTCCGCGCTGATAAGAATCCCCGCGGAAAACGGCGAGGGAAAGAGAATGGAGCTTCGTTCTCCCGATCCTTCCGCTAATATTTACCTTGCGTTCGCGCTTCTTTTATATGCGGGAACGGAAGGGGTTATCGCGGGCGAACAGCCGCAGGAGGAATACGAGGGGAACGCCTTCGATAACTCCGCGAAGGTTAAAACCTTGCCCGAAAACCTGTATCTCGCGGTAGAAGCGGCAAAAAACGGCAAATTCGTTAAAAAGTATATTTCGGAAAAGATATTCCGTTCGTTTACACGGTAAATTATGGCAGCAGAAAGAAACGCGGAGCGGGTGCTTATCGTTTCGTCGGGAGATAAGGGCGAAGAATTTTTTCGCGGCGCGCTTTCCTCGGAGTTTTCGACAGAAATAGTTAAAAGCGGCGCGGAAGCGAGAAGAATTCTTGCAAATTCCGAGCGCGACGTGATAGTGATAAACTGCCCGCTTAAAGACGAATACGGCACCGATCTCGCGGAGGAAGCGGTTAAAGACTCCTTCGCGGGCGTCGTTCTGCTCGTCAAATCCGAGGCGTGGGACGCCGTTTCTTTCGGAATGGAAAAAATAGGCGTGCATTGCATAGCGAAGCCGCTTTCCTCGCTCGCGTTTCTCGGCGGGGTTAGGCTTGCGGCGGCAACATCGCAGAGGCTTAAAGGCTTTGCAAAGAAAACGGAAAACCTTATGGGCAAAATGGAAGAAATAAAGCTCGTGGGGAGAGCAAAGCTTCTGCTTATGCAAAAACTCTCTTTAACAGAAGAGGAAGCGCACAAATATATAGAAAAACAGGCTATGGACAGGTGCGTTAAACGCGCGGTCGTCGCGAGAGACGTTATCAAAACGTACAGCGAATAAGCCTATGAATAATTCGCGCGGCAGTCGGCGGCAAAAGGCGGGGCGAATACGCGCCCGATAACGCGGCGGTTTGGGCGGCGACTGCGGTTGCGGCGCGGCAAAATAATAAACGGTAAAAAACTTAAAGGAAAAACATATATGCAAAAATTCATTTTCGTAACGGGCGGCGTCGTGTCGGGACTCGGCAAGGGCATAACCGCAGCATCTCTCGGCAGACTTTTAAAAGCGCGCGGGCTTAAAGTCGCGGCGCAAAAGCTCGATCCGTACATAAACGTAGATCCCGGAACTATGAGTCCGTATCAGCACGGCGAGGTTTTCGTCACCGAGGACGGCGCGGAAACCGACCTCGACCTCGGTCATTACGAGCGTTTCATCGACGAGGATCTGAACAAATTTTCCAACCTTACCACGGGCAAGGTGTTCTGGAACGTTCTTAATAAAGAACGTCGCGGCGAATATCTCGGTTCTACCGTGCAGATAATTCCTCACGTCACCAACGAAATAAAGGATTACGTTTACCGCCTTGCGGATAAAACCAAAGCGGACGTAATAATCGTGGAAACGGGCGGCACAATCGGCGATATAGAATCTCAACCCTTCCTCGAAGCGATTCGTCAGATTTCGCTCGAAGTCGGCAGGGAAAACAGCCTGTTTATCCACGTCACGCTCGTACCCTTCCTTTCGGGCAGCGACGAGCATAAGAGTAAACCCACTCAGCACTCCGTAAAGGAATTGCAGGGTATGGGCGTTAATCCCGACATCATAATTCTCCGTTGCGACCGCCCGCTCGAAGAGTCCATTTTCAACAAAATTTCGCTTTTCTGCAACGTCAAAAAGGACTGTGTTATAGAAAACAGAACTCTTCCCATTCTTTACGAAGCTCCGCTTATGCTTGAAGAAAGTCATTTTTCGGAGGTCGTTTGCAGGGAACTCGGCATAAACGCGCCCGCTCCCGACCTTACCGAATGGCGTGGAATGGTTTCCAAAATCAAAAACCTGCATAAAGAAGTGAATATCGCGATAGTCGGAAAATACGTCGCTCTTCACGACGCGTACCTTTCCGTCGCGGAGGCTCTGCGCCATGCGGGCTACTGGTGCGGCGCGAAGGTGAACGTTCTCTGGACGGACAGCGAAACGATAACCGAAGAAAACGTGGCGGAGGTTCTTAAAAACGCGGACGGAATACTCGTTCCGGGCGGCTTCGGCAACCGCGGAATAGAGGGCAAAATCATCGCCGCGAAATACGCGCGCGAAAACGACGTGCCTTACCTCGGCATATGTTTAGGTATGCAGACGGCGGTTATAGAGTTCGCGAGAAACGTTTGCGGGCTTAAAGACGCGGATTCGGGCGAATTCAATCCCGAAAGCCGTCATAAGGTCATAGACTTCCTGCCGGGGCAGAGCGACGGCGTGGATAAAGGCGGCACGCTCCGTCTCGGCGCGTATCCCTGCCGCGTAAAGGAAGGCACGCTTTTGCATAAGTGCTACGGCAAGGGCGAAATTTCCGAACGTCACCGCCACCGTTACGAATTCAATAACGATTTCAGAGACGTTTTAACCGAAAACGGTCTCGTTATAGGCGGCACTTCGCCCGACGGGTACATCGTGGAAACGGTGGAAAACCCCGCGTGCAGGTTCTTTATCGGCGTGCAGTTCCACCCCGAATTCAAGAGCCGCCCCAACCGCGCGCACCCGCTCTTTTCGGGACTCGTTAAAAGCGCGCTCGAAAGCAAAGAAGAAAACAAATAAAAGTAAAGAGGTCGGAAGATGTTCAAGGTCAACGCTAATTACTTAAAGCTTAAAGAAAGCTACCTTTTTTCCGAAATAGCGGCAAAAACCGCCCGCTTCAAGGAATCCCACCCTGATGCGGAGATACTTAAAATGGGTATCGGCGACGTGACGCTTCCCATACCTTCCGCGTGCGTAAGGGCGATGGAAGAGGCGGCGGCGGAACTTGGCAAGAAGGAGACCTTCCGCGGCTACGGTCCCGAACAGGGGTATTCCTTCCTCCGCGAGGCGATAAAGGGTTATTACGCGGGGCGGGGAATTTCTCTCGAAGCGGACGAAATTTTCGTTTCGGACGGCGCGAAATCCGACCTCGGAAATATTCTCGATATTTTGGGCAAAGAAAATTCGGTGCTGATACCCGATCCCGTTTATCCCGTGTACGTCGATACCAACGTTATGGACGGCAGAAAAATCGTTTTCGCGGAAGCGACTGCGGAAAACGGCTTTCTGCCTATGCCGAGCGAAAGCGTGAAAGCGGATATTATCTATATCTGCTCGCCGAACAATCCGACGGGCGCGGCGTATACGAGAAAGGAGCTTAAAGAATGGGTGGATTTCGCGCTTAAAACGGGCGCGCTCATACTTTTCGACGCGGCGTACGAACGCTTCGTTTCGGAGGACAGAATTGCCCGAAGCATTTACGAAATAGAGGGCGCGAAAAACTGCGCGATAGAGTTCTGTTCGTTCTCCAAAACCGCGGGCTTTACGGGCGTTCGCTGCGGGTATACGATAGTTCCCGAAGCTCTTGTCGATGCGGACGGCGTTTCTCTCAGGAAGCTTTGGCTTCGCCGCCAGACTACGAAATTCAACGGCGTAAGCTACGTCGTTCAGCGCGGCGCGGCGGCGGCTTTTTCGGAAGAAGGGCAGAAGGAGCTTGAACGTAATATCGCGGTATACAGAAAAAACGCCGAAAAGATAGGCGCGACACTCAAAAAAGCGGGGGTAAGTTATACGGGCGGAGTAAATTCGCCGTATATCTGGCTCACCTGTCCGTTCGGTATGGAAAGCCGTGAGTTTTTCGACTTCCTGCTCGAAAAAGGGCATATCGTTGGCACTCCGGGAGAGGGCTTCGGCAAAAACGGCAAATATTGTTTCCGATTAACCGCGTTCGCCTCCGAGCAAACCGTTGACAAAGCGGCGGATATAATGCTAAAATTGTTTTCGGAAAAAAGATAGAAAACGGCGGCGACGAAACGGAGCTTTTTCTCGGCTTCCGCAATTTCGGAAGGAACTTTGCTCGGTTTTTGTAGCTTTTAAAAAAAGCCGTAACGCGCTTCGTTTTCGGGAGCTTCCGTAAAAAACGCAATATACAAACGAAAGAGGTAAAAATATATGCAGAATCAGACCGTTCTCGTAATTGACTTCGGCGGACAGTATAATCAACTTATCGTGAGAAGGGTGAGAGCTTTGGGCGTTTATGCCGAACTCGTTTCAAACGAAATCACGATAGAAAAAATCAAAAGCTACGCGCCTGTCGGTATAATATTTACAGGCGGACCGTGCAGCGTTTCGGCGGAAGGCGCGCCGAAGGTAAATCCCGAAATCTTTAATCTCGGCGTACCCGTTCTCGGTATTTGCTACGGTATGCAGCTGATTGCGGATATGCTCGGGGGCGAAGTCGGCAAGGCTTCCACGAGAGAGTACGGCAGATGCGAAATAGAATACGACGGCGGCGCGGTGCTTGAAAATATGCCGAATGGCTTCTGCTGGATGAGCCATACGGACGAGGTTAAAAAGCTGCCCGCGGGTTTTAAGGCGACGGCGCATACCAAGGCTTGCAAAATTGCGGGCTTTGAAAACGCGGAAAGAAAAATTTACGCCGTTCAGTTCCACCCCGAAGTCGTTCACACCGAAAACGGCAACGAAATTTTCCGTAATTTCCTGTTAGGCGTATGCGGCGCGGCGGGCGACTGGAAGATGAAGGACTTTGCGGAAGAACAGATAAAAGCGATAAGAGAGAAAGTCGGAAACGGCAAAATTCTGTGCGCGATGAGCGGCGGCGTGGACAGCGCGGTCGCGGCGACGCTTCTCCATAAAGCGGCGGGCGAAAACCTTATCTGTATTTTCGTAGACCACGGACTTCTCCGCAAAAACGAAGCGGACGAGGTTATGAAGGTCTTTAAAGACGGTATGGGAATGAACCTTATCAAAGCGGATGCGGGCAAGCAGTTTTTATCCGCGCTTCGCAGCGTTAAAGATCCCGAGAAAAAGAGAAAAATCATCGGCAAAGAGTTCATAGACGTTTTTAAGACGGAAGCGGACAAAATAGGCGAGGTGGATTACCTCGTTCAGGGAACTATTTATCCCGACGTTATCGAAAGCGGACTCGGAAAGAGCGCGGTTATAAAGAGCCACCACAACGTGGGCGGGCTTCCTTCCGTAGTCAATTTCAAGGAGATTATAGAGCCGTTAAGAAGGTTGTTTAAGGACGAAGTGAGAGAACTCGGAAGAGAATTAGGGCTACCCGATTTCATAGTGGAACGCCAGCCGTTTCCGGGTCCCGGGCTTGCGGTGAGAATTCTCGGGAACATCACGCGCGATAAAATAAGGATCGTGCAGGAAGCGGACTATATTTTCAGAGAAGAGATCGCGAAGGCGGGACTCGATAAAAAAATATGGCAGTATTTCGCGCTCCTTACGGGCGTGAGATCCGTCGGCGTTATGGGCGACGAACGTACTTACGGCTATACGGTAGCGCTCCGCGCGGTGACGAGCGTGGACGGAATGACCGCGGACGTGGCGGAAATTCCGCATAAAACGCTTTGCCTTATATCTTCGAGAATCGTAAACGAAGTTAAGGGCGTAAACAGGGTGGTATACGACGTAACCAGCAAACCGCCTGCAACCATCGAATGGGAATAATTTCCGCAATAAGAAAGATAAAAAATTTATAATATTAAGCTTTTTATATAGTTTAATCGTTTGTCCGCGAAAAAATAGCGTAAGACGGTTTAATCAGGCATAAATAAAAAGAGACGCCGCTTCTTTATAAAATCCGACGTCTCTTTTATTATTTTTATATGCTTTGAATATAATCTTTACTAATCCGTTCTTTTAACAAAATGGTTTCTTCCGTCAACTCGATACAGCGCATCTTGGATAAAGAATCGATTAAATTGTTATATTTTTTTATTGTTATCTGCGGTTCGCCGTATTGTTTCAGTAGCTCGTTCGTAGCCGTAAAACCGTCGTTTAATAATATTTTGTTTTCGCTGTTACCCGCTTTCCACAAAGCTACGATTACGAAGGCTTGTTCCTTTGAAATGCTTATCGTAGCGACGTCTTTTAGCTTGAGCCAAAGGCTTAGCGCGCCGCACACAACGACTATCGGATTTTCGGAACTCATTCCTATTCCGAGAGATACCGCATCGGGAAGCGCGTTTATAAGCTTTTTAATGTTAAGGCGTATGTTCCCCGATTTTATTGAGCGTCCGCTATTAAAATTTTTTAGCGAATCAAGCGTAATGAAGTACATTGCTCCTGATTCCGGCGGCGGCATTAAGTAGGTATATGACGGCGGAGTTATTTTGATATAATCGTTTTTTTCAAGAAAATCGTAGATTTCGGAAGCTTTGATATTTTCTGTATACGAAATATTTGTCAAAGCGTTTTCTAAATGACTTTTTAATTCCCGAACGACATTGTTTTTTAGGTCGTGTCTTATCTCTTCGTACATTTATACTTTCTCCTTATCATGCTTGTTTTTTGCAAAAAATTATTCGATATAAATCAAAAAAATCATTGTTTTTCGGATAATTTACCGAGCTACTCCACATCTTCAAAAAATTCGTCGAACGAGAGGTTGAAAAATTTGACCAACGCAATTATATATTTCGCTTTCGGTTCGTTGACCGAGCGTTCCCAGTAATCGATTGCTTTTTGGCTTACGTTAATTTCTTTCGCAAGCTGCAGTTGCGAAAGTTCTTTTTCTAATCTTAAATCTTTTATTCTTTGTCCGATACTCACAAAAAAATTATAAAAGAATTCTTCTTAAAACTCTTGACAAAGAAGAAAACTTCTTGTATAATATTATCAAAAAAACAAGGAGAAAAATTATGGCAGGTTTTTTTAAGATGTTCAAGCGATTGAACTTCAATCAGTGGGGAATTGTGACAGGTTCAGGATTCAGAAACGGTTCTTTACCGTATGCGTATATCGGAAAAGCCGATGACGGCTCGAAAGGTAAGTTGATGATATACGGTGAAAAGATAGAGGATTTTATCTTTGACAAAAACGATATTCACTCCGCAAAGGTTTCGCAAGAGGACGCGCTGTTCAAAATGGGCGCGAATAAGCAATATCGCGGACCTAAATACGAGGTAATGTTCAAAAACGGTAAAACCGCGATAATAGCAATTCCCGCGAATATGGCGTATAAAATAGAAAGCGTTATATTCTGAAAACTCTGATAAAAGCGCGGCTGACTATTTTGTCAGCCGCGCTTTTGTTGTAGCCTTTAGCGAAAAAAACACCGCCCTAAGCGGTGGAATAAATAATATTCAGATAAAAGAAATCCTGCTATTATTTATAAAAAAATTGAAAACTGAAATAAAGGAGCATAATCGAAGCCGAGAAAATCAAGGAATATTAAGGGTTTTTTAAAGGAATTTACTGCCCAAATTTTGCGGAAAAACGAAAAAAGGCGTGTTAAAAAACGCGAAAAAACGCAGAAAAAACGGCAAAAATCATACGATTTTTGCCGTTTTGGTGGAGGTAAGGGGATTCGAACCCCTGGCCTCCGCGTTGCGAACGCGGCGCTCTACCAACTGAGCCATACCCCCGAAATCGGGTTGCAACGCTTACTTTGTGAAGCGTTGCCGTATTTCATATCTTCGTTTTACCGAAAATACCTTTATAATATACATTAAACCTCGGCTTTTGTCAAGCACATTAGAGCGGTTTTTCAATAATTATTATATTTTTTTCTTCGCCGCTTAAAGCTTTCTTGATTCAATATTTTTAACGAATTCGTAAGGCGGAAACTCGGTGCGCGTAACGATAGCCGAAGAAAAGACAGGCAAAGCGTTCGCTTTTAATTTTTTGACTTTTCTCGATAACGGATTTAGTATATCGGCGTTCGTGTTATCAGGGAGAATAAACCTCGACGCTGACTACGGCGATATGGGCTACGTTTTTGACGTTTAATAAAAAATTTATAAATTTTTAAAAAAGTGCCTCAAAACGCTTTACAACTTTATCGTAATAAAGTATAATATAGATACTTTAACAAACTAAAGTAATAAAGTGAGGCGCGCAAAGAATCTTACGGCGCGCAAGAAGGAGGCAATCAATGAAAAAGGTATTAACTGCGGTTTTGGCGTGTATTCTTGCCGTAGCGGCGATAGGATTTGCGGCGTGCGGCAAAGAGGGCAAGAAAGAGGGAACGGCGATTGTGAAAGATCTCGTTCTCGTTCGCGAAACTTACGGAATTGCGGGAAGAAAGGAAGATAAAGCGTTTATTTCCGAAATCAACGACGCGCTTATCGCGATTCGCGGCGAGGGTTGCAAGTCGGTTGCGGAAAAGTACGGGCTTACGAGCGAACTTGCGATAACGGACGAAACGGTTAATCCGCTCGCGGGGGCGGCGGATGACAGTTGGGAGAAGATAAAAGCTTCCGGCAAGATAATCGTCGGCTACACCGTTTACGCGCCGATAGCTTTTACCGACGATAAGGGCGAATTCGTAGGTTTCGATACCGACCTCGCAAAAGAAGTCGTAAAATATCTCAATCAAAAATATTCGCTCGATATAAAGCTCGAATTTCAGGTGATAACGTGGAGCGCGAAGGAAACAAACCTTGCGGACGGCACGATAGACCTTATCTGGAACGGACTTACCATAACCGACGACAGAAAGGAAAATATGTGCATTTCCGTGCCGTATCTTTATAACAATCAGGTTGCCGTGATAAGAAAGGCAGACGAAGGAAAGTATACGAAAGACACCGCTACTTTTGCAAATGCGGTAGTGGGTGCGGAAAAAGGTTCTGCGGGCGAAGAAGTTATCGACGCGAAAAAGCTCGGAAAAGAAAAAATGGTATACCCGAGTCAGCTCGAAGCGTTCAATCAGCTTAAAGCGGGTTCGGTCGATATAGTCGTAATAGATTCGGTTATGGCAAACTACTATATAAACGCAAACGCATGACAGGTTCGATATAAAGTTGAAAGATGAATTTTGAAATAATTATGAAGACACTGTTCGCAGGGTTCGGCAACACGCTTTTGTTGTTTGCCGTAACCCTTGCGCTTTCTCTGCCGCTGGGACTCGTTATTTCGTTTGGTTCGCGGTCGAAAATAAAAGCCGTAAAATATCCGATTAAGGGTGTGGTTTGGATAATAAGAAGCACGCCTTTGATGTTGCAGGTTCTTGTAGTCAGCCTTGTGCCGAGATACGTTTTCGGAACGCTGAACAAAGAGCTTGCGGCTTTTTTCGGCGTAAGCATAAAGTCTTTGATGTTTATCTTCGTGGCGACGGCGTTCGTGATAAACTACGCGTGCTATTTTTCGGAAATATTCCGCGGCGCGGTAGAAGCCGTTCCAAAAGGTCAGCGGGAAGCGGGAAAGGTGCTTGGTATGACTAAAAGTCAGATTTTCCGCCACGTCGTTATTTTTCAGGTTATAAGAAAGGTGCTTGCGCCGCTTAGCAACGAAACCATGTCGCTCGTAAAAGACACCGCGCTCGCAAGCGTTCTCGGCGTGGTGGATTTATACACCGCCGCAAACGGACTTGTTAATACCTACGTCGTTTTGACTCCGCTTTTTTACGCGGCGATATTCTATCTCGTGTTTAACGGTATTTTAACGCTTTTGTTCGACTATGCCGAAAAGAAAACGGCGTTTTACAAGGAATAGTTTAAAGGGTAAACTTTATGGCGTATTTCGAGATTAAAAATTTAAGAAAAAAATTCGGAGAAGAAGAGGTGCTGAAAGGGGTGAGTCTTGCCGTCGAAAAAGGCGAAGTGATTTCCGTAATCGGTTCTTCCGGTTCGGGTAAGACGACTCTTTTAAGGTGCATAAACTTTCTTACTTTTCCTGACGAAGGAACTATCGCGCTCGGCGGCGAAACGCTTTTATCCGCGCCGCTTCCCAAAAAGCTTTCGTCAAGAGAACTGCGAAAAAAAAGACTCGACTTCGGACTCGTTTTTCAGTCGTTCAACCTTTTTCCGCAGTATAACGCGCTGAAAAACGTTACTCTCGCGCCCGCGCTTTTTCTTAAAGACGAGTTAAAAGCCGAAAAAGCGAAGTTGAAAGCGGCGGGAGTTCGCGGAAAAGACGCAAAGCGCGCGATAAGCGAGTTCCGTAAAAAACGTGCGGAAGAAATCGCGGCGGAAGGCGAAGCTCTTCTTGAAAAAGTCGGGCTTGCGGATAAGAAAAAAGCCTATCCTTGCGAGCTTTCCGGCGGGCAACAGCAAAGAGTGGCGATAGCGCGCGCGCTTGCGCTAAAACCTAAAGTTCTGTGCTTCGACGAGCCTACCTCCGCTCTCGATCCCGAACTTACGGGAGAGGTTTTAAATGTTATCAAGTCGCTTAAAGAAAAAGACAGAACGATGATAATCGTAACGCACGAAATAGGTTTTGCAAAGAACGTTTCGGATAAAATCGCCTTTATGTCGGGCGGGGTTATAGAAGAGTTCGGCGAGGCGAAAGAACTTGTGGAATCGCCGAAATCGGAAAAATTAAAGAGTTTTTTATCGGGAATAAAAGAGAAGGAGAATATTTGATATGACCGAAAAACTGCACGGGGACGTTGATTTTTTATTCAACACCATACTTTCTCTTAAAGACGAAAAAGAGTGCGAGGCGTTTTTTGCCGACCTTTGCACCTGTAAAGAAATAGAATCGATGGCGCAACGCCTTACCGCGGCAAAGCTTCTTATCGCGGGGGAAACGTACGAAAAAATCATAAACGAAACGGACATCAGCTCCGCTACTCTTTCACGCGTGTCGCGTTGCGTTAAATACGGCGAAGGATACTCTTCCGTGCTGAAAAAATAGCGCGCCGCATCGTTAAAGCTTAAATAACGAAAAAGAACGCTCCGGACGAAATTTCGTTCGGAGCGTAAGTCTTGCTCTTTTTTATTTTATCAATCGGTAAACAGCGAGGTGGACAGATATCTGTCTCCGCTGTCGGGAAGAAGCACTACTATGTTTTTGTTTGCGTATTCGGGGCGTTTAGCCAGCGTTATTGCGGCGTATACCGCCGCGCCCGCGGAAATGCCTACGAGAATACCTTCCGTTCTGCCTATCCGTTTT
The DNA here is from genome assembly GCA_934271275.1 of uncultured Clostridia bacterium. GTDB lineage: Bacteria > Bacillota > Clostridia > Christensenellales > Borkfalkiaceae > UBA1259. The sequence continues at coordinate 32,519 of CAKQRD010000001.1, read as the reverse complement.
GCCGTGTCGAACGCGTCTTCGTTAGAAACCGCCATAACTTCGTCGTAAACGGTCGTGTCGAGCGTGGCGGGAACAAAACCCGCGCCTATGCCCTGAATTTTGTGCGCGCCCGAAACGCCTTTGCTTAAAACGGGGGAAGAGGCGGGTTCTACCGCGACGATTCTTACCTTCGGGTTCTTTTCTTTAAGGAACTTGCCGACGCCGCTTATCGTGCCGCCCGTACCTACCCCCGCGACGAATACGTCTACGTTCCCGTCCGTATCCCGCCATATTTCGGGTGCGGTGGTCGTGTAATGCGCCATGGGGTTCGCGGGGTTCACGAACTGTCCTAATACCAGACCGCCCGTTTCTTTGGCAAGCTCGTCGGCTTTTTCTATCGCGCCTTTCATGCCTTTCGCACCCTCGGTCAGCACTATTTCCGCACCGTAAGCCTTTATAAGCGTTCTTCTCTCTTCGGACATCGTTTCGGGCATAACTATAATCACTTTATAGCCCTTTGCCGTGCCGACGGAAGCGATTCCTATGCCGGTATTGCCGGAAGTCGGTTCTATGATAGTTGCGCCGCGCGTTAATTTTCCGCTTTTCTCTGCGTCCTCTATCATGGCTTTTGCTATACGGTCTTTAACGGAGCCGGTTGCGTTGAAATATTCGACCTTGGCGAGGATATGCGCGTTTAGTCCGAGAATTTTTTCCGTATGCGAAAGTTCTAAAAGCGGAGTATTGCCGATAAGCTCGTCCGCCGTTTTGAAAATTGCAGACATTTTATTTACCTTCTTTATGAATTTGCTTGTATTATCGGGTTATTTTATATAAATCAAGCGTTGTGCTATATTATTTTATTTCGCTTCTCAAATCTATCTGGGTGGAAGAATCGCAGGTCATCGCGCCGAGATACTTTTCCGCAAAGTAATCGGAAACCGCTTTGGAAAGCATAACTTCGGTGAGCGCGTCTATTTTCGCTTTGTAGTCGGCGTTGTTTTTATAATCGTCCAACCTTGCCGCGATAATATTCGCTTTGCCCGCAACCTGTGCGGGATCGTCCTCAACCGCCGCGCGTTTTGCGGAGGTAATGCCGCCCGTATAAGCGGTGTTGCAGGGAAGCAGCGCGAAATCGTAATCGTTCATAGAGGAAACGAGCAGGTTTTCCGCAACGAGGGTTACGGTAACCGTTCCCGCCTTGTTCTTCCATACCTTAGCCGCCTCGCCGATATTCAGCGCGTCGCCCGCTTCGTTTACGGGGAAGTTGTCGCCCTCGACTTCTTTGCTTATAACTTTTTTCTGTTCGAGAAGCTGGAACGCTCTTATCGCGTTGCTGGTATCGTCGCAGATTTCAAAGGTAGCGCCGTCGGTCACCGCGGTGCCGTTCGCCGCTTTTCCGTAGTAAATTCCGAGCGGCTCGTAATGCACCTTACAGGTAGCGAAGAGCTTGGTTTTGCCGGAGTACGTTTCGAGGTACGGAACGTGCTGGAAGTAGTTAGCGTCGTAGTCGCCGTTAGCAACCGAGTCGTTCTGAATCGTCCAGTCGAGAACCGCGACTTTCAGGGTGTAGCCCTTTTTCGCGAGTTCGCTTTTAACCACGTTGTTAAGCACTTCCGCGTGGGGTACGTCCGAAGCGCAAACGTTGATTTCCTTTGCGGAAGACTTGTTTCCGCAGGCTGCGAACGAGCCGAAAGAAAGCGCGGTCACGGCGCAAAGCGCGAGTGAAACTAAAAGTTTGGTGAGTTTTTTCATTTTAATAATCTCCTTTTGTCGATTTTTTTTGCTATTATAAGTCCCGCTTCCTGTATAAGCTGAACAATTATTACCACCGCTATTATAAGCACCCAGAAATCCCACGCGCCCATATAGTCGCCCGTATGGCGGGAATAGTACGTGTATATGCCGGAAATCAGCCCGCCCGCACCGATATTCCAGGCAAAAGACGTGTAGCCGAGTATCGTTACCGCAACGACCGCCGTTCCCGTAATCAAAGAAACTTTCGCTTCGGGAATGAGGACTTTGGTTACAAGCTGCAAGTTAGTCGCGCCGAGCGATTTGACCGCTTCGAGTTCGCCTGCGGGAACTTCCGCCAAAGACTGTTCTACCATGCGCGAAACGAATCCGAACGCGCATACGGTAAGTGGAATAAGTATCGTGTACCACTCGCCCGAACCCCTTCCGAACCACGCTCTCGTCCACGGAATGGTGATGACGATAACGATAAGACAGGGAACGGAACGCAGGATATTTACGATAAGCCCTACAATCGCGTTCAGCCATTTGCACGGTCTTAATCCGTTTTTGCTCGTCACGTTAAGAAGTACGCCCGTAGGAAGTCCCAAAAGATACGCAAACAACGTTGCGAGAATCGTCGCGCCGAGCGTTTCTCCCGTCATTTCCATAATTTCAGCAAAAGTCATCGCCGTTCACCTCCTCGTAAGCCACATCCTGCGTGTCGAGATATTTGCAGAGCTTTTCTATATCCTCGTCGTAATAGGGGAGGCGGAAAATCACCTGCCCGTATTCTTTGTCGTTTATCGTTTTCGTTTCCGCGTAGAATACGGAAAGCAGAATGTTACATTCCTGAATGATTTTCGTTATTATCGGTTCGTCCGTTTTTCCGTCGAATATTAGCTTGACGAGTTTTTCGCCCTTGACCGCGGAGGCGATTTTGCCCGAATATATAAGCTTTTTGGCAATCGGCTCTTTGGGGGAGAGAAAGACGTCTTGCAAATACCCTTGAGTAACCACTTTGGAATGGTCTATTATCGCCACCTTATTGCAAATCGCTTCTATAACCGACATCTGGTGCGATATTATGACTACCGTAAGGTTCAGCTTTTTGTTAAGGTCTTTAAGAAGTTCCAAAATAGACTTCGTCGTTTCGGGATCGAGCGCGCTCGTCGCTTCGTCGCATAAAAGTACGCTCGGATCGGTCATCAAAGCCCTTGCAATGGCAACTCTTTGTTGCTGTCCGCCGGAAAGCTCCGCGGGATAACTGTTTATTTTATCTCCGAGTCCGACGGTGTTTAAGAGTTTGATCGCCTTTTCTCTTCTTTCTTTGTCGTTTGATATCTCGCCCGCCAGCTCCACGTTTTTGAGTACGCTTCTCTGCTGTAAAAGATTGAACTGCTGAAATATCATAGAAACCTTTCTTCTCATTTCGCGGAGAGTGTTTTTGTCCGCGGTCAGAAGGTTTACGCCGTCTATAAGAATTTCTCCCGACGTTGGTTTTTCGAGCAGGTTAATACATCTTACGAGCGTGGATTTGCCCGCGCCGCTCGTCCCGATAACGCCGTACACGTCCCCGTCTTCTATCGTGACGTTCACGTTGTCCAGCGCGACGAATTCGCCCTGCTTACCGTTAAAAATTTTGGTAAGGTTTTTTATCTCTATCATAAAACTCCTTTTTTTGCTATAAAAAACGGCGGACGCTCAAAAGCGTTCGCCGTTTAATTCGTGTTAAACAAAATCGAAAAATCGCTTTCAGGCTTTTTTATATGACGAAAGAGTGCGCATCATACACATGCCGCACATCATCATATCAACGCTCGCCTTTACGAAAGCAGATTGCATCTTCGTTCTCCTTGCCTTTTATGTTGGTAGTATACGACAAAGAAAAGCGTCTTGTCAACGATATTAACCGTGTTTTTAAAATTTTTTTATTTTTTTTCGTTTAACGCCCTGATTTTTGTTGACAAACCCCGCCGCGTAAGTATATAATACTATTGAACATTTGAGGAAGTGTTCAATTGTTCAAATAAAAACCGAATGAGAAACGAGCTGAAATCGGGCGAAAGCCGAGCGAAAAACGCGAAACGGCTGGCGTGTTCGGCGAAAGGAGGGAAAAGAGTATGGCGGAAAGCTTTAACGAAGAAAATCGCGATTATTTGGCGGCGAAAGCCGAAAAGAACGCGAATACGGCGGAAGAAATTCGCGCCGCGATGCCATCCGAAGAGATTATAACCGAACTTGCGGAGCTTTTTAAGACCTTCGGTGACTCAACCCGCGCGAAGATTTTAAGCTGTTTGCAGATAAAGCCGCTTTGCGTTATGGAAATCGCGGAAGTGCTTAATATGAGTATGTCCGCCGTGTCGCATCAGCTTCGCGTGCTTCGCTCCGCAAAACTCGTAAAAGGCAAAAAAGAGGGGAAAGAGGTCGTATATTCTCTCGACGACGACCACATTACCAAAATGATGGAGTTCGGTATTTCTCACGTCAACGAGGACAGATAGAAAAATGCGGCGAAGAACGCGAATTTTTTGCGCGGACAGATAAAAATATATTTATTCGGTAAAAACTATTACAATCGGACAGGATAAAACCTGTCTTTTAATAAGAAGCAAAGTTGAACGATTGTTCAATAATGTAACTATTCAAGCGATAAAAAGAAAAAACAAGAAACCGTGCCGCACGAGAAAAGGGCGGAGCGGAACAAAGGAGACTTTATGAAAAAGGTATATAAATTAGAAGACTTGGACTGCGCTAACTGCGCCGCGAAAATGGAATGCGCCATAGCTAAATTAGACGGCGTAAATTCCGCTTCCGTAAGCTTCATTATGCAGAAAATGACCGTCGATATAGACGAAGCGCGCGAAAAAGAGATTCTGGACGAAATAGTCAAGGTCTGCAAGAAAGTAGAACCAGATTGCAGAATTATAAGATAAATTCGCTACGACCATGAAAAATACCCTTTCTAAAAAGCAGAAAAAGAACCTGACGAGGATAATCGTATCTCTCGTCTTGTTTTTCGCGATACTTATTCCCGATAAGATAATCGGACTCGAAACCGTGTTCGGCGGCGCGTTCGGCTGGCTGTTCCCGTTCGCGCTGTATCTTTGCGTGTACTTTTTAATCGGTTACGACGTTTTGTGGCGCGCGGTGAGAAACATAGCTCACGGGCAGGTGTTCGACGAAAACTTCCTTATGTGCGTGGCGACCTTGGGCGCGTTTTCGCTTGCGATTTACCTTGGCGCGACGGGGAGTAAGGCGGAAGGCTTCGACGAGGCGTGCGCGGTGCTTTTATTTTATCAGGTAGGCGAGTTTTTCCAGAGCTACGCAACCGACAAATCGCGTAAGTCCATTTCCTCGCTTATGGATATTCGCCCCGATTACGCCAACGTTTTAAGAAACGGCGAAGTAGTTGCCGTAGATCCTTCCGAGGTAGATGTCGGCGAAACGATAGTGGTAAACGCGGGCGAAAAGATTCCGCTCGACGGTGTGATTATAAAGGGCGCGACTTCGCTCGATACCCGCGCGCTGACGGGCGAATCGCTTCCGAGAGAGACGGGCGAGGGCGACGAGGTCATAAGCGGCACGCTTAACCTTACCTCCCGAATAGAGGTGAGAGTGGAAAAGGCGTTTTACGATTCTACCGTGTCGAAGATACTTGACCTCGTGGAAAACGCCGCCGCAAGCAAGTCCAAAGCGGAAAACTTTATCACCCGCTTCGCGAGAGTGTATACGCCGATAGTCGTTTTCTCCGCGCTTGCGCTCGCGCTTATCCCGAGCTTTATAACGGGCGAATGGCAAACGTGGATATACAGGGCGCTTAGTTTCCTCGTAGTGTCCTGCCCGTGTGCGCTGGTTATCTCCGTGCCGCTCTCGTTCTTTGCGGGACTCGGAACGGCTTCCTCGCAGGGTATACTGATTAAAGGCAGCAACTATCTCGAAAAGCTCGATAAGGCTAATATATTCGTTTTCGATAAAACGGGAACGCTTACGAAGGGTAATTTCGCGGTGGCGGCAGCCTTCCCAGAAGAGAAGGAAGAGGAAATTCTCCGACTTGCGAATATCGCGGAAAACGGTTCGGGACACCCCATAGCGAGGTCCATTGCGGCGAAATACGGCAAGAACGCGGAAGAAGGCTATTCTCTCACAAACGTTGCGGGCGAGGGCGTCGTTGCCGAAAAGGACGGCGAAAAGATTTTCTGCGGTAACGAAAAGCTGATGAAGCGGGCGGGCGTAAAATTTGCTAAACCCGAGGGCGTCGGCACGGTCGTATACGTCGCGAGAAACGGCGAATTCGTCGGCTCGCTTCTTATCGCGGACGAAATCAAAGAAGAAACCGCCGAGGTTATCGGAAAGCTTAACGCGGCGGGCGGCAAGACTTTTATGCTGACGGGCGATAACGAAGAGATAGCGAAAAGCGTTGCCGAAAAGGCGGGGCTTTCGGGGTATAAAGCATCGCTTCTGCCGCAGGATAAGGTCGGCGAAGTGGAAAAAATGTTCAAAGAAAAGAGCGGAAAAGACGTTCTGTGCTTCGTCGGCGACGGCATAAACGACGCGCCCGTTCTTACCCGTGCGGACGTCGGAATAGCGATGGGCGGGGTAGGAAGCGACGCGGCTATCGAGGCGGCGGACGTGGTGCTTATGACGGACGACCTCCGCGGAATCGCAAAGTGTAAAAAGATTGCGAAAAAGACTATGAGAATAGTTTTTGAGAACATAATATTCTCGCTTGCGGTCAAGGTGGCGATACTCGTGCTGTCCGCGCTCGGCATAGCAAATATGTGGATAGCGGTGTTCGGCGACGTGGGCGTTGCGGTGATAGCGATCTTAAACGCCATGCGCGTCGGGAGATATAAAGAGTAGCGAGGCGCGCAAAGAGTAATCGCATATTCATATAAAACGCGCGCACACATATAGGATATATATGATGTATAGTATATAAAGCTATGCGAAGATAAGACTTTCGAGAGTTATAGAAATAAACTCTCGAAAGTCTTATCGGTTTTTCGGCGGCGGTGCTTTATAAACTTGCCAAACCGAAAGGAAAATGATAAAATATTATTCGTAAAAAAGATTGCGGGAAAAAGGAGGTTTTAAGTTTGAATTTTACCGAATTTAAGAACGCGCTGGAAAACGGCGAAGATTTTTCGATAGTTCTGGCGGTCGGAGAGGAAGCGTTCTTTCGCGAGCGCGCGGTTACGCTTTTAAAAAACAAGTTCGTCACCGAGCCTACCATAAACGCCGCTACATTCGACGGCGGAAGCTTTTCTATGCAAGACCTTCTTTCGTCGCTTTCAGCGTACCCGTTTATGAGCGAAAAACGGCTTACTCTTATCCGCGAGTTTTATCCGAAAGCAGAGGCTTTGAAAAAAGACCTTAAAGGTTATATCGAAAATCCGCCGCAAGGCTCGCTTTTTTTAATCGTCAACGAAAAACCGTGCGAAGTCCTTTCCAAATTCAAAACCGTGACGCAGGTGGAGTGCGGCAAGGCGGATTTATCCGTTATAGTACGCTGGATAAAGGGGCGCGCCGGCGAGGACGGCGTGACGATAGACGGCGAAACGGCGGGGCTTATCGCGGAATTTTGTCAGTCCGATATGACGCGCGTCAAGTGCGAAACCGAAAAGCTTGTCGCGTATCTGGGGAACGGCGGCACGATAACCCGCGAACTTGTGGAAGAGAACGTGAACAAGTCCGCCGAATACAAAATTTACGAAATGACCGACTGCATCGCGAAGAAGAAATTCGATAAAGCGATGGAAATCATAACGGATATGCTGGGAAAGGGCGAGCCGCCTCAAAAGCTGCTCGTTTCCACCTATAATTATTTCAGGAAGCTGCTTATGGTTGCCATATCCGACCTTCCGCCCGCCGCGCTCGGGAATCTTCTCGGAATGAAGGAATACGCGGTGAAAAAAACGAAGGAGCAGGCGGCGATGTTTAAGATGAGAGCCTTAAAGCGCGCCGTGGACGAGCTTTCGGACGCAGATTATTATATAAAAAGCGGCAGGGGCGAAGCGGACGAGCTTATGTGGCTCACTATTTTTAAGATTATGACCGAAGCGTAAGAAGCCGAAAACGGGGAAGCGAAGCGTTCGCTTCTTCTTTTTTATAAAATTTTCTTCGATTGCGGCGGGTGAGGTGCTTTTTTCTTGTTGCAAATTGCAAAGAAAGGTGATACAATGTATAAGTGGAAAGTTTGAATTCGTATAAATCGAGTTTCGGACGAAGCTCGGTTTTTGCGTTTTTCGGACGGCGGAATCGACCGTAAAAGCAGGGCGGAACCGACCGTCCAAGTATAGCGGAACCGACCGCATAGTGAGGTGGAATAAATGAATCTCGGACAGAGGCTCTCCGCGTTCTGGCAGGAATTTACAGGGAATCCCGAAATGGCGATAGCGACGATAACTTGCGTGATCGTTTTCTCGTTGCTGTATTTTTTCGTGATTAAATTTTTGTTTTATAACGGAGCGGGCGGCGTCGTTCTGATTTTCGTGTTGTCTATGCTTCTCGCGGGCGCGATAGTGGGGCTTACCCCCGGAATCGTCGGCGAATTGTTCCTTATTATGCCCGCGGTTTTCGTGCTGATTATCTGCGCGCTGTACGCGACCGAGCTGCGCCGCCTTATATGGGCTTATAAAAACCTTAAACTTATAGACGTAAAGCACAATGCGGGCAGGTCTATCGACGAGGAAAAAACCGAACGCTGTATCGCGGAGATAATCAAATCTCTCCAAAATATGTCCAAAAAGAACACGGGCGCGATTATCGTGCTTGCGGCGGGCGATATTCCCGAACAGATTATCGACAGCGGCATAAAGCTCGAAAGCGATATTTCGAGCGAACTTATTGAAAGCGTGTTCTTCCCTAAAACCCCTTTGCACGACGGGGCGATGATTATAAGCGACACCAAAATAGTTGCGGCGGGCTGCTTTTTGCCCCTTTCTCATAACGACAATATTCCGAAAGACCTCGGCACGCGTCACCGTGCGGGCATAGGCATAACGGAAACGATAGACGTTATATCCTTAATCGTTTCGGAGGAAACGGGAATAATTTCCATAGCCCGCGGCGGCAAGATAATCCGCTACGCGGATGCGGAAATTCTTAAAAAGACGCTTAACAAATACTACTGGCAAGAGCTTGAAAGCACGAGAAAATAAAGAGTTTTAAGCTTTTCGCCGTGATAGAAAAGTCTTCGCTTACAGACGAAGCGATTGAATAAACTTTAAAAATTTCGTTTTTGCGTCATTCTGAGAACTGCCCGCAAAGACTTTCCCCCGAAGAATCTCAAAAGCTACCTTCGCGTAAAGATTCTTCGATAGCAAGGGCGTGGGGATAGGCTCAGAATTGACAATCGTAAGTATTTCGGGCAGAGCTTCTTCTAGGCATAGCTCGGGAAGATAAAGAAAAAGCGTAAAGGAGCTGAAAATGGATAACAAATTGACTCCCGCGGAGCAGTCTGCGGAATCCAAAAGCAAAAGAGCGTGGAAAAGCGTGGGAATGGTAGCTCTCGCTATCGGACTTGCGATTTTCACCGTAATCGTTATAAATCTTTAAACCGTATAATTTTTGAATTATACGTTATCTGAAAAAAGCAAAGGAGGCGGAATATGAAAGAAACGGGCATCGTCGCGGCCGAAATTTTGTTGCCGGACGTTTCCGATTTGTCGTCTTTTGCGTGCGTTGCCTGCGATCAGTTCACCGGCGACGAAAATTACTGGAAGGAGCTTGAAGAAAAGGTCGCGGACAAGCCTTCCGCGCTTAATCTCGTTCTCCCCGAAATTTATCTCGGAGACGGACAGAAAAAGCGAATAGAAAAAATAAACCGCAATATAGAGGAATATCTCGGAAAGGGGCTTTTTAAAACGCTTCCGAAAGGGTTCGTTCTGACCGTGCGCGAAACGCCGTTCGTAAAAAGGCGTATCGGCATAATCGGCGCAGTCGATCTCGAAAAATACGAATACGCGAAAAAATCTTCCGCGCTCGTGCGTTCCACCGAAGGGACGATAGAAGAGCGTATCCCGCCGAGGCTCGCTATCCGCAAAAACGCGGCGGCGGAGTTCCCGCATATAATGATATTGTTCGACGACGAAAAAAAGGAAATCGCCGAAAAACTCTTTGAAAAGCGCGACTCGTTTGAAAAATTATACGATTTTACGCTGAATATGGGCGGAGGAAGAGTCGCTGGCTGGTTCGTTCCCGAAAAAGAAGGCGTTGCGGAAGCGTTTTCGGGACTTCTCGAGGAAGAAAGGCTTACGAAAAAATACGGTAAAGCAGACGAGTTCGTTTTTGCGGTCGGAGACGGGAATCATTCTCTCGCGACGGCAAAGGCGTGCTGGAACGAGGTCAAAAAAACTCTTTCCGAAGAGGAAAGAAAAACTCACCCCGCGCGCTTCGCTTTGGCGGAATTTAACAATATATACGACGAAGGAATATATTTCGAGCCGATTTACAGATTCGTTTCGGGGGTAGACCGCAAAAGGTTTGTTTCGGAAATAAACGGCGTAACGGGCAGGTTCGGCGTGACGGACGGGAGAGATTTGACCGTTAAAGGTTCTCGCGAAGGGCTTCCCGAAAGCGTCGCCGCGGTTGACGGGTTTATAAAGAATTATATCGCGGAAAACGGCGGCAAGGTCGATTATATTCACGGAGAAAAAAATCTCTTTTCAATGGTTAAAAGAGACGAAACGGCTGTCGGCGTGACCTTCGATAAGCTTAAAAAGGAAGAGCTTTTCAGGTACGTTTCGGCAAACGGCTCGCTCCCGAGAAAAACCTTTTCTATGGGCGAGGGCGTGGAAAAAAGATATTATTTAGAAGGAAAAAGAATAAGGTAGCGGCGCGTTTTTTTCGCGTGACGCTTCCGAGAAAAGCCGCTTAAACGCGGAGTAAACGGAGAAGAATTATGCTTAAAGTTTGTAAGTTCGGCGGCACGTCTATGGCGAGCGCGGATACGATAAGAAAGGTAAAGGATATAGTTTTTGCGGACGATTCGCGGCGGTTCGTGGTCGTTTCCGCTCCGGGAAAAAGAGACAAAAACGACATAAAAATCACCGATACGCTTTATAAATGCAACGAAGAAGCCGTTAAAACGGGTTCTTGCGCGAAGTCGTTTTCGCTCATTAAAGCGAGATTTAAAGAAATCGTCAACGACCTCGGGTTAAAGCTCGATATAGACGGAATTTTAGACCGCACCGAAAAGGAGATAGACGAGAAAAAGAGCGCGGATTACGCGGCTTCCCGCGGGGAGTATCTTTCCGCGCTTATCGCCGCGGAGTTTTTCGGGTTCGAGTTTGTAGACGCTTCCGAAATGATTCGGTTCGACAGTCACGGCAGGCTTAATCAGGACTATACCAACGATAAGGTTCAGACCCGCCTTGCGGACGTGAAGCGCGCGGTTATTCCCGGTTTTTACGGCAAGTCGTACGACGGCGGAATAAAAACCTTTTCGCGCGGCGGAAGCGATATTACGGGTTCTATCATAGCGCGCGGAGTCGGCGCGGACGTTTACGAAAACTGGACGGACGTGAGCGGTTTTCTCGTTTGCGATCCCCGTATAGTTCCCGAAGCCGCAACCATTACGCAGATAACCTATAAGGAGCTTCGCGAGCTTTCGTATATGGGGGCTTCGGTGCTGCATGCGGACGCGATTTTCCCCGTAATGAAAGGGAAAATTCCCATAAACATAAGAAATACTTTCAAGCCCGAGGACGCCGGCACGATGATAGTGCCTTCGGATAAATATATCGCGAAGGAAAGCGATTCGGTCATAACGGGTATAGCCGGTAAAAAAGATTTTACCGTTATATATATAGAAAAGTCCAACATGAACACCGAGGTAGGGTTCGTGAGAAAGGTTTTGTCCGTTCTCGAACACCACGGCGTATGCGTAGAGCATCTGCCCTCGGGTATAGACACCTTGTCCGTAATTATCCCTTCGGGACAGCTTTCGGGCGGAGTGCTGGACGACGTAATCAATGAAATACGCGAGGCCGTAAGCCCCGACTACGTTCACGTTATAGAAAAAATTTCCGTAATAGCGACCGTAGGTCACGGTATGGCAAGACGGCCCGGAACCGCGGCGACCATTTTCAAGGCGCTTGCGGACGGCGGTATAAACATTAAGATGATAGATCAGGGTTCGAGCGAGCTTAACATAATCGTCGGCGTTGCCGATTCCGATTACGAAAAGTGCATAAGAGCCATCTACAACGCTTTTTCCAAGTAAATTCGGCAAAAACGAAGGAAATACGAAAGAAAAAGCGGCGCGGAAGTTTTTCGTCTTTAAGGCAAAAGCCGCAAATAGTTTTTTAAATACTGTAAATATATTATTTTTTTAAGGAGTGTTTTGCAATGGATTATGCAAAAGAATCGCTGAAACTTCACAGCGAACTGAAAGGCAAGATCGAAGTAGTATCAAAGGTTAAGGTCGAGAACAAAACCGACCTTTCGCTCGCGTATACCCCCGGCGTCGCGCAGCCCTGTCTCGAAATACAGAAGGATTACAACAAGTCCTTCGAGCTGACCGCGAGGGGCAACCTCGTTGCGGTAATCACCGACGGCACCGCCGTTTTAGGTCTCGGAGACATAGGTCCCGAAGCGGGTATGCCCGTTATGGAGGGCAAGTGCGTTCTGTTCAAAACGTTCGGTAACGTAGACGCTGTCCCGCTCTGCATAAGAAGCAAGGACGTTGACGAAATCGTTAAAACCATAAAGCTCATTTCGGGAAGCTTCGGCGGAATCAACCTCGAAGATATTTCCGCGCCGAGATGCTTCGAGATAGAGAAGAGACTTAACGACGATCCCGAAGTGGACATCCCCGTATTCCACGACGACCAGCACGGTACCGCGGTAGTCTGCGTTGCGGCGGCTGTAAACGCGTTGAAGCTCGTCGGAAAGAAGTGGGAAGACATAACCGTCGTATTCAGCGGCGCGGGCGCGGCAGGCGAAGCCATTGCAAAACTTATGCTTTCCATGGGCGCGAAAGACGTTATAATGTGCGACAGAAAAGGCATCATCTATAAAGGCAGACCGGATGGTATGAACCCCGAAAAAGAAAAAATCGCGGAGTTCACCAACAAGAGCGGCAAGAAAGGCACGCTCGCGGACGCGGTTAAGGGCGCGGATATGTTCGTCGGCGTAAGCTCCCCCGGCGTTCTGACCAAAGATATGGTAAGAACCATGAACAAGGGCGCAATCGTTATGCCTATGGCTAACCCCGTTCCCGAAATTATGCCCGACGAAGCAAAAGAAGCGGGCGCGGCGGTAGTCGGCACGGGCAGAAGCGATTACCCCAACCAGATAAACAACGTTCTCGCGTTCCCCGGAATTTTCCGCGGCGCGCTCGATTGCAGAGCGAGAGTCATCAATGACGAAATGAATATGGCGGCGGCGAGAGCCATCGCGGGACTTATTTCGGACGAAGAACTTTCCGCGGATTATATCATTCCCGCACCGTTCGATAAGAGAGTTGCTCCCGCGGTTGCGGCGGCGGTTAAAGAAGCGGCGGTAAGAACGGGCGTAAACAGAATATAAGAAGAAAAAACGAAATATAAGAAAAACGGGGTATATTACGCGTGTTTTAGCGCGTAATACACCCGAAAGAAAAAAGCGGAAAGGCGGTTTTATGGCTTCCGAATTTTTTGCCGCAGTGTACGAGGTGGTAAAGAAAGTGCCTTACGGCAGAGTTATCACTTACGGAAAGATTGCGGAGCTTCTGGGAAATAAAAGAATGTCGAGACAGGTCGGGTGGGCGCTGCATGCTAACCCGTCTCCCGAAACGATACCGTGTTACAGGGTAGTAAACAGGTTCGGAGAGGTCAGCGAAGCGTTCGCATTCGGCGGCGGAAACCGACAAAGAATACTTTTAGAGGCAGAAGGCGTAATTTTTGATGAAAAAGGTCGTGTAAAGCCTTGCTTTTTCGTTTAGAAAATTATATAATAGTTAGCGTCGACGAAAAATCGGCGCGAGCGGGGTGTAGCGCAGTTGGTAGCGCGCTTGGTTCGGGACCAAGAGGTCGTGGGTTCAAATCCCGTCACTCCGACCATAATGAATAACCTATTGAAATCCGAACCTTTGCGGTAAGACATTTCAATAGGTTTTTCTTTTATTCCTTTATTTATAAGCGATTTTGCGTCGTTGAAGTCAATCTGAAAATAGGACGCGTATTTCCGAAAAACCGAAATTCAGCGATCGAAAAAATAAAACATCTCACTTCTGAACTCTTGTAATAGGACATCAGTTGCTAAAATTGCTGTAGTAATCAGCCTCTTTGGCATCGGGTGTCCTATAATTATTGTTTGAGTGCGGGCGTTGGGTATTGTAGAAAGTTATGTAATCGGCAACCGCCTTCTTGAATTCCTTGTCGGAGCGATACTTGGCGCGATAAAGTTCTTCTCTTTTAAGACTTGAGAAAAAAGACTCAACAACCGAATTATCATAAGGCGTATAGGCGCGTGAAAACGATTGAACGATATTCAATGATTTCAGGTAATTACAGAATGTTTTAGAGCGATAATTACTGCCGCGGTCAGAGTGGAAAACGATGCCTTCTTTAGGTTGTCGCGAGTCGTAAGCGGCTTTGAAAGTGCTTTTCACTAATTGCGTGCTGTTGTTCAGAGCGATTCGATAAGATATAATTTTCCTCGAATATAAATCAAGAATAACGCAAATATAGTATGAATTGTACTGCGTTTTAAAATATGTAACATCGCTAACCCATATTTCATTCGGACGAGAAGTTTGGAATTGTTGATTGACTTTATTTTTGTTTTTTACTTCCTTTTCATAAATGGCTTTCGCTCGATGACGAACGCTCTGGAGTCCCATATCATGCATGAGAAAAGCAACGGTTCTTTTGCTTGTCCGATAACCGTTTTGTTTTAAAATTGCCGTGATTTTGCTTGCGCCGAAAATTTGTCTGTTTTTCTCGTAGATTTTAAGAATTTCTTTACGTAAGATTTCGCGCCGCTCAGAGTACCACGTGTTATCCTTTTTATTGCGAAAAATATGGTTGTAAAACGTACCTCTGTCAACTTGCATGGCTTCGCACAGCCAATGAACGTTATATTTCCCGTATAGCGGCGTCATAGCGTTAAGTTTTTCTTTTGGCGGCGCGTTGATTGAAATTCCGACTTCGTGTATGATAGCCAACATGGTTTGCAGTTTTTCAATTTTTTGTTCGAGTTTCTTAATTTCTTTGTCTTTGACGCTTTGAGGAGTCGAATTGGCAAATTTATCGTCATTAATCCATCGATAAATAGTGGAGCGCGGAATTTCTGTTTCTTTTGAAATGCAGATTATGCTTTCATCATTTTTATATCGTGCAATAATTTGCAGTTTAAGTTCTTCGGTGTAACTCATATTCACAGTATCTCCTTGACAATAGATTAGTGATAAAATTATATCATACTAAACCATTTTTTTGCTTAAATCTTTTGAATGTATAGAACAACTTGCTACTCTTATGCCAAATTAGAAGAGATGTAAATTGATTTTTAATAGCGGAATTAAAACAATTTTTCTATTGTATTTAATTGTAAACATTATTAAAAAAGTTTTATAAACTCAAATTTGTCTTTTTAAATAAATGGGTGTATAATGTATATATAAGAGTGAGTTGTATTAATATTTAAATTTCGTTTATTTGGTCAAAAAACGAAGAATCGAGATTTAAAATATGAAATACTTGTATAAGAACAAAATTTACTTCTTAAAATTTTCTTATGGTTTAGGGAAATAGAAAAATGGAATATCTGAAATCGCTTGTTAGGCGCGATAACATAATTACCGATGATGGTGATAACGTTGAAGTCTTTGAACTTATAGAAATTGATGAAAAGGCATTTAAAGAATGGGCAGTTCATTTTCGTCAGAATTATTGTGAAGACTCGCTTTTAGATAGGCTTGTAAGTGGAACAGGCATGACAAAAAAAGAATATTTATTGAAGCATAAATTTCCAGATAAAACTGATGGTTTTGGACCCGGAACTCGCTCTGGTGATTTTGCAGAATTGTTAATTTCCGATTACTTGGAATTTACTTTAAAATACTTTGCTCCTCGCGAGAGATATAGAAATAAATTTAATAGAAGTACGTCTACACAAGGAACAGATGTTATAGGTTTTAAAATCGGAGATAGAGTATCGTCTGATGATGAACTTGTAACGTTTGAAGTCAAAGCACAAGCGACTGGTAAGGAGGCAAAAAATCGACTTCAAGAAGCCATTGAGGATTCATATAAAGATGATGTTCGTAAAGGCGAAACATTAAGTGCATTAAAACAAAAATATCTGGAGAATCATAATGACGATAAGGCTAAACTAATAGAAAGATTTCAAAATAAGCCTGATAGGCCATATAAGGAAATAAACGGAGCAGCCGCCGTTCATGATACAACTACATATTCGGAAGAAAAAATAAAAAAAGTGGAAACATCAAAAGGTCCGAGATGGTTGATTGCTATTAAACGAAGCAATTTATTTGATTTAGTACATAAATTATACGAGGAAGCTTCACAATGTTAATTGAAAAAAACGCTCAATACTATTTAAAAAGAACTCGAGCTTTTGCGAAGGAAATTGAGTTCGATATTCCCGAACACTTACGAACAAAAAAAGAGGTCGATATAAATGAGTTGTTTCCTGTAGTTATCGGGTGTATAGCAGATTTATCTGCCGATATTGTAAGAGGTAAAAACGTTGATAAACAAGTAGATATACATAAGAAAGAATTGTATTTTGCGTCAAAATTTTATGATTCTTACATTAATTTGCGCGTAACAGATATTTCGGCTGAAAAAAATTATTTTTATTTAGTGGGCGCTATAGCGTATTATTTGTGTGATCAAATAGGAAGTTCTATAGTTTTAATTAAGCATATAGATAGAGAGACATTGAATTTATCGAAAAATGAATTAGATATATTATTATATCACCTCTTGAAGAATGATGTAGAGATAAATGATAAGGAGATATTGAATTCTTGTAATAGTAAATATATATAAATTTATAAATAAATATAATAGCCTAATGACTCACGGCTTGACACTTGATTTTCAATTTATAAAAGAGTTTAGGCAAAGTATTTACGATACCAACGATTGCAGAGATATTTTTCTTATAGATGCGTTACTGGCAATTTTTATTTTAAAAGCAAAGCATTCAGTTTTTGAAATGTTGCCAAAGTATTCATATATCGAATTAAATGATTTGGTAGATATTGTTAATAGTGGACATTTTGTTAGGGAATTATGGCCGTCTCAAAGATTCATGTGTGAGAAGGGCTTTTTTAAGGGAGAATCTGGCGTTGTTCAAATGCCTACAGGATCTGGGAAAACTAAAGCGATGTCTATGGCTATTTATTCTGCTTTTTGTTCTGGATCTGTGCGCTTATCAGTCGTCGTCGCACCTTTTAGAGCGTTATGCCGAGAGATAAGTACTGATTTAAGGCATGATTTAGAATTTGATAATGATATTCAAATCAGTGAAGTCTCCGATTTAATTCAAGAGGACTATCTTTTTGATGAACTGTTTAATCCTGAAAGAAAAACAGTTGTTGTAACGACGCCTGAAAAATTGCTTTATATTGTGCGTCAGGATGAAAGTATACTTAGCAATATAGGACAACTTATTTTTGACGAAGGACATCTTTTTGATGATGAAGAACGTGGGGCAACTTATGAATTACTTATATCATCAATACTAAAACAGATTGATTTTGATGTTCAAAAAATTCTTATTTCGGCTATCATACCAAATGTTGATCAAATTAACAAATGGTTTACGAAAGGTAACGGCGTCGCATTTAGTAACAAAAATATCTCCATAGTAGAAAAGTTGCCGGCAACATTAAAATGGGAAAAAGATGGTAGAAACCATTATGGGTATCTTTATTACATTAGTAACGAAGATTATGTGTCGCCTGATTTTTATGTTCCCAGAATGATTGAGATTAAACCTTTAGCAAGGCGCAGTAGAGAGAAACAAAAATATTTTCCATCAGTAGACTTTTCTAATAGAAAAATGATAGAAAAAAATGATATGGCAATTGCCTGTCTTTTAAAGATAATTCCACATGACAATGTTGCGATTTTTTGTGGAAGAAAAGATAGTGCAAACAAAATACTTGAGAGGATACTGGATTTAAACAAAAGAGGATATGATGTTTCTGAGTTGAAGAAAAGGGCAGATGTAGATGAAATCAATAAAATATCAAATCTTATTGAAAAAAATTACGGAAATGATGTGAACTTGTATCAAGCGGCTAAATTGGGTTTATTTGTTCATCATGCAGGGATTTCAGACAGTATAAAAACCTCCGTCGAATATGCCTTACGAGAATCTAAAATAACGAATGTAATTTGCACATCAACGTTAGCGCAAGGTGTAAACTTGCCTATAAAATATTTGGTAATATCTTCAATATATCAGGCGGGTGAACGCATAAAAGTTCGTGATTTTCATAATCTTATAGGACGGACAGCAAGATCGGGGATGTTTACTGAAGGAACAATTATTTTTTCCGATCCTTTTGCTTATAATGATAAAGATCAATGGGCTTGGAATCAGTGCAGAGAATTATTGAATCCTAATAATTCGGAGTCGTGTACAAGTGCTGTTTTAGATGTTGTTCGTGAATATTCGACAAAGAACCGTCAATCGTTTTGCCTATTCAATGCAGCAATCTTGCGTTATACGGATTATAAAAAATTTCAAGAGTCAGAAAAAATTTTTTTAAACAAATATAGTCAAGATGTAGAGATTATAAAAATCTACAATCACGTTTTTAGTGTTTTAGCAAGGATAGAAAGTTATATTGCTCTTGAAATTGCAAATAATGACAATACATATACAGAAGAATTTGTAGTCGATTTACTTAATAATACACTGGCAAATTTGATTGCCACCGAGACGCAAAGGTATGAACTTAAATTACTATTTGAGAAAATTTGTGAGTATTTATCTAATATCATTGAAGATGAAAGTGATAAACGCAGTTTTTCAAGGTCTATGATTTCGAGCGAGACGTATATCAAATTGACGAAAGATGTTAATGAAATTGATATAGGTGGTTTAACCAGTGATGAGTTGCTTGAGTTTGTAATAGAAACTGCAATAAGGTGTTCAAAACCTCGTTGTTTAAATAAGGTGAAAGATGGAATAGCGAGAGTTGAAATAGCAAAAATGTGGATGGAAGGCCAATCGTATTATTCAATTAAAATGACAGCTGATGAGCGTGCTTATAGAATTAACAAAAAAAATAGAGAGTCTATTGTTACGATGGATGAAATATTCACAATTTGTAATAGCGATTTCGGATATATTATATCTCTCATAATTAACAGCATTTGCGAAATTTTAAAGGTAAACGGAAACGAAGAGGAAGTCCCTGTGTATGATGCTACTGATCGTCTTCAAGAAATATCTTTAAAATTGAAATATGGTCTTCCGACGCAAACGGATATTTTCATCTATGAATTAGGTTTTAATGACAGGTTTTTAGCTCAGGAAATACATAAAAAGATAGGAGAATATGATAATAAAAAAGATGTAAAAAAAGCAATAAAAGAGCATTTTGATGAAATTGAATTATTTTTAAAAGATTATCCTTTAGTATTTCAATATCGACTAAATAATTTATGATATCGTTCTACCGTATTGTATTCTGCAGTTAATTGAGAATTTAAAACTACGCAGAAGTTCAATTCTATAGTAAAAATCGCAAAAATATCTTTTTTATAGTCATTTGACACCTAAAACGGCAGTTTTTAACTGCCGTTTTTGTGTTTTTAAATTTAAACGTGAAAACGTTTTTGAGTTACTGGTCACTCAAATAACGACCTCGAAGAGTAAAAATGAGTAACCAAGCACTCAAAAGATTTTTTGATAATCATATTCGCACTGTAAAGCCTTCGCGACTTCTTTGCCGTCTTTGACTCTTCCGTAGAACCGAAAGAAAGACGGCTTATATGTCCAAGTTTCTCTAGAGCGTCGGTTAACGGAGATAAAAGAAAGAGAAATGCATCAAGAAAAGGTGCAGGAGCGACTTGACGATATATACGTCGTGCTTGACGGATTAAAGAATCGAACGCTCGGATACGACGATAAACTCGTTCGACAAGTGATAGAGAGTGTGGTTGTTGAATCAAAGGAGAAAATAAGGATTGTCTTTATAGGTGGCGCGGAGATGAAAATAAGTTTATAAAAAGTTATCCTGCATATATTTTATACTATGGATAATATATTAGCAATTTATTGACTTTATATATTTTAAATGCTATTATAATAGCAATATGGATAATAAATATAGTTTGGAGCAATTAGTTAATTCTCCGTCGATTAAAAACGTAACGGAAAGGCTTGTCGAAAAAGTTAAAACGCGCAGAAAAGAGCAAAAACTGACGCAACGAGCTTTGTCCGATAAATCCGGAGTAGCATACGCTTCCGTTCGCAGATTTGAGAGCTTCGGCGAGATTTCGCTTGCTTCGCTCCTGAAAATAGCCAAGGCTTTGGATTGCCTTGAAGATTTCGATTTGCTTTTTGCAACGAGAAAGATTGCTAATTTAAAGGATTTCGGCGTATGATTGAAAACGTAAAAAAAATGAAAGTAAAGTATAACGGTAAAATCGTAGGCTATCTTGCCGAAATAGAACCGTCGGTTTTCGGGTTTCAGTATGAAGAATCTTGGTTAAAAGACGGATTTTCAATATCCCCGTTTTCGTTGCCGTTGTGCAATAAAATTTTTATCAGTCCGAAAAAACAGTTCGGCGGTCTATACGGCGTGTTTTGGGATTCGTTGCCTGACGGTTGGGGAGAACTGTTAATGAATCGAATGCTTGTAAAAAGAGGCATAAATCCCGAGAGATTGTCGCCGCTTACAAAGTTATCGCTTGTCAATGATAACGGACTCGGCGGACTTTCTTACGAACCTAATCAACCGATGACGGCAGGTTTTGACGAAATACCTTTCGATACCATAGCAAAAGAAGTTGAAGAGATATTAAAAGACAATGATAACGTAAAAGATTTAGATTCTATATACAGGCTCGGCGGTTCGAGCGGCGGAGCAAGACCGAAAGTCCATGTGCGTATAAACGAAGAACCGTGGATAATTAAATTTGCCTGTGCAATCGATCCGATAGACGTAGGCGAAAAAGAATACAAGGCGAACGAACTCGCAGAAAAGTGCGGGATACGAATGAACGAATATAAATTATTCACGTCAAAAATTTGCGCGGGGTATTTCGGTTCTAAAAGATTTGACAGAGAAGGCGAAAAACGGTTACACGTTATTTCGCTTGCCGCATTGCTTGAAATAAGCCATAGGCAGCCTGTTCTCGATTACGGTCATTTGTTCAACGTCGTCGAGTCGCTTAACGGAAATAAAGAAGAAATGTATGAAACGTTTCGGAGAATGTGCTTTAACGTTTATTACGGAAACAAAGACGACCACGCCAAGAATTTTGCTTTTATTTATGATGAAAACCTGAAAAGATACCGTATTTCACCGGCTTATGATATAACGCGAACGCCTGACAAGTTTGAACACGAAATGACAATCAACGGAAAAGGGAATCCTTCGGATACGGATCTGCTTGCTTTGGCAAAGGATTTCAATCTTTCGCCAAAACGATGCGAAGAAATTATGCAAGAAATAAAGGATAAAACTATTTAAATAATTATTATACTGTTATATGAGTCTTACGTTTGAGTTCAAATCGAGCTGTAAAGTTGCCTGAAAATCTCTTTTGTGGCGAAAGCACACTGAAAACGGCAGTTAAAAACTGCCGTTTTTGTGTTTTCGGTTGAATTATACTATTAAAAGCAACAGTCAGGAATAACCTCCTCTTTCTAAAACCGCGTTAAATCATATTTTTTTACGCTTCGCAACGGCGGGCGATAAAGTTCTTCCACCAACTCTTTGCGTATTCGTATAGGTCGTCCGGCGTGACAGCCGAATACCCTCTGCAATATTTAACGTATTCGCAAAGCACCCCTTCGATAAATATGTTTATATCGAGTTCCAGAAATTCTTTGTTCTTTATCCTTTCGTCCGAGCGCGATATTTCTATAAGCTTGTTCGCCGCAATCGTCGCAAGCTTCTTCGCCGCGAACATAAAGTCGTTCGATTTGCAAAGCATTTTATAGTTTTCGTCGTTATCTTTAACGTATTTAAAGAACGAATCTATAAATTGCTCTACGCTGTGAGGGGTGACGAGCATACTGTCGCTGAAAAACAGCCCCATTATCTCGTTCTCATAGTCCTCTGCAACGCCGTATATGTCGTCGTAATGCGAATAGAACGTGCCGCGGCTGATTTCCGCCCGCGTGCAAAGTTCGCTGACCGAAATTTTTCCCAGCTCACGTTTTTCGGACAACATCTCCGCAAACACCTTTTTTATGAGCTTCCGCGTCTTTCTTGAAGAATTATTCAGATTTTGCGCTTTCATATAGTTCTCCTTATATACAATATATAAAAATGTGTTAATATATCAACGGTGAAGGCGTGATATGTGCTTAACTTTATCTTATAATATTATTATAATTCAATACTGTTAATATGTCAACAGTGTTCAGAAGAAAAAACAAAAAAATTTAAAAAGGAGCAGGAAATGGGCGTAATAGACGTAGAAAAACTTACGAAAGACTACGGTAGCGGGCGCGGCGTTTTCGACGTGAGCATCAGCGTGAACGAAAGCGAAGTGTTCGGGTTTTTAGGACCTAACGGCGCGGGCAAATCGACGACCATAAGACATCTTATGGGATTTTCCAAGCCCGACAGCGGCAGTACGAAGATTTTCGGCAAAGAAACCTTTAAAAAGTATTACGAAATACTTTCCAAGGTGGGGTATATTCCCGGTGAAATCGCGCTCCCCGCAGGACTTACCGGTTGGGAATTTCTCAATATGATGCAGTCGTTGCAAGGCGTTAAGAACGAAAAGATGCAGAAAAGAATGCTCGATATGTTCGAGCTTGACGACGTTGCGCTTAACGGCGAGACGAAGAGAATGAGCCTCGGCGTGAAAAGAAAACTCGCCATCGTCGCGGCGTTTATGTCCGATCCTTCCGTGCTTATTTTAGACGAACCGACCAGCGGTCTCGATCCCGTTATGCAGGAGCAGTTCATAGAGTTTATTCACGAAGAAAAGGCGCGCGGGAAGACGATACTTTTGTCGAGCCATATTTTCTCCGAAATAGACAACACCTGCGACAGAATAGCGATTATAAAGGACGGTAAAATAGTCTCGCAGTTCGTGGCAGACGACCTCAAACACGCTTCGAGGAAGTTTTATACAATTAAATTTTCTGACGAGGCGGAAGCGAAAAGGTTCGACGAAAAAGCCGCGAACATCCCTTCTCTCGCGGAACTCGAACGAAGAGATGGCGAAAGATTCGTTTCGGTGGAGGATAAGGACCTTAACTATCTTATCCGCGGCGTTGCCGATATGAATATAGTCTCCTTCGGCAACAGAAAGGAGTCGTTGCAGGACTACTTTATGAAGTTCTATAAAGAGGAAAAGGACTTCAAAGGAGCGTTGAAATGAGCGTTATAAAACTTGAAAAGCTTACGAAAGATTACGGCGAAGGACGCGGAGTTTTCGACCTCGACCTTGAAATAAATCAAGGCGAAATGATGGGTTACGTCGGCACGAACGGCAGCGGCAAAACCACCACAATCCGCAACGTTCTGGGCTTTCTGAAGCCTACGAGCGGCAAGGTTACGGTGAACGGGCTTTCTTCTTGGGAACACGCGAGCGAGATTGCCAAAAACGTGGGATACGTCCCCGGAGAAATCGCATTCCCCGACCTTCCCACGGGTATAGATTTTCTGAAAACGCAGGCAGAATTCCTTAAAATGAAAAATATGGACTACGCCAACGAGCTTATAGAAAGATTGCAGCTCGATCCGCGCGCTAATCTTAAACGTATGAGCAAGGGTATGAAACAGAAAACCGCGCTCGTCGCCGCGCTTATGAACGACGCGCCGATAATTCTTCTCGACGAGCCGACGACGGGACTCGATCCGCTTATGCGCGCAACCTTCCTCGACATAATAAACGAAGAACATAAAAAGGGTAAAACGATACTTATGAGCAGCCACAGCTTCGAGGAGCTGGAATCGACCTGCGATAAGGTCGCGCTGATTTCGGACGGCAGAATCGCCGACGTGTGCGATATGAACGACATAAACAATCGCCCGACCAAAGATTTCAAAACCGAATTCAACAGTCACGCCGATTTCGAGCGGTTTATGAAAGAAAGCGTAGAAATCATAAGGGTGCAGGAGCAGTACGATCAGGTGACCGTGCGCATAGCTTCTTCGGACACCGCTAAACTTCTTAAAATACTTAAAAATTACGACGTAAAATTCATTTCGGAGCTTCCTTATACGCTGGAAGACCACTTCAAAAAAATATTATTCGCAAAAAAGGAGAACGAAAAGAATGTTCAGTAAAGCGCTTTTCAAACAGTCTTGCAAGGCGAACGGCACTATGTGGGCGATAATAACCTTCGCCGTGTGCTTTATGCTCGCCTGCGTTATGCTTATTTCGGGCAGCGGCTCTCTCGGCGAGGTTAAAAACGCCATTCAGGATACTATAATCGTTAAAGAAGTAGATTCGAGTATGAAAAAACGCGCCCTCGGTTATTACGTTAACGGCGCAAAGGGTATGGAAAAATTCGACGAATACCTTGCCGCCGGCGCGAAAGAATGCTTCGCATATCTCGAATGGGTGGCGGCGGGAAGCCCCGAAGGCTATAAGCCCGAGCTTAACACCACCGCGGGTAAAACTTTCGAGGAAAAAACCGCGAGCGGCGCGATGACTCCCAACAAACTTACGGCGATAGCTCTCGCGTACGGTTCTGCGGTTACCGATACCGAAAGTTGGATAAAGAAAAACACTCCTCCGACGATAGAGGCGGACGGCACGGAATACGATATGTCCGTAGAGTATTACGGAATTACGATGTGCGCCATAAACCCCAACGGGCAGATGAACGGTTATTATCAGGATAACGGAGAAGCTCTTCCCGAGGATTACGACGTGGGTTCGGTTCTCTCGGCACTTGCGGAGGGCAAAGAAGCCGAATATATCGCGAGTGAGGAAAGAACGGAATACAGAGAAGCGCGCGTTAAAAACGCAACGCCCATATTTCTCGCCGCGAATATGACGAGCGACGACGTAGTGGATCAGCTTATCGCAAAGCTTGCAAGCTTCAAGGTGACGAGAGAGAAATACGAAAGCTTCGGCTACGATTATTCTCACGTCAAAAACCTCGGAATGACCGCCATAATCACTTTTGACGGCAGGCTCGATTACGAAACGGAACTGATAATGAAAGATTTCGCGGACGGCAAATACGCCGACGAAGCTGCGGCGCAGGCGGCGATTGCCGAAAAAACCGCCGAACTCGAAGAAGAAATTACTTCGAGCCTTCTCTCTTCGCTTCCCAAAGAGGTTTCCAACGCGCTTCAGGAGATAGGCGAAGCGGACCTTTATACCCTCGTCGTCGGTTCTATATTCTATAAACTCGCGGGACTTCTGCTCCCCATAATCTATATGATAATGGCTTCTAACAACCTTATAGCGGGGCAGGTGGACAGCGGCTCCATGGCGTACGTTTTATCTACCTCGACGAAGAGGAAAACCGTGGTATTCACGCAGGCGGTATATTTAATCGGCTCGCTTCTCGCGATGTTCCTTTTAACCTCCGCCACCGGTTGCGTATGTCTCGCGATAGTCGCGGCGGAATCGGAAATAGAGCTTACCTACTCGAAGTTGCTGCTTCTTAACCTCGGCGCGTTCCTCGTGCTGCTCGCGCTTTCGGGACTCTGCTTCTTCACGTCCTGCGTGTTCGACAGAAGCAAACGTTCTATGGCGATAGGCGGCGGGCTTTCGATATTCGCGCTCGTTGCGGCAATGCTCGGACTGTTCGGCAGCCCCGTCATTCCCTCGGTCGTGAGACTTGACGCGCTTAACAACTTCAACTACGCGACTGTCATTTCGCTGTTCGACGTGGTGTCCATAATGGAAGGAACGACGGTATATCTCTGGAAGTTCGCTATACTTGCGGTTGCGGGAATTATAGGTTATTTCGCGGGAGCAAAGGTATTTACCAAAAAAGACTTGCCGCTTTAATAAAAATATGATAAATTATAAAGGAGGATTCAAAAATGTTTGAATTCACAAAATTATGTAAAGAGTTTGAAAGAATGAGCGCCTTGGAGCGCGGAGCCGTTATCGCGGAGAAATCCGTTAAAGTAATGGCAAAGCTGAAGATTCTGGACGTTCCGGAGATCGATCCGGTGGAAACGCTGGCGACCTTCATCGTGGGCGCGGTTGCGGCTGACGGAAAGCTTGACGAACGCGAATACCTTCTCATCTATCCCGCGCTCGTGAAAGCGTTCGGCGAAGACTTCGATTTCGCAACCGTCAAGGCGGTGTTCGAGGCGGATAAGGGAGTGCATAAGGAAATCCGCGACTATACCGCAGACCTTCTCACCGTGTTGAATCTGGTGGACGAAAGCTTCCGCGACGACGTGGTTGCGTTGTGCCTTGCGGTCGTAACCGTTGACAACAAGATAACTCTTAAAGAAAGAAAATACATTAAAAAGCTTATTTTAGCCTGAAATGTCCGAAAAAAGGAACAAGGCGTACGTTGCGGCGAGAATAGCCACCGCACCGATGGTAATGTCAGTTCTCCTTACGAGCGTTATGCTCGCATTCGGGAAAACGGATTTGAAAAATTACCTCGTTTCTCTGGCTTGTCTTGCCGCCGCGCCGCTTATCGCGTATCTTCTGACCGCGCTGATACCGCCGCTTAAAAGACGGGGGCGGTCTTTCGAGCGGAATCTCGCCACGCTGTTTTCGGTAGCGGGGTATACCGCAGGATTCGCCGCGTCCTTTTTTATAGGCGGGGCGGCGGAAAAGGCGGTTTATCTTACTTACCTTATAAGCGGAGTGGCGATAGGCGTATGCACGCTCGCGTTTCGTTTCAAGGCGAGCGGACATTCCGCGGGCATTGCGGGACCGCTGACTATGCTTTCGTTTCTGGTAAGCCCGTGGTTTACGTGCCTCGTCGCGGTATGGATTCTCGCTTTTTTCGCTTCGTTAAGCCTTAAACGGCACACCGCGGCGGAATTTGCTGCGGGCGGCGTTATCGCGGCGGCGGCAACAGTGCTTTCTCTGTGCGTGTTCGGACTGCTGTAAGGCGTTCGGCGCTCGGGCATCGTTCGCGCAACTAAAAATAAAAACCCGTTGAATTACGGAAGATAAAGGAAGATTTATATGGAAACCTTTTTAAAACTGTGCTTCGTGTACGTCGTGGGCGGAACCGCGGGCTGGATTATGGAATTCTTTTTCAGAAGATTCGCGCACAAAAAATGGGTGAACCCCGGATTTCTCGTCGGTCCTAACCTTCCGCTTTACGGGATAGGCACGCTGGTGCTTTACCTTATTTCTTCCGCAAAATATTCGTTTATATCCTCTCCCGCGTGGCGGGCGGTTTTCGTAGTGTTTATGATAACTTTCGCCATGACCTTTATAGAGTATATCACGGGGCTTATTTTTATCAAGGGCATGAAGGTAAAACTTTGGGATTATTCGGACAGATGGGGGAACATTCAGGGTATAATCTGCCCGCTGTTCACGCTGTTTTGGGGAATAATCGGCGCGGCTTATTACTTTCTTATCCACCCGTATATCGAAGCGGGCGCAACCGCGGCGGCGGAATTTGCGGGAAGCGGCTTTTTGTTCGGCGCGTACTTCGGTGTTATGATCGTGGATATCTGCTATTCGTTCAAGGTGGTGGCAAAAATAAGAGAATGGGCAAAGACTCATAACGCAGTCGTTAAGTTAGAAGAATTAAGACTTTCTATAAGAAACAGAGCGGATAAGGTCAAAGAAAAATGCAGCTTTATACTTTCATTTAAAAGTCACCGCGGAATAAGCGGAGAACTTGACGAAATGAAAAAGTCGCAGGAAGCGGGTAAAGCCGAAGAAGCGGTTTCCGTTTCCGAAAACTAACCGCAAACAAAATCGAAAAAAATCGAAAAAAGCCTGCGGGCGGCGGAAATTTTTCCGCCGCCCGCAGAGTTTTTTACTTTTAAAAATAACCCCCGTTACTTGCATATTTTGCCGCATTGTGGTAAAATACGCTTGCGGTATAGTTTAATAATTCCTACGAAAAGGTGTATGCTGTCGGTAAAAGCGTGTTTCGCATTGATTTTTACAAAAAAATCCTTTTCGTAAATGATTTTAGTAAATTATATCGCAATTCAGGCGAGCGGGGGCATTTTTGCGGTGCGTAATTCCGTTCGCGGAGTTGCGCATTTTTTATTTTGCGCAGGAAAAAATTTTAAGGAGGCATAGAAAAGATTATGAGAAAGAAAGGTTTGTTGATTTTGTTCGCGGTACTCGCGGCAATCGCCGCAATATGTACGGTATTTGTGCTTTGGCAGAGCGGGGTGATAGGCGGCGGAAACGGCAACAACGGAGGAAACGGCAACGGCGGTACGGGCGGCGGGGGAAAACCTTCGGGCGAGCATACTCATTCGTACGTTGAAACGGTTGTTGAACCGACTTGTACGACCAAAGGCTATACGTTACATAAATGCTCCTGCGGAGAAGAGTATAAGGATAATGAAACGGAAAAAGTTCCGCACAATTACGTTGACCGTGTTTGTACCTTTTGCGGCGACGAGATTTTGGAAGAAGCGACGGGACTCGAATATTTTTTAAGAGATGAAATATATATCGTTTCGGGAATAGGTACGGAAACGAGAGAAAAATTTATTATTCCTGCCGCTTATGAAGGATACCCCGTCGGTAAAATAGGCGAAAAAGCTTTTTTTAACTGTTCTGCGCTTAAAAAAATCGTTATTCCCGACAGCGTGACGGAAATAGGAAGTAGTGCTTTCGAGGGTTGTAGCTCGCTTACGAACGTAACTATCGGTAACGGGGTGACGAACGTAAGAAAAGGCGCGTTCAGCGGTTGCGGTTCGCTTACGGGAATAAATATACCCGCAAGCGTGACCGAAATAGAAGAGTCTGTGTTTAACGATTGCGAATCTTTAAAAGGGGTATATATAACCGACGTAGCCGCTTGGTGCAATATTTCTTTTAGTATAAACGGCACAAGCAATCCGTTATATTATGCACATAATTTATATTTAAATGATGAGTTAGTAACCGATTTGGTTATTCCCGAAGGCGTAACGAGTATAGGCTCTACGGCGTTTGGGTATTGCACTTCGCTTACGAGCGTAACCATTCCGGACGGAGTAAAGCGTATAGGCGATTCGGCGTTTCGGTATTGTAGCAAACTCGTAAGTGTGATTATCGGAAAAGACGTTACGGAAATAAGTGAGTGGGCTTTCGGCAATTGCGGCGCGCTTGAAAGCATAAACATTCCGAACGGCGTAACAAGGTTAGAAAGAAACGTTTTTTGCTGTTGCCGTTCTTTGACGAGTATAAATATTCCGAACAGCGTAGAAACTATCGGAAGCGAAGCGTTTGAATACTGTTATTCGCTCACGAGCGTAATCATTCCCGATAGCGTGACGAGTATAGGTTCGCTTGCTTTCAACGCTTGTTTTTCGCTTGTAAGCGTAACTATTCCAAAGAGCGTGACAAGCATAGGTTGGGCTGCTTTTAACAGTTGCGTTAAACTCGTGGAGGTAATAAATAACAGCGATTTAGATATAGAAAACGGAAGCGCAGGCGAATATGCGTTAAACGTTAAAAAGGGCGGGACGACGGATATAGTTAATAAGGACGGGTATTTGTTTTATACTTACGATAACGTCAATTACTTAATGGGTTACGTCGGAAGCAATACGGACCTGACGTTACCGAGCGATTATAACGGACAGGATTTTGAAACATATGATTATACGTTTGTTTACAACAGGACGATAAAAAACGTAACGATTCCGAAAGGCGTAACGCGTATAAATTATTATGCATTCTTTGGTTGCAGTTCGCTCACGAGCATAACAATACCCGACACTGTTACAAGTATAGGAGAATATGCGTTCTGGGGTTGCAGTTCGCTCACGGATATTACTTATAACGGAACGATAGAAGAATGGAATAATACAG
Organism: uncultured Clostridia bacterium; assembly: GCA_934271275.1. Taxonomy (GTDB): domain Bacteria; phylum Bacillota; class Clostridia; order Christensenellales; family Borkfalkiaceae; genus UBA1259. Next base: position 2,706 of record CAKQRD010000001.1, on the reverse strand, counting down.
AAAAGGAAGATTATTGGAAAGGTTATACCGGCAAGTTTATTGTACATTGCACGGACGGAGATTTGACGAAAGAAGAAGCTTAATATAATAACCCCGTGCGGGCGGCGGAAATTTTTCCGCCGCCCGGTCCTTCATGGCGTTTGCAACGACGTTAGCCGTTTCGATGTCCAGACGTTTTCCTTCGTCGATTGTGCGGCGTACTTCTTTATATATCTTTGGAAAGCCTTGCCTTCATCACCGCGTCGTTGAACACGTTTTTGCCGAAATAATCGCAGATACTCATAACCGTACTCCTGAAAAAGAATTTAAAATAAGAAAAGGCGTCCAAAGATTTTCTCTTTGACGCCTTTGCCAAAACTTATTTTTGCGGATTTTATAGCGCGCGTATTTTCGTTTGTCAACGATTTTTAAGCGTGTTTTTTAATTTTTTTTAAAATTTCGTAATATTGCTTCCGACGCGCCGCTTGGTTACGGATAGCCTTTATAAAATAGTTTTTGCGGTTTTTGCGGCGAAAAAGAGGCGTTTTTATGTGTATAAGACCGGTTTTACGGATAAGTTTACGTAAATCGGCGTTCTCTGCGCGACTACGCTTGAAAAAGCGGGTTATTTATGATACAATATACGCGGCGCAAAAGCGTATAATAACAGGCGTGCCGATTTTTAACCGACCTTTAAACGGGTAACGCCTGAAAAATGCGCACGGGAGACGACGAATGAAAAAATCAAAGTTTAGCGTTTTGGTACTCGGAATCCTTTCGGCAATCTTTTTTTGGACGGCTTCTGCCGCAATCGTTGCCGATAACGTTTCTTATGCCGCATCCGCCGATTTCTATTCTTCTGCGGAGGAGATTTTAAAGCTTCGTAAATTCGATCCTCGCGAAGAATTGACGGCGGTAAAAGATCAGGGCGAAACGAGTCTTTGTTGGGCGTATTCCGCGATAAACGCTTCCGAAGCAGCCGTTTTGAAAAAAAGGCTCGGCGTTAAACAGGATTTGAACTTTAATCCCAAAGCGCTTGCGTACAGAAGGTACGTCCGAAAAGCCGATCCGCTTGGGAATAACGCTGATTTTTACAGCAGTACAAGCAACTGGCTGACGAAAGGCGGCAGTATAGAGTACAGCTCCGCGCTTCTCGGCATGTGGCAAGGTCCCGTTTCGGGCAAATACGACGCGGACGTGTGGCAAAACTCTCTCTATCGTCTTGAAAACGCGAATCTGATTGCTTCCGGACTTTCGGACGAGGCAAGAATAGATGAAATAAAAAGGGCTATCGCGGAGTACGGCGCGGTAACCGCTTCTTGTTTTTACGACGGCGGCAGAAATCTTTATTATAACGATAAAGAGGTTAAAAACGGAGAGCCACACGCCATCGTTCTCGTAGGGTGGGACGACGATATTAGTAAAGAAAGTTTCAGACCCAAACAAACCGCGACGAACGGGGGGTGGCTTGTAAAAAACAGTTATAGCGATAACGAATATTTTTGGCTTACTTACGAAAGCAAAATCGCTTCTTCGACCGCCTGGACTTTCGACTACTCTCCGAAAGAAACGTACGATTATAACTATTATTACGACGATAACGCAGAAAATTTCGGGTTGATAAAGCTAAGACACGTTGCAAACGTATTCGAGGCAAAAAAAGGGACCGTCGATAAAGAGGAAAGGTTAAAAGCGGTAAACGTAGGGTTTTCCGGTAACGACGTTCGTGTTAATATCAAAGTTTACGCCGACATTTCCGGGTGGGGACAATCTTATGTGGAAAGCGGAAAACTCGTTGCCGAACAAACGCAAACCTTTAAGTACGGCGGGTATCATACGATAAAATTAGATAATCCCGCAAAGCTTTCCGTCGGTTCGTACTTTTCGATAGTCGCGGAAGTTTCTAACGAAAAAGGCGACGCATACGTAAACATCGTTCAGACTCAATCCAAAAAGCCGTCTTACGCTAAAAGTTCCTCGGGATACGACTATATAGCAGGCAGTTGTATTGCGAGGTTAAAAGCTTATACAAAGTTAAGCGACGCCGAAGACGGTTGTACGGAACATAATTACGGTCAGATAGTTTTGGAAAAGGTTGCAACTTGTATTGCAACGGGAAGAAAATCATATTACAAATGTTCGGTTTGCAACAAGTTTTTTGACGAAAACAAGAAGGAAACAACGTTAGAAGCCTTGACTATTCCGGTTAACTCCGACGCGCACGACTTCGGCGATATGATTGCCGCTTCTTCCGCAAATTGCGTGACTGCGGGAACAAAAGCGCATAAAGATTGCAAACTTTGCGGAAAGCATTTCGACGAAAGCGGCAAAGAAATAACCGACCTTACGATACCTGCGAACGGCGACCACGACTACGGCGCTTGGGTAAGTAACGGCGACGGAACGCATACCCGCACTTGTAAGAGGGATAGCAGTCATAAAGAAAACGGCACGTGTTCGGGCGGAACGGCAACTTGTACGACAAAAGCGGTTTGTTCGGTATGCGGCGCGGAATACGGCGAAAAACTCGCGCATAACTTAACGAAATACGGCGGAAGAGACGGCGCGGGGCATTGGGATACCTGTTCGACTTGCGATAACAAGTTAAACGTAGAAGCGCACACGCCCGACAGGGCAAAGCCCGACGAAGCGAATCCCGTAAAATGTACGAAATGCGGATATATAATAATTCCCGCAGGGCATTACGAGCATACGGCCGGCGGCGAA